>JACQYW010000012.1 GCA_016208015.1 Nitrosomonadales bacterium | reverse complement strand
TCTCGAGTTGCAGAGAACAATCCGGACTACGATCGGCTTTCTGAGATTGGCTCCCCCTCGCGGGTTGGCAACCCTCTGTACCGACCATTGTATTACGTGTGAAGCCCTACCCATAAGGGCCATGAGGACTTGACGTCATCCACACCTTACTCCGGTTTATCACCGGCAGTCCCATTACAGTGCCCAACTGAATGATGGCAATTAATGGCAAGGGTTGCGCTCGTTGCGGGACTTAACCCAACATCTCACGACACGAGCTGACGACAGCCATGCAGCACCTGTGTCCAGGTTCCCTTTCGGGCACCAAGCCATCTCTGGCAAGTTCCTGGCATGTCAAGGGTAGGTAAGGTTTTTCGCGTTGCATCGAATTAATCCACATAATCCACCGCTTGTGCGGGTCCCCGTCAATTCCTTTGAGTTTCAACCTTGCGGCCGTACTCCCCAGGCGGTCAACTTCACGCGTTAGCTGCGGTACTAAGGAAGTCTCCTCCCCCAACACCTAGTTGACATCGTTTAGGGCGTGGACTACCAGGGTATCTAATCCTGTTTGCTCCCCACGCTTTCGTGCATGAGCGTCAGTATTGACCCAGGGGGCTGCCTTCGCCATCGGTATTCCTCCACATCTCTACGCATTTCACTGCTACACGTGGAATTCTACCCCCCTCTGCCATACTCTAGCCTTGCAGTCACAAACGCAGTTCCCAGGTTAAGCCCGGGGATTTCACGTCTGTCTTACAAAACCGCCTGCGCACGCTTTACGCCCAGTAATTCCGATTAACGCTCGCACCCTACGTATTACCGCGGCTGCTGGCACGTAGTTAGCCGGTGCTTCTTCTTCCGGTACCGTCATCCACCACTCGTATTAGGAATGGCGATTTCTTTCCGGCTGAAAGAGCTTTACAACCCGAAGGCCTTCTTCACTCACGCGGCATGGCTGGATCAGGCTTGCGCCCATTGTCCAAAATTCCCCACTGCTGCCTCCCGTAGGAGTCTGGGCCGTGTCTCAGTCCCAGTGTGGCTGGTCGTCCTCTCAGACCAGCTACAGATCGTCGCCTTGGTGAGCCTTTACCTCACCAACAAGCTAATCTGATATCGGCCACTCCGAAAGCGAAAGGTCCTTGCGGATCCCCTCCTTTCCCCCTCAGGGCATATGCGGTATTAGCGTAACTTTCGCTACGTTATCCCCCACTTCCGGATATGTTCCGATATGTTACTCACCCGTTCGCCACTCGCCATCAGGTGCAAGCACCCATGCTGCCGTTCGACTTGCATGTGTAAAGCATGCCGCCAGCGTTCAATCTGAGCCAGGATCAAACTCTTCAGTTCAATCTAGCAATTTTTAACGAGTTCGACTCGAACACCTAAGCGCTCTCGTCTGCACAAGCACAAGCACCCACACTAATCGGTTGTTTCTTCTATCTTTTAAAGAGCTGGCTTGAAACTTTTTTCGCTGCCTCAGCGGCGAAGAGGTGCGCATTATATAGATGGCGAACTTAGCGTCAAGCGTTTTGTAAAATATATTTCACATTCCTGTGATCTCCCTGTGAAACGCGCCCGAAACGTACAATGCAATCCTCTGCAAATCATCTGAATGCACATCGTGAAATTGATATTGGGCATCGAATCCTCCTGTGATGAGACCGGCATTGCGCTGTACCACATCGAGCGCGGCCTGCTGGCGCACACCTTGCATTCGCAGATCGCGCTGCATAACGAATATGGCGGCGTCGTGCCCGAACTCGCTTCGCGCGATCACGTGCGCTATGCAATGCCGCTGATACGCAGCGTGATGCATAAGGCCGGTTGCTCTCTTGATGAAATAGATGCGATTGCCTATACACAAGGTCCGGGGCTTTCCGGCGCCTTGCTGGTCGGTTCCAGTGTTGCCTGCGCACTGGCCTATACGCTGGATGTACCCACTATCGGTGTGCATCATCTGGAAGGCCACCTACTTTCACCGCTACTCTCAAAGCCGGCCCCGGAATTCCCGTTCGTCGCATTACTGGTATCGGGGGGACACACCCAATTGATGCGTGTGGACGGTGTGGGGCGCTACACCCTGTTGGGCGAATCTGTAGACGATGCGGCGGGAGAGGCTTTCGACAAGAGCGCAAAACTGCTCGGGCTGGATTATCCGGGTGGAGCCCTGCTTGCCAAGCTTGCGCAGAACGGCACTCCGGGACGATACAAGCTGCCGCGCCCGATGTTGCACAGCGGCGACCTGGATTTCAGCTTCAGCGGATTGAAGACTGCTGTGCTAACGCTCACACAACAACACGAACTGGATGACCAGACCCGCGCCGACATCGCGCATGCCGCGCAGGAAGCCATCGTGGATGTGCTAGCCAGCAAGGCATTGTCCGCACTCGCGCAAAGCGGGCTGGATCAATTGGTCGTGGCCGGGGGGGTAGGTGCGAACCAGTTGTTACGTAGCCGCCTGAGCGAAAGCATCGGCAAGCGCGGCGGCAAAGTGTTCTATCCCGATCTGGAATTCTGCACCGACAACGGCGCGATGATCGCCTTCGCCGGCGCGATGCGCCTGTCAAGCCAGCCTGCGCAGCGCGACTATCGCTTCAACGTGAAGCCGCGCTGGGATCTGCGCGAACTGAATTACGCCGACTGAGCTTCTTTCTTCTTGCTGCCAATCTTGCTTTCCTTGCCCGTCATCAGGTTCTGGATATTGCTCTTGTGACGCCAGATCAGCAGCATGGACATGATAGCCGTCGCAAACACCAGCTCCGGGCGCAAATGGATCAGCATGGCGCATATCGGTGCAGCGATGGACGCGACCAAAGCCGCGAGCGAAGAATAACGGAACGCCACCGCGACCAACAGCCAGGTCGCCAGCACAGCCAGTCCCATCCAGACACTCAATGCCAGCAACACGCCCAGCGCTGTCGCCACGCCTTTGCCACCCTTGAATTTCAGGAAGACCGGAAATACGTGACCAAGAAATACAGCCACCGCGACCAAGGCAACGGTCAGCAAGCCATCGCCATTGTGGGGCGCGAAATGAATTGCCAAAAATACCGCCAGCCACCCCTTCGCCGCATCGCCCAGCAAGGTCAGCGCAGCAGCCGCTTTCTTGCCGCTACGCAGCACATTGGTCGCGCCGGGATTGCCGGAACCGTAAGACCGGGGATCGGCCAGACCGAAGGCCTTGCTCATCAAAACCGCGAAAGAAACCGAACCGATCAGGTAGGCGCACACAACAAAGATTAGGGTGATCATCTGTAATACCTTAAAATACCGAACGGCGGATTTTACTTGAATGCGTCTCAGTAACCAAACAACCGGCTGCACATCTTATGGACATCATCTTTCTGCGCGAACTCAAGGTCGTCACACTCATCGGCATCTATGAGTGGGAAAAACGCGTACCGCAGACTTTGCAACTCGATCTCGACATCGCCCTGCCCAACAGCCGTGCCTGCCAAAGCGACGACATCAACGACGCGCTGGACTACGCGCAGGTTGCGCAACATATCCAGACCGTATTGAGCGACGGCCATTTCTCCCTGCTGGAGACCCTGGCCGAGCATATCGCCCAGATCATTCTCAAGGATTTCAATGCTCCCTGGGTCAAAGTCAGCATCGCCAAGTTGCAAGCCATCCGCAACTGCAAACAGGTCGGCATCTGTATCGAACGCGGACAGATCAAATAAACATAGTGTGATCGGCTTGGCGATAGCATCCATTTCGCCACCAATCTCCCTGGTGCAAGCAGGCTCATATTCGCTTATTCGCAAACACAGCGGAACTTTGCGGCCTGCTTCCGCTCTCATCGGTCGTTCCGAAAACGGTGTGCCGATCAGGCCCATGTTAAAATGAAAAATGCATGAAACGAACTTCCCACATTTTCGCGCTCTTGCTGTTTGCGTTGACGCAGTTCGTCGCGCCCTTTGCACACGCCCATGTGGACGGGACTCAAGACAATACTTCCATCCATACAAGCGACATCCCGCACCATCTTCCTTATTCTGGCTTCTCGCATTGCCATATCGAATCTCACGAATCGCAGGCCATCGACCTGCAACAGGAATATCAGCGTGATGATGCCGCCGCCATTCCGGTCACTCCCGTTTCGGCTTTGCAGTCCTTCGCTTCAACCACCACGATCTTCGTATCGAATGACTACGATCCGCCACACTCCGTCACATTCGCCTACCACAGGCCGCATCCGCAAGCCCCTCCTGCCTGAACCGGCTTCTCTGTATTTCCCTTATCTCCTGACCATATCTTTTGAATTGGCCACTACAATAATCGAATGACTCGAATGGTGTTCCCATCATTCCGGAGGACGTACCAATGAAAAGGTTTCATCTGTCATTTCTGTGCCTGATGCTGGCGCTACCCTTGCATGCGGAAGAGATTGCGCTGAGTGCAGCCCAACTGCAGACGCTGGGTATCGTCAGCGCCCCGCTTCCCGCCAGACAGTCCGGCGAACTTGCCGGCATGCCCGCCCAGGTCGTCATCCCCGGCAACCAGCTTTTCACCGTCAGCACGCCGCTGGCCGGCATGGTGGAACAGACACTGGTCGGCGTCGGCGACCCGGTGAAGAAAGGCCAGAAACTGGCTTCTCTGCAAAGCCCGGCACTGGCCGAAGCACAGCGCGGTCTGCTGCAGTCATCTACTCAGGCACAGCTTGCAAAAGAGAACCTGGCGCGCGACGAACAACTATGGAAAGACGGCATCATCGCGGAAAGCCGTTTGCGCTCCACCCAAAGCCAATACCGCGAGGCGCATGCCGCGCTCGCGGAGCGCAAACAGCTGCTCCGGCTTGCCGGGATGTCGGACGCTGAAGTCGAGCGCCTGCAATCGGACAACACACTCAGCAGCCAGCTTGCCATCACCTCGCCCATCGACGGTGTCGTGCTGGAAAAGAGTGCCAGTTCCGGACAGCGTTTTGAGGCCGCTATCCCCTTGTTCAAGGTCGCCAATCTGGAACCGCTGGCACTCGAGATCCAGGCACCGTTTGTCAGCACGCAAGGTCTCAAGGTCGGGGCGACCGTCACCGTTCCTGCGTACTTTGCAAAAGGAAAACTCACCGCCATCGGCCGCAGCCTGAGCGGCGACAATCAGACCATCCTGCTGCGCGCGCTGATCAAGGAAGGCGCAGCCAATCTCCGCCCCGGCCAATTCGTGGAAACCACCATAGGGACATCGGGCGATGCGTTGAACCAGTGGAACATTCCCAATGATGCCCTGGCGCGTATCGGCGGCAAGGTGGTGATCTTCATCCAGACCGAGAAAGGCTACCGCAGCGAGGCTGTGACGGTGCTGCATGAAGGTGCCAGCAACAGCACGGTGAGCGGTAAATTGAAAGGGGATGAGAAGATCGCCATACGCGGCATCTCTGCACTCAAAGCCAGCCTGATGGGCATCGGGGGCGAATGATGCTTTCCAGACTGGTCGAATTCGCGCTGACCCAGCGCCTGCTGGTCTCCGTGCTCACGTTGCTGCTGATCGGCGCTGGCATCGCCTCCTTCCGCGAACTACCCATCGATGCATTCCCCGATGTCTCTTCCACCCAGGTGAAGATCATCATGAAGGCCCCCGGCATGACGCCGGAAGAAGTCGAAGCCCGTATCGTCACACCCATTGAACTGGAGATGCTGGGCATCGCCAACCAGCGCATGCTGCGCTCCATCTCCAAATATGCCATCGCCGACATCACCATCGACTTCAACGACGGCACCGACATTTATTGGGCGCGGCAACAGGTCGCGGAGCGGTTAAACAACGCGATGCGCGACCTGCCCGGCGGTGCCAGCGGCGGCCTTGCGCCGATCACCACGCCGCTGGGCGAGATGTTCATGTTCACCGTGGAAGGCGAAGGCCTCTCGCTGGAGCAGCGCCGCACGATACTGGACTGGACGATACGCCCCGCCCTGCGCACCCTGCCCGGCGTGGCCGACGTCAACTCGCTGGGCGGTCTGGCACGCAGTTTCGAAGTCGTACCCGACCACACCGCACTCGCCGCGCGCGGTCTTTCCATGCAACAGGTGCAGGATGCGCTGGAAGCGAACAACCGCAACGACGGCGCCGGACGGCTGAGCGACGGCGACGAGTCGTTGCTGGTACGCGCCGAAGGCAGCATCAAGACTTTGCAGGACGTGGGCAACATCGTGGTCGCCAGCCCCGGCAACAATCCTATCCGCGTCAGTGATATCGCCCAGGTACGCATCGGCAGCCTGACGCGCTATGGTGTCGTCACCATGGACGGCAAGAGCGAGGCAGTCGAAGGCCTGGTACTTGGCCTGCGCGGCGCCAATGCGCAAAAGGTGGTGGACGGCGTGCACAAAAAACTGGCCGAACTCACCCCCTCCTTGCCGCAAGGCGTGACGACAAAAGTATTCTATGACCGCGGCAGCCTGGTGAAACGTGCCGTCGGCACCGTCACCAAAGCCCTCGCCGAAGCGATCGTGCTGGTCGTCATCCTGCTGGTGCTGTTCCTCGGCAACCTGCGCGCCGCGCTGGTGGTCGCACTGACCCTGCCTCTGGCGGTGTTGATCACCTTCATCCTGATGCAGAAGTTCGGCATGTCGGCCAACCTGATGAGTCTGGGCGGTCTCGCCATCGCGCTCGGCATGCTGGTGGACGGCGCCGTGGTGGTGGTGGAAAACGTCATCAGCCATCTCGGCGAACGGCGACAACATATCCCGCATCTGCATGTCATCTATCGGGCGGTAAAAGAAGTCATCACGCCCGTCGCTGCCGGAGTCGCCATCATCATCATCGTGTTCCTGCCGCTGATGACACTCCAGGGGCTGGAAGGCAAGCTGTTCATTCCTGTCGCACTCACCATCGTGTTCGCGCTGGCCGGATCGTTGCTGCTCTCGCTCACCGTTATCCCCATGCTGGCCTCCTACATGTTGAAGACCGCCAGCCATGAAGACCCTTGGCTGGTGCGCAAGGCGCTGGCACTGTACACACCGCTGCTGGCCAAAGCATTGGCCAACGAACGCAAGGTACTGGGAAGCGCCATCGGCATGCTGCTGGTCACCGTGGTCGTGTACAGCTTCATCGGCAAGACCTTCATGCCGGAGATGGACGAGGGCGACATCATCATGCAGACCGCCAAGCTGCCATCAATCAATCTGGCGCAGACCGCCGACATCGACCTGCGCGTGCAGGCGGCTATCCTGAAATCCGTACCGGAGATCAAGAGCATCGTCTCGCGCGCCGGTGCGGACGAACTCGGCCTCGATCCGATGGGACTGAACGAGACCGACAACTTCCTCGTGCTCAAACCGCAGGAAGAATGGCGGTCTCAGGACAAGAATGCGATCATCGACGAGATCCGCAAAGTGATGGGCGATTTCCCCGGACTGGAATACAGCTTCACCCAGCCCATCGCCATGCGCGTCTCGGAAATGCTCACCGGTTCGCGCGGCGATGTCGCCATCAAGGTCTTCGGCACCGACATCACCAAGCTCGGCGAACTCTCGGAACAGATGGTGACCGTCATCGAAGGCATCGAAGGCAGCGAGGACACCTACACCGTGAAGAACAACGGTGTGCAGTACTACCGCGTGGTCATCGACCGACTTGCCGCCGGTCGTCTTGGATTGAGCGTGGACGACATCAGCAACTCGCTGCGCACCCAGGTGGAAGGACGCTTGCTGGGCACGGTGATCGAGGAAGGACGCCGCACTCCGCTGCTGGTACGCGGAGATGCCGAAGTACAGCAATCGCCTGCGCTGTTCGCGGCGCTCACTCTGCCGCTGGCGAACAGACAGAACGTGCCGCTCTCGGTCGTCGCCCGGTTGGAGCGTGCCGACGGTCCGGTCAAGGTCGATCGGGAGAACGGCCAGCGCATGGTGGTGATCCAGTCCAATGTGCGCGGCCGCGACCTGGTCGGCTTCGTGGATGAGGCCAAGGCCGCCGTCGCCGCGCAGATCCAGTTGCCGGAAGGTTATGTCATCACTTGGGGCGGCCAGTTCGAAAACCAGCAACGCGCCGCCGCGCGGCTGGCCGTCGTGGTTCCGATCGCGCTCGGTCTGATCTTCCTGCTGCTGTTCGCGACCTTCGGCTCGGTACGCCAAGCCGCTCTGGTACTCACCAACATCCCGTTCGCCCTCATCGGCGGCGTGTTCGCCCTGTGGATCAGCAGGGAATATCTCTCCGTCCCCGCATCGGTCGGTTTCATCGCGCTGCTCGGTATCGCCGTGTTGAACGGTGTGGTGATGGTGACCTACTTCAACCAGCTCTACAACGAAGGCATGGAGATCGGCCGCGTGATCACCGAGGGTGCCAAACGCCGTCTGCGTCCGGTACTGATGACCGCCAGCATCACTCTGTTCGGTCTGCTGCCGCTGCTGTTCGCCAACGGCCCCGGCTCGGAGATCCAGAAGCCGCTGGCCATCGTGGTCATCGGCGGCCTGATCAGTTCCACTGCACTGACGCTGATCATGCTGCCCATTCTTTACCGCCGCTTCGGCATCGATGCCGTGAGGGGAAAATCATGAAAGAACTGAATTGTTGTCTGACCCTGGTCTGCCACAAATCGCTGGAAGAGCGCATGGTCGATCACCTGCTGCAGCATCCGGACTGGGTGCGCGGTTTCACCATCACGCGCGTCGAGGGCGGCAGCCAGAAAGAGTTGCTGCCCAGCATGATGGAACAGGTGCGCGGCCGTTCGCAGCGTGTGCAACTACTCAGCGTGATGAATCTGGACGATGCTCATGCGCTGATCGCACATCTCAAGGACTCGGACCCCAACAACGAGATCGCCTATTGGATCACACCCGTCATCGAGTTCGGGAGGCTGGCATGAGCAAGCATATCCTTGTCCTCTTATCCATGACCCTGGGCTTTTGTCCCGCATTTGCTTCCGAGCCAGACTACCCGGACCTGCCGCCGCACAGCCAGGTCGACACGGCGCTGGATAGCCATATCGATGTATTGAATGCCGAGACCGGCATCCGCATCGAACAGACCAATCAGCGCCGCTGGGAAAGCGGCAACTACGAATTCAATGTTCGCGCCGGTACCGCGCAACGGCGCACCACCGTACCAGGACAAAAGATTAAGGAGTGGGATGTCGCCATCGAGCGGCCCCTGCGACTCATCAACAAGGTAATGATCGATGATGACATCGGCGCAGAAGGTGTCATCCGTGCCACGCATGCATTGGGCGATGCACGCCATGAAGCAGGACGCATGCTGCTGCATCTGTGGTTCAACTGGCAGCGCGAGCAAATGCAGGTGCTGCAATGGCAGCAGCAGGTGGATATCCTCAAGCAACAGGCGTTGACCACCGAGAAGCGCCTGAAAGCAGGTGATTCGCCGCGCATGGAATTGAGCCAGGCCAGTGCGGCTGTAGCGCAAGCCACCGTGTCGCTGCAACAGGCCAGGATGCGCACGGAGTTGGCTGGTAACGAGCTGACGCGCCAGTTTCCGGCCATCATCCTGCCGATACAACTGGCCTCTGCGGAGCCGCGCCCGGTCACCGGGAATCTCGATTATTGGAAACAATCCATACTCGATCACAACCATGAGTTGGAGATGGTGCGCTCCGAACGGCGCATCCAGCAGATGCTTGCCGAACGCAGCCGCGCCGAGCGCATACCCGACCCAACCATCGGCGTGCGTTACGCGAACGAACTCGCCGGTAGCGAGAAAGTGACCGGCGTATATCTTTCCATCCCGCTCTCCTTCGGCCTGCGCGGCACGCATGCCGAGAATGCCGAACAGCAGGCCGAGATCGCAGGAAACCGCGAGAATGCGGCACAACGCCGACTGGAAGCGGATATCTACACCACTCATACCCAGGCGATACTAAGTTACCAGATATGGCTTCAGGCGAAAGAGGCCGCCGACAGCATCCGCCAGAATGCCGAGCTGGTCACCCGCGCATACAGTCTTGGTGAAAGCAGCTTGTTCGAAACGCTCACCGCGCGCCGCCTGGGTCTCGAATCCGCCCTGTCGGAAAGCATTGCGCGGCTGGATGCCAACGAGACGCGCTACCGTCTGCTGCTCGATGCGCATCAACTGTGGCAGTCGGGCACAGACCGGCATAGAGACCACTGATGCAGGATCTGCAAGAATGGGTAGGCGGGGTCGCCGCCACACTCACCACTTGCTCGTTCATCCCGCAGGTCTGGCGGGTGTTGCATACCCGGCACACCAAAGACATCTCGCTGGGCATGTATGCCCTCTTCACCGGCGGCGTGGCACTCTGGCTGGTATACGGCATCCTGCTGGTCGCATGGCCCATCATCATCGCCAACAGCATCACGCTGTTACTGGCGGGAATGGTGCTGATACTGAAACTACGTTTTGGTTGAACAGGATATTCACTGGGTTACAATCCCTTCATCGAGCCAACGACACCTTCAGACTGAACCATGCTGAAAAAGATACGAGTTAGCGATGTGCGGGCAGGGATGTTCGTCCACGAGATCTGCGGCAGCTGGATGGATCACCCGTTCTGGAAGAAGACCTTTCTGCTTTCGGAAAACGAGGACCTGAAGACGTTGAAAACCTGCGGTGTGCAGGAAATCTGGATCGACACGGACAAAGGGCTCGATATCGAATCCGAAGCTGTCCTGTCCACCCCCGCGGAAGCCACACAAAAAGTCGAAGACGAGCTGAAAGAGATCGCCAAGACCCCGCTTGGCGAGCCGCGCATCCCCATCCACGAAGAACTCGACCGTGCCCGCAAGCTGCATGCCAAAAGCAAGGCTGCGGTCACCTCCATGTTCCTTGAAGCGCGCATGGGCAACGCCATCAAGGTCAACGAAGCCGCGCCGCTGGTGGATGAGATCAGCCAATCCATCTCGCGCAATCCTGAAGCGTTTCTCAATCTGGCCAGACTCAAGACCAAGGATGATTACACCTATTTGCACTCGGTCGCCGTCTGTGCACTGATGATCGCGCTTGGCAAACAATTGGGGCTGGATGGTGAAACGCTGAAGGATGTCGGACTGGCCGGGCTGTTGCACGATGTCGGCAAGATGATGATAGACGACGAGGTGCTGAACAAACCCGGCAAACTCACCGATGAAGAGTTTGATCTCATCAAAGAACACCCGCGCAGGGGCTGGGAGCTGTTGAAAGACTCGTCGGAGATCACTGCAGCGACGCTGGACGTGTGTTTGCATCACCATGAACGCGTCGACGGCACCGGCTATCCCGAGCGCATCTCCGGGGAAAAGCTCACTCTGTTCGCGCGCATGGGTGCGGTGTGCGACGTCTACGACGCGCTCACCTCCAACCGCTGCTACAAGAACGGCTGGGAGCCCGCCGAGACCATCCGCAAGATGGCGGAATGGCGTAACGGTCACTTTGACGAAAGAGTGTTTCAGGCTTTCGTCAAGACCATAGGCATCTACCCTTCCGGCACGTTAGTAAGACTCAAGTCAGGTAGGCTGGCTATAGTGATAGAGCAGACTGAGAAGAGCCTGCTCACGCCTGTCGTAAAGGCTTTCTTCTCGACCAAATCCAACGAGCCCTTTTTGCCTGAACTGATCAACCTGAGCAAGTCCCAGGAAAGCATCGTCAGTGCCGAAGACCCAGTGAAGTGGGGGTTCGATTTGAAACAGATCACAGGAATGTGAATCACACCCAATAACAACTTTCTCAGGAGAAACAGCATGTCAGATATCCAGTCGGTCTTGAACGAAAAGCGCGTATTTGCGCCATCCGATGCCTTTGTGAAGCAGGCCAATGTCTCCGGCATGGCCGCTTACAAGGCGATGGTCGATGCCGCCAACAAGGATTACGCCGGTTACTGGGCCAACCTTGCCCGCGAGACCGTCCTCTGGCACAAGCCCTTCACCAAGACCCTGGACGACAGCAACGCGCCGTTCTACAAATGGTTCGAAGACGGCGAGCTGAACGTCTCCTACAACTGCCTGGACAAGCACTTGGCGAAACAGGGCGACAAGACCGCCATCATCTTCGAAGCCGACGACGGTACGGTCACCAGGATCAGCTACAAGGACCTGCACGCCCGCGTGTGTCAGTTCGCCAACGGCCTGAAGTCGCGCGGCATCAAGAAGGGCGACCGCGTGGTCGTCTACATGCCGATGAGCGTCGAAGCCGTGATCGCCATGCAAGCCTGTGCCCGTATCGGCGCGATCCACTCCGTCGTATTCGGCGGTTTCTCATCCAAGAGTCTGCATGAACGCATCACCGACGCCCGGGCCGTGGCGGTCATCACTGCCGACGGCCAGTTCCGCGGCGGCAAGGCGATGGCGCTCAAGCCCGCCGTGGACGAGGCATTGACCATGGGCGGCTGCGAAGGCGTGCATTCCGTCATCGTCTACCAGCGCACCAAGGGCGAAGTGCAGTGGCACAAGAACAACGTCTGGTGGCACGACGTCATCGCCGGACAGGGCGACACCTGCGAACCGGAATGGGTGGGTGCGGAACACCCGTTGTTCATCCTCTACACCTCCGGTTCCACCGGCAAACCCAAAGGCGTGCAGCACTCCACCGGCGGCTACCTGCTGGGCGCGATGGTCTCGCTGAAATGGGTGTTCGACTACAAGGACTCCGACGTGTTCTGGTGCACCGCCGACGTGGGCTGGATCACCGGCCACAGCTATGTCGCCTACGGCCCGCTGGCCATGGGCGCGACCCAGGTCATCTTCGAAGGCGTGCCGACCTATCCGGACGCCGGCCGTTTCTGGAAGATGATCCAGGACCACAAGGTCACCACCTTCTACACCGCACCGACCGCGATCCGCTCCCTGATCAAGCTCGGCGGCGACTTGCCGACCAAGTACGATCTGTCTTCCCTGCGTCTGCTGGGTTCCGTGGGCGAGCCGATCAACCCCGAAGCCTGGATGTGGTACTACAACACCGTCGGCGGCGCACGCTGCCCGATCGTGGATACCTGGTGGCAGACCGAGACCGGCTGCCACATGATCGCCCCCTTGCCCGGTGCGATGCCGATCAAGCCCGGCACCTGCACCTTGCCGCTGCCCGGCATCATGGCCACCATCGTCAACGAAGCGGGCGACGAAGTGCATGACCAGCATGGCGGCTTCCTCGTCATCAGGAAACCCTTCCCCTCGCAAATCCGCACCATCTGGGGTGATCCCGAGCGCTACAAAAAAGGCTACTTCCCCGAAGAGATGCACGGCGCCTACCTGGCCGGCGACTCGGCACACCGCGACGAGGACGGCTACTTCTGGATCATGGGCCGTATCGACGACGTGTTGAACGTCTCCGGTCACCGTCTGGGCACCATGGAGATCGAATCCGCACTTGTTTCCAATCCGCTGGTGGCGGAAGCTGCCATCGTCGGCAAACCGCACGAGATCAAGGGCGAAGCCGTGGTCGCCTTCGTGGTGCTGAAAGGCGCACGTCCGTCCGATGCGGCAGCGGCGAAGAAGCTGGCCGAAGAGCTGCGCAACTGGGTCGGCAAGGAGATCGGGCCGATCGCCAAACCCGACGAGATCCGCTTCGGCGACAACCTGCCCAAGACCCGTTCCGGCAAGATCATGCGTCGTCTGCTGCGTGCCGTCGCCAAGGGCGAGGAGATTACTCAGGACGTTTCCACTCTTGAGAATCCGGCCATTTTGGAACAGTTGAAGGAAGTGATCAAGTAAGCGTTTCCGGAATTTTCCGGTAAGCAGAAGGGGGAGCGGCGACGCCCCCCTTCTTTAATTCGAGCTGCCTCCTTCGTAACAAAAACCCGCCAATAATCAAACTGCAATGCCGCCACCAAGGTTGACCCAAGCCCCCGCCTCCGCTACCATCGCGGCACTTCAATCACTCGGCCACAGATATAGTGTCTATCAATAAACCGTTACTGCTGATCTTGAGCGCCGTACTCGGCTGCACCGTTGTCATGGCGTCCCGTGCAGAGACCGTTGTGGCACTGAACAATCCCGAAGTCGCCGCGCCAGTTGCAGTTCCCGCGCCGTCCGCTGAAACAACTGCACCACAGACTGCGCCAGCCCAAGCCGCTATCGCCGAATCCGAACCCGAGACACAATCCCCCGCGCCGATCCGCGAGGCGATGATCGTCGCTCCCGAGCCGACCCCGGAAGATCTGTGGCAGCGCATCCGCAACGGCTATGCCATGAACGAGCTGAACAGCCCGCTGATCAAGCGCCATGAAAAATGGTACGCCAGCCACCCCGATTACGTGTTGCGCATGACAGAACGCGGCCGCCGTTATCTGTTCTACATCGTGGAAGAAGTCGAACGTCGCGGCATGCCGATGGAGATCGCGCTGTTGCCGATGATCGAGAGTGCCTTCAATCCGGGTGCGAACTCCATCGCCAGCGCCTCAGGCATCTGGCAGTTCATCCCCTCCACGGGCAGACACTTCGGCATGGAGCAGAACTGGTGGCACGACGGCCGCCGCGACATCATCGGCGCGACCAACGGCGCACTGGATTACCTGCAGAAACTGCATGACCAGTTCGGCGATTGGGAACTGGCGCTGGCCGCTTACAACTGGGGCGAGAACGCCGTAGCACGCGCGCAGGCGAACAACCGCAAGCGCCACAAACCGACCGATTATCCGCATCTCAAGATGCCGCGCGAAACGCAAAACTACGTGCCGAAACTGCTGGCCGTGAAGAACATCGTCAGCGATCCTGCTCGCTTCGGCCTGATCCTGAGCGACGTGCCGGATGAACCTTACTTCGAAGCCGTCGCCGCCAATCAGCACATGGATGTGAAGATCGCCGCCGAACTCGCCGACATCTCGATGGAGGAATTCATCGCCCTCAATCCCAGCCATAACCGCCCGGTGATCCTGCAAGGCACGTCCGAGGTTTTGCTGCTGCCGGTAGACAAGGTCGAGACCTTCCGCAACAACCTGGCCAAGACCAATCTGCGTCTGGTTTCCTGGCAACCCTATGAGAGCAAGAAAGGTGAGCGCTTCGAACAGATCGCCACCCACTTCGGTCTGACCATTTCAGAACTTCGCTCCGCCAACGGTCTGTCCAAATACGCCCAGGAAAGCAACGGCCAGACCCTGCTGGTACCGATCAAGGATGAAGAATCGGCGATCCAGTTCGCCGCGTTCAACATGCAACCAAACGCCGTGGCCGAGATGTACGGTGCTGTGCGTTACACGGTACGCCGTGGCGACACCATCTCCACCATCGCGCGCCGCTTCCATGTCAGCCAAAGACAACTGCGCGAAGCGAACAACGGCAGAACGTTCCTGCGCGTAGGCCAGCACTTCAACATCGTCCTGTCCGACACCCATCGCCCCGCCGCCCGCAAGCGCAGCGTCACCGCGACCAAAGCCAAATCGAAGAAAAACACCAACACCCGCAAGTCGGCCAGCATGAAGGTCGCTTACGACTCTCGCCAGTCCAGGCAGCCCAATTAATCTCTCCGGTCGTACAGATGGCAGCGCACGACATGTGTCGCGCTGATTTCCGCTTCGACCGGATAAGCGGTACATTCCGCCATCCGTTTTGGACAGCGCGGCGCAAAATGGCAACCCGACGGCGGGTTGGCCGGTGACGGCATATCTCCTTCCAGCTTGACGTACTCCCGACCCGCACCGTCGATGCGGGGCACCGCCGACAGCAACGCCTGCGTATAGGGATGCTTCGGTGAGCGCAGCACCTCTTCCGTCATGCCGCGCTCGACGATACGCCCCAGATACATCACACAGACCTCATGCGCGAGATACTCCACCACCGCAAGATTGTGAGTGATGAAGAGATAACTCAGCCCAAGCTCCCGTTGCAGTGCTTTCAGCAGATTCAGTATCTGCGCCTGCACCGACACATCCAGCGCGGAAGTCGGCTCGTCGCAGATCAGCAGTTGCGGTGACACCGCCAGCGCGCGCGCGATGGCGATGCGCTGGCGCTGGCCGCCGGAGAACTCGTGCGGATAACGCCACTTGCTGTCGCGCGCCAGCCCCACTTTGTCCAGCAAGCCGTCGATGTGCGCCTGCCGCGTTTCGCTGTCGGCGCCGATGTTCAGCGCAGTCATGCCTTCTTCGAGTATCTCCGCCACCCGCATCTTGGGATTGAGCGAGGCATACGGGTCCTGGAACACCATCTGCATCGCCGAACGGGAAGACTTCGTCCCGATCAATTCATTTCCGGCAAACCGCACGCTGCCCGCCGAGGGCGGGATCAACTGCAGCAACGCCTTGCCCAATGTCGTCTTGCCGCAACCGGATTCGCCGACCAAAGCCAGGGTGCGCCCTTGCGGGAGGGATAGGGAGACACCATCCACCGCTTTCACCTGCCCGACCACGCGCTGCAGCAATCCTTTGCGGATGGGGAAATGCACTTGCAGGTCTTCAACCTGCAAAAGTGCTGAATACCGGGTGCCGAGTGCTGAGTCGCGAGTGCTGAGTGCGGAATGCCGAGAGAGTGACTCAGTACGCAGCACTCGCGACTCGGCACTGTTGTACAAATGACACCTCACACCGCGCCCATCCACCGTCGTCCATTTCGGCGTCTGCTCGCGGCACAGCGCCCAAGCTTGGTCGCAGCGCGGCGCAAAACGACAGCCTTGCGGGATGCTACCAAGTGGCGGCACGCTGCCGGGAATGGCGCTCAGCGGCTGTCCGCTCCGCGCCGCGTCCGGCAGCGCTGCAAACAACTTTTGCGTGTAGGGATGCAAAGGCCTGGAGAACAACTGCTCACGTGATGCCTGCTCGACAATCTGTCCCGCATACATCACGCCGACACGGTGTGCGTTCTCCGCCACCACGCCGAGGTCGTGGGTGATGAGAAGCATCGCCATGCCCAGTTTGTCCTGCGTGTCGCGCAATAATCGCAGCACCTGCGCCTGTATCGTCACATCCAGCGCGGTGGTGGGCTCGTCGGCGATGAGCAGCTTCGGGCTGCCTGCCAGCGCCATCGCGATCATCACGCGCTGCTTCATGCCGCCGGAAAGCTGGAACGGATATTCATGCACGCGGCGCGCGGCATCTGGAATGCCGACTTGTGCCAGCAGTTCGATGCAGCGCTGGTTGGTTTGCATACCCTTGATGTCCTGATGCAACGCCAGCACCTCGGCGATCTGCGCCCCCACCGTCATCACCGGATTCAGGCTCAGCCCCGGCTCTTGGAAGATCATCGCCATCTTGCCGCCGCGCACTTCGCGCATGTCGTGCTCGGGCAGATCGAACAAAGCGGCACCATCCATCTGCACCGCACCGCCCGCATTCGCCACACCATCCGGCAGCAAACGCATCAACGAGAGCGCCGTCATCGACTTGCCGCAACCGGACTCGCCCAGCAGCGCAAAGGTCTCGCCTGCCGCGATCTCGAAAGAGACGCCGTCCACGATGGCGGCGCCGTTGCGCAGGCGGGTGACGAGGTTATCGACCTTGAGCAGGTTCATGCCTTGCTCTCCGTCCCGTTCAGGCGCGGGTCGAAGGCATCACGCACCGCGTCGGCGAACAGGTTGGCCGCCAGCACCAGCACCAGCATGAAACCGAAGGCTGCAGCCAGCGCCCACCACACCATGGGCTCGCGCCCCATCTCCAGCCGCGCGGCATTGATCATGGTGCCGAAGGAGATCATCGAGGGATCGACGCCGACGCCGACATAGGACAGCACCGCCTCGGCCAGCACCAGCGCGGAGAAATCCATCACCAGCGCAATGAGGATGATGTGCATCACGTTGGGCATGATGTGGCGCGTGAGGATGCGAAGGCTGGACACACCAAACGATTGCGCCGCCTGGATGTATTCCATCTCGCGCAGCTTCAGCGTCTCGCCCCGCAGCAGGCGGCAAAGCCCGGTCCAACTGGTCAGGCCGAGGATCAGGCACAAGACAACCAAGCGCGCATCGGCACGCAAAGCCGCAAGATCGAACCAATCGGCATGCTTGTCGATAAACAGCTGCATCATCAACACCATCGCCGCGATCAGCAGCACGCTGGGAATGGAACTCAGCACGGTGTAGATGTACTGGATGATGTCATCCACCCAGCCGCGGAAATACCCGGCCGCCACGCCGAGGAACAGGGCCAGCGGCAAGGTCACCAGGGTCGTCACCGTGCCGATGATGAGGCCGGTACGGATGCTCTTCAGTGAGAGATACAGCACGTCCTGCCCGACCTTGTCGGTGCCGAGCACGTGATAAACGATGGCGAGGTTGGCGATGGCACCGATGAAGGTGGTGAGGATCAGCGTGGCGATGAATACGCCGCGGTCGCATCCCGAGGTGCAACGCAGCGTCCCGTGTGTAAGGTAGAACGACAACAGTCCGACCAGCAGGCCCAGCCCCCCGCCGACCAGTGCCCGCTTCACCACATCCGCATCGCGCCGCGACGCGTCGGAAAGATGCGCGCCGCCGTATTGCAGGCGCGGATAGTCGCGCACGATGTTGCCCTGTGCATCGCTAATACTTTCCTTGGCATACAACACGAGCGCAAATGGCTCGGAGTAGGTCTTCTCGGTATGCGTGCGCAGCGGTCCGACCAGCGAGTCAAAAACGCTCAACACTTCGGGCGAATACACCTTCCCGCTGCCGTTGGTCTGCGGCAAAGCGCTGCGATAGTGCAGCGTGTCGAGGAAGCCCACCAACAGGAACAGCGACAGCACCAGCAGCGACACCATCGCCACTCCGCTGCGCGCCACGCGCCGCCAGGGCAACAGCAGATGCTCGCGCCGCCGCACATACCAGGCAGCCACGCCTCCCGCCGCCAGCAGCAGGAACACCAGTGCGTCGCTCCACAGGATGAAGGGAATGAAGTTCATTGCAACCTCACCCTCGGATCGACAACGGTATAGGAAATATCGGTCAAAATAAGTCCGACGATATAAAGCACCGAACCGAGGAACACCATCGCGCGCACCACGCTGAAATCCTGCGCGTTAATGGCATCGATGGTGTAACTGCCCAAACCGGGAATACCGAAGAACGATTCGGTGAGCAGGCTGCCCATGAACAACAGCGGAATCACCACCACTACGCCGGTCAGGATGGGGATCATCGCGTTCTTCAGCACATGCGTGAACAGCACGCGCAGTTCGGACAGACCCTTGGCACGTGCTGTACGCACGTAGTCCTTGCCGATCTCTTCGAGGAAGATGGTGCGATACCAGCGGCTGCTGGAGCCGATGCTCCCCGCCACGCCGATCAGGATGGGCAGCACCACGAACTTGAAACTGTCCGCCCCGCCCGCATAGCCCGAGATGGGCACCAGATGCCACAGCTTGCTGACCACGAACTGCCCGCCGATGATGTAGAACAGGCCCGAGATGGACATCAACAACACGCACAGCGCCACGCCAGCCATGTCCAGCGCGGTGGCGCGGAACATGGTCATCAGCAAGGCGAAGCTGACATACACGATGAGTCCGATGAGGAAGGTCGGCAGCGCGATGGCGAGGCTGGGCCCCATGCGCTTGGCGATCTCGCGGCCGATGCTGCGTCCGTCATCCGAATAACCGAAATCGAAAACGAACATGCTGGCCGATTTCTGCCAGAAGATGGTGTCGGTGAGTTTGTCAGTGCCACCGGCTGCGCTGTTGATCAACAAAGGCTTGTCGTAGCCGCGCTGCTGCTTCCATTTCTCGATCGCTTCCGGCGTCACGCGTTTGATGCCGAGCTGCATGCGCGCCATGTCGTCCGGCGTGTTCACCACGAAGAACAGCGCGAAGGTGAGCAGGTTCACCCCGATCAGAATGGGCACAGCGTAGAGTATGCGGCGGATGAGATAGGCGAGCATGGTTGGGCGCTATTGTACGGGAAACGACGGATTGCCAAACATCCGGGTAAGGCAGAGAATGTGCTTTCACCAACGGCAGAGGCAGTGCCGCAAAAACCGCAATCTGATCTCTGTCATTCAAGCCACTTGAATAAGGAGAACATCATGAAAATCGGAATCCTGGGTTCGGGCGATGTCGCGAAAGCCCTGGCTGGCGGCTTTCTGAAACACGGTCATGAAGTCACGCTGGGGACGCGCACGCCGGACAAACTGGCCGACTGGGCGGCAAAAAATCCCAAAGGCCATATCGCCAATTTTGCCGAGGCGGCAAAGTACGGCGAACTGGTAGTGCTGGCGGTAAAAGGCACGGCGGCCGTCGAGGTGCTACGTCTCGCCGGTGCTGCCAATCTTGCGGGCAAACCCGTCATCGACGTCACCAATCCCATTGCCGACGCCCCGCCCGTCAACGGCGTGCTGAGCTACTTCACCACGCTGGACGATTCGCAGATGGAGCGGCTGCAACGTGAATTCCCGAATGCCCGTTTCGTCAAAGCGTTCAACTCCGTCGGCAATGCCTTCATGGTCGATCCGCAGTTCAAGGGCGGCAAGCCGACCATGTTCATCTGCGGCAACGACGAGGCGGCAAAACAGATCGTGACCGGCATCCTCGACCAGTTCGGCTGGGAAACGGCGGACATGGGCAAGGTCGAAGCGGCCCGCGCCATCGAACCGTTGTGCATACTGTGGTGCATACCCGGCTTCCTGCGCAACGACTGGGCGCATGCCTTCAAGCTGCTGACCTAGGAGAGACTCCCCATGCAAATCGAAGTCTGGTCGGATGTGGTGTGCCCTTGGTGCTACATCGGCAAACGCCGCCTGGAAATGGCGCTGGCGAAATTCCCGCATTGGGAAAGCGTGCAGGTGATCTGGCGCAGCTTTGAACTCGACCGCGACGCCCCGCGCCGATATCCCGGAACACTGGATGAGATGCTGGTGAAAAAATACCGGGTCAGCCCGCAACAAGCGGCGGCAATGAACGCGCACGTGACGGAAGTCGCCAAGGAGGTCGGGCTGGAATATCGCTTGTCCGACGCCCATCCCGGCAACACCTTCGATGCGCATCGCCTGATCCACTTCGCCGCTTCGCGCCAGTTGGACGATGGTGCATCCGAGCTGCTCATGCACGCATACTTTTCAGAATCGCTGGAGGTAGGCGACCATGCTGCACTGGCCCGCCTCGCCCCCAAGTTCGGCATTGCCGAAAACGAAGCGCAGGCGATACTGCAAAGCGATGCCTATTCCGATGCAGTGCGGGCAGACGAAGCAAGGGCGGTCGAATTCGGCATCACTGCCGTACCAAACTTCGTGATCGATGAAAATATCGGCATTTCGGGAGCGCAGCCGGTCGAGGTGTTTTCCAGCGCGCTTGAGCAGGCATGGAAGGAGGCGTAGACCGCTGGCCTATCTCCCCTGCTCCCGCTTCTGCAACACACGCCATATCCATAATGCGAACAGCAACACCAGCGCCGCGCCCAGCCACAGCGGCCAGCGCACGGGTTGGTTCCATTCGCGGCGCAAGCGATCGCGCTGTGCTGCTTCGACGCGCCAGTACTTGAGCTTGTTGTTGGCCATGATGTTGGGTTTGACGTTGTGCAGCCAGCCCTGGCGCAGCACGTAGTTCTTGGGGTGGTAACCCCACAACCAGGGCGAGTCGCGGCGCAGGGTCTCCAGCATGCGGTCGATGATGGCCTGCCGTGCCGGACCGTTATCCATGTTCTTCATCTGCTCGAACAGGCGGTCGAATTCAGGGTCGCTGTAGTTGCTCGCGTTCTCGCCGCCCTTGGCCACCTTGGCCTGCGGCCCGTGCAGCAGGAAGAAGAAGTTCTCCGGGTCGGGATAGTCCGCGTTCCAGCCGTAGAAGAACATCTGCGTGTCGCCGCGCCGTATCTTGTCCTGAAAGCGGTTGTAGTCGGTGCTGCGGATGTCGAGTTGCACGCCGAGCTTGTCGAACTGCTTGCGCAGCCAGTCCAGACGCGACTTGTTGCCCATACCGGTGGCGGTGGTGTCGAAGTGGATGACCAGCGGCTGGCCGGTGCGGACGTCGACGCCGCCGGGATAACCCGCTTCGTCCAGCAGTCGTTTCGCCTCGGCGATGGACTTGCGCTCCGGCGCACCTTTCACGCAGTCATAGACATAGTGATTGATGCCCTCGCACCCCTCGCGGTGGCCAAAGATGCCCGGCGGGATGGGCGATTGCGCGCTGATGCCGCGCCCGTTGGCAAAGATGGAGACGAACTCCTCGAAGTCCACGGCGATGGCGATGGCCCGGCGCAGTTTGCGCGCGCGTTCGGTATTGCCGCCCGTCACCGGGTCGAGCAGGTTGAAACCGGTGTACATGGTGGAGGTGGAGACGGCGGTGTCGAGCACGATACCCTGCGCCTTCATCGCCTCGCTCACCGTCGCCTCGCCGCTCACACCGACCGCTACCGCCTGATCGAAGCTGTCCGAGCTGATCGCCGAAGCGTCGTAATAGCCTTGCAGGAATTTGTTCCAGTAGGGGATGGTTTCCTTCTCCAGCGAGAACACGATGCTGTCGATCAACGGCAGCGGCTTGCCCGCGTCGGCCAGGAACCCGGCCGCAGCATCGCCCCCCTCGCCTTCCGCAGGGTAGGTCTCGCTGTCGTAATAGGGGTTCTTCATCAGCACCATGCGCCGGTTGGGATCGTTCTCCGACAGGTAATACGGCCCGCTGCCGACCGGCCACCAGTCCAGCGTGAGATTGCGCTCCTTCATGCCGGGCAATGCGTAGAAGCGTTCCACTTCCTGCGGCAGCGGCGAGAAGAAGGGCATCGCCAGCCAGTAGGCGAACTGGGGATATTTTCCGTTGATGGTGATGCGATAAGTGGTGGTGTCCACCACTTCCACGCCCGGCAGCGGATATCGATTGAGGTCGAGGAACTCGTCCGGATGAGCCTTCGCGGCGGCTTGCAGCGTGGCGGCATAATCCTTGAGGCCGACGATGTATTCGCTCATCACCCCGGCGATGGGCGTGTGCAGGCGCGGATGCACCAGGCGCTTGATCTGGTAAGCGTAATCCGCCGCAGTCACCGTGCGCGTCGCCGTATCGGCGAAATCGCCCAGCGCCGCGATGCTGCCCGGTTTGCGCATGTAGTTGGCCGGGACAAAAGCCGGATGCGGCTGGTAGCGCATGCCGGGCTTGATCCGGATCTCGTACACGCTGTAGGCGATACGCTCCGCCGCTGCCTTGTCCGGCAGGGGATGGCGGCTCTTGTCCAGATAGGTCACTTTCGGCAACGCGCTGGCAGCCAGCGGCGACAATTGATAGGGCCGCTTCAGATAATGATATTGCAGCGGCGGAGAATAGATGAGCGCAAGAAACTCGTATTCGTTCTCGCTGTAGGCCTGCGCCGGATCAAGGTGCTTGGGGCGCTCGGTGAATGCGGTGTAGAGAATGGACTTGCCGTCGTCGGAAGCCGGATAGGGGTTGTTCCACAGGCTGCCGTCGCAGGCGGCAAGGGGCATCAGCAGCATTATCCACAGCACTCTCATGGCGCAAGAGTTTAGCCGAAACACCATGCTTCGCGTTAATATTGCACACAGCTCACCCAACGGATGCAACCATGAACCAATTCTGGCAGAACTTCCTCACCACGCAGGGCGCACTGATACAGGACGGCACAGTGCAACACTTCGGCGATGCCGCCGCCGAGCGCAGCGCCACGCGCGATGGCACGGTGCTGTGCGACCTGTCGCAGTTCGGCGTGATCAAAGTCTCGGGCGAGGAGGCGCAGGTTTTCCTGCACAATCTCTTCAGCAGCGACGTGAACGCGTTGACGCCGCAACACGCATTGCCCAGCAGCTTCAATACCGCCAAAGGCCGCGCTCTGGCGACCCTGCTCCTCTGGCGCAATCCGGCGGAGTTCTTTTTGCAACTGCCGCAAAGCCTGCACGCGGCCATCCAGAAGAAACTCACCATGTATGTGTTGCGCGCCAAGGTGAAGATAGCGAACGCGAGCGATGACTCCGTTTGTCTCGGTCTATCCGGTGCCAATGCAGCCGCCTTGTTGCAGCAACATTTCCCCGCGCTGCCGCAAGAGCCCCTCGCCGCAGTGCAGCATGAAGACACCCTGCTGATCCGCCTGGATGCGAACCGCTTCCAGCTCTGCACCACGCCGCAACACGCCACAGCCCTGTGGCAGAAACTCGGCAGCGGCGCCCGTCCGGTCGGCTCGCCCTGCTGGGACTGGCTCAATATCCGCGCCGGCATCCCCGTCATCCTGCCACAGACACAGGAAGCGTTTGTACCGCAGATGGCGAACCTCGACCTCACCGGCGCGGTGAATTTCAAGAAGGGCTGTTATCCGGGTCAGGAGATCGTGGCGCGCATGCAATACCTCGGCAAGAACAAACGCCGCATGTACCTGGCGCATGTCGACGATGACGTCGCCCCGCAGCCGGGCGCGGAATTGTTCAGCATGGAGATGGAGGGCCAGAGCTGCGGCATCGTCGCCAATGCCGCGCCCGCACCGGGTGGCGGTCACGACCTGCTGGCCGTGGTGCAGATCGCCAGCCACGATGCCTTCCCGGTACATCTCGGTACGCTCACCGGTACGCGTTTGCAGTTCCAACCACTGCCCTACCCAATCCCGTGAACCTGCCCGCCAGTCTGTTCTCCGAAGACTGGTTATGGCTGACCAATGCCGTCTTTGCGTATCTCATGGTTCGCGCCGTCACCGGCGCGCCATGGCGCAAATTGCTGGATAACGGCATCATGGTCAACGCGCTGGTGGGACTGCTCATCGGCGCGTTCGTGTTCTGGCAGTTCAATGCGGGCATCCGTCCCGGCTTCAACTTCCACATCCTCGGCTCGACCCTGTTCATGCTGATGTTCGGCTGGCAGATCGCCACTGTATCCATCGCGCTGGTGATGCTGGCGACCTGGCTGCGCGCGGATGCCGGACTGATCACGCTCGGCGTCAACGGCCTGCTGATGATCGCCATCCCGGTGTTGTTCAGCGAATGGCTGCTGCGCTTCAGCAAAAAGAATCTGCCGAAGAATCTGTTTCTGTTCGTACTGTGGAACGGTTTTCTTTGCGGGGCGTTCAGCATCATGCTGAACGCATTGGCGACCACCCTGATCCTGCTGTTCCTGAGTCCCTACACCTGGGGCGAGATACAACACCATTACCTGGTCGCCACCCCCATCCTGATGCTCACCGAGGCGTTCATCACCGGCATGCTGATCACCTCGTTCACCGTGTTCCAGCCCGAGGCGGTGATGAACTTCAGCGATGAAGAGTATATAAACGGAAAGTGAACTAACGAGGCTTGAGCTTCAACTTCATCTTCTTGTGCGGCATACCGGCATCCAGGAATTCCTTGCCGGACTCGACAAAACCGAAGTTGAGATAGAACGGGATGGCGTGGACTTGAGCATCCACATCCACCTGTTTGACGCCACGCGCTCGCGCTTCGTCGAGCAGCGCCTCCATGATCGCCGTGCCCACCCGCTTGTTGCGCCACTCCGGCAGCACGGCGATACGGCCGATATGCCCGTTCGGCAGGATACGTCCGCAACCGATGGCATCGCCATTGAGACTCAAGGCCAGTGCATGGCGGCTGCCACCGTCCATGTCGTCCCACTCCAGCTCTTCCGGAACACACTGCTCGCGGATGAACACCGCTTCGCGTATGGCACGCAGCAAAGGCTCGCCATCGTGCCAACAGACCAGGCTGACTGTAAAAGGATTGCTCATCGAACCCCTCCTCAAACAACGATCAGGACTTCTGTGCCCACCTCTGCTTCATCGAACAACTCCAGCAGGTCACGGTTGCGCATGCGCACACAACCGCGCGATCCCGGCCTGCCCAGTTCCGTGCCGTCCGGCGTGCCGTGGATATAGATGTAGCGGCGCATGGTATCGCAAGAACCGGAACGATTGTATCCCGTCTCTTTGCCGGATAACCACAGGATACGCGTCAGTATCCAGTCTCGCCCCGGTTGCTGCATCCCCAGTTCCGCCGTGTAGACCTCGCCGGTCGGCCTGCGCTTCACGAACACCGCATTCTCCGGCTGCCCGGCGCCTATCCTGGCGCGGATGATGTGTTTGCCGCGCGGCGTGCAGAAGCTGCCGTTCTCCTCGCCCACGCCGTTCGCCCCGGTGGAGACCGGATACCTCCGCAAGGACTTTCCGCTGTCGTCGAGCAGTTCCAGCGTCTGCGTCGGAATATGGATGGATATCTTCATTGCGCCCTTTGCTGCGCGCGCCGCAATGCAAAGAAATCGCTCAGCACCTTGCCGCATTCATCCGCCAGCAGGCCGCCCTCGATATCCGCGTGGTGGTTGAGCCTGGCCTCGTCGAACAGGTCGAGCACACTGCCCGCCGCGCCCGTCTTCGGATCGCGCGCGCCGAATACCACACGGGCGATGCGGGCGTGGAACATCGCGCCGACACACATCACGCAGGGCTCCAGCGTAACGAAAAGTTCACAATCGACCAGCCGGTAATTGCCGAGATACTGCGCCGCATCGCGCATGGCCGCGATCTCCGCATGTGCGGTGGGGTCATGTTTCGAGATGGGCGCATTGCTGCCGCGCCCGATGATCTGTCCGTCTTTCACCACCACCGCGCCGACCGGCACTTCGCCCGCGCGCGCGGCCTGTTCGGCCAGCCGCAAAGCTTCGCGCATGTAGAGGATATCGCTTTCGCTTGCAGGGATGATCTGATCGGGCGTGCTATTCATACACGCATTGTACGGGCAAAAACCGGATTGCCAAACGACCAGACGAAGCACAGAATGCCCACGCCCATTCCGCGCGGGAAACCATGCAACAACGAACATCCATTCAGACCGAGAGAAGATCGCACGGCCGCGAACAGACGCTCGGCGAAGAGATCGCCAACACCATCAGCCATAGCGTGGGACTGGGTGCTGCCATCGTCGGCACACCGCTGCTCATCGTGCATGCAGTGCAACAGGGGGGGGTCGGTTATCTGGTCGGCAGCTCCATCTTTGCCGCCACCATGATCGTGCTCTATCTGGCTTCCAGCCTCTACCACTCGTTCCATCCCGGCAAACTCAAGCACATCTTCCGCATCATCGACCACTCGGCGGTGTATCTGCTCATCGCGGGAACGTACACGCCATTCACACTGGGGGTGTTGTACGGACCTTGGGGGTGGACATTGCTGGTATTGATCTGGGGTTTGGCACTGACCGGCGTGGCATTGAAAGTACTGCGCCGCATCACCCACCCCATCATCTCAACCATCCCTTACCTGCTGATGGGATGGCTCATCATCATTGCGATAGATCCGCTCTACGAGCGCCTGCCCGCAGAGGGTATGTTCTGGCTCGTTGCCGGTGGACTGGCCTACACGCTAGGCACCATCTTCTTCGTTGCCGACTCGCGCCTGCGCTACGGGCACTTCATCTGGCACTGGTTCGTGCTAGCGGGGACAACTTGCCATTACTTTGCGGTGTACTGGTACGCCGCCTGAGTAGCACCGGCAGCGCACCGTTCGCAGTTCATTAAGGCATCCGCGGCCTTGCCGTCCCACTCTGACGCACCGACGAACGCAGCGCGCGCAGCACATTCTCCACCGTGCGCAACTGCATCTTCCTCACCGGCGACGGCGGGCTCTTCTCATCGGGGATCTCGGTGCCATAGCCGGGCTTGTCGATGACCACACTGCCGAACTCGTTGGAGACGATGATGGAAGTCTGCTTGCCCTCTTCCTCCGGTTCCATCAGCACGATCTTGGCCGAGGCATCGACTGTCTTTCCGTCCACTTCCTGACGGTCGGTCACCTCACCTTCCACCTGTGTTCCGCGTATGCCTATCGTGGCGACCCTTGCACGCACCTGCATGTCTCGCCCCTTGCCATGCGCGATCAGACCGGACACAAAACGGAACACGCCCTTGACGATGCGGGAATGGAATGCATCGTCTTCAGCCCCCTTTGTGTATTTGAATTTGTCGATCACGAACTCGGTGTTCGGCCCCAGCGCGAAACGCGATTCGTCGGCGAACTGGATGTGGACGCTGGTGCTCTTGTCGGTCCAGATGTGCTCACCCGAGTAGACGGCATCGCCGACCGCCAGTTTGCGCGCCTTGCCGTCCACTTGGCGCGCCTCGGCCACGTTGTCACCGGACATCTTTGACACCGTGCCTGCGGAAGGAGCCGACTCGACCGCCACCGCCATACCCGGCAACAGGAACACGCTCAATAAAACGATTCGTTTGATCCAGTTTCCATATTCCATCTTCATTCTCCTTAGATGCAAAGCATTACGAGTAACTTCACGGACAGGTCGACCAGCAACGCTACTTCACCGAGTGCGCCTCATCGCGGCTCGCGCTGGGCAGGAACACGCTGCCACGCGCCGGGAAATAACGGGCGGCCACGCGATATTTGCCTGGCTTCAGGCTGGATACCTTCCATCTGGCCTGTCCCTTTGAATCAAGCTTGACCGGTCTGCCGACACGTTCGCCGTTGAGCGTGAATTGGATCGTCCCCGTCGGCACGCCCCTGCCGCGAACCGCCGTCTGCTTGACGATCGCGTTTCGCGCCACTGTCGCGGTGAACGTCACCGGCTCTTGCGCCCCGGTCGGATCCCTGTCGTCGCGCACGATGGTCGAGGTCAACCCGACCGCGATCTTCTGGCTGAGCAGGTGCGCCTTGGCAAAACCGGTATGCCCGGTGACCATCACGTCGAACACGCAATCGGCATTGTCGTTCTTGCCGGCAAGCTCGCGGCACGCGCGTTGCGCAACTTCCCGTTTGGCCGGTTTCGCCACCGGTCCTTGCGGCGCGATATAGGGCGGTTTTTCGTTCGGCCATCCGGCGAGCGTGAATGTTCTGGTCGACGTATCCTTGGCGTAGTCGAACAGGCTGGTCTTCTCGTTCACACGCCAGGAATCGGCGAACTTCACGTACAGCTCGGCATAGCGGTCAGACAGCGCGGTCGGCCTGGGTCCGAACGCCGATCCGTCGGAAAGCCCCGGCAGCCAGCTGCCTTTGAGTCGCGCCCCCATGATCCCTTCACGTGCGGCGGTGTGGAAGACATGCACGTTCAGGTACCACACACTATGCGACGACCACCAGCCCGGTATGGCGGTCATCATGGTCCCGTCCGGGAAGTCGACCTGTATCCCGCCGGTGGCCATCGGGATCACCCGCCCGCCGGAGCCGAGATCGAGCCCGCTCGCCGGTAGTGTCGTCACGACACCATCGACACGCAGTTCAAGACCGCTGGAAGCCGGGTTGCCGCTGATGTTCGGCTGATAAGTGACGCGGTGGTTACCCACGCGTGCCGCGACCGCCGTGTTGATGCTCACCCCCACCGACAATCCGCTGTATCCATCCGCGAGCGGCGCCGCAGTGGACACAGGCGTCTGGCGCAGCTGTATCTCCAGGCCATTCGCGCCGCGCAGAGCGACAAACTCGCCCGCACTCTGGAAATCGTAGTGGAGCCGATCGACGGTGTTGATGTGCGGATCGCCGTTGTCGGTCGCATCGTTGGTCAGGTTCACCGTCACGGTGGCAGTCGCCGACAAACCTCCCGCATCCGTCACCTGCACAGTCAGCGTGAAGACCGGCTTGTACTCGAAATTCAGCGCGGCTGGGTTATTGACCACCAGCCGCCCCGGCGTGCCGGCATCAAAAGCGAACGCATTCGTCTCAACCACTCCGCCTGCCACAGTGGCCTCGTTGCCCGCGGTGACCGTGTAGGTCAGCATGTCGCCGGCATCCGGATCGTTTGCACTCACCATGCCAACATAGGGGTCGAAAGGTGTGCCGGACCAGTACTCGATGTGGTTGAACGATTGAGCGGCGATGCCAGGCGCTTCGTTCACACTGGTGATCGCCAGCGTGAAGCCCTGCGAGGCATCCGGTGTCGCTCCGATACCGACGTCATCCACACCGACCGTGACGCTATAGGAGCCCTTGGTCTCGAAGTCCGCACTGCCGTTGAAATGCAGAGCACTGCCGACCAGGCTGAAGGAAGCCGCATCCGCTCCGGACAGCGACAACACATTCGTTCCCAGCGCATCATCGGTGATCGCGATATCCGCCACCTTGAGGCTGACGCCGTTCTCGGGCGTCGAGCTGACCGTGTTCAAGAAAGTCACCGCCGTCGGTGCCTCGTTCACATTCGTGATCGTCAGCGTAAAGCCCTGCGAGGCATCCGGTGTCGCGCCGACACCGGCGTCATCGACACTGACCGTGACGCTGTAAGAGCTCTTGGTCTCGAAGTCCGCCCCGCCGTTGAAATGCAGGGCGCTGCCAACCAGGCTGAAGGATACCGCGTCGGCTCCCGACAGCGATAACACGTTCGTCCCCGGCGCGTCATCGGTGACCGAGATATCCGCCACTTTGATGTTGCCGCCGTTCTCCGGTGTTGAGCCTACCATGTTGGAGAACGTTACCGCTGTCGGTGCTTCATTTGCATTCGTGATCGTCAGCGTGAAGCCCTGCGATGCATCCGGTGTCGCGCCGACACCGGCATCATCCACCCCGACCGTGACGCTATAGGAACTCTTGACCTCGAAGTCAGCCCCGCCGTTGAAGTGCAGAGCACTGCCGACCAGGCTGAAGGAAGCCGCATCGGCGCCTGATAGCGACAACACATTCGTTCCCAGCGCATCATCGGTGATCGCGATATCCGCAACCTTGAGGCTGCCGCCATTCTCGGGCGTCGCGACGACCGTATTCGAGAAACCCACCGCGGTCGGCGCTTCGTTCACATTGCCCACATTCACCGTGATGGTGGCCGAAGCGGGCAAAACGCCATCCGTGACCTGCACCGTGAAGATATAGACCGGGTTGCTCTCGTGGTCCATCGCGGCACTGTTGCCGACGCTGAGTGCGCCCGTAGCCGGATTGATGACGAACCCGCCGGGATTGGGGCCGGTGATGCTATAGGTCAGCGTACTGCCCGCATCCGGATCGCTGGCAAGCACAGTGCCGAGCGAAGTGCCGTTGGCGCTGTTCTCGTTGACCGCGAATATCTGGTTGGCGATAAGCGGAGCTTCGTTGGCGTTCGTTATCGTCAGTGTGAAGCCCTGCGATGCATCCGGCGTCGCGCCGACTGCCGCATCGTCGACCCTGACCGTCACGCTGTAACTGCTTTTAACCTCAAAGTTCGCGCCGCCGTTGAAGTACAACGCATTGCCGACGATGTTGAATGAAGCGGCATCCGCTCCGGCCAGCGACAACACGTTCGTCCCCAACGCATCATCGGTGATGGCGATATCCGCCACTTTGACGCTGCCGCCGTTCTCCGGCGTCGAAAGGACCATGTTGGATAACACCAGCGCCGTCGGCGCTTCGTTCAGGTTGATCACATTCACCGTCAGGGGCTGGTTGAAGGTCACCCCGAAAAAATCCGTCACACGGACAGTCACGGCATAGCTGGACTTCGCCTCATAGTTCAACACGCCGGCAGTCAAGCGAAGCCTGTCGCCATTTGCACCGCCGATGCTGAATAGCGCTGCATCGGCGCCACCGAAGATGCTGTACGTATGCTTGTCGCAAGTATCCGCATCGGTCCTGGTCAGCGTGCCGACCTCATAGCCGCCGGCAGTATTGGTGTTCTCGTTGATGCTGTTACTGGAAAGACCGACACCTGTGGGCGCATGATTGAGCTGCAATAAGGCACGGTAGATATCCAGGCGCTTGGCACTGGATGCGTCCGGGAAAGTAACCGTTACATTCGCACTCGTCTTTAATGTTGACTCGATCTGATCCAGTGCCACACCGCATGACCGCAAGATGGCTGCAGCACCCGCAACCATGGGGGATGAGAAAGAGGTACCCGAAGGGCTGACGTACCCCCCACCTGCGGCTGTCGTCGTAATCGCCGATCCCGGCGCTGCCATATCCACCCACGCGCCGTAATTGCTGGTGCTACAGCGCTGATCCAGCGCAACCGATCCGCAAGCCGGATCGACGATCGATGCACTATTCGCGACGGTGATAAACAGGTCTTTACGTGTCAGCGCGGCATTCAAATCGTTACATCGTGCCGGATAAAAATTCCCGTTCAAGCCATTGTTTCCGACCGCGTTGACCACTACAGCTCTGGGAGTCACACCATTAAGTACCGCCGAGTCGATCGAGGTGCATACCGCTGTCCAGTTGTAACTGCCATTCAGCACACTGAAACTGGCATTGATCACCGAAGCAGCCCCGTGGCCCGCAACATAGCCAGCTGCATCATTGAAACCCTGGATCATTTCCAGATCGGTTATCACCGCATCCGCGCTGACTTGAATGGCGTGTATCTTGCCGCCATAAGCGACACCGGCCACTCCCAAAGCATTGTTGGTCTTGGCACCAACGACACCAGCAACCTGTGTACCGTGCCCGATACCATCGGTACTGGCCGCACCGCAGTCGTCCTCTGCAGACTGGCAATTCCCGGGCGAAGTCCCGAAGTCAGTATGCGTCCTGTCCAGACCGGAATCGAGCACGATCACCGTCACACCGCTTCCCGTCGCCCCCGCATCCCAGGCATCATGCGCACGGACTCGCTGCAATCCATGCTGGCTGGCGAATTGCGTGTCATTGGGCGTGAAGGCATAGGTACCGATTGCATTGACCGATGCTGCCCGCACCTCGGGATCGGCACTCAAGCGCAAGGCTAGCGCCATCAAGCGGTCTGCACTAACCGGGGACGAGAGCTTCAGCTGATACAGATTTTGCTGCGGGATGCTGCCAACTACTGTTGCATTGATCCCTGTCGCCAAACGCTGGACGGTTACCGAATTCATTTTTCTGGTCGTCACCAGCAATTCATCCGCGACCGCTTTCAACCCTTCCGGAAATAAAACTGGAGCAGTCGTGTTTGAAGCTGCCGCACGCACAGGAAATACGCTCGCACACAATCCGAAAGGAGGAGAGACAACCTCTGCACGGCCATTCTTGATGTACGCCTCATATTGCAAGCATGCATCGGCTTTCAACACCGAGGTATCCACCGTGATGCTGGCGCCATAAATACCATCCCCTGCAACCAGATCGCCCACCCGGCCCTGATCGTTCATGGCCCTCGCTTTTCGGTCGCCGATACGTCTTAGAAATATAGACGACAATCGTTTTTCCACGCCCACCAGCGCGACACTGAACCGGACATCGACCTTGCCGCTATCAATCTTGAGCGCATATGGCTCTGCTCGGGGCGCCAACGGCGCAAGCCCCACACCTGCACTGACATGCTGCGCCTCCCGCAATGCAGTCAGAACCGTCTTTTCGTGGTTGCGCTTTACAAGCCGGCCCTCCTCTGCTGCAACTTCGACCTTGAACGGATCTGTGCCGGCGTTCGCCACCAACAACCCTTTAGGCAACTTCAGTTCGAAGTAAGGTCGACCGTCTTTGCCGATGCCTTGTGCATTCTTTATGCGGAGATTCTTGTGTGCCGCCTCATCGAACGAGAGTTGCAACGGAGACAGCAGTGGTGAACCGGAGCGATTCCTGATACTCACCTGTGTCGTAAAGATGCCTTTACCCGCATCGTACCGGGGTTTGGAATACGACACTGTCACCCGGTGTTCGACGCTGACGACTACGGGCGCCGCTTGTGCGAACTGCGCTGCCAAGACGGAAAAGATCAGCCCCGAAAACAGATACTGGAACCGTTTCAGCGAACCGCTTGCAAACATGCGTGCATCCATTGCCGCCCCCCAGAAGGAAAATATCGCCTGACAATCTGAAAAATTATTTTGCTGCCAACGCTCCAAGCACCTCCGGCCATACTTCGCGCCAACAGCAACTGTGATCCTGTTTCGGGTAGACCTTGAACGCCGCCGCTCGCTGCCGACCGATAGCATCACGCACCAGGCCCGGTGGCACATTATCGTCTCTCTCGCCCGCATAATGCATCTGGCGGATTTCCGGCCTCAATGGTGGTCGCAAAGCCGGATTCAACGATTCACTCAAGCTTTGCTGCTTGTGCAGCGCAGCCCATCGATCCGTGTCCAGATTAGCTGCCACCGTCACCACCGCAGTCACCTTGGGCTGGCGCCCCGCCAGCAGCATCGCCAGGGGGCCGCCGCCGCTGTACCCCAACAACACCAACGACTGATATTGCGCCGACACATTATCCAGCGCGGTCGACATGCTTGCCACAACAGCCTCTGAATAACGCTTGTCCGTCCACATCTGCGGCGTGCAGGCAGCGGATCTGATCCCGTGATAACAAGGCCGTCCCAGATACACACTGGGAGCCGGGTCGAGCATCATCAGATCGAACATCAAGGGATTGCGCGGTGTCGGATCGAACGCGGGTACCCGCCTGCGCATCCACGGTGTGCCGTCGCCTTCCAGATACACATGCAATTCCTTGGTGTCCGCTCCAGGTACTTCCTTGAGATACACCGCATGGCTGTAGCCTTCGCCCTGCACCACCAGCCTGCGATACCCCAACTCTACTGCACGCACATCCAGACGCTGCGCCGGCGTGGCGCAACCGGAGAATTGCGTAGTGAAGACAAGAACGATGAGCAGGCATAAGACACGCACTGCGTTCATCTGCGAGCGGAGCGATCAGAACTCGAACAAGCCGCCGAGGCTCACAGCCCAACTGCTCAGCAACTTGTCCTGAGTGCGTTTGTCGAAATCAAGGAACAACAGGGCTCCGCCATTCAGTGCCGCAGTCACGCCAATTCCGAGATTCAAGTAATTGCGATCCGGCGCATCGGTTGCGACCAAAAAGCCTGTGCCCGGAGTAATGACGAACTCATTGTTGATCTGCTTGGCCTTGTTCTGAAATTCATGCACGGCGGCCAAACGTACCGATGGAGCCAGTGTTCCCCAGTCGTAGTCATGTGAAGTAGCCAACCGAACGCCCAGACTGCTGGTCAACGAGATCGTACTACGGTCACCATAGTGCAGTGCTATAGAGTCCGCATCGGGATTGCTACCGATCTCGCTATAGCCTTTGATGCTGGTCTTGATGTAGTCCAGATTGATAAAGGGAGATAGATTGACCCGGCCAATATCCGTTTGGTAACTGGCCGACACGCCCGCCATAACCTGATTCCCCGTGGTGCTACCGCTGGTAATGCCGGAAATGAATGAGAAAGCAACCTGACGCTGGTTATCGAAGTTGAGTTTGCCATAGCCCAAGTAGCCATCGACAGCGATGCTGTCCGAGGGCAACCAAGTGCCATACAGGGTAAAAGTATTGTTGCTGGTTTTCAGCCAACCGGCATCGTTGAGAAAGTTCGCCTTGTCTCGGGTTTGCCCAAGCGTGCCGCCCAGCACCAAGCTATCCGAAACGCGGTAATCCAGCCCGACGACCAGACCGGCAAGTTCCGATTGATAACCGTTTTCCAGATCGGTTTCGATACGTTTGTTCTTGCTGTACTGAGGCGTTATCAGAAAACCCCAGCCGCCACCATCTGCGCTGGCACCTTTGGCAGGCTTTTCCTTCTGCTCATCCAGGTTTTCACCGATCCTTTTCTTTTTATGTAAAGACGTTCCGCTACCAGCATTGGCAGTGCCCACGTTGACCGAGTTGACTGAACCACTGGTTGCGTACCCGGCAAAAGCCGCGCACACATTGTTATATTTTGTCAGGTCCGTTACAACGGTCGGAGCCGTGTTACAAATATCAAAAACGTATTGATAAAACTGCGCATTCCCAGCCGCCGCCGAAGCCTGCTGCGGCATCAGTCCCACCCCCAACGTCAAAACAGAAACAAGAAATTTGCTCGTCAAAGCAAGATGGCTTGCTTTGGATTCAATGGCTCCAGTGTTCATTTCTCCCCCCGCGATTCATTGCTCAAGACCAACCAAAACGTGACTTAAAAAACCTCATGCTTTCCGGGGTGACTTTGAAGTGAATCCCCTTGCAAGTCAATATGCCCGAATATCTAGATAGTTGAATAGTCCTGTATGCCTTCATGAGGGCGCCATATTGGGACTCATCGACGCCTTGCCTGTCACCACCCTCCATATAAAACAAGAAGCTCCATAACAATCACAGCGCCCTGACACACCCCACCAGCAAAAAACACTGGCCGGGATATATAGGCCATCAACCCTGTTTCTTCACCCGGCATTCACGGCCCCATTCAAACAGGCAAGCCAATCCCAGGGTGTATTGAGCACGGCCCGTCCTTGCCGGCATGGCATACAGTCGATGCCGCTTGCCTAACCGCCCGATTTTGACAACAATGGAGCCAGTAACCGGAGCCATTAATGCCAATACAAGCTGTAGCCGACTTCACCCTTCCCGCCACAGGCAGTGTCGATTTCACGCTCTACCCCATCCGCAGCAAATCGTTGGTGATCTATTTCTATCCCAAGGACAGCACGCCGGGTTGCACCACCGAGGCGCAGCAGTTCCGCGACCTGTATGCGGCCTACCAGAAGGCGGGTTGCGAGATCATCGGCATCTCGCGCGACAGCATCAAGTCGCACGAGAACTTCAAGGAACGGTTCACGCTGCCTTTCGCGCTGCTCTCGGATGCGGAAGAAAAGGTCTGCACCCGGTTCGGGGTGATGAAGCAGAAGATGATGTACGGCAAACAGGTTCGCGGCATCGAGCGCAGCACTTTCGTACTCGACGCAAAAGGAAACATCCGCAAGGAATGGCGCGGTCTCAAGGCGGACGGCCACGCAGAAGAAGTACTCGCCTTTGTTCAAACGCTCTAAAGGGAAAACATGAACGCACGCAAAGCAACACCGGACACCAAACTCTTCGTGCTGGATACCAACGTGCTGATGCACGACCCGACCAGCCTGTTCCGCTTCGAGGAACACGATGTCTATCTGCCGATGTTCGTGCTGGAAGAGCTGGACAACAACAAGAAGGGCATGACCGAAGTCGCGCGCAACGCGCGCCAGGCCAGCCGCTTCCTCGACAATCTGGTCAGCTCCAGTGAGGAAAGCATCGACGAGGGCGTGCCGCTGGATGCCTTGGGTAACAAGAACGCGACCGGCCGCCTGTTCCTGCAGACCGAATTCATCAACGACCCTTTGCCGGTCACGCTGGCGAACGGCAAGGCCGACAACGCCATCCTCGGCGTGGTCGCCCACCTGCACAATCAGCATTCCAAACGCCAGATCGCGCTGGTCAGTAAAGACATCAACATGCGCATCAAGGCGCGTGCGCTGGGCTTGTCGGCGCAGGACTATTTCAACGACAAGGTGCTGGAAGACACCGACCTGCTCTACACCGGCGTGCGCGAACTGCATGCGGATTTCTGGGACAAGAACGGCAAGGACATGGTGTCCGGCACACAGGGCGCGCATACCTTCTACAACATCAAGGGACCGGATTGCCGCGACCTGCTGGTGAACGAATTCGTCTTTCAGGAAGACGCCAGCAACCCGTTCCTCGCCGTGGTCGCCGCGCAGGACAGCAGCACCGCCACGCTGCGCACACTCACCGACTACACGCACAGCAAGAACGCGATCTGGGGCATCACCGCGCGCAACCGCGAACAGAACTTCGTGCTCAACCTGCTGATGAATCCCGAGATCGATTTCGTCACCCTGCTGGGTCAGGCCGGTACCGGCAAGACCCTGCTCACGCTGGCGGCCGGGCTGATGCAGACGCTGGAATCCAAGCTCTATACCGAGATCATCATGACCCGCGTCACCGTGCCGGTGGGCGAGGACATCGGCTTCCTGCCCGGTACCGAGGAAGAGAAGATGTCGCCGTGGATGGGTGCGCTGGACGACAACCTCGACGTGCTCAACCAGACCACCGAAGAAGGCGGCGAATGGGGCCGCGCCGCGACGCGCGACCTGATCCGCTCACGCATCAAGATCAAGTCGCTCAACTTCATGCGCGGCCGCACCTTCCTCAACAAGTACCTGATCATCGACGAGGCGCAGAACCTGACGCCCAAGCAGATGAAGACGCTCATCACCCGCGCCGGTCCCGGCACCAAGGTGGTGTGCATGGGCAACATCGCGCAGATCGACACGCCCTACCTCACCGAGGGCAGTTCCGGCCTGACCTACGTGGTGGACCGCTTCAAGGGCTGGTCACACAGCGGCCACGTCACGCTGCAACGCGGCGAACGTTCACGTCTGGCAGACCACGCAGCGGAAGTGCTTTGAAACGCAACGACTCATGCAATTACCCCGTCATTCCCGCCTGCGCAGGAATGACGGACTAAGGGCTTATCCGCAATGAAACTGATCGGTTCCAACACCAGCCCTTACGTGCGCAAAGCACGTCTGGTGCTGCTGGAAAAGAACATCGCGCACACTTACCTGGTCGATCCGCCCAGCGATCCGGACAGCGTGGTATACCGCTTCAATCCGCTCGGGCGCATTCCCGCGCTCATCCTGGACGACGGAACCTGCGTGTTCGATTCCCCGGTGATCGCCGAATACGCCGACACGCTCAACGACACGCCCATCCTCATCCCGCGCAACAACGCGCTGGCCAAGATGCGCGTCAAACGCTGGGAAGCGCTGGCCGACGGCATCATGGATTCCGCCATCGTGGTGCGCAACGAACGCATCCGCCCGGCCGAGAAGCAGGAGCAGAACAACATCGACCTGCACCTCACCGCCGTCACCCGCACGCTGGATCATGTCGCCGAACAACTGGGCGAACGCCAATGGTGCGAGGGTGACAGCATCTCGCTGGCTGATCTGGCGCTGCTGAGCGCGCTGGTCTATCTCGACCTGCGCCAACCCGAGCGCGACTGGCGCAGTGCACATCCGAACCTGTCCGCCTGGTTCAACCGGATGGGCACACGCCCCGGTGTGAAGATATCACTGGCGGAGCAGACATGAGGCCATCATTTCGTCATTCCCGCGCAGGCGGGAATCCAGTCAGGTTACATATTCCTTGCGCAGCAAGGACAAATACCGACAGCATGTAGAAAAAACGCTGGCTTCCCGCCTGCGCGGGAATGACGGCTTACTAGGGGTTCATATGAGCGAGACCGACAAGACCGAAGAAGAATGGCGCGACGAACTGACGCCGGAGCAATACGAGGTCTGCCGCAAATGCGGCACCGAACCCGCATTCACCGGCGAGTACTGGGATTGCCACGACATCGGCATCTACCGCTGCGTATGCTGCGGCGCGCCGCTGTTCGACTCGGAGACCAAATACGAATCCGGCACCGGCTGGCCGAGCTTCTGGCAGCCCATCGATGAAGAGGCCGTCGTCTACAACGAAGACGACCCGCTCGGACTGGACCGTGTCGAGGTCTGTTGCGCCGCCTGCGACGCGCACCTCGGCCACGTGTTCGAAGACGGCCCCGATCCCACCGGGCTGCGCTTCTGCATCAACTCCACCTCGCTTGCCCTGGACCGAAAATAACGATGGGTATCACTTTGCTCCACCCATCCTACAACTGAATACCTGCCATGAAATTACTGTTCGACCTTTTCCCCGTCATCCTCTTCTTCGCCGTCTTCAAGTTCGCCGGCGTCTTCGCCGCCACAGCAGTCGCCATCGTCGCCACCTTCGTGCAGGTCGGCTGGGTGAAATACCGCCACGGCAAGGTCGATACCATGCTGTGGGTCAGCCTGGGCATCATCACCGTGTTCGGCGGCGCGACCTTGCTGCTGCATGACGAGACCTTCATCAAATGGAAACCCACCGTGCTGTACTGGTTCTTCTCCGCCGCACTGCTGTTCGCGCCCATCCTGTTCAAAAAGAACCTGATGCGCGCGCTGCTGGAAGAAAAGATCAAGCTGCCCGACGCGGTATGGGGCAACGTCAATCTTGCATGGGCCGCATTCTTCGCCGTACTCGGTCTGGTCAACCTCTATGTCGCTTACACCTACTCCACCGATGCCTGGGTCAATTTCAAACTGTTCGGCGCCACAGGCATGATGCTGGTGTTCATCTTCGCACAGGCAGCGATGCTGTCGAAATATGTGGAAGAAGACAAGAAGGAAGAGCAATGATGTTGTACGCCATCTTCGGCAACGATGTCCCCGACAGTTCGGAAAGACGCAAAGGCGCGCGCCCCGCACACTTGGCACGCCTGCAAACCTTGCAGGATGAAGGCCGCCTGCTGATGGCCGGTCCGTTCCCGGCGGTGGATGCCATCGACCCCGGAATGGCCGGATTCACCGGCAGCCTGATCGTGGCAGAGTTCGCCTCGCTGACTGAAGCCGAAGCCTGGGCCGCTGCCGATCCCTATGTGGCGGCGGGGGTTTACGCACTGGTTGCCGTTCGTCCGTTCCGCAAAGTATTTCCCGCCTGAGCCGTGCTATATTGCGCCTCGGGTATTTTCTGAACCACCCCAACCTTAACCTTCAAAGGAAAGAAACATGCTGAAATTTTCCAAATTCGCTCTGCTGTCGGCATTGCTGGCTTTCGCCGCAGGCGTACAAGCCGCCGATGACAAGCCCGAAGCACTGGTGAACGGCGTCTCCATCCCCAAATCGCGCGTGGACATGCGCGTCAAGGCCGCTGCGCAGCAAGGCCAGCCGGAAAGCGAAGAAATGCGCAAAGCGATCCGCGAAGACCTGATCAATCTGGAAGTGATCTCGCAGACCGCCGCCAAGAACGGCCTGGACAAGCAAGCCGACACCGCGCAGCAGCTCGAACTGGCACGCCAATCCGTACTGGCCGGCGCATTCGTGCAGGACTACGTGAAGAGCAACCCCGTCAGCGCCGAGGCGATGAAGCAGGAATACGAGACCATGAAGGCCCGCGTCGGCAACAAGGAGTTCAAGTTGTCGCACATCCTGGTCGAAAGCGAGGATGAAGCCAAGAAGGCCATCGCTGAAGTGAAGAAAGGCGCCAAGTTCGGCAAGGTCGCCAAAAGCAAGAGCAAGGATCCCGGCTCCAAGGACAACGGCGGCGATCTGGGCTGGGCTGTCCCGTCCAATTTCGTGCAGCCTTTTGCCGAGGCCGCGATGAAACTGACCAAAGGACAGATCAGCGCCCCGGTGCAAACCCAATTCGGCTGGCACGTCATCAGGCTGGAAGATACACGCGAGTTGAAGGTACCGACCTTTGACGAGATGAAGCCGCAACTGGAAAAACGCATGCAACAGCAGGCGATCCAGAAGCTCATCGAAGACCTGCGCGGCAAAGCCAAGATCGAGTGATCCGGCCGGGCTTCAACAAAAAGGCGACCTGTCGAGGTCGCCTTTTTTACGCGCCCCAGAACCGTACTCAGCAATAGGTATTGCAGCCTCTGCGTTTGGCCTGATACATGGCCGCATCGGCATGGCTCAAGATCGTTTCCATATCCCCGCCGTCGTCCGGGTACAGGGCGATGCCGAGACTCCCCGTTACGCTGACCACATGATCGTCGATATCGAACGGTTCGCTCAGCGCAACCAGTATCTTCTCGGCCAGATTGCTGACGTCGTTCCGGGTGATGACTTCCGAGACCAGGATCGCGAACTCGTCGCCGCCGAAGCGCGAGACCGTATCGATCTCCCGTACCAGCGATGTCAGCCTTTCCGCCACCGCCACCAGCAGCTGGTCGCCCGTCTGGTGTCCCAGCGTATCGTTCACCGGCTTGAACTGGTCGAGATCGAGATAGATGACGGCGAATTTCCTGGCATGCCGTTTGGACATGGCCAGTTGCTGGTTGAACCGGTCGCGGAACAGCAAGCGGTTCGGCAGATTGGTGAGATAGTCATGCTGCGCCTGATGGGCGACCGTCTCCTGCTCCGCCTTGCTCAGCGTGATGTCGGAGAAGATGCCGATGCGGTTGATCGGTTTGTTGTTCTCGTCCGTGAGCGTGTGGATGGACAGCTTCTCCAGATAGAGCGAACCATCCTTGCGCCGGTTCCATATCTCACCTTGCCAATGGCCGAACTCCACCAGCGACTTCCACATATCCGCGTAGAACTCGCGGCTCTGCCTGCCGGAGGTAAGCAACCTCGGATTCCTGCCGATCACCTCACCGCGCGCATATCCGGTCAGGTCCGTGAACGCGGGATTGATCTCCACGATGTCGTTGTCGGCATCTGTGATGACGATGCCGTCATTGCTGACCGCAAACACCTTGGCATTGAGTGCGAGCCGATACATTGCCCTGCGCTGCGCGGAAGCAAGCACCGCCAGCGCCATTCCCATCACAGCCAGCAGCATCGAGAACATCCAGAAGTTGGCCAAGCCGTATTGCACGAAATCATCCGCAAAATAGCCGGTGTGCAGATAGGCGCTCGCCAGTGCCTGCGAGATGAACAACAACTGGATCAGTCCGGTGTTCCTTCTGCCGGTGCGCAGACCGGCCCAGAACAGCGCAGGGAACACCCAAGCCAGAGCAAGCGGCTGATCGAGTTCGACCAGCGGCAAAGCCCAGCCGAGAAAGATGTTCTGCCCGATGAAAAAAGATGCCGACCACAACGCGAGCATCTCCCACGCGAGATCACGTTTGAAGAAACTGAATCTGCTCTTGGCGAAAACCAGGATGAGCGGCGTGATGAAGGCGACACCCAGCACATCGGCGCGCCACCAGCGCCACATGATGACCGGCAGGATATCCGGAGTGATGACGCCCGCTGCCAGCAACGTCACCGGCCCCAGCGCGGCACTCGCGACCGAGGGGATCACTCCGCCCAGCAGGATGACCAGGAACAGATCGGGCACTTTCCGCAGCGAGAGATCGATATTGCCGAAGTGGCGGAGCAGGGAATAACCGATATAGGTCTCAAGCGTATTGCCGACCGATGCGCCCAGCGCATAGATCGGCGGCGCATCGATCGACAGCGCAGCGAGATAGGCCGCCACGAACACCGCCGGAAGATAGCGCACCCCGCCCAACAGCAAAGCGGCCAATGCGATACCGGCCGAGGGCCAGAATATCGTGACACTGCTGCCCACCGTGCCAAAGACCATGCCGAACTGGGCTGCGACAAGGTAAGCGACCAGCAGACCAGCAGATCTGAAAATGAACGGCATCACACTCCCACGGTTCATGTGCGAGCCCAAACCATAGTTCTCCCCTTTTGATTATCTTTTATTTGATTGGATTTATAGGCGGATAGTCTATATAAGTCAATCAATTACCATTGGATCAACAGGGTGGTTTGCGTGCGTTGCCGCACAGATGGAAAGCGTAAACATTGTTTATATGGGTATTTGAAAGAACACGCGGCAGGGTAGCGGCTTATTGAATAAGCCGCGGCTGAAGCGTATGATTTTTCGCAGAAGGTTGAAGCAGGAGGCATCATGTCAACCGTATCGTCAGCAACAACTGTCACCAGCGGCATGTGGCAACAGCTCAGATCCCAACAAGTGCAACGTGCTGCCGATCAGGCCACGCTGGTGGCGCGTGCGCTGCAATCGCAAGCCAGTGATGCCAGAGCAGCCGCCCAGCGCGCGCAGGAGAATGCGCGCTCACTCGAGGTCAAGGCCGGTCAGGCGCAGGCCAAAGCCAATCAGGCGAACATGGGACTCCGTGCTGCAGAGTCGATCGGAGAGGCGCAGACCCAGTTGGCCGAGGTCTACACCAAACTTCCCGAAACGGTGACCCAGACCAGCGCCCTCGTCACCAACGTCACAACGACAGGAACCGAGAACGTCGGCACCGTGATCGACACCACGGCCTGAGACTCACCGACTCATCTGGCCGCAGGCCACTCCAGCTCCACCCATTCGCAATTGACGACACCACGCCGTGAAGTGGCTGCGGGGTCTGTGCTCGTCAGGCACAGCGCGGCCACGATGGGATTCTCGTGCGACACCGCCAGCACGACGGCGTCCGGATGGCGCGTTGCGGCTTCGTCGAGGAAGCTGCGCAAACGCCCCATCTGCTCGATGAACGACTCGCCCCCGGGCGGTTTGATGTGCAGATAATCGGGGCGCACCAGATCGTTGAACACATCCACATGCAGTCCATCCATGCCGGAGATGCGCTCGTTCAGACGCGCGTCGATATGCAGATCCAGTGTGTGATGCTGCAACAGGATCGCTGCTGTCTGCTGCGCGCGCGGGAACTGCGACACATAGGCATGGGTGAACGGCATCTCGCGCAAGCGCTCCGCCGTGGCCGCAGCCTGCGCCCTGCCGCGCGCGGTCAGATTGACGATGCGCCCGGGGTCGTCGTTGATCTCGTTCTTGACGTTGCCCTCGCTCTCGCCGTGGCGCACCAGGATGATCTTCATGTGATTTGCTAATTCAGAGGTTGCGCTGTTTCTTGATCAGGTCGTAGGCGAGCTGGATGTCCTTCGCCTGTTCCGTCGCCATCTTGATCATGTCTTCCGGCATGCCCTGCCCGATCAGCTTGTCCGGGTGGTACTGGCTCATCAGCTTGCGGTACGCGCGCTTGATCTCGGCATCAGTGCTGTCCTTCGTCAAGCCCAGCGCCTTGTAGGCATCGTCCAGCGCCGCCTCTGTGGTGACCTGTCCGCCGCCGAAATGGCTCTGGTTCAGCACCATGTCCATCAGGCGCTTGAACGCTTCGCGGCCGTAACCCAGACGGCCCGCGATATCGGTCAGCAACTCCTCCTCCGCCGGATGGAAATGGCCGTCCGCCAGCGCCATCACGATCAGGTAGATCAGCAGCATCTCTTTCAGGTTGCGCGTATGCCCGCACACCGCCATGAAACGCTTGAAGGTCGGATCGATGTCGAATTCGGGAGCAGCGCCTTTCTTGAACAGCGCGATGGCCTGCTGGCGATGTTCCGGCGTCATGCCCAGCTTCTGCATGAACTGCTCGACATGCTCGATCTCCTCTTCCGACACGCGCCCGTCCGCTTTGGCCAACTTGCCCATCGAGATGAACACCGTCTCCAGGAACACCGCCTGGCGCACCGCGTTCTGCAAGGGATTCATCGCCCCCTGACCCAGCGCGCGGATGCGGTCGATGACCGAACCGAGGATCAGGCCGAACAGCACACCCCACCATCCGAAAAAGTAATAACCCGCAGCGATACCGATGAGCTTGAACAAGGCGACTCCAGAACGAAAGAAAAAAGAAGGCGCGCATTATACCTTCGCCCGACAGGGCGGAAGGCGGCGCGTACATCAAGGTGAATGTCTTACAGTGAGCGGCGGCGGCTTGGCGGGATCATCTGGCGCGAACGAAGGCCGCGAACTGCTCGGCAGACAGCGGCTTGCTGTAGTAATAGCCCTGCACCTCGTCGCACCCCTGCTCACGCAGGAACGCCAGTTGCCCCGCGGTCTCGACGCCTTCGGCGATGGTCCTCATGCCGAGGCTCCTGGCGATGTTGATGACGGTGTTGACGATGGCCCGGTCTTCCGGATCGGTGCTGATGTCGCGCACGAACGACTGGTCGATCTTGAGCTTGTACACCTTGAACTTCTTCAGGTAGCTCAGCGACGAGTAGCCGGTGCCGAAATCGTCTATCGACATGCGGATGCCGCGCTCATGCAGATTGTTCATCACGGCGATGGCAGACTGGGGGTCGTTCATCGCCACGCCTTCGGTCAGCTCCAGTTCCAGAAATTCGGGCGGCATATCTTCCTCCATGAGGATGCGCGAGACCATGTCGGGCAGGTTGGCATGGCGGAACTGCACGGCGGACAGGTTCACCGCCATGACCAGCGGCTCGAACCCGCTCGCCATCCATTCCTTCGCCTGGCGCACGGCATGGCGCATCACCCATTCGCCGATCGGCAGGATCAGCCCGCTGTCTTCCGCGACCGGGATGAATTCCGCCGGCGTCACCGCGCCCAGTTCCGGGTGCTGCCAGCGCAGCAACGCTTCCGCCCCGATGATGCGGCCATCCTCCAGGGAAAGCTGCGGCTGGTAGACCACGTGCAATTGTCCGCGCTCTAGCGCGTGGCGCAGGTCATTGACCAGTTGCAGGTTGCGCGCCGAACGCTCCTGCATCTCCGTGGTGAAGAAGCGGAAACAGTTGCGGCCATCGTGTTTGGCGCGATACATGGCGGTATCGGCATTCTTGGAAAGGGATTCCAGATCCTTGCCATCGCCGGGATAGATGGCGATACCGACCGACGCGGTGAGGTTCAGGTCGTAATGCTCGATCTTGTAGGGCTGGGCGATGGTATCGAGCAATTTCTGCACGACCAGCGATATACCCCGCACGTCGGTACCGGGCAACATCACGATGAATTCGTCGCCGCCGAAGCGCGACACCACGTCCTGCTCGCGCAGCAACTGGCGCAAACGCATCGCCATCTGGATCAGCAGGCCGTCACCGACGCTGTGGCCCAGCGTGTCGTTGATATCCTTGAAGCGGTCAAGGTCGATGAACATCAGTGCGATGTTCTCGTTGCCGCGCTTGGCCATGCTGATGGCATATTTCAGGCGCTCTTCCAGCTGGGTGCGGTTGGGCAATCCGGTGAGCGCGTCGAAATGGGCCAGATAATGGATGCGCGCCTCGGCATGCTTGCGTTCGGTGATGTCCTGCGAAGTGCCGATGACGGAGCACGGCCTGCCTTGCGCATCGAGTTCGCCTTTTGCGTGCGAGGTCAACCAGCGCTCCTTGCCTGCGACGACGATACGGTGCTCGATATCGAACGAGGCACCGGCGACTGCCCTGTCCAATGCATCGAGAACCATTTCGCGGTCATCGTCGTGCAGGATGGGCACAATGTCTTTCAGATCGATGGCGCCAAGGTTCGGCAGGCCATACAGGCGATAGACCTCCGCCGACCCCTCGAACTTCCGGGTTGCGACATCGAAAGTCCAGCTGCCGACTTGCGCGATCACCTGTGCGCGGTTGAGTTCGGCCTCGCTGCGCTGCAGCGCGATCTCCGCCTGCTTGCGCTCCGTGATGTCCTCGTAGATGCCCAGCACGCCCTTCGTCTCACCGCTCGCATCACGGAGCGGCACCTTGGAGGTGCGCAGCCAGAGATGCTTGCCCTCGGGCGTGGTCTGCGGCTCGTCAAAGAAGAGTTTCGCGATGCCCGAGTCCATGACCTCGCGGTCATCGGCACGATACAGCTCCGCCTGCTCTTTCCAGGCCAACTGGAAATCGTCTTTACCGATCACATCCTCGGTACCCTTTTCACCGGCATCCCCGGCGAAAGGGGGATTGCATCCCAGATAGCGCAGTTCGCGGTCCTTCCAGAAGATGCGCACGGGCGCGGTATCGATGATGGTCTTGAGCAGATTGCGGGAATCGGCAAGTTCGGCCTGCGCCTGCTTGCGCTGCGCCTCGCGTGCAAAATTGAGCAGCGCAAAATCGATATCCATCGACATCTCGAACAGCAGCTTGCGCGCGCGCTCGTCGAACGCGTTGACCTCCTCGGCATACAGGTTGAAGGTCCCGATGACCTGCCCGTCGCGGTGCAATGGCAGCGCGGCGGACGCGCCCCAGCCGAATCGCTCCCCCTGCTCGTGCCATGCCGCAGTGGCGGGATCGTGCTGGAAATCCTGGCACCAGAACGGCTGGTCCTGCCTCATCGCGGCGGCGGTCGGTCCGGGCTGGGAGGCGGCGGCGTCATCCATCCTGATATGCAGCGTATCCAGATACCCCACGCCGCTGCCGTAAGAGGCCACCGGCTTGAGCTGTTTGCTTTGCTCGTCCAGCATGCCTATCCACGCCATCTTCATCCCGCCGAAATCCACCACGTCGCGGCAGATGAGCGGCAACAGCTCCGCGATACTGCCGCTGCGCACGATGGACTCGTTGCACTGGCTCAGGGCCGCATACAGCTGCGACAGGCGCTGCACTTCGCGCTCAGCGGTCTTGCGTTCGGTGATGTCGCGCGACAGCACGACGAAGCGCGGCGTCTGCCCCGGCTCCACCGCCTTGCGCGCGACGGAAAGCTCGAACCATGCCTTGCCCTGCTCAAGCTGCAGCGCGAACTGCCCGCCCGCCGAAGAACCTTTCTCATGCGCCTCGCGCAAAGCCAACATGACCACGCCGGCCGCATCCGCGGGCAGCATCTCGTTCACTGTCCTGCCCATCAACACTTCTGCCGGGGCCGCCAGCAACTCGGTATGCGGCGAGTGGAAGTCGAGATAGCGGCCGTCCAGATCCAGCTCGAACAGCAGATCGGGGATCGCATCCAGCGTCGCCCTCAGCTTGTCCTGCGAAGCGCTCAACAGGCGGTAAGGACTCTCGACCGTGGTGACGAAGATCGCCCGGTAGATGAACAGATAGGAGACCGCCTTGTAGACATGGCCCAGCAGATTGTAGATGTCGGTCACATCCGCATAGAGCGTGAACAGGAACTCGCTCAATGCCATCGAACACACCGCGCCGAACAGCGCCGCGGCATTGAACGGCAGCGGCTCGCGCATGCGCCACAGCAAAACCGCCGCACCCGCAAGGCAGACGAGGATGATCGCGTATTCGGAATAGACTTTGAACGGAGTAAGTCCCTCGCCCGGCACGAAGGTATGGGGCAGAGAATCCTGATAGAGCAGCAGCACCCAATGGGTGAGCGCAGTAAGGGTGATGACCGCAGCCAGCAACAGATAGCGGGTAAGCGCAGACGCGAACGGACGCCAGGGAGCGACCGCGACGACCAGCAGCGTGACCGCGGCCAGGGTACGGCCCACCAGCCAGAAATTGATCGCCTTTTCCGGACCGCTCTCCGTCACGAAGTCCGGCATCCCGTTGAAGGAAAGCGTATGCGAGAAATCGAGCAGCGCGATGCCGATGAACACGCAACCGAGCAGGACGATGTTGCCCGGCAGCTTGCCGCTGTAGGCGTTCCAGCTCACCGCAAACACCAGCACCGCAATGACGATGGCGATCGTCTCCAGGAAGGTGTGCAGCGGCAGATAGCCCGCGATCCCGCGCGCCCCGGGGAACGGCGGCAACGCCCAAGCCAGCACCAAGCCCAATATCAGCAAGGCGATCACGACAGCGGTGGTTTTCAACTCGGAGCGGTGACCGGGATGGATCTTCAAATCGGCTTCCTTCAGGACAGTTCTTATTTTTTTCCCCGGTCGAAGCATAGCACCGTCGGGCCCGTAAATGTATCCGCCGAAGAACCGACATGTCGTCATTGACACCCCGCGACCAACTCACCTAGAGTTCAAGCACCACGCATAACCAGCACATACCCGACCAAGGAGGCCTCAGGGTGAATGTGATACGACCCGGCAGATCACTTTGCGCCATCCTCGCCCTGATCGCCATGCCGCCGCTAGTCGCCCATGCTGCGTCCTTCGACGACTCGTTCGAAAGCGTGCGTCCGTATTCCACGCCGTACAGAGATGAGGGCTTTCATTTCCTGGTGCGCGAGGGCATCACCGGCGGCGGCGACGGCATCACCAACATCACGCTCAATGACGGCTCCAAGCGCGAGATCAGCGCGGGCGGCATCAACCAGATCGGCATGGGCACGCGCTACCGGATGAGCCTCCTCCCGCTCTCCGTCGCGCTCAGCGTCAACTACCACTACGATTACGACTATTACGAGAACGACAACGCCTCGTTCCGCCGCGTCCCGCTCGAGGCGCTGGCCTACGTCGAATTGCCGGGCAACGTGCGCCTCGGCGGCGGCATGCGCTACTCCTACTCGTCCAGAGCCACCTCCACCATCAACGGCGTGACCGAAAGGATCAACTTCAAGAACACCCGTGGCAGCGTCGTCGAGATCGGCTATCACGTCCGCCCCTACGGCTGGGTCGACCTGCGCTATGTGAAAGAGACCTACGAGGTCGAGTCCTACACCAGTTCGGCAACCCCGCCCCCTACCCAGCCCGCCAACGCCCCCTACAACGGCTCCCACATCGGCCTGTTCGTCACCTTCGAGAACTGAACAGCAGCACTGCACAAACGCACCCGGCCCCACTCAGATCAATGGCATTGACACCCACCGCGCATCTCCCCTAAAGTTCACCCCACTTGCAAATCCGCCACAGGTATATCGCACCGCATGCACGGCGCGAGACTCACAGCGGCATCCCCAGAACAGGACGGCTGGCGCAAGGATCGATTCCCGCACATAGGGGAAGCATCGCCGGCAGCACGACTTGTTCAGCAAAGGGGAAGTACTTGATCACGATCTCCACCGAAGCACCACCCCTCAGCCCCCCCTCTGTCGCTGCCTGCGCTTGACCATTCTTTTCACTAACGACCCGAGAGACCACATGAAAATCGCTTTCGCCGCTTTCTTTGCCGCATGGGTATTTTGCTGCCCGGTTCACGCCGTTGCCGGCGATCCGATGGAACTGCAGATCCGCTTCAACCACTACCATGCGTCCTATGTCATCAATGCAGACGGCACCGCCGTCGAGTCGCATGAATGGTCCAAGAGCGTACTGAAAGAGACCGCGCTGGAATGGTCGAAGCGCGCCTCCGTCAGTTACAGCACCAGCGCACAGAAAGGCGAAGTCATCGCGGCCTATACCCTGAAAGCGGACGGCAAACGCATCGACGTGCCCAAGGACAACTACCAGATCGAGGTGAACAGCGGCAAAGGCAAGGATTCGCCGGTCTACTCCGACTGGACCACGATGACCGTCGTGTTCCCCGATGTCGCGGTCGGCGACAAGGTGGTGTTTTCCTACAAGCTCATCCAGACCCAGCCCATGTTCCCCGGACATTACTCGACCGTGCATTACTTCTACGACCAGACCGCCTACGACGATGTGCGCGTGCGCTTCGACTACCCGGCATCGATGTGGGTGCAACACGAAGCGCGCGGCATGAAAGAATCGGCCAGCGAGACCAAAGGCGACCGCAAGATCATCGAGTGGACCTACGCCAATCCCAAGCCGGTCAAGACCGACCGCCGCAACTACTCGGTGTTCGATGCCGACAAGGTCGTTGGCCTGTCCTTCTCCACCTTCAAGACCTATGCAGACATCGCCGCCGCCTATGGTGAACGCGCCCTGCCCAAGGCCGCCGTCACCGAACGCGTGAACAAACTGGCCAACGAGATCGTCAAGGACAAGACCACACCGAAGGAACAGGCTCGCGCCCTGTACGAATGGGTCGCCACCAACATCACCTATGCCGGCAACTGCATCGGCATCGGCGCCGTGGTGCCGCGCGAACTGGATTTCATCCTCGACAACAAGATGGGCGACTGCAAGGACCACGCCACCCTGCTACAGGCGCTGCTCACCGCGCGCGGCATCAAGAGCACCCAGGCGCTGGTGAACTCTGGCTCGGCCTACCAGCTGGCCAAGGTCCCGGTCGTCTCCACCGTCAACCACGTCATCAACTACCTGCCCGCATTCGACCTGTTCGTCGACTCCACTTCGGATTCCACGCCGTTCGGCATGCTGCCCTACGGTGACCAGGACAAGCCCGTGCTGCTGGTCGAAGGCTACAAGGACGGCGTAAAGACCCCGGTGCCGCCGGTCGGCAGCAACAAGGATATCGTCAAGAACAGATTCAAGATCGCGGATGACGGCTCGGTCTCCGGCAGCGTCGAGGTTTTCCAGCATGGGACCAGCGCGGCAAGCACCAGAGAATGGGCGCGCGACCTCTCCAAGGACACCGAAGAAGATATGATCAAGGAGATGTACCGCGCACAAGGCAGGATCGGCAGCGGCAAGTTCGTCAAGGACGACCCCACCGAACTCACCGACAAATACCACTACAAGGCCGACTACAAGGTCGAGAAATTCATCAAGCTGCCGGGAACAGGCGCGTTCTACATCTACTCTCCGCTTGGGATCGCCACGCCGATCCACGGCTATCTGCAGAGCGAGCTGGAACCCGAAAAAGAAGCCGCCATCACCTGCTCGGGCGGCAACGTGACCGAGGAATACATCATCGAACTGCCGAAGAAACTCAAGGTGCTGTCCATTCCGGAGAACATGAAGCTTGCCAACGACTTCGTCACCTACACCGCGACCTACAAACTGAAGGGCAACATCCTCACCGTCAAGCGCACACTGGATGACCGCACCAAAGGCAACGTCTGTGCGCCGGAGATCTCCGCCGCCTACGAGAAGCTGGCTGAAAAGGCGATGGACAACCTGAAAGAGCAAGTGCTGTACAAATAGCACCAAGTGAAGGGGCGACACCGCGGCGGCCGCGGCGCCACCCCGTCAAAATTCAATAAAACCAGAGGGAGTCACCATGAAAAAACAGATCATCAACATCGCACCGTTCCAGACCGCCAAGGTCTTTGCAGTCCTCTATTTCCTGATGAGCCTGCCGTTGATCGCCATGATGGCCGTCATGTTCTCCTTCTCACACTCGCCCGGGCCATCGATGGTCATGCTGATCGTCTTCCCGTTCTTCTATTTGATCTTCGGCTTCATCTTCACCGTGATAGGCGCCTGGGCCTACAACCTCGCCGCAAGCTGGGTCGGCGGCATTGAGTACACATCGACCACCATCGAGGAAAGCTGATCCCCATCGGTCGAGCTCTGGCCAAATCAATCACTCACTCGTCATTCCGGCGGATAACCAGCGACTTGGCAGCTTGCTGCCTTAGTCAGATGGCAGTAGTTCCACCGGTAGTTCCATCAGTAGTTCCATCAGGCCGGTATCCAGTGCTTTTAATCAACTGGACACCGGCCTGACCAAAGGTCAGCTGCCCTGAGCTTGCCGAAGGGCCGGTGTGACGACTTGTTCAGTGTTTCCTTGGATAACCTAATCATCATGCTGCCTTTTTCAACACACCATCCGGCACCAGCCTGTTCTGGTACAAGTCGGAAATGGGAAAGCACAGATCGTAATCACCCCAAACCAATTCGCCATACTCGATGCGATACGTCGCGAAGCGCGCGGGTTCGAGGTAAGCGCGGATATCGGGGTGACGCGAAAGCGACAGGAACGATTTGAAATCCACCGTCTGCACAGTGCCGTCATCGAAAGACAGACGCAGCGCATATTCGCCGACAGACTCAACCGCCGTGATGTTAAGAGTTGCAGGAATCATTCAGCATCCTCGCAATGCGTTCCGCTTCAGCAGGCTCTGCTAGCGCGCAAGACGGTTGAGCAGCACCGCCTGCAAATCGCGCCGACTATCCAGCACCGCCATGATCAACACCTGCTTGTTATCAACCCGGTAAACGATGCGCCAGGGCGCGCTGACCAGCTCCCTGTATTGCGAGATGCCGGTATGCAACAACTCAGGCACGACGCGGCCGCGATTGGGCAAGGTGATCAAAAGTGCGGCTTTGGTTTCCAGCTTCTGCAAGATCGCCAGCGCATCGCCAATACTATCCTGCGCAATGTACTCGATGATCTCCGTCAAATCCTGCTGCGCCGTATGCGACCACAGCACCTGATACGTCCTGGCTTCAGCCATGTTTCTTTTGCTGCTTCAGCAAAGATGCGCGCAATCCATCGAAAACCCTGGCTTGCGGAGTGACACGATTCTTTTGCACATCGGCCTCGCCCTGCACCATCAGCTTCAACATCAGGAAGGCATCCTGCTGGGCGCGGTAGGTTGCATAGTCCTGCACCACCGCACTCGCCGAACCGTTCTGCGTCAAAATGATATTGGCTCCCCCGCGCGTCTCCTGCAACAAACGGCTGGCGGAAGTTTTGAAATCGGTCAGGCTGATGATTTGCTCTTGCATGGCAGGTCACCGAATAAGGACTGAATACGGTGATTCTAGCGGGAGGGGAAATAAAGGCAAGGCGAATCTTTCGTCCCGCAAAGAATCTATTGCGATGCGGACCCCATAAGCTCCATGAGGCTGCCATTTCAGTTCAACCGTGGGGTGGTTGTATAGGCCTTATTTACTCCGCTTGTCTGCGGTAGTGGATTTGCGCACAACAAAGGGCGTGCCGGTTTGTTCTGCCAGTTGTCGCGCCTTCTCGGAAGCGCGCATCAATGCCTGCGGGGCTTTTTGCAGGTCGGGGTCTTTCAGATGAGAAACTGGCGATTTCATTTGTACTGCCTTTCATCTAGTAAAACAGGAGGTGCACCGGAATTATCGTACAGTTGCCAGCTATCCACCAGCCCCTTGTAACTCTGGAAATTCTTGATGCCATGGGCAAAGCGCCGCCGAATGACCTCTTCGGGAACATTGTGACCGCCCTGTATCACCCGTGTAGCCACCCGCTCCAACGCGATCTCGACATTGGGCAAGGACAAGAAAATCAACTTCACCAAATATCCGGAAGAACGCCAGACCGGGATCATCTGCGCATATGACAAACCAGAAAGCGTCGTCTCAAATGAAAAACTCTCGCCGCGCTTCGCATAGTCCGCAATCGTTTCCAGCATTATCCGCCCAGCCTTGAACGCGGCCAGGTCTGGCGCAAAAGGCGACAACCCGGCAGCGATCAGATCGGCATTCACAAAGTTGGGCAACTCCGCATCCGTCGGCAAGAACTCCCGCGCAAAGGTCGTCTTGCCCGCACCGTTCGGCCCGGCGATGATGACGATGCGCTTATTGCTGCTCGATGATGTCATGGTCACTCAGAAAACGTGGTCTGTCGCCTATAGTTATTCGCGGGCATGATCTTCCCATGTACGGGTTACACCTTCCTCACCCCATCCCCATACCTCGCCACCATTTTATCCGCCGTCAGCAACGTCAACCCTTCTATGCGAGCCTGAGCCACGAGAATGCGGTCGAACGGGTCTTTGTGCAAAAGAGGAAGATCATTTACAGCAACAGTGTGTTCGCTAGTGACAGACAACTCGCGGTAACCGTTGACCAGCAACATGCGCCACAGGCGACGCGGATCGACGTTGAAATCCGAACGCTCAAGCCCGTTCTTGATTGTAATCTCCCACAAACTGGCCGAACTAAAAACGAGTTGATTGGAGGGATCAAGCAGCAAGGCACGCGCCTTGGCAGAAAGACGCTGCGGCTCACTCGCAGCCCACAGCAACAAATGAGTGTCGAGCAACAGGTTCAAGCTTTGCGCCCCGCAAACAGGCTTTCGATCTCACCGCCGCCCATCTGGTCAAAATCGTCCGGCACGGTAAACTCCCCTGCCATGAAGCCGAGGCGGCTACTGGTTCCGACTTCCGCCTTGCCCAGCGCGACAACCTTCACCATCGGCTTACCCGCCTTGGCAATGATGAACGACTCGCCCTGTGCAGCTTGATCTACCAGCTTGGAAAGCTGGGTTTTTGCATCGTGAATATTGACGGTAAGCATAGCAGCCCCCCCAGTTGAACTAATGGCGGTTAGTTTACATCAAACAAGCGAAATGGCAACCACTTGAAAACTATTCCGATGCTGACCCCATATCACTCGGAGGGGGAAGGCATCACGGGTGAACAAGGTGAACTCGAACTCTAGCGAAATATGGCGACGAAAATTAATACGAGCCTGGCCCCAATGGCACTGTTGTTGTTAAGCTGCTTCTCCGTGCTTATGAAGAGTTTCCCATCCGACGCAGGCAAGCCAGATATGGCGAGGGATAGATTTTTCGCCATTGCGATAATAGGCCAACATCCGGCGGCTTATGCCCAGCACATCTGCCGCCCCATCCAGGGTCAAGTTGTTTTCGTGCATCCAATTCCAGATGCGTTCGTGACCGATGCCACCGGACTGCTCAATCGCAAGGTTGCGCAAATTGTCCGCAGCCAGATCAATCTCGCCTTTGCCAAACTCAACCGCGCGCCCCAACTCGCTTAATTTGGCCGAGGCAAAAAGGCTTTGGCCTTGTAGCGGCTTCAGAACAGCAGTTGTCTTGATCCAGTCGGACAGATCAACGTTAAAATCTGCGCCGTCAGCATACGATATTATAAGGCACGAATTTTTCAGCGCCTTGGCCTTGGTTAAACGAAAGTGATCCCGATTTTTCATGCGTGCAACTCCCAAAATAAATGTAACAGCCGGTCGCGATTTACAGGCACAGCAGCCCATTCCAATGCAGCCCGTATAGACCGTGTGCTACGCGAACCTTCCAGCACTTCACCGTTATCAATTCTGACTAGCCATTCCCTACCATCGTTCGTCAACACATGGAAATGCGGCGGCATGTGATCCATTGGGTAAAGGTTAATCTGACAGGAATCGAAAGAATGGACTCGCGGCATGGGTGAATCATAGTGCAACTATTGCACTATGTCCAGATTGCTCGATTGGCTAATTCGAGAGGGGCGAAAATCAATTCGAGCCTGGCCCCTTTGATTCCCGTCCCCATGTCACCCGTCCTTTAATTTTCAATTTCATGCTGGAACCAGATCGTGGTAAATAAAATCTCTAAATCGCGAGGCTGTATTTCTTTGATCCTCTATATCACTACCCGTCCAAATGTGATGGGTTGGATTGAGCACCTCCCGCCATTCATGAGCCACCTTCGCTATTTCAGCAGTGATTGCCCCAACTTCCATTAACTTGTCGATCCGATCAGAAAAATTCTGAACACTGATGTTATTGAGATAGATTTGCTTGGCAAAGCGGTGGCTAACTTCATACTCAAAAAATGTTCTAAGTTCGCCTGGATTATGTGCATTAGTCTGCCCTGATGCAAACCTGAATATCCTGTCCCTGGCCTTTTCATGTTCGGTTTTAATAAAGCAATCAATATCGGAAACAACCAAATTCGAGGAATCATTCACCCTCTCTATTGATAACAGTTGAATTACTTTGTTATGGCGATATGTATTCAAAAAATACGATATTCCATGTTCAAAATGGCTAAGCACAATAATTTGCCTGACCGAGTCCGCAAGCCTGACGATCTCTTGATGCATCGAAGTCATGCGATGGTTATCGAATGATGTAACAGGATCGTCCAGCACGACAATCGCATTGCGCATTTCAATATCACTCAAGCCAGATAGGCTAGACCAAAATATTGAGAGAGCTAACGCGCGCCTATCAGACTCACTGAACACATGCTCCAAATTGCGTTCTGATACGTCGATTCCATGAAACTTAACTTTAAGAAAATAGACAGGTGTGTGACCAGACTTATCTTCCCCTTTTTCAAGCTGAAAATTTTCACTGCCGAAAAGCCGGAAATATATATTCATTCGTGTGAAAAACTGCTCTAAGAACTCACTCTGCTCAGTTCTTAACTCCTCATTAAGCTTGGCGATTTCTTCCCCTAAGCGTTTTACAACTAATTCTAGAGCAAGATATTCCGCGCATTGATCGGAAAGCTCCACCCGCTTAAGTTTTCGAGACTCTGTTTTTCCATCACGCTCAATCTCAGCAAGCCGCTGCGTTAGAGAATCATATTGGACGGAAGACTTAAAGTTTCGATAAATAGCATTGAGTTGTATCGCATCAGCGTTGTATTGCGTAACAAGTTTGCTTATTTGCAGAGCGGCATCTATTAGCGCTCCATCTTGAAACTCATTGAATGACATGTGCGGCGAAGCTAATTTCTGATTAATAACCTCACCAAGTCGTGTTCCGAATTGGGGTTGGCGCTGCTTCCACGCATCAAGTACATTATTTAAATCGTTCGTAAGATGGCTTAATCGCTCTTTCAGTCGCAAATACTGCCCATCATCCTCAAGTTCTGTATAACCAACCAATGCGCTATTGTTACTTTCTATAGCAATCTTTAGGATATTGATGCGTTCTTCATTTAGCAAAGTACGAATTTCTATAAGCTCTTGCCTGACTCGTTGTTCATGTTCTCGGTAGGAAGTATCAAAACTCTGACGATAAATTTCTAATAATTGCAGCGCCTCCTTGGTTAGGGTTTGCCCACAAAACTGACAAGCCACACCATTATTCTGAGTTAACCCTTGTTGAATCCAGCTCTCAGCACTTTTGTGGTCTGCAAAATTCTGCTGGATATGCTTAGCGACGCTAAGGCGCGCACCTTCATGAAAGGTTTGAAGAGAAGCTTGCAGAACCTGATTTAGGCGCAGCAATATGCCAGAAAAATCAACTTCCCAACTTAGAGCATCCAGTTCTTTGCGTGCTTGTATTCGCGCCGCATTTGTCCTCTGCTTATTTAGCGCATCATAATCTCGCCGCAATGCTAAAATTTTTTCATTTATTGCATCAACAGACTCGGTCGGTGATAGCTTTAAAAATTCTGGCAAATCATCGATGCCCTTTAAGGCTGCGCTATATAGTTTATTTCGCTCACGTGTAGCATCACCCTTTTGCTTGTTTTTATCTGCGATATCTAGAGCTTTTGCCACACCTTGGGCACCAAGAACAAAAGCACTGAATCTTTCTTTCGTACTTCGTGTAAGTAACCGCGCCGCAAAAACGTTTTTATGAAGAAATCCATCATCAAACACATGTAAACTCAACCCATTAGGCAAATCCGGATTCCAGCCATCATTGAGTGGTAGTGATAGGTTAATGGGAATTTCGTTTTGCTGCCCATCCGCTTGGAATGATAACGTTGCTTTCTGGGGCTGATTGTCATCAGGAATGGTTCTTCGACGTGCAATAAAATCCACGACCCCTGTTTCAAGGCTTGAAAATAAATCAGCTAGGGTTGATTTTCCATATGTGTTCCGACCAAAAATTAAGGTGATTTTTTCAAACTGCGCTGCTCCAGCGGAACACTTCTTGAAGCGTCCAATATTTTGAATCGTTGATATTCTTCTTAGCATATTCGCAGAAGGAAATAATTGGGGGCCACGGATTACCGACTAATCGGCTTATACCGAATCCGCTTAGGCTTAGCCCCCTCTTCACCCAAACGCTTCCGCTTGTCCGCCTCATATTCCTGATAGTTGCCATCAAAGAACGTCCACTTGGAATCGCCTTCGCAGGCGAGGATGTGGGTGGCGATGCGGTCGAGGAACCAGCGGTCGTGGGAGATGACGGCGACGCAGCCGGCGAATTCGAGCAGGGCATCTTCGAGCGCGCGCAGGGTTTCCACGTCGAGGTCGTTGGAGGGTTCGTCGAGCAGCAGCACGTTGCCGCCGGAGATGAGGGTTTGCGCCAGGTGCAGGCGTCCGCGTTCACCGCCGGAGAGTTGGCCGACGATCTTGCCCTGGTCTGCGCCCTTGAAGTTGAAGCGGCCGATGTAGGCGCGCGCCGGGGTTTCGTATTTGCCCACGGTCAAAATCTCGTTGCCACCGGAGATGGCGTCGAACACGGTCTTGTCGTTCTCCAGCCCTTCGCGCGATTGGTCGACGAAGGCGATCTTGACGGTCTGGCCGATCTTCACCTCGCCGCTGTCCGGTTTTTCCTTGCCGGTGATCATGCGAAACAGGGTGGATTTACCCGCGCCGTTGGGGCCGATGATGCCGACGATGGCGCCGGGCGGAATCTTGAAGCTGAGGTTGTCGATCAGCAGACGGTCGCCATAGGCTTTGCTCACGCCGTCGAATTCGATGACTTCGTTACCCAGTCGTTCGCCGACGGGGATGAAGATTTCCTGCGTTTCGTTGCGGGCCTGGTGTTCTTGCGAATTGAGCTCTTCAAAGCGGGCGATACGCGCCTTGGATTTGGCCTGACGCGCCTTGGGATTCTGGCGCACCCATTCCAATTCCTGCTTCATCGCTTTTGAGTGCGCGTCGAGTTGCTTCTGCTCCTGTGCCAGTCGCTCGCCCTTTTGTTCCAGCCAGCTTGAGTAGTTGCCCTTCCACGGGATGCCGTGGCCGCGGTCGAGTTCCAATATCCATTCGGCGGCGTTGTCGAGGAAGTAGCGATCGTGGGTGACGGCGACCACGGTGCCGGGGAAGCGCACGAGGAATTGTTCCAGCCATTCCACCGATTCGGCATCCAGGTGGTTGGTGGGTTCGTCCAGCAGCAGCATGTCGGGCTTTTCCAGCAGCAGCTTGCACAGCGCCACGCGGCGCTTCTCACCGCCGGAAAGGTTCTTGACCACGGCATCCCATTCCGGCAGACGCAGCGCATCGGCGGCGATCTCCATTTGGTGCGAGGCATCGCTGCCGCTTGCGGCGATGATGTTTTCCAGGCGGGCCTGCTCGGCGGCGAGCGCGTCGAAGTCGGCATCCGGCTCGGCATAGGCGGCATACACCGCGTCCAGCTTGGCTTGCGCTTCCATCACTTCGCCCAGGGCGGATTCAACTTCCTGGCGCACGGTCTTGGCCGGATCGAGCACGGGCTCTTGCGGCAGGTAACCGATCTTCATGTTGGGCAGGTGCTGCACCTCGCCGTCGTATTCCTTGTCCTGCAACGCCATGATGCGCAGCACGGTGGATTTACCCGAGCCGTTCAGACCCAGCAGGCCGATCTTGGCGCCGGGGAAGAAGCTGAGGGAGATATCCTTGATGATCTGACGCTTGGGGGGAACGATCTTGCTCACGCGGAGCATGGACATTACATATTGACCTTGTGCCATTTTATTGCGCTTTCTGGGTGGGGGAGATGAAGGGGCGTAGCTTACCGGAAAGTGGGGGGAAGTAAAAACCGCTACTAAGGGCTCCGTCATACCGGCGCTGCGTGTGTTGTTGGGGCTTTAGCCCCTTACAACCACGGCGTACCCCTTGCGGGTGCAGGCCGGTATCCAGCGGGTTTATTCAATATGTTTTGGGTTTTGTTCACGCTGCGCGTGAAGTGTTTTTTTCAACTGGATTCCGGCCTTCGCCGGATAACCAGCGACTTGCCCGCTTGCGGGCTTAGTCGAATGGCTAGTAGTTCCATCAATGACGGAGAGGGAGCGCCGGAATGACGGCAATGCGCCAGCCCTATTCTCTGCGCCTGCGCACCCAGGCCTTGCGCCCCTCCGCGATCAGCAACATGCCCAGCCCGAACGGGATGATGAACAGCCACACCCCGGTCGCCAGCGGCGCGGTGCCGAACAGCGCGTTGCCCCACGGGGTGTAGACGATGAACATTAGCAGCAGCAACTCGAACGCGATGCCCCAGAAGATCATGCGGTTGAAGCGCTGGCCGCGGCTGAAGGCGGACAGGGTCGGATGGCGGCAGAGGAAGACGTTGACCACTTGCATGGCGATGATGGCGGCAAGGCACGCGGTGGTGGATTGCAGGTAGAGCGGGTCGTTGAAGGCCAGCGCGGTACCGAACTGCCAGCCCGCGCCCTGCAGCACGAAGAAGAACGCGGCCATGCCCGCGACCGCTTCCAGCGGGCCGAGGAAGAGATAGGCGCGCGCCAGCAGCCCCCAGTTGAGCAGACGTTCGCCGCGCGGTCGCGGCGGGCGCTGCATGATGGTCGGGTCGGGCTTCTCGGCGCCCAGCGCCAGTGCGGGCAGCATGTCGGTGCCCAGATCGACCGCGAGGATCTGGATGATGGTCAGCGGCAGCGGGATGCGGAACAGCACGAAGGCGAGGTAGGGCACCATCTCCGGGATGTTGGAGGTGAGGATGTAGGTGAGGAACTTGCGCACGTTGTCGTACACGGCGCGGCCTTCCTCGATGGCGGCGACGATGGTGGCGAAGTGGTCGTCGAGCAGGACGATGTCGGCGGCTTCCTTGGCGACGTCGGTGCCGCTGATGCCCATCGCGATGCCCACGTCGGCGCACTTGAGTGCGGGTGCATCGTTCACGCCGTCGCCGGTCACCGCGACGATCTCGCCGCGGCGCTGCAGGGCCTGCACAATGCGCATCTTCTGGTCGGCGCTGGTGCGCGCGAAGATGAGGCCGGGTTCGTCGAGCAGCAGGTGCAGGTCGGCTTCCGACAGCAGGCGCACGCGTTCGCCGGTCACCGCCTGCGGCTGCGCCGCCAGCCCGATCTCGCGCGCCAGGGCACTGGCGGTGCGCGGGTGGTCGCCGGTGATCATGATCACGCGGATGCCGGCGGTGTGGCAGGTGGCGATGGCCTCGGCCACGCCGGGCCGCGGCGGGTCGACCAGGCCGATGAGTCCGGCGAAGATCAGCTCGGCTTCATGTTTCGCATCATGACGGTAAGCAAGCGCGATCACGCGCAACCCCTGCTCGGTCATCTGGTCCTGCATCGCGAGCAGGCGCGCACGCCCGGCTTCGTCCAGCGGCATGACCTTGCCCTGCTCCAGCATCGCATCGCACAGCGGCAACACCGTCTCCGGTGCGCCCTTGCAATACAGCATGCGGCCCTGCGGCGTGTCGCAGATCACCGACATGCGCTTGCGGTCGGCATCGAACGGTATCTCGTCCAGGCGCGGATGTATCGGCCCGGCGGGCGCGCCTTGCAGCAGCGCCACTTCCATCGGGTCGCCCTGCCACACCGGATGACTGTTCTGCTCGACGCGGCGCAGGTCGTGGCAGTGACGCATGATGTCGAACAGGGATTGGGCATCAGGCAATGCTCCGGGCTCGCGCAACTCTCCCGAAAAATACACCTGCCTGATGCTCATCCTGTTCTGCGTCAGCGTGCCGGTCTTGTCGCTGCAGATCACCGTGGCCGCGCCCAGCGTCTCCACCGCGGGCAGGTGACGCACCAGTGCGTTCTTCTTCGCCATGCGCTGCGTGGCCATCGCCAGCGACAGGGTGACGGTGGGCAGCAGGCCTTCCGGCACGTTGGCGACGATGATGCCGATGGCGAACACCAGATTCGCCCAGAACGACAGGCCGACCATCTGCCCGATGAAGAAGAACACCACGCCGAGCAGCGTGGCGAACAGCGCCACCAGCCGCGACAGGCGCGCGATCTCTTTTTGCAGCGGGGACAGCGGTTCGCGCGCGACCTGGGTGAGGCGCGCGATGTTGCCGAACTCGGTGCGCATGCCGGTGGCGTACACCATGGCTTTGGCTTCGCCCGAGATCAGCGAGGTGCCGGCATGCAGGATGTCGCGCCGCAGCGCGGGTTGCTCTTCGTCCGTCGTGGTGGTGTCGCGCGCCTTGGGGCGCGATTCGCCGGTGAGGTTGGCGGTGTTGACGCGCACGCCGAAGGCTTCGATGAGGCGGCAGTCGGCCGGCACGTCGTCGCCCGCCGCGAGCAGCACCACGTCGCCCGGCACCAGTTCCGCCACCGGCAGTTGCACGGCGCGGCCGTCGCGCAGGGCGGTGGTGTTGCGCGGCAGCAGGTCGCTCAACGCGGCCAATGCTTTTTCGGCGCGGTATTCCTGCCAGAACGAGAACAGGCCGTTGACGATGATGACGCCGAGCACGGCCCAGCCCAGCATGGCCATGCCCTGCCCCGGTTGGCGGTATTCGGCAAAGAACGCCAGCCCGGCGGCCAGCCACAGGATCAAGGCGAAGAAGTGGGTGAATTCCTTGAGCAGTTTGGCGGGCAGCGAACGCGAGGCGATCTTCTCCAGCCGGTTGGCGCCGTGCGCGGCCAGCCGCTGCGCCGCTTCGGCTTGCGACAATCCTTGCGCGCTGCTGTGCAGGTGCGCATAGAGCTGTTCGATGTCATGCCGGTGCGGGTTCATGATGGCGGGTCAGAAGCTCATCTCTCTTGCTGTACCCGACTCAGGGGGGTGGCCCGCCGCATTCCGGCTTTTCCGGCTGGTTCTCTTCCCAGGCAAGCTTGGCGCGATACGCCTCAAGCTTGCCGTGAAAATCCTCTGCCTCGCCGTAGCCCAGGAAATGCTCGTAACGCGAATGCGCGCCGAGGACTTTGCCTGCATGTTTGATCGGGCAGAAATACTGCTCGGTGCGCGCGACGACTTCACTGGCGAAGGCGAGCAGGCCGACTGCATACGAGCAATACAGGCAATGCGCCTTCTCGATGATGTTGAGGTAAGCCAGGTGCTGGTGGTCCATCACGAAATAGTTGCCGCGCTTCACCCTCGGGATGCCGTAGACCGGGAAGCATAACGACTGGTAGAGGTTGACGCAGAGATCGAACAGGGCCATCGGCAACGCCATGCCGTAGATGACGGGCATGGTGATGTAGTTCTGCGGGCGCACTGTGAGGAACCAGCGGAACACGCCCAGTTTGACGCGCTGGTGCGCCTCCCTGATGGTCTGCTCGAACACGACGCGGCGGCCTTCGATCTGGTAGCGCAGGCGACCGCCCTGCTCCTTGAGCGCCTCGTTGAGTTCGTCTTCGAGGGCGGTGATCTGCAGCAGTAACTGGCGTATCCGGTTGTTCATCACGATCCTCTCTGAAATCGATGCATGGGCGAAGTATAGGCGCGATCCGCGGCAGCCGCGGCGGCACTTTGTCAGTGCGGCAGCAGCAGATAGATGCCCAGCCCCACCATGACCACGCCGCTGAGCAGCTTGAGCCAGCGCCCTTCCTTTTCCTGCAGACGGTGCTGGCTCAGGGTGACGATGCCGACAGTCAGGATGACCATGTCGTCGAACATGTAGGCAAGGTCATAGAGCAGCAGGTAGGCGTAATAGCCAGGACTGTCCGGCTGGTATAGCGTGAGGATGCGCGTGAACAGCGCCGGGAAGCCGGAGGTGCACATGAGCTCGATGATCTGCACCAGCACGCCCAGCAGCACGGTGCCGATTAGCGCGGCGCTGAGGTTGTCGGCATGCAGCACGCCGCGCATGCGCGCGTAGATGCCGGGCTTGGCGCTGGCCGGGATGGACAGCGAGATGCCGCGGCCTAGACCGCGAAAATCCTTGAGGTTGAGCGTGCCCGCAACCAGCGCCAGCACGGCGATGACGATCTCGGAGAGGCGCGACAGGCCGATCAGCAGGAACAGGTTGAGCCAGGCCGCCATGAACAGGAAATAGGCGACGCCCTGCACCGCGATGAAGGTGCCCGCGACGGCGAACATGCGCGGCCTGTTGTTGAGCGGTGCCAGCAGCGAGATCATCAGGATCAGCACCCACATGGAGCAGGGATTGAAACCGTCGAGCAAGCCCATCGCCAGCGTGAACAGCGGCAGGCCGACGTCATCGAGCGAGAGCGTATTGCCGAGGAACCCGACCGTGAAGGTCTCGGGCTGCAGCGTATCGGGGCCGCAGGTATAGGTCTCTTCGGCTGCGCAACTCGCGGCGGCAGCGCCTTGCGGTGTTGAGGGATGTACTCGCGCCAGACTGTCGCGGATGAGTTTGCCGGTGGCGGCTTCTTCGGAATAGCCGACGATGAGCCGGTCGCCGACTGCGAACGCGGGCACGCGCACCTGAACATTGCCCTGACTTGCGGCGATCTGCTGCAAACGCGCCAGCGCGGCGGGTTCGCGGCCCACATCACGGATATCGATGCGCAAGCGCGGCTGTTCCTTTTGCAGCACGGCGAGGAACTCCCCGGCCTCGGCGCAATGCGAACAGCCCTCGCGCACGAACACTTCGATGTCGGCTGGCTGGCCGCTATCCGCTGCAAAGGCAGCGCTGCCGGTTAGCGCGCCCAGCAGCAAAAACCAATGCCAGTTGGCAAGCAGCGTCCTGAAAAATGACTTCATCATGTTCAGCGGTCTGAGCGCGACCCTCCCTTTAATATCTTCTTTGCCGATGTTACTGCATCGCTTGCCCAGCCGGTTCTTCCCGTTCGCGGCCATCCGTATCGCAATTTCCTGCCTGTAGCAAAATGGGGACGGATATTTGAAAGCCCACTCGATTATGTCGACATAATCAAAATTTAATTGTCATTATTGGCAGTTTCAGTGCTAGGATGGCTACGGATTGTCGACAATCGGAGTGATCGAATGTTAGTCAAAGTCCCTGAACAAGGCACCCTCGCGGACATCGCTGCGCATCGTCTGGCGCACAGCATCGTCACCGGCGAGCTGGCGCAGGGCCAGAAATTGAACGAGGCCGAGCTGGCCGAACGCTTCGGCATGGGCCGCGGCCCGCTGCGCGAAGCCTTGCGCCATCTCGAAGGCATGCGTCTGGTGAAGCGCATCCCCAACGCAGGTGCGCGCGTGGTGGTGCTGGACCGCAAGACCCTGGCCGACCTCTACGGCGTGCGCGAAGCGCTGGAAGGTATGGCCTGCCGCCTCGCCGCCTCACAGATGACCGACGACGAGATCGCCCAACTGGGCAAACTGCTCGACCGCCACGAAGAACAGATCAAGAAACAGGGCGGCAAGGTGTACGCGCAAAGCGAGGGCGACCTCGACTTCCATTACCAGATCGCGCGCGGCAGCCGCAACCAGATGCTGATGGACATGCTGGGCAGCGAGCAATACCAGCTGTTGCGCATGTGCCGCTACCGCACCAGCCGCAACGCCCAGCGCACCAAACCCGCATTGAACCAGCACCGCCAGATCGTGCAGGCGCTGCAACAGCGCGACGGCGAACTGGCCGAACTGCTGATGCGCCGCCACATCCAGGGGGCGTGGCGCAGCATCAGCGAGATGATCGATAAAGAGGAACAAGCAGCATGACCTCAAAAGTATTCGCATCCCCTCCCCCTTGCAGGGGGAGGGTTAGGGTGGGGGTAGAAGCTTCGCCTTTCAGCAACTCTACCCCCATCCTGGCCTTCCCCCTGCAAGGGGGAAGGAACTGGTATGCAGCGACGACTCTGATTTATCCGGATTAAAGGAATTTGAAAATGAAACAAACACTCACCCCCGGCCAAAAACTGCGCCAGGCCGTCGCAGACAACAACCCCTTGCAGGTCGTCGGTGCCGTCACCGCCTACTGCGCCATCCTGGCGCAGAAGAGCGGCCACAAGGCGCTGTACCTGTCCGGCGGCGGCGTGGCCGCTTCCTCGCTCGGCATCCCCGACCTCGGCATCACCACCCTGCATGATGTGTGCGAAGACGCGCGCCGCATCACCGCAGCGTCCGACCTGCCGCTGCTGGTGGATGTCGACACCGGCTGGGGCGGCGCTTTCAACATCGCGCGCGCCACCCGCGAAGTGGCGCAGGCCGGTGCGGCCGGTTTCCACATCGAAGACCAGGTGATGCAGAAGCGTTGCGGCCATCGCCCCAACAAGGCCATCGTGCCGCTGGGCGAGATGGTGGACCGCGTGAAGGCCGCCGTGGATGCGCGCACCGACAGCAGCTTCGTCATCATGGCGCGCACCGATGCGCTGGCGGTGGAAGGCATGCAGAGTGCCATCGACCGCGCACACGCCTGCGTCGAAGCGGGTGCGGACATGATCTTCCCCGAGGCGATGACCAAGCTGGAGCAATACGCCGAGTTCACCAAGACAGTGAAGGTGCCGGTGCTGGCCAACATCACCGAATTCGGTGCGACACCGCTGTTCACCACCACCGAACTGGCGGGCGTCGGCATCAAACTGGTGCTGTATCCGCTCTCGGCCTACCGCGCGATGAGCAAAGCCGCGCTGAATGTATATCAGCACATCCTTGCTGACGGCACACAGCAGAACGTGGTGCCGACGATGCAGACACGCATGGAACTTTACGACTATCTCAGCTATCACGCTTACGAGCAGCAGCTCGACCGCCTGTTCGCCGAGAAGGGTGCCGAATAACCAAAGGAGATTCACCATGGCAGAAGAAAGCGCACTACCCAAGCCCAAGAAATCCGTCGCCCTCTCCGGCACGGTGGCGGGCAACACCGCGGTCTGCACGGTCGGTCGCACCGGCAACGACCTGCACTATCGCGGCTACGACATCCTCGATTTCGCCGAGCAGGCCGAGTTCGAGGAGATCGCGCACCTGCTGATCCACGGCACGCTGCCGAACGCCGCAGAGCTGAAGGCCTACAAGGCCAAGCTGAAGAAACTGCGCGGTCTGCCGCAGGCGGTGAAGCAGGCGCTGGAAGCCCTGCCCGCCAACGCGCACCCGATGGATGTGATGCGCACCGGCTGCTCGGTGCTGGGCACGGTGGAACAGGAAGGCGAAGCGCACGATCCGGCCAAGACCAAAGAGATCATCGACCGGTTGATGGCCAGCTTTGGCTCGATGCTGGTGTACTGGTATCACTTCAGCCACAACGGCCGCCGCATCGAGGTGGAGACGGACGACGATTCCATCGGCGGCCATTTCCTGCACCTGTTGCACGGCAAACCGGCCAAGGCCTCGTGGGTGCGCGCGATGCACACCTCGCTGATCCTCTATGCCGAGCATGAGTTCAACGCCTCCACCTTCACCGCGCGCGTGATCGCGGGCACCAACTCCGATATCTACTCCTGCATCACCGGCGCCATCGGCGCGTTGCGCGGGCCGAAGCACGGCGGCGCCAACGAGGAAGCGTTCCGCATCCAGAGCCGTTACCCGAGCGCGGACGCGGCGGAAGCCGACATCCGCGAGCGCGTGGGCCGCAAGGAGATCGTCATCGGCTTCGGCCACCCGGTCTATACCATCGCCGACCCGCGCAACGAGGTGATCAAGCGCGTGGCGCAGGGCCTGTCCAAAGAGAACGGCAACATGCTGATGTTCGATATCGCCGCGCGTCTGGAGACGGTGATGTGGGACCTGAAGAAGATGTTCCCCAACCTCGACTGGTTCTCCGCCGTGTCCTACAACCAGATGGGCGTGCCGACCGAGATGTTCACGCCGCTGTTCGTGATCTCGCGCGTCACCGGCTGGGGCGCGCACGTGATGGAACAGCGCGCCGACGGCAAGATCATCCGCCCGAGCGCGAACTATGTCGGGCCGGAGAATCTGGCCTGGGTGCCGATCGAGAAACGCTGACAAAAAATGTAGGGCGCAATAACCAACGGGCATTGCGCCGAATGGAAATACGGTGCAATGCGCTGCGCTTATTGCACCCTACAAATTGAATAATTTTGACTTCAAGGAAACCGAAATGAGTGCAAACGTAGACATGAACAACCGCCCCGCTCCCGACCAGGTGCTGGTGGATATCGCCAAGTATGTGTGCAGCTTCGAGATCAAGTCGGACGAGGCTTATGACACCGCGCGCAACTGCCTGATCGACACGCTGGGCTGCGGTCTGCTGGCGCTGCGCTTCCCCGAGTGCACCAAGCACTTGGGCCCCATCGTGCCAGGAACGACGGTGCGCAACGGGGCGCGCGTGCCGGGTACTTCGCACGAACTCGACCCGGTGAAGGCGGCTTGGGACATCGGCGCGATGGTGCGCTGGCTGGATTACAACGACACCTGGCTGGCGGCGGAATGGGGCCATCCTTCCGACAACCTCGGCGGCATTCTGGCTGTGGCGGATTATCTGAGCCGTTGCCGCGTGTCTGAGGGCAAGCCCGCGCTGACCATGCGCGAGGTGCTCACCGCGATGATCAAGGCGCACGAGATCCAGGGCGTGCTGGCGCTGGAGAACAGCTTTAACCGCGTCGGCCTCGACCACGTGATCCTGGTGAAGGTTGCTTCCGCAGCGGTGGTGACGCGTCTGCTCGGCGGTACCGAGGCGCAGGTGGTGGATGCGCTGTCGCAGGCCTTCGTCGATGGTCAGGCGCTGCGCACCTACCGCCATGCGCCGAACGCCGGTTCACGCAAATCATGGGCCGCGGGCGATGCGACCTCGCGCGCGGTGCGTCTGGCAATGATGACGATGGCGGGCGAGATGGGCATCCCCGGCGCGCTGACCGCGCCGCAGTGGGGCTTCTACGACGTGCTGTTCTCGAAGACCAACAAGGACCAGAAGCTGAAGCCGGAAGAGCAGCGCAAGTTCAGCCTCAAGCAACCCTACGGCAGCTACGTGATGGAGCAGATCCTGTTCAAGATCTCTTTCCCCGCCGAGTTCCACTCGCAGACCGCGTGCGAAGCGGCGGTGCGTCTGCACACGCAGGTGAAGGACCGGCTCAACGACATCGCGAAGATCGTCATCACCACGCATGAATCAGCCATCCGCATCATCTCCAAGGTGGGCCCGCTGGCCAACCCGGCCGACCGCGACCACTGCATCCAGTACATGGTGGCCGTGCCGCTGATCTTCGGCGACCTGATCGCGGAACATTACGAGGACAGCTTCCACCACGCCCACCCCGTCATCGACCAGTTGCGCGACAAGATGGAAGTCGTGGAAGATGCCCGCTACACCAAGGAATATCTGGAAGCGGACAAGCGCTCGATCGCCAACGCCATCCAGGTGTTCTTCAAGGACGGCTCGAGTACGGAACAAGTGGCGGTTGAATACCCCATCGGCCACCGTCGCCGCCGCGCCGAAGGTATCCCGGTGCTGGAGCAGAAGTTCCTGAGCAACCTGCGCACCCGCTTCCCCGAAGCGCGCTGCCAGCAGATCATGGCGCTGTGTCTGGACAAGAAGAAGCTGGAAGCGACGCCGGTGAACGAGTTTATGGAGATGTTCGGTATCAATTAAATCAATAGCTGCGTCATTCCCGCCTGCGCGGGAATGACGATTAAGAGGAAGGATCGAAATGAGCTACCAGACAGAGTATGACCGTTCGATGAAGGATCCGGAGGGCTTCTGGCGCGACCAGGCGAACGCTCTGGAGTGGTACAAGTTCCCGCGCCAGATATTGACGACGGATGCCGACGGTATCGGCCACTGGTTCGCCGACGGCGAGATGAACACCGCCTACATGGCGCTCGACTATCACGTGAAGAATGGCCGCGGCGACCAGACCGCGATCATCTACGACTCTCCCGTCACCGACACCAAAAAGAAGATCAGCTACGCCGAGCTGACCGATGAGGTCGCGCGCACGGCGGGCATGCTGGCCGACCTCGGCGTGGTCAAGGGCGACCGCGTCATCATCTACATGCCGATGATCCCCGAGGCCGTGGTTGCCATGCTGGCGGTGGCGCGGCTGGGCGCGATCCACTCGGTGGTGTTCGGCGGTTTCGCGCCGCCCGAGCTGGCCGTGCGCATCGACGATGCCACGCCCAAGGTCATCATGACCGCCTCCTGCGGCATCGAGGTGAAGAAGGTCATCGAATACAAACCGCTGGTGGACAAGGCCTTCGATCTGGCCAAACACAAGCCGCAAAGCTGCGTGGTGCTGCAGCGCTCGCAGGCGAGCGCAAGCATGATCGCCGGGCGCGACCATGACTGGACGACGCTGCTGGCGAAATCAAAAGCGGTCGGCTGCACGCCGGTGAAAGGCAGCGACCCGCTCTACATCCTCTACACCTCCGGCACGACGGGCAAACCGAAAGGCGTGGTGCGCGAGAACGGCGGTCATGCCGTGGCGCTCAACTACAGCATGAAGGCGATCTACAACGTCGAAGCGGGCGATGTGTTCTGGGCGGCGTCGGACGTGGGCTGGGTGGTCGGCCACTCGTATATCGTGTACGGCCCGCTGCTGCACGGCTGCACCACGATAGTCTACGAAGGCAAACCCATCATGACGCCGGATGCGGGCGCGCTGTGGCGCATCATCTCCGAATACAAGGTGAAGTCGTTCTTCACCGCACCGACCGCGTTCCGCGCGGTGAAGAAGGAAGACCCCGATGCGCTGCTGATGAAGCCTTACGACCTCTCCAGCTTGCAGGTCATCTTCTCGGCGGGCGAACGTCTCGATCCGCCGACGCAGGAATGGCTCACCGAAAAAAGCGGCAAGACCGTGGTAGATCACTGGTGGCAGACCGAGACCGGCTGGGGCATCACCGCCAACCTGTGGGGCGTGCAGCCGAAGCCGGTGAAGCTGGGCTCTTCCACCCTGCCCACGCCGGGCTTCGACGTGCGCATCCTGGACGAGAACGGCAAGCAGCTGGCGCGCAACGAACAGGGCTACATCGCCATCAAACTGCCGCTGCCGCCCTCCTGCCTGAACCGCATCTGGGGCGACGACGACAAGTTCCGCGACGGCTACCTGAGTTTTCTGCCCGGTTACTACACCACCGGCGACGGCGGCTATATCGACGACGAAGGCTATGTGTTCGTGATGGGCCGCGTGGACGATGTGATCAACGTGGCGGGACACCGGCTCTCCACCGGCGAGATCGAGGAAGTGGTGGCCGGGCATCCGGCGGTGGCCGAGTGCGCCGTGATCGCGCGCGACGACGAGCTCAAAGGCCAGATACCGATGGGACTGGTGGTGCTGAAATCCGGCGCGACCATCGCGGAAGAAACACTACAGAAAGAACTGGTCAATCGCATCCGCGAGAACATCGGCGCCATCGCCTGCTACAAGGACACGGTGGTATTGAAACGCCTGCCCAAGACGCGCTCCGGCAAGACGCTGCGCAAGACGTTGAACGGCATCGTCAACGGCAAGGCATACAACGTGCCGTCGACCATCGACGATCCGGGCGTGATTGCCGAAATCATCGAGACGCTGCGCGGCAAGGGGTTTGTGAAATAAATGTAGGGTGGGTGGAGCGTAGCGATACCCATCATTTGTTCCCATTCACGATGGGTATCGCTACGCTCCACCCATCCTACATCCTGTCGCCCACCTTCGCCACGGCATACCAGGCATTGAGTTCTGCTGCGCTGTGCCCTTTGCCCCAGGCCGCAATGTCGGCTTCGGCGATGGGCGCATAAGGCCCGTGCTTGACCTCGAAGATCACCGCACCCACATCGCGCGACAGGACGGCATGCCAACCACCCGCCGGAATCTCGACCACGTGGGTGTCCTCGCCCAGTTCGGCACGCTCGATGACTTTGCCCGCCTCGTCGAACACCAGCACGGTGAAACGCCCGCGCAAGGGGGTGAGAACCTCCCATGTATGCGGATGACGATGCGGGAAGATCAGGGTGCCCGGCTCCATCGCGATGGCGAGGCGCTGGATGGGATCGCCGAGTTCCATATGCAGGTTGGAATTGGCGCGCAGGCGCGGCGATCGGGCAGCTTGCTGACCGAGGGTGGTCAGGTCGGTGTATGTCAGTTTCTTCAAAATGGCTCTCCATTTAACGTGAAGCTCGCGCAGCGAATCGGGAGTGGCACACTTGCCTTGCCCGTGAGGGGCGAAATTCTCTCATGCTTTTAACAGTGAGCAACAACAGTTAGAATCCCGCCCCATGCCCTCCTTAGCCGCCCACCTTCGTCTTGCCTGCATCGCCGCCGCGTTCTGCGCCTATGCGGCAGCCGCATCAGCCGAGGTGGCGCATCCGGAGGAAAAGAAGGTCGAGGAAGCGCATGCGGCCGAGGTGAGCAAATCCGAACTGGTGCTGGAACTCGACCCCTACTACACCTCGCTCGGCTACAACATCCCGCTCACCGACAAACCCATCCCCTCCATCATCTCCGACAGCGAGGCCGTGATCTACCGCGACCTCATCGAAGGTTCGCTGATCCCGCGTTACATGGTGCTGGAGGCCAGCGTGTATCCGGTCGCCTACACGAGCTCGTACATCAAAGCGCACTCCCCGAACCTGTACCGCCAGGGCGAGATCGGCCACAGCGGCATCAACCTGTTCGAATCCGCCACCGCCGGATTCCAGGAACCCTGGGCGGTCTCCGCGTTCTTCGGCAACGTGGCGAAACTCACGCGACCGAAGGAGACCCGCCCCGGCAACAACTACGGCTACACCGGCTATCTGTTCAGCGCGGGCAACAGGCACATCAAGAACAACGCGCTGGTCGCGGACGACTGGTTCGAATTCGAATGGAAGATCAAGGGCAAGATCGACTACCCGGACAAGAAACTCTCCTGGAGCTTCCGCGTCGGTGCGCGCTCCAACCACAACAGGGACGTCAACGACGTCACTTACATCAGTCTGCACCGCAGCAACCTCAACCTGCGCTACTCCTTCCTCGAATGGCTGGAGAACGCCAATTACGACCTGCGCGCGCACTTCCTGCAGAACGGCGGGCAGATGGTGCGGCTGGAACTGATCGCCGGGAAGAAAGTACCGGTGGCGGGATGGAACTACACGCCGACGCTGGATATCGGTTTCGTGTGGAGCAGCCCAAACGAGTACTCCGGCGCGCTGAGGGACAACCGCGGCAACACCACGACGCTGGTGTTCCGGCCCTCGCTGGAGTTCTGACCGCTTCTTGCGGCACGGCGTCATGAAGCCGTAGCAAAAGAGATATATAAGCTGCATCCGGGGAGAAACCATGCACACCAGGACCGACCTCATCGCACAGGATGTCGCCGTCACGCTTGACGGCCTGTTCCATGAACGCGCACGCCGTTCGCCGGACAAGATGGCCTACCGCTATTTCGACGACCACCGCTGCGAATGGCGCGAGCTGAGTTGGCGGGAGATGGAGCACGAGATCGCGCGCTGGCAGGCGGCGATGCAACACGAAGGATTGCAGCCCGGCGACCGCGTGGCCATCATGCTGAAGAACTGCCCGCAGTGGGTGGTGTTCGACCAGGCTGCGCTGGGTCTGGGTCTGGTCACCGTGCCGCTGTACGTCAACGACCGCCCTGAGAACGTCGCGTATGTGCTGCAGGATTCCGGCGCAAAGATATTACTGATCGACAATGCGACGCACTGGCACCCGCTGCACGAGGCCTGCACCGGCATCGCCGCGCTCAAGCGCATCGTCACCCTGCGCGCGCCGCCGGAAGGCGACAACGACGAGCGCCTGCGCAGCGTGGACGAGTGGTTGCCGGAACACAGCGCCGGCTTTCGCCATCTGGTCAGCGATCCGGACACGCTGGCCACCATCGTCTACACCTCGGGCACCACGGGCAAATCGAAAGGCGTGATGCTGAGCCACCGCAACCTGCTCAGCAATGCGGCGGGTTCGCTGGGCTGCTTCGATGTCTTTCCCGACGACCTGTTCCTTTCCTTCCTGCCGCTGTCGCATTCGCTGGAGCGCACCGCCGGTTATTACGTGCCGGTGATGGCCGGCTCCATGGTCGCCTATGCGCGTTCGGTGCAGCAGTTGCAGGAGGACCTGGCGCTGGTGCGCCCGACCGTGCTCATCACCGTGCCGCGCATATTCGAACGTATCCAGGCCGGCATCCGCAGCAAGCTGGACAAGGGCCCGGCCTCGACGCGCCGTCTGTTCGCACTGGCCATCGATGTCGGCTACCACAGATTCGAACATGCGCAGGGACGCGCCTCGTGGCACCCGAAGCTGCTGCTGTGGCCAGTCCTTAAGACGCTGGTGGCGGACAAGCTGACCTCGCGCCTGGGCGGCCGCTTGCGCGTCGCCGTATCGGGCGGTGCCGCGCTGTCCATGGATAACGCGCGCACCTTCATCGGCTTCGGCCTGCCCATCCTGCAGGGTTACGGCCTCTCCGAGACAAGCCCGGTCATCAGCGTCAACCGCCTCGAGGACAACCTGCCCAGCAGCGTCGGCCAGCCGGTGCCCAACCTGGAAGTGCGGCTGGGCGAACACAACGCGCTGGAAGTGCGCGGCCCCAGCGTAATGACGGGTTACTGGAACAACAAAGAGGCGACACGCGCCATGATCACTGCCGACGGCTGGCTCAACACCGGCGACGTGGCGGGCATCGACGCGCAGGGACGCATCGCCATCACCGGGCGCATCAAGGAGATCATCGTGCTCTCCAACGGCGAGAAGGTGCCACCCAACGACATGGAAGCGGCCATCCTCGCCGACCCGCTGTTCGAGCAACTGATGGTGGTCGGCGAAGGCCGTGCCTACCTCGGCCTGCTGGCGGTGGTGAACCGCGAACGCTGGGTCGCCGCCATGCACGAGCGCGGCCTGCCCGCCGACTGGCCGGAAAGCCTGCACTCGTCGCAGGCCAAGGCCTACGCGCTGCAACGCGTGACGCAGCAGATACAGGCTTTCCCCGGCTATGCGCGCATCCGCCGCATCGCGCTGCTGAACGAGGCATGGAGCACGGACAACGGATTGCTGACACCGACATTGAAGGTCAAGCGCGCCAAGGTGCTGGAACGCTTCCACAAGGATTTTGACACGCTGTACGACGGCTATTGAGGTGCGCGTGGCAGCGTGTCCAAAGACGGGCTACACTCCGGCCCAGAGAGGAACGCGCAATTGAGATTCCGCGACGCATTCAGAACCGTTCGGCCCTTCATCACGGCGCTTGCAGTCATCGCGCTCGCCGCCGTGCTCGTCTTCGCGATCTACTTCACCGAGCTTGGCCTGCAATGGATCACCTTTCTGGCCGGTGTGCTGGTCGCGGCGATACTGGCGGAAGCGACCCGGGTGTCGCGTATCGAATGGCTCGCCACGCTGCGCTCGGCCAAGCTCTCCGCCGTCAAGGACAAACTCGAACGCGAGACGCGACTGCGCAAGATGGCCGAAGCGGCCATCGCCGCGAACAAGCCGAAACTGCAGCTGATCGACGAGGCGATACCGACCATGGTCGCCCTCATCGATACCGAGGGCCATTGCCAGTACCACAACCGCGCGTTCATGGAATGGCTGCACCTGCGCCCGGAACATATCCACGGCCAGCACATCCGCAAGATACTGGGACCCAAGGTCTACCAGGAGACGGCGACCGAGGTCCGCCAGTCGCTGGACGGTCACCCGGTGCGCTACGAGCGGACGCAACGGATGGCGGATGGCGCACTCTACAGATTGCATGTCGAACACCTGCCGCAGTTCGCCGAAGACGGCAAGGTGACCGGGTTCTTCATGCTGATCGACGACATCACCTCGCCGGAAGACGTGCATCAGCCCCAGGTCGCCGCAGCCAAAGCCGTCACCCTTCCCGCCCGCTTTACCGAAGAGCACGCTCCTGCTCACGATAGCGCATCCCCCCAGGACACTTTCGTCGACGCCTTTTCCGAACATCTCACCGGAAACAAGGACGCCAGACATATCAAGGCCGCGATCGAGAACGGCGAATTCCAGTTGTACTGCCAGCTCATCTCGCCGCTCCGGGAAGTTGCCGGCGAGGCCGAGCATTACGAGATCCTGGTGCGCCTGCTGGAAGAAGAGGAAGGCATGATGCCGCCGGGCGCGTTCTTCCCGCTGGCCGAGAGATACGGCCTCATGCCGCACCTGGATCGCTGGGTCGTGCAGCATGTGACGAAGTGGGCAGCGCACCAGCCCGCACGGACCGACAACAGGCAATCGATGTTCTTCATCAACGTCTCGGGGGCGACCATCGCCGATCCCGGATTCCCCGAATTCCTGGCATTGACCCTGCTGGAATACGGCGTGCCCAGCGAGCGTTTCTGCTTCGAGGTGGCCGACGCCGAGCTTGCCTCCAAGAGCGCCTTCGTCGCCGAGTTCGTCCGCCGGGTACGGGAGTGCGGCTGCCGCGTCGCGATCAGCTGCTTCGGCCACGACCGCATCTCGTTCGACCTTATCCGCGGCTTTCGCGTGGATTACTTCAAGATCGACGGCAACATCATCTTCAACGTCCTGCGCGATCCGGTGACGCTGGCCAAGATAACCGCCATCGACAAGGTGGCGAAGAAGCTCGGCGTGAAAACCATCGCCGAACTGGTCGAGGACGAAGAGACCATCGCCAAGCTGAAAGAGATCGGCATCGATTATGCGCAGGGATTCGGCATCTCGCGCCCGCGCCCGCTCGCCGAATGAGGACGTGAACCCGTTGCCGGAAACGCAAAGGCCCCGCGAGAACGCGGGGCCTTTTTGTTGGTGGGTCGTGCGGGGATCGAACCTGCGACAAACGGATTAAGAGTCCGCTGCTCTACCAGCTGAGCTAACGACCCGGAAGAGGCGCGCATTTTATGGGAGCGGCCAAAATTGTCAAGGAATTTATGCCTTTGAATGGCGCTGCAAGGCCCATTGGACGTGCTCGCGCACCAATATGGACGGGTGTTGCGCGCGGGCCTGCAATGCCACCAGGACATCCGGCGAGGCCGGTGCATTACCCAATGCCACGGCGATGTTGCGCAGCCATTGTTCGTGGCCGATGCGGTGGATGGGGCTGCCCGCGAGCTTGGCCGCGAATGCAGCCTCGTCCCAGGCGAACAGCTCTGCCAAAGAGACATCATCCAGGCCGTTGCGCACGGCGAAATCCGGCTCGACGGTCTTTTGCGCGAAACGGTTCCACGGGCAGGCCAGTTGGCAGTCATCACAGCCGTAGATACGGTTGCCGATGAGCGGGCGCAATTCTTCCGGGATGCTGCCCCTGAGTTCGATGGTGAGGTAGGAGATGCAGCGCCGTGCGTCCAGTTGATACGGCGCGGTGATGGCTTGGGTCGGGCAAATGTCGAGGCAGGCCCGGCAGGTACCGCAATGGTTCTCCTGCGGCGCATCCACCGGCAGCGGCAGGTCGATGTATATCTCGCCGAGGAAGAACCAGGAGCCTTGTTCGCGCGATAGCAGCAGGGTGTGTTTGCCGCGCCAGCCCAGGTGCGCCTTCTGCGCCAGTTCCACTTCCAGCACGGGCGCGGAGTCGGTGAACACGCGGCACTGGCAATCGGACTCGCCGCGGATCTGCTGTGCCAGTTTCTCCAGCCGGTTGCGCAATACCTTGTGATAGTCGCGCCCCAGCGCGTAGCGCGAGACGAAGGCGCGGCTGCCGTCAGCCAGCACTTGGTGCGTGTCCCGGGCGTGCTCGGGGTAGTAGTTCATGCGCACCGAGATCACGCGCACTGTGCCCGGCACCAGTTCTGCCGGACGCGCGCGTTTGGCGCCATGTTTTGCCATATAATCCATCGCGCCGTGATGGCCGTCAGCCAGCCATTGCAGCAGATGCGTTTCGGCAGCATCAAGTCTTGTGTCGCTGATGCCCACTGCTTGAAATCCGAGCGCCCTGCCCCACGTTTTGATGCGCGCGGCGAGTGCGTCGTAATCCTGTTGAGGTGTCCCGTTTTGCATGACCCGAATCATAACCCGATAGCCCTGCCCGATGAGGCCGCCACGACGGCCTTTGCGGCACGTCTCGCGCATGCCCTGCTGCCGGGACTGGTGGTCTATCTGCGCGGCGACCTCGGTGCGGGCAAGACCACGCTGGTGCGTGCGCTGCTGCATGCGCTGGGCTACGAGGGCCGCGTGAAAAGCCCGACCTATACTTTGCTTGAGCGCTATGAAGCCGGCAGGTTACACTTGCGCCACTTCGATCTGTATCGCTTCCGCGATGTCGAAGAATGGGAGGGTTCCGGTTTCCGTGACGAATTCGACGGGCACAACATTTGTCTGGTGGAGTGGCCGGAGCAGGCCTCGGGACTGTTGCCCCCTGCGGATATCAGCATCACCTTCGGAATACTCCAGGATGGTCGCGAGATCGTACTGCATGCCTACACCCCAGCGGGTCAGAAATGTCTAGACGCCTTGCCCGCCTGATCCTCATCGCAACTATGCTGTGGCTTCCCGCCGCCCATGCCGAAATCGCCATCAGCGCGGCGCGTATCTGGCCGGCGCAGGATTACACGCGCCTGACGCTGGAATCGAAACAGCCCGTCCAGTACAAGCTGTTCACGCTCACCAATCCGAACCGGCTGGTGATCGACCTCGACGATGTCGAGATCAACGCCACCCTGAACGATCTGGCCGGCAAGGTCGGTGACAACGACCCCTATATCAAGAGCGTGCGGGTCGGGCGCTTCAAGCCCGGCGTAATCCGTCTGGTGCTCGATCTCAAGACCGAGGTCAAACCCCAGTTGTTCAGCCTCAAGCCGGTGGCCGAATACGGCCATCGTCTGGTGCTGGACGTGTATCCGCTGGTCGCCATCGACCCGCTGATGGCGCTCATCCCTGGCGACTCCATTTTCGACGCCGCAGAGCAACCGGCCGCCAGTGCAATCGCCGAAGCACCGGTGATCGAGGCCACTCCCGACCCGACGGCCCTGCCGCCGCCCCTGCTCACATCCGATACGCCGCTGTTGCCTCCATCGCGCCCCGAACTGCGCAACCGCGTGCTGCTGATCGCCCTGGATGCCGGACACGGCGGCGAAGATCCCGGCGCGCGCGGCTACCGCGGCACGCGCGAGAAGGATGTGACGCTGGCCATCGCACGCAAGCTGAAAGTCCAGATCGACGACACGCCGGGCATGCGCGCCATCCTCATCCGCGACGGCGATTACTTCATCCCGCTGGGCGGGCGCGTGGAGAAGGCGGAGAAGGCGCATGCCGACCTGTTCGTCTCCATCCATGCCGATGCCTTCGTTCGCTCGCATGCGCGCGGCTCGTCGGTGTTCGCGCTGTCGCAGCACGGCGCCACCAGCGCCAGCGCGCGCCTGCTGGCGAAAAAAGAGAACGACGCCGACCTCATCGGCGGCGTGAACCTCGCGGTGAAAGACCCCTATCTCGCGCGCACGCTGGTCGATCTGTCGCAGACCGCCGCCATCAGTGACAGCCTGAAACTCGCCAAGCACGTACTCAAGGAAGTCGGGCAGATCAACACCCTGCACCGCGGCCGCGTCGAACAGGCCGGCTTTGCCGTGCTGAAATCGCCGGAGATACCTTCGATATTGGTGGAGACCGCCTTCATCAGCAACCCGGCCGAGGAACAGCGGCTGAAAGACGAGGCTTATCAGGAGAAGATGGCGCGCGCCCTGCTGGGCGGCATCAAGCGCTATTTCGCGCAGAATCCGGCGCTGTCCAAACCGAGGTTTGCGCAGAACGATTGAGCGCCACGTTGATCACTCCTGTTGCTCCCGCTCAAAAAATGAGCGGGACAGTATCTAATGTGGGTCAAATTTGAATGCACATTACTGCCCTAAGTGGGTCAGCTTTAGACGCGCCACAACTGTTCTCTGCGCAATGATGTCTGGGCGGCTTTACTTCGATCCGTCGAACAGCACCTCCAACTTCAGACCGATTGCCCCGCTGGATTTGAAATTTCGCTCTTTCGGAAAGTGCACCTGCGGACTGAGTTCGACATACATCCACTTCCGGTGCAACCGGTAGCGGTAGATCAACAGCAGCACGTAGTCGTTCACATGCGCGTTCGGGCGGCTGACACCGATGGCGCTCGCCTGATACAACAGGGCTCTGCGATCACCCAGCGTGTGGAAGAAAGTAAGGTCCTGGCGCAGGTCAAAGTACTGGTTATCGTGCAGCCAGGTCGCATTGCTGGTGGAGCGAAACATCAGCGTCGTGCTGTAGATCCGCTCGATATCCAACTGGGTGGTCTCGCCCGCGCCGATGGTGTTGAACCAGAACAGGGTCTCGGCCGCTTTCAATTGCCACTCTTCCAGCGGCAGCGCGTAGCTGACACGCGTACGCACGAAGGGGGTGGTGTTCAAGCCCTGGAATTTGAGTCCGCCATCCGTACTGTAGTGCCAGCGGTCTTCCTCGGTCTTTTCGTAACGCACGCCGGCGCCGTAACTGTCCGGCGTGGATTTGGCCCGCGGCTGTACGGGCTGGTTGCGTGCCGCATCGGAACTGACATTCTTGTCGGGATCGCTCTCTATCAATATATGCAGTTTCCGCTCGGTGTTGGGCAGGCGCGCCTTGGCTCTGCCGGACAGGACGAACCGGTGTTCCCCGCCGTATCCCATCACGCGGGTGATATCGAATTGCAACACGCTGTCGTTGCTTTCCTGATAGTTACGGTCGTCTCCGAAGAAGCGGTCGACACTGTTCACAAAGCCGACGAATTTGTCCGCGATATAGTCGCGCGGCGCATCGGCCACGCCGATGATCTCGGCCAGCGGCTCGGGGGACGGTGGCGGGGGCGCTTGAGGTTTCTTCTTCTTTTTTGATTTTGCCGGTGCCGTTTTTTCCGGCTGGGCTGGCGCCTGCGCTGCCGGTTTTATTTCCTTCTGCGGCTGAACCGTGTCCGCAACCTCCGACACCGCCGCCCTCGTCACCTCGGGGATCGCCAACATCAAGGCCAGTGACAAACATGCCGCAAATCGGGAAGGCCGTGGTGTCAGCAGCATCATGCGTATCAGGCGGGAAACACCCCGGTGGACAGGTAGCGGTCGCCGCGGTCGCAGACGATGAAGACGATGGTGGCGTTCTGCACCTGCTGCGAGATGCGCAGCGCGATGCTCAAGGCGCCGCCGGAGGAGATGCCGCAGAAGATGCCCTCTTCGCGCGCGAGGCGGCGGGTCATCTCCTCCGCATCTTTTTGTCCGACATACTCGATGCGGTCGACGTTCTGCGGGCTGTATATCTTCGGCAGATAAGCTTCCGGCCATTTGCGGATGCCGGGGATCTGCGCACCCTCTTCCGGCTGCGCACCGACGATCTGGATGGCGGGGTTCACTTCCTTGAAGTAGCGCGAGCAGCCCATGATGGTGCCGGTGGTGCCCATGCTGCTGACGAAATGGGTGAGCTTGCCCTGCGTGTCGCGCCAGATCTCCGGTGCGGTGCCTTCGTAATGGGCGAGCGGATTGTCGGGGTTGGCAAACTGGTCGAGGATGATGCCGCGGCCTTCGTCGCGCAGTTTCTCCGCCGTGTCGCGCGCCAGCTCCATGCTGCCCTCTTTCGGGGTGAGTACCAGTTCCGCGCCGAAGGCGCGCATGGTCTGGCGCCGCTCCACACTCTGGTTCTCCGGCATCACCAATATCATCTTGTAGCCGCGCATGGCCGCGGCCATCGCCAGTGCGATGCCGGTGTTGCCGCTGGTGGCTTCGATGAGGGTGTCGCCGGGTTTGATGTCGCCGCGCAGCTCGGCACGGCGGATCATGGAAAGCGCGGGCCGGTCCTTCACCGAACCGGCAGGGTTGTTGCCTTCCAGCTTTGCCAGAATGACATTGGAGGTGTCACCCGGGATGCGTTTGAGTCTGACCAGCGGCGTGTTGCCTACATAGTCGTCCAGCGTCTTGTACATGTGCGGTTCCGGAAAAGGAGAACGCCAGCATGATAAATGCTGGCGCTCCCTTTTGCACTGCCTGAATCAGATGACGAGGCCGGAGGCGTCGAACATCCCCTCGAACAGGATGGAGCTCAGGTAGCGTTCGCCCGAGTCCGGCAGGATGACCACGATGGTCTTGCCCGCGTTCTCGGCCTTCTGCGCCAGGCGCACCGCGACAGCAACAGCCGCGCCGCTGGAGATGCCGGAGATGATGCCCTCCTCCATCGCCAGACGGCGGGCATATAGCACCGCATCCTCGTTGCTCACGGTCTCGATATCGTCCACCAGCGACAGGTCCAGCGCGCCGGGCACGAAGCCAGCGCCTATACCCTGGATCTTGTGCGGCGCGGGCTTGAGTTCCTGCCCGGCGCGCTTCTGCGTGAGGATGGGGCTGGCGGAAGGTTCGACCGCGACCGCTCTGATCGCCTTGCCTCTGGACTTCTTGAGGTAGCGCGACACGCCGGTGATGGTGCCGCCGGTACCCACGCCGGACACGAAGATATCGACCTTGCCGTCGGTGTCGTTCCATATCTCCGGCCCGGTGGTCGCTTCATGGATGGCCGGGTTGGCCGGATTCTCGAATTGTTGCAGCAGCACATATTTGGGGTCGGAATCGGCGATCTCTTTCGCCTTGGCCACCGCGCCGCTCATGCCCTTCGCGCCTTCGGTCAGCACCAGCTTGGCGCCGTAGGCGACCAGCATTTTGCGCCGCTCTATGCTCATGGTCTCGGGCATGGTCAGTGTGAGCGGTATGCCGCGCGCCGCGGCGACAAAGGCCAAGGCGATACCGGTGTTGCCGCTGGTGGGCTCGACGATCTCCTTGCCCGGACCGAGCAGGCCTTTCTTCGTCGCATCGTCGATCATCGCCACGCCGATGCGGTCTTTCACCGAATAGGCCGGATTGCGCCCCTCGGTCTTGGCCAGGATGATCGCCTTCGCACCGTCGACTATGCGGTTCAACCTGATGAGCGGCGTGCGCCCGACGGACAGCGAATTATCTGCAAATTGATCAGCCATGAATCTCTCCTCTTTGTTCGAATGGATACCTGACGGGCATTATAGGTAAGCCGCCTTGTTCCACAAATCACATTTATCCATTACCTAATGCTTGTTCCGCATAAAGGAACAGCCCATCCGGCACCTGCCGGATGGGCTGTTCGACTACCGGGTTGCCGGCTTACTTCTTGGCGGACTTGCCTACGCCGAACTCGCCGCGCATCTTCTCCACGGACTTGTCACCGAACCCGGGCACCGCGTTCAACTCATCTACGCTCTTGAACGCCCCGTGCTGTTTCCGGTATTCGAGGATGGCGTCCGCCTTGGCGGAGCCTACCCCTTTGACCGCTTCCAGCTCGGCCTTGGTCGCGGTATTGAGATCGACCGCAGCGTAGCTGATACCGGAGAATGCAAACGACATGAACAGAGCCAGCAATAATTTCTTCATCACAGTTTCCTTTCACAAAGTTAAACGGCCGAAGCCGCATTCGAAGTTTTCCTCCCAGGGTTGATGCTTCAGCATGTTGTAAACCGTTCAAAAGTTGAAGTGATATCCAAGGTCCACCGCGCTTTTCTCATACCGGGTGCCGCCCAGCCTGAAGTGATGATTCAACTCGACACGAATCGCCCCGGCCTTGCCGGTCCTGAAATCGAAGCCGAAACCGACGAGGGTTCCAAATCCTTGCGACACGCCATCTCCATACATGCGGTCGCCTGCCGCGATGACATTCAGATTGGCCGGATTGCCGGTCACGGTTTTTCGAATTGCGATCTCGGAGGCATGCAAGCCCCCCCTGAAGTAGAGTCTTCCCGCAGTCGGCCTGTACAAGGCAGACAAGGACAACACATGGATAGTGAATCGCCGTGTCGAGATGACAGCATTTGAACCGCTGCTGTACTTGGACCAGTTATCTCCACCCAGGTTACTGGCGTAGGCGTAGCCGAATTCGACATCCAGGAAACCCCTCACACGATTGGCGGTGTAAAGTTTCACCTCGTCCAGCGCCTTGTCTCCATAAGACTGGCTCCACCTTTCATATCCGATGGACCGATAGTAGGAATCGACCGGCCCCATATCCCAGCCTGCCAATCGACCGAAACCCACGTTAAAACCTGCATACCATTTCGAGGCCGCAGGAACGATGCGCGCACCTTCCGCCGACGTTGCATCGGCTGGCTTATCAGAAATACCAAAATCAACCTCCGCTTGCGCGGAGGCAACAAACACTACCCACAACAACGGGAACAGCAACACTTTCCTCATCAAACTTCCTTCCGCCGAGGCTTTGCGACTTACGTCACGGTTGCATACTCCCCTCCTATTTAGATTTCTCCAGCATGTAATTGACGTACCGCGCTGTGCCCTGTTCGACGGTCAGGAACGGTTCGGCATAGCCGATCTCGCGCATCGCGCCGATGTCGGCCTGGGTATAGCTCTGGTATTTGCCGCGCAGTGCATCCGGGAACGGGATATAGCGGATGAGTTGCTGCTGGTGCATCTGCTCCAGCGTGAGTGCGCCCTCGCCGTTGGCCGCGCGCAGGGTGTTGACGGTCGCCACGGCCACGTCGTTGAAGCTCTGCGCGCTGCCGGTGCCGAGGTTGAAGATGCCGGATTTTCCCGGATGGTCGAGGAAGAACATGTTGACCTTGACCACGTCTTCGATCGAGACGAAGTCGCGCAATTGCCCGCCGTTGGCATAGCCGTCGCAGCCTTCGAACAGTTTCACATGGCCGTCAGCGCGGTACTGGTTGAAGAAGTGGTAGGCCACCGAAGCCATGCGGCCTTTGTGCTGTTCGCGTTTGCCGTACACATTGAAGTAGCGGAAGCCGACGATCTGCGAGGTGCGGTCATGCCAGCGCCTGCGCACCACCTGGTCGAACAGGAATTTGGAGTAGGCGTAGACGTTGAGCGGCGATTCGAATTCGCGGCTCTCCTTGAACACGCCGCCGCCGCCATAGACCGAGGCGGACGAGGCGTACAGGAACGGCACTTCCTCGTTCTGGCAGTGGTTCAGTATCTCCAGCGAGTAGCGGTAGTTGTTCTCCATCATGTAGTGACCATCGGTCTCCATGGTGTCGGAACAGGCGCCCTCGTGCAGCACCGCCGCGAGGATGCCGTCGAAGGAGCCGTCCTGCAGCAGGCCGATGAAGTCTTCCTTGTCGATGTAGTCGGCGATCTCGCAGTCGACGAGGTTCTTGAACTTGTCGGCCTTCTTCATGTTGTCGACGGCGATGATGTTGGTCTCTCCGCGCTCGTTCAGCGCCTTTACCAGGTTCGATCCGATGAATCCTGCTGCTCCGGTTACCACGTAATACATGCTATCTCCTTGAATGGGATGATGGATATTGAACAAAAGAACATCCAACCCCTCTCGACTTCCCTTTCACTTTGGAAGGGTAACGCATTAACCATGCTATCGACAAGGGATAATTGGATCGTCTCAGTCCTGCTTTTTCATGTCCTGAAGTATCTCTTCGCGCGAAACTACCGCCGTGCCCAGCTTGCCTACCACCACGCCTGCCGCACGGTTGGCGATGCGCACCGCATCGGCCATGTCCGCACCGCTCGCCAGCATCACCGCCAGCGTGGCGATGACGGTGTCGCCCGCGCCGCTGACGTCGAACACTTCGCGCGCCTGTGTCGGCTCGTGCAGCACGTCCTGTTCGCGGAACAGCGACATGCCTTCTTCGCTGCGCGTGACCATGAGCGCTTCCAGCTTCAGTTCGGCGCGCAGTTTCTGCGCCTTGGCGGTCAGCTCCGCTTCGTTCTTCCAGCTGCCCGCCACTTCGCGGAATTCGCTGCGGTTCGGCGTGAGCAGTGTCGCGCCCTGATAGCGCGCATAGTCGTCGCCCTTGGGATCGACCAGCACCGGCTTGCCCGCCGCGCGCGCCGCCTTGATCATCTCGGCGATATGCGCCAGCCCGCCCTTGCCGTAGTCGGACAGGATCACCACATCGGCGAGCGGCAGCTGGGTGTGAAAATCCGCGAGCTTGGCATTCAGCACCTCATGGCTGGGCGGCGTCTCGAAATCGATGCGCAGCAATTGCTGGTGGCGCGCGATGGCGCGCAGCTTGACGATGGTGGAGATGCTGTCGTCGCGATGCAGCATGGCGGTGACGCCGCCCTGCTCGGTCAGCAGGCGTTGCAGGCAATCGCCCGCCTCGTCCGCGCCGACCACCGACAACAAAGTGCAGTGCGCGCCGAGCGAGGCGATGTTGCGCGCCACGTTGGCCGCCCCGCCGGGACGTTCTTCGACCTTGCTGACTTTCAATACCGGAACCGGCGCTTCCGGCGAGATGCGCGTGACGTCGCCGAACCAGTAGCGGTCCAGCATCACATCGCCGACGACCAGCACTTTCGCTTTTCCGAACGATGGCAGCTTCATGCCATGTCTCCTGTTTCCTTGATGATCTCTTGCAGTGCCGCCAGCGGGTCGGGCGCCTGCGTGATGGGCCTGCCGATGACCAGATAGCTGGAGCCCGCTTCCAATGCGGCGCGCGGCGTCATGATACGCGCCTGGTCGTTGGCCGCTGCATTCGCCGGGCGAATGCCGGGGGTGACCAGACAAAAATCCCGGCCCAACTGCTGGCGCAGCACGAATGCTTCCTGCGCGGAACACACCACGCCGTCCAGGCCGCTGTCGTTCGCCAGTCCGGCCAGCAGCGGCACCATCTGCGCCGGGCTGGCGTTGATGCCGATGGCATGCAGGTCTTCCTGCGCCATGCTGGTGAGAATGGTGACGGCGATCAGTTTCGGGCGCAGCCTGAGATTCACCAACGCCTCGCGCGCCGCCTCCATCATGCGTTTGCCGCCCAGCGCATGCACATTCACCATCCATACGCCCATCGCGGCAGCCGCTTTGCAGGCTTGCGCGGTGGTGTTGGGGATGTCGTGGAATTTGAGATCGAGGAACACCTCGAAACCGCGCTGCTGCAATTGCTCGACCAGTTGCGGTCCCGCTGCGGTGAACAGTTCCTTACCTACCTTGAGACGGCACAGATTTGGCTCAAGGCGTTGAGCCAAAGCGAGCGCCGACGCAGCCTGCGGGTAATCGAGTGCGACGATGATCTTCGGGTCGTTCATATTGCTACACCATTCTCTTCACTGCGTTTAGGCGAATAACTCTCCCAGCTGTGGCAGGCCGGACAATGCCAGTAGAACTGGCGCGCCTTGAAGCCGCAATGCTTGCAGCGGTACATGGCCAGTCCGCGCGTGCGGCTGTGGATCAGGCTCTTCACCAGTTCGGTGTCGGCACGACGCTCGCCGGTCATTTCCAGCAATTGCGCTTCCAGCAGCTTGTCCAGACCGAGCAGGGTCGGGTTACGCTTCAGTTCGTTGCGCACCATGATGTAGGCCGCTTCCGCGCCGTCGCGCTGCACCAGCGCACCGAACAGAACGTTCATCAGGTCGAGCGAGGGATACTTCTGCAGCCAGGTCTGCAACAAGGTGACCCCCGTCGCCTCGTCGCCGATCTGGCGATAGGCCTGTAGCAGACGCTCCGCCACCAGCGGCAGATATTGCGCATCCTGCTGTTCGATGCGCCTCCAGGTCTCGATGGCGCCCGCTGCACGGCCCGCGGCCAGCTCGATATCGCCCAGCATGATGCTGGCGCGCACGCCTTGCGGATCCGCTGCCAGCGCCTGTTCCAGATGCACCACGGCCGCATCGGTCTGTTTGTTCGCCAGCTCGCTCGCGGCCAGCTCGCAGAAGAAGAATGCGGCTTCCTTGACATGCGATTGCCCCGTCAGCGCGGCGAGCCGCTGGCTGATATCGACCGCCTTGAGCCAGTCTTTTTCCTTCTGGTATATCTCGAGCAGGAAATCGAGCGATTCCTTTTCGTACTGAGAACCGTGCAGTTCATGGAATGCCGCCTCGGCCCGGTCCAATATGCCCGCCTTCAGGTAATCCTGTGCCAATTCGAACAGAGCCTGCTGCTTTCTGTCTTCGGCCAGGTCGGCGCGATCGACCAGATTGAGGTGCATGCGGATGGCGCGGTCCACTTCGCCGCGACGGCGGAACAGACTGCCCAGCGCGAAGTGCAACTCGACGGTTTGCGGGTCGACCTTGACCACTTCGATGAAGGCTTCGATGGCTTGATCCTGCTGCTCGTTGAGCAGGAAGTTCAGACCCTGAAAATAGGAGCGCGGCAATGCGCTGGACTCGTTGAGCAATTCCTTGATGTCGATGCGCGCCGCCAGCCAGCCCATGCCGAAAAACAGGGGAAAGACAAGCAACATCCAGGGTTCGAAATCCATCAGTTCAATGTCTCAGGAAGGTTGATTGGGAGAGCGCTGTGCATCGATCTCGGCCAGTTTGTTTTTCAACTGCAGTTCGCGTTTGACCGAGGCCAGCTCGCGACGCTGGCGGAACATGCCGCCCAGCATAGCCAGCAGGCCGATGACGACGCCCGCCGTAAAGAAACACAGCAGCACGACGACCAGCGAAGTCTGCCATTCGAAGCCGAAGAAATAGCGCAACACGACAGCTTGGTCGTTCTTCACCGCAAAACCGAGCAACAGCAGGAACAGCACGGCGCGCAGGGACCAGATCAGGTATCGCATGATGACTATATGGCTTATAAAACGATTTGCAACGATAACATGAACAAGAAAAGAATTGGCGGCACATCTCGCGATATGCCGCCAATCGGTTTACATCTGAACTGCATCAGGCAGTCGGATAATCCACCCGTTCGCGCAGCTCTTTGCCTGCTTTGAAGTGCGGCACGTACTTGGCTGGCACCTGAACCTTGTCGCCGGACTTGGGGTTGCGCCCCAGGCGCGGCGGACGATAGTTCAGCGCGAAACTGCCGAAACCGCGGATCTCGATACGACCGCCTTTTGCGAGCGTGGCCGACATGCTATCCAGAATCACTTTCACAGCCAGCTCGGCATCTTTGCCGAGCAACTGTGTGTAACGCTCCGCAAGCTTGGCGATAAGATCTGAACGGGTCATCGTCCCTCCTTACTGAGAGTCAGCCTTGCTGGAATCCAGTTTCGCCTTGAGCAGCGCACCCAGATTGGTGGTGCCGGCAGAGCTGGTGTTTTCCGACGCGAACTTCTGCATCGCCGCTGCCGTGTCGGCCTTGTCCAGCGCCTTGATCGACAGGTTGATGCCGCGGTTCTTGCGGTCCACGTTGATGATGACAGCCTTGACGGTGTCGCCTTCCTTCAGGTGGTTGCGGATGTCTTCCACGCGGTCGGCGGAGACTTCGGACGCCTTCAGGTAGGCTTCCACGTCGCCGTCCAGTGCGATCACTGCGCCCTTGGCGTCCAGCGACTTCACAGTGCCGGTAACAACGGCACCCTTGTCATGGCCGGAAGAAACGAAGCCGCCGAAAGGATCACCTTCCATCTGCTTCACGCCCAGGGAGATGCGCTCGCGCTCGACGTCGATGGCCAGCACCACAGCTTCCAGTTCGTCGCCCTTCTTGTAGTTGCGCACGGCTTCTTCGCCGGCAACAGACCAGGACAGGTCGGACAGGTGCACCAGACCGTCGATGCCGCCGTCCAGACCGATGAACACGCCGAAGTCGGTGATGGACTTGATCGCGCCTTTGACCTTGTCGCCCTTCTTGTGGTTGAGCGCGAAGTCGTCCCAGGGATTGGACTTGCACTGCTTCATGCCCAGGGAGATGCGGCGGCGTTGCTCGTCGATCTCGAGGATCATGACTTCCACTTCGTCGCCCAGCGCTACAACCTTGGACGGGTGCACGTTCTTGTTGGTCCAATCCATCTCGGACACGTGCACCAGACCTTCGATGCCCTGCTCGATCTCGACGAATGCACCGTAGTCGGTCAGGTTGGTCACCTTGCCGAACAGGCGTGTGCCTTGCGGGTAGCGACGTGCCAGACCGTTCCACGGATCGTCGCCCATCTGCTTGATGCCGAGGGAGACGCGGTTCTTTTCCTGGTCGAACTTCAGGATCTTGGCTTCGACTTCGTCGCCGACCGTCAATACTTCGGACGGGTGCTTCACGCGACGCCATGCCAGATCGGTGATGTGCAGCAGGCCGTCGATACCGCCCAGGTCAACGAATGCACCGTAGTCGGTGATGTTCTTGACGATACCCTTGACGATCGCGCCTTCTTTCAGGTTCTCCAGCATGGATTCACGGTCGGCACCTTGCGATGCTTCCAGCACGGCGCGGCGGGAAACCACCACGTTGTTGCGCTTGCGATCCAGCTTGATGACCTTGAGTTCCATGGTCTTGTTTTCGTACGGTGTGGTGTCCTTGACCGGACGTGTATCCACCAGCGAACCGGGCAGGAAGGCGCGGATCCCGTTCACCATGGCAGTCAGACCGCCCTTGACCTTGCCGCTGACGTAACCTTCAACGATACGGCCTTCTTCCATCGCCTGTTCCAGATCGATCCAGGCAGCCAGACGCTTGGCTTTTTCGCGCGACAAGCGCGTTTCGCCGTAGCCGTTCTCCAGGGATTCGATGGCGACGGTGACGAAATCACCGGCTTTTACTTCAACTGCGCCCGATGCGTCTTTGAATTCTTCAACGGGAATAAAACTTTCGGACTTCAGTCCGGCATTGACAACGACCACGTTCTGCTCGACGCGAACGACTTGGGCGGTGATCAATTCACCTGCGCGCATCTCTTTGCGCGTCAGACTCTCTTCAAACAGGGAGGCAAAACTTTCCATATCAGCAACTGCGTTCATATTTGGTATACCTTGAGGACAAACCCGTTGTAAGCGGGGGTTAGTTAGTCAACCCAAACAGAAAGGCTCTATTTGGACTCCAACGCACGGTAGCGGCTTAGCACTTCCTGAACCGCCTGCTCGATGTTCAGAGGGGTCGTGTCCAGCAAGCTCGCACCTTGCGCCTGTTGCAACGGGGCCACGCTACGTTGAGTATCCCGCTCGTCGCGCGCCTTGATATCTTGCAAAAGGGCGGCGATATTAGCACTCATCCCTTTCTCTTTCAACTGCTTATATCGACGTTCCGCGCGCGCTTCGGCGGAGGCGGTCAGGAATATCTTCAGCACCGAGTCGGGGAACACCACCGAGGCCATGTCGCGCCCGTCCGCCACCAGCCCCGGCGCCTGCCGGAAAGCCCGCTGTTTATCGAGCAAAGCCGCGCGCAGCTTGGGCAAAGCCGCTATTTTTGAGGCCGCCGAACCGGCTTCTTCGGTGCGCAACTCATCGCCGACTTTGGCGCCGTCCAGCCAGATATCCGCACCCTCAAAGCGGATATCGACCTGTCCGGCCAGTTCCGCCAGCCGGTCTTCGGCTTCCAGGGCGATGCCGCGCTTTTGCGCCGCCAGACCCAATAAACGGTACAAGGCGCCGCTGTCGAGATAATGCATGCCCAGCGCCGTTGCCACGCGCTGCGCCACCGTGCCCTTGCCGGAAGCGGAGGGGCCATCGATGGCGATGACCGGAACTGGTTGGCTAACTTTTTCAAACATGGAGAAATAATCCGGGAAAGTCTTGGCTACGCACTTGGGGTCGTTGATGCGCACCCCCGCGCCGCCGAAAGCGGCCAGCGAGAAACACATCGCCATGCGGTGGTCGTCGTAGGTGTCGATGGCTGCATGCCTGAGCTGTGCGGGCGGAGCGATACGGATGTAATCCGCACCCTCTTCCACCGTCGCCCCGACCTTGCGCAATTCGGTCGCCATCGCCGCGATACGGTCGGTCTCCTTCACGCGCCAGCTGGCGATGTTGCGCAGCGTGGTGGTGCCGTCGGTGAACAGGGCCGCCACGGCCAGCGTCATCGCGGCATCGGGGATATGGTTGCAGTCGAGGTCGATGGCTTTGAGTTTGCCGGATGCCTTCGCCTCGATCCAGTTGTCGCCCATGGTGACGACTGCCCCCATCTGCTCCAGTGCTTCGGCAAAACGCACGTCGCCCTGCACGCTGCTCTTGCCGACACCTTCGACGCGCACCGGCCCGCCGCCGATGGCTCCCGCAGTGAGGAAATAGGAGGCGGATGAAGCATCCCCCTCGACATAGATCTCTTTCGGCGAGACATAGCGGCTGCCTGCATTCACCGTGAAACTGCGCCAGCCGTCGCGCTGCACGGTAACGCCAAAGCGCGCCATCATCGCCAGCGTGATCTCGATATAAGGTTTGGAAATGAGTTCACCCACCACCTCCACCTTTACTGCTCGATCCAGCAACGGCAAAGCCATCAGCAGGCCGGTGAGGAACTGACTCGAAACATCGCCGCGCACTTTGGCCGTGTCTCCCGCCAGTTTGGCCGCGGAAATCTGCAACGGCGGAAAGCCTTCATTGCCCAGATAACGAATATCCGCGCCGAGTTGGCGCAACGCATCCACCAGATCGCCGATGGGACGCTCGTGCATGCGCGGCACACCGGACAGTTCATAGCTTCCGCCAGACAAGGCCAGCGCCGCCGTCAGCGGACGGAAGGCCGTCCCCGCGTTGCCGAGAAACAGCTTCGCTTGTTTGACGGGAAAACGAGCTCCGCGAGTTTCGCCAAAGTTCCCGCCACAACCGGTGACGCGATAGGCGTTATCACCGAGCGATTCTACTTGCACGCCGAGCGTGCGCAAGGCATCCAGCATGCGCTCGGTATCGTCCGAGTGCAGCAGGTCGCGCACTGTCGTCGTGCCCTGTGCCAATGCCGCCAGCAGCAACACGCGATTGGAGATACTTTTGGAACCGGGCAGGCGCACGCTGCCGTGCGCAGACATCAAGGGAGGAAGTTCGAGAAATTCGTGCTGAGTCATGCGATAAGGGTGTGTAGTTATTGTTGCGTCCAGGCACTGCGCACCTTGCGCGCCTCGCTGAACACTTCTTCGAGTTTGGCCGCGTCACTCTGCTCCAGCGCCTGATACAGGCCGTGCAGTTCGTTGGCGTATTGCAGCAGTTCTCGCATCATGGCATCGCGGTTGGCGAGGCAGATATCGCGCCACATCTCGGGACTGCTCGCGGCGATGCGGGTGAAGTCGCGGAAGCCGCTGGCGGCGAAGGACAGCAACTGGTCGCGGTTATCGCGTTGCGCCAGGTCGTGCACCAGCGCGAACGACAGCAGATGCGGCAGATGGCTCACGGCAGCGAATACTTCATCATGTTGCTGTGCAGTGAGCTCGCTCACGGCCGCACCGCACAGCTCCCACGCTTTGCGTATGCGACCTACCGTGGCTTTGGAATTTTCCGGCAGCGGAGTGAGCACGACTTTCTTGCCCAGGTAGAGATCGGCCAGTGCTGCCGCTGCACCGCTCTTCTCCGCTCCCGCGATGGGGTGCGCGGGGATGAATTGCGAGATCTTGTTGCCGAGGTTGGCTCGCGCCGCAGCCACCACATCACCCTTGGTGCTGCCGCCGTCGGTGACCAGCGTGTGAGCGCCGAGATGCGGTGCGATGCGTGTGAATATCTCCGCCATCTGCGCCACGGGCGTGGCGAGCAGGACGATGTCGGCATCGCGGACTTCGCGGGCCACATCGTTGCCGATACGGTCGAGGATGCCGAGCCGTTTGGCTTCATCGAGCGTGGACTGGCTGCGCCCGAAACCGACCACTTCACCCACCTCTCCCGCTTTGCGCAAGGCCAGCGAGAACGACCCGCCGATCAGTCCGACGCCAAAGATGACGACTTTTTGAAAGGCGGGTTGCATGGCTTAGAGCGTTCTGCCGATCGCTTTGGCGATCGCACCCAGCGTGCCCATCAGCTTTTTCAACTCGTCCGGGGTCAGCGCCTGATCGGCGTCGCACCATGCATCGCACGGGCTGGGGTGCATCTCGACCAGCAGGCCGTCGGCACCCGCCGCGATGGCGGCTTGCGACAACGCCGGCACCATCCAGGCTTTGCCGCCCGCATGCGAAGGATCGACGATCACCGGCAAGTGAGTCTCTTTCTTCAGCACGGCGATGGCAGTCACGTCCAGCACGTTGCGGTAAGCGGTCTCGAAAGTGCGGATGCCGCGCTCGCAGAAGATGATGTTGTGGTTGCCGCCCGCCGCGATGTATTCCGCCGACATCAGCCATTCGCTGATGGTGGCCGACATGCCGCGCTTGAGGATGATGGGTTTGTTGACCTTGCCCACCGCCTTGAGCAGGTCGAAGTTCTGCATGTTGCGCGTACCGATCTGGATCGCGTCCACGTCGTATTCCATGAAGGTATCCAGTTGGCGCGCATCCATCAGTTCGGTGACGATGGGCAATTTGTATTTTTCCGCTGCTTTGCGGAACATGGCCAATCCTTCGACACCGTGCCCCTGGAACGCATAGGGACTGGTGCGCGGCTTGAACGCGCCGCCGCGCATCAGACGGCAACCCGCTTCATGCGTAAATTTCGCCGCCAGGTCCATCTGCTCCGGTGTCTCAACCGAACAGGGACCGCCGATGATCTGGATCTGGTTGCCGCCCACCGGGATGCCGCCGATCTCGACGATGGTGTTCTGCTTGTGCGACTCGCGCGACACGATCTTGTATTGCTTGGCGATATGCATCGCCGATTCCACGCCCGGCAACGAGGTGAACATATCCGCTTCCAGCTTGCGCTCGTCGCCGATGGCGCCGATGACGGTGCGCTCGACACCGCGCGAGATGTTGGCCTTGAGTCCGGCCGCTTCCAGCTTCTTCACCACCGTGTCGATTTGTGCGTCGGTGGTTTCATTGCCCATTACGATGATCATTTGTTTTCTCCGTTAACTTGCTGACTGATGCATTTTTCCAGTGCAGCCAAAAATTTCGCATTCTCGCTTTCCAGACCGATGCTCACGCGCAACCAGTCCGGCATATCGTAGTTGGCTATCGGGCGTACGATCAAACCCAGTTCGAGCAAGCGTCGGTACATCGCCGTTGCGTTGCCGATGCGGAACGCCACGAAGTTGCCGAACGAGGGGATGTATTCCAGCCCCAGCCTGGTCAAACCGTCGGTGATCTGCTGCATGCCGCGCCGGTTCAACTCGAAGGTCTTCTTGACGAACGACACATCGCGCAACGCCGCCACCGCCGCCGCCTGCGCGATGCTGTTCACGTTGAACGGCTGGCGCACGCGATTGATCATGTCCGTCACCTGTTCGTGCGCCATCGCATAGCCGACGCGCAATCCCGCCAGACCGTAGGCTTTGGAGAAGGTGCGCGAGATGATGAGATTGGGGAATTCCTTCAGCCAACTCACGCTGTCGTAACGCTTGTCTTCCGGCAGGTATTCATTATAGGCCTCGTCCAGCACCACCAGTATCTCCGGCGGCAGACCGCGCATGAATGCCAGCAGCTCGTCCGCACTCAGGAAAGTGCCGGTCGGGTTGTTCGGATTGGCGATGAATACGATCTTGGCCTTGTTGTCTTTTGCAGCCTTCTGCATCGCGGGCAGATCATGTCCATATCCTTTGGTCGCGGGAACGCTGATGCCGGTCGCACCGACCGCCTGCGTCGCCAGCGCATACACGGCGAAGGCGTGATCCGAGTAGACCACCTTGTCACCGGGTGTGAGGAAAGCGCGCGCCGCCAGTTCGAGCAGGTCGTTGCTGCCATTGCCCAGCGTGATGTTGGCATGCGCCACGTCGTAGCGCTTCACCAGCGCATCCTTGAGCTCGAAGCCGTTGCCGTCCGGATACAGGGCGATGGTCTTGATCGCATTCTGCATGGCCGCAACGGCAGCCGGGCTCGCGCCCAGCGGGTTCTCGTTCGAGGCCAGCTTGATGATGCCGCTGATGCCGAGCTCGCGCTCGAGCTCGGAGATCGGCTTGCCCGGCTGATACGGGGCGATGGCACGAATGTAGGAAGGCGCTAGATCAGAGTAGTTCATAAAGTCAAAAATCCACCACGGAATAACAAAGGCATCAAAAACTGGCGCAAGGGAGCGATTCTACTTTCGTTTGCAGCTACTTCAGGTCGCCGGGACGGTCAGGGACTGCTTTTAATAATCATTATTCAAACAGCGACCGGGTAGGAACCCAGCACCTTGACGAAGGCCGCGATCTGCTTGAGCTGGGTGAGTGCAGTCGAGACTTTGGCATCGGATTGATGGCCTTCGATATCCACATAGAACACGTATTCCCACAGCCCCGTGCCCGACGGACGCGATTCCAGCTTGGTCATCGACACCCCGTTCTGTGCGAACGGGGTCAGCAGGTCATGCATGGCACCCGGGCGATTCGGTGCGGACATCGCCAGCGAGGTCTTGTCCTTGCCCGACGGCGCCACATCCTGTTTGCCGATGACGAGGAAGCGCGTGGTGTTGCGCGCATCGTCCTCGATGTTCTGCGCCAGTACTTTCAGCCGGAAATGCCCCGCCGCCTGTTCGCCGGCGATCGCCGCCGCGAACGATTCTTCCGCCGCCAGACGTGCCGCATCGGCATTGCTGGAGGCGGTGATGCGCTCTGCCTGCGGCAGGTGCGCATGCAGCCATTCCTGGCACTGGCCGAACGATTGCGGATGCGAATAGACCTTGCGGATGAGCGACAGATCGTTCTCGTTGGACAGTACGCACTGGTGCACCTGCAACAGCACTTCGCCACAGATCTTGAGGTTGCTGTTCAGCAACAGATCGAGCGTGCGACCGACCGCGCCTTCGGTGGAGTTCTCCACCGGCACCATGCCGTAATTCGCCGCCCCGCTCTCCACCGCGGCGAAAACGCCGTCGATGGAATCGGCGGGCAGACCTTCGCTAGCCTGGCCGAAACGCTGGAATACTGCCGCTTCGCTGAAGGTGCCGTGCGGGCCGAGATAGGCCACGCGCAGCGGCGCTTCCAGCGCGCGGCATTGCGACATGATCTCGGTGAATAACTGCGTCACGCCCTGGTTGGACAGCGGCCCGACATTTTCCTGCGCCATGCGTTGCAGCACCTGCGCCTCGCGCTCGGGACGCAGCACCGCGCCGTTGCCTTTGACGCGGCCGATCTGCTGCGCCAACCCCGCACGCTGGTTGAACAGCTTGAGCAGTTCGTCGTCGATACGGTCGATCTGGGTGCGGAATTTTTTCAGTTCGTCGGACATATGTGGTTCAACCTTTGCGCTGCGCGAATTCGCCCATGAAATCCGCCAGTGCCTGCACACCCGCCAGCGGCATGGCGTTGTAGATGGAGGCGCGCATGCCGCCCGCCAGCTTGTGACCCTTGAGTTGCAGCATGCCGCGCGCTTCCGCCTGCTTGAGGAACTCGGCATCGGTCGCGGCGTCTGCGGTCTTGAACGGCACGTTCATGCGCGAACGGTCAGCCTTGGCCACCGGACATTGATAGAAGCCGTTGCTGCTACCGATGGCGCCGTACAGCAGTTTGGCCTTGGCGATGTTGGTGCGTTCCATCGCGGCCACGCCGCCGTTCTTCTTCAGCCACTGGAACACCAGCCCGGCCATGTACATGCCGTAAGTGGGCGGTGTGTTGTACATCGAATCGTTGTCGGCATGGATCTTGTAATCCAGCATGGTCGGCAGACCGGACGGTGCATGGCCGATCAGGTCCTCGCGCACGATCACCAGCGTCAATCCGGCGGGACCGATGTTCTTCTGCGCCCCGGCATAGATCAGGCCGAACTTGGACACATCGCAGGGACGCGACAGGATGTTGGACGACATGTCCGCCACCAGCGGCACCCTGCCGGTATCGGGAATCCAGTTGAACTCAACGCCGCCTATGGTCTCGTTGGGCGTGTAGTGCACGTAGGCCGCATCCTTGTCCAGCTTCCAGGTCTTGAGACCGGGCGCATAGGTGAAATTGCGGTCGGCGCTGCTGGCGGCCTCGTTCACGTGGCAGAACTTCTTCGCCTCGGCGATGGCCTTCTTCGACCATTCGCCGGTATTCACATAGTCGGCGGAGAGCTTGCCGCGCAGCAGGTTGAGCGGGATCATGGAGAACTGCAGGTGCGCACCGCCTTGCAGGAACAGCACCTTGTAATTCTTCGGGATGCCCAGCAACTCGCGCAGGTCGGCCTGCGCCTGCGCCGCGATGCCCATGAATTCCTTGCCGCGGTGCGACATCTCCATCACCGACATGCCGGTACCGTGCCAATCCAGCAACTCCTCGCGCGCCTGCAGCAGCACCTCGTGCGGCAAAACGGCGGGGCCCGCGCTGAAGTTGTAAATCGTCATTTACTCGGCTTCCTCTTCTTCGGTTTCGGCGATGCGGCTCAGACCGGCCAGTTTCTCGCCTTCGCCCAGATTGATCAGCGTCACGCCCTGCGTGGCGCGGCTCATCTCGCGGATCTCGTTGACGCGGGTGCGGATCAGCACGCCGCTGGTGCCAATCAGCATGATCTCCTCCTCGGGTTTGACCAGCGTGGCCGCCACCACCTTGCCGTTACGCTCGGAAGTCTGGATGGCGATCATGCCCTGCGTGCCGCGCCCGTGGCGGGTGTATTCGGTAATCGGCGTGCGTTTGCCGTAACCGTTCTCGGTCGCGGTGAGCACGGACTGGTCTTCGTTCTCCGCCACCAGCAGCGCGATGACCTTGCCGCCCTTGGCCAGGTTCATGCCGCGCACGCCGCGCGCGTTACGGCCCATGCCGCGAACGTCGTCCTCGTCGAAACGCACCGCCCTGCCCTCGTCAGAGAACAGCATCACGTCGTGCTTGCCGTCGGTGATCGCCACGCCGATGAGGAAGTCGCCCTCATCCAGGCTGATGGCGATGATGCCGGCCTTGCGCGGGTTGGCAAAATCGGACAGCGGCGTCTTCTTCACCGTGCCTTCGCTGGTCGCGAAGAAGATGAACTGGTCATCGGCGAACTGCTTCACCGGCAGGATGGCGTTGATCTTTTCGCCCGTCTCCAGCGGCAACAGGTTTACGATCGGCTTGCCGCGGCTGATGCGCGTACCCTGCGGCACATCGTAGACCTTGAGCCAGTACACACGGCCGCGATTGGAGAAGCACAGGATGTAGTCGTGCGTGTTGGCGATGAACAGATTGTCGACAAAGTCGTCTTCCTTGGTCGCGGTCGCCTGCTTGCCGCGCCCGCCGCGTTTCTGCGCACGGTACTCGTCCAGCTTCTGCGCTTTCATGTAGCCGCTGTGCGACATGGTGACCACCACGTCTTCCGGCGCGATCAGGTCTTCCATGCTCATGTCTTGCGTGTGGGTGATGATCTCGCTGCGGCGCTTGTCGCCGAACTGCGAGCGTATCGTCACCAGCTCGTCGCCGATGATCTGCGTCACGCGCGCCGGTTTTGCCAGAATGTCGAGCAGGTCGGTGATCTTGTCCATCACCTCGCGGTATTCGCCGACGATCTTGTCCTGTTCCAGCCCGGTCAGGCGTTGCAGGCGCAACTCCAGGATTGCCTGGGCCTGCGCATCCGATAAGTAGTAGCCGCGCTCGTTGCCCTTGCCCACCAGACCGAACTCGGGGGCCAGACCGTCCGGACGCGAGGCGTCGCTGACGCGGGAAAGCATGTCTTCCACCAGCGACGAACGCCAACTGCGCGCCATCAGTCCGCGTTTCGCTTCAGGCGGTGTCGGGGCTGCCTTGATCAGCGCGATGATCTCGTCCACGTTGGACAGCGCGACCGCCAGACCTTCCAGAATGTGGCCGCGTTCGCGCGCTTTGCGCAGTTCGAATATGGTACGGCGCGTCACGACTTCGCGGCGGTGGCGCAGGAAGGCCTCGATGACTTGCTTGAGGTTGAGCAGCTTGGGCTGGCCGTCGATGATCGCAACCATGTTGATGCCGAAGCTGTCCTGCATCGGCGTGTCTTTGTAGAGCTGGTTCAGGATCACGTCGGCGTTCTCGCCGCGCTTCAGCTCGATCACCGCGCGCATGCCGGACTTGTCCGACTCGTCGCGAATCTCGGAGATGCCTTCGAGGCGCTTCTCGCGCACCATCTCGCCAATCCGCATCAGCAGGTTGGCCTTGTTCACCTGGTAGGGCAGTTCGTCGATGATGATGGCCTGGCGGTCGCCCTTGCCGATATCCTCGAAGTGGGTGCGCGCCCGCATGATCACGCGGCCGCGGCCGGTGCGGTAGCCTTCCTTCACCCCGGCCAGACCGTAAATGAAACCCGCAGTCGGGAAGTCCGGCGCGGGCACCAGCTCGATCAATTGCTCGATATCCATCTCCGGATTTTTCAGCAACGCCAGACAGGCATCCACCACTTCCGTCATGTTGTGCGGCGGGATATTGGTCGCCATGCCCACCGCGATGCCGGAGGAACCATTCACCAGCAGGTTGGGGAAGCGCGCCGGGAACACCAGCGGCTCATGCTCGGAACCGTCGTAGTTCGGACCGAAGTCCACGGTCTCTTTGTCCAGATCGGCCAGCAGTTCATGCGCGATCTTCGCCATGCGGATCTCGGTGTAACGCATCGCCGCCGCGTTGTCGCCGTCCACCGAACCGAAGTTGCCCTGACCATCCACCAGCGTGTAACGCAGCGAGAAATCCTGCGCCATGCGCACGATGGTGTCGTACACCGCCGTGTCGCCGTGCGGGTGGTATTTACCGATGACGTCGCCGACGATACGCGCCGATTTCTTGTAAGCCTTGTTCCAGTCATTGGAGAGTTCGTGCATGGCGAACAACGCGCGCCTGTGCACCGGCTTCAGACCGTCGCGCACATCGGGCAACGCGCGTCCCACGATCACGCTCATCGCGTAGTCCAGATAGGACTTGCGCATCTCTTCTTCAAGGCTTACCGGCAGGGTTTCTTTGGCGAATTGTTGTTCCATGTGCGACCTATTTTTGAGCCCCGAAAGAAGTCAACGGGGCGATAAAACGAAGACCGCATTCTAGCACAGCCCCCATCCTCACCGACTACCCGCCATACTTGGCGGAACTACTAGCTACTCGACTAGCGAAGCATTGCGTTACATGGACAAACGCTGGATAAATACATCCGGGGTGACAATAGGACAAACGAACCGGTCAACCAAACTTAGCAAATCGCCATCGCCACTCACCAGATAATCCGCCTTGCCCACCGTAGCCAAGTGCAAAAATGGCAGATCGTCGGGGTCTCTGCACTGGATCGTACCCGGCAGCCCGGCAGGCATCTGAATGGTCGTGCAATAAGGAAGGTAATCGGCCAGCAACTCCCCCTGCTCCGTTGCCGTGAGTTTGAATTTTGGATAAGCCAACACCCGCAACAACTCGCCGAGCGTCACACTACTCACCAGCGGCACACACTTGCCGCCCTGCCAAGCACGGCGCAATGCCTCCATGCGACCGCCACCGAACACCAAAGCGGATAGCGCCACATTGGTATCGATCACCACCAGGGGTGGATGCTTACTGCGACTCATTTTCCGCGACGCGCCCAGTCCACGGCATCCGCTACATCTCTCTCGCTCAAATTCAATTCCGCCAGTTTGGCGCGCACCGCATCGCCGCGCTGAATACGCACAGGTGTCAGCACCAATTGGCCGTTACGCGCTTCCACATCAAAATAGTCCGTTGCCCCAACTTCAGTGACGAGCGCCTTGGGCAGGGTCAATTGATTCTTCGCTGTCATTTTGGCAAGCATCTTCATCTCCAAGGATAGTAAGGATTCCTTACTTTACGCCACAACAAGCATGGCATCAAGCGCTAGTTCTTCACAAGCACCAACAGCATCACCCTCCGTCATACCGGCTCGTCGGTATGACAGCCCAATGAATCATCCGGAAAAAAGAAAAAAGGCAACGGCCGAAGCCGTTGCCTGAACACTTCAAAGCTGCAATGAAGTCTTGTTTCGCTTTACTTTGCTGCCGGTGCGGCTGCCTGGGCAGTCACTGTACGGTAGTCGGGCAGTCTGGACAGATAGTCAGCCACCGCTTCCATATCGGATTGCGAGAAATGGGCGATCGCCTTGACCATGTCGGGGTTGGAGTTGCCGCGTACACCCTGTCTGATCCACTTCATCTCGCGCACCAGATAGTCGAAGTGCTGGGCAGAGACCATCGGGTAGGACTTGGCTGCATCGCCTTCGCCGTTCTTGCCGTGGCAGGTGAAGCACTTGTTGTCGGTGAACAGCTTCTTGCCCTTGGCCGACATGTCTTCAGCCCCTTTGCCGTTCTCGCGAACGGTGGTCAGGGAATTCAGATAAGCGGCGATATCGGCGATCTCTTCCATGGAAATGGCCGGATCTTCAACGAAAGGCAGCATCTTCGGGTTAAGGCGGATACCGGCACGGATCTCGGTGATCTGCTTGACGAGCACGCTGGTATGCTGGCCGGTCAGGCGGGGATAAACCCCCTCGCGCACACCGGCCGCATCGGCCTTGTGACAGCCCTGGCAACCGCGGAAGGACTCTTTGCCCTTCACCGGATCACCGGTCATCTTCAAGACCGCGACACGCTCGGGCGTCATCTCGTCCCAAACGTAACCCTTCTTGCCGTAGACCTTGGGCTTGTACGCATCGGCCGCCACAACCACTGCAGCCTGCATGGAGAACAGCGCGACGATAACGATAGAAAGTAGTTTTTTCATTATTCAGCTTCCTTCAAGGTAAAGATATATTCTGCCACGGCAGCCATCTCCTCGTCGGTCAAGCGCTTGGCAACGGCTCGCATGACGCCTTTGGGATCGTTGGTACGGGCGCCGCTCCTGAAATTCGTCAACTGCGCGATGACGTAAGCCTGGTTCTGCCCGTTCAAACGAGGGAATTTGTCGTTGCCGCTACCGTCTTCGCCGTGGCAACCACCACAGGCAGGCGCCGCAGTCGCCAAGACACCTTCCAGGTAGATCTGTTGACCCTTGGCGGCCAGTTCCGTCCTGGCCTGCACGCTCATTGCCCCCGCTGCTGCCGGTGCGCTCTGTGCGTCCGTTGCTGCCGGTGTAGCCGGATCCGCAGCCAATACGCCGGCCAGACGCTTCTGTTCGCTGAAATACTTGGCCAGCGCCTTGAATTCCGACTCGTCGACCATCGGGATGATGGTATCCATGATCGGGTTGCTACGCTTGGCTGCCTTGAAATCCTCCAGCTGACGCTGCAGGTATTTGGCATTCAGACCGGCCAGTTTCGGATTTTCCGGAATGACGCTGTTGCCGTCCGGGTTGTGGCAGCCGCCGCAAAGCAGCAAGCGCTCTTCCAGCGGCACGGGATCGGCCTGGACTGCCGCCGACATGAACAGCATGCTTAGCAGCACGCCCCACGTGCGCAAATGCATACCGATGTGTTTGTTCTTATATTTCATTGTGATCCTCCCTATGGAATCCTCAATATTCACAAAATAGCTTCGCGGAATCAAAAAAGGAAGGCCTTGCGGCCTTCCTCTTGATTACAACACTTACGCTACGATTACCATGCAGCTTCCAGCATCATGGTCAGCAATGTCTTGCCGTTACCGTTGACTGCTGTTGCAGCAGCATTGGTGCCGGTAGTGTCATAGGACGAACCACTGCGCATACTGTAGTTGGCATGCAACGCGACGTTCTGGAACAGGTCATATACGGCTGTGACGGTCAGGGAGTTATCCTTGTCGCCAGCAGTGGAGCCTGCGTTCACGCCGGTGTTGGCGATACGGTATGCAGCGCCCACGTGCAGTGTATGCGGAATCACACTGAAGTCGGCACCCACGGTGATCGCCTTCTTGGCTGTACCAGTCTTGGAGTTGAACTGGTTGGCAATTGCACCGGTAGAAGCCGGAGCCGTTGCGTACTGTGCGTACACGCTGGTCTCCATCTCGCCGAGAGCGCCCTGGCCCTGGAAGTCAACCACAGTGCCTTCAGTCTTGATCTGGCTTGCACCGCCACCAACCCAGCTGGTGCCGCTAACTTTACCGACGCCGATGTGCATCGCCCAGTCGGCGATGGTCGGAGTGGCAGCAAGGCGGACCCAGGTGGAGCTCATCTGCACGCCAGTCGAACCGCCGAGGTAGAAGAACTCGGGAGACCACTTGGAGAAGTTGATGTAGCCCATTTCGTTGCTCACGACATAAGCGATACCGGAAGCCAGACCAGAACCAATGCCGGTGTATTGTGCGGCAGAGATGTCGGAGCGGTGTTCAGCCCAACGCACGCCGCGGGTCATACCGGTGCTGGATTGTTCGAAGCCGTAAGCCACGCCCAGCGCGTCGGTGCCGTAAGGGATCACCATGACATTGACCGGATCCAGAGCGATCACGACCGGAACTTTGAGGCCGGCGACCATTGGTGCAGCAGCCATGTTGTTCTCGTTCATGAAACCGATCTTGATGGTGCCGTTGTCAGCGATGCGGCCGCCGAAGAACAGGCTCAGCTCGTCGGGGATCTGCCACTGACCGCTGTTGGTGGTCGTGCCGGAGACGGTGCCGGCTGTATCGGTGCCGCCGGACTTTTGATAGCGAGCCTTCAACAGGATGGCTGCGTTCAGTGTGTCGGGGATGGACAGGTCTTCACCCTTGAACTTGCCCTTGGCGCTCAGTTGAGTGTAGGCGCCAACCTTGAATTCCTGGCCGGTTGTGCTCAACACGGGGAAGTGTTGATAGTGGCAAGAGCTGCATGCCAGGCCGGTTTGACGTGCAAACGCCGGAATGGCGGATGCTTCTGGTGCGAATGCGGTTGCTGCCAACACGCCTGCCAGAGACAGTACGATTTTCTTCATTGCGCTTCTCCTCTTTATTATTGAGTAAGTGTCCTACAACCTAATACCCCTTGCGCCTTGGGACAAAAACATCCTGACACAAGTTGGAGGCGATTCTAGCGGCGGAACTGTGAAAACCGCGTCAATGTATTGTGAAAAAATCGTTAAGTTGTGTTTTTTGCAACAACAGGCAAATAAAACATTGCGATGATGGTTTGCGGCGAGGCGATATCTCTTTGTGATGATCATTCAATCTCGCGTTGAAAACAGACTGATGAACCTGGGGAAACCCTGATTCAATCAAACTTACCCCCTCTCCCGGAGGGGGCGGGAATTGTTCAGCGTTTCCCTTGATGAACGACTACCGATAGACCTCGCGCCGATGCCCAACACGCACAAGCCAGACGATCAACTCCCTATCCTTGATCTCGCACACCAGCCGATAGCGCCTACGCGATAGCGCCATTCCTTGTCGTTGCCCTTGAGTGCTTTCCTGCTGAAGCGCGGGTTGTGGTTGCTTCGATCTTTGTCACCAGCGCGGCGATACGTTTCTGGACGGTACCGTCCAGCTTGCGAAAGTCCTTCGTCGCCTCGGGCGACATGAAGACTTTATAACCCAAGCTCTTTCCTTAATTCCGAAAACGGAATCATCTTCCCGCCCTTTTTCTTGGCTTCGGCGAGGGCTTTGCTGTCGGCCATGTCTTCAAGATATTCAAGCAAGGCGTTTTTCACGATACTGGCGCGGGTGGTCTTGAAATCCTTGGCCGCGCTGGATAGTGCGCGGTCTATGTCCTTGTTGATGCGCACGGCGGCGGGCTCTGCGGCCTTGCGAGCGGTTGCGGTTGTCATGCTATGCCCTCCATGTCGGTTATTTGATTGTGAAGATTCTACACCAGAGATGCCTCCGGGAAATTCGTTCGACGGAAGGTTATTCCCGAAAGATACCCTCCTCAGCATTTGTTACATGGGGCGGATTCTGCACTGCAAGCAATCAGGCCGAAATGCCGGACTGATGAATTAGCCGGGATGAATCTTTTCTCATGTGACAACCTTCAATTGATTCGCCGCAGAGAACATGATCACCGCCGTCGTCCCCTGCCCTTCCTGACTATCGAGCGAGATGCGCCAGCCGTAGCGTTCGCAGATGCGCTTCACCAGAGATAGTCCGACGCCCGAGCCGGCACTTGAGGGCCCTTTGTAATAACGGTCAAGGGCGCGCGCCAGTTCGTCGGGGCGCATGCCGACCCCGGTGTCCTGCACCACCAGACGGTCCATTTCAAGACGCAGCAGGATGAATCCGGCCTTGGTGTTGAACAGGGCATTGCGGATGAGATTGCCGATCACGACTTCCAGCAGGGGCCGCTCGAACAACAGGTCGGGTTCGGCGATCAGTTTCACTTCCATGCGTATCGGCCGGCCCGCGATCAGGGGCAGATGTTTCTCGACACAGCCCCGCACCACTTCGCCCACGTGACCGGGTGGCTCGTCGCGCGAATACTGCTGCTCGCGCGCCATCAGCAACAGGGCCGAGGTGAGCTCGATCATGTCCTGCGCGGCACGGCGGATACGCGCGATGCGTTCGCGCTGTTTGGCCGTGAGCGTGGCATCCTGCTCCAGCACCTCGACCGTCCCCAGCATGATGGCCAGTGGGGTGCGCAATTCATGACTGACATCCGCCGTGAAATAATTCTCGCGTTCGATGAATTCGCGCAAGCGCCGCAGATAGCGGTCGAAAGCCCGCGCCAGATCGCCGACCTCGTCGTTGCCGGTGAGCTTGATCAGCGACAGATCGGCGTCACGCGGCTCTGCCTGGCTGACCTGCCTGGCCAGCCGGGTGACAGACGCGGTGACGCGGCTCGCCAGGATGACGCCGCCGATGGCCGAACTGACGATCATGAAGATGGCGAAGAAAACCACGTAGCGGAAGAATTCCGTCTCCTGCAAGTGCTGGCTGGCCGTATCGAACAGCATGAAATAGCGCGCATCGGCCAGATCCGCCACCAACACGCGATAGTCGGTCTTGCCGACCATGATGTTGTAGTTACCCGGTTCAAGTGCCCTGATCTCATCCGGGATGTTGCGACTGTTCTGCTTCTTGGAGCGGATATACCCCTTGATGGAAGCGGTATTGGGCGACTCGAACACACCCTCGCTGGCATGTTCGAACAGTTCCCCCAGCAGCACCTGATCCATGAGCCGGTGCCCGATCTGCTGCACGGTGAGATAGACGCCGCCGGAAAGCAGGATGCTGAGCCCCGCCCCGAACAAGGCGTAATAGAACGCGACGCGGAAGCGCAGGCTACTGGTCTGGAACATCCGGACTGACCAACTGATATCCGAACCCGCGCAAGGTCCGCAACAGCTTGCGCGGATACGGTTTGTCGATGATGTCCCTGAGCAGGTGCACATGCGCGCGCAGCGAATCGCTGTCCGGGCGCCCTTCCCCCCACACGACATGCTCGATGTCGTCGCGGCTGACCACTTGCGGTGAGCGCGACATCAGCGCTTCAAGGATCTTGTAGGGGATGGGCGGCAATTCGATGTTCTTGTCGCCGCGCTTGACCGAGCAGGTACCGGGGTCGAGACTGAGGTCTTCCACCACCATCTTTTTGAGTTTTTGATTGTGTTCGCCGCCGCGACGGTGCAACACCCGCAAGCGCAATTCCACTTCGCGCAGTTCGGCGGGCTTGACCAGATAATCGTCCGCCCCGGCTTCCAGCCCGGCGATCTTGTCGTCGAGCGAATCGCGCGCGGTGACCATCAGTACCGGCGTGGTCTTGCCGCCCTCTTCGCGCAGTTTGCGGCACAGCGTGATGCCGTCCATTCCCGGCAGCATCAGGTCGAGCACGATGGCATCGTATTGGTTGACCAGCGCCAGATGCATGCCGGTGATGCCGTCGCCCGCCGCATCTACGACGTGCCCCTTGGCCTCCAGAAAATCGAACATATTGGAGGCCAGATCACGGTTGTCTTCGATAATGAGTACACGCATGGATAAACACCTTGTCCTGTAGTGTAAATAGCTGATTCAACAATTCCATACCATACCATCTACCCTGCTCCCACCGCTAGGGCTTGCGCTTCAGCACGCACTACTGTCTCGATATTCCCGAACAACCCGTCACAACCCTTTTTAATTGCACGCGGTTTTGCTACATTCCAAGCACTTCCCATCTGAATATTCACCATCATGTCCAACGCCGACCCTGTCGAAATCGAAAAATTCTCGCAACTCGCCCACAAGTGGTGGGACCCGAACAGCGAATTCAAGCCCCTGCACGAGATCAACCCGCTGCGCCTGGGTTACATCGACCGCATCGAGCAGCTTTCCGGCAAGACGGTGCTGGATGTGGGCTGCGGCGGCGGCATCCTGTCCGAAAGCATGGCGGGGCTGGGCGCGAAAGTGACGGGTATCGACCTGGCCGACAAGTCGCTGCAGGTGGCCAAGCTGCATCTGCTCGAGAGCGGCAAGCAGGTGGAATACCGCAAGGTGGCGGTGGAAGACCTGGCCGCCGAGCGCCCCGGACAATACGACCTGGTGACCTGCATGGAGATGCTGGAGCATGTGCCCGATCCGGCCGCCGTGGTCGCCGCCTGCGCCAAGCTGGCGAAACCGGGCGGCCATGTGTTCTTCTCCACGCTCAACCGTAACCCGAAGTCGTATCTTTTCGCGATCATCGGCGCGGAATACGTACTCAATCTGCTGCCGCGCGGCACGCACGATTTCGCCAAGTTCATCAAACCTTCCGAACTGGCGCAGTGGTGTCGCAATGCGGGATTGGATGTGTCGGACGTGACCGGCATGAGCTACAACCCGCTCGACAAGAGCTACTCGCTCGGACGCGACAGCAGCGTCAACTACATGGTCGCTTGCCGCAAGGGCTGACATGTCGCAAGCCGTCCTCTTCGATCTTGACGGCACCTTTGCCGATACCGCACCCGATCTGGGGGCGGCCCTCAACCATGTGCGTGCGCTGCACGGCAAACCTCCGCTGGACATCGCCACGATACGCCCGCAGGCATCTCACGGTTCGCGCGGATTGCTGAAGCTGGGACTGGGTGTCGAGCCGGATGATGCTGCCTACGACGGGATGCGCGAGGCTTTCCTGCAGCATTACGAGGAGCACATCTGCGACAACACGGTGTTGTTCCCGAGCATGTCGACACTGGTCGCCGAACTGGAGCGGCACGAGATCCCCTGGGGCATCGTCACCAACAAGCCGCACCGCTACACCGTACCGCTGATGGAGAAACTCGGCTATGCAAAACGCGCGGCTTGTCTGGTGAGCGGCGACACCTGCGCGCGCTCCAAACCGCACCCGATGCCGCTGCTGCATGCCGCCGAATTGATGGCTATCGCACCGGAGCGCTGCCTCTACCTGGGCGACGACCTGCGCGACATGGAAGCGGCACAGGCCGCCGGCATGACCGGCATCATCGCGGCCTACGGCTATATCGACCCTGCAGCCGACCTCGCCACCTGGCCGGCCAGCGGCAGTGTGCCGACTCCGCTGGCCTTGCTGCGACATATCCAGAGTTGAACAACGGTATGATGGCCTCCATAAGAAAAAAGCCGGGCGGAGGAGCATGAACGAAGGACGCAACGGGGAAGGCATCCCCGATTTTCCGTCGCAAGACAACATCCAGGAGATCTTGCACAAGGTCATCATCGCCCATCAGCAGGCGCTGGCTTTGTTGCAACAGACCGAGACGGCCTACGGTCGACTGGTTCCGCACCAGTTGCTCAACCTGCTCGAAGCCAAAAGCATCGTCGATGTGAAGCTCGGCGACCAGGTGGAGCGCAAGATGACCATCATGTTCTCGGACATCCGCGATTTCACCCCGCTGTCGGAATCCATGACCCCGGCGGAGAACTTCGAGTTCATCAACTCCTATCTCAGCCAGATGGAGCCGGTCATCAGCCGCCACCACGGCATCATCGACAAATACATCGGCGACGCCATCATGGCGCTGTTCGAAAAGGGGGCCGACGAGGCGGTGAGCGGCGCCATCGCCATGCTTGAACGGCTGAGTTACTACAACGCCGGGCGCGAACGCGCGGGCTATGCACCGGTGCAGATCGGCATCGGCCTCAACACCGGGGTGGTGATGATCGGCACGGTGGGCGGGATCAACCGCATGGACAGCACCGTGATCGGCGATGCGGTGAACCTGACCGCAAGGCTGGAAGAAGCCACCAAGACCTATCACGCCCCGCTCATCATCAGCCAGAACACCCTGTACGACCTGGCCGACCCGGGCAAATACGATATCCGTTTTCTGGACCGCATCCGCGTGAAGGGCAAGTCGCAGCCGCTATCCGTCTACGAGGTGTTCGACAACAACCCGGAAGAATTGCGCGATAGCAAACGCCAAAGCCTGGCGATGTTCGAAAAGGCGGTCGCCTATTACCACATGCAGGATATTGCCAAGGCCGTTCCGCTGCTCAAGCAATGCATAGCGATCGCCCCCGAAGATTATCCCTCCCTCATCTATCTGGAGCGCTGCCACGAATTCCAGACCTCCGGACAACATCACGGCACGGGCGAATTGCAGACCGTCCTTTCCTGGAAGGAAGGACAGCACACGGGTTTGCCGGAAGTCGACAATGCCAACCGCATCCTGATGTACCACATCAACACGCTCACCGCCAAAATCGAGCAGAACGAGTGCCGTGATTTCGCCGACATCTTTCCATTCCTCCGGCAGCACGCGCAACACCTCTTCCCAATCGAAGAATCACTGATGCGCCAACATGCGTATCAGTTTGCCGATGGGCATATCCAGGAACACCGGCGCTTCGTCCAGAATCTTTCCGAACTGGAGAAAATGGCCGCAAACAAAACGGAAGACCCGCGCCTCCTCGCCTTCCGCACCCAATTGTTGCTGCTCGACTGGTTCGCCTCGCATGCCACCAAGGCCGACCGCCACTTCTCCCGCTTCACGCAAAACAGCAAAGCTCGCTAGCCCCCCACCCCGCCAGCCTGTACAATCCAGTTTGCTTGATAACAAACCGAACCGGGGGCGACCTGGCTTCGACGTGGGTTACAAAGCAGTGTAGGGCATACCGAGGACCCGCCACCTCGTAAATCAGCTGGAAAACCAATAGTCGCAAACGACGAAAAGTACGCTCTAGCCGCTTAACCGGTTAGATCCCACACCCTGCTGTCCGTGGAGGGGCTCAAGGCAGTAATGCCGCGATGAGTGGGATCATTTACACGGAATCGTGTCGTGCAGGGTCACTTTGCACGAAGCTAAAATCAAGGTGACTCGTCCTGTAGCAGCCTGTCGGTTGGCGTCTGCCGGATAAAATCAAATAACCAGACTAAGTATGTAGAACTGCCTGTAGAGGGCTCGCGGACGGGGGTTCAATTCCCCCCGCCTCCACCAACAAATAAAAATGGCTGCCCGTCAGGGTAGCCATTTTTATTTGTTGCATGTGAAGTTGATGGGGAATTGAAACCCCGTCCGGGACGGACGGGGGGCGGAGGGCGTAAAGCAAACAGCACCTGCGTGCTGTTTGTAGCCCGGAGCGGCATTCGCATGCAGGCGAATGCGCGGCCTGCAAGGCCAATTTTTCCCAATAACTCCCACCTAGTGTCGCTTTTATTTGTTGCGTTGAGACTGAGCGGGAATTGAATCCCCGTCCGGCACGGACGGGGGGCGTATGGCGGTCCCGAAGGGACGAGGTTGTCGAGGATGCAACTCGACAACCGAGCAATTCCCCCTCTATAGAAAACCACCTCCCCATAAATTCATTTTTTGTTTTGTATCACGGGTTCAATTCCCCCCGCCTCTACCGAACTCCCCCAAGCCGATTGAACCCCCCGCCCGATATCGGTATAGTCCGCCAAATCCCTCTCAAGGCGCGATCATGGCTGCTCAAGAAGCCGCAGAACACAAACTGAAGTTGGCTGAAGTGCTGGAAATGCTCGTTGCAGACGGCATGGTCGGCAAGGAAGACGCCGATGGCCTCATCGCCGAACACCGCCTCCGTCGGCATAGCGCACATCCATTGGCGATCATTGCGGATAAAAGCTGGAAATCACAGGCCGCTCCTTATCGCATCCTGACGCTGGACACCCTGACCGAGTGGTTCGCGAAAAAGGCCGGATTGGATTATCTGCATATCGATCCGTTGAAGATCGATTTCTCCAATCTGGTGGACCTGATGTCGATCGATTATGCGAACCGTTTCGCCATCATGCCGTTAAGCATCGAAGGCAACGAGTTGCTGGTCGCCACTGCCGAGCCTTTCCTGCGCGATTGGGAGGCGGTGCTCAAGCAGACCTCGCGCAAGAACATCCGCCGCGTGTTCGCTTCGCCCGCAGACATCAACCGCTATCTGGTCGAGTTCTACAATCTGGCGCGCTCGGTGAAGAGCGCGACCAAAGCGAAGATGGATTCCGGCAACATCGCCTCGTTCGAGCAGCTGGTCGAGATGGGCAAGACGGACAAGCAGTTCGATGCCAACGACCAGCACATCGTGCATATCGTCGACTGGCTGTGGCAATACGCGTTCGACCAGCGCGCATCGGACATCCATATCGAGCCGCGCCGCGAATCGGGCCTCGTGCGTTTCCGCATCGACGGGATACTGCACCAGGTGCATCAACTGCCGATATCGGTGGTCACGGCGATGACCAGCCGCATCAAGTTGCTGGGACGCATGGATCTGATGGAGAAGCGTCGTCCGCAGGATGGGCGTATCAAGACGCGCACCGAAGAGGGACAAGAGATCGAGCTGCGCCTCTCCACGCTGCCCACGGCGTTCGGCGAGAAACTGGTGATGCGCATCTTCGATCCGGAAGTGCTGGTGCGCGATTTCTCCGAACTGGGTTTTTCCGATGACGACCGCGTGCGCTGGGAGCAAATGACCTCCAGGCCCAACGGCATCATCCTCGTCACCGGTCCGACCGGCTCGGGCAAGACCACGACGCTGTATTCCACGCTCAAGAGCCTGGCCACTCCCGAGGTGAACGTATGCACGCTGGAAGACCCGATCGAGATGGTGGAGCCTGCGTTCAACCAGATGCAGATCCAGACAGGGTTGGATCTCACGTTCGCCGAGGGCGTGCGTGCGCTGATGCGGCAGGATCCGGACATCATCATGGTGGGCGAGATACGCGATCTGGAGACCGCCGACATGGCGATCCAGGCAGCCCTCACCGGCCATCTGGTGATCTCGACCTTGCACACCAACGACGCCCCTTCCGCGATCACCCGCTTGCTCGATCTGGGTGTGCCGTCGTATCTGCTCAACGCAACCCTGCTTGGCATCATGGCGCAACGACTGGTGCGCACACTGTGTCCGCACTGCAAGAAACCACACCCGATGCAGGAAGAAGACATCGAGTTGTGGAACGGTCTGGTCGCGCCATGGAAAGCGACGCGCCCGACACAGGTGCAGCGCCCGCAAGGCTGTCTGGAATGCCGCATGACCGGCTACTCCGGGCGTATCGGCATCTACGAGATACTGCTCATGTCACCGGAACTGCGCAAACTCATCACCGCCGAGACCGACATCGCCGCCTTGCGCGAACAGGCCAACCGCGAAGGGATGAAACCGCTGCGCATCTCCGGCGCGCTCAAGATCGCATCCGGGCTCACCACACTGGATGAGGTATTGAAGACCGCTCCGCCGCCCGACCAAAGTTGAATCACTTTCACACCACCATCCGACAGGAATAGATATGACATTGACAGAACTCAACCAGCGCTTCGCCATCGGCAACCACGTGCAATTCAAGGAGATTGCCGAAGGCATGATCGTGGCCGAGGTCGCCAATCAACACGCACTCTCCAATATCGCCCTGCAAGGCGCGCATATCGCCACCTTCCAGCCGCGCGGCGAAGAGCCGGTTCTCTGGTTGTCGCCGAGAGCCAAATTCGCGCCGGGCAAATCCATCCGCGGCGGCGCGCCGATCTGCTGGCCATGGTTCGGCCCGCACAAGAACGACAGCAAACTGCCCGGCCACGGTTATGCGCGCACCGTGCCATGGGATGTACTGGAGACCAAAGCCCTTCAGGACGGCTCGACCTTCCTGCGTTTCGGCCTCGTCGAGAGCGATGCCACCCGCGCACAATGGCCGCATGCCTCCTCTGTGCAACTCGAAGTCACCGTAGGCAAAGCCCTGCGCGTGGAACTGGTGACCACCAACACGGGGAAAGCAGCTTTCGAACTCGGCGAAGCCCTGCATACCTACTTCCAGATCAGCGATGTCGCCAACATGACCATTCGCGGGCTGGAGAATTGCGAGTATCTGGACAAGGTGAAGGACTTCGCGCGTTTCAACCAGCAGGACGGCATCGTCATCGAGAGCGAAGTGGACCGTGTCTATGTGAGCACCACTGCCGATTGCGTGATCGAGGACAAGGGGCTGAAACGCGCCATTCGCATCGCCAAGCAGGGCAGCAAGTCCACCGTGGTGTGGAACCCGTGGACCGAAAAAGCCGAGAAGATGGGCGATTTCGGCCCGGCACTGCAGCGCGACATGGTCTGCGTAGAGAGCGGCAACGCGCTGGAGAACGTCGTCACGCTGGCACCGGGCGAGTCGCACAGGCTGGTGGCGGTTTATAGCGTGGAGAAGCTGTAAGTCGACCGTCATTCCGGCGCAGGCCGGAATCCAGCGCATTTATCAAGTATGCAGTTGGGCTTTGTCCTGCTTCGCAGGAATTTTTCGACTATCTGGATTCCGGCCTGCGCCGGATAACCAGCGACTTGCCCGCTTGCGGGCTTAGTCGAATGGCTAGTAGTTCTATCAATGACGTACCGAAACAAAAGAGCCGCTTCGCAGCGGCTCTTTTTTATTGCATAGGCAAACCGGACTCAGTTCGCGCGTTTCTTGTACTCGTTGGTGCGGGTGTCGATCTCGATCTTGTCGCCGATCTCGATGAACGCCGCCACCGGCAACTCGAAGCCGGAACCTTTCAGCTTGGCCGGTTTCATCACCTTGCCGGAAGTATCGCCGCGCACGGCGGGTTCGGTGTACTCGATCTCTCGCACGATGGTGTTGGGCAACTCGACCGAAATCGCCTTGCCGTCGTAGAACACCACTTCGCAGATGTCTTCCATGCCGTCGGCCAGATAGTTCACCACGTCGCCGACGTTTTCCTTCTCGACTTCGTACTGGTTGTATTCGGTGTCCATGAACACATACATCGGGTCGGCGAAGTAAGTGTAGGTGCATTCTTTCTTGTCGAGGATGATCTGGTCGAACTTGTCGTCGGCTGCATACACCGTCTCTTTGGCCGTTTCGGTCAACAGGTTCTTCATCTTCATCTTGACCACGGAACCGTTACGGCCGGAGCGGCTGTATTCGGCCTTCAGGATGACCATGGGATCGCCGCCAACATTGATCACGTTACCGGCGCGGAGTTCTTGTGCTGTTTTCATGTTTACTGCCCCTCAAAATTCAAGGCGCGGATTCTATGCAACTTGGCGATAAAAATCCAGCAAATTCAATGCAAGGTTATTGGGTGCCAAGCGCTGTGCCCATTCGGCACCATGCCGGGCCAACACCCCGTGCTGGGCGACAAAGCCCTGCCAAGCCCCGGCGATGTCCGGCCCGCCATTCCAGGCCAGCCACAAGCCTTTGACAGCCTGTGCTGCTGCGGGCGGCAGCCTTTCCGCATAACGCGTGCGCAAGGCCTCCAGTTTCTCCAGATGCACCCCGTCATGCTGCGGATATATCTGCCAGATGAACGGCTTGGCCGCCCATTGCGCCCTCACGCAGGAATCCTCGCCGCGCACGAAATTGACATCGCAGGCCCACAACAGTTCGTCGTAGCGTTCCTGCTCGACGAAAGGCAGCACGTGCACGCGCAGATTGCCCCGTTGCCAGATTTCGCCGGCTTTTCCTGCCTGATGCCCGAAGAAGGCTGCCACTTGCGGCAAAGAACGCCCGTCCGGCAGCAGGCAAGTGACAGGCAGGCTTCCCTGCTCCCAGACACCCAGCAAGCCTTCCATTGCCTCGTTCTCATAGCCGAACAAAGAGACTCTTAACTCGCCTGCCACCCGCTCCGGCACGCCCAGGCTCTGCCAATAGCACAACTGCGCCTCCGCATCGGACTGAAAAGCATCCCGCCGCGCCAGCAGGCCGCGTTCCAGCAACAGACCGCCGGTTTTTGCGGTGAAGCCGGGAAAGAAGAAATACTTGTTCAGCGGCAAGGAAGGATGCGGCGAAGGCAGTCCGTGGCAACCCTCCACCCAGTCTTCCGCCGACAGGTACTCGAGATTCACCCATACCGGCTTGGGTTCCTGTGCGGCCATCGCCTGCACATACGTGTCGGGCAGCTTGCAGGCGAACGCTTCGATCACCAGCCCGGCGGGTTCGACAATGGGAAAATCCGCAAACCAGCGCCGCACCTCCACCCCGCGACAACGCTGCTCGTCCAGCCCCGCATCCAGTTCGGGGCACAACTTGCCGAAGCTGCGCAGATCATCCACCCACAAGCGCACGCTCACACCCTGCTCGTTCGCCAGTTGCCTTGCCAGACGCCAGCTCACGCCGATGTCGCCGTAGTTGTCGACGACATTGCAGAAGATGTCGCACGACTCACTCCGCATGCAAGGCCTCGACCGGATCGAGCCGCGCCGCACGCATAGCCGGAACGACACCTGCTGCAAGTCCGATCGTGACGGCCGTCAGTTCAGCCAGCACGGCATACAGCCAGGGCGTATGTACCGGCAGCGCGGGGAACAACAGATGCAGTCCCTGCGCGATGCCGACACCGAGCAACAACCCCATCAAACCGCCCAGCGCGGATAACAGCATGGCTTCGCTCAGGAACAGGGTCAGCACCTGCTTCTCGCGCGCGCCCAGCGCGCGCAGCAAGCCGATCTCGGCGGTGCGCTCGGTGACGGCCATGGTCATGATGGTGAGGATGCCGACCGCGCCGACCAGCAGCGAGATGCCGCCCAGCGCGCCGACGGCGAAGGTGATGACATTGAGTACGGAGCCCAGCACTTCCAGCGCCTGCTCCTGCGAGATGATGGTGAAGTCCTCGCGCCCGTGGCGCTCGATCATGCGCTCCTTGATCAGCCGGATCATGGTGTCTGCGGGGATATCGGCGCGGTAGCTCACATTGACCTCCATCAGCCCGGAGCGGTTGAACAACTCCATCGCGCGCGCCGCCGGAATGAACACCGTGTCGTCCATGTCCATGCCGAGGATCTGCCCTTTCGACACCATCACACCGACCACGCGGTAGCGCTGCCCGCCGATGCGCAGATAGGTACCGAGCGGATTCCTGCCGGCATACAGTTCCTGTTGTATCTTGGCGCCGATCACCACCTGCGCGCGCGCCTGCTCGTCGTCCGCGTCGGTCCAGAAACCGCCGCTCTGCACCTTCATGGTGAACGCCTTGTCGAAATCCCGCCCCTCACCCAGCACCATCGTGCGCCGCGTCCTTCCCTCGAAACGCACCTCGGCATTGCCGACCAAGCCGGGGATCACGTACTGCACATAGGGCAGGCGGCGCAAGGCATCGGCATCCTCCAGCGTCACCTGCCGGACCGAACCGAAGATGCCGACATTGCCGCCCTGGGTCTGTGTCTTGCCCGGCTGCACGCTGATGATGTTGGTGCCGAACTGCGAGAACTCGGCCAGCATGAACTGGTGCAGTCCTTCGCCGATGGAAGTGAGCAGGATCACGGCAGCGATGCCGATGGCGATGCCCAGCCCGGTGAGGAAGCTGCGCATCCGGTAGGTGAGGAAGCTGGATGAGGTGAGTGTGATCAGGTCGCGCAAGTACATGGCTTCGTCATTCCGGCGCAGGCCGGAATCCAGTTAATTGAACAAGCCCCGCCCAGCGGGACAACACCCAACTGCATGTTGAATAACAGCACTGGATTCCGGCCTGCGCCGGAAAGACGGGGTTCGCGGTTTTGCGTATTTCCATCATTTCCCCGCCAGCGCGGCCACCGGATCGAGTTTCGCCGCGCGCCGCGCGGGCCACACACTGAACAGCACCCCGGTGCCGAGTGCAGTCAGGGTCGCAGCCAGCACTGCCCACCACGGCGGCGACACCGGCAGCATCGGGTAAACCTTGCCGATGATGAAACTGCCGACGTAGCCCAGCACCAGCCCGGCCACGCTGCCAACCCCGGACAGCAGCACCGCCTCGGCGAAAAACAGATGGCGGATCTGTTTGCCCGGTGCACCCAGCGCCTTGAGCAGGCCGATCTCCTTGATGCGCTGCGCCACGGCGATCAGCATCACGTTCATGATCAGCACCCCCGCCACCGCCAGGCTGATGGCGGCAATACCGCCCACCGCCATGGTCAGCGCGGTGAGGATGCGATCGAAGGTCTGCAGCACCGCATCCTGGGTGATGACGGTGACGTCGCGCTCGCCGCTGTGGCGCTGCACCATGATCTTTTCAGCCTCGCTCACGGCAGTCGCTATGGCATCACGGTTCTTGGCCTCGATCAGCACACGGAACAGGCTGGTGGTGTTGAACAACTGGTGCGCGGTGGCGACCGGGATGATCACCAGGTCGTCGGTGCGCATGCCCATGGATTCGCCCTGCGACGCCAGCACGCCGATCACGCGGAAGCGCCTGTCCCCGATCCGCACCGATTGGCCTACCGCCTGTCCGTTGCCGAACAGTTCGCGCTTGATCGCGTTACCCAGCACGCACACCGAGGCACTGTCGTGCAGGTCGCCCGGCGGCAGGAAACTGCCGACCGCGATGCTCATGTGGCGTATCCCGAGCATGTCTGAGGAAGAACCGGCCACCACCACTTCGCGATTGAGCGCGCCGCGCGAGATGGTGGCGGAACCGACGGTCAGCGGTGCGATGCGCTTGATGGCGCGGCTGCGCAGCAGCGCTTCTGCGTCGTCCAGCGTGATGTCGCGCGGCGTCTGTCCGGACATCAGGCCGGGCCCCACGCCTGCAGTCTCGGTGCGCCCCGGCAGCACGATGACGAGATTGGTACCGAGGGAAGAGAACTGGTCGATCACATAGCGGCGCGCGCCCTCGCCCAGCGCGGTGAGCACCACCACCGCCGCCACGCCGATGGACATCGCCAGCATCATCAGCAGCGTGCGCGTCGGGCTGCCGCGCAGGCTGCCGGAGGCAAACTGTATGGTGTCGGCGAGCTTCATTTACCTACCGCGTCATTCCGGTGCAGGCCGGAATCCAGCAACTTGGGCAAGCCCCGCGTAGCGGGACAAAACCCAACTGAATGTTGAATAACTTCACTGGATACCGGCCTGCGCCGGTATGACAGGAAGAAGTTTTACTTTGGATCATTTTGAAGTGACTCATCCGAAAGAATCCGCCCATCCAACATATGGATGCAGCGATGCGCCCGCGCGCCGATCTCGGCATCGTGTGTCACCACCACCAGCGTGATGCCCTGTTCCAGCAGGCCTTCCAGCAGCCTGAGTACTTCCCAGCCGGTGTTGCGATCGAGGTTGCCGGTCGGTTCGTCGGCCAGCAGCACCGTGGGATTCATCACCGTGGCGCGCGCGATGGCGACGCGCTGGCGCTGGCCGCCAGAGAGCTGATCGGGTTTGTGGTCGGCACGATCTGTCAGACCGTAGTTCTTCATCAGCACTTGCACGCGCGCCTTGCGCTCCTCGGCCGGGATGCCCGCCAGGATCATCGGCAGCTCGACGTTCTGCGCAGCCGTGAGGCGCGGCACCAGATGGAAAGACTGGAACACGAAACCGACCTTTTCGCGGCGCACACGCGCCTGCTGCTCGTCGTTGAGGTCGCTGACCTTGCCGCCGTCCAGCAGGTAGGTGCCGGTAGTCGGCCGGTCGAGCAGGCCGAGCATGTTGAGCATGGTCGATTTGCCCGAGCCGGACGGCCCCATGATGGAAATGTATTCGCCAGCATCGAGACGCAGGTCGATGTCGCGCAGCGCGGCGACTTGCTGGTCGCCGACGGTGAAGGTGCGGCAGACGTTCTGCAGTTCTATCATTGCGCTGGTTTGGCTTCTTCCGGCACGACGCGCACACCCGCCTTGACGCCCGCCCTATCCAGCGAGGACACGATCCGGTCTCCCACTTCCAGACCGGAAGTCACCTCGGCATACTCCCAGTTGGACAGGCCGGTCATCAGCTTGCGTTCTTCCAGCACGCCCTTGCTCCCGAACAGCAGTACACGGTTGCCCTCCATCAGTGTTTGCGTCGGGATACGCGGCACCTGGCTGCGTACGTCATGGATGATCTCGACGTCGGCGCTATAGCCCACCAGCAGATTGTCGCTCTTGGCGACTTTGTCGAACTCCACTTCGACCTCGACCGTGCGCGCCTGCTTCTCCAGATCGAGCACATACGGCGCGATGCGCCGCACCTTGCCGCCGAAGGTGCGCCCTTTGATCGCGTCCAGCGTGATGCGGCTGCGCTGCCCGACCTTGAGCTTGGCCGCGTCCACCTCGTCTATGGGCGCGCTCACGTACAGACAACTGTCGTCGATCAGGTCGATGGCTGGCAGCGTCAAGATTCCGGGCGGCGACGGTGTGGCGTATTCGCCCAGTTCGCCGCTGATGTCAGCCACCACGCCATCGAACGGCGCACGCAACACCATGCGCTCCAGTCCGGCGCGCGCCAGCGAGATGCGCGACTTGCTCTGTTCGATGTCGCCCTTGGCCGAAGCGCAGGCAGACTGCCGCGCCGAAGCATCGGTGAGCGCGCGGTCGAGCTGCTGAGCCGAGATGAAACCCTTGTCGCGCAACTCCTGCGAGCGGACCGCGTCGCGTTGCGCGGCGTCGGCCATCGTGCAGACCTCCTCCACCCGCGTCAGCGAGACCTTGAGCTGCTCCTGCGCCAGCCTTTCCTGCGCATGCAGGTCGTTGTCCCACAGTTCCAGCAACACCGCGCCTTTCTTCACCCGGTCACCTTTCTTCACCAGCAACCTAGCGATCTGGCCACCGGCGGAAGGCGACATCTTGGCGCGGCGGCAGGCATTCACCGTGCCTGCACGCGTGTTGCTCACCGAAGCTTCCACCGTGCCGCGTTCGACTGTTTGCAGTACTACCGCGATGGGTTTGCTGCGTGTGAGGAAGCCGATGCCGACGACCAGGGCAATGACGACGATGCCAAGAATAACGATCTTTTTGTATTTTGAAGGGATGCTGCCGAGTTGCGGGAAAGTCATTGCTGCTCCTGACCGTTCGCTGCGAAAGATGAGACTGGAAGGTGGTGCCGATGACCGGAATCGAACTGGTGACCTACGCGTTACGAGTGCGTTGCTCTACCGACTGAGCTACATCGGCCTTCCGGCGCGGATTATAAGCGGATAGGTTGCGGTGCGGCAACGCTTAACGCCAAAGATAAGGTGAAACGTCGAATGGTTGAGGTGTTCCGTTGATGGTATTCAGCAACACTTCGACACTTGCGGGGGACATGGTCACGCCGTAGCGGAAATGGCCGCTATTGATGTACAGGTTTTCCAGTTCCGGGTGGCATCCGATGGTGGGGATGCTATCCGGAGAAGCGGGCCGCAGCCCCGCCCAGTGCTGGATGAGCGGCATGCCGCGCAAGGCGGGCAGCAATGTTTCGGCGCGCGCACGTAGCATGTCCCTCGCCTCTTCGGTGGTGCTCTTGTCGAAGCCGACATCCTCCAGCGTGCTGCCGACCAGCAGGTGACCGTCCTGGCGCGGGATCAGGTAGAGGTTCTTTTGCAGCACGATATGCGGCAGCGGCGGCGTGTCGAACTTGAACAGCAGCATCTGGCCGCGTATCGGCTTGATATCGGCATGCAACGCGTGCTCGCCCAACAGCTTCCTGCTCCACGCCCCGGCAGTCACCACATAAGAGCCAGCGTTGAAGTCGCCCTGCGCTGTGGACAGATGCTCGACCCGACCCGCTTGCACGACGATCTCTTTCACCTCGCACTCTTCGACAATGCGTCCGCCGAGCTTTTCCACCCGGGCGCGCAAGGCTTGCAGCAAGCGCGGGTTGCGCGCCTGGGCGACTTCCGGCAGCAACACGCCGCCTTCGCGCTCTTCCGCCTTCATGCCGTGCGCAGCACACCATTGCAGCGCGGTCGGCACGTCGAACGGCGGCAACACCAGCATGCCGCATCGGCGGTACTGCGGGTCTATCCCCGTGCTCCACTGCAATGTCTCGGCCATATCGCCGAACATCGCCATCCCGCGCAAGGCCAGCCGGTTCAGCTCATCCGGATAGTCCCAAGGACACAGCGGCGACAGGATACCGCCGCCCGCCCAGGATGACTCGCGCCCGACCGGGCCGCGTTCCAGCAGGGTCACGGACGCGCCCTGACCCAACAGCGCTCCGGCCGTCGCCAGACCCAGAGCACCACCGCCTATCACTATGAATTCAGAATCCAAAACACTTACCCTTCACTGCCGCCGGTCTGGCAAAATGTCCACTCATCGGTTTTGACTGGCCACACCGATATGCACTGTATTAACTTTCACATTACAAAACTTGGGAGTGCAACATGAAACTGCAAAAAGGCTTTTCGCTTATTGAACTGCTAATCACAGTTGCCATCGTCGGCATACTAGCATCGGTGGCGCTGCCAGCCTATCAGGACCATATCATACGCGGACAGCTGGCAGAGGCTACTTCAATGCTGTCCGATGCTCGCATCAAGATGGAACAATATTTTCAAGATAACCGAACATATGATACAGGCGGCGGTTGCCCCGGCTCTATCGCAACTTCCAGCAAATATTTCGACTATACCTGCAACGGCCTTGCGGCAGATACCTATCAGATCACGGCAACCGGCAAGGGCAATCTATCAACCTACATTTTTTCAATCAACCAGAACAATGAGAGATCGTCGAACACCCCGTGGGGAAACGGAGCATGCTGGATCACCAGCAGGGGGGGGGTATGCTGAATCCCGGCCTCAAACCATGCCAAGGCGGGTTTACCCTGATCGAATTGATGATAGGTATCGTCATCCTGGCGATCTTGGTATCGCTGTCCATGCCCAGCTTTCAAGTCTGGCTACAGAACTCGCAAATTCGCAATGCAGCCGAATCGATCTCGAACGGCCTGCAGCGAGCCCGCTCCGAAGCGGTAACTCGCAACATCGATGTGGAGTTCGTGTTGTCGGGCAACTCATCCTGGGTTGTCAAAGTTGCCGGCTTGGCCGACGACATTGAATCGAGATCGAATACGGAAGGCTCCCGGAACGTCTCCGTGACCATCACACCGAACGGTCTCGACACCATCACCTATAACGGCTTTGGCGGCGTGAAGACGCTCAACTTGGACAGTTCAATGCCGTTCACCCAAATCGATGTAGACTCATCAGTGCTGTCGAGCGCCGAAAGCCAGGAGCTTCGAGTCACTATCGGCACCGGAGGCAACATCCGGATGTGCGATCCAAATGCGCCAGCGGGCAACCCGCGCGCCTGCTGATTGAAGGAGTAGCCATGAAACAGCAAGCACATTTCGGAAAGCCGGGGCAGCAAGGGGTGGTCATCATCGAGGTCTTGATCGCCATCCTCATTTTTTCCATCGGGGTTCTCGGCATCGTCGGCATGCAGGCCAGCATGATCAAGAACACTACCGAGTCGAAGTATCGAAACGACGCCAGCAATATCGCACAGCAGCAGATCGGGGAATTGTGGGTCTCCCCTGACAACCTGCCCGGAGAAGGCAGCACCACTACCAGCAGCTTATCCGAACTCCCTAACGGCACGGTGAGCATCACGCGCACCGGTGACCGATACACAGTGGTCGTCGGTTGGCAGCAGCCTGGCGAGGTTGCCCACAACTACACTACTATCGCCTCAATCAGCGGGATGTAACCCATGACTAAGCACATATCGATACGTCCACTGCGACAGGCCGGCTTCACACTGGTTGAGATCATGGTCGGGCTCGCCATCGGAATGCTTGCGACATTGGTCATCCTCCAGGTCATGGCGATGTTCGAAGCTCAAAAGCGTGTCACCACGGGAAGTGCCGACGCCCAGACCAACGGCAGCATCGCCTTGTACAATATCGTGCGCGAGGTCAGTCTCGCCGGCTATTCCTTGATGCCGATCGACGACTCGCCGCTGGAGTGCGCCACCTTGACTTTCGGAACGACGGGCATCACCAGCATCACTCCGGTCAGCCTTACCGATGGCACCAGCGACTCCATCACCTTGAGTTATGGCGATTCCGAGATGGGAGGCATCCCGATGACCATCACCGGAATGGGAGCGCCGACTGCAAACGATGCGACCGTCAATAACAATCTGGGATGCAAGACCGGCGATATCGCCCTGATATCGAACGGCTCAACCTGCGCCTTGACAACCATCACTGATGTGTCTGCAGCGAGCGCGGTTCCCCCGGCGATCATCTCACTGGCTGAAACCACCACCGCGATCTCGGATGCCAATCTCTCTTGCCTCGGAAACTGGAACGAGATCACCTTCGGAGTAAACGGTAACAATCTCACGCGAGAGGGGACTGCTATTATGGCAGGCATTGTAAATATGCAGGCTCAATACGGTGTTTCCGCATCCGCCGATTCTAACCAGGTCGTCCAGTGGGTGGATCCCACGGGCATTTGGGATACGTCCGTGCTCACGCTGGCAAACCGCAACCGCATCAAGGCGATACGCATCGCGGTGGTTGCGCGCACCGACAGGCTGGAGGCGAACGATGTGACGACTGCCATCACTTCATGGGCAGACAGCGCCTCCTCCCCCGCTCCCGCAATCGACCTCAGCGCAGATGCAAACTGGAAACGCTATCGCTACCGCGTGTTCGAGACCATCGTGCCATTGCGTAACGTAATCTGGGCGAGGGACACACTATGAATACGATCCGGGTTCGCCAGACTCCTTCCGGTCGCGCCGCAGGGCAGCGTGGCATCGCTTTGTTCTTCGCCTTGATCGCGATCGTCGCCCTGTCTCTGGCCGCGGTCGCACTGGTCCGTTCCGTCGACACCAGCACACTGATCGCCAGCAATCTTTCATTCCGGCAATCCAGCACGAATGCTGGAGATTCTGGCGTCGACACCGCCGTAGCATGGATGACAACCACACAAGCTGCCAACAACGCGCTCAACATCCTGACTGATGCCACACATCCTTTCAATGTCACCGATCTTGCAACCAATCCTGGCTACCATTCCAACGCCGACTCGGCGCTCGACCTGTTCGCCGATACGACCTGGAACGACTCGGACAACAACAACACGCTTGTCGGAACGGATGCAGCCTCCGGCAACACCGTGCGCTATGTCATCCAGCGCATGTGCCGCAACGCCAATCAGGTTCCAAGCATCGATCACTGCCTGTTCAGTGCGGCTGTGCAGAATAAGAACGGTCAAAGCGTCCCGCTGCCCCAGGAGGTCTGTACCGGCACAGGATGCCCGGTCGCGGGTCAGGCGCCGCAGTTCCGTATCACAGTTCGAACCCAGGGCCCTCGCAACGCTGTCAGCTACGTGCAGGTATTTGTCTACTAGGAGGTCATGATGAAACACATCCCTTTCACTACCAGATACGTCTCAATCATCGCGATCTCGCTGGCATTCGGAATACTCGCCTCCCCTGCGCAGGCTGCCTCCGTCGCATTGGCCACCTCGCCGCTGGCAACCTCCACCACCTCCAGCGTCAAGCCCAACGTGCTGTTCATCATCGACAACTCGGGCAGTATGGACTGGGACCATATGCCGGATGACGATGGCGACCCCGGCAGCGCTGTAACCTTCAATTTCGGCTTCTACGGCCTGCGCAGCAGCCAATGCAACCAGGTCTATTACAATCCGAACACTACCTACGCCACCCCGATCAAGGCGAACGGAACCAGCTATTCGAATGCCAGTTTCACCTCGGCGTCCGGCGGCAATCTGGGCGGTTTCGCTGCCAGCCCGACAGTGGTGAACCTGAGCACGAACTTCATGGCCTCGGCCAGCCTGAACGGGGATTCTTCCGGCAGTACAGCCTACTACTACGACTACACAGGCACCCAGGATACGCAGACCGAAAAGAACTATCACAGCACTTCCAACACTTTCTACGGCGAGTGCAACAGTGCATCGGGTTCCACCACCGGCGATGCCGTGTTCAACAAGGTCATCCTGTCCGACACGGCCAGCGCCACGACGGCCACCATCACCGTCAGCGGTAGCAGCAGCACCTCCGTCAGCAGCATCCTGCTCAATGGCACCGATGAGCTGATGGCAGGAACCGTTTCAGCCAGCACGAGCAGCAGCACGATCGCCACGAGCATCGCCACACAGATCAACCTGTGCTCCAGTGCCATGATCGGTAACTGCACCTCGCCGGGCGGCCACGGTCTTACCGCCACTGTCGTCGGCAGCGCGGTCTCCCTCTCCGGCCTGTCGAATACTGCATCCAAGCTCAAAGTGGTGCGCAGCGGCAGCATGACGTTCTCGCCCACCATCACTGTGAAGGCGAGCAGTGTCCAACTGACCAATTTCGCCAACTGGTACAGTTTCTACCGCACCCGCATGCTGATGATGAAAACCGCCTCCGGCCATGCCTTCAGCAACCTGAACAACAGCTACCGCGTCGGCATGATGAAGATCAGCGCCACCAATCCCGTTGTCAGTATGGACACTTTCGAGGACGTTACAGGCAATCCTCACCGCTCCGATTGGTATACCGCACTGTACAATCTCACATCGAGCGGCAGCACGCCATTGCGCCGGTCGCTGTCGGACGCCGGACGATACTATGCCGGGCAACTCGCTTCCGACCCTGTCCAGTACTCCTGTCAGCAGAACTTCAGCATCCTCTCCACCGACGGCTACTGGAACACCGGGGATGGTTACAAAATCAATGGAAGTGACGCCGTAGGCAACCAGGACGGCAACCAGCCCCGTCCCTATTACGACGGTTCGCCCATCGTCAACAAGCGCAGCACCAGCCAAACGCTGAAATCGCAGACGCAGACCACTCAAAGCACGACACAGAACCAGCAGCGGATACAGACATCCGAGACGAGCCACCTGCGCCAGCAGACATCCCAACTGCAAATCAGAACCAGTGATCTGCAGGCACGCACCAGCGACCTGCAAAGTTCGACGATGTATCTGCAGGCGCGCACCTCTGCGGATTCTGGCGCCACATGGACTGCCTGGGCCAACATTGCCTCTTGCGCATGGGACAACTCTGGCCCCACCCGCCGCGCATGCCGCTACGTCACGACTTCCGGCGGTTCAACCGTGTGGACTTCCGCTGGCGGCGTGTGGAACAACAGCGCAAGTTGCGACCGTAACTTCGGTACAGGCACGAGCGGCACCTGGTCCGGCAACGGCACCGAATGCCAGTACACCGCCTGGAGCAGCTGGGCCAGTGTTGGTTCGTGCGCCGCAGTCGCGCAGGACGGCAGCGACCCCTATAACGTGGGCACGGCCAGACAGTGCCAGACAACCTGGTCCGGGTGGTCCGGGACGGCCTCCTGCACGCCGAACGCCAGCACGCAATGTCAGACCATCATCACAGCAACGGTAGACGCCTCCACCTGCACCGAGGATGCAGTGCCCGATACAAGTGGCTATACCACCCAGTGCGTTTATTCCGCCTGGGTGTCGGCCGGTTCCGCCACCGCTTGCACCGCAGTGCCGCAGGACACAAGCAATCCCTATGACATGTCGGCAAGCAGCGGACTGGCGACGCGCTGCACGGACACGGGCTGGGTCGGCATCAGTTCCTGCACCACCAGCACATCCACCGGCTATGCGCGCACCTGCCAGACGGTGAACACCGGCCCGACGCTGGTCAATTCCTGCTCCGCCGCCAGCAAGAGTGCAGCCAACCAATACACGCAGACCAGTTGCACCACCACCACGATACTCGCCACCACACCGGTGTCCTCCTGTACCGCGGAGGACGCTTCAGCTGCCAACTCCTGGGTAAAGACCATCTGCAGCACAGCGACTTCGGGACCGACCACCGTAGCGAGTTGCACGCCGCAAGCCGCATCGGCCGCCAACAACTGGACCACGACCACCTGCACCACCGATGCGGGTGTCGGAGGCACCAGCAACAACCTGGCGGACATCGCCATGTATTACTACCAGACCGACCTGCGAACCACAGCGCTGGGCAACTGCACCGGATCGGCCAGTGTCGACGTATGCGAGAACAACGTGTTCATCGGCGGTGGCGACAACAACCAGCAGCAGCACATGACCACCTTCACGCTCGGACTTGGCGCCAGCGGCTGGATGAACTATTCCTCCAGTTACCTGACCGATACCACCGGGGACTACCCCTCGGTAAAACAGGACACCGCCGCGTCTGCCACCGTGTGCACCTGGCAGGCCAGCGGCACGACCTGCAACTGGCCTGTGCCCGGCATGGATAGCAGTAACGACGGGTACATCGCCAACATCGACGACCTGTGGCATGCCGCCGTGAACGGGCGCGGCGCCTATTTCAGCGCGACCGATCCCTCCTCGCTCTCCACCGGCTTGAGCAATGCACTGGCCGGGATCAATGCTCGCAAGGGTGCAGCGGCAGCGGCGGCCACCAGTACCCTGAACCCGGTGGCCGGCAACAATTTTGCCTTCGTCGCCAGTTACACCACTGTGACCTGGAAGGGAAACCTTGAAGCCCGCGGCATCAGCACGATCTCTGGCGCAGTCAACGAAAATGCCGAATGGTGCGTGGAAAACGTGGTCGCCGGCAACTGTGCATCGCCAAGCACCGTCGAATCGGAACCCTTGGGCGATACCATCAGCTATTACTGCGTTACCCCGAGTTCGGTCACCTGCAACGGCGGAACGCTGGTTGGAACGAACTGCAAGGTACCGGTGGCGACCTCCTGTACCGGCACCATGAACAGCATGGTGGCCGATGTGACCGACACCCGCACGATCAAGACCGCCAACAGCAGCGGTACAGCACTGGTCGATTTTACCTATGCCAACCTGACTGCCACTCAGCAGGGCTATTTCTCCGCTGCGCAGATCGGCACGCTCAGCCAATGGGCCACGCTGACTGCAACTCAGAAAACCGATGCAGCCGGATCCAACCTCGTCAATTATCTGCGCGGACAATATGGTTATGAGGATCGCAACTCCAATCTGCCGGATAACCGCCTGTACCGTTATCGCGAGGCGGTCTTGGGGGACGCGCTGGAATCTGAACCGGCCTTCATGGGCGCTCCGGTGTTCAGCTACGCCTATCCGGGCTATAGCAGCTTCAAATCCGACAACGCCAGCCGCGTCGGAATCGTATACATGGGTGCCAACGACGGCATGATGCATGCCTTCTATGCCCAGGACAGTTCCGGCGCCGGATCGCCGTGCGTGATCGGAGCCATTGCGGGCGAGCACTGCGGTGGCGAAGAAGCCTGGGCCTACGTGCCGAGCATGGTGATCTCCAATATGTGGAAACTTGCCGACGTCGACTATTCCACGCTGCACACCAACTATGTGAACGGTAGCCCGATCACTTCCGACGTCTGCGTCGCCAACTGCACGGATGAGGCGACCGCCGTTTGGAAGACCATCCTGGTGGCAGGATTGAACGGCGGGGGCCGCGGCTATTTTGCCCTGGATATCACCGATCCGGCTTCACCATCCCTGCTCTGGGAACTCACGACCAGCAGTGGCATCGGCACTATCCAGGATGATGATATCGGCTACAGCTTCGGTCATCCCATCATCACCCGCAAGCAGGACGGCACCTGGGTAGTAGTGGTGACCTCCGGTTACAACAATACCAGTCCGGGAACCGGCAAAGGTTTCCTGTATGTGCTGAACGCGGCGACCGGAACCATCATCAGCAAGATCGGTACCGGTGTCGGCAGTACTGCCACACCGAGCGGATTCAGCCAGATCGCCGGCTGGAACAAAGAATCGACAGGTAATCTGGTGAGCTATATCTATGGCGGCGACCTACAGGGCAATGTCTGGCGTTTCGACATCAATAGCACAGTGGATGGCATTGTCGCAAACGGTGAGATCGGCAAAGGGGATGTCATGCTGTTTGCCACCCTGCAAGACAGTACGGGTACTTCACAGCCTGTCACCACCAAGCCGGTTCTGGGCGAGATCAATCAAAAACGCGTCGTCTTCATTGGCACAGGCAAGTATCTTGAGACCAGTGACCTGACTTCGACACAGGGCCAATCCATCTATGCCATCAAGGACGACGATGCGACCAGCACCTTGGTCAATGCCCGAAATTCGCTGATCCATCAGACCCTCGCCAACAACATAGACGGCTCTGCCACCCGTACTTCGGGCAATGTCGCTGTCAATTTCTATACCGACCGCGGCTGGTATATCGACCTGCCCGACTCGGGAGAGCGTGTGAACATTGACAGTGCATTGGTTCAAGGCACCCTGATCGTGCCGACCATCGTCCCATCCAACACTGCCTGTTCGCCAGGCGGTTATGGCTGGCTGAACTATTTTGACTACAGGTCTGGCGGTGCGGTCAATATTTCGACCAGCTTGGTGTCGGAGAAAATGGACTCCACTATCGTCGGCGTAAACGTGCTCTATATCGGTGGAACACCCAAGGTTGGGGTAGTCACCTCGACCAACCCGACCCCGACACTCGTTGACTCCGTTGAATTCCCTCCCAATGCGCCGGTTTTCACGGGCAGACGGGTGATCTGGCGAGAGTTGACCCAATAGCATTGGGGGTCACATCAAAACAAAAGCGGCCTGAAGGCCGCTTTTGTTTTTCGCGCCGGTCGATCGAAACTCAATCTGCCTTCAAATTTGCATCGCCGCTCAACGACTTCGGCAACGGGAACACGACGTTCTCCTGTATCCCGTCAGCCTCCTGCACACTGACCGCACCCAATTCCTTTAACCTCACGACGACCTCCTGCACCAGCACTTCCGGCGCGGATGCGCCGGCGGTGATCCCCACCCGCGGTTTGCTTTGCAGCCATTCAGGCTTCAGTTCGCTGGCGTTATCGATGAGGTAGGCTGGCACATTGAGGTTGCGCGCCACTTCGCGCAGGCGGTTTGAGTTGGAACTGTTTGGCGAACCGACCACGAGTACGAGGTCACACTGTTTGGCCAGCAGCTTCACCGAATCCTGGCGGTTCTGCGTGGCGTAGCAGATGTCGTCCTTGCGCGGCCCGGTGATGAACGGGAAGCGGGTCTTGAGTGCGCTGATGATCGTGCCGGCATCGTCAACCGACAATGTCGTCTGCGTCACGTAGGCCAGATTCTGTTCATCCTGCACTTGCAGCTTCGCGACATCCTCGGGAGACTCGACCAGATACATGCCGCCCTCGCTCTGCCCCATGGTGCCTTCGACCTCGGGGTGCCCCTTGTGGCCGATCATGATGATCTCCTTGCCCTGCTGGCGCATGCGCGAGACTTCGATATGCACCTTGGTCACCAGCGGGCAGGTGGCGTCAAACACCGTGAGGTTGCTGGCTTCCGCCTCGCGCCGCACCGATTGCGGCACGCCGTGCGCGCTGAAGATGAGAATGCTGCCCGCTGGCACATCGGCCAGGTTCTCGATGAAGATCGCTCCCTTGGCCTTCAGGCTTTCCACCACGAATTTGTTGTGCACCACCTCGTGGCGCACGTAGATCGGCGCGCCATGCAAGGCAAGCGCCCGTTCGACGATCTCGATGGCGCGGTCCACGCCGGCGCAGAATCCGCGCGGATTAGCGAGCAGCAGCTTCATGTTCTTTGCCCTTGAAACTATCCCAGATCAGCAGGGCCGCGCCGCAGGTGATGGCGGAGTCGGCCAGATTGAAGGCGGCGAAGTGATAGCCGCCCCAGTAAAAATCGAGGAAATCCACCACATAGCCGTAAGCGATGCGGTCGATCAGATTGCCCAGCGCACCGCCGAGGATGAAGGCCAGCGCGAAACTGAACAGTTTTTTAGATTGATGTTTGCGCAGCAGCCAGACGATCCACACCGAAGCAATGATGGCGATGGCGGAGAACAGCCAGCGCTGCATGCCGCCCGCGTCGCTCAGGAAACTGAACGCTGCGCCGCTGTTGTGCGCCAGCACCAGATTGAAGAAGGACGTCACAGCCATGCTTTCGCCATAGGCGAAATAGCTGTTGATCGCCGCCTTGCTCAATTGGTCAAGCACGATGACGACGACGGCAATGGTTAACCAGCGATTCATTTCACTACTCCAGAACCTTGCAACTTCGTCATTCCCGCGCAGACGGGAATCCAGTGAGTAGAATAATCCGCGTAGCGGACAACACCAGAAGGCAGTCCCGCTTCGCGGGATTCATTGGACAGACTGGATTCCCGCCTGCGCGGGAATAACGGGCTAAGCATGGCGGCGTGCCTCGCCCTCACCGTACAGGTTGCTCACGCAGCGCCCGCACAGCGTCGGATGGTTGGTATCGTTGCCGACATCCGCACGGTAATGCCAGCAACGCTCACATTTCTGGTGCGCACTCGGCGTGACTGTGATCTCCAGTTCGCCTTCGCGCAGATGCACGTTGGCGCGCGAAGTGATGAACACCAGGCGCAGGTCGTCGCCCAGACGCGCCAGCAACTCGTGAGTCTCCTTCGCCGCGTAAACATCGACCTCCGCCTGCAAAGCTGAACCGATGGTGCCGGTCGCGCGCAGCTCTTCCAGCTTCTTGTTCACCTGCTCGCGCACGGCACGGATGTCGCTCCAGGCACTTACTGCCGCGCCATCCAGCCTGGCATCGGGCAAGACATACCAGAGCTGCTCGAACACGCTCACCTCATCCTTGCCTTGCAGTGTCGTCCACACTTCTTCCCCGGTGAAGCTCAGGATAGGCGCGATCAGCCGTGCCAGCGACTGGGTGATGTGATACAGCGCGTTCTGTGCCGAGCGGCGTGCGTTTGAATTCTCGCCCGCGGTGTACAGACGGTCTTTCAGGATATCGAGATAGAAGCCGCCCAGGTCTTCCGAGCAGAACCCCAGCAGCTTCTGCACCGCGAAGTGGAACTCGTAACGCTCGTAATCGACGCACACTTCATCCTGCAATTTCTGCGACAGCGCCAGTGCATAGCGGTCGATCTCCAGCCATTGTTCCACCGGCAGCGCATCGCGCCTGGCATCAAAGTCGGCGATGTTCGCCAGCAGGAAACGCAGCGTGTTGCGGATGCGCCGGTAGCTTTCCACCACGCGTTTCAAAATCTCGTCCGAGATGGTCAGTTCGCCCGAGTAGTCGGTCGAGGCCGTCCACAGGCGCAGGATGTCCGCGCCCAGCGTGTCGATGATCTTCTGCGGCACGATAACGTTGCCCTTGGACTTGGACATCTTGTGGCCGTGGCCGTCCACCACAAAGCCGTGCGTGAGCAAGGCGTCGTATGGCGCGCGGCCGTTGATGGCACAGCCGGTGAGCAGCGAGGACTGGAACCAGCCGCGGTGCTGGTCGGAACCTTCCAGATACAGGTCGGCAGGAGAACGCAGTCCTTCGCGTTTCGCCAGCACGGCGTAATGCGTCGCGCCGGAATCGAACCACACGTCCAGCGTGTCGGAGAGTTTGCGGTAATGCACCGCGTCATCACCCAGCAGATCCACGCTGTTCAGACTGAACCAGGCTTCGATACCGGATTTCTCCACCAGCTTGGCGACCTGTTCCAGCAATTCCGGCGTGCGCGGATGCAGCGCCATGGTTTCCTTGTGCACGAAGAACGGCATCGGCACACCCCAGTTGCGCTGGCGCGATACGCACCAGTCGGGACGGTTCTTGATCATCGCTTCAAGACGCGCACGGCCCCATGACGGGAAGAATGCGGTCTGATCGACTGCCTTGTTGGCCAGGGAGCGCAGCGATTTATTTTTGCCCTGTTCCATACCGATGAACCATTGCGGCGTGGAACGAAAGATGATCGGCGTCTTGTGGCGCCAACAGTGCGGGTAGCTGTGCTCGACCTTCTTCTGGCACAGCAGGTGCCCGCTCGCTTCCAGCGACTGCAGCACGATATCGTTGGCCTTCCACACGAACACACCCGCCAGCGGCGTGCCGCCGACTGCTGGCGTGGTCGAGATGAACTTGCCGTCGTCGCCCACCGGATTCTCGTTCGGCAGGTTGTAACGCTGGCCGACCACATAGTCGTCCACGCCGTGTGCCGGGGCGGTATGCACCAGTCCGGTACCCGCTTCCAACGTGACATGCTCGCCGCAGATGACCGGCACGATGCGGTCGTAGAACGGATGCTGCAAAGGGAGACCTTCCAGCGCTGAACCGTAACAGGTGGCAGCGATGCCGTTGCCGCGGTCGTTGCTGCCACCCAGCTGGTAACGCTTCAGGCAATCTTCCGCCAGATCGAACGCCAGGATCAGATAACCCTTGTCGGTGCGGATCAGGTCGTATTCCAGTTTCGGATGCACGCTCACGCCCTGGTTGGCAGGCAGCGTCCACGGCGTGGTGGTCCAGATCACCGCATAGACTTTGGCAGAGCCCGGCAGAGACACGCCGAAGGCTTTCTCCACGGCATGCTTGTCCTTCACTTCGAAGCCGACGTCGATTGCCGCCGAGACCTTGTCCTCGTATTCCACCTCGGCTTCGGCCAGTGCCGACTGGCAATCCAGACACCAGTTCACCGGCTTGCGCCCCTGGTACAGATAGCCTTGTGAATGGATCTTGCCGAGCGCGCGGATGATGTCGGCTTCGGTCTGGAAGTCCATGGTCAGGTAGGGCTTGTCCCAGTCGCCCAGCACACCGAGGCGGATGAAATCTTTCTTCTGGCGCTCGACCTGCTCTGCCGCATATTGGCGGCACAGTTCACGGAACTGCGACGGCGGGATCGCCTTGCCGTGCTTCTTCTCCACCTGCAACTCGATCGGCAGGCCGTGGCAGTCCCAGCCCGGCACATAGGGTGCGTCGAAATTGCCCAGCGTCTTGCTCTTGATGATGATGTCCTTGAGCACCTTGTTCACGGCGTGGCCGATGTGGATATCGCCGTTGGCATAGGGCGGGCCGTCGTGCAGGATGAATTGCTTGCGGCCTTTGCTCACGGCGCGGATGCGCTGGTAGCGCTGCTGTGCCTGCCATTGCGCCAGCATCAGCGGCTCGCGCTTGGCCAGATCACCGCGCATGGGGAAGGACGTATCGGGGAGATTCAGCGGATATTTCTTTTTGTCTTCGGCCATATATTTCTCGAAACCAATTTTACAAATATTAATTCAAAGTCCCGTCATTCCGGCGCAGGCCGGAATCTAGTTGGTCAAACAAACCCGCGAAGCGGGACAATACTCAACTGCATTTTGATAAATGCACTGGATTCCGGCCTGCGCCGGAATGACGGCAAAACTCACTCATGCTCGATGAACCATCTCTTTGCATTATCGACATCCAACGCGATCTGCCGCGTCAGCTCTTCCAGTCCATTGAACTTCTGCTCGTCGCGCAACTTCTCCAGAAACTCCACCCGCAGGTGCTTGCCGTAGATCTGCTGGGCGAACTCGAACAGGTGCACTTCCAGCACCGCCTTGGCATCCTGCTTCAGGGTCGGGCGTATGCCCAGACTCGCCACGCCTTGCAGCACGCCCAGTCCTTCGGCATGCGCCAGCACCACATACACACCCTTGAGCGGCGGCAGGTTGTGTTTCATCTGCACGTTCGCCGTGGGATAGCCCAGCTTGCGCCCGGTGGCATCGCCATGCACCACGCGCCCGCTGATGCTGTATGGGCGCCCCAGATATTCCATCGCCTTGCGTATCTGACCATCCGCCAGCGCCGCGCGTATCACAGTGCTGGAGATGCGCACACCGTTGTGCAACACACTATGCACCGCGGCAACATCGAAACCGCGCTCCAGGCCTATCTTCTGCACCAGTGCGAAATCGCCCGCGCGACCGCTGCCAAAACGGAAATCGTCGCCGATCAGCACGAACCTGGCGTGCATCTTCTCGTGCAGCGCCTGGATGAAATCAGCCGCCGACTTCTGCGCGAACAACGCATCGAAGCGGCACACATGCACGCGATCCACGCCCATGCTGCGGAACAGTTCCAGCTTCTCGCGCAAACTCGTCAATCGTGCCGGGGCCTGCTGCGGCGAAAAGAACTCGCGCGGATGCGGCTCGAAGATCACCACCGCGGTCTGCAAGCCGCGTGGCTGCGCGGTCGCGCGCAACTCGTTCAGCAGCGCCTGATGGCCGAGATGCACCCCGTCGAAGTTACCAATGGTGACCGCAACCGCCCGAGTATCGCTAGAATGGAGTCCGCGTAGAATCTGCATAGGGCGCGGATTATACCGTGAGATACCCCGTTGATGCCCGACAGACATAAGGAATAACCATGCAGGACTACCCCCAGGTCGCACTCGAATTCATGAACCGCGATCATGCCGAATTCGTTGTGCTGCGCGCCAGGTTGCTGGAGCTGCTGTCAGCCGCAGCCCCCGATGCCAGGGTGGATAAGCTGCTCGGCGAACTGCTGGCTCACACCCGCCACCACTTCGCCGAGGAAGAGCGCCTGATGCAGGAGACCGGCTTCCCGCCCTATCCCGTGCATAAAAGGGATCATGACCACGTTCTGGCGGACATGACGACCAGGGTCGAACGCTGGAAGCAGGGACATGATGTCCCCGCACTGAAAGAATGGCTGGACCGCGACATCGGCGACTGGTTCGTCAGTCACGTCAGTAGCATGGATTTCGTGACGGCGGGATTCATCAAGGCTCAGGGCAAGGACCGGCCATGACGCAAACCATAGACCCCGCACGCCTGTTCGACCATACCGCCTTCGCCGAACTGCTCAACGCCCTGCTCGACCTGCTCGACGACAAGGCCCCGGAAAACGCGATCGACGAGCAACTGCAACGCCTGCAACAGCATCTGCAACAACAGTTCGCCGCCGAGGAGCAGGCCATGCAGGCGGCCGACTTCCCCGCCACCGCCGGACACCGGAAACACCACAGCCACGCGCTGGACAAACTGGCGCAGCGCATCGCGCAGTGGCAGCAAGAGCACGACCGCAAGGCGTTGCTGGATTATCTTGAGAACGAGCTGGCAGAATGGTTCGTCAGCCATGTGAATGTGCGCGACTACGTCACAGCGAAATATCTGTCGCTGCCGCAACAGACGGCTACCTGACCCTACGCCGTCCCGCCCACCGTCAGCCCGTCGATGCGCACCGTCGGCTGGCCCACGCCCACCGGCACGCTCTGGCCTTCCTTGCCGCAGGTGCCCACGCCGGGATCCAACGCCATGTCGTTGCCGATCATGCTCACGCGGGTGAGCGCTTCCGGACCGTTGCCTATTAAAGTCGCCCCCTTGACCGGATAGGTGATCTTGCCGTCCTCGATCATGTAGGCTTCGGTGGTGGAGAACACGAACTTGCCGCTGGTGATGTCCACCTGGCCGCCGCCGAAATTGGCCGCATACAGACCGTGCTTCACCGAGGCGATGATCTCCTGCGGCGTCTTGTCACCATTGAGCATCATGGTATTGGTCATGCGCGGGATGGGCAGGTGGGCGAACGACTCGCGTCGCGCGTTGCCGGTGACCGGCACTTTCATCAGGCGCGCGTTCATGCTGTCCTGCAGGTAGCCGCGCAGGATGCCGTCTTCGATGAGCACGGTGCGCTGTGTGGGGTTGCCCTCGTCGTCCATATTGAGCGAGCCGCGCCGATCCTTGATGGTGCCGTCGTCCACCACGGTGACGCCCTTGGCCGCCACACGCTCGCCGACACGACCGGAGAAAGCAGAACTGCCCTTGCGGTTGAAGTCGCCTTCGAGACCGTGCCCCACCGCTTCATGCAGCAGGATGCCGGGCCAGCCGCTGCCCAGCACCACGGTCATGTTGCCCGCCGGGGCGGGACGCGCATCCAGCGCCACGGTGGCCTGATGCACGGCTTCTTTGGCATAGCGTTGCAATATCTCGTCGCTGAAATAATCATAGCCGAAACGTCCTCCGCCGCCCGCCGAGCCCTGCTCGCGGCGACCGTTGCTCTCGACGATGACCTGCAGCGACAACCGCACCAGCGGGCGGATGTCGGCATTCAACAGACCGTCGCTGCGCGCCACCAGCACCACATCGTATTCGCCCGCGAGGTTGGCCATCACCTGGGTGACACGCGGATCGAGTGCGCGCGCCATGCGTTCCAGCCGTTCCAGCAGCGCGACCTTTTCGTCGGCTTTCAGTGTGGCGATGGGATCGTGCGGCAGATAGAGTGCATGCGCCTTGCCGGCATGCAGATGCGCAGCCACCTGTTTGCCGCCCTGGCGCGCGATGGCACGGGTCGCCAGCGCAGCGTCTTCCAGTGCGGTCAGGGTGATGTCGTCGGAATAGGCGAAGGCGGTCTTCTCGCCGCTCACCGCGCGCACGCCGACGCCTTGGTCGATGCTGAAGCTGCCGGACTTGACGATGCCTTCTTCCAGCGACCAGCTCTCGGCGCGGCTGTATTGGAAATACAGGTCGGCATAATCGACCCGATGCGCGAGCATCTTGCCGAACACCTGCTCCAGTTGGCGCGCATCAAGGCCGTGCGCGGTGAGCAGCGCGCCTTGCGCCAGTTGCAGGGCTGAACTCATCTATCGCAGGAAAAGGTGCGGTGCGACAGCGCGGGCAGGCTCTTGCGCAGGCTGGCCTGGTAGCTCGGATTCACTTCGGCGATGACCACGCCGGAACCGCGCTGCAGCTCGTCCATGATGCGCCCCCAGGGATCGACGATCATGCTGTGGCCGTGGGTCTCGCGGCCGCTCACATGGTAGCCCCCCTGTGCGGCGGCGATGACATAGGACAGGTTCTCGATGGCGCGCGCGCGGATCAGCGGCTCCCAGTGCACCTTGCCGGTGGTGGCGGTGAAGGCGGACGGCAGCACGATGATGTTGACGTCCTTCATGGCGCGGAAGATCTCGGGGAAGCGCAGGTCGTAGCACACCGCGAGACCGATGCGGCCGAACGGGCTGTCCACGACGACGACCTTGTCGCCCGCCTCGATGGTCTGCGCCTCGTTGTAGCTTTCGTTGCCCAGCGTCAGATTGAACAGATGGATCTTGTCATAACGCGCCACCTGCGCTCCGGTCTCGTCGAACACCAGCAGGCTGTTGCGCACCTTGTCCGGCGTGCCCGCCACCAGCGGCAGCGAACCCATCAGCCATATCTTGTGCTTGCGCGCGGTTTCGCTGAGGAAGCGCTGGATCGGGCCTTCGCCCGGCTTTTCGCACACCTTCACCTTGTCCTGTTCGGTCATGCCCATGATGGCGAAGAACTCCGGCAACACCACCAGCTTGGCGCCCTGTTCTGCGGCATTCGCCACCAGTCGTCGCGCCTCGCTCAGGTTGCCCTCGACATTGGGGCCGGAGGCCATCTGGATGGCGGCGACCTTGAAGGCGTTCTGCTGTGCGGCGATACGGGTCTGGGTATTATCGGGATCGGACATGGTCTATGGCTTTCAAATGTTCAGTTGTTGGGCATTACGGTACTTGATCCGGATCATTCCGCCGGGATTGCTTCGGTTTGAGCCGGTTTGGCCTGGCTGACCTTCTCCACCTTGGGGTCGGCCCAGCTTCCGCTGACATTGTATTCAATCGACACCAGCTTATCGAGCGGATCGCGCAAAATCTTGTTGGTCAGCAACACGCCCACGCCGACCACCGGTCCGGCGGCAAAAGACAGCAGCGACACGTTATCACCGATGGACGGCAATATCCTCACCTTTAGATCCTGCGTTTCGCGGTTCATGTCGATCTGGCCGGACATGGTGACCTTGGCCGCCGCGCCGGTGAGCTTCATATCGCCGGTCAGCAGCAGGCCGTTCACGATCTGCGCGTTGCCGGTGATGCTCTCGAACTGGAAGCCCTGGGCGAACACATCGGTAAAATCGAGCGAGACGCGCTGCAAACTCAGCACCCCGAGCAATTTTGCCGCCCCCGCATCGACCTTGAGGAAGCGTCCTTTGCCGACCTTCAGGTTCAGCATGCCGTTCAATTTGTTCATATTGAACGTATCCGGCGCCCCCGACCAGTACAGGTTGCTCTCCAGTGTGCCGCTGCCATCCTTGAGGCTGCCGGGGTAACCGGAGCGCGACAGGATATTGCCGGCATCGCTGATATCCGCGCGCAGGTTGATCTGGGTCTGCTCGGGCGCAGCCTGCCACTTGCCGGTCATGTTCAGCATGCCGTCCGGGTTGGTCAGGCGCAGTTCGTCCAGCAGCACGTTGCCGTCGGATTCGCTCAACCCCATCTCAAGTTTGCCGAGTTGACGCCCCTTGTAGCTCAGTTTCTCCACGATGACATCCACTTCAGGGAAGCTGCTGTTATCGGTCGGCGCCCGTTTTCCGGCAGCCTCTCTCACTGCCTGGGCAGGATCTCCGGGACCTTCGCCCACCATCGCACTCTTGAATCGTCCCAGCAGCTTGCCGTTGCCTTGGGGTTGCCAGATCACGTCGCCGTTCAATTCCCGCGAGGCCAGCCTCAGGCTCAACAAGCCGTTGCGCCCGCTGCCCTTGATGTCGAGCGCATTCACCGTGCTGCCGTATCCGCTCAGTTTGTCCACCATCACATCGATGCCCGCGACATTGGGCAGCATGCTGTCTCCCCCCGTGCTCAGCCCGACTCCGCTCCACCCTTCCAGCCCGATCTGCGGCACTTTGCCGACGACCCATATCCCGTCCCTGCCGCCTTGCGCGCCCGTCCCGCCGAACGCGATGCGCCCGCGATGCATATTCCAGACACCCGCCGCTCCCTGTTGGCGCAGCAGTTTGGCATCGAGCAAGTCGCCATAACGCAGCTCCAGCATCTCCCGGCGCAAATTGAGACTCTTCTGGGCAAAGTGCATCGTGACACGCTCTCCGGCACGTTTGGCCAAAGGCATCGGCAAGTCGGACACGATACCCTGAAGTTCCGAGTCCACCGCGACATCGACCAACTTGTCCTGCACGCGGATATTCGCAGTCCAGTCGGTGTTGCCGTGCACCCGGCTCCACAGCGGATGCGGCGACAAGCGGTTCAGATTATCCAGATCGAGCCGGCCCCGCGCCTTGGTCACCAGCGCGCCCTGTTCGCTCGTCACGGTCAGATGCGCCGCGCCGCCGAGTATCTGCGCGACTATGTCGCCCGCATTCACCGACGCTTCGGTGAACAGCAGGATGCCGTTCACGTTCCGCAGCAGCGGCACGTTCTGGCCGAGATCGACTTCGTTGTTCGCGAAGTGGTAATCGCCGCGCACCTTGACCGGCGCATCGCCGGTGAGCGGAATATCCAGCTGTAGATTCAGTTTGCCGTCGCCGCGCGCCTTGACCCCCTCGGTGAAACCGTCCAGATATCCGTTGACCGGACTCTTCACGATATAGTCCAGACAGCGCTGCGTCGAATCCACCGCCTCGCCGCGCACGAGAAGGACCAGATTGTTGTCCAGCAGATCGGGGATGCTCACCTTGACGTTCTGCAGTTGCGCTCCGGCGGTCGTGGCCGTCACCGCATTGATCTCCAGCTTCTTGCCCTCGATCAGCAACTGGGTCTGCGCATCTTCGAGGCGCGGCCATCCCTCGACGAACTCCATCACCACGCCCCTGGCGCGCGCTTCCAGTCGGAAGATGCCGCGCTCGTTGCCGACGAACGGGAAATCGCGCAGGTCGCCGCGCAGCCGCACACGGAACTTGTCCGCCTGTCCGCCCTGCAAGGCGGCTTGCAGCCAGTCGCGCGTCTCCTTGTTCACCGCCGGTACGGGCGTATACCGCGCGGTCATCTTCACGGCGACGCGCTTCATGTCGACCGTGGCATCCACCGAGCCGGGCCCTTTCACCTCGGTCTGGTAACTGCCGTAGATCGTTCCGGCGAGATCGGCATTGGCGAGAGCCACATTGCCGAGCTTGAACTCCAGCCCGCGCGAATTGCGCTGCCAGCCGAGTTGGGCGGTGAGCGTGTCGAACGCGACCGGTTCGGAAAACAATTGCGGCGCGTCGAGCGTGAACTTGCGGCTATCGAGCCTGATCGAGCCGCCGTTGTCGCCGCCGTCCAACTCCCCGCTCAAACCGGAGAAACCGGGGCGGTCTCCGACCCGGTACAGCGCCAGTCCGTCGAATCTGGCTTTCACGTCGAAACGCAGGGAATCGTCGGCGCGGTTACGCCACTGCACATCCAGCCCGCTGACCCGTCCTTGCGGTGATGCCTCAACGACCTTTTGTTTCAGTGCGTCTCCCAACGGAAGATATGAAGCCAGAATACCCAGCTCATCCAGATCCAGTGCATTCGCCCGCAGTTCGCCGGAACCGTACTGTCCATCTTCTTCATCTGCCAGCCGCAGATAGAAGTCGGTCGGTTTCAATTTGAAACCGTCGCGCATCTGCAGGGCCAGACGTTTCGTGGAGACCTCGAAGCCGCGCTCGGTGGCACGCCAGCCGATACGCCCGCGCAACTCGCTCAGGTCGAGTTGCGGCAGTTCCTCGGACAAACGCGCGCGTACGCTGGCCAGCGCGACATCCGCATCCAGACTGCGCACCTGTCCCTCTTCGAAACCCAGCCACATCCGCAACGCACCCTGACCGCGCTTGAATATCTTCGGCAGCGTCACCCAGGGTTTCCATGCCGGCACGTTGGCATAGTCAAGCTGGGTGTAAAGCTGCCCCTGCCAGTCGCTCATATCGGCAAAGCTGTCGCCGTAGAAACCGCCGCGCACATCCAGGCGGGAGGCCAACTTCTCCGGCGGGGATGCGCGCAACGCGAAACGGTGGCGCCCGTGCCGGTTCTCGATGTTCAGATCGACCTGCTCCAGTTCCAGTAGCGGTGCCCCGCGCGATTCGTCCAGCCAGCTGATGCGCCCGTTTCGAATGACCATGCTGGATTGATGCAGCAGCCAGTCGGCGCTACCCTGGTCTTCCGCAGACGGCGCCCCCAATGCGATACCGGCCACATACCAGCGCCCCAGCGCATCGCGCCGCACCGACAGATCGGGACTGTCGATCAGCAGGCTGTGGAAACGCAACTCCGCCGTGGGCAAGCTCGTCCAGGCCACCGTGTTCTCGATACGCGGCAGGCTCAGGGCGACCTGCCCCTGTGCGTCCAGTATCCTCACATCGGACAACAGCAAGCGCGGACGCAAACCGTCCCAGTCCGCCTCGATCTTGCCGATGGTCAGCGGCTGGCCGATCGCCATGACGGCGGCAAGGGTGATGTCATCGTGATAACGCTCGATGTCGGGCAGAATGCGATAACGCAGGGTCAGCACCAGCAACGCACCGGCGAAAGCCAGTATCAGCAGCAACTCGAGCGACAGGCGCGTCATGCGCCCCAGACCGCGCCAAGCCAGGAATAAGGAGTCTTTCAGCATTGTGTCTGCGCGGTGAACGACGGCATGAAGTTGTGGGGCAAGCGGCGCATGGAGAACCTATAATGCGGTGGAATAAACAGTGCCTGCATTTTAACCCGAAGCCCCCGACATGAATACCGCAAACCCCCGTTCTTCCGGCGATTTCGACGACCTGGTGCGGCACGCCAGACATTGCAGCCATTATCTCGACCGCCTGCTGAATGCCGAACCGGTGTTGGCGGACTGGTTGCGCGAGCATCACCGCACACCTTGCGACGGCAAGGTGATGCGCGATTGGTCGGATGCCATCCCCGCCGATGATGAGGAACAGTTGTCGCGCGCGTTGCGCAGCCTGCGCAAACGAGTGATGGCGCACGTGCTGACGCGCGACCTCAACGGCTTGTCCGATCTCGGCGAAGTGATGCGCAGCATGACCGCACTCGCCGAGATATCCATACGGCGTGCGCAGAGCCAGGTCATGCGCTCCATGGTCGAACAGTTCGGCCAGCCTGTCGGCACCGAGAGCTGTGCGCCGCAGGAACTGCTGGTGATCGGCATGGGCAAGCTGGGCGGTGGCGAACTGAATGTCTCTTCCGACATCGATCTGATCTTCGTCTATCCCGAAGACGGCGAGACCGACGGTGCGCGCACATTGGGAAACCACGAGTTCTTCAGCCGCCTCGGGCGCAAGCTCATCGCACTCATCAACGACCTCACCGCCGACGGCTATGTGTTCCGCGTGGATATGCGTCTGCGCCCCTACGGTGACAGCGGCCCGCTGGTGATGAGCTTCGCCGCGCTGGAGGAATACCTGGTGGCGCAGGGCCGCGAATGGGAACGCTATGCCTGGATCAAGGCGCGCGTCGTCTCGCCCGCAGACACACCCGCGGCACAAGAATTGGAGAAACTCGCGCAGCCGTTCGTGTTCCGCAAATATCTGGATTTTGGCGCCTTCGAGTCGATGCGCAAGCTGCATGCACAGATACGCAGCGAAGTGGCTCGCCGCGAGCGTCACAACAACATCAAGCTCGGTCCGGGCGGCATCCGCGAGATCGAATTCATCGCGCAGGTGTTCCAGCTGATACGCGGCGGTCGCGAAGCCGCGCTGCGCATTCGCCCCACGCAACTGGTGTTGCGCCAACTGGCGCTCAACGGCGAACTGAAAGAAAAGGTCGTGGCACGCCTGGATGAAAGTTATATCTTCCTGCGCAACCTCGAACACCGCCTGCAATACCTCGACGACCAGCAGACCCAGGAGTTGCCGGAGAAAACCGAACAACAGGCCGTCGTCGCCGCCGCGATGGGTTATGCCGACTACGACAAGCTGCTCGCCGCGCTCGCACCGCTGCGCGAATTCGTCAGCCAGCAGTTCGATACCGTCTTCGGCGTGAAGCAGGAGAACGGCAGCGGCACCTGGTGGCGGGAGGACTCCACAGCAGACGAGTTCGTTGCCGCGCTCTCCGGACTGGGTTTCCGCGAGGCCGCGAGTCTGGCCGAGATGCTGCTGCAATTCCGCGACGGCAACCGCTATCGCCAACTGCCGGAACTCAGCCGCCAGCGCATGGATATTTTGCTGCCCCGCATCGCCGAACTTTGCGCCGCAAGCGCCAATTGCGACGATGCATTGCGCCGCACGCTCGTCCTGCTCGAAGCCATCGCCCGCCGCGCCTCCTATCTCGCCTTCCTCGCCGAATACCCGCAAGCGCTGCCGCGTCTGGTGCGGCTGCTGGCCGCCAGCGCCTGGGCGGGAGATTTCCTGACGCAGCACCCCATCCTGCTCGATGAGTTGCTGGATGCGCGCGAGCTGTATGTCGCGCCGGACTGGGTCGCGCTGGATGCACAGCTCGCCAGCCAGTTGGAAGCCCATGTCGGCGACATCGAGCGCGAGATGGACGCGCTACGCCAGTTCCAGCAGGCGCAGACCTTCCACCTGCTGGCGATGGATCTGCAGGGACTGCTGCCGCTGGAGAAACTCAGCGACCATTTGAGCGACCTCGCCGACCTCATCCTGCGCCATGTGCTGCGCCTGTGTTGGCGCGACGCACGCAAGAAGCACCGCGAACAGCCGCAGTTTGCCGTCATCGCTTACGGCAAACTGGGCGGGCGCGAACTGGGCTACGCCTCCGACCTAGACCTGGTTTTCCTCTATAACGACAACCACCCCGAAGCGGGCGAGATCTATGCGCGCCTGGCGCAACGCATGAACACCATGCTTTCCAGTCACACTTCGTCCGGCCGCCTGTATGAAGTCGACCTGCGCCTGCGCCCCAACGGCGAGAGCGGTTTGCTGGTGAGTTCGATAGAGGCGTTCGACGAATACCAGCGCCAGCACGCCTGGGTCTGGGAGCATCAGGCGCTGACGCGCGCCCGTTACTGTGCCGGCGATGCCGCAGTGGGTGCGCAGTTCGAACGTATCCGCAACGAGGTGCTGCGTCTGCCGCGCGAACCGGGCAAGCTCAGGCAGGATGTGCTGGAGATGCGCCGGAAGATGCACGACGGCCACCCGAACAAGACCGCGTTGTTCGACATCAAGCACGACAAGGGCGGCATGGTGGACATCGAATTCATGGTGCAATTCCTGGTGCTCGCGCATGCTGCGGCCCACGCGGAGCTCACCGCCAACAGCGGCAATCTTGCCCTGCTGACAAGTGCCGCCAGCCTGGGGTTGATCGATGCGGAAGCCAGCGGGAAAACACGCGAGACCTACCGTGAGTTGCGCCGCCTGCAGCATCAGATGCGGCTGAACAACCAGGCAGCCTGCCGCATCGAGCAAGGGCAGCTGGATACCGCCGCAGTACAAATGCTCTGGAAAGAATTGCTGGAACGACCTTAGTTGGAGACCGACGAGTCGGATGTGGGCAAATGATAGACCTTGCCGCTGCTGTGTCCGATACGCCCGACCAATCGGTAGGAGACCATCTCGCCCTTACCCTTGACGTTGAGCACGTTGGGCGGCTCGAACAGGAATTCCTGGCGCAGACGGTTGTAGGTCAGCTTGTCGGTGAGGATATGGCCGTGCTTGGCATCGTCGGTGAGGCGGCTGGCGATGTTCACCGTATCGCCCCACAGGTCGTAGATGAAACGCTTGGTGCCGATCACACCGGCGACCACCGGGCCGGTCGCGATGCCGATGTGGATGCCCAGATCGCGTCTGACCAGCGCCGGATGTTTCGAGACGAACTCGAGCATCTCCATGGCCATGTTCGCCATATCTTCCACATACTCCGGCCGCTCCCGCGACAAGCCCCCCACCACCATGTAGGCGTCGCCTATGGTCTTGATCTTCTCCAGGCCGTACTTCTCGGAAAGTTCATCGAAACCGGAAAAAACCGTATTGAGCAGTCCGACCATCTGCTCGGGCGACATCTGCTCGGTCAGCTGGGTGAAGTTCACCAGATCGGCGAACATCACGGTGACGTCGGCGTAGCCGTCGGCGATCAGACCCTGATTGTTCTTCAGGCGTTCGGCGATGTTGGAAGGCAGCACATTGAACAGCACGCGCTCCGATTTCTTCTGCTCTTCGGCCAGCAAGGCATGCTGCTGGTCGAGCTGGGTCTTGATCTTCTCGGTCTCGATGACGAAATAGCGCACCAGGAAATACAGGATGGAGGACATCGCCGCGAAGTTGAGCGCGAAGAACATGCCGATGGTGTTCATCGGGATGCCGGTCGCCGTGCCCGCGCCCAAGTAGTAGTCGAAGAAGCCGGACACCGCCGTCAGCACGATGTAGGCGAAGAACCACGGAACGGACTCGCGCCAGGTCGACACCACCAGCGCGCCGATCGGCGCCAGCAGTGCCCACAAAGCCACGCCGCTGGAAGTGACCGAGCTGCCGATGCTCCATTGCATGATGAAGGGAGCGAACAGGAACAGGGTGAGCTGGATGAAACGAAAGACCTCAAAATTGCGCGAGCGCATGTAGTAGATCAGCGAACCGACGGAGATCGCCTGATAGCCGAGCGGCACGTTGCTGGAGAAGTTCAAGCCCATCATCCAGTAGATGGCCAGCCACAGCATCACTGCGAACGTCATGAAGGCGCTGGCGAAGATCAGCAAACTCTTGCGCAGCTTGACCTCTTGACTGTCCATGACCTCGGCACCGATCTCCGGCAACCGTTTCCCCTCCACCATACAGCCCCCCAGTCGTGCAACTCTTCACAAATCAATCTGATGCGAATCATTACATGAACCGCAGACAAAGAAAATATGCCAAACGGCCTATATTTCCAGCCCGACACCCCGCTGCCAGACATCCATCGTGCATGCCGGCGCTTCATAAAGTGTCCGGGAAAGGCTAGAATCACGCCCTTCGCAACCTCATTCATCAAGGGAAATCACCATGTCCATGTCCGACCGCGACGGCTTCATCTGGTACGACGGCAAGCTCGTACCCTGGCGCGAAGCCACCACCCACGTGCTCACCCATACGCTGCATTACGGCATGGGCGTGTTCGAGGGGGTGCGGGCATACAAGACCACAAAGGGAACAGCGATATTCCGTCTCCAGGAACATACCGACCGTTTGTTCAACTCGGCCTACATCTTCAAGATGAAGATGCCGTACGACAAGGCCACACTCATGGAAGCGCAAAAGGAAGTGGTGCGCACCAACAAGCTGGAGTCCTGCTACATCCGCCCCATCGTGTTCTACGGTTCCGAGGCGATGGGCATCGCCGCCACCGCGATCAGCGTGCACGTCGCCGTCGCGGCATGGCCGTGGGGCGCGTATCTGGGCGAGGAAGGCATGGCCAAGGGTATCCGTGTGAAGACCTCCAGCTTCACCCGCCATCACGTCAACATCAACATGTGCCGTTCCAAATCGGTCGGCACCTACACCAACTCCATCCTGGCGCACCAGGAAGTGGCGCATGACGGCTACGACGAGGCGCTGCTGCTGGATGTGGACGGTTACGTCGCCGAAGGCGCGGGCGAGAACATCTTCATCGTGAAGAAGGGCAAGCTCTATACCCCTGACCTGACCTCCTGCCTGGAAGGCATCACGCGCGACTCCATCGTCACGCTGGCGAAGGACATGGGGCTGGAACTGATCGAGAAGCGCATCACCCGCGACGAGGTGTATTGCGCGGAGGAAGCGTTCTTCACCGGCACCGCCGCCGAAGTGACGCCGATCCGCGAACTGGACAACCGCACCATCGGCATCGGCAGTCGCGGTCCGGTCACGACCAAACTGCAGGCGGCCTTCTTCGACATCGTCGGCGGCAAGAATCCGAAATACGCCAACTGGCTGGCACACGTATAAAACGATACCGGGAGAGAGCATGTCCAATGAGAATAACACTGCGCGTTACGTCGAAGTCACCGCAGAAGCTTTGCCGCTGTTCTGCCCGACCCCGGCGGTCAGCCTGTGGAGCGCGCATCCGCGCGTCGCCATTCCGGTGGACAAGCTGGGTGAAGCGCGCTGCCCGTATTGCGGCACGCTGTACAAGTTCAAAGGCGAGTTGCCGCGCGGCCACCACTAACATCCTGCCAGCACAAACCTGATGCAAAAGATCCTCGTCATCGCGCCCAGTTGGGTCGGCGACTGCATGCTGATGCAGCCCATGCTGCATCGCCTGCATCAGCGCCATCCGGGTGTACGCATCGACGTACTGGCTCCGCCCTGGACGGAAAAGCTATTGCGCCAGATGCCCGAGGTGAACGATGTCATCATCAACCCTTTCCCGCACGGCATGTTCGGTCTGCTCGCCCGCCGCCGTCTGGGACTGCAACTGCGCGCATCCGGCTACAATCAGGCCATCGTGCTGCCCAACTCCTGGAAGTCGGCACTGGTTCCCGCCTATGCCCGCATCCCGTTGCGCACCGGCTTCAGCGGCGAGATGAGATACGGCCTGCTCAACGACGCGCGCCGACTGGACAAGAAAAGATGGCCGCTGATGGTCGAGCGTTTCGCCTGTCTCGCCGAGGCTGCGAACGAAGACATCGTGCGCCCTCTCCCTTCCCCCTTGCTGCAGACAAGCGATGATCAGCGTGCGGCGACGTTGGCCAAATTCGGTCTGACACTGGAGCAGCCCGTCGCCGTATTCTGCCCCGGCGCCGAATACGGCCCGGCAAAACGCTGGCCCCCGCACTACTACGCGGAGCTGGCGCAATATCTGCGCACACAGGGCTATGCCATATGGCTGGTCGGCTCTCCCAAAGACAAGGAGGTCGCCGACAAGATCGTCGCGCTGGGCAACGAACCCTGTCGCAACCTGTGCGGCGTGACCGACCTTAGCGAAGCCATCGCCTTGTTGTCATGCGCCGACCTGGTGGTCAGCAACGACTCGGGACTGATGCACATCGCTGCCGCACTCGACAGGCCTATGCTGGCGATCTTTGGCTCCAGCAGCCCGCAGTTCACGCCGCCCTTGTCGGACAAGGCGCAGGTGCTCAAGCTCGATATATCGTGCAGCCCGTGCTTCAAGCGCGAGTGCCCGCTGGGGCATTTCAACTGCATGATCAAACTCACACCGAAAGACGTTGCGCGACACATCCAGATCCACCCAAAGAACTAGACCATGACCAGCGTCCCCAAAGAGATATTCAAGGCCTATGACATTCGCGGCATCGTCGGCAAGACGCTGACCAACGACATCGTCGAATCCATCGGCCACGCCATCGGCTCGGAAGCGGTCGCGCGCAAACAGCACAGCATCGCCATCGGCCGCGATGGCCGCCTGTCCGGCCCCGATTTCGCCAAAGCGCTGGCGCGCGGCATCCGGAAGAGCGGCATCAACGTCATCGATGTCGGCATGGTCGCCACGCCGATGACCTACTTCGCCGCTTTCCAGCTCAAGACCGATTGCGCGGTGATGATCACCGGCAGCCACAACCCGCCCGATTACAACGGCCTGAAAATGGTGCTGGCAGGCGAAACCCTGTCCGGCGACACCATCCAGAAACTGCGCCAGCGCATCGAACAGGACGACCTCGCGCACGGTAACGGCAGCTACTCGCAATACGACATCGCGCCGGAATACCTCGCGCGCATCATCGGCGATATCAGGCTGGCGCGCCCGCTCAATATCACGGTGGACTGCGGCAACGGCGTGGCTGGCGATTTCGCTGCCAAGCTGTATCGCGGCATCGGTTGCACCGTCACCGAACTGTTCTGCGAAGTGGACGGCCATTTTCCCAACCACCATCCAGACCCGTCCGATCCGCACAATCTGCAAGATCTGATCGCCGCCCTGCGCGACAACGACTGCGAACTGGGACTGGCCTTCGACGGCGACGGCGATCGTCTGGGCGTAGTCACCAAGGACGGCAAGATCATCTTCCCCGACCGCCAGTTGATGCTGTTCGCCGCCGATGTGCTGGGCCGCAATGCGGGCGCCGAGATCATCTTCGACGTGAAGTCCACGCGCAATCTGTTCAGCTGGATACGCGAACACGGCGGCAAGCCCACTTTATGGAAGACCGGGCACTCGCTGGTCAAAGCCAAGATGCGCGAGACGGGCGCATTGCTGGCGGGCGAGATGAGCGGCCATGTGTTCTTCAAGGAACGCTGGTACGGCTTCGACGACGGCCTCTATGCCGGTGCACGCCTGTTGGAGATACTGAGCAAGGTAGCCGATTCCAGCGCCACCTTGAACGCCCTGCCGGATGCGGTGTGCACGCCGGAGTTGCACATACATACTGCAGAAGGCGTGAACCATAGCCTGATCGCGCGCCTGCAAAAAGAAGCCCGTTTCAGCGATGCCAAAGACATCATCACCATCGACGGGCTGCGCGTGGAGTATGCCGACGGCTTTGGCCTGATGCGTCCGTCCAATACCACACCGGTGATCGTGCTGCGTTTTGAAGCGGACGATGCTGCCGCGCTGGGGCGTATCCAGGATGACTTCAGGAAGGTGTTGCTGGGCGCAGCACCTGATCTGACGCTGCCGTTCTAGTCTTGTTCCGAGTAAAAGGCATAGCGGTTCTTGCCGCCCTGCTTCGCTTCGTACATCGCCTGGTCGGCGTGTGAGAGCAAAGCATCGAAGTCGTCGCCGTCTTCGGGATACACGCTGATACCGATACTGAAGGACACCGAAGCGGGTTCGCTGCGGCCCACGTCATAAGGCCGCACTGCGATATCGAGCAGCTTCTGCGCCACGCGCCTGATATTCCCTGTATCCCCGACATCGCGCAACAACACGGTGAACTCGTCACCGCCCAGGCGTGCCACGGTATCTCCCGCCCGCACGCATGATCGCATCCGTTCCGCCGCCTGTTCCAGCAGACTGTCGCCGCTGTTGTGTCCGTGCATGTCGTTCACCGATTTGAATCCGTCCAAGTCGATGAACATGACCGCCAGTTTTCCCTGCATGCGTTGCGCCTGCGCAAGCGCCTGCTGCACGCGGTCACGGAACAACATGCGGTTGGGCAGATGCGTCAGCGGATCGTGGTAGGCCAGATAATGGATCTCCTCCTCCAGCCGCTTCTTCTCCGAGATATCCTGCTGCACCGCCAGAAAATGCGTCAGCTCGCCTTGTGCATTGAACAGCGGCGAGATGCTTTGCGCCACGGTATAAAGTTCGCCGGCCTTGTTTAGGTTAACCACATCCCCGCGCCAGGCTTCGCCCTTCAGCAGCGTCGACCACATGTCGCTCCAGAACTGCGCGTCGTGCCGACCGGAATTGAAGATCCGGGGATTGGAGCCGATGATCTCTTCCGCCGTAAAACCGCTGAATCGGCTCAGTGCCTCGTTCAGCCATTCGATGGTTCCGTCGCGATGGCTGATGAACATGCCGTTCGAGGCATTGCTCATCGCCGCATGCATCAGGCGCAATTCCTGCTGCTCCTGCGCGCCCAGCATCGCCACCGTGACACGTCCGGCAAAAGCAGAGAGGCGACCGACCGTCAACTTGTCGAACGCATCCTCGCGCGCCGAATACATCACCAGCGAACCGATGACCTCCCCCTTGAAGCCCAGCGGCATCCCCAGCATGCCGCGCATGCCGAATTGCTCCGCGCGCTCGCGCCAAACGGCGAAGCGCGGCGAATCCGAGGTCAGCGTCATCGGTTTGTTCGAGCGGATCACCGCACCTATCCCCTGACCTTGCGGGGTGTCATCCCAGCGCACATTGATGTTCTTCAGATATTCCGACTCGCCTGCCGAAGCAATGACCTCGACACACCCGTCCGGCATCTTGGCACCGATCCAGACCAGCTTGAGATCGAACAATTCCACCATGCGACTGCAGATACGGTGGTTCAGCGCCGGCAGGTCGTAACCGAGCAGAATGAGCTGGTCGATCTCCTGCATCAGGTAGTCCGTCACGATCTGTTCGCGCAGATTGCTGCGGATGAGAGCCGAGAGCATCTCGCGCTGAATGCTCGGCAGCAGACGATCCAGTTGATCGAAGGCCAGGCTGTCGCGCGCACCAAGATTCATGGCCTCCGCCAGCCCGGGCAGCATGCCAGCTTCGCCGACCAGGATGGCCGGGAGATCCAGATCGCGGCTGCGCAGGGATTCGATCGCCTGTTCGGCCGTCAGCCCCTCAGCATGATCGAGCAGCAAAACATCCCAGCGCTGTTGTAACGCCGCATCAAGATCGACTTGGGTGTCTACTCTGGAGTGGACCGGATCCGCGCCATCATTTTTCAGATGCGCGATGATCCTCGCCGCATTGTCCGCTGTGATCGCAGCAAACAATACGCGCAGTTCGCTCATAACGGTATGGATTGGGGATACGACTTCTTCAAACCATTGCCGCTCAGCCAGCCGAGCTCGCTCAGTTCGCGCAAGAGCTGGGTGAACTCCCCCAGATTGGTCGGCTTCTTGACGAAACTGTTGGCACCGATCTGGTAACTCAGTACCACGTCCGAGGGTTCATGCAGTTCGGAAAACACGACGATGGGCACATCCTGCAGGCGTACATCCATGCGCAGGGTGCGCAGCACGGCAAGGCCGGCCAGTTTGGGAAGTTTCAGATCGAGGAGGATCAGGCGCGGCATCGCATAGCCGCGTCGGGCGGTGTCGTTCAGCCAATCCAGCGCCTCTGCCGTGTCGCGCACCACGGTGAGATGCAGCCCGCCCGGACAACTGGCTACTGCCTGCTGCACCAAGAGTACTTCAGCTTCGCCGTCTTCCACCAGCAGTATCGTTTCGTTCTCTTGTCTGAGCATCGCCCGCTTCGCCTTCAGAATTTCCGGGAATCGCCGCAACATACAGCGTCATCCCACGCCTGTATGCAACCCTACACTAGCGATGCGCGGCTTGGCAACCAGGTTAAACACCGAATACACAAGAGATTCATGCCCTTTTCGACCAATGCATGGATTCGCCCTAGCCGGAACCGAGGCCAATGCGGCTGCCGGATTTTCCGGTTGCGTGCCGCCTGCTCGCGCCATGTCCGGTACTGCTGCGACAGTGTCAATTCTGCACGAGCGTAGCGAAGCAGTAGATTGCCTGTCTTTGGTGCGGTGGCGACGTAGTCGCTCCGGTGCGGGCGCAGTTAGCGAGGCCGGACTCACCTTTCCTGCAACTTCGCTTTCACCCAATTTGAAACTGAGGCCAGTGCGGTTGCCAAGTGTTCCGGTTGCGTGCCGCCTGCTTGCGCCATGTCCGGCCTGCCGCCGCCTTTGCCGCCGACTTGCTGGGCAACGAAGTTGACCAGTTCGCCCGCTTTCACCTTGGCTGTGGCATCCGCAGTCACGCCCGCGATCAGACTGACCTTGCCGTCGCTCACCGCAGCCAGCAGGATCACGGCGGACTTGAGCTTGTCCTTCAGCTTGTCCAGCGTCTCGCGCAAGGTTGCCGCATCCGCACCTTCCAGCTTGGCGGCGAGCACCTTCACGCCGTTGATGTCCTGCGCCTGCGCGACCAGTTCATCGCCCTGAGCAGAGGCAAGTTTGGATTTCAAGGCTGCCAGTTCTTTTTCCAGCGACTTCACGTTGTCGAGGATCTGTCCGACACGTGCGGCGGCCTCCTGTGGCTGCGCCTTCACGGCATCGGCCACTTGCTGCAATTGCTGTTCCTGTTGTTGCACCAGCGCCAGCGCACCTTCCCCGGTCACCGCTTCGACACGACGAACACCTGCAGCCACACCGCTCTCCGCCACGATCTTGAACAGGCCGACATCGCCGGTGCGCTGCACGTGCGTTCCGCCGCAGAGTTCGATGGATGAACCGATATTCAGTACACGCACCACATCGCCGTATTTCTCGCCGAACAGCATCATCGCGCCGGTCTTCTGCGCATCGTCGATCGCCATCACACGCGACTGGCATTCGGCATTGGCGAGAATCTCCGCGTTCACGATGGCTTCCACTTTGCGTATCTCGGCATCCGTCATCGGCTGCGTATGGACGAAGTCGAAGCGCGTCTTGTCGGCATCCACCTGCGAACCTTTTTGCTGCACATGCGTACCCAGCACTTCGCGCAAGGCCTTGTGCATGAGGTGCGTGGCGCTGTGGTTGCGCATGGTGCGGCTGCGTGCCGCCACATCCACCTTCGCGGCGACGCCGTTGCCCACTGAGAGTTTGCCGGTCTTCACCACACCGTGGTGGCCGAACACGGCGGCCTGAATCTTCTGCGTGTCTTCCACCGCGAAGATGCCATGCACGCTGCGCAATTCGCCGCTGTCGCCGACCTGACCGCCGGATTCGGCATAGAACGGGGTATCGTCCAGCACCACCACACCCAGGTCGCCTTCGACCAGTTCGTTCACTTCGGTGCCGTCCTTGTACAAGGCGAGGATGTTGCCCTTGTGTTCCAGCGTGTCGTAACCGTGGAAAGTGGTCGCAGGACCGGAATATTCGAGGTTCGCGGCCATCTTGAACTTGCCCGCCGCGCGCGCCTGTTCCTTCTGGCGTGCCATCGCGGCGTTGAACGCGGCATCGTCCACCGTAACATTGCGCTCGCGGCAGATGTCGGCAGTCAGGTCGAGCGGGAAGCCGTAGGTGTCGTGCAGTTTGAACGCCGTCTCGCCGTTGAATACCTTGTTGCCCGCCTTGTCCATCTCGGCCAGTTCGGCTTCGAGAATCGCCATGCCATGCTCGATGGTGGCAAAGAAGCGCTCCTCTTCCAGCTTGAGGATACCCTTCACACGTGCATGCTCGGCGACCAGTTCGGGATAAGCGCCGCCCATCTGCTCCACCAGATCAGGCACCATCTTGTAGAAAAATGCCTCGCGTGCGCCCAGCTTGTAACCGTGGCGGATCGCGCGGCGGATGATGCGGCGCAGCACATAGCCGCGACCTTCGTTGCCGGGGATCACGCCGTCGGCGATCAGGAAGGAGCAGGCACGGATGTGGTCGGCCAGCACGCGCAGGCTGGGCTGGTCGAGGTTGCTCTGCTTCGTCTCGCGCGCGGCGGCCTTGATTAGCGCCTGGAACAGGTCGATCTCGTAGTTGGCATGCACATGCTGCAACACCGCCGAGATGCGCTCCAGCCCCATGCCGGTGTCGACGGAAGGCTTGGGCAGCGGATGCATCACGCCGGCCTCGTCGCGGTTGAACTGCATGAACACGTTGTTCCAGATCTCGATGTAACGGTCGCCGTCTTCCTCGGGAGTGCCGGGCAGTCCGCCGGGAATATGCGCGCCGTGGTCGTAGAAGATCTCGGTGCAGGGACCGCACGGGCCGGTGTCGCCCATCATCCAGAAGTTGTCTGAGGCGTAGCGCGCGCCCTTATTGTCGCCGATGCGGATCACGCGATCCGGCGTCAGACCCATCTCCTTCGTCCAGATGTCATAGGCCTCATCATCCTCGGCATACACGGTGACGTAGAGCTTGTCCTTAGGGAGCTTGAACACTTCGGTGAGCAGTTCCCACGCGTACTTGATCGCATCGCGCTTGAAGTAGTCGCCGAAGCTGAAGTTGCCCAACATCTCGAAGAAGGTGTGGTGACGTGCGGTGTAGCCGACGTTCTCCAAGTCGTTGTGCTTGCCGCCGGCGCGCACACATTTCTGCGAAGAAGCGGCACGGGTATAGGGACGCTTGTCGAAGCCGAGGAACACGTCCTTGAACTGGTTCATGCCGGCATTGGTGAACAACAGCGTCGGGTCCTCATGCGGGACCAGCGAACTGGAGGCGACTACGGCATGGCCTTTGGAGGCGAAATAATCGAGGAATTTCTGGCGGATTTCACTGCTTTTCATGATGCACCCTGAGCTCTAAAGTCACGTTCCAGACAGGCTGGACAAGGCGCGCATCATACCATGACAGGATTGGCCGCTCACCCGGCAAGGAGGCTCAGTCTTCCTCCGCAACGCCCAGATTGCGCAGTACTGAAAAGATCACCTCCAAGGAGAAACCTCGCGATTGCAGGAACCGCACTTGTTTGGCTTTTTCCTTGGCATCCTGGGGAGCAGTACCGAACTTTCGCTGCCAGACTTCTCTGGCTGCATCCAGTTCGGTTTCTTTCAATTTGGGGATAGCATCGGCGATCAGGTTCTCGGCAATGCCTTTCTGGCGCAGTTCATGGGCGATGCGCTGGGTGCCGAAGCGACCGCGCTTGCTGTCCACCAGCAACGTGGCGGCGCGCGCATCGGAGAGCCAGTTCTTTCTCTCCAACTCGTCCAGCACGGCATTGAGGTCTTCGCCTTCCTGCACATAAGGCAACAGCTTGCCGTGCAGTTCGACCCGGCTATGCTCGCGCCGCGCCAGATACCGCATGGCGCGGACGCGCAGGCTTAACTCAGGCTTCTTCCGCGATTTCACTGGTGCCCATGGCGGCGATGCCGAGCGCCGCGCGCACTTTGTTCTCGATCTCGGCGGCGATTACCGGGTTGTTCTTGAGGAATTCGCGCGCGTTGTCTTTGCCCTGGCCGATCTTCTCGCCGTTGTAGGCATACCAGGCACCCGACTTCTCGACCAGTTTGTGCAGTACACCCAGTTCGATGATCTCGCCTTCGCGCGAGATGCCTTCTCCGTAGAGGATGTCGAAGTTGGCTTCCTTGAACGGGGGTGCGACCTTGTTCTTGACCACTTTGACGCGGGTCTCGTTGCCGATGACTTCGTCGCCCTTCTTGATCGCGCCGGTGCGGCGGATGTCCATGCGCACGGAGGCGTAGAATTTGAGCGCGTTGCCGCCGGTGGTGGTCTCGGGGTTGCCGAACATCACGCCGATCTTCATGCGGATCTGGTTGATGAAGATGACCATGGTGTTGGAGCGGTTGATGTTGGCGGTGAGTTTGCGCAAGGCTTGCGACATCAGGCGGGCATGCAGGCCCATCTGTGCATCGCCCATTTCGCCTTCGATCTCGGCCTTGGGCGTCAGCGCGGCGACGGAGTCGACCACCACCACATCCACCGAGCCCGAGCGCACCAGCATGTCGACGATCTCCAGCGCCTGTTCGCCGTTGTCCGGTTGCGAGATGAGCAGGTCTTCCACTTTCACGCCCAGTTTCTTGGCATAGCCCGGGTCGAGCGCGTGTTCCGCGTCGATGAAGGCGGCGGTACCGCCCAGTTTTTGCATCTCGGCGATGACTTGCAGGGTAAGGGTGGTTTTGCCGGAGGACTCCGGACCGTAGATCTCGATGACGCGGCCGCGCGGCAAACCGCCGACGCCCAATGCGATGTCCAGACCCAGCGAACCGGTGGAGACGACCTGGATGTCCTTGCCGACCTCGCTCTCGCCGAGGCGCATGATGGAGCCCTTGCCGAATTGTTTTTCGATCTGGCTCAGTGCCGCTGCGAGTGCCTTGCTCTTGTTGTCATCCATTTTGTTCCCCTTTCAAAAATTCGATGGGGCGGATTGTGGCACAACAATTTCGACTTGTACAGAACGTTCGTTCTCTTTTTGCTCTATGCTGTTTTTATGATGTTATTCAACATGTTGATCACACCCTGCAGGGAGATTTGCACCGATTTGGCGCGAATAGCGTCGCGATCTCCGGAGAGTTGATGACAGGCCGTCTGCACGTTATCGCCGCTCGCCCAAGCGAACCAGACCATGCCGACCGGCTTCTCCGGCGTACCGCCGGTGGGCCCGGCGATACCACTGACCGACAATGCCACTTGCGCGCGGCTGTACTGCAACGCTCCGTCGGCCATTTCGCGCACGGTCGGCTCGCTCACCGCGCCGTGTTGTTCCAATGTCTCGGGCGATACGCCCAGCATCTCTTCCTTGGATTCATTCGAGTAGGTCACGAAACCGCGGTCGAACCAGGCCGAACTGCCCGAGATGCGGGTGACCGCCTGCGCGACGCCGCCGCCGGTGCAGGATTCCGCCGTCACCAGCGTCATGCCGTGCGCCACGAGCGCTTCTCCGACCTGCCGCGCCAGCAGGCCACTGGATTCAGGTGCGCCGGCAACGACCGGGCGTGCAGCTCTTTTCCTGGCTCGTCTCATATCACAACCCCCGCGCCAGATCGTTCTGGATATCGATGACCGCTTCCAGCCCCACCCCGATGCGGATAAGACCTTCCGTGATGCCTGCCGCCGCACGCGCTTCCGGTGTAATGCGTGCATGCGTGGTCGATGCCGGATGGGTGATGGTGGTCTTGGTATCGCCCAGATTGGCGGTGATGGAAAGTAGCTTCGTGTTGTCGATCACCTTCCAGGCCTCTGCCTTTCCACCCTTCACCTCGAACGCGACGATGCCGCCGCCGGTCTTCTGCTGTTTCATCGCCAGCGCATGTTGCGGATGCGACTTCAGACCGGGGTAGAACACGCGCGCCACGCTGGGCTGCTTCTCCAGCCATTGCGCCAGTTGCAGCGCGGAGGCCGAGTGCGCGTCCATGCGCAGCTTGAGCGTCTCCAGGCCTTTAAGGAACACCCAGGCGTTGAACGCACTCATGGTCGGCCCCGTGGTGCGCAGGAAGCCGTACACCGGCTCCATCAGTTTCTTGCTGCCCAGCACCGCACCGCCCAGCACACGGCCCTGACCGTCGATGTATTTGGTGGCGGAATGGATCACGATGTCCGCACCCAGTTCCAACGGGCGTTGCAGGATGGGCGTGCAGAAACAGTTGTCCACCGCCAGCAAGGCACCGCAGCCTTTGGCCACAGCAGCGATCGCCGCGATATCGGAGATCTCGGTCAGCGGATTCGACGGCGTCTCCAGGAAGAACAGTTTCGTGTTCGGGCGCACCGCCGCCTGCCACTCGGCCACATCGGTGGCGGAGACATAGGTGGTCTCCACACCGAACTTTTTGAAGTAGTTGTTGAAGGTGTTGATGGTGGCACCGAACAGGCTGCGCGAGGCAACGATATGGTCGCCCGCTTTCAGCAGCCCCATACAGGTCGCCAGGATGGCGGCCATGCCGGATGCCACCGCCACGCACTGCTCGGCACCTTCCAGCGCAGCCAAGCGTTCTTCGAACATCGTCACGGTGGGATTGGTGAAGCGCGCGTAGATGTTGCCCGGCTCTTCGCCGATGAAGCGCTTGGCCGCCTGCTCCGCATTGTCGAAGGTGAAACTCGACGTCAGGAACAATGCCTCGCTGTGCTCGTGGAACTGGCTTTGTACTCCGCCCGCACGCACCGCCAGCGTCTCCGGTTGATAGGTATCGCTCATTCTCTTCTTCCTTGCGGCCTGCCCACGCCGACATGCCGCCAATAAAAAACCCGGAAAGCTTAGCGCTAAACCGGGTCTCCCTCGCTTTAGCTGTATTTGTAACGCGCCCGCAAGCTGTTCCTCAAATCGGCGCAGACGGAAAGTAACACCCGCCTCGCAGCAGTGTCAACTTACATGGAGGAAGCGCTCATCACCAGATCGAGCTCCAGCTGGTCTTCCTCCGGCGTCTTGTTGGCCTTGCCGCCCGAGCGCGCCGCTTCGACGCGGTCCAGGTATTCTGCTGTGATGTCGCCGGTGATGTATTCGCCGTCGAAACAGGAGCAGTCGAACTTGGCGATCTGCGGGTTGCATTTTTGCACCGCCGCCTTCAGATCGTCGAGGTCCTGATAGATGATGCGGTCGGCACTGATCTCGCGGCAGATCTCTTCGTCGGTGCGTCCGGTGGCAATCAGTTCCTTGCGGCTGGGCATGTCGATGCCGTAGACGTTGGGGAATTTGACGGGAGGGGCGGCGGAGGCGAAGTACACTTTACGCGCACCGGCATCGCGCGCCATCTGTACGATCTCGCGGCTGGTGGTGCCGCGCACGATGGAGTCGTCCACCAGCAGTACGTTCTTGCCCTTGAATTCGACGCTGATGGCATTGAGTTTTTGGCGCACCGACTTCTTGCGCATGGCCTGCCCCGGCATGATGAAGGTGCGGCCGATATAGCGGTTCTTCACGAAGCCTTCGCGGAACGGAATACCGAGATGATTGGCCATCTGCAAGGCGCTGGGGCGGCTGGAATCCGGAATGGGGATCACCACGTCGATGTCGTGATCAGGCCACACACGCTTGAGTTTTTCGGCCAGATACTCGCCCATCTTCAGGCGCGTCTCGTACACCGAGATACCGTCGATCACCGAATCGGGACGCGCGAAATAGACGTATTCGAAGATGCAGGGATTCAATTCCGGCTGCTCGGCACATTGCTGGTTGTGAAAATTGCCGTCGAGGTCGATGAACACCGCCTCGCCCGGCGCGATGTCGCGCAGAAACTTGAAACCCAGCGTATCCAGCGCCACGCTCTCGGACGCCACCAGATAATCCACGCCCTTTTCCGTTTGGGCACTGCCCACCACCAGCGGGCGGATACCGTGGGTGTCGCGGAACGCCAACAGGCCATAACCCGAGATCATCGCCACCACGGCGTAGGCACCTTTGCAGCGGCGGTGCACAGCGGAGACCGCGGCAAAGATGGCCTTGGTATCGAGGCGGAAGTTCGTGGCATTGGCTTGCAACTCGTGCGCCAGCACATTGAGCAGCACTTCTGAATCGGAGTTGGTGTTCACATGGCGCATGTCTTCGAGGAACAGTTCTTTTTGCAACTGCGAGGTGTTGGTGAGGTTACCGTTGTGGCCCAGCACCAGACCGAACGGCGAGTTCACGTAGAACGGCTGTGCCTCGTTATGGTCGACGGCGGAACCGGCGGTCGGGTAGCGCACATGGGCGATGCCGGCGTTACCGGTCAGCGCGCGCATGTTGCGCGTGCGAAACACGTCGTGCGCGAGGCCGTTGCCTTTGTGCAGATGGAAAGTATTGCGTTCCAGCGTGGCAATGCCCGCCGCATCCTGCCCGCGATGCTGCAACACCTGCAAACCGTCATACAACAGTTGATTGACGGGACTTTGCGCTACGACACCGAGAATGCCACACATGATTCGTTCCTAAATGATCCAGTTATTACTTCTTTGCCGCGTCTTCCGGCAGGTAGTCTTTCGCGTACAACGCGACTTCCTGCAACGGCTTGCTCGACAATGCATCGCGCCAGAATGGCAGTTGCGGCAGATCGGTCAACCCGCCCAGCCACACCAGCGCAATCACCACCAGCCCGCCGCGCAGCATGCCGAAGATCGCGCCGAACTTGCCATCCATCCCGGACAGTCCGGCGAATTTCGCCAGCCGCGCCAGGAACCAGGCAAACAGCGCGCCGACGATCAGCGTCGCGATGAACAAGGCCGCGAACGCCGCCGCCTCGCGCAGGTTGGCTGCACCCACCGCTTCCGGCACATATGGCAGCACCTGCGCGGAGAACGTGCGCGCCACGATGTACGCCGCCAGCCAGCCGATCAGCGAGAACAGCTCATACATGAAGCCGCGCCACCAACCCACCAACGCCGAAAGCAAGACGACCGCAATGACCGCGTAATCGAACGACGTCACCGGCTGACCTTTATTCGAGGCTGACCACGTTGGCCTGCGTTCCCTGCGCTGCCAACTTGCCTTGCACCTTCTCTGCCGCTTCGCGGGTCGGATAACTGCCAATACGCACGCGGGTCACGTTGCCCGCCTTTTCCGTGTAGGCGTAGTAACCCTGCTGGCTCAGCTTGGCTTGCAGGCTCCTGGCGGTATCGGTATTGGCGAACGCGCCGACTTGCACACCCCAGCCGGTCTTCGGCACCGCGGCTTGCGGCTTGGCGGCGGGTTTGCTTTCCAGCCTGGGTTTGACTTCGGGCTTGGGTTTGACTTCGGCTTTGGGCTTGCTCACCGCCGGAGCGGTAACAGCCGGTTTGACCACCGGCGCCGGGCTGAGTACTGCTGCAGGTGCGCTTGCGGCAATTGGCACAGCCTCTGCCGTGGGCGCTGCTTCGACCTCGGAAGCCATCTTGTCGATCTGGGGCAAATCGATCTTGGGCTGGAATTCGGGAGCTTTGTCCTTGTCGGGAATGCGCAGTTCGATGTTGTTGCCTGCGGTCGGGGCGGGTTCGCTGTCGAATACGATGGGCAGGAATATCACCACCAGCAGGATCAGCGCCACCGCACCGATCAGACGACGGCGTGACTGCCGTTTGATATTGAACTCTTCTTCTGTAGAAATCTGTTTTGCCATCGCGCTGTACCGGGAAGATCAGCCGCCGCGCAGGCCGCGCGCACGCATCACTTCCGCCACTGTGTAAAAGGAACCGAACGCCGCGATTCTATCATTTTCAGATGCGCGGTTGCAGGCTTGCTGCAGCGCATCGGCGATGGAATCGCAGACCCGGACCGCACCGCCGACACGGTTATCCCGCAACACCTGCGCCAGCTCGGCTGCGGTCGCCCCGCGCTGCGCGTCTATGCCCGCCACCAGCCATTCGTCGATGCGCGTATCCAGCGCCTGCACCACCCCGGCCACGTCCTTGTCCTTGAGCATGGCGAACACGGCAAAGGTCTTGGCCGGGGGAAGATTGCCAAGGTTCTGCGCCAGCGAACGCGCGGCATGCGGGTTGTGCGCAACGTCGAGGATGAGCTGCGGCTTGCCCGGAATGAACTGGAAACGCCCGGCCAACTCCACTTCGACCAGCCCGCGCCGCACTGCCTCCATGCTCACCGGCAGCTTGTCCTTGAGCGCATCCAGCGCCGCCAGTACCGCGCTGGCATTGTTCAACTGGAACGCGCCGCGCAGGGCCGGGTATGGCAAGGCACTGCGTGAACCGATCTTGCTGCGGTAGTCCCACTGCCCCTGATGCTGGGCAAAACCGAATTCGCTGCCGATGCAGCACAACTCCGCACCGATCTCTTGCGCATGCTGGCGCAACGCCTGCGGCACATCGCTGTCCGCACAGATCGCCACGCGACCCTGGCGGAAGATGCCCGCCTTCTCGAACGCGATCTTCTCGCGCGTAGCGCCCAGATAATCGACATGGTCGATATCCACGCTGGTCACTACCGCCACGTCCGCCTCGAACACATTCACCGCATCCAGTCTGCCGCCCAGTCCGACTTCAAGGATCGCGACATCCACCTTGTGCTCAATAAAGCACTGCATCGCCGCCAGCGTGCCGAATTCGAAATAGGTCAGCGCGATATCGCCACGCACCTGCTCGATCTGCTCGAACGAAGCACACAGTTCCGCATCGCTCGCCTCTTGCTTGGCGATACGCACACGTTCGTTGTAATCCAGCAGATGCGGCGAGGTGTAGCAGCCGACCTTGTAGCCTGCCGCATGCAGCATGGCCTCCATCATCGCGCACACCGAACCTTTGCCGTTGGTGCCGCCGACGATAATGACGGGGAAATAAGGTTGCAGATTGAGGCGTTGTTTGACTTGCCCCACGCGCTCCAGACCGAGCGCGATGGTATTGGGATGCAGGGATTCAAGGTAGGTTAGCCAGCTGGCCAGGGAAGTAGGCATTTCGTCACCGACTACGAGGCAATCGGGCCAGGAATTCCCAGCCGATCACTTGAACTGAAAGTTACGCCGCCTCCAGCTTCGCCACCGCATCCTGCTTGGTCAGTAACGTGATCAGCGTGGCCAGTTGGTCGCGCATCTCGCGGCGGTCGACAATCATGTCGATGGCGCCGTGTTCGAGCAGGAACTCGGCACGCTGGAAGCCGTCCGGCAATGTCTCGCGCACGGTCTGCTGGATCACACGGGCACCGGCGAAGCCGATCAGCGCACCGGGTTCGGCGATGACCACATCGCCGAGGAAGGCGAAACTGGCGGAAACGCCGCCCATGGTGGGGTCGGTGAGCACAGAGATGAAAGGCAGGCGGGCTTCGCTCAACTGGGTCAGCGCGGCGCTGGTCTTTGCCATCTGCATCAGCGACAACAGGCCTTCCTGCATGCGCGCACCGCCGCTGGCGGAGTAGCAGACGAAGGGGCATTGCTGTTCCAGCGCGACCTGCACGCCGCGCACGAAGCGCTCGCCGACGACCGAACCCATGGAGCCGCCCATGAAGTCGAATTCGAACGCTGCAACAACAACCGGCAAGGCATGGATGCTGCCCTGCAGCACGATTAGTGCATCGTCTTCATCGGTCTTCTTCTTCGCTTCGATCAGACGGTCGCTGTATTTTTTCTGATCCTTGAATTTCAGGGTGTCGACCGAGAGCACTTCCGAGCCGATCTCGAAACGTCCTTCGCTGTCCAGCAGCCAGTCGAGACGGGTACGCGCGCTGATGCGGTGATGGTGGCTGCACTTGGGGCAGACGCTGAAGTTTTTCTCCAAGTCGGCGTGGTACAACACAGCCTGGCAGGACGGGCATTTGTGCCACAGACCATCCGGCACGCTCTTCTTGGCGTCAGCCTCCCCCCTGCGCTTGATCTTGGGGGGTAACAGTTTTTGGAACCAGCTCATAACGTCCTCCTCTTTATTGATCGATTGCTATTCGCAATTCTTTCACCAATTTGCCCACATTGGCGACTACATTTTTTTCGCCCGAGTTCTCGATTTCCTGCACGATGCGGCTGCCCACGACCACGCCGTCGCACAATTTCGATACCGCTTTGGCCGTCGCCGCATCGCGGATGCCGAAGCCGACGCCGATGGGCAGCTGGATGTGCTTGCGCAGCTGCGGGATCTTCTGGGCTATGGCCGAGAGGTCGAGGTTGCCCGCGCCGGTCACCCCCTTGAGCGAGACGTAGTACACATAACCGCGCGCCAGCTTGGCGACCTGGGCTATGCGCACCTCGTTGGTGGTCGGTGCCAGCAGGAAGATGGGTGCGATGTTGTGTCGTTGCAGATGCTCGAACGCCTCATGGCTTTCTTCCGGCGGGAAATCCACCGTGAGCACGCCGTCCACGCCGACTTCGGCGCAGCGCTGCGCGAATACTTCCCAGCCCATCGCCTCGATCGGGTTGCCGTAGCCCATCAGCACCACCGGCGTGGTCGTATCCTGTTTGCGGAATTCGGCCACCATGCCCAGCACGCCGCGCAGCGACATGCCGTTCTTGAGTGCACGCTCTGAAGCGCGCTGGATCACCGGGCCGTCCGCCATCGGGTCGGAGAATGGCACGCCCAGTTCAAGCACGTCCGCACCCGCTGCCACCAGACCGAGCATCAGCGGCACGGTGAGTTGTTGCGATGGATCGCCCGCGGTGATGAAGGGAATGAGCGCTTTGCGCTGTTGCTGTTTGAGCTTGCCGAAGGCCGTGTCGATGCGGCTCATAGCGTGATTCCTTTGATACGAGCCACCGTGTTCATGTCTTTGTCGCCGCGTCCGGAGAGATTCACCAGCAGCACTTTGTCCTTTGACATGGTCGGCGCGATCTTCATCGCATGCGCCAGCGCATGGCTGGATTCCAGCGCGGGGATGATGCCCTCGAAACGGCACAGCGAGTCGAATGCAGCCAGCGCTTCATCATCGTTGATGGCAACATACTGCGCACGCCCCATATCCTTCAACAGGCAATGCTCGGGACCGACGCCGGGATAGTCCAGACCGGCGGAAATGGAATGCGTCTCGATGATCTGGCCGTTCTCGTCCTGCATCAGGTAAACCTTGTTGCCGTGCAGCACGCCGACCTTGGCGTTGCCGGTAAGCGGCGCGGCATGTTTACCGGAGGCGATACCGTGACCGCCCGCTTCCACGCCGATGATTTGCACTGTTTTTTCTTCGATATAGGGATAGAACAGGCCGATGGCGTTGGAACCACCGCCGACGCAGGCGATCACGGCATCCGGCTGGCGTCCGATCATTTCCGGCATCTGCACCCTTGCTTCATTGCCGATCACGCACTGGAAATCGCGCACCATCATCGGGTACGGATGCGGACCCGCCGCCGTGCCGAAAATATAAAAGGTGTTTTCGACGTTGGTGACCCAGTCGCGAATGGCTTCGTTGCAGGCGTCCTTGAGCGTTTTGGAACCGCTTTCCACCGGAACGACGGTCGCACCCAGCAGCTTCATGCGAAACACGTTGGGTGCCTGGCGCTGGATATCTTCCGCGCCCATGTACACGATGCACTCCATGCCGAAGCGCGCCGCCACGGTGGCAGTGGCCACGCCATGCATGCCCGCGCCGGTCTCGGCGATGACGCGCTTCTTGCCCATGCGCTTGGCAAGCAGCGCCTGTCCGATGGCGTTGTTGATCTTGTGCGCGCCGGTGTGGTTGAGGTCTTCGCGCTTCAGGTAGATCTGCGCGCCGCCCAGGCTCTCCGACAGACGCTTGGCGTGATAGATCGGGCTGGGACGGCCGACATAGTGTTTCAGTTCGTAGGCGAACTCGGCCTTGAATTCGGGATCGTCGCGGAAGCGCAGGTACTGCTGGCGCAACTCTTCCACGGCGGGGATGAGCGTCTCGGCCATGTAAATGCCGCCATACTGCTCGAAGTGACCTTGCTGGTCGGGGTAGTTATAACTCAATGCTCTTGACCTCTTTGATGAATGCCGCGACCTTCGCCGCATCCTTTATCCCTTTGCTCGCCTCCACGCCGCTGGAAACATCCACCGCGTACGGCCTGACTCGCCTGATGGCCTCCGCCACATTGCCCGCATGCAGCCCGCCGGACATGATCACCGGCAAGGGCAGGTTCTGCGGGATCAGCGCCCAGTCGAACGATTCTCCCGTGCCGCCCTGCGTGCCCTCCACGAAGGCATCGAGCAACAAGCCTTGGGCGTCCGCGTAGCGAGCCGCGCATTCTACCAAATCCACCCCTGCCTTGACCCGAATCGCCTTCAGGTAGGGCTTGCCGAATTGGCGGCAAAATTCGGGAGCTTCCTCGCCGTGGAACTGCAACACATCCAAAGGCACTTTTGCCAGCACTTCGCGCACGTAGTCGACAGTTGGATTCACGAACAGCCCCACCACGGTCACAAAAGGCGGCACGGCATGCGCCAACTTCACCGCTTGCGGCAGCGTGACATGGCGCGGGCTTTTCTCGTAGAACACCAAACCGAGCGCGTCCGCGCCGCTGCTCGCTGCTGCACGCAGGTCTTGCTCTCGGGTGATGCCGCAAATCTTGATCCTGGTCATCGGGGCGATTCAGTTCAAAAACGAGGTGGCATTGTACCTTGCGGCAGGCGCCACTTCTTGTCATAGGTGATGTGGCGCAGATACAGGCCATCCGGGGCGAAGGTCGGTGCGGCGAACTTGCGGTCGGCGCCCTCCAGCACCTCGCGCACCCAGTGCGGCGGATGTTTGCCCTTGCCCACGTGCAGCAGGCAGCCGAGGATATTGCGCACCATGTGGTGCAGGAAGGCATTGGCGGTCAGATCGAAGATGATGGTGTCGCCCTGTTGCCGGATATCGAGCTGTGCGAGGTTCTTCAGCGGGGTCTTGGCTTGGCATTGCGAAGAGCGGAACGCGCTGAAATCGTGCTCGCCCAGCAGATACTGTGCAGCTTCGCGCATCGCCGCCACATCCAGCGGCAAGTGGAACCAGCCGACCTTGCCGTGATGCACCGCGCTGCGCGACGGCCGGTTGATGAGCACATACTGGTAACTGCGCGCCTGTGCCGAAAAACGCGCGTGGAATTCGTCCGGGACCGGATGCGCCCACAGCACGGCGATGTCTTTGGGCAATAACGCGTTCACACCGCGCACCCAGGCACCGAGCGGTCGCTCGACTGCGGTGTCGAAATGGATGACCTGCTCCAGCGCATGCACGCCGGTGTCGGTGCGTCCCGCGGCCAGAATGGCGATACTCTCGCCCGCGATGCCGCTCAATGCCGCCTGCAAGGCGTCCTGCACGTTCGGCACGTCGGGCTGGCTCTGCCAGCCGTTGTATGCACTGCCGTCATATTCCACTCCCAGCGCGATCCTCATTTCCACACTCCCGCCAGCACGGCCAAACCGGCCACCAGCAATAGCACATCGAGCAGACCATAGCGCTGCCGGTGCAATTCGATATGAGCTGTATCTGCTTCAGTCGTCTTCATCGCCTGTGCAATCGCCGTACGCCAGTCTTTGGCCGTGTCGTGCATCGTCGTCTCGGCATACTCCAGCGTCAGCGCCAGCCGCACCGCGAAACGCTCGCGCGACAGGCCGAGCAGGCGCAACGGGAAGGCCAGGGTATACAAACCGCTGATGAGACGCGCCTGCGACAACGAGGTCAGCAGGACGGCCAGACCGGCCAGCGCGCACAGCAATCGCCCCAACTGCAACGTGCCATCCAGCAAGCCTTCGTAGGTGGGTGACAAACTGCCAAGCCCGCTAAGAAGCGCCCTGCCCGGCGTCGCCCAGGCATAGACCAGCAACAGCGACAAGGCGATCCAGCGCGTGCGCCGCAGCAGGCGCATGAACTGCGCCGAGTCCAGCCGCAATGCAACCGTGCAGCTCAACAGGCAAACCGCCAGCAGCAAAGCGGGCTGGCAGCGTTGCGCCAGCAACACCAGCATGATCCAGAGCAGTGTCTGCGCGGTGGGATGCACCTGTCTCATCTTATGTTCACCAAATAAAAACGGCAGCCTGAGTGGGCTGCCGTTCGTTCCGCATCTGCGGCTTACAACTGTTGCAGCAGGGTCTGCGCGGTCTCTTTCTGCTGGTCGTCGCCGTCACGCAACACTTCGTCCAGTATTTCCTTCGCCCCGGCCGCATCGCCCATCTCCTGATAGGCCTTGGCCAGATCAAGCTTGGTGGCGACTTCATGCCAGTTCTCGTCTTTGGAACCTGCGGCTCCCGCAGCGGCAGGTGCATTAAGACCATCCAAATCCAAACTGATACCGCCAAATCCGATGTCGGGAACGGATGCGGAGGCTTTCGGCGCAGGCGCGTCCTTGATCTCCATCGGGAAATCCAGCGTGAATGTCATGCCATCATCCGCAGGAGCTGCAGGAGTCGCCTCAGTGAAGGGGACTTTGGGGTGTGTCGCCGTCACGTCGAACACCAGGTCATCCATATTCAGCACCGCCGTCTGTTCGGTATTCGAGTTTGCACTCAGCGTGCCCGGATTCGTGCCGGTGATATCGAAATCCATCGGCGTGGAAGACTGGACTGCGGCACGAAGATCTTCCGATGTCAGCGTGGTGGTCTTCTCTTGCGACTGTGTCTCCAGCACCACGGTGTTCTGGCTGCTGAAACCGGTTTGCGCAGGTGTGGTCGCGCCAAAGCCAAGGTCGAAGTCCACAGCCGGAGCGGCTGCGGCCTGGGCGGAGCGGTTGCCCGTCGTATCCGGAGTATCACTACTGCCGCCATAGAACGGGTTGCTCGGCTCCAGCTCACGCCCCATCGAGGCGGCCTGCCCCCATGCTGTTTCGTCACCGGATTCCTTGATCTCGCGCGCATAGCCCAGGAAAGAATTGCCATCTTTTCGGTTTGCATAGATGGACAGCAACTTGAGCTTGACCGGAATGTTGTTGGGGCTCTTCTTCAGCGCTTCTTTCAGCACCTCTTCGGCTTGTGCATCGCGCCCGAAAGTCAGGAACAGGTCGGCTTCGCCAATCGGGTCCACTTCTTCAGCATCCGTACTTGGACTTGCGGCAGTTACCGCAGAAGGTGCGGCGGCCGCAGTGAAATCGCCGGTATCGGGAGATGGCGCTATCGGCGCTGCAATACGCCCGGTAGAAGCTCCCACCTCTTCCTGCTTCTTGGACTTGGTTTCTTTTTTCGGCCCACCTTGCTTGTTGCGACGGGCGACCATGAAGCCGGCGCCACCCAGAAGGAGCAATACAGCCGCACCGCCAGCGAGATGCATCGGGTCTGCCAGCAATTGGTCGACCAATGAAGGCTGCTCAACGACCTTGGGCTCGGCAACCTTGGGTTTTGCCACAACCACGCTGCTCGCAGCTTGCGGGGTAGAGCCCGCCAACGTAACTGCACCGGCAGGAGTCGAAGCAGCAGTTTCTTTCTTCAACTCTGCCAGACGCTGCATGTCTTTGACGTTCTTCTCAAGAATCGCCGTGCGCTCTTGAGCTTCTTTCAAAGCCTTGTTCTTGGCGATCGCTTCTTCTTCCTTCGCGATGGCTTTCTCTTGAGCCGTCGTCTTGCCGCCGCCTACAGCCTTGTCGCCGGGCGCTTCGCCCTTGGAAAGCTTCAGCACTTCCTTGGCGGGTTCCTTGTCGGCAGAAGCCTTGTCGGTCACCGCCGTACTGATCTTGCCTGCAGCTTCCTGCTTGTCGGCATGCTCCGCAGCAGTGGCGCGGGCCGCTGCCAATTTCTGGCGGTAGACGTTCCAGTCAGCAGCCTGGGCGCGAATCTCCTCTTCCGCATCTGCCTGCGGCAGCATCTGGACGGATTCGCTTTGCGGAATGTTCAGTATCTTGCCCGCACGGATCCGGTTCATATTATGCGCGTCAAAGACCCCGGCGTTCTCGCGGTACAAGGCGACCAACATGCGCTCCAGGCTGACATCGGCCGGCTTGATCCGTGCAGCGATCTTGCTCAGCGTGTCTCCGCGCTTCACGACAACGGGCTCGGCAGGCGCACTGAGCGTTGTTTCGGCGATTGCCTCTTCCTTGCTCAATGCATCTTGCGCCGCAGGAGCAGCTTCGGCAGGTGACCTCTCCTGCGTCTCTGTTTGCTCGGCCGGCGCTTGATCTGCAGAAGCCTGCTCGGTCGGGGCAGCAGCAACAGCCGTCTCGGCAATCGGCACTTCCGCAGGAGCGGCTTCAGCAGCGACTGGTTCCTGAGCCATGGATTCGGCAACGGCCGGCTCGGAGGCGGCAAGGGCTACAGGAGCAGGCTCTGCAGCGGGCTCAAGTGCAGGCACAACGACGGGCGCCGCCAAGATCGGCTCGATGGGCTTGACTTCTTCAGCCTTGGGTTGCTCGATCTTGTAATCAGCCGGATCGAGCAGGAAGGTGTATTCGCGCAACAATTTTCCGGAAGACCAAGTCAACTCAACCAACAAAGTAACGAAGGGTTCGTTTACCGACTGTGCGGATGTCACCTTTACAAAAGAATCACCGTTTGCACGATCCTCGACTTGAAACTTGAGCCTTGGCAAGTTGTACGGATAGTCCAACCCGGAGTTCTTGAAAGTATCGGCGGAAGCCAGTTTGACGGAGAGCGTCGATTTGTCGATCTTGTCGACAGAGACCAACTCGATCTCTGCTCTCAATGGCTGCCCGAGAGAAGAGGTAACGTTGATGCCTCCCAAGCCCGCTGCGCAGGCGACACCTGCCCAAGTCAGGCAGGCCATGTAAACAGACGCTTTTAGAATTGATTTCAGCACGCCGCCACCCTTTTATTATCCCGTACGTTATTCAGATTAACATCATAGGGTTAGTGATGCAAGCTCATCTTTCCCTTAAGTTCGTGCGTTAACCACCAGTTAAAAACCGGATTTACCTTGCCCAGTTACTTGTTCAGCAGGATGCGCAACATACGGCGCAACGGTTCGGCCGCCCCCCACAACAACTGATCGCCACAAACGAATGCGCTCACATACTCCGGCCCCAGTTCCATCTTGCGAACACGGCCCACGGCGATGTCCAGCTTACCGGTCACCGACACGGGGGTCAGCTCGCGCACGGATATCTCGCGCTGGTTAGGCACGAACTTGACCCAGGGATTACCCCCCTTGATGAGCGCTTCGATCTCGCCCAAGGGTACATCCTTTTTCAGTTTGAGCGTCAAGGCCAGGCTGTGGCAGCGCATCGCGCCGATGCGCACGCACAGGCCGTCCACGGGGATGCGCTGGCTGGTGCCCAGTATCTTGTTGACCTCGGCTTGCCCCTTCCACTCTTCCTTGGACTGACCGTTGTCGAGTTGCTTGTCGATCCACGGGATCAGACTGCCTGCCAGCGGTGCGCCGAAGTTCTCGGTCGGCATGTCGGCAGAGCGCAGCTTCTCTGCCAAACGGCGGTCGATGTCCAGAATCGCCGATTTAGGATCTGCCAGCATGTCGGCCACACAAGCATGTGCCACACCCATCTGAGTCAGCAGTTCGCGCATGTTCTGCGCCCCCGCACCCGATGCTGCCTGATAGGTCATGGACGACACCCACTCCACCAGTCCGGCATGGAACAGGCCGCCCAAGCCCATCAGCAGGATACTGTTGGTGCAGTTGCCGCCAATGAAGTTCTTGCCGCCGTTGGCCAGCGATTTCTTGATGAGGTCGAGGTTGACCGGGTCGAGGATGATGACTGCATCGTCTTCCATGCGCAGCGTGGAGGCCGCGTCGATCCAGTAGCCCTGCCATCCGGCCGCGCGCAGTTTGGGAAACATCTCGGTGGTGTAGTCGCCGCCCTGGCAGGAGATGATGGCGTCCATCGCCTTCAATTCGTTCAGGTCGTGCGCATCCTTCAGCGGCACCCCCTTGCACTCGGCCGGTGCAGCGCCGCCGACATTGGAAGTGGTGAAGAACACCGCTTCGATGAGATCGAAATCCTTCTCTTCGCGCATGCGCTGCATGAGCACCGAACCCACCATACCGCGCCAACCGATCAGACCTACTTTCATGATTCTTCCTTAGCTTCGAAATTTAGAGAGCCGCGACCACCGCGTCACCCATCGCGGCACAGCCGACCTTCTTCTTGCCGTCTTCATAGATATCGCCGGTACGCAGCCCTTGCTGCAACACCTTGCGCACCGCACCCTCGATACGTTGCGCGATGTCGGCACGGCCGAAGGTGTATTGCATCATCATCGCCACCGACAGGATGGTCGCCAGCGGATTGGCGATATCCTTGCCCGCGATATCCGGCGCGGAACCGTGGCAGGGTTCGTAGAGGCCCTTGTTGTTCTCGTCCAGAGAGGCCGACGGCAGCATGCCGATGGAGCCGGTCAGCATCGACGCCTCGTCCGACAGGATATCGCCGAAGATGTTGCCGGTGAGGATCACATCGAACTGTTTGGGCGCGCGCACCAGTTGCATCGCGGCGTTGTCGACATACATGTGCGACAGGGCGACCTGCGGATATTCCTTCGCCACTTCCGTCACGATCTCGCGCCAGAACATGCTGGTATCGAGCACATTGGCCTTGTCCACCGAGCACATTTTTTTATTGCGCTTCATCGCGATCCGGAAACCGACATGCGCCACGCGGCGGATCTCCGACTCGCTGTAATGCATGGTATCGAAGCCCTGGCGCTCGCCGTTGTCCAGCGTGCGGATGCCGCGCGGCTGGCCGAAGTAGATGTCACCCGTCAGCTCGCGCAGGATCATGATATCCAGGCCGGACACGATGTCGGAGCGCAGCGTCGAAGCATTCACCAACTCGGGATACACCATCGCCGGACGCAGGTTGGCGAACAGCCCCAGCCCCTTGCGGATGCGCAGCAGGCCCTGCTCCGGGCGCATCGGTCTTGGCAGGTTGTCATATTGATAACCGCCCACGGCACCGAGCAGCACCGCATCAGACTCCTTGGACAATTTCAGTGTCGCTTCCGGCAACGGATCTTTCGCCGCGTCATAACCGGCGCCACCGATGTGCGCATGCTCCATCTCTATCTTCAGGCCGTCGCTGCGCAACGCCTCCAACACCCTCACCGCCTGCGCGACGATCTCCGGTCCGATGCCGTCACCCGGCAAAACTGCAATCTTCATTTCTTCATCCAATCAAAGTAAAAATCACGCGAACAGCCACGGCTGCGCCGCGCGGTGTTTCGTCTCGAACGCCTTGATCTCGTCCACATGCTCCAAGGTCAGGCCGATGTCGTCCAACCCGTTCAGCAGGCAGTGCTTGCGGAACGCGTCCACCTCGAACTTGTACTCCGTGCCGTCGGGCGCAGTGATGGCCTGTTTTTCCAGATCGACCTTCAGCTTGTAGCCGTTGTTGGCCTCCACCGACTTGAACAGCGCATCCACCTTGTCCGCAGCCAGTTTGATCGGCAGCAGGCCGTTCTTGAAGCAGTTGTTGAAAAAGATGTCGGCGTAGCTCGGCGCGATGATGACACGGAAGCCGTAGTCTTCCAGCGCCCACGGCGCATGTTCGCGCGAAGAACCGCAACCGAAGTTCTCGCGCGCCAGCAGGATCTGCGCGCCCTGATAGCGCGGCTGGTTCAGCACGAAGTCCTTGTTCAAGGAACGCTTGCTGTTGTCCATGCCCGGCTCACCATGGTCGAGATAACGCCATTCGTCGAACGCGTTGGGGCCGAAGCCGGAACGCTTGATCGATTTCAGGAACTGCTTGGGGATGATCGCATCGGTATCGACGTTGGCTCTGTCCAACGGCACCACCAATCCATCCAGTAACGAGAACTTACGCATCAATCACTCGCCTTCTCTAATTTCTCGCCGCCTTTTTGCAGCTTTTTGCCGACCCATTCGCCCGCCTTCCTGAGGCCCTTGACGGTGGCTTTGGCGCCTTTCTCGACGCCGCGCCCGACGACTTCGCCGCCTTTCTTTGCGGCTTCTCCTGCTTTTTTGGCAGTACTCTGCTCTTCAGCCTGCACGCCCTGCGCCATCACCAGCAATGTCAACAACATGAGTATCCGCTTCATCGCTTACTCCTTGCTCACATCGACAAAATGTCCGGCGATCGCCGCGGCAGCGGCCATCTCCGGACTCACCAGATGCGTACGACCACCCTGTCCCTGCCGCCCCTCGAAGTTGCGGTTGGAGGTGGCAGCACAACGCTCGCCCGGCGCGAGGCGGTCATCATTCATCGCCAGACACATCGAGCAACCCGGATCGCGCCACTCAAAACCGGCCGCGACCAGAATCTTGTCCAGCCCTTCATGCTCGGCCTGCTGTTTCACCAGGCCGGAACCCGGCACCACCATCGCCAGTTTCACGTTGGCCGCGACCTTCTTGCCCTTGGCCATCGCTGCCGCCGCGCGCATGTCTTCGATGCGCCCGTTGGTGCAGGAACCGATGAACACCTTGTCGATCTTGATCTCGGTGATCGGCGTGTTCGCCTTCAACCCCATATAGGCCAGTGCACGCTCCCAGTCGCCGCGCTTGACCGCATCGGTGGCGGATGCCGGATCGGGCACACGCCCGTCCACCGCCACCACCATCTCCGGCGAAGTACCCCAGGTCACTTGCGGCTTGATCTGCGCGGCATCCAGTTCCACCGTTGCGTCGAACTTCGCCCCGGCATCACTGTGCAATGTCTTCCAATAGGCCACGGCCTTGTCCCAGTCGCCACCCTTGGGTGCGAACGGACGTCCCTTCACGTAAGCGATAGTCGTGTCGTCCGCCGCCACCATACCGGCGCGCGCACCCGCCTCGATCGCCATGTTGCACAAGGTCATGCGGCCTTCCATACTCAAGGCGCGGATCGCCAAGCCGGCGAACTCGATGGCATAGCCGGTACCGCCTGCCGTGCCGATCTTTCCGATCACCGCCAGCGCAATGTCTTTGGCGGTCACGCCTTTTCCCAGCGTACCCTCCACTTTTACCAGCATGGCTTTTGATTTTTTCGCCACCAGGCACTGCGTCGCCATCACATGCTCGACCTCGGAGGTGCCGATGCCGTGCGCCAGCGCGGCAAACGCACCGTGGGTGCTGGTGTGCGAATCGCCGCACACCACCGTCATGCCGGGCAAGGTCGCGCCCTGCTCGGGGCCGATCACGTGCACGATGCCCTGACGGATGTCGTTCATCTTGAACTCGACCACGCCGTACTCGGCGCAGTTGGCGTCCAGCGTCTCCACCTGCAGACGCGAGATCGGATCGGCGATACCCGCCGCGCGGTTGGTCGTCGGCACGTTATGGTCCGGCACCGCCAGCATCGACGCGGTGCGCCAAGGTTTGCGCTGCGCCAGCTTCAGGCCCTCGAAGGCCTGAGGACTGGTGACTTCATGCACCAATTGGCGGTCGATATAGATCAGCGCGGTGCCGTTGGCATCCTGCCGCACCACGTGAGAATCCCAGAGTTTGTCGTATAAGGTTTTTTCGCTCATTGCTGTTCCCGATTGAGCGGGCGATTATGCCACAGGGGCGCGGCTCTCCGCCATGTTGCGCAGTTTCCACCACATCAGAAAGAGCCCCAGCAAAGCCATTCCCGCACTGAAGGTATACAAGGCCGATGCGCCCCAATGCTGCCAGATCGGGCCGCTCGCCAAACCACCCAGCATGCCGCCCGCGCCGTAGGTCACGCTGCCGAACAAGGCCTGCCCTCTGGACTGGTGCCGCCCCTGGAAGAACTGGTGCACCAGCCCGACCGAAGCGGCGTGATAAGAGCCGAAGGTCAGCGCATGCAACACCTGCGCGAACAGCAACAGCACAACCACATCCACCGCCCAGCCGATGAGCATGAAACGCAGCACCGCCGCGCCGAAACTGGCCAGCAGGATGCGCGTGAAGCCGAAACGCTTCACCAGCTTCGGCATCAGGAAAAACACGCCGATCTCGCAAATCACCCCCAGCGCCCACAGTGCGCCCACTGCGCTCTTGGCATAGCCGTGCTCGACCAGATAGATGGAATAGAAGGTGTAATAAGGCCCGTGTGCCACCGACATCAGAAAACAGGCACCGAACAGGGCCAGCACGCGCGGCTGCAGCACGATCTGCCGGATCGGCTGGTGGTCGGTGTGGTGCGCCAGTACCGAGGTTGCCGGTATCTGGCGTGCAAAGATCAGGATGCCGACCTCGCACACCAGCCCCGCCCACAGCAGCCAGGCGATGGCGATATAGTCAAAGGCATAGCCCAGCCCCACCACCGCAACGATGAAACCAATGGAACCCCAGGAACGGATACGGCCGTAATGGGCGGTGTTCTTGCCCAAGTAGCTCATCGTGGTCGCTTCCACCAGCGGCATCGATGCGCTCCAGAAGAAGCTCATCAGCATCAGCACCAGGAACAGACCCCAGAAGCTGGTGGTGGCGAACACGCCCAGATAGAACAGCGCGCTCAAACTGGCTGCCACCTGCACCACCAGCAAACGTTTGCCGGTATGGTCGGCCAGCCAGCCCCAGATACCGGGCGCGACCATGCGCATCACCGGTTGGATGGACATCAGGATGCCGATCTCGATGGCATCGAAATGGATGGATTGCAGGTACAGACTCCAGTAGGGCGAGAACATCCCCACGAAGGCATAGTAGAAAAAATAGAAACCGGCGATGCGCCAGTGGTAGTTCTTGGAGGCGGACATAGGGGCAAAACTCGGGAACGGCGCGCATTATCGCATGCCGGAAATTTTTTTCGCTTTGGCCCTTGAAATCTGAAACCCAGCCCCAATTAGGCACGGGTCGAAAACAGGAGAGCAGCATGGAACAGAACGATACCCCGCAAAACGAACAACCCGTCGCGTCGGCAGAGAGCATGCCCAGCATGGAAGAGATGCTGAAAGCGGCCGAACTCAAGGCACAGGAACACTACGACGCCTGGATGTACGCCAAGGCCGAGGGTGAAAACATCCGCCGCCGTGCCGCCGAGGACGTGAGCAAGGCGCAAAAGTTCGCCGTGGAGCGTTTTTCCAACGAGATTCTGGCCGTGAAGGACAGCCTGGAAGCCGGTATGGCGGTGCAGACCGAGAACATCGACAGCTTCAAGAGCGGCATGGAGCTGACCCTGAAGCAGCTCTCCAGCGTGTTCGAGAAGTTCAACATCGTCGAGATCAACCCCATGGGCGAGAAGCTGGACCCGCACAAACACCAAGCCATCGGCATGCTGGACAGCGACCAGCCGGCCAATACCGTGGTCAGCGTAATGCAGAAGGGGTATTCACTGAATGATCGCGTTTTGCGTCCGGCACTGGTGATGGTAGCCAAAGCCAAGGAATAACCCGCTGCGTCATTGATGGGACTACTAGCCATTCGTCTAAGCCCGCAAGCGGGCAAGTCGCTGGTTATCCGGCGGAGGCCGGAATCCAGTTATTAACACCCCGCGAAGCGGGACGCAACCAAAGGCAGATTGAATAAAAGCACTGGATTCCGGCCTGCGCCGGAATGACGGGATTAAAGTTTGCGGCACACTTGAAATATCGAATGCCGCCCTGATGTTAGGCGGCAAGGCAATAAAGCATTCAACCAATTTTAAAGTATTCAACTGAAAGGAAAGCATCATGGGAAAAATCATCGGTATCGACCTGGGCACGACCAACTCTTGCGTGGCCATCATGGAAAACGGCAAGACCAAGGTGATCGAGAACGCGGAAGGTACGCGCACGACACCCTCCATCATCGCCTACATGGAAGACGGTGAAGTACTGGTGGGCGCGCCCGCCAAGCGTCAGGCCGTGACCAATCCCAAAAACACCCTGTACGGCGTGAAGCGCCTGATCGGTCGCCGTTTTGAAGAGCCGATGGTGCAAAAAGACATCGCTATGGTTCCTTACTCCATCGTCAAGGCCAAGAACGGCGACGCATGGGTGAAGGTGCGCGACAAGGAAATCTCCGCACCGGAAATCTCGGCGGAAGTGCTGATGAAGATGAAGAAGACCGCCGAAGACTATCTGGGCGAGCCCGTCACCGAAGCCGTTATCACGGTTCCGGCTTACTTCAACGACAGCCAGCGCCAGGCCACCAAGGATGCAGGCCGCATCGCCGGTCTGGATGTGAAGCGCATCATCAACGAGCCGACCGCGGCCGCACTGGCGTTCGGTATGGACAAGCAGGAAGGCGACCGCAAGATCGCGGTGTATGACCTCGGCGGCGGCACGTTCGATATCTCCATCATCGACATCGCCGAGATCGACGGCGAACACCAGTTCGAAGTCATGTCCACCAACGGCGACACCTTCCTCGGCGGCGAAGACTTCGACATGCGCGTGATCGAGTTCCTGGTGGAGGAGTTCAAGAAAGAAAGCGGCGTGGACCTGAAGAAAGACATGCTGGCATTGCAACGCTTGAAAGACGCGGCGGAAAAAGCCAAGATCGAACTGTCTTCCGCACAGCAGACCGAAGTGAACCTGCCTTACATCACTGCCGATGCCACCGGCCCGAAACACCTGGCCGTGAAAATCACCCGCGCCAAGCTGGAAAGCATCGTGGAAGACCTGGTCGCACGCACGATCGAGCCGTGCAAGATCGCCATGAAGGATGCGGGCGTGACCAATGCCGACATCGCCGACGTGATCCTGGTCGGCGGCCAGACCCGCATGCCGATGGTGCAGGAAAAAGTCAAAGCGTTCTTCGGCAAGGAAGCGCGCAAAGACGTGAACCCGGACGAAGCCGTGGCGGTTGGCGCAGCCATCCAGGGCGGCGTGCTGCAGGGTGAAGTGAAGGATGTGCTGTTGCTGGACGTGACCCCATTGTCTCTGGGTATCGAGACCATGGGCGGCGTGATGACCAAACTCATCAAGAAAAACACCACGATTCCTACAAAAGCTTCGCAAGTGTTCTCCACCGCCGATGACAACCAGTCCGCCGTGACCATCCACGTGCTTCAGGGCGAGCGCGAGATGTCTTCCGGAAACAAGAGCCTGGGCCAGTTCAACCTGTCCGACATTCCGCCCGCACCGCGCGGCATGCCGCAGATCGAAGTGACCTTCAACATCGACGCCAACGGTATCCTGCATGTGGGCGCGAAGGACAAGGCCACCGGCAAGGAAGCCAACATCACCATCAAGGCCAGCTCCGGCCTGAGCGAGGAAGAAATCCAGCGCATGGTGGCGGATGCCGAGGCCCATGCCGACGAGGACAAGAAGGCGATGGAACTGGTGACCGCGCGCAACCAGTTGGACGGCCTGATCCACTCGACCAACAAGTCGATGAAGGAATACGGCGAACAGTTGTCCGCTGACGAAAAAGCTGCCATCGAGGCCGCGGTGAAGGATGCCGAAGGCGTGGTGAAGGGCGACGACAAGGCCGCCATCGACGCCAAGGCCGAAGCACTGGCAACTGCCGCGCAGAAGCTGGGCGAGAAGATGTACGCCGCCGAGCAGGCCAAGGCACAGGCTGCTCAAGGCGGCGCTCAACCGGAAGCCAAGGCGGACGAAGGCGATGTGGTGGATGCCGAGTTCACTGAGGTGAAAGACAAGAAATAATGCGGTAAGTAGCAAGTAGGTAGTGGGGAGTGGGGAAACCCGCTTCCCACTTTCCACTTCCGACTCCCCACTTTCCACTCACTAGATCATGTCCAAAAAAGACTACTACGAAGTCCTCGGCGTCAATCGCGACGCATCTGAGGAAGAGATCAAGAAGGCTTATCGCAAACTGGCGATGAAGCACCACCCCGACCGCAATCCGGACAACCCGAAGGCGGAAGAGCAGTTCAAGGAAGCGAAGGAAGCCTACGAGACTTTGTCCGACGGACAGAAGCGCGCCGCTTACGACCAGTATGGCCACGCCGCTTTCGAGGCGGGAGGCATGGGCGGCGGCAACCCGTTCGGGGCGGGCGGTGCAGGTGCGCAAGGGTTCGATTTCGGCGACATCTTCGGCGATATCTTCGGCGGCGGTCGCGGCGGTCGCAGTCAGGCGCATCGTGGCGCCGACTTGCGCTACAACATGGAGATCACGCTGGAAGAAGCGGCGCGCGGCACCGAGAAACAGATTCGCATCCCGGTCATGGAAGAGTGCGAGACCTGCAGCGGCTCCGGCGCCAAACCCGGCACCAGTGCCACCACTTGTCAGATCTGCGCCGGTCATGGCCAGGTGCGCATGCAGCAGGGATTCTTCTCGGTGCAGCAGACCTGCCCGCGCTGCCACGGCAGCGGCAAGCAGATCAGCTCGCCGTGCAAGGACTGCCAGGGCACCGGGCGCGTGAAGAAACAGAAGACGCTGGAGATCAAGATCCCCGCCGGTATCGACAGCGGCATGCGCCTGCGCCACAGCGGTCATGGCGAGGCCGGTTCGCATGGCGCGCCGCACGGCGACCTGTATGTCGAGATCCACATCAAGCAGCACAGCGTGTTCCAGCGCGACGGCGACGATCTGCATTGCGAGATGCCGATCAGTTTCTCCACCGCGGCTTTGGGCGGCGAGATCGAGATCCCCACGCTGGACGGCGCGGCACGCATCAAGATTCCGGCCGAAACGCAGAGCGGCAAGCAGTTCCGCCTGCGCGGCAAGGGCATCAAGGGCATGCGCACGCATACCCACGGCGATCTGCATTGCCACGTCATCGTCGAGACCCCCGCCAACCTGACCGACCGCCAGAAGGAACTGTTGCGCGAGTTCGAGACGATCAGCCAGGAAGATACGGGTCGCCACAATCCGCGTGCGAAATCGTGGATGGGCAAGGTGAAAGACTTTTTCGGCCAGTAATCAAATGCCTTCATTCCGGCCTGCACCCGCAAGGGGTACGCCGTGGTTGTAAGGGGCTAAAGCCCCAACAACACACGCAGCGCCGGAATGACAAAATCTGAATTTATAGCCCCCCTAATCTTGTGCCCCGGCGCGGCGATTTGTTTTATGATTCGCCGCGTCGCCTTCCACTCGCACAAGGAGCCTCGCAATGACCAGCACGCTTATCCTTCTCGGCATCTGCCTCGTTGTCCTGATCTATGCCGTCAGCCTGTACAACAATCTGGTTCAACTCAAGCACGGCGTCGGCAAGGCCTGGGCCAACATCGACGTGCTGCTCAAGCAGCGCCACGACGAATTGCCCAAGCTGGTGGAAGTCTGCAAGCAGTACAAACAGTTCGAGCAGGAGACGCTGCAGCGTGTGATTGAAGCGCGCTCCATGGTGCAGACCGCGCGCCAGGGGCAGGATATCGAGGCACTGGGCAAGGCCGAAGGCATGTTGCGCATGGGGCTGGGCAACATCTTCGCCGTGGCCGAGGCCTATCCCGACCTGAAGACCAACCAGAACTTCATGCAACTGCAGACCCGCATCACCGGGCTGGAGAACGGCATCGCCGACCGCCGCGAGTTGTACAACGAATCGGTCAACATCTACAACGTCGGCATCGAGCAGTTTCCCGCCGTGCTCATCGCCAACATGTTCGCCTATTCCGAGAAACCGCTACTGGAGTTCTCCACCGCAGAGAAAGCCGACGTCGACATGAAGGCATTGTTCAGCTAACGGTCATTGCAAGTAATCCCTTCCTTCAAATGAAACTCGCCGTGCCCGTTCCCTCACCTCAATCCTCGCCCGCATGCGGGCGAGGAGGCGAACGAATCGCTACGCGAGTTTTTCATTAGCAGTCATGCTCGTTTCGCTGAAACGCGAATACGCGCAGCTCGTCACCTCCGGCGGACAGCTCCTGCTGTTGTTTGTCGGCATCAAACTGGAATCCTATACCGGCTGGCTTTGGTGCCTGGGCATCATGGCGTTCGTCAGCCTGCTCGCCTGGTATTCGGCCCTGCACCGATTGCGCATGGTGAGCGGTACGCCGACTTCGCGCATCGCTTCCGCCGCACAGGGCTATGCCGAACTGATCGGCAACGGCGAACCGCACGGCAACCCCATCATCGCGCGCTATTCCACGCTGCCCTGCCTGTGGTGCCGCCACCGGCTCGAACGCCGGGACAGCGACAACAAGGGCTGGCACACCGTCGAACACGGCGAGAGCATCGCGCCTTTCATCATTGACGACGGCACCGGCAAATGCGTGGTCGATCCGGAACATGCCGAGATACTCACCCGCCACAAGGACAGCTGGACAAGCGGGGACCTGCGTTACACCGAATGGAAGCTGCTCGATATCGACCGCATCTACGCGCTGGGCGAATTCAAGACCGTGGGCGGCAGCAACATCACGGTCACCCACGAAGACCTGGTAAAAGATGTGCTGTCCGAATGGAAGATGAACAACGACGACCTGCTCAAGCGTTTCGACCTGAACAACAACGGCGTGCTGGAGATGCAGGAGTGGATGCTGGCGCGCTCGGCCGCCAAACGCGAAGCGGAAAAACGCCTGAACGAGATCCGCGCCGAACCCGACACCAATTTCATGCTACGCCCGCACGACGGCCGTCTCTACCTGCTCAGCAACCTCGACCACGGGGACATCGCCTTCCGCTACCGGCTGTGGTCCTGGCTGCATATCGCCATCCTGTTCGGCGCGCTGGGTGCGCTGGGCTGGCTGCTGCAAAACCCGGCGATCTGACTCACATCGTCGCGTAGCGTTTCTTCGCGTCCACCACCTTGGCCACATAGCCGCGCGTCTCTTCATACGGCAGCCTGGCGCGCAGCGTGTCGTACACCTCGTCCGGCTTCATGGCATTGATTTTGTCCAGCGCTTCTTCCTGGCGCGCCTTGCCGCTCAATTTGCTGAACGCGCGAAACACGTTGCTCGGGCCGGTGTTGTAGGCGGCGATAGCGCAGTATTCGCGCGACACCGCGCTGCGTATCTCGCGCAGCGGACTGTCGTTGAGCAGCACGCTCAGATAGGTGGAACCCAGTTCGATGTTGTTGCCGGCATCGAACAGATACTCCTTGCTCGGCATCGTATCCTGCCCCTTGGCCTTGCGGTAGGCCTCGCGTCCGCCGCTGGACGGCACCAGTTGCATCATGCCGTAGGCCGGTGCGCTGGAGACGGCATAGGGATTGAAGGCGCTTTCCGTCTTGATGACCGCGAAGATCAGACTGCGGCTGACCTGGGTACCTTCGGCATGCCTGCGCACCGTCTCGGCATACATCACCGCGCGCTTGTCCACATGCGCGTTCACCATGTTCATCTGCACATACAGCACCTGCTTGCTGATGCCATTGGCGTCGATGGTGCGGCTTTGCAACTTGTTGGCAATCAGAAAATCGGCATAACGGTCCACCTCCGCGCGCGTCATGATCACCACCCCGTTCTCGTCCACCACCAGTTCCTGCAGGTACGGCGTGCCTTTGAGTTCGATCTCCCTGGCCGAGAACAGATCGACCGCGCCCGGGTCGTCCGGCGTCAGCAACGCCACGATGGCCGCGTTGCGCAGTTTCCCCTTCACGCCCTCCTCGTCCAAGTGTTCGATAAGAATGGTGCCCGCGTCGTAATCCACCACCACGCGGTTCTTGTAATCCTCGGTGTATTTCACATAGCGCGTGCGGGTCGGCAAGGTGGCGGATTCGCGCTTGCCCCACTTGGCACCGCTCTCCTTCTGCACGTTGCCCATCAGGCGGTCGTACTCGGACTTGGCCTTCCTGAAATCGACCACGATCAACTCGGGATTGTATTTGTAGGAATTCACCCGGCGCTCGGCCATGTTCTTCAGCGCCTTCTCCGGGTCTTTCGCCGTCGCCACCTGGATCATCTGCTGCGGGGTGCAAGACGACAGCAGCAGCGCGGCAACTGCGATTGATAACGTTTCGTTCCTGAACTTCACCCCATCCTCCTCAACGGCTTTCCAGCGCCTCCCAGCGCGTCATCAGTTGCAGCAACTCTTCTTCTATCTCGCCCGCCCGCTGCTGCAATTGCTTGGCGTGCACCGGATTGTCGCGGAACAGTGCACCCGCACCCAGCGCGGCGGTGATCTCTTCCTGTTCGCGTTCCAGCACTTCGATGCGCTTCGGCATCTCGTCCAGTTCTTTTTGCTCCTTGAAGCTGAGCTTGGCCGATGCCTTGGGCTTGGCGGCTTCGGCTTTGGGCGCTGCTTTGGCGGGCGCGGGCGATCCTTTCGCAGCCGCAAACTTCTTCACCCGCACCCAGTCCTCATAGCCGCCGACATATTCCATCAGCTTGCCGTCGCCCTCGAAGGCGATCACCTGCGTCACCACGTTGTCGAGGAAGGCCCGGTCGTGGCTGACCAGGAACAAGGTGCCATCGTATTGCGCCAGCATCTCTTCCAGCAACTCCAGCGTCTCGATATCGAGGTCGTTGGTCGGCTCGTCCAGCACCAGCACGTTGCTGGGCCGCGTGAACAGGCGCGCCAGCAGCAGGCGGTTGCGTTCGCCGCCGGAGAGGGACTTCACCGGCGAGCGCGCGCGTTCCGGCGCGAACAGGAAATCGCCGAGGTAGCTGATCACATGCTTCTTCGCCCCGCCGATCTCGATGAAATCCGAGCCCTGGCTGATGGTGTCGGCCAAGGTGGCGTTGTCGTCGAGCTGCGCGCGCAACTGGTCGAAATAGGCCACGCTGATCTTGGTACCCAGTTTGACATCGCCGCTGTCCGGCGCCTGCTCGCCCAGGATGATCTTGAGCAAGGTACTCTTGCCCGCGCCGTTGGGGCCGAGCAGGCCGATCTTGTCGCCGCGCTGGATGCGGCAGGAGAAATCGTCGACGATCCTGCGCTCGCCGTAGGATTTGCACACATGCTCCAGTTCCGCCACCAGCTTGCCGGAGCGGTCGCCCGCATCCAGGTTCATCTCGACCTTGCCGACCTTCTCGCGCCGCGCTGCCCGCTCCAGGCGCAAGGCCTCCAGCCGCAGCACGCGACCCTCGTTGCGGGTGCGCCGCGCTTTCACGCCCTGGCGTATCCACACCTCTTCCTGCGCCAGCACCTTGTCGAACTTGGCATTCACCACCGCCTCGTCCGCCAGCATGCGCTCCTTGATCTTCTGGTAGGCCGCGAAGTTGCCGGGGAAGCTCGCCAGCTTGCCGCGGTCGAGTTCGACGATGCGCGTGGCGACGTTGTCGAGGAAACGCCGGTCGTGGGTGACCAGCAGCACGCTGCCGCGAAAATCCTTGAGCAGGCCTTCCAGCCATTCGATGGAAGCGAAATCCAGATGGTTGGTCGGCTCGTCCAGGATCAGCACTTCCGGCTCCGCCACCAGCGCCTGCGCCAGCGCAACACGCTTGCGCACGCCGCCGGAGAGCGAACCCACCAACGCTTCCGGGTCGAGCTCCAGACGCTGGATGGCGGTCTCGATGCGCGCCTGCACCGCCCAGCCGTTCTGTGCTTCCAGTGCGGTCTGCAAGGGCTGCATGGCTTCCAGCAGTTTGTCGTAATCGGCATCCGGCTCGCCCAACTGGTGCGAAAGATGATGATAGTCGGTGATGATCTGGTGCAGCTCGCCCAGCCCGCGCGCCACTTCGTCGAACACGGTGGCTTCCGGATCCAGCACCGGCTCCTGGCTCACGTAGCAGATGCGCGTGGTCGGTTGCCGCCACAGCGTACCGTCGTCCAGATGGGCCTGTGCGGCCAGCACCTTGAGCAGGGTGGATTTGCCGCCGCCGTTGCGACCGATGAGGCCGACGCGCTCGCCCTCGTCGAGTTGAAAGTCCACGTGATCCAGCAGGGCGACGTGACCGAAGGCGATGCTCGCCTTGTCCAGCGTGATATACGGCATCAGGCCACCCCAATAAAATTCAAACTTCGTTGCAATACTGCGTTGCTCACAAAAAATTACTCCTTACATATTTCATATATGCCGCGTCGCAATTTTTTGCTCGCGCCTTGTCTTGCCTGGAATTTTGAAATTTCTTGAGGCGGCCACTAACTTTTCTTTTCTTCTTGCGGCAATGAGGATTGATAGATCAGCGAGAAACCGACGGCGAACAAGCCCATCGAGAAATAACCGAAGGAGGTGGTGAACTTGTTCAGCACCAGATGCGTGTTGTAGCTGTCGATTTCGGTGGCGAAGAAATGGAACACAAACAGCGATGCTGCCAGAATATTGCCGACCAGCAGCACGCGGTGCCCCAGCTTGAAGCCGTTCCCTTCCGGCCTTCCCTGCGGCGGCAGGCCGCGCATGAAATACCAGACCAGAAACACGATCAGCAGCAACAGCAAGGCACCGACCACCCGCCCGGGAACGTCGCCCTCGGTCGTCGCCACGCCCAGCAGTTCCAGCAGCACACGCCCCATCGCCGCGACCCAGCCCATCGCCAGCGTCTGCAGCATCAGGAACCAGGCTGCAAAGATATTCACATTCGGATACCGCATCACTTGCCTTTCTCGGTTAGTTTCTTCAAATCTTCTATGATCTCGGTCGAGTGCTTCGAGGTTTCGACCTTCATATATACCTTGGCGACCTTGCCCTGCGGATCGATCAGGAAGGTGTAACGCTTGGCGAACTTGATCAACCCCAGATTCGTCAGCGCGCCATACTTTGCCGCCACCGCGGCGGTCTTGTCCGCCAGCAAGGGGAACGGCAGATGATACTTTTTGGCGAATTCCGCGTGGCTGTCGCTATCGTCCACGCTGATGCCCACCACCTGCGCCCCCAATGCCGTCAGCTTGTGCAAGTCGTCGCGGAAAGCACAGGCCTCCTGCGTGCAACCGGGCGTGTCGTCCTTGGGATAGAAATACAGCACCAGCCACCTGCCCGCATAGTCATTCAACCGGTGCGGCTTGCCTTCCTGGTCCGGCAGATTGAAATCGGGAGCCGTTTCGCCCGCCTTGGGCGACTCGCCCCCCGCACGCGCCATCTGGCTCATGAGCAACATCAAAGAAGCTGCCAAACCCAACAGGATAAGCCATTTCATCGGAAACTCCTTATGCCGGATAAGCGAGGATGGGATTTTACGTTAGAATGTGCGAGACAACGCACACATCTGTCCTCGTAGTTAAATGGATATAACCGGCCCCTCCTAAGGGTCAATTACAGGTTCGATTCCTGTCGAGGACGCCAGCCGTACACCGGATCGGGAGTTTCGTCATGCACGACCCTGGCACCAACCGCTCGTCGCACACCGACATCCTCAAGGTCGTCCTGATCTATGCCGTCTTCGGCAGTCTGTGGATACTGTTTTCGGACAAGATAGTGGTACGGTTGTTCGACGACCCCGCCCTGCACGACGTGGCCCAGACCATCAAGGGTTGGCTGTTCATCGGGATCACATCGCTATTGCTCTACCTGCTGCTGCATAGATCGTTCGATCGCACGTCCGGCGGGGACGAACCGATCCGAAGATCCGGACTCGTCAACTGGAAACTCTGGCAACTCTACCTGTTCGCCGCGGCGATCACCCTGATCACGATCTTGATACGCGAAAACGTCGGTGTGCCTTTCGGCTCGCGCCCCCTGCTGATCCTGTTTGTTTTCCCCATCATCCTGAGCGCCGCCATCGGCGGCTTCGGTCCCGGACTGCTCGCTACGCTCATCGCCACGCTGTACGCCTCCTACTACTTCCTGCCGGCAACGGGCGCTTTCCAGATCAACCAGGCTAACGACCTGCTGCCCCTGGGACTCCTGATCACCGAAGGAATGCTGGTCAGCCTGCTCAGCAAGATGTTGCACGAAGCGCGCTTCCAATCCGAGCAGGAACGGCAAAAGGCCGAAGCCAGTCTGGTTGAGAAGACACGCGCCATGCAATTACTCGAGGGCATAGCCGAGGGTTCCACCGACGCCATCTTCGCCAAAGACCGGCAAGGCCGCTATCTGCTGTTCAACCAGGCCGCCGCACGCAACGTCGGCAAGAGCGGGGAAGAAGTCCTCGGTATGGACGATACCGCGATCTTCAGGCCGGAAGACGCGGCCCTCGTCATGGCCGACGACCGCCGCGTCATGGAAGAGAATCGCGTGATGACTTGGGAACACCGGCTCACCACTTCGATGGGAGGCAGGGTATTCTCCACGACGCAGGGACCGTTGCATGATGAGAATGGCAATGTCACCGGCCTCTTCGGCATCGCGCACGACATCACCGTCATCAAATCGGCGGAAGAGGCACTGCGACGCGAGCGGGACCGCAACCAGCGTTATCTCGACACCATCCAGAACATCATGGTCGCCCTCGATTCGGAAGGGCGCATCACCATGCTCAACCGCTACGGATGCGAACTGCTGGGATACCGGGAAAGCGAACTGCTGGGTGAGAACTGGTTCAGGACATGTCTGCCGCAACCGGAGGGGATGGAAACCACCTATCCCGTGTTCCGCCAGATCATGTCGGGCCATATGGAGAACACCGAGCATTTCGAGAACAGGGTCCTCTGCCGTGACGGCACGCAACGCATGATCGCCTGGCGCAACAACTTCCTGATGAACCAGGCCGGCAACATCGTCGGCACGCTCAGTTCCGGTGAAGATATCACCGAAAAGAAGAAAGCAGAGACCGCACTGCGCCAAAGCGAACTCCACTTGCTGCTGGCACAGGAGGGCGCGCATGTAGGCATATGGGAATGGGATGTTCTTACCGGCAGGTCCTACTGGTCACCCGAGGCTGAGCGCCTCTATGGTTTCGAACCGGGCACCCTGCACAACAATGAGGACTGGCGAGTCCACGTACACCCGGACGACCTGCATCTGATCGATGCCGAGTGGGAGCGACATATTCTGCCGGGCGAATCCTTCGAGGTGGAATTCCGCTATTTGCTGGACTCGGGCGAGGTTCGCTGGCTGATCTCCAAAGGTCGCGCCCAATACGATGAGTCCGGAAAACCGGTCCGTCTCTCCGGCATCAATCTGGACATCACCGCACGCAAGACCAACGAGGAACAGCTGCGCAAACTTTCACTGGCGGTGGAACAAAGTCCGGAGAGCATCGCCATCACCGATATCGACGGGAGTATCGAGTATGTGAACGAAGCATTCGTGCGCAACACCGGCTACAGCCGCGAGGAAGTCATCGGTCAGAACCCGCGTGTGCTGCATTCGGGCAGGACGCCGAGAGAAACATACGATGCATTATGGAAGAGCCTGACCGAGGGCAGAATCTGGGAGGGCGAGTTCTACAACAAGCGCAAGGACGGCAGCGAATATACCGAGCACGCCATCATCAGTCCGATCCGCCAGCCCGACGGGCGCATCACCCATTATCTCGCGGTCAAGGAAGACATCACTGCCAAGAAGCGTGCCGAAGCCGAGATCAATCGTCTGGCTTTCTACGACACGCTCACCGGCCTCCCCAACCGCACCCTGCTGCTGGAACGCGTGACACAGACGCTGGCCCTGACGCGCCGGACCAGCCATTTCAGTGCGCTGATATCGTTCAATATCGACCGCTTCAAGACCGTCAACGATGCCGGCGGCCAGGAGCTGGGCGATGCGATGCTCAAGGCCGTGGCCGAACGCCTGTGCCACACCATGCGCGAAGGGGATGTCGTTGCGCGCATCGCCGGAGACGAGTTCGGCATCCTGCTCACCGACCTTGCCCCGCAACAGCAATCAGCGGCCCATTACGCCCTGCACGTGGCCGACAAGATCCATGCCGCGTTGCACAAACCTGTCCATATCGGGAATGAGCACATCACGCTCACCGCCTGCCTCGGTATCGCGATGTTTCCCGAAGGAGACAACGACACGCCGCTGGACATCCTGCGCCGCGCCAATACCGCGCTCCACCATGCCAAAACTCGGGGCAGTGGCCAGACCTCGTTCTTCGAAGGTGCGCTGGACGAGGTCGCCAAACAGCGCTTCGATATCGAGCGCGAACTGCATCAGGCCATCAAGTCCGGCGAGTTGCGCGTGTTCCTGCAACCGCAGGTCGATGCGTCGGGCAAGACGGTCGGGGCGGAGGCGCTGGTGCGCTGGCAACATCCGCTGCGCGGCCTGATACAACCCGGGGCATTCATCCCGATCGCGGAAGAATCCAACCTCATCATCGAGATCGGCCTCTGGGTCTTCTCCGAAGTGAGCCGTTTGCTGATACAGGAGACGATGTCGACCAGCACGATGCGCATCTCGGTCAACATCAGTCCGCGCCATTTCCGCCAGAATGATTTCGTCGATCAGATCAAACGCAGCATCGCCCATACCGGCGTGGATCCGACGCGGCTGACGCTGGAAGTGACCGAGGGGATGCTGATCGACAACATCAACGATGTGATCGCCAAGATGGTGGAGTTGAGCATGATGGGCATCCACTTCTCGCTGGACGATTTCGGCACCGGCTACTCGTCGCTGTCCTACCTCAAACGCCTGCCCATCCACGAGATCAAGATCGACAAGACCTTCGTACAGGACATGACCACCGACGCGAACGATGCCTCGCTGGTCGAGACCATCCTGCTGGTGGCGCAGCACATGCACCTGAAAGTGGTGGCCGAAGGCGTGGAGACCGAGGAACAGGCCGCGTTCCTCAATGAACGCGGCCCGGTCATCCATCAGGGCTATCTGTTCGGCAGACCTGAACCAGCTGCGAATATGCTGGCGAGCCTATTGAAGCAACGAGTCAGCTGAACACCACCGGCACGCGCGCCGTCAGCGCGCACAGCAACTCGTAGCTGATGGTTCCCGCTGCAGCAGCCACTTCCTCCACCGGCAGCCCGGCACCCCACAGGGTGACGCGGCTACCGATATCGGCATCCGGCATCCCGCCCAGATCCACGCTCAGCATATCCATGGACACGCGCCCCAGGATGCGTGTGCGCTGACCGGCCACCAGAACCGGCGTCCCCGTCGGTGCGTGGCGCGGATAGCCGTCGGCATAACCGCAGGCGACGGTGCCTACACGCATGGACCTGTCGGCACGGAACAGTCCGGCATAACCGACACGGTCGCCCGCTTTCAGTTCGCACACCGAGATCAGTTCGCTGCTCAGATTCATCACCGGCTGCAAGCCGAGTTGCTGCGCGCTGGTGTCGGCGAACGGCGACGCGCCGTAGAGCATGATGCCGGGGCGCACCCATTCGGCATGCGTGGCGGGATAGCGCAGCAGCGCGGCGGAATTGGCCAGCGAACGCGGCGCGCGGTAGGCGGCAGTCAGTCCCTTGAAATGTTCGAGTTGTTCGGCCACGCCTTCCGTTTCGTCGGCATGGGCAAAATGGGTCATCAGCGTGACCTCGCCTGTCGCCGGATGCGACTTGAGTCTTTCCATCACCGCCGGAACCTGTTCCGGCCCAAAACCCAGGCGGTTCATGCCGGTGTTGATCTTGAGCCACACCGGCAGCGTTCCGCGACGCGGATAGGCGTCGAGCATGGCGAGTTGCTGCGGGCTGTGGATGACGGTGCTGAGTTCGTACTCGGCAAGCAACGGCAATTCGTCCGCCGTAAAGAATCCTTCCAGCAACAGGATGGTCTGGCGGAATCCGGCTTCGCGCAAGGCGATGGCATCGCGCACATCCAGCAGGGCAAAGCCCTCGGCCTCGTCCAGCGCCTCGGCGGCACGCAGCAGGCCATGCCCGTAGGCATTCGCCTTGATCACCGCCATGATGCGGCTCGATGCGAGTCGGCGCACCACGCGCAGATTGTTCCTCAACGCGGAGAGGTCGATGCGGGCTTGTATCGGGCGGGACATGGACTATTCAAGGCAGCATGGATTAAAGTGCCGCGAATGATAGCAGGCCTCATATTTTCGTGTTATAAAACACCGTCTTTCAAACGAAAATCCAAAGTGAATCGCGGCTTTTACACCATCCTCGCAGCGCAATTTTTTTCTGCGCTCGCAGACAACGCGTTGTTGTTCGCCGCCATCGCCCTGCTCAAGCAAGTGCATGCCCCCAGTTGGCAGACACCCGTCCTGCAACAGGCATTCATTCTTTCGTTCATCCTGCTCGCCCCTTTCGTCGGCGCTTTCGCCGACTCGCTGCCGAAAGGCCGCGTGATGCTCATCAGCAACGCCATCAAGATGGCGGGATGCGTGGCCATGCTGGTCGGCATCAACCCGCTCATCGCCTACGGCCTCGCCGGTTTCGGCGCGGCGGCTTATTCGCCCGCCAAATACGGCATCCTCACCGAATACCTGCCCGCGGAACGGCTGGTGTGGGCGAATAGCTGGATGGAGGGTCTGACCGTCGCCGCCATCATCTTCGGCGCTGTGGTCGGCGGCATGCTCATCACGCCGAGCTTTTCGCATTCCCTCATGTCGTACCTGCATGTCCCCGCATTCGTCACGCCCGCCGAGATGGCGATCTTCATCATCTTCTTCCTCTACCTGCTGGCGGCGCTGATCAACCTGTACATCCCGCTTGTCCCCATCGAGCACAAGCCGCTCAGTCCCAGCCCGATGTTCCTGCTCAAGGACTTCTGGCACTGTTTCATCCTGCTGTGGAAAGACCCGCTGGGCCAGGTTTCGCTCGCCGTCACCACGCTGTTCTGGGGCGCGGGTGCGACCCTGCGTCTGCTGGTGCTGGCCTGGGCGGGCATCGCCCTGCACTACAGCATCGGCGAAGCGGCCAAACTGATCGCCTGGTTCGCCCTCGGCATCGCCATCGGTTCCGTGCTCGCCGCACGCCTGATCAAACTGGAACATGCGGTGAACGTGCTGCCGGTCGGCATCGGCATGGGCCTGATGGTGCTGGTGATGATCCCGATCACCCATCCGCTGCTTGCTATCCTGCTGCTCATCTGTATCGGCGTGATGGCCGGTTTCTTCGTGGTACCGATGAATGCGCTGTTGCAGCATCGCGGCCACCTGTTGATCGGTTCCGGACGTTCCATCGCGGTGCAGAACTTCAACGAGAACATCAGTATCTTCCTCATGCTGGGACTCTATGCGCTGATGGAGAAACTCGGACTGCAACTGAATCTGATCATCCTCTTCTTCGGCTTGCTGATGGCCGGACTCATGGGCCTGCTTTACAAGAAGCACGGCCACGACCAAGATACGGGCAAGATCTAAGCTCCCCCTTTAGGAGAACAACATGGAATTCTGGATACTCGTGCTGCTGATATTGCTCAGCGGCTTCTTCGCCATGTCCGAGATGAGTATAGGCGCCAGCCGCATGGCCATCCTCACGCAGATGGCGGAAGCGGGCAACGAAGGCGCGCGCATCGCCGCCGCCCTGCGCAACCAGCCTTCGCGCCTGCTCGCCGCCACCCAGACCGGCCTCACCGCACTGGCCACCTTGCTCGGTGTGTTCGGCGAAGCGATGTGGGTTCCGCGCATCGAGACCTTCATCGAAAGCGAGATCGCCTGGCTCGCCTTCGCCAAATATCCGCTGGCCCTGCTGTTGGTGGTCGGCAGCATCACCTTCGCCACCATCGTCGTCGGCGAGATCATTCCCAAGCGCATCGCGCTGGCCAGACCGGAAGCCATCGCCTCACTGCTCGCCCCCGCCATGGCGATGTTCGCCAAGCTCAACCGCCCCTTCATCTGGGCGCTGTCGGTCGCCAGCGAAAAGCTGCTCGCGCTGTTCCCGTTCAAGGAAAGCGCCGCGCATGTCGCCTCGGACGAGATACGCGCCATGATCACCGCCGGACGCCGCGACGGCGGCCTCGACGAGACCGCGGGCGAATTGCTCGGTAACGTGTTCCGCCTCGACGACCGCAAGGTGGCGAGCGTGATGACGCCCGCCAACGCCATCATCTTCCTCGACCTGCAGGCCCCCAGCGAGATCAACCTGGAAAAGATCAAGACGCAGAGCGTCTCGCGCTTCCTCGTCTGCAAGGGCGGTCTCGGCCAGGTGATGGGCTACATCGAAAGCCGCGAATTGCTGCAACACCTGCTGGCGGGCAACCAGCTCGACCTCGGCAAGCTGCCCACCCATGCCATCCAGTTCATCCCCAACACCCAGTCGCTCATCGGCGTGCTCGAATTCTTCCGCATGCAGAAGACTCACCTCGCCATCGTCGTCAACGAATTCGGCCAGACCGAAGGCCTGGTCACGCTGAGCGACCTGCTCTCTTCCGTGGTCGGCGACGTGCCCAGTTCGGTGGACGAACTGCCGCTCGCGGTGCAGCGCGAGGACGGTTCCTGGCTGCTGGACGGCCTGCTGCCGCTGGACGAGATGAAAGACAAACTCGGCATCACCTCGCTCCCGGAAGAAGACCTCGGCAACTATCACACCGTCGGCGGCTTCGTCATCACCGCCGTCGGGCGCATCCCGAAAAAAGCCGAGACTTTCGACTGGCACGGCTGGCGTTTCGAAGTGGTCGACATGGACAAGAACCGTGTCGACGAAGTGTTCGCCCGCCCCATCGGTACCACCATCCCCAACGATTGAGGAGAACGACATGAGCTACCGCACCGCTGCCATCCTTTCCATCATCCTGCTCAACGCCTGCAGCCTGGGCGACAACGAAGCGCCGCCGCCGAAACTGTTCGAGGACCAGCGCCAGGCACTCGACAAGGCCAAGGGAGTGAGTGCCATGCAATTGGAAGAAGCGGAGAAGCAACGCAAAGCGATAGAGCAGCAGGCACAGTAATGACGGACAAGAACAGTTGGGCATAGTTACGTTGACCTCGTTTGTACAAACGAGTACTGTGCGCATCACTTGGCAAACATACTGAAAAGTATCGACGCAAAGTCTCCGGCCTAAGGGAAACTATGGCAGCGGGACTGCGACATGGGGATTCCTTCCCCGTGCCCGTTCTACTATCCCCCCCGACGCCGTTGAACATTGAATCAGCAGCCGCCCGACTTCGGGCGAACTGCATGGCGATTTGGCATGGTCTACGGGAGTGGTATGAAGAAGAAACATCAGTCGCAACTGCATGGAGGACATCCACCTGTCCCGACTTGCGAGAATTGTATTCATACGTTCAAACATAACAGCAGCGAAGATATGGTCGTGTGCGTCCCGCACTTGAAGACCATGCCCGCCAACAACTCGCTGGTATGCGATCTGCACTCGCTCAGGGGCCCGCAAGCCTGACCGGCTGCAAACTTCGCAACGCATCGCGATCTTGTTCAATCCCGGCACTTGCCCGGCCTGATCTGCGTCACACTGCCCGGGCGATAGCTCGCCTTGCTTCAACGAACCGAACCCGAATCCATGTTTTTCTCCGCTTGCCGAGCCGCAGGCACGGGTGACCACACAGGCCGTTCCGTGCTGCCCGAGTCGACGATCACGAGATAGCGTCCGGACCACGGTGTGGGAGTCCGGTCGGGACGCATCATCCACAATCTTTCCCCGTTCGCCAGCGCCTGCTCGTAATCCGCATCGAGTATCCCGTAACGGTCGATGAAGTCGTTCAGTGTCGCGGGGATGCGGATGCAGCCTTTCGACATCGCTTCGCCCAGATGCGGCTCCAGATAGTCCGGATCGGTGGCGTGCATCAGCAAACGCATCCGGCCCATACCGCCGCGACCCCATCCGCGTTCCCCCTGCACCCAGCCAAAATCGTAGACGCGCATGCCCTTGCGCCCGAATCCGCAGATACCCAGCTTGCTGCGGGTGCCCTCGGCGCGGTAATCCTTGTTGGCCAGCGTGTGCGCGAACACGCCGGTCGGCGTGGTGAAGTAGTCATATGCGCCGGGCTTGCCGGTCGAAACCGGCGCGGCGCCGATGAAATGAAACTCCGCGGGGTAGGCCCGCAGATCCAGCCAGTAGAGGAATATCGCCTGCACATGCGGGTTGCGATCCAGCACCAGCAGGTACTGCGAATCCATGAACGGTGTCTCCGCCCCGGACAAAGCGGCCTCAAGCAACTGCGCATAGCGCTCCCGGGCTTCCCGCGGGATATCGAGACGGCGATCCACCTCGCGCTGGAAAACGGGCGCAAGCGCAGCTCCGTCGTCGGTCTGCGCCGGCACGGATGGAACTGCAAACAACAACGCGACGGTCAGCAATAATTTCTTCACGCGCACATTGTACTGGCATAAACTTGGGCAGACAGAACACAGGCTCACTTGCAAAGGTCGTCATATGAAAATCGGCATCCCGAAGGAGATCAAGACCAACGAGAACCGCGTCTCGCTGGTACCGGCAGGCGCCGAAGCGCTGGTCGCGGCGGGGCATACGGTGCTGGTGGAAACGGGCGCGGGAGCGGGCAGCGGTTTCGACGATGCGCGATATGTCGCTGCCGGCGCGCAGATCGCCGGGGATGCCGGTTCGGTCTGGGCGGCAGCCGACCTGATCGTCAAGGTGAAGGAGCCGATAGCGCCGGAATGGAAACGCATCCGTCCCGGCCAGGTCATCTTCACCTACTTCCATTTCGCCGCCAACGAACAACTCACCCGCGCGCACATGGCCTCCGGCGCAGTCTGCATCGCCTATGAAACGGTCGAGCTGCCCTCGCGCGAACTGCCCTTGCTGACGCCGATGTCGGAAGTGGCCGGGCGCATGGCCGTGCAGGAAGGCGCCAAGTATCTGGAAAAACTGCAGGGCGGGCGCGGCATCCTGCTCGGCGGCGTACCCGGCGTACCGCCCGCCAAAGTGGTCATCCTCGGTGCCGGTGTGGTCGGCGTGAATGCGGCCAGGATCGCCGCCGGCATGGGCGCCAGCGTCGTCATCCTCGACGTGTCGCTGGAGCGCTTGCGCTATCTCAGCGACGTGATGCCCGCCAACGTGCAGTTGGTATTCTCTGACCGCCACAACCTGTTGGCGCAGATCGCCAATGCCGACCTGGTCATCGGCGCGGTGCTGATCCACGGTGCCGTCGCGCCCAAGCTGATCCGCCGTGAAGACCTCAAGACCATGCGCGCAGGTTCTGTGATCGTGGACGTCTCCGTCGACCAGGGTGGCTGCATCGAGACCACGCGCCCGACCACGCACGAGGATCCGACCTTCGTCGTCGACGGCGTGGTGCACTACGGCGTCGCCAACATGCCCGGCGGCGTGCCGATCACCTCCACGCTGGCGCTCACCAACGCGACGCTGCCCTATGTGCTGAAACTGGCGAACAAGGGATACCAGCGGGCGCTCAAAGAGACTCCGGCGCTGCTCAACGGTCTCAACATCATCAGCGGAAAAGTCACCCACCGGAAAGTCGCCGAGGCGTTCGGCATCGACTATCACCCGGCGGAATCCTTCCTCGACTAAGACTTGAAAACGAGACCATGCCGACATCGAATCTGACTCCCGCCGAACTCCGCCTCTCCTTCGATCCAGGCTCGCTCGGCTTCGCCGACACCTCCGAACTGCTGGATCACCCGCTGCCGTGGATCGGCCAGGAGCGCGCGGAGAGGGCGGCACGTTTCGGCCTCGAGATGGACCAGCCGGACTACAACCTGTTCGTGCTGGGCGAGGTCGGCAGCGGACGCTCGTCGCTGCTCAAGCGCGCGATGCAGACTGCCGCGGTGAACAGACCGGTGCCGCCCGACTTGTGCTATCTGCACAACTTCGACGTGCCGGAACGCCCGCGCGCTCTGCGCCTGCCTGCAGGGCAAGGCCGCCTGCTGCGCCAGCTCATGGCGCAGATGTTGAAATCGTTGCAGAAGAATATCCCGCAATGCCTGAAAGGGCAGGACTTCAAAGTCGAAAGCGAACGCATCGAGAACAACTACAAGGCGGACGAAGCCAAAGCCTATGCCGCGCTCGATGCCCTGGCCGAGGCGCACAAGTTCACGCTGCACCGAGAGAGCGGGCATCTGGTGTTTACCTATCGCGACGAAAAAGGCCATACCCTGACCGAGGACGAGATGCTGGCCCAGCCGAAAGAACTGCGCGCCGCGATCGATCAGGCCGAGCTGGAACTGCGCGCCGAGATCAGCCGTTATTTCGAGAAGATCGGTTCGCTGGAACGCATCAAGGACGAGGCGTTGGCGGCGCTGCGGCGCCAGGTCGTGAAACCGCTGCTGGAGCACGAATTGCAGGAGATACGCACCGGCCTGAAGAAGCAAATCAAGGACTCGGTCAAGCTCGGCACTTATCTGGAGCAGGTCGTGCATGACGTGCTCGGCAATCTGGAACTGTTCGAGATGCCGGATTCCGACGACGACATTCGCCTGGAAGCACTGGGCAAGGTGCTGTCGCGCTACCGCGTCAACCTGATCGTGGACAACGACGGCCTCACCGGAGCGCCGGTGATCGTCGAGGACAACCCGCTGTTCCGCTCGCTGTTCGGCAGCATCGAGTACCAGTCCGAGAACGATGCGCTGGTGACCGATTTCTCGCGCATCCGCGCCGGCAGCCTGCACAAGGCGCACGGCGGTTATCTCATGCTGCATCTGCGCGACCTGCTGGTCGACGGTCTGGTGTGGGAGAAACTCAGACGCCTGCTGCGTAGCGGCAGGCTGCAGGTCGAGGAACCCGGCACCGCGTTCACCCCCATCGCGATGGTATCGCTCGAACCCGAGGCGGTCGATGTGGACGTCAAGATCGTGCTGATCGGTTCGCGCGAGCAATATTACGAATTGCAGGAGGACGACCCGGAGTTCGCGCGCCATTTCTCGGTAAAGGTGGACTTCGCGGAAAGTTTCTCCGCCAGCGCCGACAGCCGCCGCGCGACTGCCGTCTTCGTCGCCCATACCTGCCGCCAGTCGGGGCTGCCGCATCTCGGCGCAGCCGCCGTGGTGCGACTGCTCGAGGACGGGCACCGCGAAGTCGACGACCAGTCGCGCCAGAGCGCGATCTTCGCGCGCACCGAGGCACTGGTGCTGGAAAGTGCCGCAATCTGCCGTGCGCGCGCCGGTCGTCTGGTCGATGCGGCGGATGTCGAAGCGGCGCTGGCGGCGCGCATCATGCGCCACGATTATCCGGAACAGCGCCTGCAGGAGGCTTTCGCCAAGGGCGACCTGCTGATCGCCGTGCAGGGCGAGAGGACAGGACAGCTCAACGGCCTCACCCAGATGGACTTGGGCGATTACCGTTTCGGCTTCCCGGTGCGCGTCTCGGCGCGCACCCATGCCGGCGAGCACGGCCTGATCAATATCGAACGCGAAGTGGAGATGTCCGGCCCGATCCACGACAAAGGCGTGTTCATCCTGCACAACTATCTGTCGGCGCTGTTCGCGCACAACGCGCCGCTCGCGTTCAACGCTTCCATCGTGTTCGAGCAGGAATACCACGGCGTCGAGGGCGATTCGGCCTCCTGTGCCGAACTGTTCGTGCTGCTCTCATCGTTGTCCGGGCTGCCGCTCAAACAGGGTATCGCGGTGACCGGTGCGGTCAACCAGCACGGCGAAGTGTTGCCGGTGGGCGGCATCAACGAAAAGATCGAGGGCTATTTCCGCCTCTGCGCCACGGCGGGATTGGACGGCAGCCACGGCGTGCTCATCCCGCAACGCAACCGCCGCCACCTGATGCTGGAGCGCGGAGTGGTCGAAGCGGTCGACCGGGGTCTGTTCCATATCTACACGGCGGAGCATGTGAGCGACGGGATGGAATTGCTTACCGGATTGCCCGCGGGCATGGCCGACGAATCGGGCAATTATCCCCCGGGCAGCGTATTGGGCCACGCCCAGAAGACCCTGCTGGCCTACCGCCGCGCCTGCCAACTATCGGCACACCCGAAGAACACGCTCAAGCACCTGCGCTGATCACGACAGCAAGCCGGACAGGCGATCCCGGTTCTGCGCATTGGCGGCGCTGTCCGGCGCTTCCCCGGTGCTGAAGCTCGCCGTACAGGCAAGTTCATCCGGCGCAAGCGGCTGTTGCGCAGCCCGCAGTTTTTCCAGCACCGCGACATTCGCTTCCGAAGCATCGTTGCGCCGCTGCCGGATGCGTTCGCGCAGGGTCTCGTCTTTCGCATACAGCGATGCGATGGCGAAAGGAACCGACAGACTTTGCGCCAGCGCGCGGAACGACTCGCGTTCCTCGCGCCTGAGGAAAGCGGCATCCACGATCACGGTGTAGCCAGCCGCCAGCAACCCGCGCGCCAACCCGTGCAAGCGCGCATAGGTCAGCTTTGTCGCTTCCGGACCATAGATGTCACCGGCATTCGCCCGGCTGCTCTCCAGCATGCCCAGACCGAACAGACGTTTGCGCTCGACATCGGAGCGGATGCGGATCGCGCCCCGTTGCTGCAACGCGAACTGCGCGAACGTGGTCTTGCCCGAACCGGGCAGGCCATGGGTGATGATCAGCGCGGGGGCGTACTGCTGCAGACAGCGCCGTGCCAGCGCCAGATAACTGCGGCACGCGGCCAGCTCGTCATCCTTTTCCTGTTTCGGGATGCCGGCCTGTCCCGCCCTGATGGCACAGACCTTGGCGCGCACGGCGGCGCGATAGGCCAGGTAAAAACGCAGCACGGACAATCCAGTGTAATCGCCGCTCGCCTCCAGGTAAGCATTCAGCAAGCGCCAGGCGAATTCCGCGTGACCGCGATGCAACAGGTCCATCACCGAAAAAGCGACCTCGTCAATCACGTCGATCCAGCGCAGGGCCGGGTCGAATTCGATGCAGTCGAACGGGACCGGCTCGTCGCCCATCAGGACGATGTTGCCCAGATGCAGATCGCCGTGGCACTCGCGCACGAAACCCTGTGCAAGGCGCTGTGCGAATATCGCTTTGCACCCGGCGAACTCGGCTACGGTGGCCGCTTCCAGTCGTGCGATGTCTTCCCAGTCCGCTTTGCCCGGCAGCAAGGCACGCAACTGCCGGTAATTCTGCATCGCCACCGCCTTGACCGTAGCGGGTGTGCCGTACACCGAATCTGCCGTCGCCACCGGCGCGACGGAATGAAAACGGGCGATCACGGCGGCCAGCCGGTCGATGTGCTGCGGCATCACTTTGCCGCGCATCAGCACGCGGTCCATCAGATCAGCGGAAGCGAAGCGGCGCATCCTGACCGCAAACTCGATGGCCGGTTGCGCGCCGAACACCGGTCGGTCCGCGCTGCCGCCGATGGCGATCGTATCGAGGTATATCTCAGGCGCGGTGCGCCGGTTGAGGCGCAGTTCTTCATCGCAGCAGAAACGCCGCTTGTCCAGAGAGGTGTAATCGAGGAAACCGAGGTCGAGCGCCTTCTTGATCTTGTAGGCATAGTCCCCGGCCAGCACCACCCAGGAGATATGCGTCTCGATCACTTCGACGTCTTTTACCGCATGCGGATAACGCCCCGGATCGCGCAGCGCGGCGATGAGTCGTTGCTGGTTCGTGTCATCGTGCTGGTTGCTCATGGCATGAACTCGCGGAAAAATGCCTCACGAGGCGGCGATCAGCTCCGCCTCTTCGAACAGCGACCGGATCACGACCTTGCGCACTTCCGGCCGGTCGGGAATGGCGTACATCACCGGCATCAGCATCTCCTCGAAGATGCCGCGCACGCTGCGCGCACCGACCTTGTACTCATATGCCATCTCGGCGATCTGGCGAAAAGCCGCCGCTTCGATGACCAGCTCCACCCCTTCGTCCTTGAGTATCTCGCGGTACTGGTTGTAGATGGAGTTGCGCGGCTCAGTCATGATCTTCACCAGGAACTCCCTGGACAGGCTTTCCAGACTGGCGATGATGGGCAAACGTCCGGCGAACTCCGGTATCAGGCCGAACTTGAACAGGTCGGTGGGCTTCACCCGCGAGTTCAGGCGGTCGAGGATCTTCTGGTTGTCGTCCTGCGAGGTGGCGATAAAGCCGTAAGCCTGGCTGTTGGCGGTGATGCTCTCCAGCCCGACGAAGGCGCCCGCGCAGATGAACAGGATGTTGGTGGTATCGATGGTCTGCGTGCCGACCCGCACCGAAGTGCCTTCCATGATCTTCAGCATGGCATGCTGCACCCGCTCGCCCGAGACACCCTGCTGCTCGGAATTACTGGTCTTCAGCTTGTCTATCTCGTCGACGAAGACGATGCCGCGCTGCACCCTGGCAATATCGCCATCCGCCTTTTCCAGCAGACGCAGCAACAAAGCCTCGATCTCTTCGTTGACGTATTTTGACTGCGCCAGCGAGGTGGCGTTGGCGGTGACGAAGGGCACGCTCAGGCATCGCGACAAGGTCTCGCACATCAGCGTCTTGCCCGTGCCGGTCGGACCAATCAGCAGGATGTTGCTCTTGGCGACCTCGACCGCATCCGCCCGCCGCTTGCCGAGCTTGCGGTAATGCGAATACACCGCCACCGACAATATCTTCTTGGCTTCCTCCTGCCCCACGACATACTGGGAGAGGTAGTTGTAGATCATGCTGGGCGTCAGCTTCTTTCCCTGCGTACCTGGAATTTCCATCGCATCCATCCTTGCTTGAACGAACCACAGGCGCAGTCTACCTTGATAAAGTCGTGCGCGGCAAAGCGCTCGCGCGGATGGTCAAAACCATATGCCTGCGGTACATTCCCCCGATATGAACACTCTCTTCCATCCAGCGAACTTCCCGCTGCGGTATCTGCTCCTGCTGCTCGCTGCTCTCGTCCTGCTCGCCGCCTGTGGCAAGGACGACAAGGAAACCGCCATCCCTCCCGGCAGCCCGGTTCTGGCGCTGGGCGACAGCCTGACTGCGGGTGCCGGCGTGGCGCCCGAAGAAGCCTGGCCCGATCTGCTGGCAATCCGGACGGGTTGGGTGGTGATCAACGGCGGGGTCAGCGGCAACACCAGCAGCGATGCGCTGAAACGATTGCCCGCGCTGCTTGAACAACACACCCCGGTGCTGGTGCTGGTGACGCTGGGCGGCAACGACATGCTGCGCCACATTTCGCAGCAAGAGACCGTCGCCAATCTGCAAAACATACTCACCCTGATCAGGGCAAATGGCGCGAAACCGGTATTGCTGGCGACGCCGCAACCCAGCATCGCGGGGGTCGTCTTCCAGCATCTGTCGGCGCCCGACTTCTACCGCAAACTGGCCGAAGAGCAGCAGATCCCGCTGATCGAGGACGCCATCGCCGATGTCCTCTCCGACCCGCAACTGAAGGGCGACCCCCTGCACCCCAGCGCCGCGGGTCACGCGCAACTGTCTGAAAAGATATTCGCGGAACTGCAGGCCATCGGCTACGCCCGCTAGCGGCGATCACGAGATGGCCAAAACCATCCGACTCCGGTACATTGCAGCACAAGGCATGGAATCCAACGGGAGGATGCTATGAGCGACGTGCTTAGCCTTACGCGTGCCGCAAGGTTGATCGGCGTGACGCGCGCAGAACTGCAAAAGAAGATCCAGCGCGGCGAGATGGCCTCGCATGACGGCATGGTCACCGTCGGCGCCCTGTTGGCCTGCTATCCCGATGCGCAACTGGAAGACACCGCCGAGACCAGACGCATCGCCCTGATCAAGGAGCGCGCTTTCGGCAAGCGCGTATTCGAGCGCGCCCTGCCGGAGCCGGAGGTATTGGCCGCACGCATCACCGAACTCAGCACCACGCTGGCGAACAGCCAGGCGCAGGTAAAACAATTCAACGTGCTATTGGGCAAGCTGTGGGACAAGCTTGGCGAGATCGGGCCTCAGCTCGACACCAGCTCGCGCAAGACGATGGAAGACCTGAAGATATGGGTCAAACAGGAGGTGGAGACAGCTATGGAACCGGGGTTCATCAATCCGCTGGCGATCAAGGACGCTGTCCTGCGCATCATGACCGCCCAAGTGACCGTGTTGCCCAGCAAACACGATTTCCTCGTCGAAGGTCACGATACCCTGCTGGAAGCCGCCATGCGCTCCGGCATCCCGCTCAACTACGGCTGCAGCGGCGGCAACTGCGGACTGTGCAAAGCCAGGGTGCTGTCCGGGGAAGTGAAGAAGACGCGCCAGCATGATTTCATCATCTCCGAAGCGGAGAAGCAGCGGGGATATATCCTGCTGTGCAGCAACACCGCCGTCAGCGATGTGGTGATCGAAGCGCCCGTGGCCGGCAGCGTGCAGGATATTCCCTTCCAGCAGATCGATGCCCATGTCAAAACGACCGGCCACATCAACGACGACATGATCCTGCTGCACCTGCAGACCCCGCGCACCCAGCGGCTGCGCTTCCTGGCAGGTCAGAGCGTGACGCTGCGCGTCGGCCAGTCCTACAGCATGGAGCTGCCCATCGCCAGTTGCCCCTGCGACGACCGTAACGTGCTGTTCCACATCCCCAGACAGCCCGGCAACCTGTTCGCCGATTACGTCTTCGACCACCTCAAACACAATGACACGGTGGAGATGGAAGGCCCGCACGGCGAATTCATCCTGAGCGAGAAATCCCCGCGCCCGCTCTACTTCTTCGCCTTCGACAGCGGCTTTGCACCGATCAAGAGTCTGATCGAGCACGCGCTGTCACTCAACGCCGAGACCATACACCTGCACTGGTTCGGTTCGAACCCGCAAAGCATCTACCTCCCCAACATCGCCCACGCCTGGCGCGATGCACTGGACAACTTCCACTACGAGGAACATGTCGCCGGCTTCGACCTGCGCACGGTGAGCGGCAAACGCGAAGAGACACTGCTCAAGCAACTCGGCGCCATCGCCTCTGCCGATGCGGAACTGTTGCAGAGCGACATCTATATCGCCGGACCGGAAGATGCGGTGAATGTCGCCGATCGCTTCTTTCTGGGCAGAGGCTTGCCCAAGACGCGGGTCGCGGTGGCGAGTGTGAAGTGAATCTTCAAGAGAAAGGATTCGTTTCCTGCTCCCGACCACCGCAGGTAGTCAAATCGGCCGGACTCCGGTACATTCCGCCGCTGCTCCGAGATGGTACTGAACGCCATATATGCTAACGACGATGATCCCTTATCTTTCCGCCCTGCTGGTTCTGATCGGCCTGATCATCCATGTGGCAACGCTCGTCCCGCTGCGCAAGCTGATCCTGATGCTCCCGGCAGGTTCGCTGCGCAACAAATGGCTTGCCATGACCGGGCTGGTGTTCATCTTCATCGCGGGTTACCTGGGCTACATCGTCGTGCTTTGGGGCAAGCAGACCGGGTGGCAAGATCTCCCCATCCCCGCCATATTCCTGTTCGGCGCGATGTTCGTGTGGCTGACGATAGCGCTTGCACTGCAAACTGCCGCCGATCTGCAGCGTATAAGTTTGCTGGAGTCCGAGAATATCTCCGACCCGCTGACCAAGGTGTACAACCGCCGCTATCTTGACCGCCGCCTTGAGGAAGAAGTCGCACGTTCAAAACGATACTCGCTCGGACTTTCTGTCCTGATGATCGACATCGACCACTTCAAGCGGGTCAACGACACCTACGGCCACCAGGGGGGCGACACTGCCTTGTCCACCATGGGCCATCTGCTCAAGACCGCGCTGCGCGATCTGGATGTCGTCGCCCGTTACGGCGGGGAAGAATTCATGGTGCTTTGTGTCAACACCGGTATCGACGGAGCCGCGTTGGTAGCCGAACGCCTGCGGCACCTGGTCGAATCTCATCCGGTCGAGATCGCCGATGCCTCGGGTGGAAGCCAAACCATCCAGATCAACATCAGCATCGGCGTTGCCGGATTAAGTGCAAGCATCGACAGCAAAGCGGCGTTGATCCAAGCCGCGGACAAAGCGCTGTACCGCGCGAAGCAGGAAGGCCGGAATCGCGTTGTCGTTGCCGCGCATGATGAGCCTGCCAAGGCGGCGATTTGAGCGAGATACTCCGCCAATACGCCCCACTCGATTCAAATATCCATTTCTCCCGCCCCATGAAAAAACACGCCCCATCCAAACCCGACATCGCCCTGATGCCGCCCTTCATCGGCCTGACGCTGAAACACATCCATGTGCCCGCGAGCAAAGAAGAGTTCGCCGCCGCCACTGCCGCGATCAAGGCGGCAGGCATCGCGGGTTTCGATACCGAATCCAAACCGACCTTCGTCGTCGGCGATGTGAGCGACGGGCCGCATGTGGTGCAGTTCGCGCTGCACGACAGCGCCTACCTGTTCCAGATCCATCGCAAGGAAGGGCATCACCATCTCATCGAGTTGCTGCGATCGGATGAATTGCTCAAGGTCGGCTTCGGCCTGAGATCGGACCGCAAACATATCCGCGCGAAATTCGGCGTCGAGTTCGGCGGCGTGGTCGATCTCAACACCGTGTTCAGCAGGGATGGCTACCAGAAGGAGATGGGCGTGCGCAATGCAGTGGCGCAGTTGTTCAAACAGCGCTTCGCCAAGTCGAAGAAGATCACCACCACCGACTGGTCGCAACTTCAACTGACCGAGCAGCAGATACTGTATGCGGCGAACGATGCCTATGCGGCACTCAAAGTGCTGGAGGCGCTCAAACTGCCCCGCACAGAGTTGCCGATCATGGGGGCCAACGAGCCCGAACAAAATGCGGACAACGCCGATTTATCGGAGTAGCATGATTCTCGCAGTTCTTTCCTTAACCACGTATAAGGAGTCAGATCATGCCCAAGTCACATAACACTCACAAAGACAGCAAGAAGAAGCCGTTGATGACGGCGAAGGAAAAGCGCATGGCGAAACATGCTAAGAAACACAGCCACGATATGCAGCCGCTCATCACTCCGGCCACGACGCACTGAGAAACACAGACATTAAAAAAGCCCGGTTTGCCGGGCTTTTTTTATTCAACACAGATCATCCATGAGCGCCGGTCTGGCTCCCCCCTGCGAGGGGGAGGGAACCAGAATCAGGATCAATCTTCCAGCGCCCGCACTTTGACCGTCTTCCCCTTTACTTTACCCGCCGATAATCTCTTCACAGCCTCGCGTGCAATATCTCGCGCGACGGCAACGTAGGTGGACATGTCGGTCACGGTGATCTTGCCGACCTGTTCGCGCGTGAACCCGGCTTCGCCGGTCAGCGCGCCCAGCACGTCGCCGGGGCGTATCTTTTCCTTGCGTCCGCCGAGGATCTGCAGCGTGACCATGGGGGGTACCAGCGGTCCTTTCTTTTCGTTTATCAGCGAATCCATCGTGTGCCATTCGGGTTCTATGCCCATCGCCCTGGCGATGTTGGAAACGCGATTCATGTCGGCGGGGGTGCACAGGCTCAGCGCCCAGCCTTCCTGGTCGGCGCGGCCGGTGCGGCCGATGCGGTGGATGTGGATCTCGGGGTCGGGTGTGACATCGACGTTGATGACGGCTTCCAGCTGCGAGATGTCCAGACCGCGCGCGGCCACGTCGGTCGCCACCAGCACCGAGCAACTGCGGTTGGCGAACTGGATGAGCACCTGGTCGCGCTCGCGCTGTTCCATGTCGCCGTTCAGCGTCAGCGCGTGTATGCCTTTGGCATGCAGGATGTCCACCAGGTCGCGGCATTGCTGCTTGGTGTTGCAGAAAGCCAGCGTGCTGACCGGACGGTAGTGCTTGAGCAGCACGGAGACGGCCTGCAAACGGTCCTCGTGCCTGATCTCGTAGAAACGCTGGCGGATCTTGCTGCCCTCGTGCTGTTCCAGCAGCTTCACTTCCTGCGGGTCGCGCATGAACTTCTGCGCCAGCCGCGCGATGCCTTCGGGATAGGTCGCCGAGAACAGCAGGGTCTGGCGCCGGGTCGGGCATTGCTTCACCACGAAAGCGATGTCGTCGTAGAAGCCCATGTCCAGCATACGGTCGGCCTCGTCCAGCACCAGCGTGTTGATCGCATCCAGCTTCAGGTTGCCGCGCTCGATGTGATCCATGATGCGGCCCGGCGTGCCGACGACGATGTGCGCGCCGTGTTCCAGGCTGTCGGCCTGCGGGCGCAGGGTGCTGCCGCCGACCAGCGAGAGGATCTTGATGTTGTCGGCAAAGCGCGCCAGACGGCGCAGCTCCGTTGTCACCTGGTCGGCCAGCTCGCGCGTGGGGCACAGCACCATGGCCTGTACGCCGAAGTGGCGCGGGTTGAGCTTGGTCAGCAGCGGCAAGCCAAACGCCGCCGTCTTGCCGCTGCCGGTCTTGGCCTGCGCGATGAGGTCGTGCCCGGCCAGCGTGACCGGTAGGCTGGCCGCCTGGATGGGCGTCATGGTGCGGTATTCGAGCTGCTGCAGATTCGCCAGCAGGGCGGGCGACAGCGGAAGTTCGTTGAAGGAGCGCCCGGCAACGTCGGTTGCGGGTGCGGAAGGAGGTGTGCTGGATTTGGTCATGCGTGATTATCCTCGCCTGCGGCGAGTCCTGCTAATGTTTCGCCGGCTTGATGGACACCAGTGCCTCCGCGGCGATCTCGCGCACCTCTTCGTTGGCATCGTCGAGGCAGGTCTCGATATAGGTTCTTGCCGCTGTGCTGCCGGTGAGACCAAGCAAGTGGCAGGCATCGGCCCGTACGCGGTGGTCGGGGTGAAAAGTCAGTTCCGCCAGCTGTGGCAACAGTGTTTGCAGTTCCGGCGTGTGGGCATAGGATTCCAGCAGCCCGCTCACGCCGAGACGCACCGAGATATTGGCATCGGGATTGGCCACGATGGTGAGCAGTGCCTTGAGGCGCTGCGTATCCGCAGCGATGAACGCCACGGCCTGCTTGTAGCCGCCTTCCTTCAGCAGGTGTTCGACGTAATGCGCAGTCCCTTCCTCGCCGCTCGCCCACTCCGCCCATTGCTTCAGTTCGGATATGCTCTGCGCGCCGGTGAGGGTAAAGGAACCCAGGCGCACCCAGGGCGCGCCGCGCACGTCATACTCCGCCGCCTGCTCGGGATGTGCCGCGATATTCACGACCGTCAATTTGCCGATCTGCGACTGCTTCAGCATCTCGCTCAGCGACTGTAGTACGGCAGGGCAATGCCGGCAAACGGGCGTGATGAAAAGCAGTGCGTCGGGCGGGGTTGGAGACATGGTCTATCCTTCGATCATTCGCCTTGTACGGTGATCATGATACGCCGACTCCCCCCGTGGGTGCGGTGCTCGCACAGGTAAATCCCCTGCCAGGTTCCCAACTTTAGCCTGCCCTCGCAGACCGGGATGTTCAGGCTCGCGCCGAGCAGGCTGGACTTGATGTGTGCAGGCAGATCGTCGGAGCCCTCGTCCTGATGCCGGTAGTAAGGCTGGTCTTCCGGCACGGCACGGTTGAAGAAACTCTCGAAATCCTGCCGCACGGTAGGGTCGGCATTTTCGTTCAGCGTGAGCGATGCCGAGGTGTGCAGGATGAAGACGTTCATCATGCCGACCTTGAAGTTGCGCAGTTCCGGCAGTTCGCGCAGCAGCTCGTCGGTGACGAGATGGAAACCGCGCGGGCGGGGTTTGAGGTGTATCTCTTTCTGTAGCCACATGACCGTTTCCGTCCGATTTATCCACGCGGTACTTTAGCAAAAAAAAAGCCCGGCAGTGCCGGGCTTCCCGTTTCCATACTCTCCAGCCGATCCTTAGTGATGCGACTTCGCCAGCAACTTGATCATCTTGTAGTTGATGGCAACGAAGCGATACAGCTGCCAGAGGATGCAAGTCCGCATGAAGCGGGTGAAGCCCGTTGGGGCCGGAGGATAGTATGCCTGTTGGTACGGCTCTTTGTTGGTGATATTGCCCATAGTCTGTTCCTCGTAAATTTGTAGTCGATCAGTCCGGCAGCAAAGACCAGCCCGGACGCAGTTTCGCCTGATAGATGAAGGTGTGGTGCAGCAGGTACTTCATCCAGTGACCGGCCAGGCCGATCTCGCCGAAGGTCAGGTCGATGTCGCGGCCGAACTCGGGATACTTCTCGTAGTCCGGCACCACCGGGAACACGGTCATGGTTGCCGCCGTGCCCTTGAGGATGTGCGAGCCGGTGGAGGCGACGCAGGCCGCGCCCATCTCTGCCATTGAAGCGGTATGCGTGGGCTTCTCGGCGCCGTTCAGCATGTCGCGGATGCTCATCGCCACCGCCTTGGCCATCGCGGCGGAAGGCATGCCGGTGCGCGGTGCGGTCGGGTTGATCGGCGTGCCGTTGGCGCTCTGCATCGGCTTGCTGATCAGGTGCGGCACGGCGAAGGCGATGCCGACGGCGAAGATGTTGCGGTGCGTCGGCGTCTGGTAGGTGCGCGGCCAATCGCGGGCCGACCACTCCATGAAGGGGCGCGGCGTGTAATCGGCATCCACCTTCATGAAACCGTTGGGCAGGAACATCTGCGCGGTGATGTCTTCTTCGGCCTTGCTGAACGCCTTCAGACCCACGCCCGCGAACGGAGGGATCAGCATGGAGAAATCAAAATCCAGTTCGTGGAAAGTGCCGTCCAGCATCTCGTAATGGATCTTGCCCGCTTCCACCTTCTTCACGTGCGCGCGGGTGATCCACTCGATGCCGCGCTCGACCATCAACGATTCGGCAAAGGTCTTGCCGTTGGTGATGTAGCCGCCGCGCTTGATGTGCACGCCGCCCATGCCGAAGTCGCCCAGTTCGTATTCATTGCTGATCCATACGATGCGCGCCATGTCGCGCACGCCCGCTTCGCGCAGCACATGGTCCACGTTGTAGATGTACTCGAACGCCGCGCCCTGGCAGGTGCACATCCCGTGGCCGGTGCCGATGACAACGGTCTTGCGCTCGCCCTTCTTCATCGCGGCGATGCAGGCCTGCAGCTTTTCGTTGGCTTCCTTTGCGTGGCCATAGGTGCAGACGGAAACGGTATGGCCGTGGTCTGGGCCCAGCCCTTCGGTCGCACCGAAGTTCAGCTTCGGTCCGGTGGCATTGATCAGGTAATCATAGGAGATGTTCTCGACCACACCGGCCTTGTCCGCCTTGGTGTACTCGACCGTCACAAAAGGCTGCGCGCTGTCGGCGCTGCCGTCGGGATGGACCGACACGGCCTTGGCCTGGCGGAAATCCACATTGGTCTTGCCGTACAGCTCGGCGAGATCGAAGGTCACATCCTTCTCGGTCATCTGGCCGACGCCGACCCAGATGTTGGAAGGGATCCAGTTCCATTTCGAATTGGGCGCCACCACGATGATCTCGTGCTCTTTGCCCACCCATTTGTTCAGATAACGGGCTGCGGTATGTCCTGATATACCCGCGCCCAGAATGACGATACGTGACATCTTCTCTCCTTCGGTGAATCCGGTTCAATTAAACAGGTGCCGGGGCGTATCGCCCCTGACAAGCGCGCGCATCATAATATAAGCATGTTCTAATATGCAATCGATTTGATCGGACACCCGGCGCAGCCCTTGCCTCCCGTTACAATGCCGCATGCACCTGCTCTACGACCAACCCCTCTTCCGCCCTCCTTCCGAGGCTGACAACCTGATCATCCAGGCCACGCTGGGCTGCAGCTTCAACCAGTGCAGCTTCTGCGCCATGTATCGCAGCAAGCACTATGTCGAGCGTCCGCTGGCCGACGTATTCGCCGATATCCGTACTGTCGCCGCCTATTTGCCGGATGCGCAGCGCGTGTTCCTGGCCGATGGCGATGCGCTGGCACTGCCCACGGAACACCTGCTCGCCATCCTGCGCGAACTGGCCGCAACATTCCCGCGCCTGACGCGCGTCTCCTGCTATGCCACGCCAGGCAACCTCCAGCGCAAGAGCGCCGATGAACTGGCCCTGCTGCGCGAACACAAACTGACCCTGCTCTACTTCGGCATCGAATCCGGCTCCGATCTCATCCTTAAAAAGATCACCAAGGGCGCCACGCAACAGCGCATGGCCGAAGTGCTGCACAAGGCGCACACGAGCGGCATGAAAGTCTCCGCCACCGTCATCCTCGGCCTGGGCGGCACGCAGCACAGCGACGAGCACATAGCAGGCACCATCGCCCTGCTCAACAGCGCGCCCGTCACCTACCTCTCCACGCTGCAACTGTTTCTCGACGAAAGCATCACAGAAGAATTCCAGCGCAAACACGGCGAGCCATTCGAGATGCCGGACGACCTGGCGATATTGAAGGAACAGGAAAGACTCATCAGCGGCATCAACCCGCCGCAGCCCGTCATCTTCCGCTCCAACCACGCCTCCAATGCGCTGGCGCTGGCCGGGAATCTGCCCAAAGACAAAGATAAACTGCTGTTGCAACTGCGTGAAGCGATGGCAGGCCATCGGCCGCTGAGACCGTATTACATGCGTGGGCTTTGAGGCCGTGTGCAAGACAAAATATTCAGCACAACCCTACTTTATTTCCAGTAAAGTTATTTCCTGCGATCCAGACCGGAACATATCCATGAACACAGAAGAGTTGAGCAAAGAACAACAGATCCTGCGCCTGATGCGCAAGACGCTGGGCAATGTCGTGAGAGACGCCACACCGCTGGGCGGACGCCCCAACCCGTTGACCGCGAGTACCATCCAGGACATCAAGGATTGCTTCGCCCTGATCTCGGAGCGGGAAAAAGAGTTGGCCGACAAACTCGGCTTCGACCAATCCAAGCCCTATTACACGGACGGCGAGCAACCGAACTCGAACGTCCTCAACTTCGTCAAACCGCACAAAGAGTAATTGGCGGTTGGCAGTAAAAGAAAAGCCCGGCAATGCCGGGCTTTTCTTTTGGGCTTTCAGTGCGCCGGCTGCGGCACGTAGAATTTGACCGACTTGCGCGAACGCGGATGCCGTTTGTGGGTGACCACGCCCTTGATCCCATCCAGGTTTGAGATTGCCGTGTCAGGATAAGCCGGATTGAGCGCATGCAACAGCCAGCCGCCCTGCTCATCGCGCTTGAGCTGGCGGAAGATGAAATCTTCCTTCGCCACCTCGGCGACCACGAACGAGCCATCCTTTGCCGGCCTGCCCATCTCGATGACCAGTATCTCGCCCTCGATGAACTCCGGTTCCATGCTGTCGCCCAGCACCATCAGCGCGACCAGTTCGTTGCCGGAACAGTTGCTGTCGTCCATGGGGTCTTCCTGCGCGTTGGCGGAAACGACGGGGATGTTGATCGGCTTGCGCGTGGACATGAAAAGAGTTCCCAGGTTGAAGGGGGCGGATGATAGCGCCAAATCGGCAGCGGATGAACAGGCTCGTGCCACTGGCCCGGGATGCATCCTGGGTTAGAATCAAACGATGCGTATCTCCCACCTCCGCCAACGCCTGCACGACCTCGGTGCCAAGCCGTGCCACGAAGACCGTCTGCTGCGCGGCTGGAGCCAGCTCTGTTCGTATGACAAGAAGGGCAGCCCGGCCGAGACTTTCTTTCCTGCTGCAATGCGCAACGAGTTGCCCGCCATCGAGGCGGAGTTGAACGGACTGGCGCGCCTGCATGGTGAATATCCTGCCGATGACGAAGTCGCGCGCTTGCTGGTTGCGCTGCATGACGGCCAGATGGTGGAAAGCGTGCTGCTGCCGCGCGGCGGGTTGTGTGTATCGACGCAGGTGGGGTGTGCCGTGGGGTGTGTCTTCTGCATGAGCGGCCGCGACGGCTTGCTGCGCCAGCTCGGCAGCGCGGAGATCGTGGCCCAGGTGGTGCTCGCGCGCAAACGCCGCGCGGTGAGCAAGGTGGTGTTCATGGGTATGGGGGAGCCGGCGCACAATCTGGACAATGTGCTGGAGGCGATCGAGGTGCTGGGTACGCAGGGGAATATCGGGTACAAGAATCTGGTGTTCTCCACGGTGGGTGATCTGCGTGTGTTCGAGCGCCTGCCGCTGGAGATGGTGAAACCCGCACTCGCGCTTTCATTACACACCACCGATGTGGCACTGCGCGCCAAATTGCTGCCGCACGCACCTCCTGTTCCCGTGGAAGAGTTGGTGGAGCGCTGCGAAGTGTATGCGCGCGCCACCGGCTATCCGGTGCAATATCAATGGACGTTGATCGAGGGCGTGAACGACAGCGATGCTGAGCTTGCGCGCATCGCCCAACTGCTCTCCGGCAAATACGCAATCATGAATTTCATCCCCTTCAACGAAGTGGATGGACTCGCCTATCGCCGACCCCCAGCCGAACGGACTGCGCAGATGGTGGGCTTTCTGCATCAGCAAGGCATACTCGCCCGGTTGCGCGATTCAGCCGGGCAGGAGGTCGAAGGGGCGTGCGGGCAGTTGCGCGCGCGGACGGCGAAGACAAGGTAGTCCTCGTCCCCACTTCCCCGGCACCTCAAGTTGAGCTGACGCGGATCGTCTCGCTTTGCGCAATCTTTCAATCACTTGGATTCCTGCCTGCACGGAGATGACACGCATTCACTTGGGGCGTCTGACTGCTTTTGCCCGCCTGCTTTTTCCATCCTGTGGCCAGAACCGCAAGTCAGAAAAAATCCCCTTGCCGTTTCAGGGAATATGGGTTGATAATGCCCGCCAGAAATTAACCAAAAGCAAACCTATTGAAAAGTAGGGACGCAAAGTTTCCGGTCTAAGGAGCCCAAAGGGCTTACGACAGCGGGACTGCCGGCAGCCACGTCACACTTGAGTGGTTCCCGTTAGCCCTCAGCACCGTCCAGCCGTACTTTGTGTCTCTCCTGCCCGATAGAGTGAGCGGATGTAAGGAGGGCTTCATGCAATTCCAGATCAAGAGCCGCGAAGTCTGGCTTCTGCTCATCGTCTCGCTGATGGCGCTCGGTGCCAATCTCCCTGACAACATGGTCGGCAATGTGGTCGAGCGCAACCTGCTGCTAATAGCGCTGGTGGCGACCGTCTTCATTTCGCTGTTCCGCTACCTCAAATTCATGCTGTTCCTCACGGTCTCGGTGCTGGCCATCGGTGCCAACCTGCCGGACCAGTTGGCCACCCAACTCGGTGTCAGCCGGATTGCGATGATCGTGGCATCCGGCGTGCTAGTGGTAATGTCGTTGATGTACAAGCTGCATTACCAGCGCAAGCAGAAAAGCAATACAGCGGATGAGAATGGATTCGAATCGACAGTGGAAGTGCCACTGGCAGTCAGCCACTTGCGCGACACCATCGATTCCAGGTTCTCGATCCTCTCCGCCATCATGAACGGTGACTTTTCCGCATTGCATCAGTTGCTCATCTCCGATGTGGAAGTCAATTTCAGCCAGGACGGGCAGATACCGATCTTCCTCGCCATCGAGAGGGGCAATGTCGATATCGTTCTACTGTTACTGATCCATGGTGCGAAACTCAGGATAAAGAACCAGCACGGACTGACCCCCACCGACTTTGCCCTGAAGCTCCGCTTCGCGCGTATCGCCAAGATCCTCCATTACGCCGAAACACAAAACATGTCCAACCAGAACCGGGCTGTCTATTCGTCTCAGCAAACGAGGAAGATGGCGGTCATGTTCGCCGACATCTGCGAGAGCACAGCCTTGTACGAGCAACTGGGTAACGAGGCGGCGCTGAACATGGTCACGAGTACGCTGAATCTCCTCAAGCAGGAGGTCGCCAGGCACAAGGGCACCCTGATCAAGACGATCGGGGACGAGATCATGTGCACGTTCCCGAACGCCTTGCGGGCGGCCCAGGCTGCCCGCGACATGCATCTTGTGGTCGATACCGGAAAACCCGGCGGCGAGCATCCCATCGCTGTCCGCATCGGCCTCCATTTCGGCGATGTCATCCTCAAGACCAACGATGTGTTCGGCGATACCGTGAATGTCGCCGCCCGCGTGGCTTCGATCACGAGGGCGCGGCAAACCATGACCACGCAGGAAATCGTCGATGCCCTGCCGGAAGAATTCGAAGACAAGATACTACCGATCACCCGCACATCGTTCCGCGGCAAGCAAGATACGCTGGCCGTGTTCCAGTTGCTCTGGGAACCCGAAGACATGGTATCGAGCCGGGTCGGCGATGCGACGTTGCGCAGGATGAAGACAATCATCGAGGGATCGTCCGGCATCCGGCAAAGCCCGCAGCCCGCACAGCGGAGTGCCGACGCGGTCATCTGAGTGCCCCCGCTTACTGGTGCACTGCAAGTATCCAAAACAAAAAGCCCGGCGATGCCGGGCTTTTTTAGCTTTGTCACTCCCGCGAAAGCGGGAGTCCAGTTAATTTAACAAGCTGGATTCCCGCTTTCGCGAATGAAGGCACTCATTCACACACGTATGCTCACTTCACATCACGAGGCTCGACCACCCGTATCACTTCACCCTCGAACACCTCGTCATTGCTCGCCTGCGCATCCCGCGCCATTCCCTGCGAAGAAAACTCACGCATCCGTTTTCGCAGTTCGCGAGTCTTCCACCACAGATATGCCCAGGCTATCGTGCCGATGATCGCAAGGACCACCAGCAACACTGCCGAGAACATCAACGCCAATACAACGATCACCACGGTGACGACCAGCCCCAGTAGCTTGCGTAAGGGGCCGGGAGGGTTGGCCGGAGAGTTGAGTTCGAATTTCATCAGAATTTAGCTTGTCCAAAAAATAAGTGCGCAGGATGGGTGGAGCGCGGCGATACCCATCGCCAACCTTGAAAATGATGGGTATCGCCGCGCTCCACCCATCCTGCATTTTGTTCGGCTTAACCCTTGTCGAACTTCATCATTCCATCTTTGCAATCCACCTTGATGCTGTCTTTGGCTACAAAGTGCCCTTCCAGGATATGCTTGGCCAGCGGGTTCTCCAGTTGTGCCTGGATCGCGCGCTTCAGCGGGCGCGCGCCGTATACCGGGTCGAAGCCCGCGTTGGCGATCTCGGACAATGCGGCATCGGTCATTTGCAATTTCATCTCCATCGCGGCCAGGCGTTTCTCCAGGTACTGCAACTGGATGCGCGCGATGGACTTGATGTTCTTCTCGTCCAGCGAGTGGAACACCACGACCTCGTCGATACGGTTGATGAACTCGGGACGGAAGTAGCTCTTCACCTCGCCCATCACTGCCAGCTTGATGACCTGATAATCGTCGCCGGACATCTGCTGGATCATCTGGCTACCCAGGTTGGAGGTCATCACGATGACAGTGTTCTTGAAGTCCACGGTGCGGCCCTGGCCGTCGGTCATGCGACCATCGTCGAGTGCCTGCAACAGCACGTTGAACACGTCCGGGTGCGCCTTCTCCACTTCATCGAGCAGGATGACACTGTATGGCTTGCGACGCACAGCCTCGGTCAGCCCGCCGCCCTCTTCGTAACCGACATAGCCGGGCGGCGCGCCGATCAGGCGCGCGACGGAATGCTTCTCCATGTACTCGCTCATGTCGATGCGGATGAGGTGATCCTCCGAATCGAACATGAAACCGGCCAGCGCCTTGCACAACTCGGTCTTGCCCACGCCGGTCGGCCCAAGGAACAGGAAGGAACCATAGGGACGATTCGGATCGGACAGTCCGGAACGTGAACGGCGGATGGCATCGGATACGAGGCGCACGGCTTCGTCCTGCCCCACCACGCGCTCGTGCAGTTTGTCTTCCATGTGCAGCAGTTTTTCGCGCTCGCCCGTCATCATCTTGCTCACGGGAATGCCGGTAGCGCGGCTCACCACTTCGGCGATCTCTTCCGCGCCTACCTGGGTGCGCAGCAATCTGTTCTTGCTTGCACCGCCTTCGGCTTCGTGTTGCGCGGCCTCTTTTAATTTGGCTTCGAGTTGCGGCAGCTTGCCGTATTGGATCTCGGCCACTTTCTCCAGTTTGCCCTCGCGCTGCAACCTGACGATCTCCGCGCGCGCGTTCTCGATCTCTTCCTTCACGTTGGCCGCGCCCTGGGCCGCACCCTTCTCCGCCTTCCAGATTTCCTCAAGGTCGGCGTACTCGCGTTCCAGTATCTTGATTTCGCTTTCGATCAGGGCATGGCGTTTTTTCGAGCCCTCGTCCTTTTCTTTCTTCACCGCCTCGCGCTCGATCTTCAACTGGATCATGCGGCGCTCTAACTTGTCCATCACTTCCGGCTTGGAATCGATTTCCATCTTCATGCGCGACGCGGCTTCATCGATGAGGTCGATGGCCTTGTCCGGCAGGAAGCGGTCGGTGATGTAACGGTGCGACAACTCCGCCGCGGCAACGATGGCGGGATCGGTGATCACCACACCGTGGTGAACTTCATACTTCTCTTTCAGGCCGCGCAGGATGGCGATGGTGGATTCCACGGAAGGCTCGTCCACCAGCACCTTCTGGAAACGGCGTTCCAGTGCGGCGTCTTTTTCGATGTATTTGCGGTATTCGTCCAGCGTGGTCGCGCCGACACAATGCAACTCGCCGCGCGCCAGGGCGGGTTTGAGCATGTTGCCCGCATCCATCGCGCCTTCGGCCTTGCCGGCGCCGACCATGGTGTGCAGTTCGTCGATGAAGACGATGATCTTGCCTTCTTCCTGGGCGATCTCCTTGAGCACGTTCTTCAGGCGCTCCTCGAACTCGCCGCGATACTTGGCTCCGGCCAGCAACGCGGCCATGTCCAGCGACAGCACCTTTTTACCCTTGAGCGAATCCGGCACTTCGCCGTTGATGATGCGCTGCGCCAGACCCTCGACGATCGCGGTCTTGCCCACGCCGGGTTCACCGATCAGCACCGGGTTGTTCTTGGTGCGGCGTTGCAGCACCTGGATGGCACGGCGGATCTCGTCGTCGCGGCCGATGACCGGGTCGAGCTTGCCCTGGCGCGCACGCTCGGTAAGGTCGAGACAATATTTCTTCAGCGACTCGCGCTGGCCTTCGGCTTCCTGCGAACCGACCGACTCGCCGCCGCGCACGGCGTTGATGGCGGTTTCCAGCGGCGCACGCGTGACGCCGTGCTGCTTGAGCAGACGGCCGCATTCGCCCTTGTCGTTGGTGAGCGCCAGCAGGAACATCTCGCTGGCGATGAACTGGTCGCCGCGTTTCTGCGCTTCCTTGTCGGTGAGGTTGAACAGGTTGGAAAGATCGCGCCCGACCTGCACTTCGCCGCTGTGACCTTCGACTTTGGGCAGGCGCGCTACGGCATCATTCAGCGCGGTCTTGAGCGCGTTGGTATTCCCCCCCGCGCGGGCCAGCAGCGAGCCTGCGCCGCTGTCGGCATCGTTGAGCAGGGCCAGCAGCAGGTGCTGCGGCTCGATGAACTGGTTGTCGCCGCCGATGGCCAGGCTTTGGGCGTCGGACAGGGCTTGTTGCAGCTTGGTGGTGAACTTGTCGAAACGCATGGTGTACTCCCTTTAGGAATTCGGTCTGCAGGGTAAGTGGGGGATGCTTCGGCGATTTCAACCCCTCGCCCCCTTTCAAGCCACCTCACATCGTCATTCCGGCGCAGGCCGGAATGACGGAGATCAGATGCTTCCTTTATACTACGCCTTCACATCAGGGAATGCCCATGCCACACGCCAACCTAGCCCCGCACATCCACGCCAATGTCCGCGCCGCTCTCGACGAAGACATCGGAACCCTCACCCCTTCCCTCTCCCAGCGGGAGAGGGGGACAGAGTACCGCGATGCGGTGACATCCAACGCGGACCTTACCGCGCAACTGATCGCCGAGCACACCAGGGCCCATGCCACGGTGATCACGCGCGAAGCCGCCGTGATCTGCGGCACGCTGTGGTTCGAGGATTGTTTCCTCACGCTCGACCCGGACTGCAAGATCGTCTGGAAGGTGCAGGAAGGCCAGGTCGTGGAAGCGAACCAGACGCTGTGCGAGATACACGGCGACGCGCGCGCGATGCTCTCGGCCGAACGCCCGGCGCTGAATTTTTTGCAGACGCTCTCGGCCGTCGCCACCAAGACGCGGCGCTATGCGATAGCGACGCAGGGCTTGAACGTAAAGATCATGGACACACGCAAGACACTGCCCGGCCTGCGCATGGCGCAGAAATACGCGGTGAAAGTGGGCGGCGGGCACAACCAGCGTGTCGGCCTGTTCGACGGCGTGCTGATCAAGGAGAACCATATCGCGGCAGCGGGCGGCATCAGCGAGGTGATGGAACATGCCTTCCAGACCACCCCGCCGGGCGTACCCATCCAGATCGAGGTGGAGACACTGGCGGAACTGGACCAAGCGCTGAACGCGGGCGCGCAACTGATCCTGCTCGACAACTTCTCGCTGGCGGACATGCGCCTCGCGGTGACCCATGCCGTGAAGCGCGCAGAACTGGAAGCCTCGGGCGGCATCACGCTGGAGAACGTGCGCCTGGTGGCCGAGACGGGGGTGGATCGCATCTCCATCGGGGCGCTGACCAAAGACATCGAGGCGATCGACTTGTCGATGCGCATCGACCTGCCCTGAGTCTTTTTTGCACTGACCGAAGTGCACGCTTGAATTTTCTCCGCCCTCCCCATATATTAGAATCTACTAATTTATCGAGATCCTCATGAGCGACCCCAAACATATCGTTTGCCCGCATTGCGATGCGGTGAACCGCGTACCCGCCGACAAGCTGGAATCCCGGCCCACCTGCGGCAAGTGCAAGCAGCCGCTGTTCACGGCGCACCCGGTCGAGTTGAACGAGGGCAATTTCATGCACCACATCGGCAATAGCGACATCCCGGTGCTGGTGGATTTCTGGGCGCCCTGGTGCGGCCCCTGCCGCATGATGGCGCCCGGTTATGAGAAGGCGGCGCAGCGGCTGGAACCGAACACGCGCGTGGCCAAACTCAACACGGAAGAAGCGCAGCAGATCGCCATGCAATACAACATCCAGAGCATCCCCACCCTGGCTATCTTCAAGAACGGCATCGAAGTGTCGCGAAAACTCGGCGCGATGGATGCCGCCCTGATCGAAGCCTGGGTGAAAACAATTCCCTGATCGGAGAAGCGATGAAATATCTACCCGTTATCCTGGCTGCATTGGCGCTGACGGCATGCGCCGATCCCGAACGCAACCTGTACGAAGGCATCAAGACCAACAACGATGCCAAGCGCTCGCCCAACGAGCGCGCCATGACGCCGGCACCAACTTACGACGAATACAAAAAAGAACGCGACGCCCAGTCGGCCAAATGACGGCGATGAGCGCTGACCACTTCACCCCGGTCGCAGGGCAGTACGCGACGTTCCGGCCTTCCTATCCCGATGAACTGTTCGACTGGCTGGCCGGCATCGCACCGCAGCGCGGGGTGGCCTGGGATTGCGGCGCGGGCAACGGTCAGGCGACTGTCGCGCTGGCCAAACGGTTCAAGCATGTACTGGGAACAGATATCAGCGCCGCGCAACTGGCTGCGGCACCGACACTACCGAACATCGAATACCGTGTGGCATCTGCCGAGGCATGCGGCCTGCCGGATGGCTCGGCCGATCTCGTCACCGTCGCACAGGCCATGCACTGGTTCGACCTGCCGAAGTTCTATGCTGAAGTCAGGCGCGTGCTGAAGCCGCGTGGCGCACTCGCGGCATGGGGCTACAACCGCCTGCTCATCGCGCAGCCCGATATCCAAAAGCTCGTTGATCGCTTCTACGAAGAGAAGATAGGCGCTTACTGGCCGGTCGAACGCGCGCATGTGGAGAACGGATACCGCGACCTGCCCTTCCCTTTCCCGCGCATTAATGTGCCGCAATTTTCGTTGCACAAGGATTGGTCACGCGAGCAGCTGCTCGGTTACCTGCGCAGCTGGTCGGCAGTGGGGAGGTTCAAGGCGGTGAACGGTTACGACCCGGTCGATGCGCTGGCCGAAGAGATCGCAGTTTTCTGGACGGAAGACAGGACCTGTCGCGTCGAGTGGCCGTTGTTCATGCACGCGGGGCAGGTGAACTAGCAGGCACCAACAAACCCGTTCGTCCTGAGCCTGTCAAAGGAACGGACGGCGCACCTGACTGAAGCCATTCACCCTTCGACAGACTCAGGGTGAACGGTTTCTTCTACCGCTTGCGCGCCACCAGATCGATCAGCGCCGACATGCCGCTGTGGCCGGAGCCTTCGCGGATGACGCTGTCATGTTCGTGCAGCAGCAGGATATCCATGTCGGCGAAGGCTTTGGCCAGCATGGATTCGGTGTAGAGGTTCTCGGCCTGCGACGGGCCGCCGGTCTTGTTTTCGAGCTGGCGTGGCGTATAGCCTTGCAGCAACAGCAGGCCGCCCGGTTTGAGACAGCGCTTGATGGCGGCGAACATCTGCTCGCGCTCCGGTGATGTCACGAACTGGATGAAGATGGCAACGACCACATCGTAGTTGTCTACCCCCCAATCCCATTGCAGCAGATCGACCTGTTCGAACAGCATCGCCACGCCGCGCTGCTGCGCCAGTTTTTTCGCCTTGGCCTGCGCCACATGCGAGCCGTCCACCGACAGCACTTCCAGCCCCTGCTCCGCCAGCCACACGCCATTGCGTCCCTCGCCGTCGGCCACCGCCAGACATCTCATGCCCGGTTTGAGCAGCGCCTTGTGCGAGACCAGAAAAGCGTTCGGCTCGGTGCCGTAGAAGAAATCCTCGCCGGAGTAGCGTTCGTTCCAGATGCTCATATCGTCCTCAACAACAGCCACCACACACTCAGTGTGATGAAAGAAAGTATCAAGCCCACCGCAACCATCAGGTTCGACAGCTCCGGATCAAGGTCGTGCTCGGAGGCCACGATGGAGGCGGTGATCATTGACGGCATGGCCGCCTCGAAGATGGTGACCTGGGTGGGCAGGCCTTGCGCGCCGAGCAACTGCACATACAGCAAGTAGATCGCCAGCGGTGCGAGTACGAGCTTGAAGCCGAGGCCAAGCGCGAGGTTGCGTTTGTGTTCGGCGACATGACCGAGGCGCAACTGCATGCCGACCGACAGCAGCGCCAGCGGAGCGAGGGTGTCGCCCAGGCGTTTCAGCAGCACGCTGAACCAGTCCGCATATTCGACCGGGATCAGCAATAGCGCGATGGCGAGGGAGATGAACGGCGGGAACAGCGCGATACGTTTGACGATCTCCGCCGCTGTCGGCCTGCCGGAGGAATAGATGCCCGCCACGGTGATACCCAGGATGGAAAGCGCAAAGAAGGAACCGAGCTGGTCGGCGATGATGGCGGTACTCAGCCCTGCCGTACCGAAATAGGCCTCGACCATCGGCAGACCGAAGAACGAGGTGTTGCCCAGACCGCCGACCAGCATCAGGGCGCCGACCGTGGCGCGCGGCATCTGCAACAATTTGCCCATCAGCCAGAAGAAGCCGGCCGACAGACCGAACACGATCCACGCCATCGCCGCGATGAGTATCACATCGCCGGAGATATGCAGTTCATGGATATACAACAGCGTCAGCGCGGGCAGCGAGACATGGATGATGAAGCTGTTGAGCGTGGCCGGCGCGTTGTCCGGCATGCGCTTGTTGCGTCGCAGCAACATGCCGGCGACGAAGCAGAGGATGAGCAGGATGAGATTATTCATGACTGCTCAATTGTGACACGGGCGCGCATCTGAGGAAACGATATACCTGCTTCGCCTGTGCAAAAGCACTTGCGAAGCAAGCCCTAGGGACCTACAACACATCCACCGCCAGGCAGGGCGGAATTGGAACCACCGATGCTTTCCAGATTATCCAGCCTCTTGTCGCCCCGCATGAATCCGGGGGTATTTGAAAGTCGTGTCAAAATTTCATCATTTGTGAATCCTGACTCTCCCCGACCCAGATCGATCTTCTGATCCCCCAGGGCCAATATCACCTGACCGTCATGCACCGTGACATAAAGGCCCGGTTCTCCGCTGGTAGAAATCTCATCAAACAACTTATCGATATCCACCGGGAAACTATCGGGCTTGGGAATGGGGTTGTCTTTGATGCTTGCCGGAATAACCATGATCTGTACCGGCTTCCCGGTTTCGCGAGCAATGATCGCTGCCTGGTTGATCGCCACTGTGAATGAACCTCCGGGAGAAACAAGCACAACCTCACCCGCCCAGACGTATACACCGGCACCATCGAGCGGTTTGCCTGGCGTTGCACCGAAGTCACTCTTCCCTTCCGCACAAGGTCCGTTACACCATGCATCGAATCCGGTACCGCGAATCCCGATCGTAGCGCCACCCACCCCGAAGTTGAAGTTTTCATGCTTGAAGCGACCGATCAAGCCTGTCACTACACGCACCCCGCCTCGCAATAGACGCAAGGTCGCACTCTCCTGCGAAGTGGTTTTTTCGTACTTGTATTTTTCGATCAGGAAATCGCTGTTCTCTTGCAAGGTAATGCGCCCGCCATCGCGGAAAACAACCACAGCATATGACTTATCGCTGCTTTTCAGCGTATCACCCTCGTAAACAGGCGCCCCCAATGCCAGCTTGCGGGAACTTCCACGCAGCTCGTTTGCCAAGAGCTCACCCCGGATCAGCATCACGCGCCCTACCGCCCTTGACGTTTCTACGGCAGGTTTTACCGGCTCCGACTCGCTATCGTCCTGACAGTTTTGAGTTGCGCATAAGCGTGTAGTGAAATCTGTTCCGCGAATACCGATGGTGGAGGTCTTTGCGCGCAATTTGTAAGCATCCGGATTTCCGCGCTTCCCGATCAGCCCGGTCACAGTACGAAAACCACCTTTGAGTAATCTGAAAACCGCATTGTCTGTCAGAGGCGATTCTTTCTTGAACTGAAACGCCTCGATCTTGAGATTCGAATCAGGCCGCAAAGTCATCTTGCTGCCGTCATTCATCACCACCTGAGCGTAGCTATCTTTCGCTGTCACCAATAAATCGCCTTCGAATATTTCTGCATTGGGCCCCATCACCTTGACTGTACCGTCAACCCTTTGGGAGACCAGCGCGCCACTCATGTAGCCCACTTTACCCGCCACGTCTTCGGCCTGAGCGGAAACAGCGAAAGGAAGGACAACTATCAGGGTCAGCCATGAAAGCAATCTGTTCACATCACACCTCACACTCAGAAGGTTGCCTGCAGCGAGGCATGGAGACGCCAATCGCCCTTAAGCTGTTGCGGATCGTTTCCGGCTTTCATGATGCGGCCCGCATCCAGACGCAACGAATAATGCCGGGTATAGGCCGAGCGGAATCCGATCCCCGCCGCATTGATGGTAGTGGAGCTGCTGCCGCCCTGCGACTTCACCATGCCGCTATCCCAGAACACCAAAGCACGCAGCTTGCCATCCCCCGCCTCAAATGCCGGCAGGTATCCTTCGATATTCAGCCGCGCACCTTTCTCGCCCGTTTCACTGCCCTCCGAGAAGCCGCGCACACCGTCGGCCCCCCCCAGACGCATCTGCTCACCCTGGATCAGGATATCGCTGCTGTGTTGCCCGCTGAATGAGACACGGAATTGCCAATCATTCTTGAACGCGGTGAAATAACCCGCGCCGTAGCGCAACACTTTGTAGCGCGGGGTCGGGCTCGAATGATTCACCTGGTCATAGTCGGCGAAGTCAGCAGACTTGCCTTTACCCGTCATCGGTATGTTCAATGTGTAAGACGCGTTGTAATTGGCATCTCCATGCCCCAGCTTGCCCTGCGAGGAATAGGCCAGACTGAGCGGGGTCACCACGATCTCGTTGTACAACGTGGTTGGAGGCGGATTGGTCAGCTCGATCCTGCTGAACTTGCGCCAATCAAATCCAAAAGTGACACGCGGGTCGAATGTGCCCCAACGCTCAAGCGGCACGTTGTAACGTGTGCCGAACATCAGACCGCCCCCCTGGAAATTCGACAGCCCGCCGACCAGTGAATTGATGTTCGAATATCCGGCAAACAAATCCACGCTGTGACCATACTGATAGAGCGGCGCTTTGTAGTTTCCGCCGAACACCTTCACCCTGTCGGTATGCTGCGGGGAGATCTGCATCTGGATCTGGCCGACATGATCGGCATCGAACAGATTGGCGTGACGGTAAGAGATGCCAAGGCGCGTGCGCCCGGTCTCTATCGAACCCGAGTTATCGAATGTCGTTGTCCACATCCCCGGTTCACTATCGGCCACCAGCACACTGGCATCGACCAGATCATCCTTCTCACCGGCCTTCAACACCACGTTCAACTGACGTGCCGGGTTCTCGTTCGCCAGTTTCAATTCGCGCGCGGTGTTTTTGGCACTCGGCACACCGCCACTTCGCACCGAAGGAAGTGCACTGAGTACATTGGCTGCGGAGACGAAGCGGTTCTCTTTGACGACGACCTTGCCGAATCGACTTTCGATCACCTGAAAACGCACTGTCCCGGCTTCCAGCTCCTGCTCTGGCAACAATACACGTACAGCCGAATAGCCGCGCTCTGCATAGAACTCCTCCACCGCTTCAAGCGCATGCTGCACATCGGCAAAATCCTTTTCCTTGCCGACGAAAGGAGCGACCACTTTGTCGAAATCGGCCTGAGTGAGCAGCGACGAACCTTCCACCACGAAGCGATCGATGGCAAAGCGCAACACGGGTGATGACTCCGGCACCGACTTTTCCATCGTGGAAGTTGCAGGCACAGCCGACGTGGCAGCTTCCTCCGCAAACACCGAACCCGACATCGCCAGCAGCAACCCGACCAACAGACAAGACAATCTTGTTGAGTTGAATGTGGAACGAACAGAATATTTCCTCATGAAGCTCCCCATCATCTGCACAGCGGCAATGGCTCAGTCAAAGTTGCGCCGGTATCAGCGTCGATCATCCCCGCGGCCGCCAACTGTTCAACCAATCTCTTTTCTTCCTCTTCCGTCGTGAGCGCCCCCTCATCTTTGGGCGTATTCAGCAGCGAGATCTCGGTGATTTCCTGCACCACCGTGGGAGCGAGGATGGTGAAGACGCCGGGGACATAGGTCATGTAGTAATTCGTCGTATCAAGCAGTGTCAAAGACCCCTGATTGATCGAATACGTGCCGATCGTATCGCCGGCATTTCTTGCCAACGACCCACTCAAAGTGGTGGCTACAGGGTCATGCAACCCGAACAACAGGTAGCTCAGGGTTGGGTCTGGCGTTCCCAGCACCTTGTTCAAGTTCATGGCGGCAACGATCAGATTTTCCTGATTGATCGTGCTGGTAGCATTTCCCGCACGAGTAATAAAATAGTTGCCGCCGCCGTTGCCGTCGTTGAGGGCCACGCTGTTGAAGAGCACTGTCTTGTTGCCCGCACCGGCGTTCTTATCGGCAAAACTGAAACTGGCCGCGTTGACGACATCCCCACCCACCAAAGCGCCACTTAAGGTCGCAAGATCGGCCCCGGTCGTGGTGTAGCCCAAACTACCATCATAAGTTCTGGTCAGGTTCGGTGCCGTCAGCGTGACTGAAAGCGGTGTGATCGAGCCCGTCGCCGTATTGGTCGTAACGGTATAGTTCAAGCCTCCGTTACCGTCATTGACGGTGTAGCCGCCATTCACACTCAATGTGCTGAGTCCCGCACCCAACACGTTCTTGTTGCCGAAGCTCTGGGTCAAACCGGTGACCGTACCAAGCACCAGACCCGATACATTGACCGCGACTGCCGAGCTTGTCGTGCCGTCATACACCTTGCTGTCGGTGACAGCGCTCAAAGTCAGCAGTGCGGGATTCACGGTCAGCACACCATTCACATAAGTGATGGTGTAGTTGCTCGCCAGCCCCTGACCGAACACTTCCGAACCCGGCGTGACATTGATCGAATAGGTTCCCGCATTGGCCGTGTTCACCGCACCGGCGCTGGTAAGTGTCACGCCGGTGATGGTATCGCCACCCACCAGACCGACCGGAGTGAACTCGGTGCCGCTGAAGGTCAGCGTAGTGCCGTAGGTCTTGCTGGCATCGTTCGCCGCAAGGTTCAGCAGCGTCAGTGCGGCCGAGTTGATGGTCAGCGTCCCGTCGGTGTAGACGGTGATGTCAAAGCCGAACTGATCGGAATACATCCCGGACACGCTGATCGTATAACTGCCCGCATTCACCGCGCCCTGCGCGGTGCCGCCATAGCTGCCCATGATAAAGCCGCCGTTCACGGCTACCCCCGCAGAAGTCGTAAAACCGGCGCCTCCGCTGTACGCGATGCCGTCATAAGTCTTGGCATCATCGTTGGCGGTCAGCGTAGTCGGGGTGAGGAAGCTGGTCAACAGCGGACCGGTGCGACCTTCGTAGATGCGCCATGTCATGCCGGCCCCGCCCGTGTTAGCGATGTTCCAGCCGGTGAAGCTGGACATGGTCATCCTTTCCAGCGTGGTAAGGCCCGCCACCCCCGTAGTGTTCAGGTAACCCCAGTCCTGGCCGAACCCGGCCCCCAGTCCCTGACCCGTGGTATCGATATCCCAGAAACTGTTACTCACAACAGCGGATACATCGTTATAACCGATCAGGCCGCCAACATTGGTGGTGCCGCTCACCAAACCGCTGGCTGTGTAAGTCATCGATATCTCGCCATCGTTGAAACCGACCAGACCGCCGACACTGCTTGTTCCGCTCACCGTTCCGCCGCTGACATAACTGTTCGTGATCGCCAGGAAATTGTCTGAAATGCTATTGGATGTCGGCACGTGTATCCCGCCTGCGAAGCCACCCACTTCCCACGTTCCTGTCACCTGGGTATTCGTTACAAAACTGTTGCTGATCAGGCCCAGACCGCCGGCCCAGCCTTCGCCGCCGTCAAAACCAACAAAACCGCCAACATATCTTCCTCCGCTCACGGTGACTGAATCGACATAACTCGTGTTTATAGGTGCGCCGAAGTTGTTGCCAACCAACCCGCCGACTTCGTTGCCCAGACTGTTCACCGTGCCGCTACTGACGAAACTGTTGCTGATCGAATAATGGAGCGCGGGCCAATTGAAGAATGACCCGTTGTTATAACCAACCAGTCCGCCAACTGCGGCACCAGAGCCGCCATCCACAGTCGGGTTGACGACGGAACTGCCGACGATCTCGCCATGCATGTTGGTGCCGACAAGACCTCCGATCGCATTGGCCGTTATACCCCCGGTGCCTGTCACCGAACCGTTGGTAACGGTGCTGCCGACGATGCCCCCGCCCACAAAGACCCCGCTTAAAGTTGAACCCAGGTTATATCCCACCAGTCCGCCGACACTGGCAGAGCCGCTCACCGCCGTGTTCAATACCTGTGCGGTATCGATGATGCCGTTGTTGTATCCAACCAATCCGCCTATGCGACTGCCAGCGACGGTGCCGGTGACGGTTCCGCCCGTCACGGCGCTACTGAAGATATTTCCGCCGCCGTTGTAACCAACGAGCCCGCCGACAGCATACTGCCCGCTCACGGCGCTCACGCCGGTAACAAATACACTGCTGATGTTGGCGTAGTTGCTGCCTGCCACGACACCTACATTGGTCAAACCTGCCACGCTGGCATTCGACAGGGTGAGGTTGCTCACCAGACTGCCATTTGTTGTGCCGAACAGCCCCACATTGTCGTTCGGTAGACCGAGGCTGAGGTTGGAAATGGTGAAGGCATTGCCGTTGAAATCGCCCGCCAGCACGGGCACGTAATAACCGGCCATGCCGGTCAGGTTGATGCCGGCAGTCAGGCTGAAGTTATATAAGGCTGGGTCATCGGCAAAGGCCAGCATATCCTTCATGCCCTGCTGGGTGCCGATACCGTAGCTGCCGTCGCCCTGCAACACGAGCGTGGAACTGTAATTGCCGATCGCCAGCGGTGTGAGTGCGCCACCATTGAACCAGGCGCTGTACTGTCCCGTGCCGCCCGTATTGTAGAGCCCGCCGACGGTGACATTGTTGCCGCCGTTGGTGGTAACGGCTTCAATGTCGAAATGCGAGTTGACCAGGGTGCCCAGATTCTGCCCGACCAATCCCCCGATGTATCCAGCGGACGCCGTAACAGCACCGCTATCCACATAACTATTCGTGATCGCGGCAGCGGAATACCCGACCAAACCGCCGACAGCCGTGGCACCAGCTACCGTTGCAGCGCTAACATGGCTATTCGAGATCGAGCCGACAGTAACCAGGCCCGCCAAGCCGCCGACATCTGTTGTGCCGGTCACGGTCAGGGTGCCACTAGCGCCGTCGACAAAGCTGTTGCTGATGGCACCGGCAGTGTTATACCCGACCAGGCCGCCCACACCAATGGCACCCGTCACGACTACACTACCGGCGACCCCGGCACTGACACTGTTGTTGTTGATCGTCCCCTGGTTCCACCCCACCAGTGCGCCAACGTGATCGCCCAGGCTCGCATTCACCGTGGCGTTCACCAGCGACAGGTTGCTCACCGAACCGGTGCTGAAGACATGGCCAAACAGACCGGTGTTGGAATTGGCCTGATTCAGGTTCAGGTTGAAAACGGTGAAACCCGCCCCATCGAATGTTCCCGCCAGAATGGGAATGTAGAGATCGTTAAAACCAGCCAGGTCGACATCCGCAGTCAGGGTGAAGGTGTAAAGGGAATTGTCGGAGAAACCGAGCATATCCTTCAGCCCCTGCGCATTGCTGATGGTATAGATGTTGGCGCCGCCATTACCGAACGAACCGTAAGGCGAGGTGTAATTCGCGATATTCAGCGACTTGTTGCCGTTGACCAGCCAGTCGGTATATTGCCCGACACCGTTGAAACTGGCGGTATTGTCGTTATACAAACCGCCAACTGTAACGATGTTTGCACCGTTGATGGTGACGCCGTTGATGTTGTAATGCGAATTGCTGAGGGAGCCATTGAGAGCGAGGCCACCCACCAGTCCACCATAGTTCGATGTGCCGGTCACGCTGCCGGTCGTCACGTAGCTTCCGCTGATCGTCCATGTGCTACTCCCCACCAGCCCGCCGACCATATTGCCGCCGGAAACGGCCACGCCGGATGCGTAACTGTTGGAGATGGTACCGGCGTTAAAACCAGTTAGACCGCCAACATACGAAGAGCCAGCGCCGCCTGCCACCGCCGCACTCGTCGAGTAGGAATTACTGATGGTGCCCCCGTTCATCTGCCCGACCAGACCGCCCAGGTTGGCATTGGTTGCGCCATTGCCGGTCACATTGCCGCTGGCGAAGGAATTAACGACCGAGGTATTGCCTGAGAAGTAACCCACCAGTCCGCCCACATTGGTCGTGCCCAACACATTGCCTGATGCATTGTTCGTATCGATCGCATTGAACGCAGCACTGGAACTGCTGCCGACCAGGCCGCCCACATTCGTCACGCCCGTCACGGTGCCGATGGAAGCGTCGCTGAGAGAGATGGAGCCGTAGGTAAATGAAAATGAGGGATTGTTATCCCAATAGTTGTTGCCCACCAAGCCGCCAACATTGGTGACACCCAACACATTCCCCGTGGCATGACTGGAAATGATGTTGTAGGCATTCATGCCCACCAGCCCGCCCGCATCGGTTAACGTGCTTGAAACATTGCCGCTGGCAATACCGTTGTTGATGGTGGACCAATAGCCGTTCCACCCGACCAGGCCGCCCACATAACGCGAACCATTGACGTTGCCGCTGGCCGTACCGTTGGTGAGGCTGTGCGGAGAAAGGTCCCCCTCCATGCTGCCCACCAATCCGCCCGCGCCCCAGTTCGTGCCGGTCACATTGCCGGTCGCGCTGACGTTGCTGAGGGTGGACTGCTGCGAGGCGCCGATCAGGCCGCCGACATAGCTGGTACCGCTCACTGTACTGCCGGCGCTGCAATTGTCGACGGTCGAGAAATTGTAGTTCATGCCGACCAGACCGCCAGCCGCGGTACCGATCATCCCAACACTGGTAACTGTGCCGGAGGCATTGTGGCTGTTGGCAAGTGATCCCTGATGCCAGCCCACCAAGCTGCCAACGTAGCCGCCGCCCAGGATGTTGACGTTGGTCAGCGACACATCCTTAATCGTACTGGCGTTGGTATAGCCGAACAGGCCTACATAGCCAACACTCGATCGATTGATATAGAGACCATCTATGGTGTGCAGATTGCCGTTGAAGTTGCCCGTGAACGGCGTGGCGATAGTGCCGACAGGTGCAAAACCGTCATATGTGGTGCCGTTGAAATTCCATGTAGTTGTGCCTGCCGCATTGATATCGGTTCCCAGCGCATAGTTGCCCGCCAGGTTGGTGTTCATGTCTTGCAGGTTGGTCACGTTGTTCACCAGCATCCATTCGGTATGCGCGGTCGCACCCCATGTGATGCCGGTGAAGGTGGTCGGTGTCGCATAGGATGCGGGGTTGTAATACAGATCGACTCGACCGCCCGCCAATACGTTCAGTGTGTTGGCGCCCGCAAAGGAGACCGTGCCTGTGCCATTGGCATCCGCATCGGAACGCAGCACAACATTCAATGCGCCGCTGGTGGAGCTGATTCCTGCTCCTGCAATGAAAATGATATCGTTCTCGGCAAGCAGGGTCAGCGTGGTCGTCACGGTACCCGTGGTCTTCAAGATGGATTGGTTGACCGTAATGTTTCCCGGATCGACAGTGCCTGCGGGATTCACGGTCGAAATCGTGACTGAAGTTCCGCCCCCCAGTGTCGATGCGATCGTGCCGGTGTTTACGTAAGAGGCGCTTCCGGTCGGTGTCCACACGCCGCCTACAAAACCGCCGCTGAAACTGCCGGTGGTACTGCCAATGTTGACGTTGTATGGATCGATCAACCACTCTCCACTTTTGCCGCTCGGTGCCGCAGACGTGATGCGCGCGGTACTGCCAATTTGGAGCTGTGCTGCCGAAGTATCGATGAAGCCACCGTCACCCTTAATGGGCGCGGAAGCGTCAAGCGTACCGCTGACTTCGACCGTGCCGTTCTGCATGTCGGAGAGAATATGGATCTCACCGCCCCCCACTCCGCTGGCGCTCACCGTGCCGCCCACTTCGGTGCGCAGGCTGGATTTGAACACGATCTTGCCGCCCTGCATCGTGGCGCTGTCCGCACTCACCGCACCGGTATTGCGGACGACCGCACCAAACAGGCCGAGACTGCCGGACTGGACGATGAGCTGGCCGAGGTTGGTGGCCTCGCCCGCGGGCGCGACGATGCTGACGCGCAGGCTGGGATCGAGGCTGTTGACCAGTTGCACCTCGTATCCGGCCGCTAGCAGTATCTCGCCATTGGGCGCGGTGATGATGCCGGTGTTCTCGACGTTGGGGGCGATCAGGTAGATCTGCCCGCCCTGCTGGGCGTTGATGTTGCCGGCGTTGCTGATGTTCTGCGCGCCCGCCTGGTTGGTGTAGTTGTGGCGACCCGCAAGAAAATCGGCATTACTTAAATTGAGCGATGTGGCGACCAGACCTGCCACGTCCACCGTAGCACCAGAGCCGAACACGATGCCGTTTGGATTGACCAGATACACTTGCCCATTGGAACTGAGCGTACCGAGGATGGCCGATGGGTTGCTGGTGACGACGCGGTTAAGTACGGCGGAGGCGGCGCTCTGTTGTGCGAAGTGAGTGACTTCATTGACCCCGATGGAGAAACCTTGCCAGTTGATGATGGTGCCGGGCGTGTTGGTGATTGTGAGGGTGTTGCCGGAATTGTTGAAGCTGGCGTTGCCGTTGACCACGGTTCCGCCGGTGGGGTTGGCCTGCGCATTGAGAGCGAAGCAGCAGGCCAGAGCGATGATGATGGGCTTGAAGCGGTGACTGTGGACATCGTCCGTCTCGTCGCTGACACCGCCGATGTGCAATGCCCTGAACAGACAGGAGCCGGAGCGTTTGCCTTTGGTCTTGGTGATCTCGGATACTGCGATCCACGCGCTTAGCGCCTCAGACCATATCGTGCGGAAGATGTGGTTCAGTGAATTCATCTTTACACTCCCTTAGCCAAATGAAGTCGCGACGCGACATGTTGGCAGCTTCTTTTTCTTCGTAGGAAAAAATCCTACTCGCTTATGTGCGTTAATACCATAGGCAAAAGGTCCAGATACAAAGAAACAAGTAAACCTGTGTCGGCAGGATGGATATGATGTACGCGACAAAATCTGCATGAGCGTCTCTTGCAGCTTCGTTAACCAGCCTTGCCCCCGAATTTTCGAAAGACATGGCAATGAATCTTCAACCGTGGCAGGATTTAACAAGGATTTTGAAGAAACCTTCTTGAACATTTATGAACAATCCCGGCAAGCCCGACTCTACTGGTTTGGCATCACCCCCAGCGCAACAAAAGCTCACTATCGAGCAGGCGATGTCGTTGGCAGGGCAATTGCAGGCAAGCGGCCGCTTGCAGGATGCCGAGATTCTGCTGCGCCAGATACTGCAACAACAGCCGCAACACCCTTTCGCCCTGCATCTGCTGGGCGTGATCGCGCATCAATGCGGCAAACAGGCGCTCGCCGCCGAACTGATCCAGCGCGCCATCGGCGTGAAGGGCGATGTCGCGCTGTTCCATGCCAACCTGAGCGAGATCAGCCGCCAATTGAAACAACTGGACCAGGCCATCGTCCACGGCGAGCGTGCTGTAGCGCTGGAGCCGCGCCTGGTAATGGCTCACAGCAATCTGGGCATCGCGTACTTCGACCGCAAGGAATACGACAAGGCAGAAGCCTGCCAGCAGCGCGCGCTGGCGCTAGATCCGAACTTCGCCCCCTCGCTCAACAATCTGGGCAGCATCTGGCGCGAGCGCAAGGACAACCAAGCCGCACTGGTCTGCTACAACAAGGCCGCCGCTGCCAACCCGAACTATCTGGAGCCACTGAACAATCTCGGCGCGCTGTTGCTGGAGGAGGACCGCATCCCGGAAGCCGCCGCCGCGCTGGAAAAGGCACTGCGCCTCAACCCCAACTACACCGAGGCGATCTGCAACATGGGCGGCATCCATCTGGCGCTGGAAGAGCACGAGGTTGCCCTGGCAAAGTTCAGGCGCGCGCTGGAACTGCGTCCGGTCTACCTCGAAGCGCAGTTGGGTCTGGCCAAGACGCTACAGGCATCGGAGTCGCTGGAAGAAGCCGAGCAGGCCGCTCAGCACGCACTGCAGATCGATGACAACAATCCGAAAGCGCATGCGTTGATGGGCGGCATCCATACCGAAGCCTCGCGTCCCGCGCAGGCTGAAGCCGAGTTCGACCGCGCAATGCAGATCGACCCCGGATGCGATGAAGCACTGCTCGGCCTGGGCCATCTGTGCGTGGAGAACGGCGATGTGGACCGCGCCGTGGAGCTGTTCCAGTTGGCATTGTCGCTAAAACCGGACAATACGGCGGCGCGCATCCAGCTCATCCAGGCAAAGAAGGTGACAGCGGATGACGAGCACTTCACTGCATTGCTGAAACTGCAGGAAGATGCAGAAAGCCATTCCGACAACCGCAAGATGTCGCTACATTTCGCGCTGGGCAAATGCTACGACGACACCAAAGACTATGAACGCGCATTCCCGCATTACCTCGCGGGCTGCAAGCTGAAACGCGAAAAACTGAATTACGATCCGGCAGCTACCGCACGCCAGTTCACCGAACTGGCCGAAGTGTTCGGCAAGGATGCAATCGACCGTTTGCGCGGTGGCGGCGATCCGTCCGACCTGCCGATCTTCGTGCTCGGCATGCCGCGCTCCGGCACGACGCTGACCGAGCAGATCATCGCCAGCCACCCCGATGTCTACGGCGCAGGCGAACTGCCCGACCTGTTGCGCATCGCGCACCGCAAGATCGACCCGAAGACAACGACCTTTCCCGACAACCTGCGCTATCTGGATCAAGCCATCCTCAGCGCATGGGGCAAGGAATATGTCAGCGCCCTGCAAGCGCGCGCGCCGGCTTCGAAACACATCACCGACAAGATGCCGGCAAACTTCTTTGCCGTGCCGTTGATCCACCTGATGCTGCCGAACGCGAAGATCATCCACGTCAACCGCAATCCGGTGGACACCTGCCTGTCGTGCTTCACGCGCCTGTTCCACCGCAAACAGGAACATACCTACGATCTGGCCGAGCTCGGCCGCTACTATGCCGACTACGCGCGCCTGATGGATCACTGGCGCAAGGTGTTGCCTGCGGGCGCCTTCCTCGACATTCATTACGAGGACATCGTTGCCGACCAGGAAGGACAGGCGCGACGCCTGCTTGACTATTGCGGCCTGGAATGGAACGACGCCTGCCTCGATTTCCACAAGACCAAGCGCCAGGTGCGCACCGCCAGCGTGACGCAGGTGCGCCAGCCGATCTACACGACCTCGGTGGAACGCTGGCGCAAGTACGAGAAGTTCCTCGGCCCGCTGCTCGATGAACTGGGCGATCTGGTGCCGAACCGATGATGATGAAGAATGCGCTGACGGCACAATTGGGCAACCTGATCCTCGGCATCGACCATGTCGCCATCGCCGTCGAGGATATCGATGCATCCATCGCTCACTATTCCTCGGCTCTCGGTTTCTCATTGCTGGATCGCAGCGAGGTGAACGGTGATCACACCGGCATGGTGTATGCGGTATTGAAGTCCGGTAGCGCGACCGTGGTGCTGGTCCAGGGTACCTCCCCCGAATCTCAGGTCTCGAAGTTCCTCGCCGCCTTCGGTACAGGCATGCATCACATCGCCTTCTCCGTGAGCGATCTGGATGCGGCACTGGCCAAAGTGCGAGAGGCCGGCGGCAAAAACGACACGCCGGTCATCAGCGACGATGGGATACGTCAGACCTTCCTGCAACGCGATCCGGCGACCGGCGTGCGTATCGAGTTGATCGAGCGAACGGATGCCCCGTTCTCGGAGAAGAACGTGGAAGGATTGTTCCGCGCACTCGAAGCCAGAGACCTGTACTGACCAGCATGACGGACACCACAGCGAACAATTACTGGCAGGGCTTCTCGCAGCGATGGAACCGGCTGGGTTCGCCGTTGCGCCCCTGCGCCGAGGACGTGGCGAATTTCCGCAAGGCGATGGGCGGTGATCCCGGTCTTTGTCTTCTGCTGGGTGTGACCCCCGAACTGGCCGATCTGTCGCCCACTCTCACCGCCATCGACAACAGTGCCGCCATGATCGCCGCACTCTGGCATGGCAAGCAGCACGCGATCCTGGGCGACTGGCTGGAGATGCCTTTCGCACCCGCTTCGTTCGACACGCTCATCGGCGACGGTTGCCTGGTGTTGCTGGCGCAACCCAGGCAACACCAGCGCTTCTTCGAACGGCTCGCAAAGATCGTTACTCCCGGCGGCAGGATATTGCTGCGCGTGTTCGTCAGCCCGGATCAGCCGGAGACGCGCGAGCTTGTCTGCCAGAAAGCCCTCGGCGGCAAGATGAAGAGTGTGCATGCCTTCAAGTGGCGCTTGTCGATGGCGATCGCCTCCGAGTCGCCGGACTTCACACTGAATGTCGCCGAGACCGCGGAGACGTTCGACCGGTTGATCCCCGACCGGGCACGACTCGCCGCCGCGACCGGCTGGCGCGCCGACGAGATAGCGACCATCGATTTCTACCGCGGCTCGGATGCGCGCTATTGCTATCCGACACTGTCGCAGGTACGAAACTCCATTCCACCGTCACTCGTGGAAAAGGAAGTGATCTACGGCAGTTACGAACTCGCCGAACGTTGCCCCATCCTCGTGCTGGAATCGCGCGCGTGACCCATCTGCGCGACATCAAGGACAGCATGGCTGCGATGGGTCGAACTGCCATCACCGATCCTGTTGCCACCCGTCTGTTCGCCCTGCTCATGCAGTTCGAAGATAGCCAGTGGCGGTCGCCGCAGGACATGCAGCAGAAACAGTTGGCGCAATTCGCGCTGCTCGCGGCGCATGCATACCGGCATTCTCCGTTCTTCCGCAGCCGTTTCGATCAGGCTGGTCTCGATCATTCCCGGGCGTGGACCGCTGATTCATTCACCTCTATTCCGCTGCTGACCCGCGCTGAACTGATGCAGCAGGCGGACAATATCTACTGCCGCGCGGTGCCGGGCCCGCATGGCGCCGTGCACAAGATACAGACCTCGGGTTCGACCGGCCAGGTGGTCACGGTGGCGAAGACCGAGTTCAACCAGTTGTTGTGGTTGGCGTTGGCGATGCGCGAACACCTGTGGCATGAGCGCGATTTCTCCAGCACGCTGGCCGTGATCAAGGCGCTCACGCCGACGCTGGATGATCCTGTCGACGCCGCACGCCTCGGCTGGGGACATCCGGCGACGCTGTTGCTGCGAACCGGCCCCTCGTATGCACAGCCGCTGGCGATGGATGTCGCGCAACAGGCCGCATGGTTGGCGCGCATAGACCCGAAGTATCTGCTGACCTATCCATCCAACCTCGGCGCATTGCTGGATCGCTACGAGCATGGCGATGCCGTGCCGCCCTCGCTGCGTCAGATCCGCACCGTCGGCGAGACACTGCACCCCGGATTGCGCGAGCGCTGCCGGGAACTGGGCAGTATAGAGATCGTGGACATGTACAGTTCGCAGGAAGTCGGCCTCATCGCGCTGCAATGTCCCGTCAGCGGCCTGTACCACATCCAGAGCGAGAGCCTGATCGTGGAGGTGCTGGATGAAGATGGCAGACAATGCCAGCCCGGCGAGATCGGGCGCGTGGTCATCACCGACCTGCACAACTTCGCCACGCCCATCATACGCTACGAGATACGCGACTATGCCGAGGTCGGGCCGACCTGTTCCTGCGGGCGCGGACTGCCCACGCTGTCGCGCATCATGGGGCGGCGGCGCAACATGGTGGTATTCCCCGATGGCAGAAGACACTGGCCGCTGATCGGCGCGCACTCCTATCGCGAGGTGGCCGACATCCTGCAATACCAGGCCATACAACATTCATTGGAGGATATCGAGATCAGACTGGTGGTCGACGAACCACTCTCAAAGACGCAGGAAGCAAGGCTAACCGAGCTTGCCCAGCAAGCACTTGGGCATCCCTTCCCGCTGCGCTTTACCTATTCAATAGAGGAGTTGCCCAAGACCAAGGGCGGGAAGTTCGAGGAGTTCATCTCGCTGGTGAAGTGAACTGATGCGCGTGCCGACACGCGCATCAAGTTACTGCGGGACGTTCGCAGTGATGAACGCTTTCAATTTCGCCACATCCGCATCCATCTCTATACAGCGCTGCGGCAGATTCTCGATGCCTTCCATCGAAGCAGGACGCTCCGGCTGGCGACCCAGTGCTTCCTGGATGGTCTCTGCAAACTTGGCGGGCAAGGCGGTCTCCAGACAGATCAGCGGCAGGCTGGGGCGGCGCTGCTCCAGACCGACCTTCAGGCCGTCGGCGGTGTGGGTGTCTATCATCACACCGTATTCTTCCCACACTTCGCGGATCGTCTTGAGACGGTCCTGGTGTGTACTCTTGCCGGAGGCGAAATTAAACTTCGACAACGCATGCCAGTAGTCGGCACCCCTGATGTCGAACGAACCGCCCGCATCCACCTTGCTCCAGAACTCGCGCACTTTGGCGCCGTCGCGGCCGACCAGGTCGAACACGAAGCGCTCGAAGTTGGATGCCTTGCTGATATCCATCGAAGGACTGCTGGTTTCGTAAGTGTGGTCGGTGCCGCGCGGGCGATAGACGCCGGTGCGGAAGAATTCGTCGAGCACGTCGTTCTCGTTGGTGGCGAGGATGAGCTGGCCGATGGGCAGACCCATCATGCGCGCGATGTGGCCGGCGCAGATATTGCCGAAGTTGCCGGACGGCACCGAGAACGCGACCTGTTCGTCGTTGCTCTTCGTCGCGGCGAAATAACCTTTGAAGTAATACACGATCTGCGCCGATACACGCCCCCAGTTGATGGAGTTGACCGTGCCGATCTTGTTCTTCGCCTTGAAGGCGTGGTCGTTGGATACCGCCTTCACCATATCCTGCGCGTCGTCGAACATACCGTTGATGGCGATGTTGTAGATATTGGGATCCTGCAAGGAATACATCTGCGCGCGCTGGAAGGCGGACATCTTGCCGTTCGGCGACAGCATGAACACGCGGATACCGCGCTTGCCGCGCATCGCGTGTTCGGCGGCGGAGCCGGTGTCGCCGGAAGTCGCGCCGAGGATGTTCAGCTCGGCATGTTCTTTCGCCAATGCATACTCGAACAGGTTGCCGAGCAGTTGCATCGCCATATCCTTGAACGCCAGCGTCGGACCGTTGGAGAGTTCCTGGATGAACACGCCCTCGCTCAACTTGCGCAAGGGGGTGATTTGCGTGGCATCGCTGTCGGCGCGGCCGTTGCTGTAGACCTGCGCGGTGTAGGTCTTGCTGATGATCGCTTTCAGGTCAGCCGCCGGGATGTCGGTGGCGAATTTGGACAACACCGCATAGGCAAGATCGGCATACGACAGCTTGCGCCAGGCATCCAGTTCGGCGCGCGTCACCTGCGGATATTGTTCCGGCAGGTACAGACCGCCGTCCGGCGCGAGACCGCCCAGCAGGATCTCGGTGAAGGTCTTGGCGGGTGCGTTGCCGCGGGTGGAGATGTATTTCATACAGTTCCTCAACGGTAGGGCGCAATAACCAACGGGCATTGCGCCGCATATACGTTCAAACATTCGGTGCAATGCGCTTCGCTTATTGCACCCTACGGATTTCAGGGAGAGAGCTGATTTTCCACGCCCCTCACCCCCCGGCCCCTCTCCCGCCCGCGGGCGAGGGGAGTGATATTTACTTGCCCAGCTCTTCCAGACGCAGCTTCGTCACCTTGCCCGCCACCACGCCCAGCTTCTCGATCTTGGCGATGGCTGCATTGATGCGCTTCTCGCGCGTCTGGTGCGTGAGCATGATGAGATCGGTCTGCTCTTCGCCTTCTTCCGGTTCCGTCTGGATCACGGCGTCGATGGAGATCTGCTCATCCGCGAGGATGCGCGTGATGTCGGCCAGCACGCCCGGTTTGTCCTGCACGCGCAGGCGCAGATAGTAGCTGGTGATCACCTCGTCCATCGGCAATATCTTGATGTCGGCCATCGCGTTCGGCTGGAACGCGAGGTGCGGCACGCGATTCTGCGGATCGGAAGTCGCCATGCGTGTCACATCCACCAGATCGGCGATCACCGCGCTGGCGGTCGGTTCCGCACCGGCGCCCTTGCCGTAGTACAGCGTCGCGCCGACGGCATCGCCCTGCACCAGCACGGCGTTCATCGCGCCCTCGACGTTGGCGATCAGGCGCTTGGCCGGGATCAAGGTCGGATGCACGCGCAGCTCGACGCCTTCGTCGGTGCGCTTGGTGATGCCCAGCAGCTTGATGCGGTAGCCGAGCTGTTCTGCGTACTTGATATCGGTCGCATCCAGTTTTGAGATACCTTCGATATAGGCCTTGTCGAACTGCATCGGGATGCCGAAGGCGAGTGCGGACAGGATGGTGATCTTGTGTGCGGCGTCAACGCCCTCGATATCGAAGGTCGGGTCGGCTTCGGCGTAACCCAGACGCTGCGCTTCTTTCAGCACGGTGTCGAAGCTCAGGCCCTTGTCGCGCATCTCGGACAGGATGAAGTTGGTGGTGCCGTTGATGATGCCCGCGATCCATTCGATACGGTTGGCGGAGAGACCCTCGCGCAGCGCCTTGATGATGGGGATGCCGCCCGCCACCGCCGCCTCGAATGCGACCATCACGCCCTTGTCCTGTGCCGCCTTGAATATCTCGTTGCCGTGCGTGGCCAGCAATGCCTTGTTGGCGGTGACCACGTGCTTGCCGTTGGCGATGGCTTTCAGCACCAGTTCTTTCGCCACGCCGTAACCGCCGATGAGTTCGATGACGATATCGACTTCGGGGTCGGCCACCACGGCGAAAGCGTCATCCGTTACGCGGCAGGTGCCACCGGTGACTTTTTTCGCCAACTCCACATTCTTGTCCGCCACCACGGTGATACGGATGGGACGGCCGGCGCGGCGCGTTATCTCTTCCGCATTGCGCTGCAATACGGTGAAAGTGCCGCCGCCGACGGTGCCGATGCCAAGAAGTCCTACGTTGATTGGTTTGATGCTCATGACTCTCTTTCGCTTGTTGTAGGGTGGGCACGTTTCTGCGCCCACCGTTTATCCGCGTGGGCACAGAAACGTGCCCACGCTACTTGTTAATTCGTCCCGTGCTGCTTGCGATAGTGCTCGAGGAAGCGCGCGATGCGGTTGATGGCCTCGGTGAGGTCGTCCGCATTGGGCAGGAACACGATGCGCAAATGGTCGGGGTGCTTCCAGTTGAATCCGCTGCCCTGCACCACCAGCACCTTCTCTGCCTCCAGCAGTTCGAGGATGAACTTCTGGTCGTCCTTGATCGGGTACATCTTGTGGTCGAGCTTGGGGAACAGGTACAGCGCCGCCTTGGGCTTGACGCAGGTCACGCCGGGAATGGCGGTGAGCAGGTTGTAGGCCAGTTCGCGCTGCCTGTGCAGACGTCCGCCTGGCGCGACCAGGTCGTTGATGCTCTGATAGCCGCCGAGCGCGGTCTGGATGGCATATTGTCCCGGCACGTTGGAACACAGGCGCATCGAAGCGAGGATGTTCAATCCGTCCAGATAATCCTGCGCGTTCTTCTTCGCGCCGGAAACCACCATCCAGCCGGAACGGTAACCGCAGGCACGATAGTTCTTGGACAGGCCGTTGAGCGTGACGAACAGCACATCGTCGGCCAGCGACGCCATGGAGGTGTGCGTCGCGCCGTCGTACAAGACCTTGTCGTAGATCTCGTCGGCGAAGACGATGAGGTTGTGTTCGCGCGCGAGCTGGATGATCTCTTTCAGTATCTCGTCGGAGTACACCGCGCCCGTCGGATTGTTCGGGTTGATAACCACGATCGCCCTGGTGTTCGGCGTGATCTTGCTGCGCATGTCCTTCAGGTCGGGATTCCACTCGTTGGCTTCGTCGCAGATGTAATGACGCGGCGTGCCGCCCGCCAGCGTGACCGCCGCCGTCCACAGCGGATAGTCGGGCGCGGGCACCAGCACTTCGTCGCCGGGGTTGAGCAGGCCCTGCATGCACATCACGATGAGCTCGGATGCGCCGTTGCCGATGAAGATGTCATCGATGGTCACACCCTGGATCTTCTTCAGCTGGGTGTAATGCATGATCGCCTTGCGCGCGGCGAACAGCCCCTTGGAATCGGAATAGCCGGAGGAGTTCGGCAGGTTCAGGATGACGTCCTGCTGTACTTCCTCGGGCGCGTCGAAACCGAACGGCGCGAGGTTGCCGATGTTCAGCTTGATGATGCGCTGCCCCTCCTCCTCCATCTGCTTCGCCCGCGCCATGACCGGGCCGCGGATGTCGTAGCAGACATTCGCCAGCTTGGTGGATTTCAGCACGGGCCTGGCGGTTTCTTTTTCGTGTTTCACTTGGGCGCTTCCTCATCTGCCTGACCGACGCCGATGGTAGAATCCACCGCATACAGACAAGGCGTTGCAAAGGCCGCGATTCTACCGCGCCGCCGCTACCCGCCGCAAATGGAGAGCTCCACTTTGGCACTGCACATTCTCACCGGCACCAACCAGTTTCTGTTCACCGGACACGGTGAAGGGTATGTCGCCGTCAACGAAAGGCGCTTCCAGCGCCCGCTGGTCGTCATGGCCCGGGATGTCCGCACCGACTGGCCGGCCACGGATTTCGCCTCGCTTGAGCCCTCTCATTTCAGCTATTTCCTTGATCTCAAGCCGGAAGTGCTGCTGCTGGGAACCGGCGCCAAACAGCAGTTCGCCCGCCCCGAGCTGTATCGCGAACTCATCGATGCCCGCATCGCCATCGAATTCATGGACACCCCGGCCGCCTGCCGCACCTACAACATCCTCGTAGCCGAGGACCGCAAGGTGGTTGCGGCGGTCCTTATATGAGAGTTCTGAGTACTGAGTTCCGGGTGCCGAGTGGGGGCTGCCCTCGACTCAGCACTCAGCACTCGCGACTCAGCACTATTTAACGAACGGAAAGCTATATGAATCCAGCCCTGACTAAAGTGATCGCCCAGACCGAACAGGTCATCCTCGGCAAACCGCGCCAGATCAGGTTGGCGCTCACTTGCCTGCTGGCGCGCGGGCATCTGCTGATCGAGGACTTGCCCGGCGTCGGCAAGACCACGCTGGCACATGTGCTCGCCAAGACACTCGGGCTGCAATTCCAGCGCATCCAGTTCACCAGCGACATGCTGCCCGCCGACATCCTTGGCGTCTCCATCTACCAGCGCGACAGCGGCGAGTTCAAGTTCCACGCCGGGCCGATCTTTGCGCAGATGATCCTCGCCGACGAGGTGAACCGCGCCACGCCCAAGACGCAGAGCGCGCTGCTGGAGGCGATGGAAGAACACCAGGTCACCAGCGAGGGCGAGACGCGCCCGCTGCCGACGCCGTTCTTCGTCATCGCCACGCAGAACCCCACCAACCAGATCGGCACTTTCCCGCTGCCGGAATCCCAGCTCGACCGTTTCCTCATGCGCATCCAGCTCGGCTATCCCGATGCCCAGGCCGAGCGCGGATTGCTCGCCGGCATCGAGCGGCGCGACCTCATCGCCGAACTCAAACCGCAGATGGAAACCGCTGAGCTGATGGCACTGCAACTACAAGTGCGACAAGTGCTCGTCTCCCCCGCTTTGCTCGACTACGTGCAGGCCATCCTGCGCCACACGCGCGAATCGGCGCGCTTTGTCCACGGCCTCAGCCCGCGCGCGGGTCTGTCGCTACTCGCCGCTGCCCGCGCCTGGGCGCTGCTCGACGGCCGCAACGCCGCCATCCCCGAAGACATCCAGGCCGTGCTGCCCGGCGTCGCCAGCCACCGTCTGCAAAGCGTGCAGGATGTGCACACCTCCGACGGCGACAAGCTGGCGCGCGAGCTGATCGAGGCGGTCGCCATCCCCTGACGTGATCGGCTCATTCAGACAAAAGTTCCGCAACTGGGCGTTCCGCCGCACCGTCGAGACCGGCACGGTGGTGCTCAACCAGCGCCGCATCTACATCCTGCCCACGCGGCAGGGCTTCGCGTTTGCTTTCGTGCTGGTGCTGATGCTGCTGGGCGACATCAACTACAACCTGAGCCTGGGTTATGTGCTCACCTTCCTGCTCGCCACCACCGGCGGCATCAGCATGCTGCACGCCTTCCGCAACATGGCGCAGATCGAGATCCACGCCGGACAGATGGAGCCGGTGTTCGCCGGGGAGCAGGCACGCTTCGTGTTCCATTTCCACAATCCCGGCAGTCTGGAGCGGCACCAGATCCATCTGCATGACGACGACGGACACCATGTCGTGTTCGACCTGCCCGCGCAGACTTCCGCGCCGGTGCAGTTCGACATCCCCGCCCCGCAACGCGGCTGGCTGGACAGCGGGCGGCTGACGCTGCACACCAGCTTCCCGCTCGGCCTGTTCCGCGCTTGGTCGTACATCCATTTCGACGTGCGCTGCCTGGTCTACCCCAAGCCGGCCGCACCACAGCCTTTGCCTGCCGCCTCTTCACAGGACGGCACTGGCAAACTGCTGGCAACAGGCGACGAGGATTTCTCCGGCCTGCGCAATTATGTGGCGGGGGATGCGATGCCGCGCATCGCGTGGAAGGCGCTGGCACGCGAACAGGGATTGCAGGTGAAGCAGTTCTCCGCCTGGCAGGGACAGGAGTTGTGGCTGGACTGGTCGCAGTTGCCGGACATCGCGCCGGAAAGGAAACTGGAACTGCTCACGCGCTGGGTGCTGGATGCCGATGTGCAGGGGTTGATATTCGGCCTGCGCCTGCCGGACGGCGAAGTGCTGCCGCAACACAATGCGAGCCATCGCGCGGAGAGTCTGCGCAGGCTGGCCTTGTTCGGAGCGGGCGCATCATGAAGCTCACCGCTCCGCTCACCTTCGGCCTCATCGCCTGCATTCTGCTGGTGAGCGCGCCCCATGCCGAGCATCTGCCGCTGTGGGTCAGCACGGTCTGTGCGGCATTGCTGGCATGGCGGGCGTATCTCACCTGGGGCGGTTATCCAATGCCCGCGCGCTGGCTGCTGCTGAGCGTCACGGTCGCCTGTGTGTTCGCCATCGCCATCACCTTCCGCACGCTGTTCGGGCGCGAGGTCGGGGTCGCACTGCTGATCCTGCTTGCCACACTCAAACTGCTGGAACTGAAAGCAGTGCGTGATGCCGCGGTGCTGGTCTACCTGTCCTGCTTCATCATCATCACCAACTTCTTCTACTCGCAGAGCATCCCCACCGCGCTGTACATGCTGCTCACCCTGCTGGTCATCATGGCGACCTGGGTGCACATGCAGACCGGCGCGCTCGCGTTCAAACCGCGTCTGCGCATCGCGGTCGTGTTGTTGCTGCAGGCCATCCCGCTGTCGCTGATCATCTTCGTGCTGTTCCCGCGCGTGCAGGGACCGCTGTGGGGCATGCCGCAGGATGCCTACGCCACCAGCGGGCTGTCCGACACCATGTCACCGGGCAGCATGAGCAAGCTGTCACTATCCGATGCGGTCGCCTTCCGCGCGACCTTCGTCGGCAGGACACCCTTGCGCGAGCAGATGTACTGGCGCGGACCGGTGCTGTGGGATTATGACGGCCTGACGTGGACACGCGGCCACAATGCCACCCTGCGCAGACCAGCCCTCACCGATACCACGCAGCTGGTGGACTACACGGTCACGCTGGAACCGCACAACAAGCGCTGGCTGTTCGTACTGGACATGCCGGCGAAACTGTCCATCTCCGCCGAACTGGCACCGGACTTCCAGTTGCTCAGCATGGCTCCGGTGAATGCACGCACGCGCTACACGGCCAACTCGTTCCTTTCCTACCGCGCCAATCTGGAAGAGCAACCGCAGCAATTGCAACGCGCTCTGGCATTGCCGCAGGGCTACAACCCGCAGACCAGACAGTTGGCAGCAGAGTGGCGCGCCCAGAGCGCCAGCCCGGAAGCGCTGGTGCGCACCGTGATCACCTATTTCAACCGGCAGGGTTTCGAATACACGCTGGAGCCGCCGCTGCTCGGCCTCAACGGCGTGGACGAGTTCCTGTTCGGGACGAAAAAAGGATTCTGTGAACACTACGCGGGCAGCTTCGTGGTGCTGATGCGCGCGGCGGGCATCCCGGCGCGCGTGGTGACGGGTTATCAGGGCGGCGAATACAACGAGCTCGGCGACTATTACATCATCCGCCAGGCCGATGCCCATGCCTGGGCGGAGGTGTGGCTGCGCGAACGCGGCTGGGTACGCGTCGATCCCACCGCCGCCATCTCGCCGGAGCGTATACAGAGCGGGCTGTCTTCCGCCCTGCCGGACAATGCCGCCCTGCCGTTCCTCGGGCGCAACCCGCCGGAATGGCTGCGCGGGCTGAGACTGAACTGGGACGCGCTGGCCAACCAGTGGAACCAGTGGGTGCTCGGCTACAACACCGAACGCCAGTTCGCCTTCCTCACGCGCATGGGCATGGAAGACATCACCTGGCAGAAGATGGCGCTCAATATGCTGGCGGGCATCGCGCTGCTGGTCGGCGTGTTCACGCTCCTCATGCTGCGCCGCCTCGCCGCACGCAAGACCGACGCGGTACAGACTGTCTGGCTGAAGGTCTGCCGCAGGCTGGAGAAGGCGGGCTTGCCGCGCGCGGCGCATGAAGGCCCGATGGACTACGCCACACGCATCGCAGCCGTCCATCCCGACCTGGCCGAAGACATCCACGACATCGCCGCGCGTTATGCCTCGCTGCGCTACGGCGGCGAAGCCGAGCAGGACGGGCTGGCCGCATTCAAGGATGCGGTACGCGCCTTCAAGCTATAATCCGCGCCTATCCCACTGAGCACGACCGCCATGCAGATCACCCGAAGACTTGAATTCGATGCCGGACACCGCATCCCCAACCACAACAGCCAGTGCAAACATCTGCACGGCCACCGCTATGCCATCGAGATCACTTTGTCGGGCGACATCATCACCGCCGCAGGGGCTTCGGAAGAGGGCATGGTGATGGATTTTTCGGATGTGAAGCACATCGCCAAGGAGCGCGTGGTCGACCTCTGGGATCACGCCTTTCTGGTGTATCGCGGCGACCAGGCGGTGCTGGATTTCCTGAACACGCTGCCGAACCACAAGACGGTGGTGATGGATGTCATCCCGACGGCGGAGAATCTGGCGAAGGTCGCTTTCGATCTGTTGCACGATGCCTACCGCGACACCTTCGGCAACCATCTGCGGCTGGAGCGAGTGCGGCTGTTCGAGACGCCCAACAACTGGGCCGATTACAACTTGCCGTAAGCCCCCACCACGACACGATCGCGTCCCGACTCTTTGGCCCGGTACAAGGCCTGGTCGGCAGCCCGCAACAACGCATCCAGTGCCAGTCCTTTTTCGGGCATCACCGAAGCGATGCCGCAACTGACCGTGACGCGGCGTTGCGGTGTGCCATGCGGGATACCCAGGTCCGCCACGTGCTGGCGGACGTTCTCCGCCACCCAGCGCGCCCCGTCGGCATCGGTCTCGCCCAACACCAGCACGAACTCCTCGCCGCCGTAACGCGCCGCCAGGTCGGTGGCCCGCGGCGCGGCGCGGGCCACCTGGCCGGCCACCGCACGCAGGCAATCGTCGCCGGCCTGATGCCCGTACTGGTCGTTGAATAATTTGAAATTGTCGATATCGATCATCACCAGCGCGACCGGCTTCTTCATGCGCTCGCAGCGCCGCCATTCGCGCACGGACAACTCGTCGAACATGCGGCGGTTGGAGATGCCGGTCAGGCCGTCGGTGGTGGAAAGGCGCTGCAGTTCCTTGTTGGCGGCATTCAACTGGTGCGTGACATCGACCAGGTCGCGCTGCATCTCCACCAGACGGCGCATGGCGCGCACCTTGGCGTGCAGCACCACCTCGCTCACCGGCTTCATCAGATAGTCGTCGCCGCCGACCTCGATGCCGCGCGCCAAGTCCGCGTCCTTGGTCATGCTGGTCAGGAAGAGGATGGCGGTCCAGTCGTCCTTCTGCTCGCTCGCGCGGATCTGTCTGGCGATGTCGAAACCGTCGATATCGGGCAACTGCGCATCCAGCAGGATGATGTCCGGTCTTTCCTTGCGGTAGATGGCGATTGCATCCTGCCCCGTCTCCGCCTTCAGCGGCGCGGGGATTCCCATTCGTTCGAGGAAATTGCACAGGACCTTCAGCGTGACCTTGCTGTCTTCCACCACCAGCACTTTGAGGGCTTCCGTTCTCTTTTTCATGTCCGGGCGTATTTTGATTTTGGGTTATTATAAGACCTAACGCCATACCGCAGTCACAACATACAAATGGCGTAGATACTTTCAGATGCCTTCCCGGGCATCCTGGAATAGGAGAATGAGGTGGTTTCGTCATGAAACACTCGGGGATAGTTGTCGCCGATCTGTTCGAAAATCTGGAACAGGCGCGGATGGGTGTCGCCCATATCGGTCTGGACGGACGCTGGCTGCGCGTCAATCGCGCTTTCCGCGATCTGACCGGCTATGCCCCGGAAGAACTGCATGCCATGGTGTTCACCGAGGTCACCCCTTTCGAGGATCTGGGCGAACATCTGCAGAACTTCCGCCGCCTCTTCTCGGGCGAACTCACCAACTTCCATGCCGAAAAACGCCTGATCCGCAAGAATGCGCAGCCCATCTGGGTCAACCTGACCGTCGTGTTGCTCAAGGATGCGCACAACAGTCCGGACAGTTTCTTCGCCTTCTTCGAGGACATCACAGCACGCAAGCAAAGCGATGCAGATGACCCCGCCCCGATGAACCGCTACGCGCACCTGTTCAACCAGATGCCGGACAGCGTCGTGCTCTTCGACACGGGATGCAGGGTCATCGGCTTCAACAGGAAAGCGCTGCAGCAATACGGCTACAGCGCGGAGGAGATGCTCGCGCTCGGCGTGACCGATCTTGAAGTGCGCGACGACCCGCAGACGGCCTGCATGCATAGAGACCTCATCCTGCTGGCCGGGAGCGACGAGTTCGTCTCCCGCCATCGCACCCGGCGGGGACGCATACTCGATGTGCAGGTCTCGGTGCAGGTGGTGAACCTGCCGGACGGGGAAAAGATCTTCCAGGCGCTGTTCCACGACATCACCGAGCAGACCCATTGGGAGCAGCATCTGGTGGAAAGCGAGGAGCGGCTGGAGCTGGCGCTGGATAGCGCCGAAGAAGGCATGTGGGACTGGCATATCCCGTCCGGACGGCTGGAAGTATCGGAACAATGGCACCGCATGCTGGGCTACCGGTCCGGCAGCTTCACCTCCATCGAAGACTGGCGCCTCCTCTGCCACCCGGAAGATATGCCGGAACTGGAACGCCGCCTGCAAGCCCATTTCAACGGCGAGACGCCGCTGTTCGAATATGAACACCGCCTGCGCCGCCACGATGGCGGCTGGGTGTGGGTGCTCGGCAAGGCCAAGGTGGTGCAACGCGACCCGCAGGGCAATCCGCTGCGCATCGTCGGCACCAACGTCAACATCACCGCAAGCAAACATACCGAAGACGCGCTGCGCCAGGAGATCGCCAAGAACCAGTTGCTGTTCAAGACCGCCAGCGACGGACTGCATATCATGGATGCGCGCGGCAACCTGCTGCAGGCCAGCGATTCCTTCTGCCGCATGCTGGGCTTCACGCAGGAAGAAATGCGCGCCATGAACGTGCTGGACTGGGATGCCAAATTGCCGCCGGACACCGACTTCGAGTTGCTCGTCAACAGGATGGGGAGCGAAGGCAAGGTGCTGGAGACTCAGCAGCGCCGCAAGGACGGCCGCCTGATCACCGTCGAGATCAGCACAGCGGCGGTGGATGTGCAGGGCACGCGTTATGTCTACGCCTCGGCGCGCGACATCACTGAGCGCAAACGAACAGAGGAGTCGATGCGCTTGTCCGCCGCGATCTACAAGAACAGCAACGAAGCCATCCTGGTGACCGATGAGCAGAATCTCATCGTCGATGCCAACCCGGCCTTCACCGCCATCACCGGCTATGCGCTGGCAGACGTGCTCGGTCGCGATCCCAGGCTGCTGCAGTCAGGCAGGCACGACAAGGAGTTCTACCGGCTGATGTGGCATGCCATCCTGAACGAGGGGCACTGGCAAGGCGAGATATGGGACAAGCGCAAGAACGGCGAGATCTATCCGAAATGGAGCAACATCAGCGTCATCCGCCATCCCGATGGAAGGATATATCGCCATGTGGCGCAGTTCGCCGACATCACGGAAAAGAAGAAGAAAGAGGACCTGATCTGGCATCAGGCGAATTACGATGCGCTGACCGGGCTGCCCAACCGCCGCCTGTTCCGCGACCGGCTGGAGCAGGAACTCAAGAAATCGCACCGCACCGGGCAGCCGCTGGCGCTGATCTTCATCGATCTGGACCGCTTCAAGGAGATCAACGACACGCTGGGACACGATGTCGGCGACCTGCTGCTGGTGGAGGCCGCGCAACGCATCGTCCGCTGCGTGCGCGACACCGACACTGTCGCACGGCTGGGCGGCGACGAGTTCACCGTCATCCTGCCCGAGTTCGGCGAAGCGGCGAACATCGAGCGCATCGTGCAGAACATCATCCGCGACCTGACCGCACCGTTCAACCCCAAGGGCGAGACCTGCTACATCTCGGCCAGCATCGGCATCACGCTCTACCCCTACGACGCCGACAACCTGGACGACCTGATGAAACACGCCGACCAGGCGATGTACGTCGCCAAGGAAGAAGGGCGCAACCGCTTCAGCTATTACACCGCCTCGATGCAGCAGAAGGCGATGGAGAAACTGTCGCTGACCAACGAGCTGCGCCATGCGCTGGAGCGCAGGGAGCTGCAGGTCTATTACCAACCCATCGTGTCGCTCGCCGACGGCAGGATACACAAGGCGGAAGCGCTGTTGCGCTGGAATCATCCGCAGCGCGGGACGATCAGCCCGGTCGTGTTCATCCCGCTGGCGGAAGAGTCCGGATCGATCCACAAGATCGGCGCATGGGTGTTCCACGAATCCATGGCCTGCATCCTGCGCCTGCGCGATCAACTCGGGCGCGACATCCAGATCAGCGTGAACAAATCTCCGGTGCAGTTCATCGACCAGTCGAACCGCGATACATGGATGGATGAACGGGACAGGCTCGGCCTCAGTCAAAACAGCATCGCGGTGGAGATCACCGAAGGCCTGCTGCTGAAGGACTCGTCCCAGGTAAAGGCCCTGCTGGACAATCTCAACGAAAGGGGCGTGCAGATCTCGCTGGACGATTTCGGTACCGGTTTCTCCTCGCTGTCCTACCTCAAGAAGTTCCCGGTGGATTATCTGAAGATCGACCGCTCATTCATCCGCCACCTGACCGAGAATGAAAGCGACAAGGCTTTGACCGAGGCGATCATCGTGATGGCGCACAAACTCGGCATGCAGACCATCGCGGAAGGAGTGGAGACGGAACAGCAGCGCGATCTGCTGCTGAAGTTCGGCTGCGATTACGCCCAGGGTTGCTGGTTCTCGCACCCGTTGCCGGAAGAGGAGTTCACCTCATTATTGCGCGCTGCCGGGTAGCTTCCCGGCCATCGCTTCCCAGTAGCGCTGCAACTCGGGCTCGTAGAAACGCACGTTATTGCGCCCCGCGCTCTTGGCCTGGTACATCGCGGAATCGGCATACTTGAGCAGAACCTCCATCGATTCGGCGTTGCCCCGGTACAGGCTGATACCGATGCTGGGCGAATTGCTGTGCTCGCACGCCTTCAGATGATAGATGCGCGCCAGTGATTCGCGTATCTTCTCCGCCACCAGTCCGGCCTTGAGCGCGGAATCCTCGCGCTCGCTGCTGATATTCTCCAGCAACACGACGAACTCGTCGCCGCCCAGTCTCGACACGGTATCGATCTCGCGCACGCACGACTTGATGCGCTTCGCCACCTCGACCAGCAGCAGATCGCCGTAATCGTGCCCCAGGGTGTCGTTCAGCAGCTTGAAGTTGTCCAGATCGATGAACAGGATCGCCCCGTGATCGTCGTAGCGGGCCGATGCCGCCAGCGCCGCCTGGAATCGCTCGAGGAACAGCCTGCGATTGGGCAGCCTGGTCAGGACATCGTAGAACGCCATGCTGCGTATCTCTTCTTCTTCCTGTTTGCGTGCGGTGATATCGCTGAAGATGGCCACATACTGCGCGACCGCCCCCTGCCCGTTCTTCACGGCAGTGATGGTCATCCATTTCGGATAGATCTCGCCGTTCTTGCGCCGGTCCCATATCTCGCCCGCCCACGAACCGGTCGTAGCCAACTGCTTCCACATCGCGGCATAGAACGATTTGTCGTGGCGTCCTGAACTCATCATGCTCGGATTCTTTCCGAGCACTTCCTCGGCGGCATAACCGGTGATCTCGGTGAATGCGCGATTGACGCGGATGATGCTGGATCGCGCATTAGTGATGATGATGGGGTCATGCGTCTCGAATGTGGCGGCGGCGACGCGCAGTTCTTCCTCGGCCCGCTTCTGTTCGGAGATATCCCTCCCCAGGCCGATCACGACCGGCGTCTCGCCGCGCAGGACGAAGCGGCCGGTGAAGTGATACGGCGTCGCCGTACCATCCTTGGCCAGCAGCACCGCTTCCACCGACGCACTGCCCATCTCGATCGTCTGCCGGATGGCGTTCTCGATATTGACCTTGTGCTCGCCCTTGAAGAACTCCAGCGCCGACTTGGTGGCCAGCTCTTCCGGACCGCACTGCAGCACCTGCTCGAGGTTGCGGTTCCACATCAGGAAACGGCCGTGCATATCGAGCATGTAAAAGATGCCCGGCAGCGATTCGATCAATTCCTTGCGGAACGCATTCTCGCGCTCGATCTGGTCGCTGCTCAGCAATTTGTCCAGCATGCTGTTCAATGCCTCCGCCAGTTCCCCGACCTCGCCGCCGCCCTTCTTCGGCAGACGGATGCTCCGGTTCCCCGCCGCGATATCCATCGCCGCGGCAGTGATACGCTTGAGCGGGGCAAAGGTATGGCGCAGTATCAGCATGAACGCGAGGCTCACGACCAGCATCACAATGACGGCCTGCATGATGCTCGGCAAAGGTATGCCGGTCACCTGTCTGGAGATCAACTGCGCGGGGACGTGGTAAGCCAATAGCAGGAAACGCGAAGGATCGCCGGTATCGAAGAACACCCGTTCCGCCGCCAGATAACCCGAGTCCGCCCCGCTCACCGCATGGAAGGAAAGTTTGTTCAGCTTGGTCTGTTCTTCGAACATCGGCGCGAGCGATGGGAAATCGTCGGTGATCCTTTCATCGCTGCCGGACTCGAACGCGAACGCGCGCTCGGCCTCGTGATGAAGCAGGTAGTGTCCCTGCTGATCGGCGACGTAACCGTTCACGCCGGGAGGCAAGCCGGTCGAGGACGCGTCGAACAGCGTCCGCACATCCTTGTTGATGACCACCATGCCGAACACGCGCCCGCTCGCGTCGAACACCGTCGTCACGGCGCGCAAGGTGGGAACGGGCTGATCGTCGCCCCTGCCTTTTTCCTGATCGAGATCGAACTCGGACAGATATACGCGCCCGGCGGTCAGCATCAGGCCGGCCCGGAAATAATCGCGGTCGCCCCTGGCCTGCAAGGCTTCGTGCGGTACCACTTCGACGCGGCCGTTGCGCCGCTCGACCCGCACCAGCTCCATGCCTTCGCCGGCAGCGCCGATATAACGCACCTGGTAGTACTCCGGGTGCGCGCGCAGAAAGGCGGCGAATATCTCCTGCAAACGCCCTTCCCAGGTGGCATAGGTGTTCTTGTCGCGGGGGTCGAGGCCGTAGTTCGTGCTGGCGCGCACCAGCCCCGGGATGGGCGGCGTATTGGCGAGGAACACCACATCCTGGCGCAGCGTCTCTATGGATTGTCCCAGGCGCACCTTTTCGACATGCAGTGCCATCTCGAGATCGGCACTGCGGTCGCTCAGGTAGATCTGGTGCAGCTGGTCGTTCTCCTTGCCGATCCACAACAAGCCGCCCACCGCCACCAGCAGCAATGCCGCCAGGGTGATGCGCGCGGAAAGGCCGATGCGTATCCTCACGACATCCTCTGCACGGCGAAACACAGGTCCTGCCAGGCCTTGGCCTTCTCGGCGGGACTGCGCAACAGATAGGCGGGGTGGTAGGTGACGAGGTGGGGGGTGCCGTTGTAGTCGTGCACCGTGCCGCGCAGGGAACCGAGCGTGGCATCGCGCCCGAGCAAAACGGTCGCGGCGGTCTTGCCGAGCGCGACGATGAGCCTGGGTTTGATCAGCGCGATCTGCTGTTGCAGATAAGGCAGGCAGGTGGCGATCTCATCCGCCTCCGGCGTGCGGTTGCCGGGCGGGCGGCATTTGACGATGTTGGCGATGTAGACGTTGTCGCCGCGCTTGAGCTTGATCGCCGCCAGCATGCTGTCGAGCAGTTTGCCCGCCTGACCGACGAAGGGTTCGCCCTGCAAATCCTCGTCCGCACCGGGACCCTCGCCGACGAACAGCCAGTCGGCGTTCTCGTCGCCGACGCCGAACACGGTCTGCGTGCAGCCCGCGCGCAATTTGCAGGCGGTGCAGTCGCGCACCATTTGTTTGAGTTCGTTCCAATTCAGCGAACTCAAGCAGGATGGGTTGAGCCCTTCGACCGGACTCAGGACAGGCTCCACGATACCCATCGCAGAATGTTGAGCATCGGCGGCCCCCAACGGCTGTTGTTGGGTATCGTCTGCGCCTCCACCCGACCTAACTGTGGGCGTAGCCTGTTCAGGTGCCGACGCAGGCATCTCTCTCCGCACCCAGAGCGGATAGAGGTTCAATTCGCGCAGTACGTTCTCGTCCCGGATATTCACAGTTCCCGCCCCATCAGGATCGCATCCTCTCGTCCATTCGCTGCCGGATAATATTCGCGGCGCAATCCGATATCTGAAAAACCCGCCTTGCGGTACATAGCTATCGCCGCCACATTGGAGGCACGAACTTCCAGCACCACGCGCCGCATATTCTGGCGGCGTGCCAGCACCAGCATCTCTTCCAGCAACTTGCGTCCCCAGCCGTGCCGCTGTTGCCGCGCGGCGATGGCGATATCGAGCAACTCCGCCTCGTCCACCGCCAGCATCAGCACGGCGTAACCCAGCATCTGTCCGTCATTTTCGTACACCTTGCAGACATATTTGCTGCGCAAAGCGTCGCTGAAATTGCCCGCCGTCCACGGGTGCGCATGCACTTCGCGCTCGATGCCGAGTACCGCATCAAGGTCGGTTTCGGTCATGTCGCGCAGGATCATGCCGTGCGCTCGCTGGTCTTCAGCGCCACCTTGTCGCGCAGATAGAGCGGCAGGGCCAGCGCCGCATCCACCGAGTTGCCTTGGACGAATTCGCCTGCCGCGAGGCGCACCACCGCAGCAGCCTGCGGCACGGCTTGCGCATCCATACCGCACAATTGTTTTGCGTACCGCGCCTGCAATGCCTCGCCTCCGACCGCAAAACCGCTGCCGACGCCGAACCAACCCTCACCAGTCACATTGGGTGCCGCATCGGCCCTGCACAGGCAAGGTGCGATCACCTCGATCCACACACCGTTCCGTTGCTCATAAGCCGCCAGATACAGTTCGCCCATGCGCGCATCCAGCGCGGCGATGACCTTGTCCTTGCCGGACGCTTCGGCCAGTGCTTGCAGGGTACACACACCGACCACTCCGACATCGGCGCCGAGCGCCAGACCCTGAGCCACCCCGCAGGCGATGCGTACCCCGGTAAATGAACCCGGGCCTTTGCCGAACGCGATGCCCTCGATCTGTTTTATCTTGATGCCCGCATCCGTGAGCAATGCATCCAGCATCGCCAGCAGCACTTCGGAATGTTTCTGCCCGACCAGCTCGCAACGCCCGCTCACGCCGCCGTCCTGCCACAGTGCGACCGAGCAGTACTCGGTGGACGTTTCTATTGCAAGTATCTTCATCAGGTCAGCAGCAAAGCCACGGCCTGCGCCGCGATGCCTTCGCTGCGTCCGGTGTAGCCGAGTTGTTCGGTGGTGGTCGCCTTCACGTTCACCGCGCTCGCCGCGATGCCAAGGTCGGCGGCGATGTTGGCGACCATCTGCGGGATATGCGGCGCCATCTTGGGTGCTTGCGCGATGATGGTGGCATCGACGTTGCCGATGCGGTAACCCGATGCCTTGATCTTGTCCGCCACGTCGCGCAGCAGGATGCGGCTATTGATATCCTTGAATTTGGCATCGGTGTCGGCGTAATGTTTGCCGATATCGCCCAGTGCCGCCGCACCGAGCAAAGCATCGCAGATGGCGTGCAGCAGGACATCGGCATCGGAGTGGCCGAGCAGGCCTTTCTCATGCGGGATATCCACGCCGCCGATGATGAGCCTGCGCCCAGCGACCAGTTGATGAACGTCGAATCCTTGACCTATACGCATATGACCTCTCAATCAAAACCTTAAACAAGCCACAGAGAACACAGAGGTCACAGAGAATGCGGCGGGGGTTTCTCTGTGTGCTCTGCACCCGCACGGGGTAGGCAGTGGTTGTAAGGGGCTAAAGCCCCAACAACACACGCTCTGCTCTCTGTGGCTAATTGCTTTTGTCTTTTAACAACAACTCAGCCAACTCGATGTCCTGCGGATACGTCACCTTGAAATTGCTGCTGTCGCTGCCCACCAGTCTGGGATGCAGCCCCATCGCCTCGACGGCGGAAGCTTCGTCGGTGACGGTGTTGCAGCGCGCCAGGGCTTCGCCCAGCAACCCCGCGCGAAACATCTGCGGCGTCTGTGCCTGCCACAGGCCTTCGCGCGGCTCGGTGTGGGCGATACGCTGCTGCGAGTCGGCGCGTTTCAGGGTGTCCGCTACCGGTACGGCCAGGATGCCGCCGACCGGATCGTGGCGCAGTTCGCTGATCATGCGCGACAGCAGGTGCGCGCTCAGGCAGGGCCGCGCCGCATCGTGCACCAGCACCCAGTCGTCCGGCTCCATCTCCGATACCAGCAGGCCGTTGGCCACGCTCTCGGCACGGGTCGCGCCGCCGCAATACAGCGGCGCCAGCTTGCCCGCGCAATGCGACCAGTCGTAGCGTGCAAAAAATTCGTCGCCCGGCGCCAGCACCACGAACACGGTCTTGATGTTTGAATTGGCGCACAAAGTGGAAAGCGCGTGCCAGATCATGGGCCTCCCGGCCAGATCGAGATATTGCTTGGGCAACTCGTTGCCCATGCGCGCGCCGAAACCGGCGGCGGGGACTAAAGCGTGGAATTCGGACATAAGCGAATTGTAAAACAGGAGGACGGGCCGCGTGGCTTATAATGCGCGCCTTTGTTTCAGGTTGTCCGCCGTGCTTTTTTCTTCCGCCCATTCTCGCCCGCGTTACACGAATCTAACGGGTTCCTCCGATGCACTTGCCTTGGCTCAGCTCGCTGCCAAGCAATCGCCGCTGGTGGTGATTGCCGCCAATGCGCTGGAAGCACAGCGACTGGTGGAGGAGATCCCATTCTTCGACCCGAAACTGCGCGTGCACCTGCTGCCGGACTGGGAGACCCTGCCCTACGACCACTTCTCCCCGCACCAGGACCTGGTCTCGGAGCGTCTGGCCACGCTGCACCATATCCGCAGCAATGCGACTGATGTCATCGTGGTGCCGATCACCACCGCCCTGTACCCGCTGCCGCCGGTGTCCTATCTGGCCGCTTACACCTTCTTTTTGAAAAAAGGCGAACGCCTAGACCTCGACGCTTTCCGCCAGCAGATGACATTGGCCGGTTACAACCACGTGCAGCAGGTGCTCACCCCCGGCGAATACTGCGTGCGCGGCGGCATCGTCGACTTGTTCGCCATGGGCAGCGTGCTGCCCTATCGCCTCGATTTGTTCGACGACGAGATCGAGTCCATCGCCACCTTCGACGTCGACAGCCAGCGCACCCTGTACCCGGTCCCGGAGGTCCGCCTGCTGCCCGCACGCGAATTCCCCATGGACGAAAAAGGCCAGGCCACCTTCCGTCAAAATTTCAGGGACCGGTTCGAGGGCGACCCGTCCAAGTCGCGCATCTATAAAGACGTGAGCAAGGGCATCGCCCCGGCGGGCATCGAATATTACCTGCCGCTGTTCTTCGAGCAGACCGCGACGCTATTCGACTATCTGCCCAAGCACGCCACGCTGTGCCTGCACCACGACGTGGACGCGGCCATCGCCACCTTCGGCAAGGATGCGGCCTCGCGCTACAACCTGCTGCGCGGCGATCCGCAGCGGCCGTTGCTGGAGACGAAAGAGTTGTTTCTGGACGGGGAGCAGTTTTTTATCCGGGCGAAGGAGTTTGCGCGGATCGATATCGTCGCCAATGAAGCGGGGGCGACACTGGCATCCTGTTCGACCGCCGCCATCCCCCCCATCGCCGTAGACCGCCGCGCCGAAGTCCCCACCCACGCCTTCCAGAACTTCCTGGAAATCTACACCGGGCGCGTGCTGTTGCTCGCCGACAGCCTGGGCCGTCGCGAGATCATGTCCGGCTACCTCAAGGAATACGGCCTGCTGCCCGCCGTGTGCGAGGACTACGCATCCTTCCTCGCCGGCAAAGACAAGTTCATGCTCGGCGTCGGCCCCGTCCAGATCGGCTTCGCCCTGCCGGACGAGAAGCTCGCCATCGTCACCGAAACCGAGCTGTATGCCGCGCAACCCAGAAGCCGCGCCGCGCGTGCCGCGAAAAAGAGCAATGTCGAAGGCATGCTGCGCGACCTGTCCGAGCTCAAGCCGGGCGATCCGGTGGTGCACGAGCAGCACGGCATCGCACGCTATCAGGGTCTGGTGAACCTCGACCTCGGCGAAGGCGAGAACGAATTTTTGCTGCTGGAGTACGCAGGCAGCGACAAGTTGTACGTGCCCGTCTCGCAGTTGCACGTCATCAGCCGCTACAGCGGCGGCTCGCCGGAAGCGGCACCTTTGCACAAGTTGGGCAGCGGCACTTGGGACAAGGCCAAGCGCCGCGCCATGCTGCAAGTGCGCGACACCGCCGCCGAACTGCTCAACATCTACGCCCAGCGCGCCACGCGAAAAGGCCATGCCTTCAAGCTCACCTATCACGACTATGAAGCCTTCGCCGCCGGATTCGGTTTCGAAGAGACCGCCGACCAGGCCGCCGCCATCGAGGCGGTGCTGCTCGATCTGCAATCCGGCAAGCCGATGGACAGGCTCATCTGCGGCGATGTGGGTTTCGGCAAGACCGAAGTGGCGTTGCGCGCCGCGTTTGTCGCGGTGATGGATGGCAAGCAGGTCGCGGTGCTGGTGCCCACCACGCTGTTGGCCGAACAGCATTTCCAGAACTTCTCCAACCGTTTCGCCGACTGGCCGATCAAGATCGCCGAACTGTCGCGCTTCCGCTCGGCCAAAGAAGTGACGCAGGCGCTGAAGGATTTGGCCGAAGGCAAGCTGGACATCGTGATCGGCACGCACAAGCTGATCCAGAAGGATGTGAAGTTCCACAACCTCGGTCTGGTCATCCTCGACGAAGAACACCGCTTCGGCGTGCAACAGAAGGAACGCCTCAAGGCGCTGCGCGCCGAAGTGGATGTGCTCACGCTCACCGCCACGCCCATCCCGCGCACGCTGGCGATGTCGCTGGAAGGCCTGCGCGATTTCTCGGTGATCGCCACCGCGCCGCAGCGCCGCCTGTCGATCAAAACCTTCGTCAGCGGCTTCAGCCAGGGCATCATCCGCGAAGCCGTGTTGCGTGAGCTCAAGCGCGGCGGGCAGGTGTACTTCCTGCACAACGAAGTCGACACCATCAACAACATGCTGGAGAAACTGGAGACGCTGCTGCCGGAAGCGCGCATCCGCGTGGCGCACGGCCAGATGGGCGAACGCGATCTGGAAGCGGTGATGCGCGACTTCACCCACCAGCGCTTCAACGTGCTTCTGTGCTCCACGATTATTGAAACGGGAATTGACGTTCCTACGGCCAACACCATCATCATGAACCGCGCCGACCGCTTCGGCCTCGCACAGTTGCACCAGTTGCGCGGCCGCGTCGGCCGTTCGCACCACCAGGCTTATGCCTACCTGCTGGTGGACAGCATGGACGGCCTCACCGCGCAGGCCAAGAAACGCCTCGAAGCGATCCAGGCCATGGAACAATTGGGCAGCGGTTTCTTCCTCGCCATGCACGACCTGGAAATACGCGGCGCGGGCGAGGTGCTGGGCGAATCGCAAAGCGGCGAAATGCAGGAGATCGGCTTTTCGCTCTACAACGACATGCTGAGCGCCGCCATCTCCTCGCTCAGGCAAGGCCTCGAACCGGACATGGCGCACCCGCTGGGCGTGACCACCGAGATCAACCTGCACACACCGGCACTGCTGCCCAACGACTACTGCGGCGACATCCACCAGCGCCTGGTCATCTACAAACGCCTCGCGCACTGCAACACGCAAGAAGACCTGGACGACATGCAGCAAGAGTTGATCGACCGCTTCGGCCTGCTGCCTGAACCCGCACAGACCCTGCTCGACAGCCACCGCCTGCGCATCGCAGCCAAACCGCTGGGCATCAGCAAAGTGGATGCTTCGTCTGAAGCCATCGTCATTCAGTTCGTGCCCAACCCGCCCATCGACCCGATGAAGGTCATCACCATGATCCAGAGCAAACGGCATATCAAGATGGCGGGACAGGACAAGCTCCGCATCGAACTGAAGTATGGGGATCTGCAGCAGCGGGTGCTGGCAGTGGTGAATTTCTTCAAGGAGTTGAAATGAGGTATATTGGACCGCATGACTGACCCATTTTTGTTGAAAATGAAGCCACTTATCCCACTACTGCTCCTCATTGCCGGATTGGTGTCTTCTTGCGCCAATACATCGAATCTTGCCCCCAATACTTCCACCCCAATCGGTTTGAAGGAGTCCGTCGTTATTCTCGGTGTCACCCCGGCCTATCAAATCGCTTTCGAAAGTGGAACCATAACAAATGATGGGTACTGGTCTATAAACAGTTATGGAACTATCACTACAAATGTTTTTCCGGAAAAGGGATATATCGTTGTGAAAATCCGATCGCGCACCGGAAATGACAACTACGGTATTGCGCAGATTCGACCCAAGGGACATCACAGCAGAAGGTACACACCTTGCAGCGGGAATAAGGTGCTAGCATTTGAAGCTCCTGCTGGTCGAGTCACCTATATCGGAGACGTCAGTTACGACTACGTAATCGAGAATCCGGAAAGCAGAAAAGCAAGCGGAAAAGTCAGTTACACGTATTCGTCAGCTCCAGAAAATGCCAAGCGCTTCTTGGTTGAGCACTACCCAGAACTCGCATCCAGAATGGAGGTACAGGAGACAAAAGAGTTGATTGTCGCAAAAAGCAACTGCGATTTCGAACACTATCTATTTGCCGGAGGGATAATAATGCGTCTTCCTGGCGATCAGCGAAACACAAATGACCCGCTCCGTACCTACCGCGGTCATTAACCTCCCCATGTTACCGGGGTCGAATAGTTTTGCCTGTCCTACCTATGTATGGTGGGCACCCGCTAAATGGGTCAGCCTTACATTTATTTCAGCCGCCACCTCAGAAGTTCAGCCCCACATCTAGCGTCGGCCCGCTAAACGTCATGCGGAAGTCCGATGCTCCCAGTCCGCTCTTCCCGCTCACTTCCCCTTTGGCGTAGCCAGCACGCAGCGTTAAACGGCCCAGCATCGCATTTGTTTCAAGGGCAGGCCGAGACCCGCCCTTCGTTATTACATCGCAGCCATCACCGCCACAGCCAACGCCGTTGTCGGCCTGCCGATAAGTTTGCTCAGTTGATGCCCGTCGTCGAACAGCCCGCCTTTGGAAACGCCTGTATCGGAATCGGAGAGTAGTTCAGCGACCACTTCCGGCAATCCCGCCTTAACCAGCACGTTCTTGTATTCGGCTTGCGGCAGGTTTACATAGCCGATGTTCTTGCCGGACTGGCGCGATATTTCCGCCGCCAGTTCGGTCAGCGTGAAGGCAGTATCGCCCGCCAGTTCATAGACTTTCCCGACCTGGTTGTCTGCGGTCAGCGCGGCGACATCGGCTTCGGCATAGTCGGCGCGCGTGGCCGAGGATATGCGGCCATTGCCGGCACAGCCATACACTGCACCGTGCGCCAGTGCGCCGGGGATGCCCGCCGTGTAGTTCTCGGTGTACCAGCCATGGCGCAGCAATACGGAGGGAACGCCAGAGGCGCGGATATAAGCCTCGGTCTCCCTGTGTTCGGCGGCCAGCCCGAGCGGCGAGGTGTCGGCATGCAGCACGCTGGTGTAGGCCAGCAATTTCACGCCCGCGCGCTTGGCGGCGTCGATGACTGATTTATGTTGTTTGGCGCGCTGCCCGATCTCGCTGGACGAGATCAGCAGCACCTTGTCCGCACCTTTCAGCGCGGCATCCCAGGTTTCAGGCTTGCTGTAATCGGCATAGCGCACCTGCACGCCCAACGCGGCGAGGTCTTTGGCTTTTTCCACATTGCGCACGGCGGCGACGATGCCGGATGCGGGGACTTTTTTCAGCAGGGTCTTGATGACCAGATGGCCCAATTGGCCGGTAGCTCCAGTGATGACGATCATGATGTTTCCTTTCTTCTTCGTTAAATTGGGGATTTGGTAATCGAAGAATATCCGTTACACTTACTCTTAGTAAGTACGTACAAAAAGGTAAGTGTCATGACCAATACGGATATCGGAAAACTGTCATCAAAGATCAGGCGCGGCGAGGTCTTTGCCGAAGCATGCCCTTCGCGCGCGATACTGAATCACGTCACCAGCCGCTGGGGCGTGCTGGTGCTGGTCGCGCTAAAGGAAGGCACGCACCGCTTCAGCGAGCTGCGGCGCAAGATCGGCGGGGTGAGCGAGAAGATGCTGGCGCAGACGCTGCAGCAACTGGAACAGGACGGCTTCATCGACCGGGTGTCGCACCCGGTGGTGCCGCCGCATGTGGAATACAACCTGACCGCACTGGGCGAAGGCATCGGCACGCAGGTGGAGGCGCTGACCGACTGGATCGAGATCAATCTGCCGAAGATCATGACAGCACAGCAGAAGCGTTCGGGCTGAAGCGTAACGGAAAAAAACCGGGGCATGCCCCGGTTGGTTGCTCGACGGCAAACTTGCTGCTGGTTGTTGCCTAGAAATTCAAGCCCACATCGAGTGTCGGCCCGCTGAACGTCATGCGGAAATCCGATGCCCCGTACCCGCTTTTCCCGTTCACTTCCCATTTGGCATAGCCCGCGCGCAGGGCGAGGTTATCCCCGAGCGCCTGCGCCAAGAACAACTGGTAGCGCCCCATATCTCTGAGACCGACCTCATCACGCCCGGCGAAACCGGACACATGCGCATGCAGGCTGGTGCCGGGACGCATGCGCCAGACGAGACCGACTCCGCCTTGTGCACCATAATTGTTGAAGCGGGCGGAAGCATTTTGCGTAGCCGAGGACACGGTCAACCCCATTGAGGTATGGCCGATGCCGCCGGACAACTCCAGACCCAGCGCCCGCTCGCGGAAGAACTTGCGCCAGCGGAACAAGATGTCTGCATAGTTGATGTCGAAATCATTCCTGAGCTGCTCCGGCGCCAGGAACGTCGTGTTGCTGTAGATGATGGGCGGGCGTCCGGTTGCAAGTGTCTGTTCACCATTACCTTTTGCCCGCACCAGCCCGAACTCGATGGCTTTGCCCGTCTGCGGCGCGGCAGGAGCCTGTGTGCCTTCGTCGAGACTGACCGCAACCCTGAGCGATGGCAACGAGACTCGCTTGTCGTCGGCGACGATCTGGGAGGTCGTCTTGCAGCCCGCCAGGACCAGTGCTGCGAACAGTCCGATGAACAGCCGCATGGGGATGGCGTTAGGTTGGGGGTATGCGTGCTTCATCTTGCCTCCTTGGGGTTTAGGCCGTTCGAATACGTGTATGCGAGAACATGATAGGCGAACCGCACGGGCGGCACCACCCGGCCCCGCAACTTCTTGCCGTCATCCGCTGCCGTTGAATTAAAATGCTGCGCTTTCGATATTGTTAGAACTAGCGCTTTGGCGAGAACGAATCACCAGAACATGAACCTCATCCTTCAGGCCTTACACGACATTCCTTCCGTCCAGGTCGAGCACCTCGCCCAGCTTTCTGGCGCTGCCCGCATCGAACAGGTCGGCACTCACCTCTATCGCCTGCGCGAGGCCAAGCTGCAGGACAGCATCGCTGCATACTGTTTCGAGCACCAGATCGATTACGGCTTCGTCGCGCATGGCAAACAGCTTTGCGATTTCGGCCTGGTGGTGATGGACATGGATTCCACGCTCATCAACATCGAGTGCATCGACGAGATCGCCGATATGCAGGGCATCAAGCCGCAGGTGGCGGAGATCACCGAGTCGGCGATGCGGGGCGAGATCGATTTCGCAGAAAGCCTGCGCCGCCGCGTGGCCCTGCTGAAGGGGCTGGACGAGAGCGCTTTGTTGCGCGTCTATGAAGAGCGCCTGAAACCCAATCCCGGCGCCGAGAGGATGCTGGCGGAGTTGAAGAAGCACGGTATCAGGACGCTGCTGGTCTCGGGCGGGTTCGTGTTCTTTACCGAGCGCCTGAAGGCGCGCCTCGGCCTCGACTTCGCTCATGCCAACCAACTGCAGATCGTGGCCGGAAAACTTACCGGTGAGGTATCAGGCAAGATCGTGGATGCGCAGGGCAAGGCGGACTGGCTGAACCAGGTGCGCAATGAACTTGGGCTGCAACCCGAGCAGGTCATCGCGATGGGCGATGGTGCCAACGACCTGAAGATGATGGCGCAGGCGGGGGTGAGCATCGCCTACCACGCCAAGCCGGTGGTGCGGGCGCAGGCCAGCTATGCGCTGAACTTCGTCGGGCTGGACGGGCTGGTGCATCTGTTCGGCAACTAGCGCTCCGGCGCGGGCGGTTTCAACCCGATGCGCGTGTGATAAAGTGCCAACGCTTTTCTTCCGTACTGTTTTGAAAGGATGGTCATGAAAGAAGTCATGTTGAGGCTGGTCGACGTTCCCATGGTGCGCATGTTCGTGCTCGCGGGCATCCTTTTCCTGATGATCGCCGTATTGGGCAAGATCGAGGGCAAGATCGAACCCGGCCGCATCGGCCGCATCGGTGCCGCCATCCTGGGTGCAGTCCTGATCGTGATTGGTCTGGTCATGCAATACGGCGAAACCCCCGACATGTATTCCCGCCTGCCGCCCAATTTGATCGCCTCCATGCAACAGCAGGGCGTGGTCGCCGTCGCCGCCCCCGCCAGCGCCGTCCCGGCTGCTCCGGCGATCCCCATCAAGGTCGTCTCCGGCACCTATGGCCGCAACTGCAATGCCAAGGCGGGCAATGCCACGACGCAACTGGCCAAGGCCTGCGACGGGCAAGGCAGCTGCGATTTCGTCATTGATCCGGCCACGCTGGAAGACCCGGCGCCGACCTGCAGCAAGGATTTCGCCGCCGAGTGGAAGTGCGGCGACGGCAATGCGGTCTATTCCGCCGCGCTTTCCGCCCTCAGCGGCAAGAACGACAAGCTGCGTTTGAGCTGCGCCGGGTAAAAACAGGCGCTTTCCCGGAAATTCCCCTAACGCTTCCCGCCAGTCAAGTCAATTTTCAGGCGACAATTTATCGCTTGAAAAAACTTTCCGACCCCCTACAATTAGTCAGATTCAGGCGACCAACCACTACATATAGTGGTTTTTGCTTTCCGGGCTGAAGTAGCCCGCGCAATCAAGGGGGTAGCATCGTGTTCGATACCGAGAGTGTTTCAACGTCCGCCCAAAGCGATCCTGAATCCAGCGCTTCACAAAGCAACTCTCCCGAGCGACACCCGATAACCCAGCTCAAGAATCAAGCAAGTCACCCTGGAAACGGGGAGATTTCCAAATCCGGGGAACAGTTCCTGACCGAACTGACCAAGAACATAGCCGACGAATCAGCCAGCAAAGGAAAAACCGCAATGACGCAAGAGATCAGCACCGAAGTGCTCCTGGAGAAATACGCGGAAGCGGACGAGAAGTCGGTGCAGGATGTGCGCCGCCGCGTAGCACGCGGCCTCGCCCAGGCCGAAAAACCGGAACAGCGCGTCAAATGGGAAAAAGCCTTCTTCGACGCGCAGGAGAACGGCTTCGTGCCCGCGGGTCGCATCAACTCCGCCGCCGGACTGAAGATACAAGCCACGCTCATCAACTGCTTCGTGCAGCCGGTGGGCGACGCCATCTCCGGCATGACCGACGGCAAACCCGGCATCTATGACGCGCTGCAGCAGGCCGCCGAGACCATGCGCCGCGGTGGCGGCGTCGGTTACGATTTCTCCAGCATCCGTCCCGAAGGAGCGCATGTCAAAGGCACCAACTCGCGCGCCAGCGGCCCCATTTCTTATATGCGCGTATTCGACCGTTCCTGCGAGACGGTGGAATCGGCCGGTGCACGGCGCGGCGCGCAGATGGGCGTGTTGCGTTGCGACCACCCCGATATCGAAAAATTTATCGGCGCCAAGGACCAGGGCGACCTGCGCAACTTCAACATCTCCGTCGGCGTGACCGATGCACTGATGCAGGCGGTGGAAAAAGACGAGGAGTTCGAACTGGTGCATGCCGCCGCCCCTTCCGACGCCATCAAGGCGGCAGGAGCGACCCAACGCGCGGACGGCAAATGGATCTATCGCAAAGTGCGCGCCACCGAGCTGTGGAAACAGATCATCGCCAGCACCTACGACCATGCCGAACCGGGCGTGTTGTTCATCGACCTGATGAACCGCGACAACAACCTGTCGTACTGCGAACTGATCGAGGCCACCAATCCCTGCGCCGAACAACCGCTGCCCCCCTACGGCTGCTGCTGTCTCGGTTCCATCGACCTGTCGCGCATGGTGAAGAATCCGTTCTCCCACCATGCGGGGTTCGACTACGAACCGTTCAAACAACTGGTACGCGTCTCGGTGCGCATGCTGGACAATGTACTGGACGTGACCGCCTGGCCGCTGCCCGAGCAGCAGCAGGAAGCGCAGAACAAGCGCCGCGTCGGTCTGGGTTTCACCGGGCTGGGCGATGCGCTGGTGATGCTGGGCCTGCGTTACGACACCGACGAGGCGCGCGCCTTCGCCGCCGACATCACGCGCATCATGCGCGACGAGGCGTATGAGGCTTCGGTGGAACTGGCGCAGGAACGCGGCGCCTTCCCGCTGCTCGATGCGGAAAAATATCTGGCTGCACCGCGCTTCGCTTCGCGCCTGCCGGACGAGCTGAAGGACAAGATACGCAAGCATGGCATCCGCAACAGCCACCTGCTCTCCATCGCGCCCACCGGCACCATCTCGCTGGCCTTCGCCGACAATGCCTCCAACGGCATCGAGCCGGCGTTCTCGTGGTTCTACACGCGCAAGAAACGCATGATGGACGGCAGCACCAAGGATTACCCGGTGGAAGACCACGCCTGGCGCGTGTTCAAGCAGCAAGGCGGCGATATGGACAAACTGCCGCCCGCCTTCGTCACCGCGCTGGAGATCTCCGCCATCGATCACATGAAGATGGTCGCCGCCGTGGCGCCGTTCATCGACACCTCGATCAGCAAGACGGTGAACGTGCCCGCCGATTATCCGTATGAGGATTTCAAGGACCTCTACACCGAAGCATGGAAGGCCGGGCTGAAAGGCCTGGCGACCTACCGCCCCAACAGCGTGCTGGGCTCGGTGCTGTCCGTCACTTCGGAAAAGAAAGAGGAAGAACAACCGCAGGACTTCGTGTTCGACCAGGACCGGCGCATCGTGCTGGAGACCGCGCCCAAGCCCGCGCTCGCCTCGCTACGCTGGCCCGGCCGCCCGGCGCTGCCCGCGGGCAGCGAAGGCTGGACCTCGCCGGTGGTGAAGCATCCGCTCGGCAGTTTCGTCGCGTTCGTGTCGCATACGAAGAACGGCTGCAACCATCCGTTCGAAGTGTGGGTTAACGGCTCCGAACAGCCGCGCGGTCTCGGCGCGCTGGCGAAATCGCTGTCGATGGACATGCGCACGCGCGATCCGGTGTGGATACGCATGAAGCTGGAGATGCTGATGAAGTCCGCGGGTGACGACGCCTTCGATATGCCGATGCCGCCGGACGGCGAAGTGAAACGCATGCCGAGTCTGGTCGCCGCGTTCGCGCACCTGCTCAAATACCGCATCGAGGAACTGGGCGCGCTGGAAGTCTGCGACGGCGGGACCACGCCGATGATGGATGCGCTGTTCGCGAAGAAGGAGCCCAAGACCGGTACCGACGGCACCATGAGCTGGACGGTGGACATCTCCAATGCGGGCAGCGGCGACGACTTCGTGCTGGGCCTGAAAGAACTGGTGCTGCCCGACGGCCAGCGCCGCCCGTATTCGATGTGGTTGTCCGGCGTCTATCCGCGCGCGCTCGACGGCTTGTGCAAGGTGCTGAGCCTGGACATGCGCGTGATCGACCCGGCCTGGATCGGCATGAAGCTGCGCAAGCTGCTCAACTTCGGCGAACCGCTGGGCGACTTCATGGCGCGCGTGCCAGGCGGCAACAAAATGGAGAGCTATCCCTCGACCGTCTCCTATGTCGCCAAGCTCATCATCCACCGCTACTCCATGCTCGGCATCCTCGACGAACACGGTTACCCGGTGCAGCAGATGGGCGTGCTGGAGATCCCGGAGGGGCAGATCAAACCCACCACCATCAAACCCATCGTCGGCAAGGTGTGCAAGGAATGCGGCAACGCAACGCTGATCAAGAAGGACGGCTGCGAGTTCTGTACCAGTTGCGGTGCGATCGGGGCGTGCGGCTGAAGGTCGCAGCAGTTTTTACCGAAATTTACCCTTCATTTACATCGCTTAACCCGGTTGTCCCTAATAATCCTGTCATCGCAAATACGATGACAGGATTGAGAGGAAAAATCGTGAAAAGCATCGAGAGTTTTGAGAAAAGCAGGCAGTTCGAACAGGCCAAGCAGATCGCCTTCGCCGCCGCGACGCTGGACGCTGACAAAAATTCATTTCCGAACGATGCTCGCGAGATCGCATCGAGATGCGTCAGCGACCTGCATCGACTCGCCGAGAAACTGGCAGGGAGCCTGTCCAGCAAGATCTATTTGTAGCGTACTCAGGCTGCAGGCAAGATAATTTCGACTTGGAGCCCGCCTGAGGCCCTGTTCACGGCCCGCACCTTGCCACCGTGCGCGATCACTACCCGCTGCGTGATCGCCAGCCCCAATCCATAACCGGCAGTGTCGCCATTCGTACTGCTGCGAAAGAACGGCTGAAAGATCGCGTCGAGATCGGAAGGCGGTACGCCGCGCCCCTGATCTGCCACCTTGATCTGCCATCGACCGCCTTCTACGTTCCTGACTGCGATCTCGACAAGCGTGTTTGCAGGAGCATGAAGCACGGCATTGCGCACCACGTTCTCCAACGCCCGGAAAATCAACTCGGCGTTGCCTTTGACATGCATCTGCTCCGGCATCACGACCTCGACAGTACATTGTCTGGAACCGGCCTCGAATCGCGCATCGGAGACGATGTGTTCGAGTATCTCGCGCAGGTCGACATCCCCGCCCATCCCTTCTGCCATTCCAGAATCGAGGCGCGCCAGCGTCAGTAACTCGCCCACCAGCGCATCGATGCGACCGGTATCACGCTCCAGCCGAGTGATGAATTCCGCTGCGCGCTCCGGCTGTTGCTGCATAAGGTCCGTTGCAGCTTGCAATCTCGCCAGAGGCGATCTCAGCTCGTGCGAAATGTCATGCAGCAGGCGTCGCTGCGCATCCATCAAACCTTGCAGACGCGAGGCCATATGATCGAAGTCTGATCCAAGATCGGCAAGTTCATCTTTGCCGCCACCGATGGAGGCGCCGATGCGGGTATCGAATTTTCCTTTTGCCACGTCGTCAAAGGCTTTGCGCAGGGTGCGAATGGGCCGCGCAAAATACCACGCCAGCAATGCTGCAAAGATGAGGCTCACCAAACTACCGGCAGCAATAGGAAGTAAAGGCGGCAACAACTCCTGATGCGGGCCATCCAACGGTCTGGGTGGCATGCCATTTTGCAAATCAGACGGATGAGGCATTTCCCGGAACCCACCCGATGGCTCTTGAGGCAGTCTGTGCATCTCCGACATGGATGGGGGGGAGAAATCAGGGCGCAGTGCCCAGACAGAAATGCCAACGCCAACCATGGTCAGGAACTGAGCCAGCCAGAACATGAAGAAGAATTTCCAGAACAATCTGCCCATCATTTACCCCTTGATCAACATGTATCCCTTGCGAATCACAGTCTGGATACAGGAACGACCGTCCGGCAACTCCGCCAGCTTCTGGCGCAAGCTGCTCACATGCACGTCGATGGAGCGGTCGAATCGCATCAGCGGTCGCCCGAGCCCCTGCCTGGAAAGCTCTTCCTTGCTGACGATCTGTCCAGCATGACGTGCCAATACTTCAAGCAGATTGAATTCGGTGCTCGTGAGTTCAATCGACTTGCCATCCCATTCCGCTTTGCGTTTCTCCGGCCAAATCTCCAGCGCACCCACCTTGATCGCCTGCAAAGCGCCTGCTTCCCTGGCCGGTCCGGTGCGTTTGAGTATGGCGCGGATGCGGGCGGTCAATTCCCGCGGCGTACAGGGCTTGGGAACATAATCGTCAGCGCCAAGCTCAAGACCATGGATACGGTCGGAGTCGTCCCCGCGGGCGGTGAGCATGATGACCGGAATGGAACTCTCACTGCGGATCTGGCGCAACGCATTGATGCCGCTCATGCCCGGCATCATCACGTCGAGCACTGCGATAGCGTAGTCGCCGCTCAATGCTTCGCGGACGCCGCGCTCACCGTCATGGACGGTTCCAACTTCATATCCCTCCTGCTTGAGGTAATCCCTGATCATCTCGACCAGTTCGATGTCATCATCGACCAACAGTATCTTTTCGCTCATTTCTTCCGCAATCCGCAAAATCTTATGGTTCGCATGTTAACCAAGCCTCTCTGACGTACAAAGTACGACGCCCGGGCTTTACCAAGATTTACTCAATTTAAGCGCATCACATGCCGCATTCACACAATGCCTGCCGTCATGAGCCTCGATCCCCTGCGGCTGTCACCGAGGACTCGTTAACACGGTTTTACCGTGTTTTACATAGGCGGCACTATGTTCTGGCTCGGTAGATGCCGATAGTTGGGCCATGTGCAACATGATATGCACATAACAAAATCAACCATTAGGAAGGGGTCAGACATGAGTACGATCAGTGGTATCAGCAATAGTGGTAATTGGGCCATGATGCAAGGTATGCGCCAACCGCCAGATGGCAAGAAGATGGCTGAAGAGTTGTTCTCCAAACTCGATAGCTCCGGGCAGGGATACATCGATAAAAGCACGCTGCAATCAGCCATAGGGCAGAATTCATCCAGTTCGAACGTCGACGAACTGTTTGCCAAGCTCGACACCAACAGTGACGGCAAAGTGACCAAAGACGAGTTCACCAGCACACTCGACGATCTTGCCAGCCAAATGAAGAGAACCGGTTCTGCCAATGGCATGCCGCCGCCGCCCCCACCCCAGAATGATGCCGGTTTCACCAAGGAAGAGCTGACCACTCAACTCAATGGGGGAAATTCAACGGACGGCAAGCGTACCGAATTGCTCACCAAAGTCATTGAGAACTTCGACAAGGCTGATACCAACAAGGATGGCAAAGTCAGCTTCCAGGAAGCAATGGCCTTGGAGCAGTCCAGCTCGACAGCGTCCTCGACCGATTCCACTGGCAGCACTGCCGATGCAAAGATCATGCGCCAGTTGATGCAACTGATGCAGACATACGGCCTGAGCGGCTCTTCGGAAAAAGCATCGCTGTTTTCTGCCACTGCCTAGCATCCATGTAATGAAAAATGGCAGGCAGGTGGCCTGCCATTTTTTTCGCCCAGCAAAAAAAGTATCTCCTTGGGGACCATCAGTTCCAATCGGGAATATCTCTGTCTGATTGAATGCTCATGATTGAAGCTCAATTCATTAATAAATCTTACCCGGCTTAACATTTCTTAACAGATGATGCTCCTATCATGCAAAGAATCTTAGATTGCAGACATCATGCGCATCACTTCAAAATCCAATTTGATCATCCTTTCGGTGTTACTTGGCGGTTGCGCCTTGCCCATGGTCGGCCCCGACTACCAGGCTGCCACACCGCACATGCCATCACACTGGGCTGCGCAATCACAGGATTCGAACAACCCGACGAATGAAGATGCACGTCTTAAGCGGTGGTGGACGCAATTTGAGGATGAAAGCCTGAACTGGCTCGTCGATCAGGCACTCACCGGAAATCTTGACCTCAAGCTCGCGCAAGCGCGTCTGCATCAAGCACGGGCAGGCCAGCAGTTGGCCGGGGGCGGGTTGTATCCTGCGGTATCGGCATCAACGAGCCGCAGTCGCAACAAGAACTCCGACGCAATTGCACCTCAAGCGACACGCACGCTCTACGATGCCGGCTTTGATGCGACGTGGGAGATCGATGTCTTCGGCGGAAACCGGCGAGCTGTTGAGGCATCTGCGGCTGACCTCGCCGCCAGTCAGGCCAGCCTGAACAGCGTTCGCGTCTCCCTCGTAGCCGAGCTTGCTCGAAACTATATCGAGTTCCGTTCTTACCAACGCCGTATGGCGATTGCTCGTGACAACCTTGCCAGCCAAAGCGAAACATTGCAGCTCACAGAGTGGCGTTATCAGGCCGGCCTGGCACGTGCCAGCGAGGTCGAACAGGCACGGACATCCCGGGAGCAGACGCGTGCCGGTATTCCGGATATTGAAGTCTCGCTCGCAGCGGCCGAAAACCGCATCGCTCTGCTGCTTGGCCGCAATCCAGGCGAACTTCACGCGATGTTGGCCGAACAGAAGCCGCTGCCTCCAGTACCGGCAAGCGTGGCTACGGGCATTCCTGCCGACGTTCTACGCCAGCGTCCGGACCTGATCGCTGCTGAACGCACGCTGGCAGCCGAGACCGCGCGTGTCGGGCAGAAGCTGGCGCAGCGCTTTCCCAGTTTGAACCTGTCCGGTTCCTTCGGCTGGCAGGCTTACAGTTTTGCGGCGCTGGGCGGGGCAGGCACGATCACGCGCGCATTGAGCGGAACCTTGGCCGCAACCCTCTTCGATGGCGGTCGGCTAAGAAGTCAGGTCGACGCCCAGAGTGCGGTACAGGAACAGGCGCTGGTGTCATATCAAAGCAACGTTCTGACCGCGCTTGAAGAAGTCGAGAATGCCCTGAAAAGCTATGCCGCTGCACGTGAGCGCGTCGACGCCCGGCGTAATGCCGCCGAATCAGCCCGCAATGCAGCCGATCTGGCGCGCAACCTCTATCAGTCCGGACTCGCCGATTTCCAGCAAGTGCTGGAAACGCAGCGCACACAATTAACGACCGAAGACAGCTTGGCCACAGCCGAGGCAATTTTGCGTACCAGCCTCATCACCCTGTACAAGGCTCTCGGTGGTGGTTGGGATATATCCACAAGCGAGAAAACATCATGAGCGATCTGAATTCGAGGGATGCACTAAAGAACATACTCAATCAATCATCTCCCAGACTGGGCCTTGGCAACCGCAGGCGCTGGACAATTATTGGAGGCGGGCTACTTCTACTCCTCGTGTTATTGCCGTTGATCCGTGGCGGGAAGGATTCTCCGGGACAATTCATCACCGAACCGGCCACGATGGGGAATCTTACCGTCACCGTCTCTGCTACAGGCACTTTGCAGCCGACGACTTCGATCGACGTTGGAAGTGAGCAGTCGGGTACGTTGGCGGCGGTGTTGGTCGAGGAGAACGACCGCGTCAAGCGCGGCCAGTTATTGGCCCGACTCGACCTCGCCAAGCTTCAGGATGCTGTCAGCAAATCGCGAGCAGCACTGGCTGCTGCCGAAGCTTCAGTGGCTCAGGCAAGAGCCACCGTCAAGGAATCCAAGGCTTCGTTGGCGCGAATGCGCCAGGTTGCCGAACTTTCCGGAGGGAAGGTTCCATCCAAGGCGGAAATGGAGACAGCTGAAGCCACGCTCGAACGAGCATTAGCCAATGAAGCCAGTGCCAATGCTGCCGTACTGCAAGCACAGGCAACCCTGAAGACGGACGAGACCAATCTTTCCAAAGGCGCGATCCGCTCCCCCGTCAACGGAGTGGTTCTGTCGCGCAAGGTCGAACCCGGCCAGACCCTGGTGGCTGCAATGACCATCCCCGTACTGTTCACACTGGCCGAAGATCTGACGAACATGGAGCTTCAGGTCAAGGTCGACGAGGCCGATGTGAGCAGCGTCAAACTCGGCCAGCCTGCCAGCTTCACTGTCTCCGCATGGCCCGGGCGCACCTTTCCCGCGACCATACGTCGTGTCGGCATCGGGTCAACGATCACCGACAATGTGGTCACTTACAAGACCTTGTTGAATGTGAAGAACGCGGATATGGCGTTGCGCCCGGGCATGACTGCCACGGCCTCCATTGTTACGGCACAGCGAAAGAACGTCCTCCTTGTACCCAACGCCGCACTCCGCTTCGCTCCGCCAACGAAAAACAGCGGTTCAAACAATGGCAGTTTTGTCTCGAATTTATTGCCTCGTCCTCCATCTGATGCCAAACGCTCCAATACGACATCACCGGCCAGTTCTCAAGTATGGGTCTTGAGTGACTCCGGACCGCAAGCGATTGCCGTCAAGACCGGCGTCAGCAACGGTCGCCAGACCGAGATTGAGGAGGGCGAGCTGAAGCCGGACATGGCTGTCATCACCGAATATCAGGAAGTGCGCCCATGAACCCTGCGGCAACCGAACCGCTCATTCGCCTTTCCGGCATCACCAAGACCTACGGCCAGGGCGATGTCGCGTATCAAGCCCTGCGTGGCATCGACCTTGATGTGGAAGCCGGAGATTTTGTTGCCATCATGGGGCCGAGTGGTTCCGGCAAATCCACTGCCATGAACATTCTCGGCTGCCTGGACATACCGAGTAGCGGGGAGTACCTCTTTCGCGGGATCCACGTCGAGCGCCTGGATCGGAATCAACGAGCGTTATTGAGACGGTACAGCCTGGGATTTGTCTTTCAGGGCTACAATCTGCTGGCCCGTACATCGGCCCTGGAAAACGTTGAGTTACCCCTGCTTTATCGAGGTGAAACTGAAGCTGCACGCCACGATGCAGCGCGTGCGGCTATGGCTCGTGTCGGCCTGACGGGCTGGGAAACACATACGCCCGCCGAACTTTCAGGTGGCCAGCAGCAGCGTGTCGCCATCGCTCGGGCCATTGTCACCAAACCGGATGTGTTGCTCGCCGATGAGCCCACAGGAAACCTCGACAGCAAGCGTGGCCACGAAATCATGGAATTGCTTGTCGAGCTTAATCGGGACCAAGGGATCACCATCCTGATGGTAACGCATGAGGCGGACATGGCCGAATATGCGCGGCGCATCGTCCATTTTGCAGACGGCCTGGTGTCGAGCGATGAAATCCGGAATGGTGTGAAAGCATGACGTCTGTCCTTCTCAGCGCCTTCCTTCTGGCCTTGCGAGAAATTCGGCGCAACCTGATGCGTTCCTTCCTGACCGTGCTGGGGATCGTCATCGGTGTCGCTGCGGTGGTCACCATGGTGACGCTTGGGAATGGGGCGACCCAGGCTGTCTCCGATCAAATCTCAAGCCTCGGCAGCAATCTGCTGACGGTACGTCCGGGGCAGCGCCTGGGGCCGGGGCGTGACAGCGCCGGAGCCCCCGCCTTCAAGAAGGCCGACGTCGATGCGTTGCGTAGCCAGGTTAGCGGACTCGACGAAGTGGTGCCGGTCGCAGGAGCGTCGGTCACCGTGGTGGCAGGGAACAACAACTGGTCGACGAGTGTAAGTGGCACCACGAACTCCTACCTTAAGGCCGGCAATTGGAAGATTGCCAGTGGCCGGAAATTCCTCGACGACGAAGAGCGCGCCGGCAAGGCGGTCTGCATCTTAGGCGCGACGGTGCGGCGCGAGCTCTTCGGCACCCGCAATCCGCTGGGCGATGAAATTCGGGTCAAGTCCTTCGCATGCCAGGTTGTCGGTCTGCTTGCCGCCAAGGGGCAGGGAGCCATGGGCATGGATCAGGACGATACGGTGCTGATGCCGCTGGCCACGGTACAGCGCCGCCTCATTGGCAATCAGGACGTGTCGAGCCTGATGGTCTCTCTGCGTGATGGCGCAGATACCCAAGCCGCGATGCAGCAAATTCGGTCGTTGCTGCGGGAACGTCGCAAGCTTGCCGAAAATGAAGCGGACAACTTCAATGTGATGGACACCAAGCAGATCGCCGAAACCCTCTCCGGAACCATCAGAACGATGACTGGATTGCTCGGTGCTGTAGCCGCTGTGAGCCTGCTTGTCGGTGGCATCGGTATTATGAACATCATGCTGGTTTCGGTGACTGAGCGGACACGCGAGATAGGTATCCGGCTTGCCATCGGCGCGCTGGAGCATGAGGTATTACTTCAGTTCCTCATCGAGGCCGTTGTACTGTCCGCCTGCGGGGGACTGATTGGAATAATCCTGGCCCTGTTTGCCTGCATCGGCCTGTCCGCACTCCTGAATATGCCCTTCATATTCAACGCGAGTATCAACCTGCTGGCATTTTTATTCTCTGCCATCATAGGTGTGCTCTTTGGTTACATGCCAGCTCGGCGGGCCGCTCAACTTGATCCGATCCAGGCGCTTCGATATGAGTGACCTCCCGAAAATCACAGAACGCTGGTGACCTACTCGCAGCATCTTGCCTAACACAAAACAACCCGAATAAAAATCCGCCCTCGGGCGGATTTTTATTTCCTGCTCTTCCATGCTGTCACATGAAATCTTCCGCCCCTTCCGGCAGTTCATGCGTGATGCCCTTGTGACAATCGATGCAGGTTTTTCCCGAACCGGGTTTTGCCGCCTGCAAGTGCTTGGTCTTGGCACTCGGGTCCTGTATCTCCGCATCCATGCCCTCGTAGCTGTGGCAGTTGCGGCATTCGCGCGAATCCGACGCTTTCATGCGCGCCCATTCGTGCTTCGCCAGTTCCAGCCGTCTCGCTTCGAATTTTTCCTTGGTATCGATGGAGCCGGTGAGCTTTCCCCACAGTTCGCCGCTCGCCTGGATCTTGCGCTTCATCTTGTGCACCCAATCCTTCGGCACGTGGCAATCGGAACAGATCGCGCGCACACCGGTGCGGTTCGAGTAATGCACGGAGGTCTTGTATTCCTCGTAGACGGTGTCGCGCATCTCGTGGCAGGAGATGCAGAACTCCATCTTGTTGGTCGCTTCCATGCCGGTATTGAAACCGCCCCAGAAGATGATGCCGGCCGCGAAACCGCCGCCCAACAAGGCGAGCATCGAATACTTGGCCGCCGGACTGCGCAATACCTGCCACCAGCGTTTCAACGTTTCTTGGATCTTCATTTCCGTCTCCCCTTTATACGACCTTGCTGCAAGCCGTCTGCCTCAACAGATAGCCGCTGCCAAGACAAAGTCCGGGAACAACCTCTTCCCGGACTCGTGGCTCAAACCGTCGTTGTATCGATTACTGGATGCTGCCGAAATAATGGACGAGCGCTTCGATCTCGGCATCGTCCAGGTTTTCCATCTTCGGCTTCATCTTCTTGGGCATGGGGCGCTTGCCTTCCTTGAAGAACTTGGTCTGTTGTTTGACATAAGCCATCTTCTGACCGGCCAGGATACCGGCATGGTCACCGGGGAAACTGCCGTCTTCGCTGTGGCAGGTGTAGCACTTCAGCTTGTAGAGCGACTTGCCTTTCTTCACCAGTTCCGGATCCGTTGTTTGCGCGGTGCGAACGAAAGTCTGCGCGGTAAAGTATTCACCGACCTTCGCGATGTCGTCCGCGCTCAACTCGGCAGCGATCTTGCACATATCGGACTTCGTGCCTTTCTTGCTGCCGCTCTGATATTCCGCCTCAACGCAGGGACGTTCCTTGTTCTGGTATTTTTTCATGGTGTTGGCCAGATATTCCTCGGAATAACTGGCGATGTTGGGCACGTGGGTATCGGTGCTGTTGCCGTCCTTGCCGTGGCAGGCGATGCATGACTCGGCCGCTTTGGGTGCATCGGCAGCAGATGCGACAGCAGACAGCGACATCCCCAGCAGTGCGCCGCAAGCCAGCAGAATGTGTGCGGTGAAATTCTTTTTCATCTTGAGCTCCCCTTATATTTTTTAGATAACAAAAAGCGTTCTCAACCCGGCTTCGGCTGGAAACGGTCATCATGCAGACCCCTATCGCGCAATCCGTTCTTATTGCTTCACGGACTTGCATACTCACGATGTGATCCGGCATCAAGGCAGCCCGAGTGTAGCATGGCAGGCAGGCGCATCAAATGATGGCTAGCGCACCGAATTAACCATGTTTTCTACTCTGGTTTTGACCCATGCACGTCCTGTTATAGTTAGCTCGACACCATACCCATCACCTGCCATGACAAAACACACCACTCCCGATCATGCCCGACTCGACCGCGTCGTCGCCGAAGCGCGCAAGCAGCGCGAACTGCGCGAGGCGGGATATCGCGAGAAGGCGCTCAAACTGTTTCCGTGGATATGCGGACGATGCGGACGGGAGTTTTCCGGCACACGCTTGCGCGAATTGACCGTGCATCACAAGGATCACAATCACGACAACAATCCGCCGGACGGCAGCAACTGGGAATTGCTCTGCCTGTACTGCCACGACAACGAGCATTCACGCGTGATGGACGAGGTGGTGCGCGACAGAAAGGAAGGCGCTCAGGCCGTGGCGACGCACAACCCTTTCGCCGACCTGAAAGCGATGCTCGACAAAAAGACCGGTCAGTAATCAGAAGTACTACTACAGCGCGCGGCAGCTGAACACGAACCGACGTCTGTCCAGAGTGCTTAGCCCTGACGCTTCATGAACAACGCCGGGATCTGCGGCTTGGGTTTGTTCGTCACCGGCTCGTGGGCCTTCTTCGCCGGCTCTGCTGCCGGAGCGCTGATGCTTGGCACGTAAGGCTTGTCGAACCACGGATCGTGCGCCGGTTTCTTCGGTACGGGTGTGTGGTAGCCGCGGCTGTGCTCCGCATGTTCACCGCGCGGCTCGCGCTGCGGCCTGGCGGGATGAGCGGGCAGGTTCGCTTTTTCTTTTTTGATCTCGGTCTTGATCAGCTTCTCGATCTCCACCAGATATTTTTCTTCCTCCGGCGACACCAGCGAGATCGCCGTGCCGGCTGCGCCCGCGCGGCCGGTGCGGCCGATGCGGTGCACATAATCTTCCGCCGCATGCGGGATCTCGTAATTGATGACCATCGGCAGATGGTCGATATCCAGACCGCGCGCGGCCACGTCGGTGGCGATCAGCACGGCGACCTTGCCCTGCTTGAACGCGTCCAGCGCCTGCATGCGCTCCAATTGGGTCTTGTCGCCGTGGATGGCATCTGCAGAAACGCCTTCGCGCTGCAACTGCTTGGCCAGACGGCTGGCGGTGAGTTTGGTCTTTGTGAACACGATGACTTGTTTCGCATCGTCGCCGCGCAACAGTTTCGCCAGCAGTTGATGCTTGTCGGTCTGGTCGACCAGATAGACCTTTTGCGTGATGTTCTCGGCGGATGCATTGCTGCGCGCGACCTCGATCAGGGTCGGGTAGTTCATGAAATCTTCCGACAGCCTCTTGATCTCGTTCGAGAAGGTGGCAGAGAACATCAGGCTCTGGCGCTGTCTGGGCAACAAGGCCAGGATGCGTTTCAGCGCGGGCATGAAACCCATGTCCAGCATGCGGTCGGCCTCGTCCAGCACCAGCACCTGCACCTGGTTCAGCAGCACCGTCTTCTGTTCGATGTGGTCCAGCAAGCGGCCCGGCGTCGCCACCAGGATCTCCACGCCGGTCTTCAGATGCGGCGTCTGCGTCTTGATGTCCACGCCGCCGTACACCACCAGCGAACGCAGGTGCGTGTGTTTGGCGTAGGCCTTGACGCTCTCCTCCACCTGCACCGCGAGTTCTCGCGTCGGCACCAGGATCAACGCGCGTACCGGATGGCGCGCGGGCGAAGTGCTGGAACTGGCGTGCGGCAGCAGTTTTTGCAGCAGGGGCAGCGCGAATGCGGCGGTCTTGCCGGTACCGGTCTGCGCCCCGGCCATCAGATCGTGACCTTCCAGCACCACCGGGATGGCTTGCGCCTGGATCGGGGTGGGAGTGGTGTAACCGGATTCGGTAAGAGCCTTGAGGATTTCTGGAGCCAGCTTCAGGTCGGCAAAACTAACGGTGTTCAATATCGTTCTCTTCGTTATAGTCGGGGTTTGAATGACTGCATTATACGCCGCTGTATCGTTAGCGCTCCCGGCAAGCGACAGGTACGATAATCCTTTTATATGACAATAAGTTACAACAAAACATCGACCGATACTCCGCAAACGCCCCCTCATCCCAACTTTCGCCCGCAGGGGGAAGGGGCAAACGAGCCGCTAAGCGGGATTGTCCATACTGTGGCCGTCATCGGCGGCGGCCCGGCCGGATTGATGGCTGCCGAGGTGCTGGCGGATGCCGGAGTGCGCGTGGACGTGTATGACTCGATGCCCAGCGTGGGACGCAAGTTCCTGATGGCGGGAAAAGGCGGCATGAACATAACCCATGCCGAACCGTTCGATGTCTTTCTCACCCGTTATGGCACCCGCCGCGCCTATATCGAACCTCTGCTGCGCGCGCTACCGCCCGAAGCACTGCGCGAATGGATTCACGGACTCGGCATAGACACTTTCGTCGGCACCTCGAATCGCGTCTTTCCCGCCGATATGAAGGCCGCGCCGCTGCTGCGTGCATGGCTGCACCGTCTGCGCAAAAACGGCGTGCTTTTCCATGCGCGCCACCGCTGGTGCGGCTGGGATGAACAGGGCGTATTACGCTTCACCGCACCGGATGGCGAACTCGGTGTGAAAGCCGATGCGGTGGTGCTGGCGCTGGGCGGCGGCAGCTGGCCGCAACTCGGTTCGGACGGCGCTTGGGTAGCGCTGCTGGCGCAGAGTGGCATCAGCATCGCACCTCTGCGCCCTTCCAACTGCGGCTTCGATGTGCGATGGAGCGCTCACTTGCGCGAGCGCTTTGTCGGCGAGCCGCTGAAATCCGTCGCGGCAACATTCGGCGGCGTGCGCAAACAGGGCGAATGCATGATCACCGAACACGGCATCGAGGGCGGCCTGATCTACGCGCTCTCCGCCGCCCTGCGCGACGAGATCGAGCGCAAAGGCGAAGCGATATTGCATCTCGATCTGCTGCCGGATTTTACCGCCCAGCGGGTACTAGACGAGGTGTCGCATCCGCGCGGTGCGCGTTCACTCTCCAGCCATCTGCAAAGCCGTCTCGGACTGAAGGGCGTGAAAGCCAACCTGTTGCGCGAGGCGTTGGGTGCGGAGCAGATGCACGATGCCGCCTTGCTGGCGCAGACCCTCAAGGCACTGCCGTTGCAGCTGATCGCGCCGCGCCCGCTCGCCGAAGCGATCAGCACCGCGGGCGGCGTTGCCTTCGAAGCGCTGGATGCACACCTGATGTTGCGGCAGATGCCCGGCGTGTTCTGCGCCGGCGAAATGCTCGATTGGGAAGCACCCACCGGCGGCTACCTTCTCACTGCCTGTTTTGCCAGCGGACTCGTTGCCGGAAAGGGCGTATCGCACTGGTTGCAACAACCCCGCTAGACACAGGGTCTGCATCGCCGCGCAGCTTGGCAAGCCACGATCATGCGTTACAATGCGCAGCACTTTTCCTACCCGAAAGGACTGAAACATGAAGCAATACAGCAAACGCACCGCCATCCTCCATTGGCTGATCTTCCTGCTGGTCATCGCCGCTTTCTACTTCGGCCACCAACTGGATGAAAGCAAGGACGGCGCGCAAAAGTTGTCGATGTATCCGCTGCACTTCCTGATCGGCGACCTGATATTGCTGCTCGTGCTGGTACGCATCTATTTCCGCAAGAAAGACGGCGAGCCCGCTCCGGCCAACGCCAATCCGCTGTTGAACAAGATCGCTGCCGCCACGCACGGCTTGCTGAACATATCGGTCATCGCCGTGGTGATCTCCGGCATGGTCACGGCCGCAACCTCCGGCGTGATCGATGCGCTGAAAACCAACGATCCCGACTTGATCCCGGACTTCGGCACGGTTGGCGCCAAGGAATACCATGAGTTGTTCATCGGCCTGCTGCTTCTGCTGGTCGCATTCCATGTCGTCGCTGCGCTGTATCACCAGTTCATCGTCAAGGACAGCCTGATGCGCCGCATCATGATCAAGCGTTTCCCGGACTGATCCAGCCCACTGAAACGGGCGGCCTGCGCGCCGCCCTTTTTATTTTGGACAGCACACTAATCAAATCCATCCACGTCAGCAGCGTAGCGCTCAGCTACTCGCTGTTCTTCCTGCGCGGCGTGTGGATGCTGCGTGACTCACCGCCATTGCTGCAGCGCTGGGTCAGTTATGCCCCGCATGCGGTGGACAGTGTCTTGCTGGCGAGCGCGATCACGCTGGCCTGGCAGCTCGGCATCTCGCCGCTGGAGGCTCCCTGGCTGGCGGCCAAGATCCTCGCACTGCTGCTTTACATCGTCATCGGTTCGATCGCATTGAAGCGCGGGAAAACGAAAAACATCCGTCTGGCTGCCTGGCTGTCGGCGCAACTGGTGTTTATTTACATTGTGAGTGTGGCCGTGACGCACGACGCCGCACCTTGGCAAACTCTATAGGAATAAGAATGAAGATACCGGCACGCTACAGCAACCTGCTTTTCGGCGGCATGCTCTCCGCCATCATGGTCACCGTCATCTCCGGCGCCGTGGTACTGATCAATCAGGGATACGACGCAGAGTTCTTTGCACGCTGGTTCAGGGGCTTCGCCACCGCCTGGCTCATCGCCTTCCCCACCGTGCTGTTCGTCGCGCCGTTCGTGCGCAAGACGGTGGCGAAGATCACTGCCTGATCAGGCTTTCTTCCAGCCGACCAGCACGGCAAACAAGCCCAGCAGCACATACCAGACCAGCGACCACTCGGGGATGCCGAGCGCGAGGAAGCTCCAGCTTTTCTCCGCACATTCGCCGGAGCCGTGCAGCAACTCCTGCCACACGTCGGACAACGGGAAATTCTTCAGCATGTAATCCAGGCCGGGACCGCAACCGGGAACCTGGTCTTTCGGCAGATGCTGTATCCAGATATGGCGCGCGGCGACCGCCACACCGCTCAGCGATACGAGCGCGATCAGGATGGAATATAGCTTCGCGCCTGTCTGTTTCGGATTGTGCAGTGCGGCGATGAGGAACAACAGACCGATGGCGATGAAGATGACTCGCTGGATCATGCACAGCGGGCAGGGTTCCAGGCGCAGTACGTATTGCAGATAGAGACCGAAACAGAATAATCCGACTACCGCCAGCGCCCCGGCCAGATATAACCAGCGCCCGGATATCCCGTTCCAGAGCTTCGGCATATCACTCGGCCTCGTCTATCCATGCGGACTGGATGGCCTCAAGCACCTTCTCGCCACCGCGGTGATGATCGTCGTCGAAGTCCGGCAGGTCGACCACATAGTTGTGCAGATCGACGAAGCGCACTGTCTTCGGGTCGACATCGGGATGTTTCTCTGTCAGCGCGATCGCGATGTCGCGCACGTCTATCCATTTCATTTGCTGTGCCCTTCCTTCGCCATGTTGATGGTGTACTTGGGTATCTCGATCACCAGCTCCTGTTCGCCGACGATGGCCTGACAACTCAGGCGCGAGTTGGATTCCAGCCCCCATGCCTTGTCCAGCATATCCTCTTCCAGTTCGGTCGCTTCCGCCAGACTGCCGAAACCCTCGCGCACGATGACGTGGCAGGTGGTGCAGGCGCAGGATTTCTCGCAGGCATGCTCGATCTCGATGCCGTGTTCAAGCAGGGCATCGCAAACTGAAGTGCCCGGTGCGGCATCGAACAGCGTGCCCTTTGGACACAACTCTTCATGTGGCAATACGATGATCTGTGTCATTCCAGCTCCGACAGTTTGTGGCCAGCCAATGCGCTCTTCACACTCTTGTCCATGCGCTTTTGCGCGAACTCGGTGCTGGCCAGGTTCAAAGCTTCAACGGCGCGCTTGATGGCCTGATGGTCGCTGCCCGCGATCACGGCACGCAGCCCATCCATACTGCCGCGGATACGCGCTTGCGCGGCGGCATCCAGCAGTTCTTCGCCGTCCTGTCGCAGGGCATTATCCACGGCCTCCAGCAATTGCGCGGCTTCGGTCTGTTGTTCGCGCAAGGCGCGCGCCATCATGTCGTCGCGCGCATACTGGTTGGAATCGTGCAGCATGCGCGTGATCTCTTCGTCGCTGAGTCCGTAGGAAGGTTTGACCACGATGCTCGCTTCCGTGCCGCTCGCCATCTCGCGCGCGGAGACGCTGAGCAGACCGTCGGCATCGATCTGGAAGGTGACGCGGATACGCGCCGAGCCCGCCACCATCGCCGGGATGCCGCGCAGCTCGAACTTCGCCAGTGAACGGCAATCGCTCACCAGTTCGCGTTCGCCCTGCACCACGTGGATGCTCATCGCGGTCTGGCCGTCCTTGTAGGTGGTGAATTCCTGCGCGCGTGCGCTGGGGATGGTGCTGTTGCGCGGCACGATCTTTTCGACCAGCCCGCCCATGGTCTCTATGCCCAGGCTGAGCGGGATGACGTCGAGCAGCAACCAGTCGTCGCCGCTGCGGTTGCCCGCCAGCACGTTGGCCTGGATCGCCGCCCCCAATGCCACCACCTTGTCCGGATCGAGATTGTTCAGCGGCGATTGCCCGAAGAAGTCGCCGACCGCCTGCTGGATATGCGGCATGCGCGTCGCACCGCCTACCATCACCACGCCCTTGACCTCGGACGCCGCCAGCTTGGCATCGCGCAAAGCCTTACGCAGCGCCTGCAAGGTGCGCTGCACCAGGTTCTGCGACATCTCGTGGAATTCGGCGCGGGTCAGCACGTTGTCGATCACTTCGCCGCTGGACAGTACGGCGGTGACGCGCGCTTCCAGATGATCGGTCAATTGTTCCTTGGCGGCGCGCGCGTGGGTCAGCAGGGCGCGGATGTCCGGTGCGGGCAAGGCGGAAAGGCCATTCTTCTCCAGCAGCCGGCAGTAGATGCGGTGGTCGAAATCGTCGCCACCCAGCGCCGAATCACCGTTGGTCGCCAGCACCTCGAACACGCCGCGCGACAGGCGCAGGATGGAAATATCGAAAGTGCCGCCGCCCAGGTCGTATACCGCATACACGCCTTCGGCAGCGTTATCCAGCCCGTAGGCGATGGCGGCGGCCGTGGGCTCGTTGAGCAGGCGCAGCACATTCAGCCCCGCCAGTCTGGCCGCATCCTTGGTCGCCTGGCGCTGCGCATCGTCGAAGTAGGCGGGAACGGTGATGACCGCACCGACCAGTTCGCCCCCGAGAGCCTGCTCGGCACGAAGACGCAACACCCTGAGTATCTCGGCGGAGACCTCGACCGGACTCTTCACGCCTGCGGCCGTGCGCAGTTGCAGCATGCCTGGTGCCTGAGCGGAACCCGTTGCCTCGACGAAGCGATAGGGCAGGTTGCTGACATCGCCGACATCCTTGAGGCCGCGGCCCATGAAACGTTTCACCGAGACGATGGTGTTGTGCGGATAGGCGCTCTGCTCTTCCTGCGCCATCTGGCCGACCAGCACTTCGCCATCCGCGGCGTAATGCACCACGGAAGGCAGCAGCGCGCAGCCCTGTTCGTCGTTCAGCACCGTGCTGATGCCGCTGCGCACCGTGGCTACGAGGGAATTGGTGGTGCCGAGGTCGATGCCGACTGCCAGACGATGCTGGTGCGGTGCGGCGCTGAGGCCGGGTTCTGATATCTGGAGCAGTGCCATTTATGAATCGAGTTCGTCGAATGCGGAGCCGATCTCTTCCGCCAGTTTTTCAAGGAATTTGAGCTTGCGCACTATACCGGAAGCGGCTGGATAATCGTGTGTGTCGTCGATATCGACGGCGAGTTGCTGTTGCAAAAAACGCACTTCGTGCTGCACGCGCTGCTCCAATTCTTCCAGCGCGGCAATGTCTTTCGCCTGTAGCGCTTCTTCCTGCGCCTCGCGCCATTCCATCTGTTGCATCAGAAATTCGCTCGGCATGGAAGTGTTGCTTTCTTCCTGCGTATCCACGCCCTGCAGCGAAAGCAGATAACGCGCGCGATTCAGCGGATTGCGCAGAGCCTGATAGCCCTCGTTGACCCGCGTCGTCCATTGCATGGAAAGACGGCGCTCGGCTTCGGGAAGATGGGCGAACTTGTCGGGATGGACCTGCGCCTGCAGCGCCAGATAGCTGCGCTCCAGCGTGGTCGCATCGATCTGAAAACGTGCGGGTAGATTGAAGAGAGAAAAGAAGTCCTGCTGGAAATCGGCGCCGCTGGGTAGCATCAATAGGTTCTCATCAAATGCCTACGATCATCCGTGGCAGACGGATTTCTCAAACCTTGAAGCTCTCACCGCAGCCGCAAGAATCCTTCACGTTCGGATTGTTGAACTTGAACCCCTCGTTCAATCCCTCGCGCGTGTAATCCAACTCCATGCCGTCAATGTACGGCAAACTGTGCTGATCCACCAGAATGGTCACACCGTTGCTGACGAACTGCAGATCCTCGCTGTCCACCGCATCGGCAAATTCAAGCTTGTAAGCCATGCCGGAGCAGCCGCTGGTGCGTACGCCCAGACGCAGCCCTACACCCTTGCCGCGTTTGGTCAGGAAATTCTGCACGTGTTTCGCCGCATTTTCTGTCAATGAGATCGCCACCTTGCTCTCCTATTTGTTACCGCTGCAGGCCGCGGTCTCGACCATCGCGCCGCTCTTCGCCTTGTAATCCGCCACCGCCGCCTTGATGGCGTCTTCCGCAAGGATGGAACAGTGTATCTTCACCGGCGGCAACGCCAGTTCTTCGGCGATATGCGTATTCTTGATCGCCAGCGCCTGATCGACCGTCTTGCCCTTCACCCACTCGGTGACCAGCGAACTCGACGCGATGGCAGAGCCGCAACCGTAGGTCTTGAACTTGGCATCTTCGATGATGCCGTCCTTGCCGACCTTGATCTGCAACTTCATCACGTCACCGCATGCGGGCGCACCGACCATACCGGTGCCGACGAGTGCATCGTCCTTGTCCAGGGAACCGACATTGCGCGGATTCTCGTAGTGATCCAGTACTTTTTCGCTGTAAGCCATTACATCCTCCTTAATTTCTGGTGAGAATTGATGATTTGCCCGGCTGGCCAGGCGGAGGTCAGCGCCGTTTACGATAGTGCAAACAGGCTGGCCGACAACAACGCCAGAAGGGCAAAGGGCAATTCTCTAATGTGCAGCCCACTGCACGCTGTTCAGATCCACGCCCTCTTTGAACATATCCCACAACGGAGAGAGCTCACGGAGTTTGGCAATCTTTTCCTGCAACAGTTTCACGGTGTAATCCACATCTTCGACAGTGGTAAAACGCCCGATGGTGAAACGGATGGAACTGTGCGCCAGTTCGTCGTTGCGACCCAGCGCGCGCAATACATAAGAAGGCTCAAGACTCGCCGAAGTGCAGGCCGAGCCGCTGGATACCGCGATGTCCTTCACCGCCATGATCAGCGATTCGCCTTCGACGAAATTGAAGCTCACGTTCAGATTGTGCGGCACGCGGCTGTCCATGTCGCCGTTCAGATATACCTCTTCCATGCCGGAAAGGCCTTTCCACAAACGGTCGCGCAACATGCGGATGCGCTCGTTCTCGCTCGCCATCTCTTCTTTCGCGATGCGGAAAGCCTCGCCCATGCCGACGATCTGGTGCGTCGCCAGCGTGCCGGAGCGGAAGCCGCGTTCGTGACCGCCGCCGTGCATCTGCGCTTCCAGGCGCACACGCGGCTTGCGGCGCACGTACAGCGCGCCTATGCCTTTGGGGCCGTAGGTCTTGTGCGCCGAGAACGACATCAGGTCGACCTTGAGCTTTTGCAGATCGATCTCCACCTTGCCGGTCGCCTGCGCCGCATCGACATGGAACAGGATTCCGTTGGCACGGCAGATCTCGCCGATGGCGGCGATGTCCTGAATGACGCCGATCTCGTTGTTGACCAGCATCACCGACACGATAGTGGTAGCGGGACGCAACGCCGCTTTCAGCTTCTCCAGATCGACCAGGCCGTCCGGCTCCGGATCGAGATAAGTCGCTGCAAAGCCTTGCCGCTCCAGTTCGCGCACGGTATCCAGCACCGCCTTGTGCTCGGTCTGCACGGTGACGATGTGCTTGCCCTTGTCGGCGTAGAAATGCGCGGCGCCTTTCAGGGCGAGGTTGTTGGACTCGGTCGCGCCGGACGTCCACACGATCTCTTTAGGGTCGGCATTGACCAAGGCCGCGACCTGCGCGCGCGCGCGCTCCACCGCCTCATCCGCAGTCCAACCGAAGGAATGCGAACGCGAAGCCGGATTGCCGAATTTCTCGGTCAGATAGGGGATCATCGCTTCGGCCACGCGCGGATCAACCGGCGTAGTTGCTGAATAATCCAGATAGATGGGGAGATGCAGTGCCATGTAACCCCCGCCGATCAGGCTGCGATCTTTTGCGAGGACTTGCCGCTCACACCATTCAGTGTCACCTCGACCGCCTCGGCCCTGGATTGCCCGTCGACCAGTTGCTGGAGGTTGATCTTGCCCAGATACTCATGGATTGTTTCGTTCAGTCCGTACCACAGATCGTGAGTCAAACAGGGTTTGCCGTCCTGGCAAGTGCCTTTGGCTTCGCAGTTGGTTGCGTCCAGCGCTTCATCCACGGCAACGATGATATCGACCACGGAGATCTTGCTCGCCGGGCGCGCCAGGCAATAGCCGCCACCGGGGCCGCGCACGCTGGCGACCACATTGTTGCGGCGCAACTTGCCGAACAACTGCTCCAGATACGACAAAGAAATCTTCTGGCGCTCACTGATACCGGCCAGTGTGACCGGGCCTTTGCCCCCGCGCGTCGCCAGATCAACCATCGCTGTAACTGCAAAACGTCCCTTGGTAGTAAGTCTCATAATCTCTTTCCCTCTTGAGTATTCTTTAACTGGTTCGGCAAATGCCGCACACTTAATCCCTGCAACTTCTGAGGATATAATAGAATACTTGATACTTTTAATCAACAATCTTGTTCAAGTAGTTTGGATCGAACTTGTCGGCGGTGGCCTGCTCGTCTTCCACGCGCACCCCCAGCTTCTCGAGTTGCTGCAGGATATGTTCGATGCGCTGATCCACGGTCACGCTGTGTCCGATCAGGCCGTGCAGGGCTTTGGCGACCGGATCGTTCTGGTCGTTGCTGATGCCGTAGGCGTTGAAACCGGTGTTCTTTTTGGCCTCGTCCAAGATACGAGCGGGGATGCCCGCCGCCGTCGCCCCGGCCGGAACGTCCTTCACCACTACCGCATTCGAGCCGATCTTGGCGTTGTCGCCGATATAGATAGGACCCAGGATCTTGGCTCCGGCGCCGACCACCACACCATTGCCCAGAGTCGGGTGGCGCTTGCCTTCCTTCCACGACGTGCCGCCCAGCGTCACCCCGTGATATAGCGTCACATCGTCGCCGATCTCGGCGGTCTCGCCGATCACCACGCCCATGCCGTGGTCGATGAAGAAACGCCGCCCGATGGTCGCCCCCGGATGGATCTCGATGCCGGTGACCCAGCGCGCGAAATGCGAAGTGAAACGCGCCATCCATTTCAACTCGACATGCCACAGGGTATTCGAAAGGCGATGAAAGATTCGCGCATGCAACCCGGGATAGCAGGTCAGCACCTCGAACGTGGTGCGGGCCGCCGGGTCGCGGGCGAATACGCTGGCGATGTCTTCGCGGATATTCTTAAACATCTTTATGTTCTTGCTGATAACGAGCCTTGAGGCGAGCATTGTACTCGGTTGTGACAGTCAGGATACCGCGCAGGATGTTGATCTCCTCGTCTTCCAGACGAGTACGCGAATACAGACGGCGCAGACGCTGCATCAAACGCGCCGGGTTCTGCGTGGTGAAGAAACCGATCTCGAACAGGGTCTTTTCCAAGTGCGCGTACAGCCCTTCCACGCGCTCGTGCGGCGCCGGCTGCACTTCCTGCACGCCCGGCACGAAACTCTGAGCCGCCGCACTCAACTCATAAGCGATCACCTGCACCGATGCCGCGATGTTGAGCGAGGAGAATTCGGGATTCGCGGGGATGTTCACCCCCAGTTGCGCGCGGCCCATCTCCTCGTTGGTCAGTCCCGACATCTCGGTGCCGAACAGTAGCGCCACCGGCTGCGTGGCGGCCTGCTGCAACACCTGCGGCATCGCATCACGCGGCGTTTGCACCTGGATGGAGATGTCGCGCAGCCGCGCCGTCATCGCCACGGTGAAGGCCACGCCCTGCAAGGCCTCGTCGATGGAGGCGCAAACCACGGCGTTCTGCAGGATGTCGTCCGCCCCGGCGGCCATCGCCGTGGCCTGCGGATCGGGGAAATAGCGCGGATTGATCAGGTACAGACGGCCCAATCCCATGGTCTTCATCGCCCGCGCGGCCGCGCCGATATTGCCGGGGTGGGTGGTGTGGCTGAGCACCACGCGGACATTACTTAAAGGATTAGGTTTATTCAAAACGGAATACCAACTAAAATGCGGGCCGGATCTCCCCAGCTCATTAAAAAGGTCGTACTGATATGCACCCCATGCTCAACATCGCGGTGAAGGCCGCCATTCGCGCCGGCAAGATGATCTACCGTGCCGCCGACAACCTCGACCACCTCACCGTGACCAAAAAATCCCACGCGGATTACGTCAGCGAAGTGGATCGCACCGCCGAGCGCATCATCATCGAAGCCTTGCGGGAAGCCTATCCCAGCCATGCGATTCTAGCAGAAGAGAGCGGCGCCCAAGGCCAGTCCGAGTACGTCTGGATCATCGACCCGCTCGACGGTACCACCAATTTCCTGCACGGCGTGCCGCAATACGCCGTCTCCATCGCGCTGCAGCACAACGGCGTGCTGACCCAGGCCGTCGTGTACGACCCGACCAAGAACGACCTGTTCACCGCCACCCGCGGACGCGGCGCTTATCTCAACGACAAGCGCATCCGCGTGAGCAAACGCAAAGAGATGGCTGACAGCCTGATCGGCACCGGTTTCCCCTACACCCGCTTCGAACACATGGATGCCTACATGGACATCTTCAAGGATGTCATGCAGAAGAGCGCCGGACTGCGCCGGCCCGGCGCTGCCTCGCTGGATCTGGCCTGGACCGCCGCGGGACGTTTCGACGGCTTCTTCGAGACCGCGCTCAAGCCCTGGGATCTCGCCGCCGGAGCTCTGCTCATCACCGAAGCGGGCGGCATGGTCAGCGACCTGCACGGTTCCGACACCTTCCTCACCGGCGGCCACATCTGCGCGGGCAACCCATTCATCCACCCGCAACTGCTGGAGATCATCGCGCCGCATCTGACTGCGGGACTCAAGGGTCAATAAACGGCGATTTGAGCCCGTACCGTCATGGATACCCTGCTCTTCCTCGCGATCGCGACCATCCTCATCGTCCTGATCTTCGAGTACACCAACGGTTTCCATGACGCCGCCAACATCATCGCCACCGTCATCGCCTCGCGCGCGATGACCCCGGTGCAGGCGGTGCTGCTGGTCGCCTTCTTCGAATTCCTCGGCCCGCTGCTGGGCGGCACGGCAGTGGCCAACACCATCGGCAAGTTCATCACGCTCGACGACCTCGACCGCACGCTGGCGCTCACCATCGTGCTATGCGGTCTGGTCGGCGCCATCGCCTGGAACCTGCTGACCTGGTGGTTCGGCATCCCCTCTTCCTCGTCGCACGCACTGGTCGGCGGCCTGGCCGGCGTGGTGGTGGTCGCCGCCGGCGGCAGCCACGTTGCCTGGGGTTTCAGCGATCTGCTGCACGGCCACCTGAACGGCGTCGCCAAGGTCTTCGTCGCGCTCATCCTGTCACCCATCATCGGCTTCTGGGTCGGCTACATGCTGCACAAGATCATGCTGATACTGCTGCGCGGCGCGCATCCTTCCATCAACCGCGACCTGCGCCATTTGCAGTTCGTCACCTCGGCGAGTCTGGCCTTCTCGCACGGCGCCAACGACGCACAGAAGAGCATGGGCATCCTTACGCTGGTACTGCTGCTGGGCGGCTTCATCCCCACCTTTGAGGTGCCGTTCTGGGTAATGCTGGCCTGCTCGATGACCATCACGCTGGGCATCCTCTCCGGCGGCTGGCAGATCGTGCGCACGCTGGGCTTCTCGATCTACAAGATACGCCCCCTGCACGCGCTCGATTCGCAAATGACCGCCGCCGCCGTCATCTTCGGTTCGTCGGTGTTCGGCGCGCCCGTCTCCACCACGCATGTGGTCGCTTCCTCCATCATGGGCATCGGCGCTTCCGAGCGGCCCAAGGCGGTGCGCTGGCTCAAGGCTTTCGAGATCGTCGCAACTTGGCTGATCACCATCCCCGGAGCAGCGTTGATGGCGATTTGCTGCTATCTTGTCGTCCAGTTATTCGTCTGATGGAATGCATATGACCGACGCCCCCCAAGCCTCCAAAACCCTGCTGGCCCGTATCCTGGACCGGGTCTTTCCCAAGATCCCGGACTTCTTCCACATGATCACCGAGCAGACCATCCAGGTCGCCCACACTGTCGATCTGCTGGTCGAATACATGGAACATGGCGACCCGATGATCGCGGACGAGCTCAAGCAGAACGTGCACGAGGCCGACATCATCAAGGTGCGCAACCTGCATGAACTCAACGATGCCTTCTCCACGCCCATCGACCGCGAAGACATCTATCGCGCCATCATCGCGCTGGACGACATCGTGATGTACTGCAAGACCACCGTGCACGAGATGGACGTGCTCAGCGTCAAACCGGATAGCTTCATGCGCGACATCTCGCACTGCATCAAGGAAGGCGTCGATGCGCTGGCCAACGGCTTCGCCAAGCTCGGCACCACCCCGGCCACCGCGGCGCTGGATGCCAATGCCGCACGCCAGGCCGAACGCCATGCCGAGAAGCTCTATCGCAAAGCACTGCCCATCCTGTTCGAAGGCAGCGACTACATCAACATGTTCAAGCGCCGCGAGATCTACCGCCACCTGACCAATGCCGCCCAGCATATGGCCCTGTGCGCCAACCGCCTGCACGACATCGTGGTCAAGATCAGCTGAGCCCTGCTGCATGAACGCCCCGGAAAAGACCAGCCATACGCCGATGATGCAGCAGTACCTGCGCATCAAGGCAGACCACGCCGACAAGCTGCTGTTCTACCGCATGGGCGATTTCTACGAACTTTTCCATGACGACGCCGTGCGCGTCGCCAAGCTGCTCGACATCACCCTCGCCCAGCGCGGCGCTTCCAACGGCCGGCCGATCAAGATGGCGGGTGTGCCCTACCATGCGGTGGAGCAATACCTCGCACGGCTGGTGAAGATGGGCGAGTCCGTCGCCATCTGCGAACAGATCGGCGACCCCGCCACCAGCAAAGGCCCGGTCGAACGCAAAGTCGTGCGCATCGTCACCCCCGGCACTGTCACCGATTCCGCATTGCTCGAAGAGAAGCGCGACAACCTGCTCTTGGCGATCTCCGCCGACCGCTCCTCCCCTGATAAGGGGAGGCTAGGAGGGGTTGCAGTTGGTTTGGCCTGGCTCAACCTCGCCTCCGGCCAATTCACCCTCGCCGAAGTCGCGGCCAAACAACTGCCCGCCGAACTCGAACGCCTGCAACCTTCCGAGATTCTCTACGCCGAAAGCACCACCGCGCCGCAGTTCAGGAACGCGGCAAGTAAATCCCTGCCCGAGTGGCACTTCGCCCGCGACACCGCCCACCGCGCGTTGTGCCAGCAATTCGGCACACGCGACCTCGCCGGTTTTGGCTGCGACGATCTCACCGTGGGGTTGGAAGCCGCAGGTGCATTACTCGGCTACGCCAAACTCACCCAAGGCCAGAGCATCGCCCACATCCGTAGCGCGCAGGTCTATCACGCCGACGAATACGTGCGCATGGATGCCGCCACCAGACGCAACCTGGAAATCACCCAGACCCTGCGCGGCGAACCCGCACCGACATTGCTCTCGCTGCTCGACACCTGTGGCACCAACATGGGCAGCCGTCTGCTGGCGCACTGGTTGCATCATCCGCTGCGGGATCGCGCCGCGTTGCAAGCCAGACTGGATGCGGCTGCGCAACTCACACTCCCCTCTCCCGCAAGCGGGAGAGGGGCTGGGGGTGAGGGTTCCCACAACGAAGCGCCCACCTCATCAGCCCTCACCCCAACCCTCTCCCGCCTGCGGGCGAGGGAGCTTTATCTGGAAGTCCACGAACATCTCAAACCCAGCGTCGACGTAGAACGCATCACCGCCCGTATCGCCTTGCGCAGTGCAAGACCGCGCGATCTTTCCGGCCTGCGCGAAACACTGAAGACCCTGCCGCAGTTGCATGCGCTTCTGACTGGCGCAAGCGCGCCGCGCCTCCAGCATCTCACTAATGAACTTAACCTGACCGTTCGTCCTGAGCCCCACCACCAAACCGTTCGTCCTGAGCCTGTCGAAGGATCGGCGCAAAGCGCCGGCGGACCCGATGACACACGCCAGACTGGCGCGCCCGTCAACCCTTCGACAGGCTCAGGGCGAACGGGAATAGAGTTAGTGGAGTTGCTACAAAGAACAATCAAAGAAGAGCCCTCCTCCGTATTAAGAGAAGGCAGCGTAATCGCCGACGGCTTCGACGCCGAGCTGGACGAGCTGCGCGGCATCCAGACCAACTGCGGCGACTTCCTGCTCGAACTGGAAATGCGCGAACGCGCCCGCACCGGCATCAACACGCTGAAGGTGGAATACAACCGCGTACACGGCTTCTACATCGAGGTGAGCATCGCCCAGTCCGTCAACGTGCCGGACGACTACCGCCGCCGCCAGACGCTGAAGAACGCCGAACGCTACATCACGCCGGAACTGAAAGCCTTCGAAGACAAGGCGCTCTCCGCCAACGACCGCGCACTGGCGCGCGAGAAATTCCTCTACGAACAACTGCTGGACCAGCTAGCGCCCTTCATCCCGCAACTACAGCGCATCGCCGCCGCCATCGCCGAACTGGACGTGCTCGCCACCTTCGCCGAACGCGCCGCCACGCTCAACTTCAGCGCACCGCAGTTCAGCGACGACGCGCAGATCAGCATCGTCAAAGGCCGCCATCCGGTGGTACAAGCGCAGGTGGACACCTTCACCCCCAACGACACCACGCTCAACGACACGCGCCGCACGCTGCTCATCACCGGCCCCAACATGGGCGGTAAATCCACCTACATGCGCCAGGTCGCCATCATCGCGCTGCTCGCGCATGTCGGCTGCTTCGTCCCCGCGCAGGAAGCCATGCTGGGCGAGATCGACCAGATCTTCACGCGCATCGGCGCATCGGATGACTTAGCCTCGGGACGCTCCACCTTCATGGTCGAAATGACCGAGGCCGCCAACATCCTGCACAACGCCACCGACAAGAGCCTGGTGCTGGTGGACGAAATCGGGCGCGGCACCAGCACCTTCGACGGCCTCGCCCTCGCCTATGCCATCGCGCGCCACCTGCTGGAGATCAACCGCAGCTACACCCTGTTCGCCACGCACTACTTCGAACTCACGCGGCTGGCCGAAGAATTCACCCAACTCGCCAACGTCCACCTCGCCGCCATCGAACACCAGCACAGCATCGTCTTCCTGCACTCTGTCAACGAAGGCGCAGCAAGTCAAAGTTATGGCCTGCAAGTCGCCGCGCTTGCGGGCGTGCCGAACAGCGTCATCCGCAGCGCGAAGAAACAACTGGTGAAACTGGAACAGAACAGCGCCGCGCAGAACCCGCAGGGCGACCTCTTCACCGCCGCACCCGAAGCGCCGGAGCCGGAAGAGCATCCGCTGGTGTCGGCGCTACGCGATTTGCAGCCGGATGAGATGAGTCCGAAGGAAGCGCTGGAGAGGATTTATCAGTTGAAGAGGCTGGTATAAAAAATACGATTGGTATGTCAGCCAAACTTACTGCGTAGCAGACAAAACCTAAGGTGTTGTCCCACTTACGCGGGAATTTGTTTACCCACTGGATTCCGGCCTACGCCGGAATGACGGGTTATTTCTAATGCGCTATCTGGAATGAATGAGCAATTTAGGAAGTTAAAGTAGGCAGCGGCGCATTCCGCCTATCCCCAATCGCATTCCCTCACTCCAGAATCTGATACGGCTCCATCATGACCGACTCGACCCGGTCGCCGAGCATGACCACTTCCCCCTCTCTCCTGCTGTCACCCGTTTCGCTGAATTCAAAACGATAGGTGCGGCGCAGTATCCGGCGTCCGTTGTCGTCGCGCGCCAGTGCCAGTTTGGTGCCGGCGACGGTGTCATCCAGAAACTGGACATCCATCTTGATGCAGGCTTGTTTGCCGGCATTGCGCGCGATCTCGAGGATGCGGATGCTGTGCAGCCAGAACCAGACAAGCAGGCCCAATAAGGCCAGTACCAATATACTCGCGAAGTCCATGATGATTCCCGTTGCTGAGCTTGCTTAGCCCAAGGGGGCGAAGCGCGGCACGGTTTTGCCTTCGTGCTGCACTGACTCAAGGAAGGCGGACTTGGGGCGCGTCCATATCTGGCCTTGTTCGGATCTGTAGACCATCATGATGATGTCGGGGTCGGCTTCCAGCTTCGCCTCGCAGACGATCTCGTAGATGCCACCCTTGTAGTGCCGGTATTTCATTGCTCGCCCCTGACAAATCAGTGATGTGTAGATTCTACAGCCTGCGGCTCAACCTACCGCGCACTCGCCGACATCTGGCTGACATATTCCATCAGTACCTTTAGCAACCCTCTGAGTGAGTCCATTGCGGATTCATCAGGCTAGTCGTATCATAATATTAGAATTTTCTAATATAACGGAGCTCGTCATGGACATCGAAGCAAAGAGTGCGCTCGGCGAACAGGCTTATGCGAAGGCCCTGAAGTACGAACTGGACTACGGCTGCTGTCCGCAGTGTGTGCTGGTGACCGTGCAGGAGACCATCGGCATCATCGACGACCAGACGGTGAAGGCAAGCCACGGGCTTTCCGGCGGCGGCGGTCTGCTGGGCGAAGGTGTCTGCGGTGCGCTCACCGGCGGGTTGCTGGCGCTGAGCGCGAAGTATGGCCGCGACCGCGACAAGCTGGACAGCGGCCGCCACATCAACAATTTCAAGAAGGCGAAGGAACTCACCGAGCGTTTCCGCACGGAGTTCGGCGGCGTGACTTGCCAGCAGTTGCAGCAACAGTTCACCGGGCGCATCTACGATATGTGGAATGCGGAGGAGTACAAGGCATTCGATACGGCGCGCGGCAACAAGTGCGCACATGCGACCGGCACGGTGACGAAATGGGTCGTTGAGTTGCTCTGATGCAGCAGGCAAAAGAGACATTGCAGGAGAGCATCGCGCAGCAACGCAGCGAGTTGTTGGAGATCATGCAGGCACCGCTGCGCGAACTTGCTGCGCTTTGCCAGCCGGAATGGGCTGATCGCGCGCAGCTCGACAAGGCGCTAAGCACCGGTTTGCAGAAGCTGCCTTTCGGCAGTTCGCTTTATGCGCTGGATACCAACGGCATCCAGATCAGCAGCAATGTCAGTACCGAAGGGTTGGCGCCGACCTCGTTCGGGCGCGACCGCTCGAAGCGGCCTTACATGACTGAAGTCTTGCCGCTCACCGGGTCGCTGCTTTCGGAAGCCTACATAAGCCTGCTCGGGCGGCGTCCTTCGCTGACTGCCGTGCAGATCGTGCGCGACCTGTCCGGCGCTGCGCTGGGGTTCATCGGCACCGACTTCGATCTGCGCGACCTGCCGCTGACGCGCAAACTGTACGACGAGCCGGCGGTCTGGCGACAGCTCAAGGGCGACCCATCCATCCGCAGCACGGTCTTTCACCAGAACAGGGTGGAGAGCGTGATGGACCAGCAGATCGAGACCGTGCTGGGCGTGGTCGAGGAACTGATGGTCTACCACGGGATGTATCACGTGATCCTGCATTTCTCCAGCAACCGGGCCGTGCTCTGGGTGATGCAGGACCCCTACCGCTATCGCCTACTCGATATCGATGCGCTGGTCGACCCGGACATCTGCCTCGCTTTTCCGAAGACGCCCTATCCGTCCGAAGCGCTGGTGCCGCGCGAGCGGATCCGTGCCGTGCTGGATTCGTTCCGCGACCTGCGCCTGATGGACGAGATGTTCTACCTGCGTTCGGGCACGTTGAATCTCTTTAACGGTATCGTCGGTCTCACTTTCTCGTGCGACGGTTCGCATTACATTCCCCACGATGAGTTCCTGGATGCGGGCTATGATTTCTGGGTCAAGAACTGAAGGGGCAGACATTGCACCGCCTGAACGTTATCGGCCTTTTGCATTTGACTGCATGACGAGTAATGGTAGAGTGCCCGCTGTGATCGGTTGGATAATCATCCACACGGGCAAATATTCGGAGTACCAATGAAACGCATCTTCTTCGCCTTCATTCTTGCCGCTTTTTCCGGCATCTCCCATGCGGGATTCGACTACGTCTGCCTTGGCAACTGCGCGGACGAGGGATACCCCTTCCTGTATTGCACTTCGAAATGCGCTGTCAACGACACTCCGGGCAACCCGGCTGCTTCCGTGCAGCAGGACAGAGGTGTTGCTCCCATCGCAAAAGAAGCAGATGTGATCTGTGTCAGCGACTGCGTCAATGCCGGACTCTCGTTCGAGCAATGCGTAATTCGTTGCAAGGGTGACAGCATCATCCCCACTCCCAAGCCGGTCCAGCCGCAAAACCAGACCACTGACGATCTGCCCCAGAATGCTGCCGCGCAAACCCGGAATAGCGCCGAGGAGACTAGGCAGATCGACGACAGATGTTTGAACGACTGCACCGGCAGCGGCTATTCAGATCAGTACTGCAAGAAACAGTGCGCATTCTGAACCCGGTCGATTGCAGGGCGCTTTGATTGTCCCGGCTTGCAGTATGCAACTTGAAGTCGGCAATGCCCTGTTCTCGACAGACCTCCCCCAAACACCCAATCCCCCAACGCCAGTGTTCTCTTGCAGGCATTGAGTCCCGGCTAATGAGTCATGCACAGATTTACGGCGTAAGATGACGCTGTCTTATCGGCGCTTCACACCTTGTTTCCTTGATGCAGCACGTTATGGGTTTTGCCGGGTCAAAACGGTATGGCGTACCTGACGTTCGAAAGGAGCAACCATGAAAAACTCCAGATACCTCATCGTCGGCGGCGGCATGACTGCCGACTCTGCCGCACGCGGCATCCGCAAGATCGATAAGAGCGGCAGTATCGCCATGTTCAGCGAAGAGCGCGATACGCCTTATGACCGCCCTCCCCTGTCCAAGTCGTTGTGGAAGGACAAGCAATTCGATTCCATCTGGCGCAGCACCGGCGATCTGAATGTCGATCTGCATCTGGGCAGAAAAGTGGTCGCCCTCGATGCCGCAAACAAGACCGCGACAGATGACCTCGGCAATGTCTACGGCTACGAAAAATTGCTGCTCGCAACGGGCGGTTCGGTGCGCCGCTTGCCGGATGCCGACGAGCATGTGATCTATTTCAGGACGGCGGCGGATTACCGCAAGCTGCGCGAGTTGAGCGTTGCCGGTTCTGACTTCACTGTGATCGGCGGCGGCTTCATCGGCTCGGAGGTGGCCGCCGCACTCGCCATGAACGGCAAACGGGTGACGATGATCTTTCCGTCGATCGCGATCGGTTCGCGCGTCTATCCGCCGTCGCTGGCGGCTTTTCTGAATTCCTATTACAAGGAAAAAGGTGTCACTCTGCTCGCTTCCGAAACGGTCAAATCGGTGCGCAGGGTGGGCGACAAGATGATCGTCACGACCGGCAAGGGCGCGGCCGTCACCGCCGACGGCGTCGTGGCCGGGCTGGGCATACAGCCGGATACCGCGCTGGCCGAACAGGCTGGACTCGGGGTGGACGATGGCATCGTGGTGGACGAGTTGCTGCGCACCAGCGACCACGACATCTACGCGGCGGGAGACGTGGCGAATTTCTACAGCGCGGCACTGGACCGGCGCATGCGCGTGGAGCACGAGGACAACGCCAACGTGATGGGCGAGATGGCGGGCAGGAACATGGCCGGCCAGTCCGACATCTACAGCCACCAACCCTACTTCTATTCCGACCTGTTCGATCTGGGCTATGAGGCGGTGGGCGAACTGGATTCCGCTTATGAGGTCATCGAAGACTGGCAGGAGACATTCCGCAAGGGAGTGATCTATTATCTGCGCGACGGACGCGTGCGCGGCGTGTTGCTCTGGAACACCTGGGGCCAGGTCGCCGCCGCCACCCAGCTGATCGCGGAGAAAGCGCAGCATACGCGCGAGACGCTGATCGGTCGGATACACGATTAGGGAAGACCGGGGACGTTTCATTCCCGAGGAACCGGGCGAAGCGTTGGCGGCATTGTTCAAGGAGCAGACACATGACTGAGCGTTACTTCAGCAAGCAGACCTTCGCTTTCCTCTCTGCGCTGGCCGAGAACAACGAGCGAGCATGGTTCGAGGCGCATCAGCAGGAATACGAGGACTTCGTGCGTACGCCCGCGCTCGACTTCATCAGCGGCATGTCGGACGAGATGCCCGCCATCTCGCGGCATTTCCTCGCGCAGCCGAAGAAGGTGGGAGGCTCGCTGATGCGCATCTACCGCGATACGCGCTTCAGCCGCGACAAGACGCCGTACAAAACCAACATCGGCATACAGTTCCGCCACGAGGTGGGCAAGGATATCCATGCGCCGGGCTATTACCTGCACGTCGAGCCGGGCGAGTGCTTCGTCGGCATCGGCTTGTGGCATCCCGATGCGGATGCGCTGTTCAAGATACGCGAGGCCATCGCGCAGAACGGCGATACCTGGCTGGCGGCACGCGACGACAAAACCTTCCGCAAGCATTTCACGCTGGAAGGCGATTCGCTCGCCAACGCGCCGCGTGGCTTCGCCAAAGACCATCCGCTGGTGGAAGACCTGAAACGCAAGGACTTCATTTGCCTCGCGCCGCTAAACGAGGCTACGGTGACTTCGGCCAAGCTGCGCGCGCAGGTGGTGGAGCGTTTCCGTCAGGCAGCCCCTTACATGCGCTTCCTGTGCAAGGCGCTGGAGTTGCGGTTCTGAAGGCGGACTCGGGGGAGCTCCCTCCTGCTAGTGGGGAGGATGTTCGCCGGCGGCGATCTGGCTGGCCAGGGGATGCCCGCAGACGTTGCCGAATGGAAGCGCATACTCGCATTGCGGCTTCATCAGGCAGATACCCATGCCGTTCTCCAACCTGCGCACGCGGCATTTGCTGACGTCATTCTGCTTCTCATTCGACTTTGTTTCGATGCTTTGACCCATAACTGCCTCCCGATATCGATCATGTTCACGAAATACGATTTGCGCCTGTTCTTCCTCGTAGTGGCCATGGCATCTTGATGTGCCTGAGCCATTCTAGACACAAGACAAAGAGTTGAGCAAGCTCGCGATTTTCCAGAACAGTATCCGCACCCAGGGGACTGTCGGCGGGTTGTTCGTGCGGCACGAACACGGACAATGGGAAACCCGCATTTTCACGGAAGAAGATCCTCATATGCCATCCGTTCGGGACGAGCCGCCCAGCTATGACAAACGGCTGGCACTTCGATCTGCTACATGTTGTGGGATTCCTCACCGCTCGGGCACTGGGAAGGCAGGCCGGACCAAGGAGGTCTTTTGTAGCGCGGTGGTAGAGGTGATGGCAGAGGCGCCAGCGGCTGCGCACAATGAAAGGATCAGCTTCCACCCACCATCTTGCCCGCTTCGGCGATGCTGGCGATCTTGCCAAGGGTCGCGGTCAGGTCTTTCACTTTGGCTTCCAGCGCGGCGATCTCCTTGGCCCTGGCTTCCAGTTCGGCGGTGTGGTCTGCCGCGTAGGTCTTCTTCGCCTGTTCGTGCTTGATACTTTCCTTGAGTTGCTCGATGTTGCGCATGAATTCGAGCGATTGTTTCTTCTCTTCTTCAAGCTGCGCGGTCTTTCTGGCAAGTTCTTTCTCCGCCAGCATCCTGGATTCCTTGGCGTTCGCTTCCAGATCGGCCGCTTTCTTGACGATGTCGGTGGTCTTTACCTGTTCCTGCTTGAGACTTTCGCGCAACTGCACGATGGTCTTCAGCAGGTCGAGCGATTTGCTCTTCTCGTCCTCCAGCAACGCTTCCTTCTTTGCCAGATCAAAAGAGAGGTCGCGATCCTTCGCGGATCTGTCTTGCGTTTCCTCGACCCTTGCCGCGTCGTTATAGACGGGGATCTTTACGGTCTTGTCCATCTTCGTGTCCATGATGTCGGATAGTGTCTCGGTTATTTAGCTTGCGGGGTGGTCGGCTCGACTGTTGCCGGGGCGGCCTCTTGGGCCAACGGTGAGGACAGCGGCATTGCGATTGCTGGACTGCTGGCCGTTGTTGCCGCGGCCGCCGGTTTGGGTGGCTTGGCAAACACCGGTTTGGGCGGCAGCGCCGTGGCAAATTGCGGCGCTGCCAATATGCCGGTCGGCTGCGTCGCCGATTGCGGTTTGACGGTCACGGGTCTTGGCGCAAGCGTCGGCTTCACAGGTGTAACGGCAACTGGCGCCGAACTCTGCTGGACAGCCATCGGGTTGACGATGGCGGTTTGCGACGGGAGGACCGGTTGCGCACTCTCCAACGTGGGCCATGCCTCGGCCTGAGAGGCAGGTGCAGCTTCCGCCACATCGGCGCCCGGAGTTACTGCCGGAACGACTTCCGGCACGGCTTCGCTTCGTTGCGAGGCGACCCAGCCCTGCCAGGTGGCAGCTGCAACGATGCCGACACCCACTAGCGCCAGCAACCACATGGCACGGTGGAACTTGTCGTTCTTGCGGATGATGCGCACCTTGGCCTTGCCGAAGATCGTTTCGGTGATGACCGCTTCGCCGATCTCTTTCGATATGCTCACTTTGGGCCGAGCTGGCAGCAGTTGCCGGTCCTGGATATCGGGTTGGTTGTATTGGTCACTCATCGGTTCTGCCCCTGGAATTGCTGCTCAACGGGCACATGATAACAAGGATTTGCCGGGGCACCACGGGGGAAAAACAACAGTCGTCCGAAGCTGATTCAGCCAGGTTCGGACTCCGGCGAATCGGGCTACACAGGCGCTTCCGTTTTGGGTTATCGTCCGTCTATCTTGATCGGGGGCAGATATGAAACTACGCGTGTTGATCCTGGGCTATGGCGAGATGGGACATGCCATGGAATACCTGTTGGGGACGCGGCACGATGTGCGCATCTGGAACATGGGCGAGGTCGTGCGGGGCAGACATCGCAAGCTGGAGGGCGAAGTCGCCGAGGCGCAGGTGGTGCTGTTCTGCCTGCCGGTGAATCCGCACCATGAGATCGCCAGCCGCATAGCACCGCATCTGGCCGCTGGCAGTGTGTGTCTTTCCATCGCCAAGGGACTGGATGAATCCGGTCGCACTGCGGCGCAGGTGTTCGAAAGCGCGTTCAAGGGCAAGCACCACTACGGCGTGATCTACGGCCCGATGATCTCGGAAGAGATACGCGCGGGCCGCCTTGCGTTCGCCGACGCGGTGCTTTCAGATGCGGCCGATTTCGACGTGATGAACAACCTGTTCCGCGGCAGCACGCTGGTGTGCCAGCAGGCGAGCGACCTGCACGGTCGCAGCTGGTCGGTGATATTGAAGAACGTCTACGCCATCATGTTCGGCGTGGCGGACGAACTGAAGCTGGGCAAGAACATGCGCGGCCACCTGATGGTCGCGGCCATCGCCGAACTCTCGGGCATCGTGCAATCGTTCGGCGGCCAGGCGCACACGCCGTACAGCTACGCCGGGCTCGGCGACCTGATGACCACCGGCACCAGCGAGGATTCGCATCACCATGAACTCGGCTGCAAACTGGTGCGCGGCGAGTGGGACGATATCGCCGGCGAGGGCGTGCATACCTTGCGCATGGTGGAGAAATATCAGGTGTTCGATTGGCGCGCGTATCCGCTGTTCACGCTCTCGCACGACATCGTCAACGAACCGGAGAAGCTGACCGAACGCGTGGAGGAATATCTGAAGTTCCTGCGTGGGGTGCAGAGCTGCCCGATCTGAGGGCGGCTCGGCTCAACTAGAGCAAGCTTACCGGGCCGCTGCTCTTCTCCACCATCCACTCGCCGTCGCTTTTGCTGACGCTGTCGGTGTAGCCGACCATCCTATCCCGGCGACTGCTGCGGCTCTTCTTCTTTCGCTGCTTCCTGTTGCTTTTCCTGCTGTTGCCTGCGAATTGCGCTGCCTCGAACTGGCGCTCGCATCCCTCCGGCGCAGCCAGTTGTTCCGCCTGCGGGCATTTTTCAATCGGCGACGCCTCTCACCATAAGTGCAAAGCTCCTTTCCAGTTGCAAAACATTACTGCGCACTCGCTTTACTTCCAGATGTAAAAATTTCACACAATTTTTACATTAAACCTTTGTTTAACCACACCATCGGTAAGGTGGCATGGTAATTGTTTATTGCAACGCAGTTTTATGAAGGCAATTTCATGCAATTTTGGACTGGTTATTTGCATTGCAGACAATAAAAAGGGAAGAGGATATGGAAGAGAACACCATTGAAAACGATGAATCCATGGCAGCACTGGAAAAACGGTTAGGGCTCTCCCGCCGCAGCTTCCTGCAACTGATCGCCGCGATGGCGGCCACCATGGGATTACCCAACGATGCGGTCGCCGCGATGGCCAAGGCCGTCGCCACCAAGAAACGACCGTCGGTGATCTGGCTGCACTTCCAAGAATGTACCGGCTGCACCGAATCGCTGCTGCGCGCCGAGCATCCCACCTTGGAAAAACTCATCCTCGACATCATCTCGCTCGATTACCACGAGACCTTGTTCGCCGCCGCCGGCCACCAAGCCGAAGCCGCACGCCGCGCCGCGATGAAGGCCAACAAGGGTAAGTACATCCTGGTGGTCGAAGGCGCGATCCCGACCAAGGACAACGGCATCTACTGCAAAGTCGGCGGCCAGACCGCCATCGAGATGCTGAAGGAATGCGCGGCCGATGCGGCCGCGGTCATCGCCATCGGCAGTTGCGCATCGTGGGGCGGCATGCCCGCGACGCCGCCCAACCCCACGGGTGCTGCGAGCGCGGGCGAAGTGCTCGGCAAAGTCATCCCCAACATCCCCGGCTGTCCGCCCAACCCGTACAACTTCCTTTCCACCGTCGTGCACTTCCTCACCTTCGGCAAACTGCCGGACGTGGACGACATCGGCCGTCCCAAGTTCGCCTACTCGCGCCTCATCCACGAGAACTGTGAGCGCCGTCCGCACTTCGACGCGGGCCGTTTCGCGATGGAGTTCGGCGACGCCGGACACAAACAAGGCTGGTGCCTGTACAAGCTCGGCTGCAAAGGGCCGGAGACTTATGCCAACTGCCCGGCGATCCTGTTCGGCGACGTCGGCAACGCGAGCTGGCCGGTCGGCACCGGTCACCCCTGCATCGGTTGCACCGAGAAAGGCATCGCCTTCACCAAGCCCATCCATGCATTGGCCGATCTGAAGACCATGCGTCCGCCGGTCGGCTTCCCGCGCATCGTCGAAGAACAGGGCGTGGGCGCCACCATCGGCGCTGCGGTGCTGACCGCGGCCGTGGCCGGAGCGGCATTCGGAGCCGGTGCGCAGATGGCGAAGAACCTCGGCAAGAACGTGCCCCTCGACGAGGGCAAACCAGAGGAAAGGAAACCATCATGAGCATCAGCCGGCGCGATTTCCTCAAAGGAGCGCTGGCCGGGGGCGCGATGCTTGCAACAGCAGCGCCCGCCGAGGCGCGCGAGAACAAGACCATGCCGGAGGAGGCGCTGGGACTGCTGTACGACAGCACCCTGTGCATCGGCTGCAAGGCCTGCGTCTCCGCCTGCAAGGAGGTCAACGACATGCCTCCGGAGTTCTCCACCGAGGAGCAATTGTGGGACACCCCGCTCGACATCTCCGGCAAGACGCTCAACGTCATCAAGGTCTACCAGGACGGCAACAGCGAAACCAAGGACAGCGAGAAGGACGGTTTCGCCTACATGAAAGTGTCCTGCCTGCATTGCGTCGATCCCTCGTGCGTGTCGGCCTGTCCGGTGTCGGCGATGACCAAGGACCCGGTCACCGGCATCGTCGGTTACGACAAGGACGCCTGCATCGGCTGCCGCTACTGCGTCGCGGCCTGCCCGTTCGGTGTGCCGCGCTTCCAGTATGACAAGGCGCTGCCGCAGATCAGCAAGTGCCAGTTGTGCCGCCACCGCATCGGCGAAGGCAAATATGCCGCCTGCGCGGAAGTGTGCCCGACCGGCGCCACGCTGTACGGCAAGGTGAAGGACCTGCATGCCGAGGCCAAGCGCCGCATCGCGCTGAAGCCCGGCGAAGAGACGCAGTTCCAGCGCGGCAACCTCAACACGCACGACCAGTCCCCGCACACCGCCAGGGCGGCGAAGTACCTGCCGCAGATCTACGGCGACAAGGAAGTCGGCGGCACGCAGATGCTGAAACTCTCTGCCGTGCCGTTCGAGAAACTGGGCATGCCAAAGTTGCCGGAACGTTCCTACGCAGCCACCTCCGAGACCATGCAGCACACCCTGTACGGCGGCCTCATCGCGCCGCTGGCTTTCCTCGGTGTGTTGACCTTTGTCGCCAAGCGCAACGTCAAGCACGACGATGACGCCGACGACGAGAAAAAATAAGGAGATCAAGATGTCTGCATCCCATAACCATCCCGCTCCCGCACCGCTCGGCGGACCACTGTGGACACCGGCCACGCAGATACTGGCGGCGCTGGTAGCCATCGCCGGCGTCATCCTTCTGGTGCGTTTCTTATTCGGGCTCGGCGCGGTCACCAATATCAACGACGGCTACACCTGGGGAATCTGGGTGGTGTACGACGTGGTGATCGGTTCCGCCTTCGCCTGCGGCGGCTATTCCGTGGCACTGCTGGTGTATATCTTCAACAAGGGCGAATACCACCCGATGGTGCGACCCGCGCTGCTGGCCAGTTTGTTCGGCTACACGCTGGCCGGTGCCGGGGTTATCTTCGACCTCGGCCGCTACTGGAACTTCTGGCACATTTTCTGGCCCGGCTATGCCCAGGTCAATTCGGTGATGTTCGAAGTGGCGGTGTGTATCACGGCCTACATCATCGTGATGTGGATCGAGTTCTCGCCCGCCTTCCTCGAGAAGTTCGGCATGAAGGACGTGAAGAAGAAACTCAACAAGCTGCTGTTCATCATCATCGCGCTCGGCACGCTGCTGCCCTCCATGCACCAGTCCTCGCTCGGTTCGCTGCTGGTGGTGTTCGGCTACCAGGTGCATCCGCTGTGGCAGAGCCTCATGCTGCCACTGCTGTATCTGATGACGGCGCTCACCATCGGTTTCGCCATCGTCATCTTCGAAGCCTGCCTGTCGTCATCCGGCTTCAGGCGTCCGCTGGAGATGCACCTGCTCGGCAAACTGTCCAAGGTGATGCTCGGCATGCTGATCGCCTATCTGGTCGTCCGCTTCGCCGATCTGGCGGTGCGCGGCGCGCTGGTCAGCATGTTCGAACACGGCATCGAGGCTTTCATGTTCTGGATCGAGACGGCGCTGTTCGTCGCCCCGCTGGTGATCCTGTCCAATGCCAAGTCGCGCAAGCATCCGGCCAAGCTGTTCATCGCGGCAAGTTGCCTGATGCTGGCGGGTTTCCTGCTGCGCATCAATTCCTTCCTGGTCGGTTACGAAACCGGCCCGGGCTGGCACTACTTCCCTTCCGTCTCCGAGATCATGGTCTCCATCGGCATGATCGCGCTGGAGATACTCGGCTACATCGTGCTGGTGCGTTACCTGCCGATCATGTCGGGGAATTCCGAAGCGGCTGCCGTTGCAGCCAACAAATAACAGAATCACCGGGAGAAATTAAATGAGCAAAAGAATCACGATCGATCCGATCACCCGCATCGAAGGCCACCTGCGCGTCGACTGCGAAGTGAACAATGGCAAAGTTTCCAAGGCATGGGCCTCCGGCCAGATGTGGCGCGGCGTCGAGCAGATCCTGCTCGGCCATGATGCGCGCGACGCCTGGGCGATCACCCAGCGTATCTGCGGCGTGTGTACCACGGTGCATGCGGTCGCCTCGGTGCGCGCGGTCGAGAATGCGCTGCAGATGGAAGTGCCGCTCAACGCGCAGTACATCCGCAACCTGATCATCACCGCGCACGCCATCCACGACCACATCGTGCACTTCTATCACCTCTCGGCGCTGGACTGGGTGGATGTGGTTTCCGCACTCAAGGCCGATCCGGGCAAGACCGCGCAACTCGCGGGCGGGCTGTCGAGCTGGAGCGGCAACAGCAAACAGGAGTTCACCAAGGTGAAAGAACGGCTCAGCGGCTTCGTCGGCACCGGCCAGCTCGGCATCTTCACCAACGGCTACTGGGGCCACCCGGCGATGAAGCTGCCGCCGGAAGTGAACCTGCTGGCCGTGACCCACTATCTGCAGGCGCTGGAGATCCAGCGTTACGCCAGCAAGATCGTGAGCATCCTCGGTTCCAAATCGCCGCACATCCAGAACATGGCCGTCGGCGGCGTCTCCAACCCCATCGCGCTGGATTCGCAATCGGTGCTGACCGTCGAACGTCTGATGGCGATCAAAGAGTGGATCGACAAGCTCAACGACTTCGTCAAGAACGTGTATCTGGTGGATGTGGCCGCGATCGGCGCGTTCTATTCCGACTGGACCGTGATCGGCGCGGGCGTGATGGATTACCTGTCGGTGCCCGATCTGCCGCTCGACACCAAGGGCACCAAGTTCGCCCTGCCCGGCGGTTACCTCAAGGGCGGCGACTTGGCCGGGATCAAACCGATCAAGTCGTTCAACGACCAGTATTTCCGCGACGGCGTGCAGGAGAGCGTGAAGCACTCCTGGTACAAGGGCGGCAAGGGCGCGCTGCACCCGTACAAGGGCGAGACCGTGCCGAACTACACCGACTTCCAGGACGACGGCAAATATTCCTGGGTGAAGTCGCCCACGTTCTACGGCAACCCGGCCCAGGTCGGCCCGCTGTCGCGCGTGCTGGCGATGGCGGCGCAGGGCCATGCGCCGACGCTGAAGTACCTGACCGGCGTGCTGGATACCGCAGGCTCGCTGGCCAAGACCAAGATCCCGCTGTCCGCCGTGCATTCCACCATCGGCCGTCATGCCGCGCGCGCAGTTTCCTGCGCGGTGCAGGTGGACGAACTGGCGAACCAGTGGAACCTGCTGGTGAACAACATCGCCAAGGGCGACACCGACACCTTCAACAAGCCGGTGTTCCCCAAGGGAGAAGTCAACGGCGTCGGTTTCCACGAAGCCCCGCGCGGCGTGCTGTCTCACTGGGTCGTCATCGACGACGGCAAGATCACCAACTACCAGGCGGTGGTGCCGACCACCTGGAACGCCGCCCCGCGCAACGAAGGCGACGTGCCTGGCCCGTACGAGGCTTCGTTGCTGAACACCCCTGTCGCCGATCCCGAGCGTCCGCTGGAAGTGCTGCGCACCGTGCACTCGTTCGACCCCTGCCTGGCTTGCGCCGTGCACGTGCTCGATGCCGAGGGCAAGCCGGTGGTGCAGGTAAAGGCGCTGTGATGCGCATCATCGTCCTGGGCGTCGGCAACATCCTGCTCTCCGATGAAGGCATCGGCGTGCGCGCCATCGAGAAGCTGCAACAGGATTACGCCCTCCCCCCCGAGGTCGTGATCATCGATGGCGGGACCACCGGCATGGAGATGCTGGAAGACCTGTCCAATGCCGACCACATCGTCATCGTCGATGCGGTGCGCGGCGGCAGGCCGCCCGCCTCCATCATCCGGCTCGCCGACGAGCAGGTGCCGGTGTTCTTCAAGACCAAGCTGTCGCCGCACCAGATCGGCCTGTCGGACGTGCTCGCCACGCTGGCCTTCATCGGCGAGCAGCCCGGCGGCGTGACGGTGATCGGCGTCGAGCCGGTGTCGCTGGAGACTTCCATGTCGCTGTCGCCGCAGGTGGAAGCACGCCTGCCGGAACTGATGGACCTGCTGGTGACCGAGCTGCACGAACTGGGCATGCCGGTGCGCAGCAAGTTGCCCAAGGCGGCCTGACCATGTGCATGGCGATCCCTTCCCGCGTCGTTGCGCTTGCCGGCGAAATGGCCACGGTCGAATGCTTCGGCGAACAGCGCGATGTCAGCCTGCTGCTGATCGACGGCCCGCTGGTGCTGGGCGATTACGTGCTGGTACAGGCGGGCGGTTTCGCCTACGAGCGCGTCGAAGCGGATGCCGCGCATCAGACGCTGGAACTGCTCGGCTCGGCACTCGGCCAGACAGCTAGCGTATAAGTTTGTTTCACCTCCCTGAATCGCCGACCTCCGGGTCGGCATTTTTTTGCTCTGGCTTCATGGTCAGGCATTCGTATATATCGTTTCCGCCGATGAAGCTTGAAGCAGGGATGACAGGGCGCGTAGAATGGTCCGAGTGATCCGAACGCAGTTATGCAGGTTTCTTTTTGTGGGCAAAATAAGGGAGAAGCGCAATGGCCGGCACCAGTCAATACATCTACGATTTCGAAAAAGGCGACGGCAAGAACAAGATGCTGCTCGGCGGCAAAGGCGCGAACCTGTGCGAAATGACGCAGATCGGCCTGAATGTCCCGCCCGGTTTCACCATCACCACCGAGGCCTGCAACGCCTATCTGGAGAAGAACCAGTTGCCCGACGGCCTGATGGACGACATCAAGGCGCACATGAAGGCGCTGGAGAAGAAGACCGGCAAGGGCTTCGGCGGCAAGGACAATCCGCTGCTGGTCTCGGTCCGTTCCGGTTCGTCCATGTCCATGCCCGGCATGATGGACACCATCCTCAACCTCGGCCTCAACGAGGTTTCGCTCAAGGGACTCATCAAGCAGACCGGCAACGAGCGTTTCGCCTACGACACCTACCGCCGTTTCATCCAGTTGTTCGGCAAGATCGCGCTGGATATCAACGACGAACATTTCGACGAGCGCATGACCGCGATCAAGCGCAAATACGGCGCGCCGCATGATCTGGACCTGAACGTCGACCACCTGAAAGAACTGGCCAAGGACTTCCTTGCCATCGTCGAAAAGCACCACGGCAAACCCTTCCCGCAGGACCCGTACGAGCAACTGGAGATCGCGGTCGGCGCGGTGTTCGGTTCGTGGATGGGCAAACGCGCGGTGGATTACCGCAAGCAGTTCAAGATCACCAAAGACCAGGCCAACGGCACGGCGGTGAATATCTGCACCATGGTGTTCGGCAACATGGGCAACGACTCCGGTACCGGCGTGGGCTTCACGCGCAACCCCGGCACCGGCGAGAACCTGATCTATGGCGAGTACCTTACCAATGCGCAGGGCGAGGACGTGGTGGCGGGCATCCGCACGCCCAAGGCCATCGCCGAGATGGAAAAAGAGATGCCGGAGATCTACCGCCAGCTGATCACGCTGCATAACCGCCTCGAATCGCATTACCACGAGGTGCAGGACTTCGAGTTCACCATCGAGAAAGGCATCCTGTATTGTTTGCAGACGCGCAACGGCAAGATGAACGCACGCGGCATGGTGCGCACTTCGGTGGAGATGTTCAACGACGGACTGATCAGCAAGGAACGCGCACTGCTGCGCATCGAACCGGCCATCCTCGAACAACTGCTGGTGCCGCAACTGGCGCCCAACTTCCACGGCAAATCGCTGGCGCAGGGTCTGCCCGCCTCGCCGGGAGCCGCATCCGGCAAGATCGTGTTCGACGCCGACACCGCGGAAGCACGCGGCCGCGCCGGGGAGAAGATCATCCTGGTACGCGAAGAGACCAAGCCGGAAGACATCCACGGCTTCTTCCAGGCGCAGGGCATCCTGACCAGCCGCGGCGGCAAGACCTCGCACGCTGCCGTGGTGGCGCGCGGCATGGGCAAACCCTGCGTCTCGGGTTGCGACCAGATCGTCATCAACGACGTGCTGCGCAGCGCGCAGATCGGCGACACCGTATTGCAGGAAGGCGATGTCATCACCATCAACGGCAGCACCGGCCATGTGTATGCGGGTGATGTGCCGACGGTGGAAGCGGAGTTCTCCGAAGAATTGGTCACGCTGCTGGCTTGGGCGGATGAAATGTCCAGGCTTAAGGTGATGGCGAACGCCGACACACCCGGCGATGCCGCGCGCGCGCGCGAATTCGGCGCGATGGGCATCGGCCTGTGCCGCACCGAGCGCATGTTCAACAGCACCGACCGCCTGCCCATCGTGCAGGAGATGATCCTGTCCGAGACACCGGAAGAACGCCAGGCCGCACTCGACCGTCTGCTGCCGATTCAGCGCGCCGACTTCAAGGGCATCTTCAAGGCGATGAAGGGCCTGCCCGTCACCGTGCGCCTGCTCGACCCGCCGATGCACGAGTTCCTGCCCACCGCCGCGCAGCTGGAACTGGAGATCGCGCACCTGCACCAGTTGCGCGACACCATCAAGGGGCTGGAAGAATTGCCGGACACGCTCAAGCTGCTCAACCCCAAGCTGTACCAGCAATATGCCGACGGTCTGACCAAGCTCATGGGCGGACTGGGCGATTTCAAGGAATCGCATCTGGAAGAAGACGTGATCAGCCGGAAAGAGATCGTGCTGAAGAAGGTCCGCGCGCTGGCCGAGGTCAACCCCATGCTGGGCCATCGCGGCGTGCGCCTGGGCATCACCTATCCCGAGATCTACTCGATGCAGATACGCGCGATCCTTGAAGCCGCCGCGCTGTGCGCCAAGGAAGGCCTGGAGATATACCCCGAGATCATGGTGCCGCAGGTGGCGACCGTGGAAGAACTCAAGCGCATCCACAGCTACGTGCAGCGCATCCATGAGGAAGTGAACGCGACCCACGGCATCAACGTGAGATTCAAGTTCGGCTCCATGCTGGAAGTGGTGCGTGCCTGCGTGCGAGCCGGACGCATGGCCGAGACCGCCGAGTTCTTCTCCTTCGGCACCAACGACCTGACCCAGGCGACCTTCTCGTTCAGCCGCGAAGATGCCGAGAACAAGTTCCTGCCCGCCTACACCGAGACCGGCATCCTGGAAGACAACCCGTTCGAGGTGCTCGACATCAAGGGCGTGGGACAACTGATGAAGATGGCGGTCGGCAAAGGACGCGAGACCAACCCCGAACTCAAGGTCGGCATCTGCGGCGAACACGGCGGCCACCCCGGCTCCATCCGCTTCTGCCACCACATCGGCCTCAACTACGTCTCCTGCTCAGGCCCGCGCGTGCCTATCGCGCGACTGGCCGCGGCGCAGGCGAAGTTGCTGGAGGCGCAATACAAGGAACCGAACTGATCCTGTATTGCGCCGGGCATGAAAGTATGCGGAGCCTGGTGAAACGCACTCTTTACGGAGCGCGTTTCACCTCCGGGAACGGAATGCGGGCCTGATTCAGTCGCGACTGTCCCGGATCGATAAAACAGAGAAAAAGACTACGATACTGCGTTCGTCTTTACGCATCCCGCCCCGTTTCGGCTAGAATGATTCCGCCCTCTACACAGGTTGAGGAACATGCAAACATCACGAAGTCATTGAAAATGATCAAATCCAAACTGAAAAATCTGTTCGGAATCACCATCTCCACTCTTTGTCTGATCGCAGTTCCTCTTCAATCACGGGCGGATACCGATTGTCCCGAGATGGTCGTGATCCATGCGGGCAGCTTCGAGATGGGATCGCCAAAAACCAATGCAGGACGAAAACCGGTCGAGATCCCTGGCGGCACCATGCTGGGCGGTACCTCGATGCTGTTCTCGATAATCCCGCCGCCCAAACTGGGCAGCAAAGAGACTTTGCAGGTGAAGATCGCCAAACCCTTCGCCATGTGCACGACAGAGGTGACCCAAGGCCAATGGAGGGCCATCATGGGAAGCAATCCGAGTGAATTCTACAAATGCGGTAGTGACTGCCCGGTAGAGAACGTCAGCTGGAACGAAGCAAAAGAGTTCATCAAGCGCCTCAATGCCCGAACCGGCAAGCTGTACCGCTTACCGAGCGAGCAGGAATGGGCCTATGCATGCCAGGCAGGAATGAAAAGCGAATACTGTGGAAGCGAGAATATCGACAGCAGCGCCTGGTACCAGGGCAATGCCAACAGCACAACCCACCCGGTTTCCACAAAACGCTCCAATGCCTGGGGCATCTATGACATGAGCGGCAATGTGTGGGAATGGGTCGAAGACTGCTGGCACGAAGACTTCAAGGGTGCTCCAACGAATGGTAGCGCCTGGATAGGAGATGGTGACAATCGCGTGGTTCGCGGCGGTTCGTGGTACAGCGATGCACAATCCACCCAAGGGGCCAGACGCTTCGGATTCAGCCAAAACGGCCGCAGCAACAACATAGGCTTCCGGCTCGTAAAGACGATCCAATAGACCGAACCGGTTACAGCCACAGAAACCAAAGCGGGGTGTGAAATCGCACCCCGTTTCGTTTTATACCCAGCTCCCGTTTCTATTCAGTGCACTGGATCTCCACCAGCGTCTCGTCCGGCGACACGCTGTCGCCCTTCTTCACATGCACGCTGATGATGACCCCGCTCGCCGGGGCCTGGATCTCGTTCTCCATCTTCATGGCTTCGATGACCAGCACGCCGTCGCCCGCTTCGACCTTGCCGCCGATCTTGGCTTTGACATCGACGATGGTGCCGGGCATGGCGGTGGTGACGCAGCCCTGATGCGAGGGACGCGGACGAGTGCTGCCGCCGGACTGCAGCGATGCGGAGGACTTCTTCTTGCCGTTGCCCTTGCCGCCGCCGACCTCGATCTCGTTCAGGGTCTCGATCATGACCTCTTCCGAGATGCCGTCCACCGAGACATAGAACGGGCGTTGCTCCTCGCCGTGGTGGCCGCTGCCGGTGAGTTTGATGTGGAAGGTCTCGCCGTGCAGGGTGACCTTGAACTCGTTGGGCGCGTACCGCTCGGTGGTGTGGGTGGCTGCTTCCTTGGGCTGCAACACTTCGGGTTTGAGCGTGTTGGCATTGCGCTCCTGCAGGAAGGTCTTGCCCAGGTCGGGGAACATGGCGTAGGTGAGCACGTCCTCTTCGCTCTGCGCGAAGGTCTCGCTCTCGACCTTGAGGCGGTTCATCTCGTCTTCCAGCACATCGGCGGGACGGCAGGTCATCACTTCGGCATCACCGACCGCCTGAGCCCTGATCTTCTCGTTGATCTTGCCGGGCGCTTTGCCGTACTGGCCGAGCAGGTAGTTCTTCACTTCATTGGTGACGGACTTGTAACGTTCGCCGGTCAGCACGTTGAGTACCGCCTGGGTGCCGACGATCTGCGAGGTCGGCGTGACCAGCGGCGGGTAGCCCATGTCCTCGCGCACGCGCGGGATCTCGGCCAGTACCTCATTCATGCGGTTGAGCGCGTCCAGCTCCTTGAGCTGGTGGGACAGGTTGGAGATCATGCCGCCGGGCACCTGGTTGACCAGCACGCGCGTGTCGACGCCGGTGAAGGCGCTCTCGAACTGCCAGTATTTTTTGCGCACTTCGACGAAGTAGGCAGTGACTTCCTGCATCGCCCCAAGGTCGAGGCCGGTGTCGTATTCGGTGCCGCGCAGCGCGGCGACCACGCTCTCGGTCGAGGAATGGCTGGCACCTTCGCCGAAGGATGAGTTGCAGGTATCGAGCATGGTGGCACCCGCTTCCACCGCCTTGAGGATGCACATCGCGGACAGGCCGGAAGTGGAGTGGCTGTGCAGGTGGATGGGCACGCTGACGGCGGTACGCAGTGCCTTGACCAGTTCGAAAGTGGCATACGGCGTGAGCAGACCGGCCATGTCCTTGATGGCGATGGAATCGCAGCCGAGCGCTTCCAGTTCGGCAGCCATGGTGGCAAAGGTGGCGATGTCATGCACCGGGCTGGTGGTGTAGCTGATGCAGCCTTCGGCATGCTTGCCCGACTTCTTCACCGCCTCGACGGAGACGCGCAGATTGCGCATGTCGTTCATCGCGTCGAAGATGCGGAACACGTCCACGCCGTTGTCGGCGGACTTCTTCACGAAAGCGCGCACCACGTCGTCGGAATAGTGGCGATAACCGAGCAGATTCTGGCCGCGCAGCAGCATCTGGATGCGCGTGTTCGGCAATGCTTTGCGCAGACGTTTCAGACGCTCCCATGGATCTTCTTTCAGGAAGCGCACACAGGAATCGAAGGTCGCCCCGCCCCATGCTTCCAGCGACCAGAAACCGATGCTGTCCAGTTTGGAACAGATGGGCAGCATGTCGTCGGTGCGCATGCGCGTGGCGATCATGGATTGGTGTCCGTCGCGCAGGACCAGTTCGGAGATTTGTGTCTTTGCCATGGTGTTAACTTACGTAAAGATTGATGTTAGATACCTTCGTGCGCCGCGATCGCCGCCGCGATCACCGCCGCCCTGAGTTCCGGCGGAACCTGGGTGATGTAATCGACCAGCTCGGGGTGCGTTTCAACGAAACTGGTGTTGAAATCCGCGCCCCGGAAATCCGGATGCTTCAATATCTCCTGATAGTACGGGATGGTCGTCTTCACGCCGTACACCACCATGTCGCTCAGCGCACGGCGTCCGCGCTCGACCACGCCTTCCCAGGTGAGCGCCCAGACGGTGAGCTTGGCGCACATCGAATCGAAATACGGCGGGATGACATAGCCGCTGTACATGGCGGCGTCGATGCGCACACCGGGACCGCCCGGTGCGTAGTAGCGCGTGATCTTGCCGAAGCTGGGCAGGAAACCGTTCTTGGGGTCTTCCGCGTTGATGCGGAACTCCATCGCAAAGCCGCGGAACTGCACGTCTTCCTGTTTGTATTGCAGCGGCAGGCCGTCGGCGATGCGTATCTGCTCCTGCACGATGTCGATACCTGTGATGGATTCGGTCACGGTGTGCTCGACCTGCACGCGCGTGTTCATTTCCATGAAATAAAAATCGCCGCTCTGGTCGAGCAGGAACTCGACCGTGCCCGCGTTCTCGTAACTGACCGCATGGCAGGCCTTCACCGCCAGCGCGCCGATGTATTCGCGCTGCTCCGGCGTGATCTGCGGCGACGGAGCGATCTCGATGAGCTTCTGATTACGGCGCTGGATGGAACAGTCGCGCTCGAACAGGTGGATGGCGTTGCCGTGGCTGTCGCCCAGCACCTGCACTTCGATGTGCTTGGGATTGACCACGCATTTCTCGAGGAACACTTCCGGCTTGCCGAACGCTTTGCTCGCTTCCGAGATCACGCGATCGTAATTGGCGAGCAGGTCCTTCTCGTCGTCGCAACGGCGGATGCCGCGCCCGCCGCCGCCGTTGGTGGCCTTGAGCATGACGGGGTAGCCGATCTGTTTGGCCAGCACACGCGCTTCTTCGACATCGGCGAGGTTGCCGTCGCTGCCCGGCACGCAAGGGATGCCTGCGGCGATCATGGCATTGCGCGCCTGGATCTTGTCGCCCATCTGGCGGATCACGTCCGCGTTCGGGCCGATGAACTTGATATCGCGGCGTTCGCAGATCTCGGCCAGCTCGGGATTCTCGGAAAGGAAACCGTAGCCGGGATGCAGAGCATCGCAACCGGAAGTCACGGCGACGTTGACGATGTTATGCGCATTCAGATAGCCGGAGACCGGCTCTGAACCGAGGTTGTAGGCTTCATCCGCTTTCTTCACATGCAATGCCTGACGATCCGCATCCGTATAGATGGCGACCGACTTGATGCCCATCTCCGAGCACGCACGCACGATGCGAACTGCGATCTCTCCTCGGTTGGCGACGAGTATTTTTTTAATCACTGGGAATGTCCAATCGGTTCGGCACGCAACCGGAGAATTGTAACATTTGACCCTGCCTCGAAAGCAGGTTTGGCGATAATTTTTGCCGGCTGTAAGCCTGCTGTAAGGGGCTTGCGCAGACCGCTCAGGCCGTCACCCGCACATCCACGCCGAGCTTGCGGATACGGGCCGCGAAACGTTCCAGATCAGCTTGCGGCAGGGCGCTCAGGCGCGGCGCCTCCACCTGCAACGAGGGTCGCGCCAAACCGTAGAGCAACACACCTTGCGGCTTGATGCCACCGCGCAGCAGGCTTTTGAGGAAATCAACATAGTCGTCTTCGTCCCGACTGGTCGGCGCAACACCATCCAGCGCGAACCAGCAGGTTTGCAGCCAGGTATCAGGACAATTTGAAATGGCGGCGATCAGGTTCTGCCGAACCTTTTCCATCGTCGTTTTCGTATCGTTGACCCGCGCCATGCCGTCTTCGCTGGCCCGATCCAGCTTGAACCAGACTTCGCCGTTGAACTGCGCCATGCGGCGCAGGCCCTGCTGCACATTCTCGCGCTGCATCAGACTGCCGTTGGTGATGAGTACCAGCTTGAGACCAGAGGGCTTGAGCCTGCCAATGAGCTCGATGACTTCGTTGAATTCCTGCGCACTGGTCGGCTCACCGTTGCCCGAGATGGCGATGTCGTTGATGCGGCGCGCCTCGGGCGGCACGCGCTGCATGAAATCACCGTGCTGCAACTCGTGCAGGAAACCGCTGAGTTCCTTTTCCAGCAGGGCCAGATCGACCGGCGGCGCAGTGCCGCGCGTGAGGTCGGGCACCTGGCAGTAGATGCAGCGCCAGTTGCAGGCATTGTTGGGATTGAGATTGATGCCGATGGAAACGCCGCCCGCGCGGCGCGATACGACCGGATAGACATAGCGCAGTCCGGCGCTGTCGCGGCTGTGGTCGGTGGTGGTCAGACCGTCGCTGTTCACGGCCCGCTCAGGACTTCGCCAGCGGCAGATACTTGGCCGGATCGACCGGCTTGCCCATCTTGCGGATCTCGAAGTGCAACTTGACCTGGTCGGCGTCGCTGTTGCCCATCTCGGCGATCTTCTGGCCCTTGTTCACGCTCTGGCCTTCTTTCACCAGTATCTGCTCGTTGTGCGCATAGGCGCTGAGGTAGGTCTTGTTGTGTTTGATGATGATGAGTTTGCCGTAACCGCGCAGGCCGCTGCCGCTGTACACCACCTTGCCGGAGGCGCTGGCCACCACGGACTGCCCCTTCTGTCCGGCGATGTCCACGCCCTTGCGGTTGTCGGTCTCGGAATATCCGGCGATGACTTTGCCGGTGGTCGGCATGCCCCAGTCCAGCGGGGCTTCGTCATCCACTCTGATGGCAACGTCAACCGGCTTCGGTCTGGACGTTGGTGTCGGCATCGGCGTTGGCGTTGCGACCACCGGTTTCGCAGTGACCGTACCGGCGGGTGCGTTCTGCAACCGTTCCGCCTGCACCAGTGCGCTCTCGGTGTAGGCCAGCTTGCCCACCTTGGGATAACTCTTCACTTCAGCCGGTTGTTCTGCCACCTGCGAATCCATGATCGGTCGCGGCAGATTGGCCTGATTCGATGTTCCCGCCACCGGGATGCGCAACTGCAACGACTGGCCGATCTTGATCTCCGCCGGATTGTCGATGTCGTTCCATTCCGCCACGTCGCGGTAATCGACGCCGTTGACGAAGGCGATGCTGTAAAGCGTGTCGCCCTTCTGCACGGTATGGATGCGCGTGACTGTCTCGTATTCCGAATCCATCACCGGTTTCTTGTTTTCCGGGACCGGCGCGGCGGCGACCGGACGTTTATCCGCACCGTATTCCATGACGGGCGCACGGCGACCGTTCGAGGCGGGGACGGCGCAACCGGCCAGCATGACAGCGGCCAATGCCAATGATCCCCACTGCGAATTCTTCATCTTCATGCTTTCCCCATCACCAGCGGTACGAATTTGACAGCTTCCAGACGGCTTTCGCGGAAGCCGCTCTCATCGCGCTCGATCAGGTACAGGTATTGTTCCTGCGTCCCCATCGGCAGAACCATTCTACCACCGACCACCAGCTGCTCCCGCAGCACGGCCGAGAGCGCGGGCGCGGGCGCGGCGCAGGCCATGATGATGCCGTCGAACGGTGCAGCATCCGGCAGGCCCGCCGAGCCATCCGCATAGCGCAGGTTGACGTTGTTGATCTTGAGTTCGCGCAGCGTCTTCCTGGCGCGTTCGTACAGCGGCTGGATGCGTTCGACGGAATAGACTTCTTTCGCCACCTTGGACAGCACCGCAGCTTGGTAGCCGCAGCCGGTGCCGATCTCCAGCACGCGGTTGAGCTGTTTGCCGTTGCGCAGCACTTCGGTCATCCGCGCCACGATGTAGGGTTGCGAGATGGTCTGGCCGTGGCCGATAGGCAGCGACACATCGTCGTAGGCGCGCGTCGCCAGCGCTTCGTCGATGAAGATGTGGCGCGGGATCTCGTTCATCGCCGCCAGCACCGTCTCGTCGGCGATGCCTTCGGCGCGCAGACGCTCGATCAGCCGGCCGCGTGTGCGTGCGGAGGTCATGCCGATGCCGGAGAGGCGGAGATTCACTTTTGCGTCCCGCCCGCAGTCAACCACGAACGCACCGCATCCAGTTGCGAGTATTGCGTGAGGTCGATCTGCAACGGCGTGATGGAGACGCGGCGCTGCGAGGTGGCGTGGAAATCGGTGCCCTCGCCCGCATCCTGCGCCTTGCCCGCCGGGCCGACCCAGTACACCGGCTGACCGTGCGGATTGGTGCTCTTGATGACGGGTTCGGCCTTGTGGCGCTTGCCGAGACGGGTGACTTCCATGCCTTGCAGTTCTTCGTAAGGCACGTCCGGCACGTTGACGTTGAGCAGCCAGGGATGCGGGGTCTCTTTCATGAAGCGCTGCACCAGCTCCACCGCCACCCTGCCTGCCGTGTCGTACTGTACCGGGTCATGCTTTGCCATCGAGATGGCGATGGCCGGGATGCCGAGCAAAAAGCCTTCGGTCGCGGCGGCCACCGTGCCCGAATAGATGGTGTCGTCGCCCATGTTGGCGCCGGAATTGATGCCGGAGACCACGATGTCCGGCTGCGTGTCCAGCATGCCGGTGACGGCCATGTGCACGCAATCGGTGGGTGTGCCGTCGACGTAATAGAAACCACTCGGTGCTTTTTTCAGATTGAGTGGACGGTTGAGCGTAAGCGAATTGCTGGCGCCGCTGCGGTCACGTTCCGGCGCGACCACAGTCACTTCGGCGATAGCGGAAAGATGTTTGGCCAGACAGGCCAAGCCCGGCGCGAAATAGCCGTCGTCGTTACTGATAAGGATGCGCATGGGAATACTGCCAGGAAATACTGGAATTCGTTATGTAAGACCGAATGTTAGCCGCCTTTTCCGTTTGCTTCCAGCTTGTTTTAGGCCTGCCCCGCCCACTCGATGCCTACCTGCTCGTAGTCCTCGCCCTCCGCCATGAGGCGCACCAGCTTGATGTCGCGGCTGTTATCGCCCATCAGCGCCTGATAGAAGTTGCCCGGCACGAAGGCGCCGGTCTCCATGAGCAGGGTGGCGTTGCGCAGACTGTTCTGCGCATCCGGCATCAGGATGGCCGGCAGGTAGGTGTACTGAAACGAGCCGGAACTGGTCTCCCAGTTGGAGGCCTTTTCCGCGCCCTTGCCCAGCGCGCGCAGCCAGATGGAAAGCGGCTTCTTGGCGATGATGCCAACAACCAGATGAACGTTGTTGTCGGCATCGGTGTGGATGCGCCGGATCGCGCCGACCCACCACAGCGGATTGTTCTGCGTCTTGATGCCGCACAGGTCGCCGACCTTGACCCAGGCACCCGCGCTCTTGGCCAGTTTGATGCCGATCTCGTCGAGACTGATGTCGCTGACGGTCCACACTTCGGCGCTGAAATCGATCTCCTCTTCCGCGGCCAGACCGATCCTGCTCGCCTGCTGTTTCTCGGCATCGGCAGCGACCAGTTCGATGCGCGTCACCATCTGGCTGATCAGGCGGAAACCGTGTATCACCTCGACGGTGGTATTGATGGCGCGATGGTCCTGATGGTGCAGCGGCGGCTGTGCCGCCCACCAGGTCAGCAGATGCTTGAGTACGGTAAGCTTGCCGCCGGGGGTGAATTCGCTGCCGAAGCGCCGCTCCTGCCAGACCGGATCGTCCTCGTTCTGTTTCTCGATCTTGTCCACCGCTGCCAGTGCGCGCACCGCACCGAAATAGCGCAGGTCCGCCGCTGTCTCGCCCTGCACGTTCTGCGGCGCAGTGCCTGCGGCAATATCCAACTGATAAGGGCAGTCGGTATCCGCTGCCGGCTTGAGATCGAAGAAGCTGCACAAACGTCCGGCGATGCGGTAGCTCACCTCGATCTGGTCCGGCGCCAGTTCGTCCGGTGCGGCGACATACATCATCAGCACGCGCAACAGTTCGCGCTGCGGGCTGGCATGGATGACGTTGCCCGCATAGGCCAGCACCATGTTCTCGGCGATCTGCTCGGCCTCGATGAAACGCTGGCAGGCCGCGATCTGCTGCCACAGCGCGAGCTCGATATCGAGGTAACGCATCAGTTCCAGCTTCATCTGCTCGCCGATGGCGCGCCCCCAGCGCACGCAAAGCAGCGGCATCTGCTGGCGCCTCTCGAAGGTGTGCTTGTCAGTAGCGCGATATTCTTCCACGCTCGCGGCATACGCCTCGGACAGCGCCCTGGCATAAGCGTGGATGCCCTGCCATTGGTGCACGCCCTTGAAGTCCTGCAGGTGCGGTGCGCTCAGATACTGGTGCAGGAATCCGGTGTAGATAGTCAGCGCGGTCTCGTCCAGCAACAGGATGATGGTGGCGCGCTGTTCGGGTTGGAACCCCTTGGTGGACTTGATCGAATCGAGCCAGAAGGTGATGTCCTCCAGCGCCTTGGACAGATCGTCCTCCGGCAACTCGGCAATCAGCCGCCTCGCCTCGTCGAGGTCGAACAGGGGATGATCCGGCTTTCCTTCAAACAGACTGAACATCGTTCACACCTTCGCCCGTCACACTGGTGACGCATTATATTCAGGATGCCGACGATGCGGGTCATTGCCCGGGTAAACGCTGCGGCATGGATGCCACACCGAATGTTTGCCTGCCAAGGCTAACTATGGGAGGATTGTTCCCGTCTGCACCTTTTCAACCGTCTCTTTTGGAGAACACCATGTCCGAAATGAATAAATTAGCCCTGCCGGCTGCACTGCTTTTTGCCGCGCTGACCCTGTCGGCCTGCGCAACCAAGCCCAAAGAGGAAGCCGTCGTTGAGCCTGCACCGGCTCCTGTCGCCGCACAACCCGCCGCCGTAGCCGAGCCGGCCCCTGCGCCCGCACCGGAAGTGGTAGCCGAGCCAGCACCCGCACCGGTCGCCAGCACCACGGAAGAAGTCCCCAAGCCGGTCGTCAAGAAGGCCAGAAAAAAAGCCAAAGCCAAGGTCGCCGCACCCAAAGCCGTTGAGCCTGCACCCGTAGCCGCACCGGCTCCTGCACCCGCCCCCGTAGCAGAACTGGCTCCGGCCCCTGCGCCCGCAATGGTAGAGACACCCATTGCGCCAGTGGAAGAAAAAGGTTTCCTGGAGAAATACTGGGCATGGCTGCTTGGCCTCGTCGTCGCTGCCATCGCGATCGTGTTCATGATGAAGAAGAAGGACTGATGAGTTGAGAGGATGCGCCGTGCTCGGTGCATCCGGTTCGGTCTTTGCAGCACAAAACAATGGCGCCTCTGGCGCCATTGTTCGTTCCGGACAAGACGGGTAGTTCAGAACAGATCCGACACCTTCCCGCTCAACCCGCTTGCCCATCGGCACGGGGACGCCAGTAAGCCGGCAAGTAGCGCAACACCCAGGGAATGAAACAGGCCAGCCACACCGCCGCAGCCGCGACATAAAGCCAGTAGCCGGATTGCACCGGCAGTATATCCGCCAGCATGCGCATCAGCGCAACGACCTGTATCCCCGCGAACATCAGCCTGATCGGCACATCCACTTTCATGGGCAGACCGGAGTGTCCGAGCGTGACGCGCGTTCCCATGCCGATGATCAGCGTTGCGAAGCAGCCGATGGTCAGTGCATGCAGCGGCGCTAGGCCCCAAATGAAAGTGCCGTCCGGGCTGAAAGAGACCAGGATGCTCTGGATACCGAACAGCAGCATGGCAATTCCCAGCCAGGCAAAGCCCACATGCAACACCGCGAGCAGCGGGACAGCGAGACTGCGGCGGAATCCCCAGACGTGGCTCAGATAGAGTGCCGCGACGGCCAAGGGCAGATCGCTCAGCCATAGCCATGCGCCTGCATCGGCAAACTTGAGCAGACCATGCGCCACGCTGCCCGCCAGCATGGTCCACCATGGCCAGTAGGGACGCGGCACGACATTCTGCGGCAGCGCGCTGCCGGTGAAGAAGGGGATCATGCGGTGGCCGACACTGGCGAATACCGGCAGCAGGCAAAACCACAGTCCGGCCTGGATGGAGAGATTCAGATAACTCGCATCGTCAGTAAGCAACCAGCCCGCGTAGCTGGCAAGACCGCACCACCCCATGACAAGCGCGATGAACAGAACGACGGGATGACGCTTGTCAGGATGCCCTGTGTCGAGCAATACGCGCAACAATGCGTACAGCGCCATGCCCCAGCCCGCCAACATGCTGATGGTCGCGGCAAGCGATATCCGGCCATCCGCAAAGAGCCCGACATAAAAGCCGGTCGCTCCCAGCATGAGCAGCATGAATGCCGGCACAAAACGTCGCGCCGGGATCTCCGAGCCACCCATCCAGCGCGGAAAGGTGGTCATCAGGAAACCGAACATGAAGAACGGGAACAGCCCATATATCATCAGCCAGGTATGCGCGGCGCTTGGCGCGATACTCCATGTCAGCGGCTGGCCGAACATCCCCGAGCGCGTCGCCAACTCGACCAGCCACCACAGCATCACGGCAAGCGTCTGCACCGCGCCGCCGAAGAACATGACGCGGTGCGGTGCGGCGGTGAAGTTTTTCCAGAATCCAGGCATGATCATCATAAGGGTTTGACTTGAGTTAATCGGTTTCGACGAAGCGGTACATCGCATGGCAGGCGATGCAGTTATTCATGGCGACGCTCAATTTTGCCACGACGCGACCTTTGTCTTTGGATTTCCCCGCGTCGGCGGCGATGTCATCGAATTTTCTCCGGGTATCGAAACCCAGCGCCTTCATTTCCACGGGCAGTTTCCTGAACAGCGAACCCGGGGTTGTCGCCTCGGCTCCCATCCCGGATGCGGTAGCCGATCTGACCACCTCATCGAAATTATTTTCTGATGCCGCCGCCAGGATGCCTTGCGAGCTTTGCAACCATGTACGCATCTCCAGCAACAGGGCATTGCGCTCATCCTTGCTCAGCAGGACGGCCTGGCGTCCGTCATCGGACGGCGCCACATTACCCACGGTGAACTTATAGCTGAATATGGCGACGACGATGGCCAGTACGGTCACCAATGACCAGCTCAATCTGCAATTCTTCATTATGTTTCCTTTGTGTGCGCGTTATCGATGCCGGACGATCTCACTCGCCGGACTTACCGTAGAAGTGTTTTACGAACGGTGCGCGGAACGCCTGGTGGCAACTCAGACAGGATGACTGCACCTTGTGGAAGGCATCGATGACGCTCTGCCCGTTCTTCCCGTGCGCCGCATGTTCCAGTTCATGTGCCGCCTCATGCGTCTGCATGTCGAAGGATTTGAACTTCGGCATCTGCATCCCCATGAAACTGATGATGCGCTGTTTCTCTTCTGCCGACGGCTGCGGATGCTGCGCGATCAGCGGCGCGGTCTTCGCCACCAGCTCCCAGTCCTCGCGCGAGATACCGTCGGCGACGGTCTGCATGTTCTTCCCCAGCTCTTTCATCACTTTCTGGAATTGCAGCGGCTCTGCGGCCTGAGCCAACGAGACAGAGAATGCAAGGGTGGCGACAGATGCGGCGGCAAACAGGTACTTCTTCATATGATTCCTTTCGTGATTGATGGTCAGTCGGTGCGACTGCGTGTCTTGATGCCATGCAAAAAGATCGGGAAGGTCTTCTCCGCCTGCTGATGCAGGGCGCGTTTTCCGCCGAAGATCGTGGACTGCATGACCAGCCCCTGGATCATGCCGATGTAGAGCACGGCCGCGCTCTGGCTGTCGAGGTCGGCGGACACCAGCGACTGCGATTTGGCCTCTTCCAGCAGGCCGGTGATCTTGGCCTCGTAGCCGGAGATGATGCCCTCGATGAGCTGGCGCAACTTGCTGTTCTTCTTGTGCAGCAACTCGGAGAACAGCAGGCGCGGGATGGCCGGATGCTTGCTGATGAAAGCAATGTGCGCAAAGAACATGCGCTCGACGGCATCCAGTGGATCGGTCGCCTCGGCGGCAGCCTTGCCGACCACCTTCATCAGGCGGTCGCGTATCCACTCCATCACCGCGATCCAGATGTCGTCCTTGGTGGCGAAATGACGAAAGATGGAACCCTGCGTGAGCTGCATGGCATCGGCCATGTCTTGCGTGGTGACGCTGTCGACCCCCTTCTCGGCGGCCAGCTCGATCGACACGCGGATGATCTCGCTCTGCCGTTCTTCCGAACTGAGTCTTCTTTTCACGGGTTCCTGATTCATGCTGTTCTCCTCCTCAAAACTATACCTGCCGGCCTTCACCGGCTTCTTCGTAGGTGCGCCCGTCGCGTATGTGATAGATGCGCTTGAACGTCGGGATGATCTTCTCGTCATGGGTGACGACGATGATGGCGGTCTGGTACTGCTCCGCCATCCGGTTGAGGATGCGCATCACGTTGAGCGCCCGCTCGCTATCCAGCGGCGCTGTCGGTTCATCGGCCAGGATGACCGGCGGATGATTGGCCAGCGCGCGCGCGATGGAGACACGCTGCTGTTCGCCCCCCGACAGTTGCGAAACATTGGCCTTGGACCGGTGCCCCACATCCAGCGCATCCAGCAATTCCCGCGCGCGGATGCGCGAGTCCGCATTCGACACCCCGGCCAGCATCGGCAGCAGGGCGACGTTGTCGGTGACATCGAGGAAGGGGATCAGATACGGCGCCTGGAACACGAAACCGATACGGTCGCGGCGCAACGTGCGCAGGTCGTCGAGCTGCCATTGCTCGTCGAAGATGGTCTGTCCGCCCAGCATCATGCGCCCCGCAGTCGGCTCGATCACGGCACCGAGACATTTGAGCAGCGTGCTCTTGCCCGAACCGCTGGGACCGACCAGGCCCACCACTTCGCCCGGCCAGATGGTCATGTCCACGCCCTTGAGCGCGTCCACCGCAGTCTCGCCTCCGCCGTAGCGCTTTTTCAGGTTCTCGATATGAATAGCTGGTTCGCGCATGTTATCCACCGATCGCCGTCGCCGGATCGATTCGTAGTGCGGCGCGGATGGCGAATACGCTGGCGACGGAACACATCAGCATGACCAGCACGAAACCCTGCACCGCATCGCCCGGCAGCAACAGCACATACTTCGGGAACAACGGCGCCCACAGGGTCGCGGACAACTTGCCCACCAGAAAACCGATCAGCCCCAGCCCCAGCGCCTGCTGCAGGATCATCGCGCTGATGGTGCGATTGGTCACACCGATCAGCTTGAGTACGGCGATCTCGCGCACCTTGTTCAGGGTCATGGTGTAGATGATGAAGGCGACGATGGCGGCGCTGACGATGGCGAGTATCACCAGGAACATGAAGATCTGCTTGGACGAGGTGGCGATCAAACGCGCCACCAGTATCTCGTCCATCTCGTTCTTGCTGTAGGCCTCCAGATGTTTCCATCGCTCGATCTGCCCGGCCACCGCTTCTTCCGCTCCCGGCGTGGTGCGCAGCAGCACTGCATTCACGAAACGGCTCGATGTCTGGCTGGCCTGCACCGCTTCCAGCAGACCGGGAACGCCGGGCCGGTTGAATGCGGGGTTGGCCGCGGTGCGCGCGCGCTCGTTGACGAGCGCATCGTTGTCTTTGAGGAACTGCACTTCCTGCGCGTCCCTGAGCGGGATGAAGATCATCGGGTCGCCGCTGGAAGAGACCATGCGCCGCGTCAGACCGACTACCGTGTATTCATGGCGGCGGACATTGATGCGGTCGCCGAGGGAAAGACCGGTCTTGATGTCGGCCAGCGCTTCGTAGTGCGGCTGCGTGATCGGGCGACCCGCGACCAGATAGGATGGCTCACCCGGCTTGCCCGTCTCGTAGCCGACCAGCATCACGCGGATCTCTTTGCGGTTGTGGCTGATCTGCATGGTGAGATAGGTCACGTTGCCCGCCTCGCGCACGCCCGGCATCCCGAGCAGGTCGCGCGCCACATCGTCATGCACACTGGATGGTTCGGCGTAGGGGCCCAGCGTGTCCTGCTGCACCACCCACAGATCGGCGCCCGCATTCTCGATCAGTACCCGCGCATCATCCACCATGCCGCGGTAGACGCCCGCCATCGTCAGCGTCACGCCGATCAGCAATCCCAGGCCGATGCCGGTAAAAACGAATTTACCCCAGCCGTGCAGAATGTCGCGGCTCGCCAGATTGATCACGCTAGCCCCGCACCAGCTCGGAAACGACCTTCACCTTCAGGCCCGCACGCAAGGGTTGCTGGCTGTAGACGATGACCATCTCGTCGTCGCCGAGACCATCCAGTATCTGGGTATGCCCGTCCATGGTGGCCAGACCGGTCCTGACCGGTTTGAACCCGACCTTGCCGTTTTGCAGGACCCACACGCCAGTCTGCTTGTCGACGCGCTTGACGGCGGCCGTCGGAATGCTTCTGGTGTTGCTCAGTTCGGGCAGCTTGAGCGTGACTTCGGCATATTCGCCGATACTGGCATTGGCCGTGTTGAGCGAGACATTCACGATGCGCTCCTCGGTCACCGCGTCGCTCACCATATCCACGCGCGCGACCTTGCCGGGCACCGGCGTCTGTGGCTGCGAGCGCAGCACGATCTCCGCTGCCTGCCCAACCCGGACCTGCCCTGCCTGTTGCTGCGCGATCCTAGTCTCCACCCACAGGCTTTTGGGGTCGATGACTTGCAGTGCGATCTGCCCGCCCACCAGCGTGCTGCCCGGCTCGACATAGCGGACGACCACCACCCCGTCGATCGGACTGAGCAACCGGGTCTGCGCGCGCGCCTTGCCGAGGCCGCGCATATCGGCCTGGGACCTGGCGTGTTCATCGCGGGCCGACGCCAGATTCGCCGACGCTGCCGTCAACGCGGAGGCGGCCGCGTTCTTCTCGTGCAACTTTGCATCCAGCATCTCCTGACTGACGAAGCCGCGGGTGCGCAGATCCTCATAGCGTGCAAGCGTTGCCGAGATCGTCTTCAGGCGACTCTCCGCCTCGCTCATTTGCGCCTCCGCCGCGAGGATCGCATTGGCCGTCTTCTCGACCACGCGCTGGCTGCCCGCCAGCTTCTCATCCAGATCGACCGGATCCATCTCGGCCAGCACCTGCCCGGCAACGACGCTGTCGCCCTGATCGACCAGCACGCTTCGCACCCGGCTCGTCATGGTTGGCGCCAGGCTGTAGCTGCGTCGGGCTTTCAAAATGCCGATGCCGAAGACGCTGTTGGAAAGATTCCCAAGCTGCACCTTCTCCACCGTGACCTTGACCGGTGCCAAAGGCCCCTGCGTGAGCACGACCCATGCGAACACCCCGAGCACAGTTGCGCCGATCGCCAGCAATCTGAGTCTTTGTGCAGTCATTTGCAGCTCACCAAGTAAGTAATTGGTGACTATCTTAGCGGGTGCCGCAAGATTGCACAACCTGATGTTTAACAAATGGAAATAAGTAGTGCTGCGCCAACACGTAACTGCATGAATCGAGGAAGGATCAGCGCTTTGGAAAGTCTTTCAGGCAACACCGCCCGGAGGGATTGCTGGTTTCGCAGAAGCACAAACCCTGCCGGGTTTTGTCTACTACGAAATCCTTGATCGCCGGATCGCCCAGCGCATCGGCCCTGGTGATGCCGAAGCAATAGCAAAGCAGCGCATCGTCATCCGCCTCCTTCACGCCCACCCTGGTTCTGAGTTGCGACTTGAGGATGACGGAATCGTCTTCGCCGAAATAGACGACATCGCAGCCGGGATCGTCGCAAAAGAAATAGCGCCGCCCCGAGTCTTGCCACGACGATGGCTGCTTGAGATGGTGCGCTATGGTGCGGGCCGAAACTTCGGTATATTCGATGCCGTTGCGCGGGCAGCGGTGTTTTTTCGGAAGGGATGTGGAAGGAGAACAGCAATCGGACATTTCGGTCTACCCGGGATGAATGGCGTCTAACGAGAATAATTTGTGATGGATAGCGGAAGTCTACAGCCCTGGGGTACTTGGCTGGCGCAGCTTATTAACCCGCTTTCGCCCGTGCGACCATATCCTTCACCGCTGCGCTCATGTTCACGGGGACGAGACTTGTATTGGGATGCGCCTTCTGGAAGACGCGGAAGACCTCATCCGAGAATGCCTGGCCGATCTCCTCGACCCCGGCAAAATCCAGGATCACCGTTCTGAACTTCTCGAACCTGAAGATCAACCGCTTTGCCTGAGACCTGGACACGAGCTTTTCTCCCTCGTACTGACCGAGTTTCACCGGCACGATGGTCTTGGCGAAGGTGTATTCCTCGGGAGCGGCAAACTTGTCGAAGATCTCTTTTGTCGTGCGTTTGCTGTTGTTCTGCAGGCGCATTACGACGAGTGTTCCGGGTGCGTTCTTCGGGCGTTCGATCAGCAGGTCGTCGCGGCCATCGTCGTGCATGAAGTGCAAACTACCGGAGCGGATGTCGAAGAGGTCGAACACCTTGCTGGAAAAAAAGATTCCCTCGCCAGAGTGGTGTTCTGGATCCGTGGTGAACTTTCCCTTAGCCAGTTCAAGGATAGCCTCGCGCGGGTCATATAGTTGAAGCGCTTTCCGGATCTTGTTGAAGATGCCTTCGCCGTCGTCCGACACCCAGGCCTGAGTGTAAAGAGCGTTGCGCGCGCACCACACCTTGATCTTGCCTGAACCGGAGTGATCGATAGCGTTGTTCACCATTTCAGTAAATCCATACCTCCAGATGTCCCGAACATTTTCAGGCAGGTCACGTACGACAGGGGCCAGCAGTGATTGCCACACACGGTCTTCAGACAGGCCTGCGCGATTGTATTCCTCGCTGATCCGGCTAGTCTCAACTAGAGAATATTCAACCCCCCGGCCTACGCCAGTCTTTGTGATCAGCCCTTGTGCCACTGCGACACGCAACCTGGCGCTAGCCGCCTGTCTCGAAAAATTTTGCGCCGTAGCAAGCCGGATAGCGACGTTCTTGCTATCGTCGGATACCAGCTTTAACAGCGTAAGCATCGAATCGTCGATCATGATTCACCAATAAATGTAAAGCTATATGCAGGTAATTGTAAAGCAATTATCAATTAATTGTAATGCATAGTTTAGCTAAACGTAAACTAGTCAGCTTTGGGTGCAAGCAGAGATTTGCTGGATGTAAGACGGGTATTGCTTGATGATTGGTCGCAGCTGTTAGTTTCAGCCTCCGGGCAGGCAAACGGAAAAGGTGTGCATAATCCCCGCTGTCCTACGTAAAACGGGGGCATCATTTAACGATTCCTTAGTTCGGCTTCCGCCGAGGAACAGCTTGTCAGGCTTATTACTCTGGCTGTTTCTGACTGCCGAAGTGGGCGCTTGTGCAATCAGGACCACTGATGAAAGAAGGTGTGAGCAGCCGCCCACTCCTTCAATTGAGGTTACTGCACCGACCTCGCCAACCTGAACCCGTGGCTGTAGTAACGGAATGAAGTGCTGAAACGGATGCGCGCGGAGGCGCGGCCGAACTTGGGCTCGTAGCCCCAGGAGCCGCCGCGCAGCACGCGCATGGAGCCGTCTGTCCTCGCGCTGCCGTCCGTGGGTGCGCCTTCGAAGCTTGGGTGATAGGTGTCTTCCACCCATTCCCACACGTTGCCGCTCATGTCGTAGAGGCCGAAGGCGTTGGCCTGTTTGGTGGCGACGGGGTGCGGGGTGTTGAAGAAGAAGCTGCCGCTGTTGATGTCGTTCCACGACACGCTGTCCACGGTGTCGCCGCCGCAGTATTCGAATTCCGTTCCCGCGCGGCAGGCGTATTCCCATTCGGCTTCGGTCGGCAGGCGATAGTTCTTGCCGGTCTTGGCGTTGAGTTTCTTGATGTAGGCCTGCGCATCATCCCAGCTCACTTGTTCCACCGGGCAGGTGTCGCCGCAGCCGGTGAAGTTGCTCGGGTTGGTACCCATCACGGCTTGCCACTGCGCCTGGGTCACTTCGGTCTTGCCGATGGCGAAGGGTTTGAGAGTGACGCGATGCACGGGCAGTTCGTCCGGCTTGCCGTTCTTCGAGCCCATGTCGAAACTGCCTGCGGGGAGTTCGACCATCTCGGGGCATTCCGGGCAGTCGTTGAACACTTTGACCGCGACCGGTTCGGCCACCACTTCCCACTGGTATATCTTGTCTTGTGCGGCGCGGGCATCGGCGCCATCGGGTGCGAGCAGCAGGTAGCGCTGCATCTCGCTCATCGCATCGCGGTATTTCTTTTTCTCGCCGAGCAGCAGCGCCAGCTTGTAATGCCCTTCGGCCCACCAGGGGGCGATCTCCAGCGCCTTGCCGTACAGCGCGATCGCCTTGTCGGCCTGCTTCTCCTGCACCATGAATTCGGCCTGCACTTTATATTTGCGCGCTTCTTCGGAGAGTTCGGGTTTGGGTTTTGCGGCCTTGTATTGTGCGACGACATCGAGGAAAGGATCGGGCGCATCGACGGCGTATGCCTGGGCACAGGTCAGGAACAGAGCAGCCAACAGCCAGGTGCGAATGTTTACCAAAATACTCTCCTTACGATGCATCGGGTCAGGGAAAAACAGCGGCAATTGTACGCGCTGAAACCGGCCATGTCGCCAGTCACTTTAGCTGCTTGGCATGCGCCGGACGGAAGGCCTTGCACTGGGCCGGATCGGATTCCAGGTACGCGCCTTCGATGAGGTCTATGCAGTAGGGGATGGCGGGGAACACCGCATTGAGACAATCATCGATCGCGGATGGCTTGCCGGGTAGATTGAGGATGAAGCTCTTGCCGCGGATGCCTGCGGTCTGGCGCGACAGGATCGCGGTGGGCACGAATTTCAGCGAGGCGGTGCGCATCAATTCGCCGAAGCCCGGCATCATCTTCTCGCACACGGCTTCAGTTGCCTCCGGTGTCACATCGCGCAAGGCGGGACCGGTGCCGCCGGTGGTGACCACCAGCGAACAGCCTTCGGCATCGCACAGCTCGATGAGCGTCTTCTCGATCAGCGCCTGCTCGTCGGGAATCACCCGTGCCACCGCTTCCCACTCGCTGGTCAGCACGCGCGCGAACCACGCCTGCATCGCCGGGCCGCCCTTGTCCTCGTATTCGCCGCGACTGGCGCGGTCGGAAACCGTCACAAAACCGATGCGTGTTTTCATATCATTCCATTTCTATTTCGAAGGTCAAACAAGGCGCAGACGAGCGAGCGACGAAGGCAGTGCAAGTTAGCACGACTAGGAGTGAGCGAGGAAGGCAACGCAGTTTCACCGATGAAATGGGAATGGAATCACCACTCCCCGCCGGCTTCGTTCTGGTACTCGGCCCCGTCCAGCAATTGCACCGTCACCCTGTCGCCCGCCGCCATGCCCTTGCTCTGCGCAGGCACGACCATCAGGCCATCCGCCCTGGACATGGAAGCCAGAATACCGCTGCCTTGGTCGCCTGCCGAGGTCGCGGCATAGCCGCCCGCTTCCCCGCTCAGCATCACGCGCACGAACTCGGTACGGCTGTGCTTGTGCTTCACGTCATGCGTCAGTCTTGCACTGATGGTGCGGCGATAGACGCGCGTGCAACCCAGCATGCGGCGCAATGCGGGCACAACGAACTCCTCGAAACAGACCATGCTGGAGACCGGATTGCCCGGCAGCCCGAACACCCAGGTCAGCGGCGCAACGCCGAATGCCATCGGATGCCCCGGCTTCATCTCCACGCGCCAGAACTTCATCTGCACGCCCAGTGCTTCCAACGTGGGACGCACATAGTCGTGCACGCCGACCGAGGTGCCGCCGGAAACCAGCAGCACGTCGTATTGCAGGCCGCGCTGCAGCATCTCTTTCAGATGACCCGGTTCATCGCGGGCGATGCCGAGCAGATCGGGCTGGATGCCGAGCGCCTGCACCTGCGCCATCAGCGCGTAGCTGTTGGCATCGGGGATCTTGTTGGCATCGAAGGGATCGTTCAGCCCTTCCAGCTCGTCGCCGGTGGAAAGGATGGCCACGCGCGGCATGCGGTACACCTCCGCGCTGGCGCGCTTCACCATCGCCAGCATGCCGACCGCACCGGGCGTGATCTCGGTGCCGACCGGCAACACCACTTCACCGTTTTTCATGCTCTCGCCGCGATCACGGATGTCGTAGCGCGACTTCACGCTGACGTTGATCTGCACTTGTGTATCCGAGATCGTTTGCGTATCTTCGACACGGATCACCGCATCCGCACCCGGCGGTACCGGCGCGCCGGTCATGATGCGCGCGCACTGTCCGGCCTGCACGGTCTTGCTCGGCATGTCGCCCGCCTTGATGTCCTCGATGATCTCCAGCTTCGCGGGCGCATTCGCCACATCCGCACTGCGCAAGGCGAAGCCGTCCATCGCCGAGACATCGTAGGGCGGCTGGTCGCGGTTGGCGCGGATGTCTTCGGCGAGCACGCGGCCGAGGGATTGTTCCAGCCTGACACTCTCAGTCCCAAGCGACTTGATCGATTCCAGCACGCACTGCTGCGCCGCGGTCACTGTTAATTTTTCCATTACATCCTCACACCACAAAATCAGATGTTGTCATTCCCACGAAAGCGGGAATCCAGCTTCTCACCGACTGGGTTCCCGCTTTCGCGGGAACGACGAACTACTTTTTTGCCGCCTGAAAATCCTGCGGCGTATCCAGATCTACAAAACTGCGCAACTGCGGATCGCACTCGCGCAATTTCGCTTCGCTCACATAACGCACGTCCAGCTTCTGCAACATGCCCCGCAAACTCTTGTCGCCCGCCGCCAGACTCGCACGCATCGCTTCCAATGAACTCGCCGCATAGAACGCAGCGAGCGGCTGCGGATAGCCGTCGATCATCGGCACGACTGCTTGAACCCCATCCCGAAAAGTCGCCAGATGGAGAACCACCGCCGGCGTCACAAACGGCATGTCGCACGCCACCGCGAACACCCACGGCGTATCAGCCTGCGCCAACCCGGCGAGCAATCCGGCCAGCGGACCGCTCGCTTCCACCTCGTCACACACCTGCGACACCTCCACCTCGTCACACACCTGCGACACCTCCACCTCGTCACACACCTGCGACACCTCCACCTCGTCACACACCTGCGACACCTCCACCCCGGCGCGCAGTTGGCGCACGCTGACAACGACTTTGGGGAACACCTGCTGCATGGCGGCAGTGACGTGGTCCAGCAGCGTCATGCCGTCCAGCACCAGCACCGCCTTGTCCTGCCCCATGCGGCGCGAATCGCCGCCCGCGAGTATCAGCGCGGTGCAGTCTTCGATCATTGTTTAACTCGTTGCAGGACGAAATCGACGATACCCTTCACATCCTCCAGCCCGAAATGCGGCAGTTGCGGATAGACCTCATCCATATCGGTGACGATAGCGATCAGGCCATCCTCGATGGCGCAACGCGCGGGCTTGGCGCATTCGCGCCGCAACACCTCGATCTTGACGCCCGGCCCGTGCGAGAAACCTTCTGCCAGCACCAGATCGGCCTCGCCCAGAAAACGCTGCGCCAGTTGCTCCGGCTCGCGTTCATCCTTGGCATCCGCCACCAGTTGCAAGGCATCGCGCGTGAGCAGCATACTCATCACCGCCCCGGCATCCTTGTAGCGAAAACTGTCCTTGCCCGGTGTGTCCAGCTCCACCTTGTGATGCGCATGCTTGATGGTCGCGACTCTCACGCCGCGCGCGCACAGCTCGCGAATAAGCTTCTCCACCAGGGTAGTTTTGCCGGAGCCGGAATGACCGACGATACTGATGACGTAAGGAATCATGGATGCGGAGTCACCCAGGAATCGCCCTGCGGCGTGATCTCCTTCTTCCAGATCGGCACACGCTGTTTGAGTTCGTCGATCATCCAGCGGCAGCCGTCGAAAGCGGCGGCGCGGTGTTCAGCAGCAGCGGCGATGAACACGATGTTGTCGCCCGCTTTCACTGTCGTTACGCGGTGCACGATGCGCGCGTCGAGCAGGCCGAATTTCTCGATGGCCTCACCGCGCAGTTTCTTCATTTCGGCCAGCGCCATGCTGCCATAGGCCTCGAAGCCGATCTCGGAGACATCGCGCCCTTCGGAGAAGTCGCGCGCGCAACCGATGAAGGTGGCGATGCCGCCGATACGCTTCGAGCCGGCCTTGAGCGCGTCTATCTCTTCGTTCTGGAAAAAATCTTTTTGCTGGATACGGACCGGTTCGAGCATCTCAACCACCGCTGAACTTCGCCATCAGGGCGATCTCGTCGTTGTCTTGCAACGCCATCTGCTTGTCATGAACCTGGTTCTGGTTGACGGCGAAGAAACTGACGATGCTGAATGCGCCCGGATGTTGCATACCGAGGTGGGCGATGACGTCATGCAGGGTCATGCCGGGGGAAAATTCGACTTCCGTCTCGCGCATCTTCACGCGGTCGGCCACCGGACCGAAGAACAGTACCTTGATCATTTTGCCTCCCGTTTCCACACGCCGCTCTTGCCGCCGCGCTTCTCTTCCAGTTGCACGCACTCGATGCGCATGCCGCGGTCGATGGCTTTGCACATGTCGTAGATGGTGAGCAATGCGACGTTGGCGGCGGTCAGCGCTTCCATCTCGACACCGGTCTGGCCGACGCAAGTGGCGGTGGTGACGACCCTGATACCGACGCAACCTTGCGCATCCGGTTCGTTGATCTCGCTGAATTCGACCTGCACGCCGCTGAGTGCTATGGCATGGCACATCGGGATGATGTCCGGCGTGCGCTTGGCCGCCATCACCGCGCCGACATCGGCCACGGTCAGCACATCACCCTTGGCGATCCTGCCTTCGCGTATGCGCGCCAGGGTCTCCGGCTGCATGCGCAACACGCCGCTGGCGATAGCGACGCGCTGCGTGCTGGATTTCTCCGACACATCCACCATGCGGGCGCGGCCCGAATCGGAAAAATGCGTCAGATCGGACATCACGTATTCTGGACGACGATCTTGGGGAATGCCGCGCTGTGGTCCTGCGCCATGTCGGCGACCTTCACCGCGATGCGGCGCGCGATCTGCTTGTAGACCCTGGCGATGTTGCCGTCCGGATCGGCGACCACGGTGGGGTTGCCGGAGTCGGCCTGTTCGCGGATGCGGATGTCCAGCGGCAGGCCGCCGAGGAATTCGGTGTTGTAGTCGGCGCACATCTTTTCGCCGCCGCCCGCGCCGAAGATGTGCTCTTCATGGCCGCACTGGGAGCAGATGTGGGTGCTCATGTTCTCGACGATGCCGACGATCTTGATGCCGACCTTCTCGAACATCTTGAGTCCCTTGCGCGCATCCAGCAGCGCGATGTCCTGCGGCGTGGTGACGATGACTGCGCCGGTGACCGGCACTTTCTGCGCGAGAGTCAGCTGGATGTCGCCGGTGCCCGGCGGCAGATCCATCACCAGATAGTCGAGGTTGTCCCACTTGGTCTGGTGCAGCAATTGTTCGAGCGCCTGGGTGACCATCGGGCCGCGCCAGATCATCGGTGTGTCGGTGGCGTCGACCAGGAAGCCGACCGACATGGCCTGCAGGCCGTGGTTGGTCATCGGCAGCATGGTCTTTCCATCTTCCGAATCCGGTTGTCCACTGATGCCCAGCATCGTGGGTTGAGACGGGCCGTAGATGTCGGCGTCCAGCATGCCGACGCGCGCACCTTCGGCGGCCAGCGCCAGCGCCAGATTGACCGCAGTGGTGCTCTTGCCCACGCCGCCCTTGCCGCTCGCCACGGCGATGATGTTCTTCACGCCATCCACCAGTTTCACGCCGCGCTGCACCGCATGCGGCACGACCTTGCTGCTGACGGTCGCTTCGATCTTTCCCGCGCCCGGCAGTGCGGATTTGAGGTGAGCTTCGATGGCCGCCTTGATCTCGGCCCACACGCTCTTGGCCGGGTAGCCCAGCGACACATCCAGCGTCACGTCGCTGCCGCTGACCTTGACGTTCTTGATGGATTTTCCGCTGACGAAATCCTTTTTCGTATTCGGGTCGATCAGGTTCTTCAACGCGTTCTGTACATCTGCTTCAGTAAAACTCATCATTTGCTCCTGGTTGATATTTGCCGGGATGATATCCCGTACTAAGACACTCGACATTGTAGCGGCTGGACAAGGTCTGTGAGTGACTACCTTCAGCCGTGCCTGCCCTTGTAACACTGCGCAGCGGCGTGGACGACTTCAGACCAGGGGATCCCGGCCAAATCACCCCACTGCCGCAAGGCGTTTGCCGACAGCGCATCCACGTTCGCCACTTCGGCATCGCCGTTCAGCACCTGCCGCAATCCCTTGAGACCGCCGCATTGCACGCGCATCTCCTGCGCGTGCGGCAGCACCTCTTCGTCGTGCATCTTGCCCAAGGCAAAGGCGAAACTGTGGCGCAACCGGTCGTGCATCTCCCGGCAACGGGAATGACTCGCCGCATCGCGACAAGTCGCCGCTTCACGCTCGGCGATCTGCATCCGCTGCGCGCATTCGCAGGCGACGCAGCGTGCCAGCAGGGCCTTCTCGAACACACAGGGGCGCGCCACCACCTCGGCGAACTTCTGCCGGTAGGCGGCTTCGTCCATGATGCTTATTCATGACGACATAAATCGTGACGAGCGGCTGGAGGGCAAGGCGCACGGAGCGCAGGAACCGGAATGTACATAGAAGTACATGAGGATTCCGAGCACCGCGCAACGAAGCCATCCAGTCGCATAGTAGATTTATGTCGTCATGATTAGTCGTCCCCCAGCTGCGGGGCAGGTTCGCGCACTTCGTTGAGCAGATCTTCGGCGTGCAGTTCCGTTTCGGCATGGATCATCTTGATGAGCGAACGCGAATCTTCCGCCAGTTCGGCGCGTAAATGCTTGGCCCGCGCCGATGCCTCGCGATAGGTCTCGTGCTGTTCCAGCATCTCCAGTTGCTTGATGGGAAATTCGGTCACGCGGTAGATAAAGTAGGCCATGGTTACCTCGTTCGCTGCGGTCGGTTAGCGCGCAAGATCACGCGCCGGGACGTTTCATGAAGGTGATGACGTTGGCACCGGGCGCATTCTTGCTGGCGCAACTGCCCTCGCCCAGTCCGGCGAGCTGTTCGGCTTCGTGCAGCAGGTTGACGACGTCGACATAATGTTTCTGCTTCACCATCATCAGGGCGGTGTAGCCGCCCTCGTTCTTCGCCAGCACATCCGCATCCGCCTGCAACAGCGCCTCGACCACGGCCGTCTCGCCGTAACCCGCGGCCAGCATCAGCGGACGTACACCGTAACCGATGGCGGCCTCGATATTGGCACCCGCAGCAATGAGCGCCTGCACCACATCGGCGAAGCCGCGCTTCAGTTCCGGGTTGTAGCAGGCCTTCATCAGTGCGCCCCAGCCTGCGCTGTCGGCCGCGTTGACGTCGGCCTTGCGCTCCAGCAGCATCTCCACCATTTCGAGATCGCCCGCCTGGGCGGCCAGCATCAGCAGGGTGGCGCCTGACTCGTCGCGGCTATCGACATGCGCACCGGCCGCCAGCAAATTCCGTACTGTTGCGGTATCGCCGGTTTTCACTGCTGCCATCAGTTCTGTAGACATGCGCCCCCCTGTTGCGATTATTTCTTGACCGTTTTTTCCAGCGCCTTGCGGATCGCTTCCGGCGCTTTCATGATGTTCATGAAACTGTTCTTGCCCATCATGCTGAGATCGGGGAAGTTGATCGCGATACGGAAACGCGCATACAGCGCATACACCTTGTTGCCCGAGACCATGACTTCATACGGGAGGTGCGCGGTGGATTTCACGTCGCGGAAATCGATCTCGTTCATGATGAACTTGTCGTCCATGGCTTTGGTATCGTCGCTGCCTTTCAGGCCCACGCCGAACACGCTCTCCTGCTTGCCGGGGATGTCGACGCGATAGACCTTGGACACGCCGTTCTGGTTGCTCGCCAGCTTGGCATCCACCGCCTGCACGGCTTCCTCATAGCTGCCGTACTCGGCCAGCTCGCTCGGCTCGTCGAAGTATTCCATGCCGATGGTGTAGTGGTATTTGCGCGCCTGTTTTGCCAGCATGCCCTTGGCACCGAACTCTTCCACCCGGCCCAGCGCCTTCTCCAGAGCGGCCGATACGCCGCCGAGGTCGCCGCTCATGCGATACACATGCGACATGTAGACCGGGTTGGTGTAGCTGACCTGCACTTCTTTGCCCGCCTCGGTGACCGATACGCGCTGCACGGCACCGTAGCCGCCGAACTCGGACGCGGCGGCGTTCTTCTTCAATTCATCGCTGGTGACGATGACGATATTGGCGCCGCTATACGGTGCGTATTCGCCCACCACGGTAAAACCGGCCGCGCTCAGCGCAGTCTTTACCTGTGCGCTCTTTTCAACGACCGTTCCCTCGCCCTTGGAGGCCAGCACAAAAGGCTTGAGCAACACATCGTCGGCCTGGGCAGCACCGGCGAACAGAAACAACGCAGACAGCAACATTCCCTTGATCGTCATTCGTACCATTATTTCTCTCCCTGATTGTTATATTGAACTGCGGAACAACTCCCTATTGTTTTTGTGGATGGAACCAGGCCAGTTTTTCTCTCAGCGTGACCACGCCGCCGACGATGATCAGTGTCGGCGCCTGCGGCTTCTCGCGTTCGGCGATGCCGGGCAATGTCTTCAAGGTGCCGGTGATGACACGCTGGTTCGGCGTGGTGCCCTGCTGCACGATGGCGATGGGCGTGGAATCCGGCATGCCGTGTTCGACCAGCTTGGCACACAGGTGATCCAGACCGTGCAGCCCCATGTACACCACCACGGTCTGCTTCGGTCGCGCCAAGGCGGCCCAGTCCAGATTCATGGTGCCGTCCTTGAGATGGCCGGTGACGAACATGCAGGACTGCGCATAGTCGCGGTGCGTCAGCGGGATACCGGCATAGGATGCGACACCCGATGCGGCAGTGATGCCGGGCACCACCTGGAACGGGATGTTCTCTGCCGCCAGTGTTTCGATCTCCTCGCCGCCGCGCCCGAAGATGAACGGGTCGCCGCCCTTGAGGCGCAGCACGCGTTTGCCTTCCTTGGCCAGGCGCACCAGCAGTTCGTTGATCTCTTCCTGGCGCAGGGTGTGGTCGTCGCGCTTCTTGCCGACATAGATGCGCTCGGCATCGCGCCGCGTCATCTCGACGATGGGTTTGGACACCAGATTGTCGTACACCACCACGTCGGCCTTCTGCATCAGGCGCAGCGCGCGGAAAGTGAGCAGGTCGGGATCGCCGGGACCGGCGCCGACCAGATACACCTCGCCGCGGCGGATGTTGTCCTCGTCCTTGAGCATCTGCTGCAGCATCGCTTCTGCGCTGTGCTCATCGCCGGTCAGCACCTTCTCGGCGACCACGCCTTCGAACACGTTCTCCCAGAAGATGCGGCGCTTGGGCGGGTTGGTGACGCGCGTCTTGACCAGTTCGCGGAAACGTTCGGCGAATGACGCCAGGCGGCTGTAGTTCTGCGGGATCAGCGTCTCCAGCTTGCCGCGCAGCATGCGCGTCAGCACCGGCGAAGCGCCGCCGCTGGAGAAGGCGATCATCAGCGGCGAACGGTCGAGGATGGCGGGCATGATGAAACTGCACAGTTCGGGATCGTCGACCACGTTCACCGGTATGCTGCGGTTCTGCGCCAGCGCCGAGACCTGCTTGTTCACCTCGCGGTCGTTGGTGGCGGCGATGACCAGGGTCATGCCGTCGAGGTGCTTGGCGTCGAAACGCGCGACGACCGGCTCGATGCCATCCTGCTTTGCCAGTTCCGCATCGATCTCGGGGGCGACCACGCGCACTTGCGCGCCTGCATCCAGCAACACGCCCGCCTTGCGTTTGGCGACTTCGCCGCCGCCCACCACGAGGCAAGGCTTGCCTTTGACATTCGCAAATATCGGCAGAAAATCCACGTCAGCCTTTCACTGCTTTCAGGATCAGCGGCACCAGTGCTTCCGGCAGCTTGATCTTGCCCGCCAGCGCAAAATCATGCGCGCGCGCCGACATCTTGTTCCAGGTCTTCTTGATGATCTCGATCCACTTGGCCTCGTCATATTCCGGGTGGCTGGTGGCGAAGCCGATCATGTAGTGCTCGATGAACACCAGGTCGACCACGTCTTCCATCAGCTGCGTCTCCGGATTGACCTTGAGCGCCTTCTTGCTGATGATGGTGCGCACACGCTCGATCATCTCGTCGTCATACCCCGCTTGTTTCATCAGGTTGCCCGCAGTCTCGGCGTGGAACTTGTACAGCCCGGTGCGCCATTGCAGATAACCGTTGCGGTCCATGGGGAAGTTGCTGCGGGCGGACTTCCAGCGCTGGATGTGCTGGGCGCGGCAGGCCAGCTTGACCGCCTCCGATGCCTCGGGTACGTAGCGCTCCTGCATCTCGGTCATGCGCTGTGCGTAGAGCAGTTCCTTCGGATATTCCTTGCCGTCGGCCGTTTCCTTGTTCGGATCTTCGGCGTTGGCTTTGTCGAAGGCAGCGACGGCGGCCTGGTAATGTAGCTGTGTCATAGTGATTTCCCGATAGTTAGATTCGTTCTTTGTTGTTGTTCCCTGTGCCGCCGGACGAAAGCGACGAAGCGCGTCGCCCAGTAGCAACTGCCGATGGTGCGCAGATGGGTGTAGGAAGCCAACAAGTTATGCAATATAAGTCCGTCGCGGTCACCGTCGATGCCGTAACCGCGCTCGACATGGTATGCGAAGCGGCAGTCCGGCGGAAGGTTCTCCAGACTGGAATAATGGAATTCGTGGGCAAAGATCAAAGGTTGATTTTCACGATTGCCTCCTCTCCCACTGGGAGAGGATTGAGGTGAGGGCAATTCCGACGCTTTGTCCGGGCGCGGCCAGGGATGCGCCTCATCCTCCTTCAGGTGCACATAGCCGCGGCCGATGGGTTTGGCGTGCATCTTCACGTCGCCGGGAATGGCGCCGACCATCTCATAAGTGCGCCCCTGATACTCGATGCCGCGCGACAGGTACATCAGGCCGCCACATTCGGCATAGGCCGGCATGCCGCTCTCGATGGCCCGTTTGATCTGCGAGCGCAGACTGACGTTGGCTTCCAGCTCGGTGGCGCAGGTCTCGGGAAAGCCGCCGCCGATATACAGCGCGTCGGCTTCGGGCAGTTGCGCGTCGCGCAGCGCATCGAACGGTACCAGTTCCGCACCCGCCGCTTCCAGCGCTTCGAGGTCGTCGGCGTAGTAGAAACCGAAGGAGCGGTCGCGCGCGATGGCAATCTTCACTTTCTCGCCGCAGGGAAGCGGACTCACCTTGGCGGTGTGCGGAACAGCCAATGGCTCCATCTGCGACAACGCCAGCAGCTTGTCCAGATCGACCTGCTCGGCGATGGCCTCGCCGATCTGTTTGATCTTGGCGGTGGCGACATGCGATTCGTTGCTGGGCATCAGGCCCAGATGGCGCTCGACGATGGACAGGCGCTCGTCGTGCTGGATGGCGCCTATCACCGGCACGTCGGTGTAGTGCTCGATCACTTCGCGCAGCTTGGATTCGTGGCGGCGTCCGCCGAGGTTGTTGAGGATGACCCCGGCGATGTTGATGTCGCGGTCGAAGGCTTGGTAGCCGAGGATCAGCGGGGCGATGCCGCGCGTCATGCCGCGCGCGTCGATCACCAGTATCACCGGCAGGTCGAGCAGCTTGGCCAGCGCGGCGTTGCTGTTGCTGCCGTCCAGCGCGAGTCCGTCGTACAGGCCTTTGTTGCCCTCGACCAGATTCACTTCCGCACTGTGCTGCGAAAAGGTGGCGACGATGTCGTCGCGTTCCATCAGGTACAGATCGAGGTTGAAGCAGGCATGACCGGCGGCCTGGCCGAGCCACATCGGATCGATATAGTCGGGGCCTTTCTTGAACGGCTGCACCACATGACCGCGCGCGGCGAGTGCCGCGCACAAGCCGATGCTGACCATGGTCTTGCCGGAAGATTTATGTGCCGCCGAGATTAGGAAACGGTTCATCTGGGACCTCGATCAGCCTGGTGGGATTAGAGCAGGACAGGTGTCGCCAAGCGAACCCCGTCCGGTATCTGTTCAATCCGAGATGTAGGGCTTGTCCTGCGGCATGAAGTTCAGCACACGCACGCTGACGGTGGTGATCAGGAAGGCGATGGCCAACCCGCCGAAACCGAGCAGGATCTCGTAGAGCGAAGGTGCGTAACTGGCGACCTGTCCGTCGGCAAAGCTGCTGACGACTTCATAACCCGGAAAGATATTGAGCGGATATGCCTGTCCGCCGATGATGAACACGTACAGCAGCGCGAAGGCGCCCAGCACCACCATCATCGAAGCGATCATCACGCACCTGGTCTTGCCCAGGCCGGGGAAATAGATCAGCAGCAAGGGCAACGCGTTGCCCAGCACGACGTAGCCCCACCAGAACAGGTTCGGATAGACGCCGCCATCCATCAGGATGAAACGCTCGAAGCCGGTCTGATGCGCGAAGTACATGTTGGTGAGGTGGTAGGTCGCGACCATGTAGAGCGAGCCGACGATGAACACGCCGAGCAGGTTCTTGGTGCGCTGCAGGATGGCCGGATCGAGCGTCTTCTCGTTCCAGGAATAGATCACCTTCTGCACCACATGGAACACCGCCAGTCCCCAGGCGAACGACAGCACGATGAACATCGGCGGCAGCAGCGCCGAGCCGTAGGCCTGACGCGCGGTGAGGAAAGCGAAGATCAGTCCGGTACCGGTGGTCAGCACGAAACGCCAGATGAACACGGCCAGGCCGGCGGCCTTGTTGAACGGGTTCATGCGCCGCTCCATCATCGTCCACAGATAGACGATGACCAGCGAGAACATGCCGGAATACAGCACCACGTTCCAGGCGAACACCGAGGTGAGGTTGTAGTTGGTCGCGGCGACGATGATGCGGTCGGGCCTGCCCAGATCCAGCATCAGCACGGCGAGACCGCCCGCCAGCATGGCGATGGACAACAGGCTGGCCAGCGGCGCGCGCGCCTTGTAGACGGCCTTGCCGAACACCGAACCGATGGAGGCGACGTTCAATACGCCGGATGCGGCGACGATCAGGAAGATGGCGAACACGTGCGGCATTCCCCATACGATCTGGTTGTTCATGCCGGAGATGATGTGGCCGTGGTGTTCCATCATGAATACGGCATAAGCACCGCCCAGCACGGCCAGGCCGCCGAGCGCCAGCAACACGTAATACAGACGGTTCATGGAGTACAGTTTGGAAAGGTCAGCCATGATTTATAGCCCTTGGTAACGGACGCCGGGGTTCAGTTGCAGGTCGGCGCGTATCTGCACGGATGCGACGCTGCGCACCTTCTTGTAGATATCGCTGTTGGCATCGTTGAGGTCGCCAAACAGGATGGCCTTGTTCTGGCACGCTTCGGCGCAGGCGGGTTTTTGCCCTTTGTCGATGCGGTGTACGCACAGGGAGCAGGCTTCGACCGTGCCCTTGCCGCGCGGCACATCGGGATTCTGGTCGGTCAGCGTCTCATGCACGAAGGAACGAGCCTTGTACGGGCAAGCCATCATGCAATAACGGCAGCCGATGCAAAGGTGGCGGTCCACCAGCACGATGCCGTCGGCGCGCTTGAACGAAGCCTGCGTCGGGCAGACATCCACGCAGGGCGGATGCTCGCAATGCTGGCACATCATCGGCAGCGACAGAGCACGCCCGCTGCTGACATCCTTGATCTCGATCTTGCGTATCCACTGCGAGTCGGTCGCGCCGGTCTTGCCGGACAAGCCGTTCTCCTTGTTGCAGGCGCTCACGCAATCGTTGCAGCCTTCCTTGCACTGTGCAGTGTCGATCAGCATGCCCCAGCGTACTGTTGAGCTGGCCGCTTGCGTGTCACCTTGCGCAGTCTGGTACAGCATCATCCCCGGTGCGATGGCGATGGCTGCGGCGCCCGCCGAAGTCTTCAGGAACTGCCTGCGTTGGGTGTCGATTTCGCTCATTTGACGTCCTTATTGGCGAGCGCTTGCTTGCGTTTGCTGGCGTGACATTCGAAACAATCGATCTTGACTGCGGCATAACGGTGGCAGCCGACACAGAAGCTGTCTTCGCGCGCCGTCACGCTGTTGTCGCTGGTGCTGGCGTGGCATTCCACGCAGTTCTTCAGCGCATCCTGCTCTACACGTATGCCCTTGCGCACGGTCTCATCACGCTGGTGCTTGAGCACGTGCATGTGGTTCTTGCGCATCCACTGCGTATCCTTCACGCACTCCCCGCCCTTGCCGACATCCAGCTTGGGCGCGTTCGCCTCTGCCGCCCAGACCTGCGGGATGCAAAGGCACAACAGCAGAGATACGAGCAGTCTCATCACTCACCCAAGCCCATTTGGATGTAACCGGTCGGGCACACGTCGGCACAGATGTGGCAGCCGATGCACTTGTCGTAGTCGGTGGCGACGTAACGGCCCAGCGTCGATTCGGTCTTCTTGACACGGTACACGGCGGTCTGCGGGCAATACACCACGCAGTTGTCGCACTCGAAGCACATGCCGCAGCTCATGCAGCGCTTCGCTTCGGCAACTGCCTGCTTCTCGTCCAGTACACCGAGGCGGTCCTGGAAGTTGCCCAGCGCGGTTTCCTTGTCCAGCGTGATGATGTTGCGCTGGTTGCGCTGCACATAACCAAAATGGCCGAGGAACAACTTGTCGTGCGGAATGATGTAACGGTCGGAACGGTTGTCGAAGTTGTGCACCGCGACATTGGAATTGCAGGTGCCGCGCATCGGCTCGTGCGACTGTTCGACCTTGATACCCTTCTCCACCAGCTTGCGCATCAGGTCGAACTGGTGCGCATCGATCTTGGGACGCTTCTCCAGATCCTTGCCCTGCAGGAAGTTGTCGATACCGTCGGCTGCGATGGAGCCGTGGCCGATAGCGGTGGTCAGCAGGTGCGGACGGATCACGTCGCCGCCGGCGAACACGCCAGGCTGGCCGTTTACCACGTAGTTGCGGTCGGTAGAGACGGCGCCCTTGCCGTTGTTGAACACTTCCAGCCCGGTGAAATCGACAGCCTGGCCGATCGCCGAAACGATCAGGTCAGCCTCGATGTCGTATTCGCTGCCTTCGACGTTCTTGATCTCCAGCTTGCCGCCGACGAACTTCGCTTCGCACTTGGCGACGCGCAGCGCAGTCGCACGACCGTCGGCACCGCGCACGATGCCGAGAGGCACCATGCCGCCGAGGATGTGAATGCCTTCTGCCAGCGCCTGCTCGATCTCGTGCTTGTTGGCTTGCATCTTGTCGATGTCGAACACCGAGGTCAGCGCCACTTCAGCACCTTGCTTGGCGGAGATATCGGCGACATCGTGCGCCATGCGTCCGGCGATGGCCATCTCGGCATCGGTCGGCTTGGCATGAGTGATGTGACCCAGACGGCGGGCAACGGTCGCCACGTCGATGGAGGTATCGCCACCGCCGACCACGACCACGCGCTTGCCGACGTGCTGCAGACGGCCTTCGTTGAAGGCTTGCAGGAATGCGGTCGCAGTCACCACGTTGGGTGCGGCGCTGTCGGCGATGGGCAGCGCACGACCGGCCTGTGCGCCCATGCCCAGAAACACCGCATCGAACTCCTTGCGGATCTGTTCCATGGTGATGTCACTGCCGACGCGTGTCTTCATGCGCGTCTTCACGCCCAGATCGATGATGCGCTGGATCTCTGCGTCGAGCACGTCGCGCGGAGTACGGAAGCCGGGGATGCCGTAACGCATCATGCCGCCGAGGTGTTCATGTTCGTCGAATACAGTGACGTCGTGGCCCTTCATCACCAGCTGATAGGCGCAGGACAGACCGGCAGGTCCGCCGCCGAGGATGGCGACCTTCTTGCCGGAGGACTTGACGTTCGGCTTGTTGAATTTGAGCTTGTTGGCGACCGCATATTCGCCGAGGAAGTGCTCGACCGAGTTGATGCCGACATGGTCTTCAACTTCATTGCGGTTGCAGCCGCTTTCGCACGGAGCCGGGCATACACGCCCCATCACCGACGGGAACGGATTGGCTTCGGTCAGGCGGCGCCATGCATATTCCTGCCACGGCATGACCGGCTTGCCATCGGCGCCGTTGGGCACCTTCTCGGTGCCGCGCACGATAGCCAGATATCCGCGGATATCCTCACCCGCCGGGCAACTGCCCTGGCAGGGCGGCGTGGACTGGATGTAGGTCGGGCACTTGTAGGAATAGCCGGCCTGGAAAATCTTCTCGTTCATCCGACGGACTTTGCTATCGCCATCCTTGTAACGGCGGAAGGTGATCTTTTGCGGGGTTTCGCTGACTACTGACATGTTTGCTTCTCCTCGTTATTTCGGACCCAGCTGGATCGCATTGCTGACCAGTTGATGTACTCCGCCCACCATCTTTCTGTCGAAACCATAGATGGGCATGACCTTGGTGAATTGCGCCTTGCATATCGCACAGATGGTCGCCATGAAATTGACGCCATGCTCGTCGACCGCATTCTTCAGTACTTCCATGCGCGGCAATGCACCTTTGACGCGCAGATCGATCAGGTCGTCGGTCAGCAATCCGCCGCCGCCGCCGCAGCAGAAGGTCTGCTCGCGCGTGGTGTTGGGTGCCATCTCGACGAAATTGTTGGCCACTGCCTTGATGATGTTGCGCGGAATCTCGAACTGTCCGCCGGGCATATCGCCCATGCGCGATCCGCGCGCCACGTTGCATGAATCGTGGAACGTGATGATGTGCTTGTCGTTCTTGGACTTGTCGAACGTCAGGCGCTCGTCCTGGATCATGTCCCAGGTGAACTCGCAGATATGCGCCGGCTGTTTGTAGCGGTGGTCCAGCTGTTTTTGCAGCATCTGCGCGAAGCGGTCGTTGGCATCCGCGCCGTCGCCCACGCCGGTCAGGGTGTTCCAGAAGCTGTAGGCCACGCGCCAGGCATGACCGCACTCGCCCACCACGATACGTTTGACGCCCAGTTCCAGCGCGGCCTGGCGGATACGCATGGCGATGGTGCGCAACTGGTCGTAGTTGCCGATGAACATGCCGAAGTTACCCGCCTCGGACGACATGGACGACAGCGTCCAGCTGGTGCCGGTGGCATGGAACACCTTGGCATAACCGATCAGGCTGTCGATATGCGGTTCGGCGAAGAAGTCGGCGGACGGCGTGATCAGCAGCACTTCCGCGCCCTTCACGTCGATGGGGAAACGCACATCGATACCGGTGGCATCCTTGACGTCCTCTTCCAGACCTTCCAGCGTGTCGATCAGCGCCGGGCCGGGCAGACCGAGGTTATTGCCGATCTTGTGCACCTTGCCGATGATCTCGTTGGAGTACTTCTGACCGTAACCGACCGAGTCCAATATCTCGCGCGCCGCCATGGTGATCTCGGCGGTGTCGATACCGTAGGGGCAGAACACCGAGCAACGGCGGCACTCTGAACACTGGTTGAAATAGTTGTACCACTCGTCCAGCACTTCGCGCGTCAAATCGCGCGCGCCAACCAGTTTGGGGAAGAGCTTGCCGGGTATCGTGAAGTAGCGGCGGTACACGCTGCGCATCAGGTCCTGGCGTGCCACCGGCATGTTCTTCGGGTCTTGTGTGCCGATGAAATAATGGCACTTGTCGGAACAGGCGCCGCAATGTACGCAGGCATCCATGAACACGCGGAAAGAGCGGTATTTCGACAGCATGTCGCCCATCTTGGCGATGACCTTGTCATGCCAGTCTTCCACCAGTTGGCCGGGGAAGCCGAGCGCTTCATTGAGCTTCTCGCTGGCAACGAAGGGGCCCTTGCCTTCCATCGCACCCGGCTTCAGCGCGGGGATGATGGGGATGGTGCGGTAGGCTGGCGCTACGATATCTGCCATTTCAGTTCTTCTCCGATTCCAGTTTGGCAGCCCACGCACTCAGATGGCGCTTTTCGCGCGGATCGTCTTTCTGATTGCGGGTAGGTGAGAAAAAGACTCCCGGTGCGTGCAGCAATTTGCTGAAGGGGAACACAACCAGGAGCGCTACAACCATTGACAGGTGCCCGGCCAGCAACAGATCGGCCGGCAGCACCTGCACATTGAAATGCATCAGACCGAGGAAATATCCTTTCACCGCGATCACATCGGTGTGCGCGACGAACTTCATCATCAGACCGGAGGCGGCGATGCCGATCAGCAGCACCAGCATCAGGTGGTCGGACGGTGTGGAGATATAGCGGATGCGCTCGACGAGCAGACGGCGCGCCCACAGACCGAGCAGCCCCAGCAGCATGGTGATGCCCGCATAGATGCCGAACGGCTGGATGAATTCGACCCAGGCCCACACCGGGTCGGTGAAATAGCGCAGATGGCGCAACGTCACCAGAGCCAGGCTGGCATGGAACAACATACCCATTCCCCAAGTCCACAGATTGGCCTTGAACAGACTTTCGAAGAACACGACCTCGCGCGTCATGCGCAGCACCACGCCGCCCGTGGTGGTCGGCGCGGGTGTGGTCGGTATCTTCAGTGGAGCCGGGGTGCGGGCGTAGGTACTGATGCGATAGAGCAAACCTACGACGAACAACAGCGTAGCGAGGTAGAACAGGATCGCAAAAACGGTGCTCGCCATGAGTGTATCCCTATCGCTGTGCCTGGATTAGATGCAACCGGTTGGCTTGGGCAGACCGGCGATCTTGCACGCCTGCTTGCCGGGACCGTACGGGAACAGACCATACAGGTATTCGCTGGTGCCCTTTTCGGCGCCCAGTTTCTTGCCGATAGCCTTGGTCAGCACGCGCACAGCCGGAGCGATCTGATATTCCTCGAAATACTCGCGCAGGAAGTTGACGACTTCCCAGTGTTGATCGGTCATCGTGATGCTTTCTGTTTGCGCCATGTAATTCGCGATGTCGGTATTCCAATCGGCCAGATTGATCAGATAACCTTCCTCGTCTGTTTCGTAGGTTTTGCCAGCGACTTCGATGTTTGCCATGCTATTTCTCCTTCAATATGTTGCAGATTTAAAGCCAGGATTGGCAGGTTTTGTTATTGCTTGTCAGGTCGACGAAACCGCCGTAATCCACTGCCGAGACGCCGTCCATGAGACGGTCGCCGAGACCGCGCGCTTCCAGATCGGGCATCAGCACATGCACTTTGAACTTGCCCATCGCCGCACGCAGCTGGGCCTCGGCGGCACTGCCGCGCGTCGCCGCATAGACCCCGTCTTCGATGAGCAGGATATCTCCGCCCGCCGCCGTATTCAAACAAGTGTCCAGCGTGACGCTGGTCAGGGGTGATTTATTGATGATATGTAACATTGCGCCCCCTTAGAAACTCAAGACCACGTCTTGCTCATCCATCAGCTTGCCCATTTCGGCACGCCCGAGCACGGTGACAGGCACCAGAAAATCTTCTTCGGTCAGACCGCGTGCCGTCATGGCTTCCTTTTCGACATACAGTTTCTCGATGTCGTAGTCTTCCAGTGCACGGTAGGCAGGCGAGAAGTTCTTGGTCTCGATACCTTTGGTCTGCTGCCCCTTCTTCAACTGATATACGCCGTCGTCAAGGAACGCCAGCGACACATCCTGATCGAATGCTGCAGTGATCAACACCACTTCCAGCGATTCCAGCGCATAGATCGTGCCGTAAGGTGCCTTGCGGTTGACGAACATGAATTTTTTCGCATCACTCATCTCGTCTCTCCTTAATCGCCGAAGGTGACCAGACGGTCACACTTGATGCCGGCTTCCACCAACTGCCCCAGCCCTGAGATGCGGAAGCCCTGAGCCAGGTTATCTTCCTTGATACCGCGACGCAGCGCAGCAGCGACGCACACCACCAAGTCGACCTTGTGCTCCTCGGCCAGCTTGGCCCAGCGGTTCACGATGTGGCGGTCATCCTGCGGCGGCTCGGTCAGCTTGGACGCGTTATGGACGCCATCGTGATAGAAGAACACGCGCCATACTTCGTGCCCCTTCTCGATGGCGGCCTTCGCAAACAGATAAGCTGAATCGCTGGCTTGATGCTGGTAAGGACCTTCGTTAACGACGATTCCGTATTTCATCAGTCTACCTCGCTCAGAAACGGATATGCGTCGAAGCGTTCAGGTTGTAACGCGAACCACGCCAGTCGTCGATCAGGTACTTCGTGAACGGCAACCCGGTCTTTTCGAAGAAACGCGGCCAGCCGATACGGTCGATCCAGTCAGCAATACGCTCCCACGGACGCGCATCCGCCTTGTAGACGCTGATGATGTTCTTCACGGCAGCGCCGACTTCGGGCCAGCGCGGTGCGTTGTTGGGCAGACCGGAAGCGACCATCTTCATGAAGGTAGGCTTGCCGCGCGCGTTGGAGTTCTTGCCGCCAACCCAGATCGCCAGCTTGGAATTTTCCGGATCGTTGATCTGCATCGGCGGGCAGGGAGGGTAGCAGGCGCCGCAGCACATACATTTGGTCTCGTCGATCTCCAGCGAAGGCTTGCCGTTGACCATGGCGGGACGGATCGCCGCAACCGGGCAACGGGCAACCACTGCCGGACGTTCGCACACGTTGGCGACCAGGTCATGGTTGATGACCGGAGGCTTGGTGTGCTGCACGATGATGGCGATGTCGGCCTGGCCGCCGCAGTTGATCTCGCAGCAGGAAGTGGACATGTGCACGCGGTTCGGCATCTCTTCATGCTTGAACTCTTCGATCAGCTCGTCCATCAGCGCCTTGACCACGCCGGAGGCATCGGTGCCGGGGATGTCGCAGTGCAGCCAGCCCTGGGTATGCGCGATCATGGTCACGGAGTTGCCGGTACCGCCCACGGGGAAGCCGTGCTTCTCCAGTTCGGCGATCAGCGGTGCGACCTTCTTCTCGTCCGACACCATGTATTCGATGTTGGAGCGGATGGTGAAACGAACGCGGCCGTCGGCGAACTTGTCGGCGATATCGCACAGCGTGCGGATGGTGTAGACGTCCATCTGACGCTGGGTGCCGGCACGCACGGACCACACTTCGTCCCCGCTATGGGAGACATGGTGCAGCACGCCGGGGCGGGGACGGTCGTGGTATTTCCAGTCGCCGAAGTTCTTGGCCAGCACTGGATGCAGGTATTTCTTGTTGTCCGGTACGCCAGTCTCTTTCGGCTTGCGCATCTGTACGGGTGCATTCATCTTCTATCTCCTTAAGCTTGCTTCTTGGCTTTGATCTTGGCGACTTCGTCGTCCCATCCGTCGGTACGGACGTAGGGGTTCATGCGCGGCGAGCTGATCATCGCCGGATCCACATCGATCTCCATCGCATCGAGGAAGTTGGCCAGGCCGATACGCTCGATCATCTCGCCGGTACGCTCGTGCTCCAGTGCGTTCTCGGCAAAGAAGTCGATGGTGCGTTGTGCGAAATCGACCAACACCTCGACTTCTTCTTCGGTATCCAGCTTGATGAACGGGATCACCACGGTGCCCATCAGGCCGCCGATCTTCAGGTGGCTCTTGCCGCCGACCAGAACGCTCGCGCCCTTGTCCTTGCCGGGAGCCAGTGCGCCGGTCATCACGTTGATGCAGTGCATGCAGCGTACGCAATCCTGATTGTCGATCTCGACGGCATGGGTCGCGCTCACCGCCACGCTGGAGATGTGCTCGCCTTTCTTGATCTTGCCGATCTCCTTGACCTGGAAGGTCTTGGTCGGGCAACGAGCAACCACGTCGTTCACCAGCTCATCCATGCCGTGCTTGGCGAACCACTTCTTGGCCAGCGCCTCGTCGGTGCGGATGTTGTCGCGCCATGTGCCGATCACGGCCATGTCGGCACGCTGGATCGCGTTCATGCAGTCGTTCGGGCAACCCGAGAACTTGAACTTGAACTTGTACGGCAGGGAAGGACGGTGCAGGTCGTCGAGGAAGGTGTTCAGCACGGCGCGGTGTGCCTGGGCTTCGTTGTAGCAGGACTGCTCGCAACGCGCGGCGCCGACGCAAGACATGGAGGTACGCACTGCGGGGCCTGCGCCGCCGAGGTCGAAACCCATCTCGTTGAACTCGTCGAAGGCTTTTTGCACGTTCTCGGTGGTGCAACCCTGGAACATGATGTCGCCGGACTGGCCGTGGAAAGCGATCAGGCCGGAACCGTGCTTCTCCCAGATGTCGCAGAACTGGCGCAGCGTGGCGGTATCGTAGTGCATACCGGGCGGGGGCATGATGCGCAGCGTGTGGAACTCGGCCGCATCCTTGAACTGGGCAGTGCCATCAGCGTTCTTCAGTTCGGTGAAGCGCGGAATCACACCGCCGCCATAACCGAACACGCCGACCGTGCCGCCCTTCCAGTAACCCTTGCGGGTCTTGTAAGAAGCCTCGAGCTGACCCAGCAGGTCGACTGCGATGTCCTTGTCTTTGGCCAGACGTTTCAGGCCCGTCACAAAACTCGGCCATTTGCCCTTTTCGAGCTCGTCCAGATTCGGTGTGTTATGCAGCTTTTTCGCCATAATGTCTTCCTTTCAGTCGCGTTGCGCTAGGTTGCCCGGCGGGGGCTGGAATTCCGGTTTTTTTCTCGTACGGGTTCTGGCAACAGCAGCCGACCCGGTTTCTTAATGGTCCCGCATGTTACGGTGCCGCAACAAGGCTAACCATCACCCGTAGCGACTATCCAAAGTAACCCTAAAGGGGGGTGTTTTTCCCTTCCCCGGTAGTATTTCAAACACCGCTACATTGGCGATAGACTTGCGCCATCTGCACATTGCCCGCTATCGTCCCGTCTCGGTCCGATGAACAGGGAAGGTAAACATGGCACAAATCACCGAACTTAGCAAAATCCAGGTCCCATTGGGCGGACAGCAGATCGAGTTGCAACAGATAGATCATGCCCAGGACGGGATGAGTATGATGCGCGTTCGTATCCGTGAAGGCAAACGCTTCACCATCTTCGACATCGATGCCGCCACCGCCGCGAAATGGGCGACCGCCATGCAGCAATGGGCCAAGACGCAGGGGAATGAGTGAACACCTCGATGACGGAGATGATAGATCTGGTGTTCGACCTGCGCGGAGAGACCCTGCCGGCAACCTACCCTTTCGCCTTGTGGGCGGAACTGGTGAAGCGTGTGCCGCAACTGGCGGAAAACGAAGCTGTCGGCGTGCTGCCCTTGAAAGTGGCGAAAAACAGGGATGTCATCCTGTTGCCGAAGCGCACCAAACTGGTGTTGCGCCTGCCGCAGGATCTGCTGCAACTGGCGTCCCGCCTGAGCGGCGCAGAGCTTGATATCTCGCCCGGCGTCCTGTCTCTCGGGGAGATGAGGACGCGGACGATACAGCCCCACCCCACGCTGCATGCGCAGCTGGCAGCCGGGGCGGATGACGAGATGGAATTCATGGAGGCAGTACACGCTCATTTTGCCGCGCTGGAGATCAGCGCGAACACGATCTGCGGCATACGCCACACGCTGAGCGATGGAAGGCAGTCGATCAGCGGTTATAGCCTGGTGGTGCACGACCTCAAGCCGGAAGCTTCCGTACGCCTGCAGTGCGTGGGCATGGGAGAAGGAAGGCAGTTCGGTTGCGGCATCTTCATGCCTTACAAGGTCATCTCCGATCTGGAATGACCGTTTTTTGATTAACTTGACATACGAAGGGAGAATCGACGATGGGATACGTAGTTGCAGGCAACGAACTGGAAACAAATGATGAAGGCTATCTGCTGGAGCCGGATTACAGCGAAGAAGTCGTGAACGTGATCGCAGCGGCGGAAGGCATAGCCCTGACCCCTAAACACTGGGAAGTCATCAACTACATGCGCGAAGAATACAAGGAAAACGGCCATACACCGAATTTCCGCAACATGCTGAAAGGCATCAACGAATTCTGGCCGGAAGCGGACAGCAAAGCGCTGTACGATCTGTTCCCGATCGGCCCCGCCAAACAGGCCGCCAAGATCGCCGGCCTGCCGCAACCGCTGGGCAAAGGCGGCTACTAAGGATCACAGCCCATTCGGCCGGGCAGGTCACGACACCAGCCCGGCCGCAGGTCACAAGGAGATAAGGTATGGATATGGTCAACGTGGTACTCGATATGAAGGGGTTGTCATGCCCCAGGCCGCTCATCGGCGCAAAACGCATGATGGACGAACTCGCTGCCGGACAGGTGTTGCTGCTGGTATCCGACTGCCCAGGCACTCCCGACGACCTGTTCGCCTGGGTGAAGCAGACCGGCAACCAGATCCTCAAGACCGAGAAGATGCCCGACGGCGGCACCGGTTATCACATCCAGAAAGGCCAGGGCAAAGGCGTCAAGGCCAACGTCACGCTGGACATCCGCGGTGCGGTCTGCCCCGGCCCCATCGTCGAGGCGAAGAAACTGCTGAACGGTATGCAAACCGGTGAAGTGTTGCGCCTGGTGAGCGACTGCCCCGGCGTGCAATCCGACATCGGCGGCTGGGCTTCGGCCACGGGCATGACCCTGGTCGAGACCATCGAGGCCGGTGCCGGCGTGCACGAGTTCTACATCCGCAAGGGTTAGAGCTGTCACTGATGCGCATCAAGAGCAGCTGGTTCAAGGAAGGCCGCGAACATACACCGCAGGAGATCTCCGATGCGTTGTCGTTCGTGGTCTCGCGCATCGCCGACAACGCGCTGAAAAACACGCGCAAGGCGAAGTTCGAGATCGAGGTCGGACCGCAGTATTTCGACTTCCTGATCGAATTCCTGCTGTTCCTCATCCTGGTCGCCGACCGCATCGCCCACCGCGATGTCCCGGCGGAAGACCGCATCGTCTTCACCGGCAATCTGGCGAACCGCGTCGGCGAGACCTATGCCGAGAACCGCAGTCGCCTGCTCGGCCAGGACATCAGGGAATGCAAACAGCGTTTCATCGACCTGCTCAACCAGCGTGCCGGCGAATATGCCGATTTCAGCTACGACGAGAAAGGCCCGGACTACGGTTTCTATCGCTATCTCGCCTTCTGCATCGGCGAGATCATGACCGATGCGGACAGCGGCTGGATCATCGACCAGATGATCAGCTTCGAAGCACCGGAAGCGGTGCAGATGGTGGAGAAGACCCTGCGCGGTCTCAACGAGGCAGAGCCGAGGAAACCGCGCCGACGCGCATCCGCGGGCGGGGACTGAATGAGCAACCCTTTCGACCTCGACGATACTGCCGCTTACCGGCGCTGGCGCGAGCAAAAACTCGCTTGCGCGCCGAACTCGGTGAGCGACCTGGTCGTCGAGGTACGCGATCCGCGCGCCCTGCAGCCGTCCGAACACGCTGCGCTGGCCGAGCGTGTACGCAACTGCAACATGGCCATCTACGCCAGTCCCATGCACGAGGAAGACACCGACATCCTGCGCCTGCTGGGTGCGCAGTTCGGACTGAACCAGCTCGATGCCAACTGGCTGGCAGGCGAGGACGGCGTCTCCGAGATCAGGGTGTTCGACGGCGGCACGCGCCAGAACTACATTCCCTACACCGACAAACCGATCAAGTGGCACACCGACGGCTATTACAACCCGCCGGAGCGGCAGATACGCGCCATGGTGCTGCATTGCGTGCGCTCGGCCGCCAGCGGCGGCGAGAACCGGCTGATGGACCACGAGATGGCTTATCTGCAGCTGCGCGACGAGGACCCGCAGCACATCGCGGCCTTGATGCAGCCGGACGCGATGACCATCCCGGAACGGGTGGACGAGACCGACGGCGTGCGTGCCGCACAGAGCGGCCCGGTGTTCTCGCTGGATGCGCAGGGCAATCTGCACATGCGCTATACCGCGCGCACCCGCAGCATCGAATGGAAACAGGATGCGGGGACACGGGCGGCAGTCGCCGCACTGGAGCGCCTGCTGGCTGCGGATACCCCGCTCGTGTTCCAGGCGCGCCTCGAACCCGGCATGGGCCTGCTGTGCAACAACGTGCTGCACGACCGCGGCGCCTTCACCGACGACGCCCGGCATCCGCGCCTGCTCTACCGCGCGCGCTATCTCGACCGTATCGCTCCCTGACCGCCGCTTTACAGCAGGCGGCGCGCTGACTTACATTGCGCCCATGAAAAGACTATCCCTCTGGCTTCTGTTGCTGTTGCTCTCCGCCTGCGCCTCGTCGCCCGTGCGCCAATATGACGCCAGCGACGACCAGATGAACGAACTGGTGATGTATGCGGTGAGCCTGGCGGACACGCCCTACCGCTACGGCGGCAACTCGGCCGGCGGCGGTTTTGATTGCAGCGGCTTCGTCGGCCATGTCTACCGCCAGACCCTTGGCGTCTCCCTGCCGCGCACCAGCCGCGACATCAGCCGCGTCGGCAAGGCGATCGGCAAACATGAACTGCAGCCCGGCGATCTGGTGTTCTTCAACACGCAGCGCGCTTCGTTCTCGCATGTCGGGATCTATATCGGCGACGGAAAGTTCGTGCATTCGCCCAGAACGGGAGAGAGTGTGCGCACGGAGCAGATGCAAATGAAATACTGGGTCGCTCGATTTGACGGAGCTCGGCGTATCCACCGTTAGCAATCAATACCGCGCGTTGCGGATAGCCTCACCCAACTGGTACACCGACATCGCATAGTAGTTGCTGTTGTTGTAGCGCATGATGACGTTGAAGTTGCTGAACACCAGCCAGTATTCCTTGCCCGATTCCACCGTGAAATCCAGCAGCCAGCCGGGCGGCAGTTCGCCGTAGCCGTTCTTGAGCGGCTTCACCCCGGCGTCGCGCCAGGCTGCAAAGGGGCGCGCATCGGCGACCACACCGAGGCGCTTCTCGCTGTCTATCCTGCTCAACAGTGCCACCGGCTCGCCACCGCGCCATCCATATTGCTTGAGATAGTTGGCCACGCTGCCGATGGCGTCTTCCGGCTCGCCCAGCAGGTCGATCGTGCCGTTGCCGTTGAAATCCACCGCATAACGGCGGTAGCTGCTGGGCATGAATTGAGGGATGCCCAGCGCCCCGGCGTAGGAAGCCTGCAAGGAGAACAGGTCGAAGCCTTGGTCGCGCGACAGCAGCAGGTATTGCTCCAGCTCGTCGCGGAAGAAATCGGCACGGCGCGGATAGTCGAACGCCAGCGTGGTCAATGCATCCAGTGCGCGATAACGCCCGGTGTTGCGTCCATACATCGTCTCCACGCCGATGACGCCGAGGAGGATCTCCTGCGGCACACCATATTGCTGCTCGGCGCGCCGGAACGCATCGTCGTATTTCACCCAGTATTCCACGCCCAGGCTGATGCGCTGCGGGTTGATGAAGTTGGGACGGTATTCCACCCAGGGTCTGAGGATGGCGGGTTTGGAGATGGATTCGATGACGTCGGGACGGTATTCGGCGCTGCTGAACGCCAGCTGCAACTCGATGCGCTTGAACTTGTGCTTGTGCACCATCTCATCGATGAAAGCCGGAATGCCGGGAAGGTCGGCGGCTTGTGCGCTGCAGTGGAACAACCACAGGATGAGGAGCAGACGTTTCGTCATAAGGTCTCGCATTAACCGGTTGGCGCATTTTACTCGACAGTGCGCCGCGTCACTGTTAAATTTCGGCCCGATCCCTACCACTATTGGCCCCTCGAACATCATGGAAAAAACCTCCCGACACAATCCGCTCATCATCCTCGGTTCCGGCCCCGCCGGTTACACCGCCGCCGTGTATGCCGCGCGCGCCAACCTCAAGCCGGTGCTCATCACCGGACTCGCCCAGGGCGGCCAATTGATGACCACCACCGAAGTGGACAACTGGCCTGCCGATCCCAACGGCGTGCAAGGACCGGAACTGATGCAACGCTTCCAGCAGCATGCCGAACGCTTCAACACCGAGATCATCTTCGATCACATCCACACCGCGAAGCTGCAACAGAAACCGTTCACGCTCATCGGCGACGGCGGCATCTATACCTGCGACGCACTCATCATCTGCACCGGCGCTTCCGCGCAATATCTCGGCCTGCCTTCGGAAGAAGCGTTCATGGGCAAAGGCGTTTCCGGCTGCGCCACCTGCGACGGCTTCTTCTATCGCAACCAGGATGTCGCCGTCGTCGGCGGCGGCAACACCGCCGTGGAAGAAGCGCTGTATCTCGCCAACATCGCCAGACATGTCACGCTGGTGCACCGCCGCGACACCTTTCGCGCCGAAAAGATCATGATCGACCACCTGATGGCGAAAGTGAAAGAAGGCAAGATCACTTTGCAACTGCACCAGGTGCTGGACGAAGTGCTGGGCGACGATAGCGGCGTCACCGGCATGCGTCTCAAACAGGTGAAAGACGGAACGACGCAGGAGATCAAGCTCGCCGGCGTGTTCATCGCCATCGGTCACAAGCCCAACACCGACATCTTCGCCGGACAGTTGAAGATGACCAACGGCTACATCGACACGCAAGGCGGACAGCAGGGCAACGCCACCGCCACCAGCATCGAAGGTGTGTTCGCCGCGGGCGACGTGCAGGACCAGATCTACCGCCAGGCCTGCACCAGCGCCGCGACCGGCTGCATGGCCGCGCTGGATGCGGACAAGTACCTCGCCGGATAAAGGCCGCGCGTGAAGGAAAAGCCGGAACAGGACACAGACTTGTTCCGGCAAGTGCTGGAAGGCGTGACGCCGCTCCCGCCGCCGGACCGCATCCCCCCCAAACCGAAACCGCGCAAGTTCGCCGCTTCCGCAGCGCCCTCCCCCCTCATCCCCGACACCCTCTCCGACCACGGCGCGGGCGATGTCGCCGTCACCGAATTCCTGCGCAACGGACTCAACCGCATGACCCTGCGCGACCTGCGGCGCGGCAGATGGCCGATACAGGACGAACTCGACCTGCACGGCCTCAGCAACGACGAAGCCAGAAAACTACTGGTGAATTTTTTGCATCAGGCCACGCAACGCGGACTGCGTTGCGTCAACGTGATCCACGGCAAGGGCTGGCGCAGCGAAGGACGCGACGGAATACTGAAAGTCAACACCCGCCACTGGCTGACACAGCATCCGGGCGTGCTGGCATTCTGCGAAGCGCCGATGAATGCGGGTGGCGGCGGCGCGGTGCGGGTGTTGCTGAAAGCAGCGAGTTAGCGCGATCAGAATACAAGAATCGACTTCAACGACGCGCAAGCAAGCGACGGATCTCTGGTACGCAGGAGCCGCAACCGGTGCCCGCTTTCAGACTCGCACCCACAGCCTCGACGCTATCCAGCCCCTGTGTATGAATGGCGTTCAGAATGGTTTTTTCTCCCACGCTATGACAGGCACACACGATATGTCCGATATCGGAAACCGTACCCAGCGGGGGCCGTGCAGACAGCAATCCGGCCAAGTCGGCGGGGGCCAGACGGGATTGGCTGAACAGGCTGGCCAGCCATTCGCGTTCCGGCAAACGCTGATCCGCCGCGATGAAGAACACCGCCTGCAGGCGCCCGTCCTGCAGACAGGCGGCACGATAACGGCCCATCGCCGCATCTCTGTATTCGACCCACTCTGCCGAATCGGGTAAAGCTGCCTGCACCCAGGCACGCCAATCCTCCGGCAACTGCTCGCCGGCAATTTCATGCCGCCAGTAGCCCGCGCCCTGCGAGCAGGCGCAGTAGCCGGCATCCTTGAAGTCCAGTCGTGTACGGCTCAACACGAACCCCTGCCAGGCAGCCCGGTAAGGCTCGACCCGCACCGGCGTGTGTTTGGACTCCGGCTGCCCGGAGATCGGATCGGTGATCGGCGCGACCAGTGCATCTGCGCGCGCCGATCTTGCAAAGGCGTCGCTCCAGTGCATCGGCACGAACACCGAGCCGAGCCGCTGATCTTCGCTGAGCTGTATGCGCGCCAGCATGCTGCCCTGGCGGCTGCTCAGGCGCGCCAATCCTCCATCCGGCAGTCGATGCTCCTGCGCATCGGCGGCGTGCACCTGCACGAACGGTTCGAACTGATGCGCATTCAGCCGCGGCACCTTGCCGGTGCGCGTCATGGTGTGCCACTGGTCGCGGATGCGGCCGGTATTCAGCACCAGCGGAAAATCGGCATCGGTCGCGATGGCAGGCAGTCGCGGTGCGACCGCGACCATGTTCGCCTTGCCGCTGGTCGTGAAGAACTTTCCATCACCGAACAAACGCTGCGTTCCTTCGGGCGACTGCGCATTGAGCGGCCACTGCAACGGCTGCAACGCGTCGTAGCGCACATCGTCCAGTTCGCTCAGCGCGCCGATATCGAAGGCGCGTGTACCCGGATTTTCGAAACCGGACAGCTGCGCATGTTCGCGGAATATCTGTGCCGGGCTGGTGTAGGCGAACGCCTCGCCAAAGCCCATGCGCTGCGCCACCTGGGTGATGATCCACCAGTCAGGCCTCGCCTCCCCCGCCACCGGCAGAAAAGATCGCTGGCGCGAGATGCGCCGTTCGGAATTGGTCACCGCGCCGCCCTTCTCGCCCCAGCCTGCGGCCGGCAACAGAATGTCGGCACAGGCGGTGGTATCGGTATGCGCCACGCAATCGGAGACCACCACCAGCTCGCAAGCCTGCAAGGCGGCGCGCACGCGATCCGCATCCGGCATGCTCACCACCGGATTGGTCCCCATGATCCACACCGCCTTGATCTTTCCCTCCGCGATGGCCCGGAACATGTCCACTGCCTTCAAGCCGGGTGCATGCGCGATGTTCGGCGCATCCCAGAAGCGCGCCACCAGATCGATACTCGCCGCATCGGCAAAATCCAGATGCGCCGCGAGTTGATTGGCCAGCCCGCCCACCTCGCGTCCGCCCATCGCATTCGGCTGGCCGGTGACCGAGAACGGTCCCATGCCGGGTCGGCCGATGCGCCCCGTCGCCAGATGCACGTTGATGATCGCATTTGCTTTATCCACGCCGCTGGAGGACTGGTTGACGCCCTGCGAGAAGATGGTCACGCAACGGTCTGTGCGCGCGAACAGGCGGAAGAATTCGCCGACCTCGGTTTCGGCCACGCCGCAAACCTGCGCCACCCCGGGAATCGAACTGACGGCGCGCGCCGCCTCGAACGCCGCAGCAAATCCCTCCACGTGCGCCTCGACGTAGGCCAGGTCGAGCGCGTCCTCGCGCCGCAGGTGATGCAGCAGCCCGTTGAACAGGTAGGCATCGCTTCCGGGGGTGATGGACAGATGCAGGTCGGCGATATCGCAGGTCGCCGTGCGGCGCGGGTCGACCACCACCACCCGCATGTCCGGGCGCGATTTTTTCGCCGCGGCCAGCCGCTGGTACAGCACCGGATGCGCCCACGCGTAATTGGAACCGACGATGACGACCAGATCGGCGGTCTCGACATCCTCGTAGCAGACCGGCACCGCATCGGCGCCGAAGGCGCGTTTGTGCGCGGCCACCGCGGTGGACATGCACAGGCGCGAGTTGGTGTCGATGTTCGCGCTCCCGATGAAACCCTTCATCAACTTGTTGGCGACGTAGTAATCCTCGGTCAGCAGTTGCCCGGAGACATAGAACGCCACCGCATCCGGCCCATGCTGCCGGATGACTTTGCCGAAACCTTCCGCCACACGATCCAGCGCCGCATCCCAGGAGACTTGCTCGCCGTCCACGACGGAATGCAGCAAACGCCCCTCGCTTCCCAGCGTCTCGGCCAACGCGGCGCCCTTGGAACACAAGCGCCCGAGATTGGCCGGATGTTGCGGATCGCCGGATACGCGCACTGCGCCGTCATCCGCCACCGTGGCCAGCACGCCGCAGCCCACGCCGCAGTACGGGCAGGTGGTGCGGACTGTTTTCGGCTCGCTCAGGCTTTGCATTCCCTGCTCTCCGGGTCGAGGAAGAGCACGCCATCCTCGACAAGGACATCGTAGCGGTGCGCACAGCCCGAGTCGGGTGCGACCGCTGCGCCGCTCGCCAGATCGATCACCCAGCTATGCAGCGGACAGGTCACGCGCTGACCGTGCACGATGCCCTGCGCCAGCGGACCACCCTTGTGCGGGCAGCGGTTGTTGAGCGCGAACACCTGGTCGCCCACGGTGCGGAACACGGCGATCTCGCCGTGCTCGGTATTCACGATGCGCGAACCCTGGCGCGGTATGTCTTCCAGTTTGCCGATTCTTGTCCTGTTCATTTCATCACCTCATTTCCGTAGGTCGGGTTAGCGGTAGTATGCGTAACCCGACATCGTTAAATATGCTGTTGGGTTATGGCGTAACCCGCCTAACCCAACCTACATGTTGTTCACGCAATCGTCGCCAGTGCTGTGTACTCGTGCGCATCCTTGCCCTGTGCGCGTTCCCGCCACGGGTCGTCCTGCGAGTATTGCTGCGACTTGAGGAAGCGCGCGTACAACTCGGCACGGCCCTCTGCGTCATCGACGATGTGGCGCTTGATGTAGGGCAGGCCGACGCGTTCTATCCACGGCGCGGTGCGGTCCAGGTAATGGGCGTCCTCGCGATACAGCTGCATGAAGGCGCCGCAATATTCCAGCACTTCGGCTTCGCTCGCAACCTTGCACAGGAAATCGGTGACGCGCACCTTGACGCCGCCGTTGCCGCCGACATGGAGCTCGTAGCCCGAGTCCACGCACACCACGCCAAAATCCTTGATGGTGGCCTCGGCGCAATTGCGCGGACAACCGGACACGGCGATCTTGAATTTGTGCGGCGTCCACGAACCCCAGGTCATCTGCTCGACCTTGATGCCCAGACCGGTGGAGTCCTGCGTGCCGAAACGGCACCACTCCGAGCCGACACAGGTCTTCACCGTGCGCAGCGATTTGCCGTAGGCATGGCCGGAAACGAATCCCGCCTCGACCAGCTCGGCCCACATCTTCGGCAGGTTCTCCTTGGTGATGCCGTAGAGGCCGATGCGTTGTCCGCCGGTGATGTGAACGGTGGGCACTTGATGGCGTTCGGCGATCTCGGCGATGGAACGCAACTCGGCGGGCGAAGTGACGCCGCCCCAGATGCGCGGGATCACCGAGTAGGTGCCGTCCTTCTGGATGTTGGCATGCACCCGCTCGTTGATGAAGCGCGAGCGGCTGTCGTCCACGTACTCGCCCGGCCAGGCAGCCAGCAGATAGTAGTTGAGCGCGGGGCGGCAGACATGGCAGCCGTCCGTCGTTTTCCACTCCAGTGCCTGCATCACCTCGGGGATGGTCTTCAGGCTGCGCTCGCGTATCGTCTTGTACATGTCCTGATGCGCGTACTCGGTGCAGCCGCAGATCGGCTTCTTGCTGGGCTTGGCAGAATAATCGCCGCCCAGCGTGTTCGCCAGGATCGCCTCCACCAACCCGGTGCAGGAACCGCACGAGGCGGAAGCCTTGGTGTGGGCGCGCACCTCGTCCAGCGTGAACAGTTTCTTGTCGATAATCGCGTTGACGATGGTGCCCTTGCACACGCCGTTGCAACCGCAGATCTCGGCCGTGTCCGGCATGCTCATCACGCCGGCCTTGGCACCATGACCGGAGTCGCCGAGGTGTGTCTGGCCGAACAGCAGATGCTCGCGCATCTCCGACACATCGGTGCCGTCGCGCATCATCTGGAAATACCAGGGACCGTCCACGGTGTCGCCGTACATCACCGCGCCGCGCAGCTTGTTGTCGCGCAGCACCAGTTTCTTGTACACGCCGCGCGCCGCATCCTGCAACAGCAGCTCGTCATCCCCGGCCACCGGATTGAAATCGCCGGCCGAGAACAGGTCGATGCCCGTGACCTTGAGCTTGGTCGAAACGGACGAACCTTCGTAGCGCATCCTGCCGTATCGGGCGAGATGGTTCGCCGCCACCTTGGCCTGCTCGAACAGCGGCGCGACCAGACCGTAAGTCTGGCCGCGATGCTGCACGCATTCGCCCACCGAATAGATCTTCGGGTCGTAGGTCTGCATGGTGTCGCTGACGACGATGCCGCGTTCGCAATGGATGCCGGCAGACTTGGCCAATGCGATGTTGGGGCGGATGCCCGCCGACATCACGACCAGATCGGCGACGATCTCCTCGCCATCCTTGAAACGCAAACCGGTGACCGCGCCCTCGCCGAGAATGGCATCGGTCTGGCGCGACAGATAGAACTTCAGGCCGCGCTTCTCCAGCGCTTCCTTTAACAGCCCGCCGCCGACCTTGTCCAGCTGGCGCTCCATCGGCCATTCGCACAGATGCACCACCGATACATCCATGCCGCGCAGCGACAGGCCATTCGCCGCTTCCAGCCCGAGCAGGCCGCCGCCGATCACCACCGCGCGTTTGCCCGGCCGGGCCGCGGCCAGCATCTTTTCCACGTCGGCGATACTGCGATAGCCCAGCACGCCGGGCAGGTTGATGCCGGGAACCGGCAACATGATGGGATTGGAACCGGTGGCGATCAGCAAGCGGTCATACGGCGCGACGATCCCGTCATCCGTTTCGACCGTGCAGCGCACGCGGTCGATCTTCGTCACCGTCTTGCCCGTGTGCAGGGTGATATGGTTCTCTTCGTACCAGCGCCAGTCGTTCAGCACCGTGTCCTGAAATTTCATTTCGCCGGACAGCACCGGAGAAAGCAGGATGCGGTTGTAGTTGGGCTGCGGCTCGGCGCCGAACACGGTGATGTCGAATTCGTCCGCCGACATCTTGAGCAATTCCTCGATGGTGCGGATGCCCGCCATGCCGTTGCCGATCACCACCAGTCTCATTTTAGTTTTCGTCATCATGTACTCCTCTCAATAAAAAGCGCCGTCCGGCTGCAAGCCGAAACGACGCCTTTGTCGTCACTATGTTCCAGATTTAAAACCCGGAACCCGCCGTTGGGTCTCTTCCGAGGTTTGTCGTTACTGTCTTTGCTGCCGCCGGCCTGCGCCGGCTTCGCTACGAAACTTCACTCACCGCGTACGGGGACCTTGCGCAGAAGATGCCGATCTCGTCTCCGGCTGCGATGCTGTCCGACAGCAACGCTGTTTTGCCATTGACGGTGCAGATCACATTGTGCTCGTCAAGCACATGCGCCCATCTGGAACCGCGTTCGCGCAATCGATGCAATACCTGGCCGATGGAAGAAGTATCGTTCCTTATCTCCATGCGCTCCGAGGTCATCATCAGCGCTTCACTGGCGTTACCGAAATACATGATCTCGACCTCATGCCGGCTTGCATGCGCGGACCAGTAAAGGGATCGGAGTAGCTTCTTCATTTTGCTACGCTGCCTTCTTCGCCTGCTTCTGGTACAGGAACTCCAGCACCGCACCGCGCAGGCTGTGGTAATGCGCATCGTTCGCCAGTGCCAGGCGGTTGCGCGGCTTGGGCAGATCGACGGTCAGTATTTCGCCGATGGTCGCTGCCGGGCCGTTGGTCATCATCACGATACGGTCGGACAGCAATACCGCCTCGTCCACATCGTGGGTGACCATCACCACCGTACTCTTGGTGGCCGCGACGATCTTCATCAGTTCGTCCTGCAAGTGCGCGCGGGTCAGCGCATCGAGCGCGCCGAACGGTTCGTCCATCAGCAGCACCTTGGGTTGCATGGACAGCGCGCGGGCGATGCCGACACGCTGCTTCATGCCGCCGGAGATCTCGTGCGGATATTTGTGTTCGGCATGGCTCAGGTGCACCAGCGCGAGCGCCTCCTGCGTGCGTTGCGCGAGTTGCGCCTTGCTCTCCGTGTTGCCGAACACGCGCTCTACTGCAAGGTGGACGTTCTCGAAACAGGTCAGCCAAGGCAGCAGGGAATGGTTCTGGAACACCACGCCGCGGTCCGGGCCGGGACCGGCGATCTCGCGATCCGCGCACAGCATGATGCCGTCGGTCGGCATCAGCAGGCCCGCGATCAGGTTGAGCAGGGTGGACTTGCCGCAACCCGAGTGCCCGATCAGGGTGATGAACTCGCCCGGATCGATCTTGAGGTCGATGTCCTTGAGCGCGACGAACGTGCCCTGCTTGGTCTCGAAGGACATCTGCACATTCTCTATTTGCACATATTTTTTCATGGTGATCACTATCAGTAGCTGAAGCGTTTGGCGATCTGCACCAGCATCATCTCCAGCAGCAGGCCGATGATGCCGACGACGAAGATGGCGATGATGATGTGCTCGACGTTCAGGTTGTTCCATTCATCCCACACCCAGAAGCCGATACCCACGCCGCCGGTCAGCATCTCCGCCGCGACGATCACCAGCCAGGCCGTGCCGATGGCCAGACGGATGCCGGTGAGCATGTACGGCAGGGTCGCCGGAAACAATATCTTGGTGAAGATTTTCCATTCCGACAGGTTGAGCACGCGCGCCACGTTCAGATAGTCCTGCGGCAACTGGCGCACGCCCATCGCGGTGTTGATGATCATGGGCCAGATGCTGGAGATGAAGATCACCCAGATGGCGGCAGGATCGGCTGCCTTGAAGACCAGCAGTCCGATGGGCAGCCAAGCCAGCGGCGATACCGGCCGCAGCATGCTCACGATGGGCGAGGTCATCTTGTCGAGGAAACCGAAACGACCGATCATGAATCCGAGCGGGATGCCGATCAGCGCGGCCAACCCGAAGCCGATGCCGACGCGGCCGAGCGAGTATAGGATGTTCCAGCCTATCCCCTGGTCGTTCGGCGTCTTCTGGTAGAACGGGTCGCTGAACAACACCACCGCCGAATCCCAGGTCTTGAGCGGCCCCGGCAGCGCCCCGCCTCCCTGGGCCAGCAGCGACCACAGGAACAGGAACAGGGCGATGCCGATAAGGGGCGGCACCCAATGCTCCGCCAGATGTTTTTTGATCCTGATCATGCCCGCACCTTGAAACTGGCCGCGTACTTCTTCGGATCCTTGCCATCCCATACGGTGCCGTCGATCAGTTTGGAAGTGCGCATCGCATCCTTGGGCACGGACACCTTGACCTGCGACGCAGCCTGCTTATACAAGTCGATCTGGTTGATCTTCTTGGCCACGGCCAGATAGTCCGGATCTTCCTTGAGCAGGCCCCAACGCTTGTGCTGCGTCAGGAACCACATGCCGTCCGACAGGTAGGGGAAGTTGACCGCGCCGTCGTTGCAGAACTTCATGTAGTTCGGGTCGTTCCACTTCTTGCCCAGTCCGTCTTCGTATTTGCCTTCCAGACGCTGGTCGATCACCTCGACCGGGCAGTTCACATAGGATTTGTCGGCGATGATCTCGGCCACCTTGCGGCGGTTGGCCATATCGTCGATGTACTTGGAGGCTTCCAGCACGGCCATGATCAAAGCACGCGCGGTGTTGGGATATTTCTGAGTGAACTCGGCGGTGCTGCCCAGCACTTTCTCCGGATGATCCTTCCAGATGTCCTGGGTCGTCGCGGCGGTGAAGCCGATCTTGTCGTAGATGGCACGGTTGTTCCAGGGCTCGCCGACGCAGAAACCGTCCATGTTGCCGATGCGCATGTTGGCCACCATCTGCGGGGGCGGCACGGTGATGGTCTTCACGTCGCTCAGCGGATTGATGTCGTGGCTGGCCAGCCAGTAATACAGCCACATGGCATGCGTGCCGGTGGGGAAGGTCTGCGCAAAGGTGTAGTCGCGCTTCTCGCTGTCCACCAGCTTTTTCAAAGTCGCACCGGTGGTCGCGCCCTTGTCCTTGAGCTGGTTGGAAAGCGTGATGGCCTGACCGTTGTTGTTCAGCGTCATCAGCACCGACATGTCCTTCTTCTGCCCGCCGATGCCGAGCTGCACGCCGTAGACCAGGCCGTACAGCACATGCGCCGCATGCAGTTCGCCGTTCACCATCTTGTCGCGCACCGCCGCCCAGGATGCCTCCTTGGACAGGTTGATCTTGATGCCGTATTTCTCGTCGAACTTCATCACCGAGGCGATCACCACCGAAGCGCAATCGGTCAGCGGAATGAAACCCACATTCACCTCTTTCAGTTCCGGCGCATCCGAACCCGCCGCCCAGGCAGCAGAGCGCGTGCCCATCGGCACCATCGACATGATCCCTGCCGCACCCAAGATTGCACCTGTCTTTTTCATGAAGTCCCTCCGGCTGTTTAGTTCGGGAGCGTTTGCGCTCGCGATGATTATTTCCTGTTTTGGCTTGTCCATCTTCAAATCTCCTTTTAATAAACCCTGTGGCTCGAAAATAAAAAAGGCGTCCGACTGCGCTTTACGCAGTGGGACGCCTTTGTCCTGTGTTGCTGATTCTCCGAACCGCCGTTGATTCGTTGATGGTTAAAGCAATGCAACAGTCGTGCCAGTAATCGAATTTATTTTTTATTGCTTTGAAATCATCCGGATGAATATTTATTGCAGTCAACCATTCGAACTTGCCTCATGCAGATAACGTCCAGCTTTGGTGCATCAGTCCAGTGCAGTGCACCAGCCGCACACTTTTCACGCACTCAATTCCTTGGCGAAGATGATCGCCTCGGCGATCTCCGCCATTCGTTTGCCTTTGCTCATAGCCATGTTGCGCATGCGCTTATAGGCCTCGGGTTCGCTATAGCCGTGGTCGGCCATCAAGATGCCCTTGGCCTTATCCACCAGCTTGCGTTCGACCAGTTGGCTCTTCGCTTCCTTTAGTTCATCGCGCAGACGCTTATGCTCCAGGAACCGCGCCGCAGCCACGTTGATGATACCGCTCAAATCATCGCTCTGAACCGTATGCGACACATAGGCACTGACCCCGGCCCGCATCGCCTCCTGGATGCTGTGCTGGTCTTTCTGTGCCCCCAGCACGACCACCGGTTTCTCCAGCGTGGTGGACATCAGGCTGATCTGCTCCAGCGTGTCGCGCCCCGGTGCGTTGGCATCGACGATGATCACGTCGGCCGAGGCAGCTTGTATCGAGCGTTCGTCCACCTGCTCCCAGGCCAATACCCCGACGACATCGAACTCGGCCAGCTCAAGACTGGCCTTTAACCATGCTGCCCTGTCCCTTACATCATCGATTATCAGAATTCGTTTCAAGTTTGCACCCCGCTTTTCGGTACAGGTCAGCAATAAGCGAGCCAAGGCCGGATCGCTTTGATATATAGGCATCCATGGAACGATCTATTGATTTGCGCACAAGAACGGTGCATAGCGCGAGGGCTTGGTGCAGTCGAGTTCGCGCAACCGATCTCCGGAGCGTGACCCGGTTGAAGCGTGAGTCCATCAGCTGCAGTTCGATTCTGACATTGCTGTTTCACGAGCCACATCAAACCGCAAGCCAGAGGCAAGGCAAATTTCAAAACCAAATCGAAATGCAAAAGCAAACCGCCACAGCAGAATCTGCTGTGGCGGCTCAAAAGTGATGCACGGCAAAGGCTAATGCAGCGAAGGGCGCGGCGGAATACTGAAGGTCAACACCTGCCACTGCCTATCGCAACATCCGCCGTGGCGTTACTGACGAACTTGGTCCATGCCTTGGTGGAATAGCCCGAATTGGGCTGCTATTTGCCGATCACTTTGCGCCCACGCTGCAGGAAAGTGTCAGCGATTTCCTCATTGATGGTTAATTTGATCAGCTTCTTGCAGCCCATCAACACCTGCTCAAGTGCTTCCGGCGTGCCATCAGCTTCTTCGATTTTCTTGACAATTCGTTCTGCGTTACTGCCCAACAACTCTTTGGCGATGCTTGCCAGTTGGGCTTTTAATATCAGACCTGCACCTCCGACCTGACCGACCTCGGTACGTATCGTCGACACGTCATCATGAACGAGACCCATTGCATACAATTCCTCAAGCTCCGCAATCACGTCGCTGACCCAGAACACGGTTTTTTCAAGATTGGAAACTGTCGTCTTGCCATCAATGACCAGCAAGGCACGCCGTTGATTAGTGGATATCTCGGGGCCGCGGCTGAGGAGAATTTCCTCACCCTTCGGGGTGCGGAACAAGACCACATCTGGCTGCATGATCACCCCGGCTTATTCAGTTAACTCACGAATGATGTTAAAAATAAGACGGATGGTCACTGCCACATAGACAGCTCCAAAGAGGAAGATACATGAAGCAACCAACCGGATGATTTCGTTTGGCAGTTGGTCAAAGAAGGGGGTTGTCAGGTAACCAATGTTGAACAGCACCACCAGCAGAGTCAGGAAGTTCCAATGCTTGCCTACCATGCCGCCAGGAATGCTGGATTTGAGTGATAGCACCAAGTACAGGCAGTAAAACATAACCAGTGTGGCGACGATACTTAATACGACATTGACATTAAAATCCATCTTTTTCTCCCTGTGAGGTTTTAGCAAAGTTCCGCATGTGAGGGAATTCGCTATTTATAATTTGAAATAAGTGAAATACGAGCAACCAATGTCTGAAAGGTAAACTATTTTGGCAACACGTTTGCACTTATATTTGATGCTACACATCGTATGCAAAGGATGCCTAGTACCTAAAAGAGGTGATTTTGTTACATTTTTATAACCCGAATGGGTTGCTATGAGTTTTCAGGATGCAGGAAAGCGCTCTTGGCTTTGTTGTGAGTTTGTGCTCTTCGATTAGCGCACCACGGTGGGAAAGATTTATAACTCAATGAAAAATAGCGGCTTCATGTAGTTTGTGCCAAAAATTCTACAGCGGTCTTGCTGTTCAAACTATCGCTTTGCAGCTCTACAGATCACCACCGAACGCCGTTGGCATCCAGTGGGTGGAGAAACCATGGGTTAGAGCGCAGTCTCGTTCGTCTCGCCGGTGCGGATGCGGATGACTTGCTCGACCGAGGTGATGAAGATCTTGCCGTCGCCGATCTTGCCGGTGTTGGCGGCTTTGACGATGGCTTCCACGGCAGTGTCCAGCATGGCCGCGGCGATCACCACTTCCACTTTGATCTTGGGCAGGAAGTCGACCACGTATTCGGCGCCGCGATACAACTCGGTGTGGCCCTTCTGGCGGCCGAAGCCTTTGACTTCGGTCACGGTCAGGCCGCTGACGCCGAGTTCGGACAGAGCTTCGCGCACTTCGTCGAGTTTGAACGGTTTGATGATGGCTTCGATCTTCTTCATGGTGGGTTCCCTTTGCGATGTTTGCGGCAAGTATAGCCGAATAGGAAATCGGCGGACATGGCTTATCCGTTCTTCGCCGGACAGGCTCCTCCGCTGCATTCTCCGTACAACGTGAGCGCGTGGTCGCTCAGGGTGAAGCCGAGCTTCTCCGCAATCTCGCGCTGCCGGTCCTCGATGACCTTGTCGTAGAACTCCTCGACCCGCCCGCAGCGGACGCAGACGATGTGGTCGTGGTGCGGGCCGCGTTCCAGTTCGAACACGGTCTGGCCGCCTTCGAACTGGTGCCTGGTGATCAGCCCTGCCGCCTCGAACTGGGCCAGCGCGCGATAGACAGTGGCCAGCCCGATCACTTCGCCGCTTTCGCTCAACTGCCGGTAGATGGTCTCGGCGGTCATGTGCTTGGCCTTGGCGCTTTCGAGCAGGCTCAATATCTTGAGGCGCGGCGTGGTGACCTTCAGGCCGACGTTGCGCAGTTCTTCGCTTTCCATGTGTTTCCCTCTTTTTCTGTTCTCACGGTTGCGACTTTAACAAAAATACTTGCGCATGAGAATTATTCTCATGTACAGTGAGAACCATTCTCACTTGCGAATCGTTCTCACCAGCCGGAATGCAGTCAATAAGTTAATAAACATCAATCACTTGAATAGGAGATAGACCATGCAGCACCGCCCCAAGCACTTCCCCAACCGCTCCCTGGCCTTGGCCGTTACGGGCGTCCTGAGCGCCGCTTTGAGCTTCTCAGCCCAGGCCCTGGAATACCCGATCGGCACACCGCAGCAACTCAACGGCATGGAGATCGCCGCCGTGTATCTACAGCCGGTCACGATGGAGCCGGACGGCATGATGCGCAAGGCCGAGGAATCCGACATCCATCTGGAAGCGGATATCCACGCCATGTCGAGCAACGCCAACGGCTTCGAAGAGGGTGCCTGGATGCCTTATCTGTCGATCAAATACGAAGTGACCAAGCAGGGCAGCAACGAGAAGGTCAGCGGCGACTTCATGCCCATGGTCGCCAACGACGGGCCGCATTACGGCGACAACGTCAAACTCAAGGGGCCCGGCAAGTACAGCGTCAAATTCATCATCTCGCCGCCATCCGCCAATCCGCATAGCCACTTCGGCCGCCACACCGACCGCCTGACCGGCGTGCGCCCGTGGTTCAAGACGTTCGAGGCGGAATACGAATTCACCTATGTCGGCATCGGTAAAAAGGGAGGCTACTGATATGCCTCCGTTCAAACAAAGAGCGCTGGCTGCAGCCCTTGCCTGCATTCTGCTGGGCGGTTCGCTGCCTGCACTGGCCGCCGATACCGGCACGGAAGAGTTGCGCAAGCTGCGGGAGCGCATAGAGAAGCTGGAAGAAGCCAATGCCAAGCTGGAAGCGGCGCTGGGCGACGACCAACTGAGCGAGAACCAACCCGAGATCGCCACCCGACTCAAGGCCGTCGAGATGCAGACCCTCAACATGCAGAAACAGGCGCGCACCGTGGAATCGCTGGACGGTCTTACCGCCGGCGTCAGCCTGACCACGGTGGCGCAGCGCGCGTCGGGCGTCCCCGGCGGCACCGACATCGCATCGAGCCAGTTGAATTACCGCGGCGACATCTCGGTAGAGCTGCCCATGCCTGCGGTCGGCGATACAGACAGCATGGTCTTCGCCCAGTTTCGTATCGGCCAGGGCAACGGCTTGAACGCGCTACCGTCGATCTTCGCCAAGCCCAATGCCACCGCATTCCGCGCCTCCGGCGGCAATGCCGACGACAGCGTGGTCATACTCGGGCAGGCCTGGTACCAGGCCACCATCCCCCTGCCTTTCGGCGGCTTCAAGCCCGGTTCGCGTGAAAGTCTGGAGATCAATTTCGGCAAGATGGATCCGTTCGCCTTCTTCGACCAGAACGCCGCCGCCAACGACGAGACGCGCCAGTTCCTCAACACCGTGTTCGTTCACAACGCGCTGCTGGATGCAGGCGGCGACATCGGCGTGGATGCCAACGGCTTTTCCCCGGGCATGCGCTTCTCCTACCTGAACGAAAGGGAGCGGCTCGAAACGTGGCGTCTTTCACTTGGGCTGCTGGGCGCCGGTCGGGGGGCCAACTATGAAAAGTTCTTCGGTTCTCCGCTGGTGATCGCCCAGGCCGAGTCCCAGCAGAGACTCTTCGGCGGACTGATCGGCAATTACCGCATCTATGCCTGGAACAACGGCCAGGGACCGGATTATGACGGCACTGCCAGCCCGCACAGCGGATGGGGCGTGAGCTTCGATCAGCGCATCGGCGACGGCATCACTGCATTCGGGCGCTACGGCCATGGCAGCAAAGGCAAGCTGCGGTTCGACCGCGCCGCTTCGCTGGGCGCGGAGTTCGTCGGCAGTTACTGGAACCGTGCCGGCGACACCATCGGGATGGCGTTCAGTTCGCAACGCATCAGCGCCAATTTCAGCAGCGACTCCGCGACGCTGGATGCAGATGCCGACGGCAACCCCGATTACGGCTACACCGCGCAAGGATCGGAGCAGGTAATGGAGCTCTACTACCGTTACCGCATCAACCAGCAGTTTGAACTGTCGCCGGATTTCCAGTTGATCCGGAACCCGGCCGGCAACGCTGCCGCAACAACCGTGAAAATCTACGGCTTGCGCGCCCAGTTGATTTACTGAGTTGCGGGGCCGCGCGATCACCGGCGGTCCCCGACTCATCGATGAAAGGAGGCACAAAATGGAACTCGATAAAAACAAGGCGATTGAACTGCTGAACAAGATCATGGAACTGGAACTGGCAGGTGTCGTGCGCTACACCCACTATGCCCTGATGGTGTTCGGCTACAACCGCATTCCCATCGTGTCGTGGCTACAGGCCCAGGCGGACGAAGGGCTGCTGCATGCCCGGCGCGCGGGAGAACTGATTACCCATCTGGGCGGGCATCCGTCGCTGGCCATCGGTCCGTTGCTGGAGAGCAGCAAGCACGATATCGGCGACATTCTGCGCGAATCGCTGGCGCACGAGAACTCGGCCAAGCGCGCCTATTACGAGCTGCTGGAAGTGGCGCGCAACCGTTCCGTGTTGCTCGAAGATTACGCCCGCGAATTGATCAGTGCAGAAGAACTGCATTTCGGCGAAGTGGACAAGATGCTGCGCACGCCCGGCTCGACCGGAACGTTCACGGCTTAGGCCGCCGCTGTTGGCAATGACTTGATAGACGCCGCGCCCGGCGCGGCGAAGGAGAGATGTAATGAATTTTTTCGGTAACGCAACCTGGAGCGCGGCGCGTGCCGCCCTGCTGGCAATGCTGCTGGCGCAGTCGCCCGCCGTGTTCGCGGAGGACATGCCCACCTTCCAGCTCATCGCAAAGGACGGGCGCTTTTATCCCGAGACCATAACTGCGCCCGCCGGAAAAAGATTCCGCATCGAGATCAGGAACGAAGGCCCGGGCCCGGAAGAATTCGAAAGCCTGGAACTGCGTAAGGAAACGGTGCTCGCGCCCGGCGTCACCCGCACGCTGGTGTTCGCACCGATGAAACCGGGCACTTATAAATTCTTCGGCGAGTTCCACATGGACACCGCCAAAGGCCAGATCGTCGTCAAATAGGAGAACGCCGTGGGCAATACTTTTTTCATCGTATGGCGCGAGAGCGTCGAAGGCATCCTGGTGGTGGGCATCCTCTACGCCTGGCTCAAGGCGCACCCCGAGGGCGCGCGCGGCATGCGCTACCTGTGGGGCGGCGTGGCGGCGGGGCTGGCACTGGCCGGGCTGCTCGCGCTGGCGATGATGGGGGTGTACAGCAGCCTGGACGGCGACGCGCTGGATTACTTCCAGCTCGGCATGATGCTGGTCGCGGCGGCGCTGATCACGCAGATGGTGTTCTGGATGCGCAAGCACGGGCGCACGCTGAAGAAGGAAATGGAAACCAGTCTGCAACGCGCGACCGACAACGCCAACTGGATGGGCGTCTCGCTCATCGCCATGCTCGCGGTCGCGCGCGAAGGGGCGGAAACGGTGATCTTCCTCTACGGCACCGGCATGTCGCAGCACGGCATGGGTTTCGTGCAATTCCTCGCGGCGGGTATGGCCGGTTTCGCGCTCGCACTGGTCACGTTCTGGCTACTGGTTCGCGGCGGACGCACGCTGTCGTGGAAACATTTCTTCGTCGTCAGCGAAACCCTGCTGCTGATTCTCGCCGCCGGACTGCTGGTCGGCGGGGTGGAAAAGATGATCGGCTACGACTGGGTTCCGGCACTGGTCGATCCGGTGTGGGACAGCTCTTTCCTGCTCGACGACAACGCCGCCGCCGGCAACCTGATCGCCGCCCTCACCGGCTACCGCGCGCAACCGGCGCTGACCTTGCTGCTGGTGTATGGCGCGTACTGGGCAATGGTGCTTGGTTGGCCGCGGTTGCAGAAACGCGTGTCGTAAAACACGTAGGGTGCGCTTGCGCACCAGTGCTTGTGGTGCGCAAGCGCACCCTACATAACTTAAACCGGGCTTTTGATCATCATGAAAATGGAACAGCCGATCTTCTTCCAGCCATCTCCCGCGTTGCCTGCCACGCGCCTGCAACGCCTGGGCGATGCCCTGCGCCAACATCGCACGCTCATCGTCGGCATCCAGTGGGCGGTGGTGATCTTCTATCTGCTGCTGGTGACGGTGCCCGCGTTCCTGCCGCTGCCGGACAGCGATTCCAGCGTGCTGAACGATCTCACCCTGCTCGCGCAGTTCATGTTCTGGGGAATCTGGTGGCCGTTCGTGATCGTTTCCACGCTCACGCTGGGGCGGGTATGGTGCGGCGTGTTCTGCCCGGAAGGCACGCTCACCGAACTCGCCAGCCGTCACGGCCTCGGCCGCCCGGTGCCGCGCTGGCTGAAATGGGGCGGCTGGCCGTTCGCGGCTTTCGTGCTCACCACGGTGTACGGCCAACTGGTGAGCGTGTACGAATATCCCAAGGCGGTGCTGCTGGTGCTGGGCGGCTCCACCGTCGCCGCGGTTGCCGTCGGCTTAATCTACGGTCGCGGCAAGCGCGTGTGGTGCCGCCACCTGTGCCCGGTCTCGGGCGTGTTCGCGCTGCTCGCGCGGCTGGCGCCGGTGCATTTCAAGGTGGACCGCGCACAGTGGGATGCCGCCGCCGCGATCCATCCCCTGCTGGTCAACTGCGCGCCGCTGGTCGACATGCGGCGCATGAAGAGCGCTGCCGAATGCCATATGTGCGGGCGCTGCAGCGGGCACCGCGATGCGGTCAAACTCTCCGCGCGCATTCCGGGTGCGGAAGTCGCCAACATGAGACCCGCCGAGGCCAACGCCTGGGAAGCGCGCCTGCTGGTGTTCGGCATCATCGGCACCGCAGTGGGGGCGTTCCAGTGGTCGTCCTCGCCCTGGTTCGTTGCGCTCAAGACCCAAGTCGCCACCTGGCTGATCGAGCGCGATTCCTACGCCCTGTTGCAGGACAACGCGCCCTGGTGGCTGCTGACCCATTACCCGGAGGCCAACGACGTGTTCACCTGGCTGGACGGACTCGGCGTACTCGCCTACATCGCCGCCGTGGCGCTGCTGCTCGGCGGCTGGATCGCGCTGTGGCTGCGCGCGGCCGGTGCGGTGTTGCCGGGCAGCACAAAACAGAACGCGCGCTGGCTCGCCTACACCCTCATCCCGATGGGCGGGCTGGGCGTGTTCCTCGGACTGTCCGCGCTGACCGTGACCCTGCTCAAGGCCGAGGGCATCGCCCTGCCCTGGCTGCCCGAAGTGCGCGGCGCGCTGCTGGCCCTGGCCGCGCTGTGGAGCCTGTGGCTGGGATGGCGCATGGTGCAGACGATCGAACTGCGCAAAAAAGTGCTCGCGCTGGCCGCGCTGGCTGCGGCGGTCGGCGGCAATGTATTTGCCTGGGTGTTGTTGTTCTACATCTTTTGAATTATCGAAACACGACTTAACCGAAAAGGAGTTACACCAATGTCACATCGAACCAAGCGCATGACCCGCACCACCCTCGCTTTATCGCTGCTGGGCTGCTTCGCCGCACCCGCACTCGCCGAAACAAGTTCCGATGAACAACGCTTCCGGGCGTTGGAGTTGCGCCTGAACACACTGGAAAGCGAGAACCGCGTGCTGAAGGATCAGGTCAAGCAGACCGAACAAAAAGTGGAAGCCACCGGCACGCAGATGGACAGGATCGCCAGCCAGGACGGCTCGTCCAAGGCCGCCACCACCTTCGGCGGCTACGGCGAACTGCACCTGAACAAACTGAAGAACCGCAAAGCGGGCGGAACCAACAAGGACGAGTTGGACCTGCACCGCTTCGTGATCTTCATGGGGCATGAGTTCAGCGAGCAGATCCGCTTCTTCTCCGAACTGGAAGTGGAACACGCCATGGCCAAGGACACCGCCGCCGGAAGCTCGGGCGTCGTCGCAGTGGAACAGGCTTATCTGGATTTCACGGTGAGCGATGCGCTGTCGGTCAAGGCGGGCATGATGGTGATGCCGGTGGGCATCATCAGCGAGACGCATGAGCCGCCGACCTTCTATGGCGTCGAGCGCAATCCGGTGGAGACCAACATCATCCCGACGACCTGGCGCGAAGGCGGTGTTGCGCTCACCACGCGCATGGACGACGCGATCACGGCCGATATCGCGATCACCAGCGGTCTGGCGACGACCGCAGCCAAGAACTATGCGGTGCGCGACGGGCGCCTCAGTGTTGCCAGCGCCAAGGCAAAAGACCCGGCCTACACCGCGCGGCTGAAGTGGGCCGGCATCCCCGGCATCGAACTGGCCGGCACCGTGCAGCGCCAGGCGGACATCACCCAGAGCGCCGACAGCACTGCCGGGGCAGCCACACTGTATGAAGCGCATGCGGTGGTGAACCACGGCAGGTTCGGATTGCGCGCGCTGTATGCCGGCTGGAGCCTCGACGGCAGCGGCCCTAAGGCGGTCGGTGCGGACAAGCAGAACGGCTGGTACGTGGAACCCTCGTGGAAGTTTGCCGAGCAGTGGGGTGTGTTCGTGCGCCGCAGCACTTGGGACAACCGCGCCGGCGACGTGGCGGACAGCCGCTACAGTCAGACCGACTTCGGCGTGAACTACTGGCCGCATCCGGATGTGGTGGTGAAGCTGGATCACCAGAACCAGCAATCGCCGAGCGGACAGGACGAGTTCGACGGATTCAACCTCGGCCTCGGATATCAGTTCTGATATGACCGCTCTGCGCACATTGCTGTTGCTCATGCTGGCGCTGCCGGCGTGGGCCGCCGATCAGGAAGCGGAGATCAGCCGCTTCCTCGGCGAGACCTTCGGACAGCCGCCCGCTGCGGAGACACTGTGGCTGGTCGGTGACTTGCAACCTGCCGTGCGCGGCATCCTCGAACACGATTACCCGGCAGCTCGCGTGCGTTACTGGCGCAGCGGCACCCGCACCGCCTGGGTGCTCGATGAGATCGGCAAGGAGATGCCGATCACCGTCGGCATCGCGATCGACAAGGGTGCGGTGGAACGCGTGAAAGTGCTGGTCTATCGCGAGAGCCGCGGCTGGGAAGTGAAGAGCCCGTCATTCACCGCGCAGTTCTTCGGCTCAAAGCTGGATAGCGGCAAGAAACTTGACAAGCAGATCGACGGCATCTCCGGCGCGACGCTGTCGGTGCGCGCGCTGAGCCGCTTGACGCGGCTCGCGCTGCTGCTCGACCGCCACGTCAGCGCGGGAGGCAAACCGTGAGTGCGTGGGGCATGCATCTGGGGCCTTCGGCACGCAGGCAGGTGCTGGCGGTCATTTGGCTCGTCATCCTGAGCGGCGTGCTGTGGATAGCGCTGGGCTGGTATCTGGATGCGGACGACTACACCGATCCGCTGCGCAGCTGGCGCCATCGCGTACTGGTGCTGCACGGCGTGGTGGCTTATGTATTGCTGTGGATAGCGGGCCGCCTGTACTCACTGCACCAGCAAGGCAACTGGCGCGCGCAACGCAATCGCGCGAGCGGTCTGACTTTGTCGGTGGCGCTGGTACTGCTCGCGGGCAGCGGGCTGACGCTGTACTACCCGCCGCACGAAGACTGGCGCGATGCGTTCAGCATGCTGCATCAGGTATTGGGTGTGGCGCTGGTGTTGCTGGTGCCGTTGCATGTCTGGCTGGCAAGGAAAGACCGCCAGCGGCGGCGGGTCAACCAATAGGCGGGGCCGGACGACTCACGCAGACTGGAAAAGCTGCCACCAGCGCCTGCGGTTGTTGGGGGCGGGAACGTGACTCTCGATGACTGCGGGCTGCGAAGTGCTGAGCACCCAGCGCGGCGGTGTCGGCGCGGCACTGCTGCCGCACATGGAACCCAGCGTGCTGGGATCGTAGACCTTGATCAGGGTGGGTTGCTCCACATGATCGGCATAGACGATGCCGCACAGGTGGAAGTCGTGGTCCTGCCGCAACAGTTGATCAAGTGCGTCTATGCGCACGGCGAGTTCTTTGCCGCCCAACGTCCGTTCCGGCAATTCTTCGCCAACTTGATAGAAGAACCACTGGCCGGTCTTGACGCGTCCCCACAGTACATCTAGATCCTGCCATTGCAGCATGCCGTAGAACCTTCCTTTCAGGCGCGCATGAAATGTTTCCGCTGTGTTTTGTTCGATCATTTTGTTCACCTCTAGAATTCGTCCTGATAACGTACCGTGATCGGATAACGCCAATCCTTGCCGAAGCCGCGATCGGTGATGCGCACTCCGACCGGCGCCTGGCGGCGTTTGTATTCGGCGATGCGGACGAGCTTCACCACGCGCAGCACATCGGTCTCGGCATAGCCCTGCGCCACGATCTGCGCGATGTTCATGTTCTTCTCGACATAGCAGGCCATGATGGCGTCGAGTACATCGTATGGCGGCAGACTGTCCTGGTCGGTCTGGTCGGGTTTGAGCTCGGCGCTCGGCGGCCTGGTGATGATCCGCTCGGGGATGACCCGGCCCAGCGTGTTGCGCCAGTTGGACAGGCGATAGACCCAGGTCTTGCTCACATCCTTGAGCACCGCAAAACCGCCCGCCATGTCGCCATACAGCGTGGCGTAGCCGACCGTCATCTCGGATTTGTTGCCGGTGGTCAGCACCAGCGAGCCGGTCTTGTTCGATAGCGCCATCAGCAGCACGCCGCGGATGCGCGCCTGCAGGTTCTCTTCGGTGGTATCGGCCGGCAAGCCCTTGAACATCGGCGCCAGCGTCTGCTGCAACGCATCGAAGGTCGGTGCGATATTCAGCTCCTCGTATCTCACACCGAGCAGTTTCACCATCTCGCGCGAGTCGTCTATGCTGATCTGCGCGGTGTACGGCGACGGCATCATCACCGCGAGCACCTTGTCGGCGCCCAGCGCATCCACCGCCACCGCCAGCGTCAGCGCGGAGTCGATGCCGCCGGACAAACCCAGCAGCACGCCGGGGAAACGGTTCTTGGTGATGTAGTCGTGCACGCCGAGACACAGCGCGCGGTAGATGCCGGCCTCGTCCTTGACCACGGAATCGCATGCGCCCGGCAGCAGCTTTCCGTCTTGCACCTCAACGAAACCCAGCACCTCATCGAACGCCGGGAACTGGTGTGTCAGTTCGCCCCGGTCATCCATCACGAACGAGGCGCCGTCGAACACCAGTTCGTCCTGCCCGCCCACCATGTTGGCATATACCACTGCCAGCCCGGTGTCGCCGATGCGCTCGCGAATGGTGTCGTAGCGTGTGGCCTGTTTGTTAAAGTGATAGGGCGAGGCATTCAGGACCAGCAGCATCTGCGCGCCCGCTTGTTTCGCGCGGATCGCGGCATGTTCGTGCCATACATCGGCACAGATATTGATGCCGAACTTGACGCCGCCCATCTCGAGCAGGCACGGCTCATTGCCATGTTCGAAATAACGCTCTTCGTCGAACACGCTATGGTTGGGCAGCGCATGCTTGTGATACGTGGCGACGATGTCGCCATCGCGCAGGATGGATGCCGCATTGTAGCGGCGCTTGCCGACCTCGTGCGGATGCCCGACGATCAGCGTGATGCCCTGCGCCTGCTGCGCCAGACTCCTGAGCGCAGTAGCACAGGCCTTGAAGAACCCGCTGCGCAGCAACAGGTCTTCCGGCGGATAGCCGCACAGGCTGAGTTCGGGCGTCAGCAATATCTCCGCCCCCTGCGCCTTGGCGCGCTGCGCGTATTCGGCGATCTTCGCGGCGTTCCCGGCAAGGTCGCCGACGGTGCAATTGATCTGGGCGATGGCGATCTTCATGCTTTGTCTTCCAGCTGTTGTGGTTGGTCCAGTTCGACTCGTTCGATCCTGGCGAATTGCTCGGTGATCTTGCGGCTGCTGATCTGCACGTCGTCCACATCCTTGTTCGCCTGGCGGATGTGCTCGGCCAGTTTTTTCATGCGCTCGTCGAAGCGACCAAAATCCTTGCCCAGCTTGCCCAGCTCATCCTTGATGATGTGCACCTGTTTGCGCGTCTCCACATCCTTCATCACCGCGCGCGCGGTGTTGAGCACCGCCATCAGGGTGGTCGGCGAGACGATCCACACCCGCCGCTGCATGGCGTAATCCACCACGTCGGAATGATGCGCGTGGATCTCGGCAAACACCGCTTCCGCGGGGATGAACATCACCGCGCCGTCGGAAGTCACCTCGGGGATGATGTATTTGCCGGCGATGTCGTCCACATGCTTTTTGACGTCGGCCTTGAATTGCCGTTCCGCCACCAGTCTTTCTGCGGGACTCGCCATATCGAACATGCGGTGATAGTTCTCCAGCGGGAATTTTGAATCTACCGCCACCATGCCGGTCGGCTCCGGCAGTTTCAGCACGCAGTCGGCGCGGCTGCCGTTGGGCAGGGTGTATTGCATCTCGTAGGCCTGCGTCGGCAGAATGTTGCGCACCAGCCCTTCCAGTTGCACCTCGCCGAACGCGCCGCGCGAACGCTTGTCGCCGAGCAGCTCCTGCAGACTGACGACATTGGTGGTGAGACCGTCGATCTTCTTCTGCGCCTCGTCGATGGTCGCCAGCCGCGCCATCACGCTGACAAAAGTCTCGTTGGTCTTCTTGAAGCCCTCGTCCAGGCGCTCGTTGACCTTGCCGCCAATCAGCTCCAGCCGTCCGTCCACCGTCTTGCTCAGGGTCTCGATGCTGTTGCGCAGGTGTTGCGAGGCATTATTGAACGACTCCTGGATCAGCTTCTGGTCGGCGCGGCCCTGCTCCGCCAGTTTCTCCAGCATCTGCGCCAGCATCTCGGTGCGCAGTGCGCTGATGGCATCGCGGGTGGCACGCAACTCCTCGCCCACGGCGGCACGCAACCGCTCCGACTCGCCCACTTGTGCCGCGATCAACCGGTCGCCCTGTTTATTCAGGCCGTCGTGCAGATCGGTGAGCATGGCGCGGTGCTGTTGCTCCAGCAACTGCGCGGCACGCGCAGGCTGCCGCCACTGCATCGCCAGCAGCGCGATGAGCAGCAGAACGGCAACGACGGAGAGGATTTCCAGCATCTTTGTTCGGGAAGATAAAGCCAGAGCGCAGTATAAACCATCGTCAGTCAGCTTAAACAATGCATCTATGCGTGTGGATTCAATTCGATTGGGACGACAAGGGACGCCGAAGCGTCCCTTGTTACGACCTCTTTGCAAGGGTCATTCCGTTACGGTGTACGGATAAACCTATTTCACTTTGAAAGCGTCTTCAAGAAACTTCATTCCTTCCTCCCATGAAGCCTTGTCAGCCGCAGCGTTATAGGCCAGCGGCAATTTGAACTCCTGGCCGAACTTGTCCGCCTCCGGATTGGTGAACGCATGCTTTGCGCCGGGGTAGGTCACAGCCTTGTAGCTCACGCCAGCGTTGCCCATCTCCTGACGAAAAACAGCGACCTGTTCAGCCGGGATCATCGGATCATCCTCACCGGTGAAGCTGGCCACGCGCGCCTTCACTTTGCCCGCCTCGGCCGGCGTTGCGGTTTTCAGGCTGCCGTGGAAACTCACCACCGCCTTGAGCGGCTCGCCGATACGCGCCATGTTCAGCACCACCGAACCGCCAAAGCAGTAACCGATGGCGGCGATGTTGCCCGCATCCACCGAGGTTTCCTTGCCGATCAACTCATAGGCTGCATCGAAACGTGCTTTGGCCAGTTCTGCGTTCTTCGACACTTCGCTGGCGAATTTGCCCGCATCGTCCGGGTGGTGCGCCTGCTTGCCGTCGCCGTACATATCCACCGCCAGCGCGGTGTAGCCCTGTTCTGCCAGCATGCGGGCGCGCTTGCGCGCATATTCGTTGTGTCCCCACCACTCGTGTACCACCAGGATGCCGGGGCGTTTGCCTTTTACGGCATCGTCCCAGGCGATGTAGCCCTTGAGCGTGGTGCCGTTGGCGCTATAGCTGACTTCCTTTTCCTGCACCGCAGCGTGGGCCGCCGCCGCGGCAAACATGAGCCCGATGCAAAATAGCAATGTTTTCATGGTTATTACTCCTGTCGAGTATGGAAGGCCAGTATAGATGTCCGGGTTGAAATGACAAGGGACGCCGAAGCGTCCCTTGTCATTGCATTACGGCGAGGCGAATATCACTCGGCCGAGCGCGATGCCTTCTTGCGGTCGAACTCTTTCAGGTGACGCTTGCGGATACGGATGGACTTCGGTGTCAGTTCCACCAGTTCGTCGTCGTCGATGAATTCAACGGCCGATTCCAGCGTCATCTTCAGGGCTGTCGTCAAACGCACCGCTTCGTCGGTGCCGGAAGCGCGCACGTTGGTGAGCTTCTTGCCCTTGATCGGGTTGACGACCAGGTCGTTGTCGCGCGAGTGGATACCGATGATCATGCCCTCGTACAGCTTGTCGCCGGGCACCACGAACATGCGGCCGCGATCTTCCAGATTCCACAGGGCGTAAGCCACGGCATCGCCGTCTTCCGCCGAGATCAGCACACCGTTGTGGCGACCGGGCAAGTCGGGTTTTACAGGACCGTAGTCGTCGAACACGTGGCTGATGAGGCCGGTGCCGCGCGTCATGGTCATGAAGTCGGACTGGAAGCCGATCAGACCGCGTGCGGGAATGTGGTATTCCAGACGGGTGCGGCCCTGGCCGTCGGATTCCATGTTGGTCAATTCGCCGCGGCGGCGGCCGATCTCTTCCATGATCGCGCCCTGGTTCTCGTCTTCCAGGTCGATACTCAGGTTCTCGTACGGCTCGCATTTCTCGCCGTTGATCTCTTTGTAAACCACGCGCGGCTTGCCCACGGCCATCTCGAAACCTTCGCGACGCATGGTTTCCAGCAGGATGGTCAGGTGCAATTCGCCACGACCGGAGACGCGGAACACGTCGGCATCGGCTGTGTCTTCGACCTTCAACGCCACGTTGGTCAGCAATTCCTTGTTGAGGCGGTCTCGGATCTGGCGGCTGGAGACGAACTTGCCTTCGGTACCTGCCAGCGGCGAGCTGTTCACCATGAAGTCCATGGTCAGCGTCGGCTCGTCCACCAGCAACATGGGCAGACCGATAGGATTATCCCTGTCGCAAATCGTGACGCCGATACCGATCTCGTCCAGACCGGAGATGATGATGATGTCGCCCGCTTCGGCGCTCTCCACGGGGATGCGCTCCAGACCCTGGAAACCCAGCACCTGGTTGATGCGACCGGAGCTGACCTGGTCGCCATGGTTCATCACCACCACGTTCTGGCCTGGCTTGATACGGCCGTTCAGCACGCGGCCGATGCCGAGGCGTCCGGTGAAAGTGGAGTAATCCAGCGCGGCCAGTTGCAGTTGCAACGGCGCTTCGGGATCGCCCGGCGGGGTGGGAACATGCTTCAACACGGTGTCGAACAGCGGCTTCATGTCGGCAGCCGATCCGCCGCTGGACGGGGCATCTTTCAGATCCAGGCAGGCCCAGCCGTTCAGGCCGGAAGCATAGATGACCGGGAAGTCGAGTTGCTCGTCGGTTGCACCGAGCTTGTCGAACAGGTCGAAAGTCTGGTTCAGCACCCAGTCGGCGCGTGCGCCCGGACGGTCGATCTTGTTGATCACGACGATGGGTTTCAGGCCCAGCGCCAGCGCCTTCTTGGTCACGAAACGGGTCTGCGGCATCGGGCCTTCCACCGCATCCACCAGCAGCAACACGCCGTTGACCATGCCCAGCACGCGCTCCACCTCGCCGCCGAAGTCGGCGTGTCCCGGTGTGTCCACGATATTGATGTGGGTGCCTTCGTATTCGATGGCGGTGTTCTTGGCCAGAATGGTGATTCCGCGCTCTTTTTCCAGATCGTTGTTGTCCATCACGCGGATCTCCAACTTCTGGTTGGCGCGGAAGGTGCCGGACTGGCGCAGGAGTTGGTCAACCAGGGTGGTCTTGCCGTGGTCAACGTGGGCGATGATGGCGATGTTGCGGAGAGCGCGGGACATGATGTACTACCTGTGCTGGATTCAAAGGGGGCGCATTCTAGCACGGGAGGGTCCGGGCTTGCGTGAATTCTCCCGGCAGAGCGGACTTGAGGGGCGGGGACGCCGACAGGTCAGTATTCGGTCAATCCCTGGCCGTAGAACGGCGGCCTGCGCCGGTTCAGCCACTCCAGCATGATGAGCTCATCATCAGTGTGGTTGGCGACCTTGGCGTTCACCATGGACGGCATACCCTTGTCGTGGTGGATGTAGACAGGATGGTCGTGGTGCCGGGTCTCGATACGCTCCACCCGTCCGGGTTCCGCCTTCGGCTCGATCTCGGCAGTGCCGTAGCAGAGACAGAAATACACTTTTTTCGGTTCGGCCTCGATGTAGCATGCGGTGCCGCGGATACCGATGACGGCAGTAGGCACCACCAGACGTTTCTCACCGGGCTCGAACACCGAGAGTATCCTGCCGGTGACGACACGGAAGAATTCCTTCGTCGCCTCCCTGCCGAACTGCACCACGCTGTTGCTGCGTTGCAGGAAGGCATTCCTGTCTATGACATAGATGGCCTCGCCGTCCGCACCGGTCGTGACCTTGTCGCCCGGCAGCACGGGCTGCCCCTCCCAGGTCCGTTTGCCGTTGATGCGGACTTCCCCCTTTACCTTGTGCAAGCCCTGCACGCCGGGGTAGTTTCCGGCAGCAAGCGCTGAGCGGATCAGGCCGGGGATCCCCATGCCGGACAACAGTCCCAGGACCGATAATTGTCGTAACAGGCGACGGCGTGATCTATTCATGGCGGGTTACTCGCTGGTTATTTCAAGGGGCGGGGTCAGCCTTCGGCGAAATGCACCTGATTGCGCCCGGCCGATTTGGCCTGATACATGGCCGCATCGGCCAGTTTGAGCAGGTCTTCCTGGGTGACGCCATGATTGTTGAACAGCACCACGCCGATGCTGGCGGTGCAGCGGTGTTCGACGATGCAGGGCACATGACTGCCCTCCTGCATCACCGTCAGGCGATAGGTTTCGCCGATGGTCTGGCGTATCTTTTCCGCGACCATTCTGGTTTGCTTCAATGATTTCGCCTTGTCGGCATCCAGTTCGCTCAGTATCACCACGAACTCGTCGCCGCCGAAACGCGCCACGGTATCCACCTCTCGGATACAACCGGTGATGCGCCGCGCCACCTCGATCAGCAGCAGATCGCCCACATCGTGGCCATGATCGTCGTTGAGCGGCTTGAAGTTATCCAGATCCAGGAACATCAGCGCCGCATAACGGTTGCTGCGCTTGCAGGCGGAGATGACCAGGGTGAAGCGGTCGAGCAACAAACGCCGGTTGGGCAGCTGTGTCAGCGTGTCGTAGAAGGCCAGATTGCGAATCTGCTCCTCCGCCTTCTTGCGTTCTCTGATGTCGCGCGACACCCCCAGCAGGATCAAATCTTCATGTTCGTTGCGGGCGAAGTGGGTCGTCACCTCCGTCCACAGGGTCGAGCCGTCGCGGCAGATCTGCTCCACCTCGTCGGTATAGACATGGCTGCCGTCCATGCCACTCAGGAACAACTTGCTGCGCTCATCAATCCAGTCCTGGATGTCGGCATATGATTTTGCCGTCAACGAATGCTCCATCGACTGCGCCATGATCTCGTCGACGCTGTAGCCGAGCATCTTTTCGACCGAGGGACTCATGTATTCCCAGCGGTTCGTCTTCAGGTTCACGATCCAGATCACATCGGAGATATTGTCCGCGAGGAAACGGTATTTGGCCTCGCTCTCGCTGATCAGTTTCTTTTGCTGCTCGATCGCATTCAGCATGCGGTCGAGATGTCGCGCCAGCACGCCGATCTCATCCGCCCGTCCGACATCGGCCCGGGTCTTGCCCCGACCGCGTTCAACGTCAGAAGCAACCTGCATCAGGTGGTTCAGGCCACCGGTCAAACGCCGCGCCAGAAACAGCGCCACCAGCGAAACCACCAGCACGGTGAATATCACGAACTCGAACCATACCCGCGTCAATGCCGACAGGTTCGCATGGACCGTGCCCCGCGTCATTTCCACCCGCGCCCAGCCAAGCTGGCGCCCCTCCGACATGACCCGGTGGGCAACAACGTAGATGCTCTCGTTATCCAGCAGGACGATCTGCTCCAGAGAGGGGGAGTTCAACAAGCCGCGACTCACCTCGTCGGTGACGAAGAATCCGATCTCGTCCGGATTGCTCGAAGCCAGCACTTCGCCGTGCCGGTCGAGGAAATAGGCCCGCTGCAGATCGGGCGTCCTGACGACTCCCTGCACCACTTCCTGCAATCCGACCAGGTCGTTCGCCAGCGCCCAGGAGGTGCCGCTGATGGAAAGCGTGCGCGCCATTTCGGATGCGCGCTCGTTGGAGAAGCGGTACATCGCTTCACGCTGGTGTTTGAGCACCAGATAACCGAAACCCAGCATCAGCCCCAGCGATGCCAGTGCGAAACCCAGGATCAGCTGCCTGCGTATCGAGCTGCGCCAGAATGCGTTCAGGGTCTTGACCAGTTTCATCGTTCAATACTCGATATGACGCACCGTTGCGGAAAAGACTTTCAGATATTGCTCCACCGGCTTGTAGGTCTGGCTGGTCGCATACTCGAAACGCGAGATGCCGATCTTTTTCAGCATCGCCCTGCCTTCCGGCGTATCGCGCAAGCCGACCAGCACCTTGCTGACTTTCTCCGCCAGGATAGGCGGCACATCTTCGCGCACCACCCAGCCATTGTTGGGCAGGGTCTCGGTGCGCCATTTCACTTCGAGTTGCGCCGCCTCTTTCGGACTCTCCTCCCGGAATGTATTCCACGGCACCGGCCAGGTCGCGCCTGCCGCCACATGGCCGCGCAATACGTTCAGGATGGATGATTCCTGCGAGCCGACATACACGTTCACGATGTCGCGGTTCACATCGAGGCCGTGCGTATGCAGATAATATTGCGGCATCATGGTCGCCGCCAGGGCGGTCAGCGCGGGATAAGACACCCTCTTGCCCTTGAGGTCGCTCACCTGGCGGATGCCGCTGTCCTTGCGCACCAGGATGATGCCGCGGAACAGTTCGTCGTCACCCATCTTGGCAAAGACATGATAACCATGCTTGAGCGAACGGATGGTCTCGTACGGATTGGGCATGGCAAAGTCGAAATTCCGGCTAAAGAGCTTCTTTTCGTAATCTTCATAGTTGCGCGACGCTTCCAGCCGGAACCGTGCCTGCGGGATCGCGGCATTCAGATGATCCACGACCGGACCGTACACTTCGATCAGCCGCTTGGGATTATGCAAAGGATGGATGCCGATGACGTATTCCTCGGGATCGCCCACCCCGCGCGTCGAAAAAACAGGCTGGTAAGCCTCCTCCTGCTTGCCGCAACCGGCGATCAGCAAGACGGCAAACACCCAAACGCGCCATTTCATGTTTTTCTCCCGACCGATCAAGCTGCCGCCATCATTTCGTTGTATTTATGGGCGAAATATACCCGCAATCCGGATATTCGCCTACGTCATCCGGCATACGTACATATCGCTGGCTTTTATTCCTTTGCTGAGTATAATGCGCGCCTTGTCGCCCCATGGGCGGTATTGAGTTCATCGTTTTCTGACCCTCTGGCATCTCTTTATTCTGGATGCGCCAAGCTTCACCGGTTAGCGACGATGTTTTGTTTGCGCCGGTAGAGGTATTTGTATCTCCCCTACTGAATTTCATTGTGTGGCCTTGAGGCCGCGCATGCGCTGTATCTAAAAAATTAAAGGAACGATCGTGTCTGATAAAACCATTACGACTGCTGCACCCGCGCCTGCTGAAAACGCAGCCACTTTTGCCACACTGGGTCTGGATCCGGCCATTCTGAAAGCCGTTCAGGATGCGGGTTACACCGTGCCCTCCCCGATCCAGGCGCAAGCCATCCCCGAAGCACTGGCCGGGCATGACCTGATGGCCTCGGCCCAGACCGGCACCGGCAAGACCGCCGCCTTCATCCTGCCCGCTTTGCAAAAGCTGTCGGTTGAAGCCGCCGTGCGCGGCAAAGGCCCGCGCATTCTGGTGCTGACCCCGACGCGCGAACTGGCGCAGCAAGTGTCCGACGCCGCCAACAAGTACGGCAAGAACATGCGCGTCAAGGTGGTGAGCATCCTCGGCGGCATGCCCTATCCGCTGCAAAACAAACTGCTGTCCGGTTTCGTGGACATCCTGGTGGCAACACCGGGTCGTCTGATCGACCACATCGAACGCGGCCGCATCGACTTCTCGCGTCTGGAGATGCTGGTGCTGGACGAAGCCGACCGCATGCTGGACATGGGTTTCATCGACGATGTGGAGCGCATCGCCGCGGCCACACCGGCGACCCGCCAGACCCTGCTGTTCTCCGCCACGCTGGAAGGCGCGATCGGCAACCTGGCCATGCGCCTGTTGAAGAGCCCGAAACGCATCAGCGTCGCATCGTCCCAAGCGCGCCACGAGAACATCGAACAACGCCTGATGTACGTTGACGATATGGCGCACAAGAATCGCCTGCTCGACCACCTGCTGCGCGATGTCGATCTGAACCAGGCACTGGTATTCACCGCCACCAAGCGCGATGCCGACATGCTGGCGGACGAACTCTCCGCCGCCGGCCATGCCGCCGCCGCCCTGCACGGCGACATGAACCAGCGCGAACGCAACCGCACCCTGCTCAACCTGCGCAAAGGCAATGTGCGCGTGCTGGTCGCGACCGACGTTGCCGCCCGCGGCATCGACGTGGCCGGCATCACCCACGTCATCAACTTCGACCTGCCCAAGTTCGCCGAGGACTATGTGCACCGCATCGGCCGTACCGGTCGTGCCGGCGCAACGGGTATCGCCGTCTCGTTCGCTTCCAACCGCGATGCGATGAACCTGAAAAAGATCGAGCGCTTCACCGGCCAGCCGATCAAGGCGCATACCGTCGAAGGCATGGAACCGAAGTTCAAGCCGCGTCCCGCATCGAACGCACCGCGCGGCGGCGCCCCTCGCGGCAACGGCGGCGGCTTCGGTCGCGGCAACAACGGTGGCGGTTATGGCCGCAATAACAACGGCGGCAACTTCAACCGTCATGCAGCCCCGGACAGCCGCCACGAGCACTCGCCGGACCAGCGCCGCGAAGGCCACAAGCATAGCCGCTTCGCCAACGATGCCCGCCCCGCACACAGCCATAATGCCAACGCGAACGGCAATCGTGCCCACACCTCGCATACGGCAGCGCCCCACACCGGTGCACGCCGTCCGCAAGGCACCAGCTTCTCGTTGGGTCGCGGTCATAACAGCAACCCCAACGGCAACAAGCGCTAAACCTCAGGGTCTGGTGTAATGAAAAGGCACGCCGATGGCGTGCCTTTTTTACGTTAGCCACTCTGCATTCGAGGTTGTGCCGGTGCGCGCTATCCACTATCCTCGCGTCTGTTCGCCATATCCTAATTGATCATGTCCATAAGCATCAAAACCCCGCAGGAAATCGAGAAGATGCGCATCGCCGGACGCTTGGCCGGCGAGGTGCTCGACTACATCGGCCCCTTCGTCAAGATCGGCGTCACCACCGACGAACTCGACAAACTCTGCCACGATTACATGGTGAACGTGCAGGGCTGCATCCCCGCCCCGCTCAACTATGCACCGCACGGTCACACGCCCTACCCGAAGTCCATTTGTACCTCGATCAACCATCAGGTGTGCCACGGCGTGCCCGGCGACAAGAAACTGAAGAACGGCGACATCGTCAATCTCGATATCACCACCATCAAGGACGGCTGGCACGGCGATACCAGCCGCATGTATTACGTCGGCGAACCTTCCATCCAGGCCAGGCGCCTGTGCGAAGTGACTTATGAAGCGATGTGGCGCGGCATCCGCACTGTCAGGGCCGGCGCCTATCTGGGCGACATCGGCCAGGCCATCCAGACCTTCGTCGAGGGCATGGGTTTCAGCGTGGTGCGCGAATTCTGCGGACACGGCATCGGCAACAAATTCCACGAGGAGCCGCAGGTGCTGCACTACGGCAAGGCCAACACCGGCCCAAAACTCGAAGCCGGCATGATCTTCACCATCGAACCGATGGTGAATGCGGGAAGGAAAGAGATCAAGCAGCTGGGTGACGGCTGGACCGTGGTGACCAAGGATCACAGCCTGTCGGCACAATACGAGCACACCATACTGGTCACTGAAACCGGCTTCGAAGTGCTGACGCTTTCAGCCGGATCGCCACCCATCCCCGCCTGAAACGTATTTCCATGAATACCATCGCGGCGATCCGTGACAGCCTGCGAGCCGCCCGGCTCGCCATGCAGCAGGAATATCTGGCGAACCCGAATCCCGCACGTTACCTGCGCGCCCACGCCAAGTTGATGGACGAGCATCTGCGCGCGATCTGGAAGATGATGGCCATGCCGCCCGGTCTGGCGCTGGTCGCAGTGGGCGGCTACGGTCGCGCCGAACTCTATCCGAGATCCGACATCGACCTGCTCATCCTGCTGCCGCAGCAGCCCGATGAACCCTTGCAACAACGCTTGCAGGAACTGGTCGGCAAATTGTGGGACATCGGCTTGGAAGTCGGCCACAGCGTGCGCACGGTGGGCGACTGCATGGCCGAATCTAGCGATGTAACGGTGCAGACCAATCTGCTGGAGGCGCGTTACCTCACCGGCGACCGCGCGCTGTTCCTGGAGATGCGCGAGGCGCTGGCCGAACACCTGAGCCGCCGCGCCTTCTATCTCGCCAAGGTGAATGAACAGGAACAGCGCCACACCCGTTTCATCGACACCGACCACAATCTCGAACCCAATCTGAAGGAAAGCCCCGGCGGCCTGCGCGACCTGCAATCGGTGCTGTGGATCTCGCGCGCCTGCGGCTTCGGCCACACCTGGCAGGCGCTGGCGCAGGCCGATCTCATCACCGCCACCGAGGCGCGCCAGGTCGCCCACCACGAACATCTGCTACAGGACCTGCGCATCCGTTTGCATTATCTTTGCGGGCGCCATGACGACCGCCTGGTGTTCGAGTACCAGACCGCTCTTGCCGAACAACTCGGCATCGTTGCCAGCGCGCAGCGCCGCGCCAGCGAACACCTGATGCAGCACTACTACCGCACACGCCGCGCCGTGCTGCAGCTCAATGCCGTGCTGCTGCAAACCATCCGTGCGCGCATCTTCCCCGCCGTCGACCCCGTCCCGCTCAACGAGCGCTTCGTCGCGCGCGACGACAAACTGGAAGCGCGCGACGAGGCCTTGTTTGAAAAAGAGCCCTCCGCGATCCTGGAAAGTTTTCTGCTGCTGGAACAGTATCCGCGCCTGACCGGATTCTCGGCATCGACCTTGCGCGCGCTCTGGCGGGCGCGCCTATCCATCGGTTCGGACTTCCGCAAAGACCCGCGCAACCGCGCCCTGTTCATGGACATCATCCGCCAGCCGCAGGGACTCACCCATGCACTGCGCAGGATGAACCAGCAGGACATCCTGGGCCGCTATATCCCCGCCTTCGGCCGCATCGTCGGCCAGATGCAGCACGATCTGTTCCATGTCTATACCGTGGACGAACACATCCTGATGGTGGTGCGCAACCTGCGCCGCTTCACGCTGGAACAATATGCCCACGAGTATCCGCTGTGCAGCAAGCTCATCCGCGATTTTGCGCGTCCCGAAGTGCTCTACATCGCGGGGCTGTTCCACGACATCGCCAAGGGACGCGGCGGCGACCACTCCAAACTCGGTCGCGCGGACGCGCAGCGCTTCTGCAAACAGCACGGCCTGACACGCGAGGACACCGATCTGGTGGTATGGCTGGTGGAACAGCATCTCGCCATGTCCGCCACCGCGCAGAAGCAGGATCTGTCCGATCAGGATGTGATCGCGGCTTTTGCCTCCAGAATAAAAAATGAGCGCTATCTCGCCGCGTTGTACCTGCTCACCGTCGCCGACATCCGCGGCACCAGCGCCAAGGTGTGGAACGCCTGGAAGGGGAAATTGCTGGAGGACCTCTACAACGCCGCCCGTCGCTTCATGACCAGCGGCAAGATCGCCGACCAGATCGGCCAAGTGCGCAGCGACGCCGCCGAGACACTGAGCCTGTATGCCGTCCGCCCCGAGGTGTACGAAATGCTGTGGGCGCAGTTCGATGCCGATTACTTCCTGCGCCACGAACCGCACGAGATCGCCTGGCATACCCGCCTGCTGGCACACAAGGTGAACAGCGATGTACCCGTGGTCAAGACGCGTCTGAGCCGGATCGGCGAGGGCATACAGGTGCTGGTGTATGCGCAGGACAAACCCTGGCTGTTCGCCCACATCTGCAACTTCTTCGCGCGCATGAGCTACAACATCATGGAAGCCAAGGTGCACACCACCCAGCACGGCTATGCGCTGGACAGCTTCCAGGTGATGGACGCGAACAACAGCGGTACCGTCTATCGCGACGTGATGAACTACATCGAATACGAACTGGCACAGTTGCTGATCAGCGATGCCCCGCCCGCCGCACCGCACACCGGCCGCATCAGCCGCCAGCTCAAACACTTCCCCATCGCAACCCAGGTCGGCATCGCACAGGACGAGAAAGGCCGCCACATCCTCTCGGTGGTCGCGGGCGACCGCCCCGGTCTGCTGGCACGCATCGCCTGGGTTCTGACAGAACATCGCATCGAATTGCACAGCGCCAAGATCAACACCCTTGGGGCGCGGGCCGAAGACACCTTCTGGATAGGCGGGGAAGTGCTAGAGAAGCCGCAGGAAGCGGACGAACTGTGCGAAGCACTGAGACAGCAGCTTGCCTGAAATGAAAAAGGCCGACGATATTCATCGTCGGCCTTTTCAGATCAGTTCGCGAGCCATCGCTGGCCCGCTACCCGGTCAAGTCTTAGAACATGTTGCTGAACAGCAGTTGTGCGCTATAGCCGCCGAAATCCACAGTCACGCCGGAGCCGTTGGTCGCGGAGACCTTGGGAACATACACGTACGCGAAGTCGATGTTCGATGCCTTACTGATCGCATAGCCCATACCCAGAGTCACATGGTTCTTGGCGATCGCCGGGAACAGCGGATGCATGTACTGATCAGGCACCGGATTGTTGGCGATATTGACACCGCCACGCACGGTGAGGACGTCGCTGGTCTTGAACGCTGCGCCGAACTGGAACACGTTCTGGTCGGCCCAGTTCTGGTTCAGCGTCATATCGACCGACTGTCCGGCCATTCCCATTGGCGCACCACCATCAGCAGTGAAAGTCATGCCGAAATTCTTCATGACCTCTTTCCAGCCGATGTTCTTGTAGTCAGCGACCAGCAGCAGATTGTCGCTGGCTTGAAATGCAGCCCCAAAGGCGATGGTCTGCGGCCATTGGAAATTATGCACCGCGACGCTGCCCTTTACCGGGATAGTTACCGGACCACCACCGACAGCAGGACCAGTGACGTTCATCGACATCGTTGCACCAGTAGTGGTGAGATCACCCAGCGAAGTCTTGCTGTGGTAAGTCGCCCCCAGAGTCAACTGACTGCTGACCTTGAACGTACCGCCCAACTTGAAGGCAAAACCATCACCTTTAGCTTGACCGGTGAAAGCGCTGCTATTAGAAAAATCGATACGCGCCCAATTAAGTCCAGTCAGTTGCCCTGCGCCGAATGCACCCGCCAAGGTATTGACCATACTGCCGCTCGCGCTACCGTAAGTCTGCGTACCGCCAAAACTGGAAACCATGTCCATGAACTGGCCGCCAGAGAGCGCCATTTTCAGATCCATTCCAGCCCAGACAAAATCCAGGCTACCGGCGACGGTGATCTTGTCATCCACTTGATAGGCCAGTGGAACGATGAAACGGCCAACGCCGACTTCGGAGCGAACCTTCTCACCCGAACCGGCAGCCAGAAAGGAAGTGGCCGAATATTCCGTGCCCATACCGCCTTGCGAGAACACACCGGCGCCATAGGTGAATTTGCCGGACTTCTTCACGTAACCCATCGCCGGCATGTAGAAAGCAGTGGCTTCGGAATCAGCCGAGGCACCGGGCATCTTTGAAGTGATAGCGGGAGCGAGAAGACCAAGAGCCACATCAACGCGGCTGCCTTCCTGCATCAGGCCGAGTGTGGCCGGGTTGTTCATGACGGCGGCGGTGCCGTTGTCATAGGCCATGGATGCGCCGCCCATGCTGGCTGCGACGGGGCCGTAGCCCTCCATGTTCATACCGTTGGTAGCGTGGGCGAACGGCGAAACTGCCATGCCCAGTGTCATTAATGAAGCTGCGATCTTTGTGATTCTCATGCTTCTTTCTCCCTGATTGTTAGAGACGCCCGGATGACGTCCCTGATAAAACGACATCCCCTTAAACGAACAGGCAGATGTCGGTGTCCCCTGCAAAACTCATGAAGGTGGCCGCACCGCCGTACTCGATGTTGTCGATGAATTCGCTCTTGTCGAATTCGAACAGGTCTACCGTCATCTGGCACGCCACGAATTTCACATCCGCTTCCAGGCACAGGTCGCGCAGCTCTTCCAGCGAGGCGACGCCGTGCTTCTTCAGTTTCTGTTTCATCATCATGGTAGCCATGGATTCCATGCCGGGCAGCATCTGCACCATCACCGGCATCGGCACGGGCATTGGCATCGCCGGGTTCGCCAGCGGGCTGATCATCACGCTCGACAGGTCCTTGCGCAGCAGTTGCAGACCGTAAAAGGTGAAGAATATCTGCACGTCGTAACCCAGCGCGGCAGCGGTGGAACCGAGAATGAACGGCGGATACGCCATGTCCAGTGTGCCTTTGGTGGCGATGATCGCCATTTTCTTGTTTGCCATGCTTGCTCCCTTGTCGTTATGGTTTTAAGGTGCTGCGCTTATTTCTTCTTCACGTAGAAAACATATTCGCCGTTCTCTTCGACGGTGGACAGCAACGGATTGCCAGTCTGTTCCGCGAATGCCGCCATGTCCTTCAGCGAACCGGCATCGGTCGAAATGACCTTGAGTACTTGGCCGGAAGTCATGTCCACCAGCGCCTTCTTCGTCTTCACGATGGGCAATGGGCAGGACAATCCGCGCGCGTTAAACTCTTTATCGAAATTCATTGTTTCTCTCCCTCATACGGACTATTAAAAAAAGTGCGGGTCTGCACTTCAGCACTATAACTGAGTAACATTATAGGAATATACTTGCCCGACACGTCCATAACCAATAAGTGGGAAGCAGATACCCCATTGGTGTTATCTGTATTCGGGCCAGACAGAATCTTTACATTCCCTTCACATTCGTTCCGTGATCTGCCACAAGCGATAGTAAACCAACACGCTGTTCCAGTTAACTATTTTGTTAAATCCTACCCATGCGAAAACTTCTCGTTCTGCTCACATTATTTCCCACTCTGACCCTGTCCGATCCGCTGAAAATTGAGCAAATTGCAACAGGTATCTATGTACACCACGGTGAACATAAAGACCTCAACGCCGGTTACGGCGGCGACATCTGCAATATCGGCTTCGTCGTCGGCAATAAAGGCATCGCCGTGATCGACACCGGCGGTTCGCCGAAGATCGGCTCGCGATTGCGCGAGGCGTTACGAAAAGTATCCAGACTACCCATCCTGTATGTCATCAACACGCATGTCCATCCCGACCACTCCCTCGGCAATGCCGCCTTCAAACAGGATAAACCCGTTTTTGTCGGGCACGGCAAACTGACCGAAGCCATGGCGCTGCGCAGGGAAGCGTATCTGCGCAACCAGGCCGAGTGGGTAGGTGCCGATGCGGCCGGGACCGAACTGATCCCGCCCTCCCTGTCTGTCGCGGCCACGCACGATCTTGATCTGGGTGGCCGCACCCTGCGCCTGACGGCACACCCGGTCGCACACAGCCCGGCCGACCTGAGCGTGTTCGATACGGCGAGCAAGACGCTGTGGACCGGCGACCTGTTGTTCGTCGAACGCACGCCGTCCATCGACGGCAACATCCCGGGCTGGCTGGAAGTCATCGAGCAGTTGCGCGGCACGCCCGCAACACACTTCGTTGCGGGGCATGGTTCCACCACCAAGACACTGGGCACCGCCCTCGACGACGAGAAGCGTTACCTCGAAACCTTGCTGGCCGATGTGCGCAATGCCATCAAGCAGGGCAACAGCATGGAGCAAACCATACCGACTGCCGCCCGTTCGGAGCAGGGTAAATGGCTGCTGTTCGACGCGGTCAACCGCCGCAACGTCGCGCTGCTGTACCCGCAGTTGGAATGGGAATAAAGACGCAGGGTGGGTACGCTTTCGTCCCCGCAAGGGGGAAGCCGACGGGTTTCCAACGGTTTCGCCGTTACCCGTTCGCACTGCCCACCCTTGCCACTACATCAGATCACTTAAAGGTCGCTGCGACTCGCCGCCACCATCATGTCCTTCATCGCGGCCATCACGCGTTCGGCGCTGTTGCGCGCATCGGCAGGCAGTTTCTTTACCAGCTTGAGGTCCATCATCATCGAGATGATCCAGCGCTTGCCCTGCGCGTCTTCCAGGATGGCGATGCGACACGGCATGAAGGCGATCATCATCGGGTCTGCGGCCAGCATCTTGTTCGCCGTCAGTCCGTCGCAGAAGTTGTAGATCTCCATGCGCTTGGCCGGTTTGCCGGTGAGCGCCTCGATCTCCTTGTACAGCGCATTCACGCCGACGAATTTCAAGTTGTGCTGATTGGCGCGCAGCTTGAGCGACTCCACCGCGTCGTCGAAGCTGACGCTGTCCTGCACCTGGATGCGCGCGATCTGCAGTTTGACATCGTGGTAGCTGATACCGCTCTTGGTCTCGGCTACGCTCGCCGTTGGCAATGCCAAAGCGAACAGCAGCGAGAAAACGATACGGATTAAGTTCATGGCCTCTCCTTTCATTCGGCTTCAGATCATGCCGGGGTTGCCGGCGACGCCCTTCAATTTCGGCACGCTGGATGAACTCACCTTGACGACTTTCTCGTTGCGCAGATGGCGCGCGACCAGGTCCCAGATCGGCTCGCCGCCCGCATCGCGCGCGGCTTCCGATACCGGCGCCCAACCCGCCACCTTGTAGGTCTTGGCCGCATCCAGTGGTTTGCCTTGCAGGCGCAGGTCCTGGATGCGCTTGCCCATTGCGGCTCCCGGTTCGCAGGTATATTCCAGCCCGCCCACGCGCACCATGTCGCCGCCCTGCTGATAATAGGGATCGGGGTTGAACAGGTTGTCGCACACATCCTCCAGCACCATCTTGATCTGCTCGCCTTTCATTTCGGTGAGCGTGGTGTACGGGTAGGTGATGGCGGTCTGGTTGAGCACGTCTTCCATGGTGATGTCCGAACCCGGCAATAACGAAGTGCCCCAGCGGAAACCCGGCGAGAAGGCGATGGGCGCATCCTTCTCTTTCATCAGTGCATCGAGGATCACTTGGTCGAAGCTGCCGTTGAAATTGCCGCGACGGTAGAGCAGGCCGTCGGTGGTCGCCAGTTTTTCGGAGAGTTTGCTCTCATATGGCGCGCGGTGTTTCTGCATCAGCGCGCTCATGTTCGCGTCCGCCGCGAGCAGGTTGGAGAACACCGGCAGCAGTTTGTAGCGGAAGCTGGCGACCTTGCCCGACTTGACCTCGAAGTCGAGCACGCCCAGAAACTTGCCGTTGGAGCCGGCGTTGGTCACCAGCGTGGTGCCTGCGCGATTCTTCACCGGGATGGGCGCGGGGATGCCGTCGTGGGTGTGGCCGCCGAGGATGGCATCGAGCCCGCTCACGCGCGAGGCGAGCTTGAGGTCGACATCCATGCCGTTGTGCGACAGCAGTACGACCACCTGTGCACCTTTGCCGCGCGCTTCGTCGATGACGAGTTGCAGGCTCTCTTCCTGGATGCCGTAGGACCAGTCGGGCACGAAGTAGCGCGGGTTGGCGATGGTGCTGTAGGGAAAGGCCTGGCCGATGATGGCCACCGGCACCTTGTTGATCTCGCGGATGACGTAGGGCTTGAACACGGCATCGCCGAAGTCGGCGGTCTTCACGTTCTGTGCGACCACGTCCATCCTGCCGCGCAACTGCCCCTCCTCGACCTCCTTGATGCGCTGCGCGCCGTAGGTGCATTCCCAGTGCATGGTCATCACGTCCACGCCCAGTTCGAGACAGGCATCGATCATGTCCTGACCGTTGCTCCACATCGCCTGCCCGCTGCCTTGCCAGGTGTCGCCGCCATCCAGCAGCAGTGACCCGGGGCGCGAAGCGCGTATCTGTTTGACCAGCGTGGCGAGATGGGCGAAGCCGCCGACCTTGCCATAGGTGCGTGCCGCATTGATATAGTCGAGGCTGGTGTAAGCGTGGGCTTCGGGCGAACCCGGCTTGACACCAAAATGTTTGAGCAAGGCATTGCCAACCAGATGCGGCGGCTGCCCCTTCATCGCGCCTATGCCGAGATTGATCTCGGGCTCGCGAAAATACATCGGATTGAGCTGCGCGTGACTGTCGGTGATATGCAGCAAACTGACATTGCCATGACGCGGCAGATCGTACATGCGCGCGGCATTGCTCGCCGCATAGCTTTCATTGTTGTGCAGCATGAAACCGCCAGCCGAGGCGATCGCCAGCAATTGCAGAAACTCACGACGATTCATATCCATGAAAAAATCCTTCGCACAGAACAGACAGCAAGACGAACCGTCGTCATGAATGGATCAACGAAAGGCCGTCAGGATCGAATTTGAAAAGACACCGCATACCCTGCCCCTTCCTCGACGGAAGGGGCAGGTATCGTGTTACTTGGGGTTGACGGGGGATTCCGGATCCAGCAGCAATGCGACCAGGTCCTTGATCTGCGCTTCACTCAAAATTCCCATGTGTCCGAAACGGGGCATGTTGGCGCAGGCATTGTAGGCTTTGGCGTTGTAGATATGGCCATACACGCTACGCTGCAACTCTTCCTTGGCAGCGCGCTTCTTGCCATAGTTCAGCAGGCTGGGGCCGATGGTGCCGTAGGCGATCTCCTTGGCGGAGAGACGGTGGCAGTTGTAGCAATTGCCCCCGGCAGGATCTTCCGCTTTGTCGCTCCAGGTCATCCCTTTGCCGCTCTGGGCCAACTTTTCCCCGGCTTTCCAGTCGCCCATGAAATTGCCGTCGGCAGGCCATTTGATTTCCTTGGCCTGTGCCGCTTCCAGTTTTGCCTTCAGCTTGTCGGGCAATTCGTCTTTGTACTTGCTGCATGCCGCCTGCAACTCGTCCTGGTTGACGCGGTCGGCCTTGGCGATGCCCTTGTCGCGGAAATCGCGCTTGATGATCTCGACGGTCTTTGCATCCAGTTTCTTGTCGTCCTTGCTGCCGGCCTGCGCAGAAAAGGTCACGCTCGCCAGACACACAGACACGGCTATTCCAAACAATTGTTTTGCGTTCATGATCGTCGTCTCCTAGCGTTTCAGGCCTGGGCCTGCATACTCTGCACCGTTTGCGCTGACCGCCAGATACATGGTCAGAGCGACTGTCGCTTCCGAAGCGAATTTGGGTTCGGGGAAACGTTGCTGCCTGAAGCAGTCATTCAAACGCCACTGGAACGAGCGCGTCAAACCTTGCGAGACCCGATAGGCAGGCCAGCTGACATAAGCTGCCTGTGCGTCTGCCTTGACCTGGAAGTTGGGCAGGTCCTGCATGCGGATACGTGTATCGCTGGTGGCATGACAGGTCGAGCAGGCGAAGTCATAAGGACCGGCGCGATAGAAGAAGATGCGCTTGCCGATCTCGTAGGCCTCTTTCTCCTTGGGGTGCTTGGTCGAAACGGCCATCTTGATGCCCTTGGATTGACCCACCACATAGCTGGCCAGTGAGGAAATATCCGAGGCCTTTTTGTCGCTGGCGAAAGGCTTGGCGGTGATATCCGCTTCCGGGATACCCTGCAGTGTGGTCATGCAGGTCAGCAGGCGCGACTCCAGATCCTGCACCATCTTGGTGTCCTTGAAATAACGCGGCAAGGCGGCATACGCTCCCTTGACCACACCGGGACCTTTGCCCAGATCGCATTTTTCCAGCGATGCCTGATTGGGGCCTCCCGCTTTCTTCCACAGCTCTTCGCCGCGCATCTCGTCGAAATCCGCCGGATTGCCGTCGCTGATCATCTCGCGGTACTGCTCGATCTTGTCAGAGTCGGATGCCGCGGTATCGGCCGCCTGCGCCGTCCCGCTTGCCGCCAGTGCCAATACCAAAATCATTTTTGTCAATTTGCCGGTATTCATCTAAAGCCTCCCTGGGAAAGTCCGGCCGCACAAACTATGCAGCCAGTTCAGACTGCCATGCTTCAAGCCGAGATCGCTGCCTCGTCGGTGCGCGTGTCACCCTTGTTGTCCGTCCAGCTGACCGTGACCTTTTCGCCGACGGCACCGCCCTTGAAACGGAACAACAGGTAGGGGTTCTTCGAGATGGATTGGCCATACTGCGCCTCCAGCACGGTGCGGCCCTGATGCTGCGCTTTCACCTCGGTGATGAACCAGGCCGGAACCAGGGAGCCGTCGGCTTCCTTGCGCAGACCGGTCTCCATCTCGTGCTGCATGAGTACTTTGACTTCAGTGACGCCGTCTTTGACCGCGGCGCGGATCTTCATTGGATTGCCCATGATATTTTTCCTTAATCGAGTGGATTGAGCCTGGAAACCGTTAGCCGCCGCAGCCGCCGGCAGTCACCTTGACTTCCCGTGCGACGCGATAGAACTTGCCGTCCGCCTTGACCAGCGCGACCACATTGGCGGTCTGCCCCATCTTGACGCGTGTCGTGACCATGCCCTCGGTGCCAGACGGGAAGGTGAAGTTGGCAGCCAATACGTTCGGGTTCTTGTCCACGAAGATGGCGATCTGCTCGACGTTCGGCATGTTGCTGACGACAGTGACGGGTACGACCGAGCCGTTCTCGGCGATCTCCGGCACGGTCAACTTGATCGCATCGCTGTCTGCCGGTGCAGCCACACCCAGCGCGGTCAGCGCCTCATCCATGCTCTTGGACGAGAAGGCTGTCTTGTTCCACTCCGCAAACGCCTTGCCGGGTTGCAACAGACCGAGCGCGCCGAACAGCGCCATCAGTCCGATGCCGCCTCCCGTCTTGAGCGCCTTGCGACGTTCCATATTGATTGCTTCCCGTCCTGGGCTATTCATCATGCTTTTCCTCCGCTGGATAAATACTGTTGTAAAGAAATGCCATTCTTCTCCCCGGTTCCGATCAGGGAGCAGGACGCTGCCAGAACTGCCAACAGCGAGGTTGGCAAGATAAGGCTTCGAAGCAAATAAAAACATTGTCACCTTCGAGTAACACACTACGCACTTGTGCGTAGGATCAGAGCGCGAGACACTGCGGGTATAACCGGATTGCCACATTGCCCCCTGGAGAAAAGAGGTTTTTGCCCATGTTCCGCATCGCTTTGACCCGCTTTGTCCTTGCGGTTTTCATGATTCTTCCGGCTTGCGCCACAGCCTCTGAAACCACTGTGCGTATCGGTGTGCTGTCATACCGGGAACTGGACGGAGTGCTTTTCAATTGGGCAGATATCCAGTCAAAGCTCGGAGCCGCCATCCCCGGGTACAAATTCGAACTCTCGCCAATGGACGGCAAGCAATTGCACGAAGCGGTTCGTCAAGGCGAACTGGGCTTCGTGCTCACCAACGGCAGCCAGTACGTTTCGCTCGCCTCGGAGTTCGGCATCCAGCGCATCGCCACCATCATGCTTCCGGAAGCGGCATCGCCGCAAAAAGCGCTTGGCTCGACCGTGCTGACACTGGCTGGTCGCAAGGACGTGACCAGGCTTTCCGATCTGCGCGGCAAACGTATCGCGGTGGTCGCCAATGATGCCTTCGGCGGCTATCTCGCTGCCGCACGGGAATTGCTGGGCGCAGGGGTCGATCTGGAAGCCGGTGACGCCAGCCTTGTCTACGTGGGATTCCCCATGAGTCTGGCGATTGACGCCTTGCGCACAAACGAAGCGGATGTTGCCATCGTCCGTACTTGCCTGATCGAGCAATTGGCAAAACAGGGCAAGCTGCAGCTTGCGGACTTCAAGGTGGTGTCCCCCCGCCCCGAACCCGGCTTCAAGTGTGTCCCGTCAACCCAACTCTATCCGGACTGGCCGCTGGCGGCCGCAGGGGACATGGACCTGGAGCTTGCCAAGAAGGTCGCCGTGACCCTGCTCTCCATGCCTCCCTCCATCAAGGGCTTGTCTTGGAGCATCCCTGCCGACTATCAACCGATCTTGGAACTTGACCGCGACCTGATGATCGGCCCATATGCCGAACTTAGAACCAGCAGCTTCCGCGGGCTGATGAAAAACTATCGCCCTTATCTGCTGACCGCGCTGCTCGTTCTTTTCGGTGTTGCAGTCTATTTCATCCGCGTCCAGATCCTGGTTAAGCGGCGCACCATCGAACTGCGGGAATCGAGGGCGAATGCCTACAGGCTGCAAATCAAAACCGAACATATGGCAAGGCTCTCCATTCTGGGAGAAATGGCAAGCACTTTGGCGCACGAACTCAATCAGCCTCTGGCGACCATAGCCGCCTATGCACAGGGTCTGGAAAGGAACTGCGCTTCCGGACAGGTCAACGCAGACATGGTTACCAAAGTGAACAGGGAGATCGTCGCCCAGACCGAGCGTGCCGACAAGGTGATACGCCAAGTGCGCACTTTTGCACGAAAGCGCATGGCAGCCAGCGAGCTTCGCCCGATCGCCGAAACAGTCGATGAAGCCATCGACAACTTTTCAACCATGCTGCCGGCCTTGCCTCCGGTTAATTTAGACAACCGCCTGCCGGCAGGTAAAATGCTCAAGGCCGATCATCAGCAGATACAACAAGTGCTGATCAACCTGATGAAGAACGCCGCCGACGCCATGATTTCCCTGCCCCCGGAAGGCCGCATGATCGATATCGTCCTTGACCGAACCGGCAAAGACTTGACCATCGCCGTTGCCGATCGCGGCCCCAAGCCCCTGCCTGAAACTCTTGCACATCTTTTCGAGCCATTCTTCACCACCAAACCCGACGGGCTCGGCCTTGGGCTTCCCATCTGCAAAAGTATCGCCGAAGCACACAGTGGCAAGTTGAGCGTCTATCCTCGCGAACCGCAACCCGGACTCGTTTTCCAACTCAACCTGCCGGAATACCGAAATAATGAATGAATGCATAGCCCCACTCGTTATCGTCGTCGACGATGATGCATCGCTTCGGAAAGCCCTCGTGTTCCTGCTCGAATCGGTCGGCTGGCGTGTCTCTGCTTATGACTCGGCGGAAGCGTTTCTGGCAGCGCTGGATGAGCTTAGCCAGCCCGGATGCCTGATCCTGGACGTTCGCATGCCGTTGATGAGCGGACTTGAGCTGCAGCGGATCCTCAATGAGCGAAACATACAATTGCCGGTTATTTTCCTCACCGGACATGCCGATGTCACCATCGCCGTCCAAGCCATGAAGTTCGGCGCCAGCGATTTCATCGAGAAACCATTCAAGGACCAGACGCTTCTCGACGCCGTCAGCCATGCCGTCAGGCGCGACCTCATGCGGCGCAAGGAAAGCGAGACAAAGTCAATGCTGGCGGAACGCCTGAGCAGGCTGTCCTTGCGTGAAATGGAAGTCGCGCGGCTCGTTGTGGCCGGTTTGCCTTACAAGGCCATCGGTATGCGGCTGGATATCTCCGAACGAACCGTTCAGGTTCATTGCCAGAATCTGAAATCGAAGCTCGGTATCAATTCCTCCGCGGAACTGACCCAACTATTGCTACAGCTCAACGACAACAAGGCAACGTGATTCAACACGAAGAAATTGGCATGCACACTCGAGTTACCGACTACCCGAAAAAATGGCTGATGAATGAATATTCATCAGCCATTTTCGCCACAGACAAGCTGGCAATCAAGTTGCCTTGCTGTTACAAGAGCTGCCCCTAAATGCAAGACAGCCGGAGACCCTGCCACCCGGCGCTGAACCTTTATTCCCGATCATTCCTCCATCGCAAGCTGTATCTTCATGGTGATGGCAGAACCCGCGATGATGGACAAAAGCGCCAACAACGACCCCAGCGAGAGCGTCGATATGCCGGTTATACCTTGCCCGATGGTGCATCCCGCCGCACAGACCGCGCCAAATCCCATCAATACCGCGCCGCCGATGTGAAAGAACATGTCCTGCACGGAAGAAAATGCCTCCCAGCGAAATGATTTGCTGATCTGCGCGTAGATGAACGAGCCGAAAGCGACACCCAGTACCGTGGCGATGCCAAAGGTGATGATCTTCGATACATCCGTCGAATAGGCCAGATATTCCAGGCTGTAAGCGGATGGGGCGACGAACGACATCGACTCGGGCCGGTTGGAATTGGTGCCGAAATAGGTCATTTCCAGCGTCTCCGGATTTTCCGCCAGACCGAGATGACCGGTGACATACCAGCTGCACACCACGATCGCGCCGATGACCAAAGCCGCCAGATTGTTATCGAGACTCTTGCGGAACTTCGCATCCTTATATACAAAAAGGATGATGGACAGCGCCAGCACGCCGGTCATCACCAGCTGCAGGGTTTGAGCACTGATGCCGTCGGTGCCCGAGAGCAGCGCGGGCAGAAGCTGCCCGTTCTCGAAATAGAGCGTACCGAAAGACGACTGCAGCACGTTGATGCGGAACGTGCCCAGCACCCCCTTCAGGGTGACGATCGCGGCAAAGCCCATGAAAAAGATGACCACCAGCGACCTCAGGTTGCCGCCGCCGAGGCGCACCAGGTTTTTGTTGGCACAGCCCCCGGCCAGCGTCATGCCGACACCGAAACACAAGCCGCCGACGATGTAGCTCAACCAGTAGAAATTCTTGCTGGCGTAAAGGGATTCCGAAAAATTGACGGCATTGGCATAGGCCAGCGCGCTGACGCCGATCATGGCGACTGCCATGGCGAGCAGCCATGCGCGCATGCGCCCCCAGTGTTCCATGTTGACGACGTCCGAGATGGCGCCCATCGTGCAGAAGTTGGTCTTGTTGGCGACGAAGCCGAACGCGACACCGAGTCCGAATCCTCCCAGGACAATGAAAGTGGTTATGTTTGATGCATCCATGAATTTGATCTCCCTGTACAACTAAAAAAACCCTACCTGGCAGACTGCCAGGCAGGGTTTGTTTCGATACTTACATCGCCAGAATCAGGATGACATCTCGACGAGGATGTTTCTGATCCAGCTTTCCGCATACATCGCTTCGGTCTCGGACAGGTCGGCAGAGACGCCGACCGAGCCGGGCACCGCCTCGATCGCCTGGGAGCTTGCGTTCACGCGATAGACACCCGTCACACTGACTGCCTCTTTGGCCGACAGGTAGCTGTAGCAGGTGTTGATCGCGGACATCTCGGTCATCTTGCGGCCGTTCATCATCGCCACGAGGTTGGTGGCGCAGACTTTGGCTTCCGAGTTGGCGGAATAACCGGACTTGGGCATCGCACCCGCGATGGAGGAATCGCCGATGACATGGATGTCCGGATACTTCCTCGACTCGAAGTCGAAGGAACGCACCGGGCACCATTTGCCGTCGTCGCCCACCAGGCCGGCGACATGGGCGATATGCCCTGCCTTCTGCGGCGGGATGATGTTGATGACATCGCCCTTGATCTCTTCGATACCCTCGACCAGCACCGACATGTTCTTGTTGTCCACTTCGGTGACCTTCTTGGCGGGACGGTAGTCGATGATGCCTTTGTAGTGTTTCTCCCAACCCTTGAGGAACAGGCCCTTCTTGGAGACGATGTCCGGATTGGCATCCAGCACGATGATCTTGGAACCGGGTTTGTGTTCCTTGAGGTACATGGCGATCATGCTGGTACGCTCATAGGGTCCGGGCGGACAACGGAACGGTGCCAGGGGGATGGACAGGATGACGGTTCCACCCGGCTTCATCGCCTCGAGCTGCTTGCGCAGCAGCACGGTCTGCGGGCCTGCTTTCCAGGCGTGCGGCATGATCTCCGGGTCATAACCCTTGATCTCGTTGGTGCGAAACTCGATACCGGGAGACACCACGCACTTCTCGTATGGGAAATCGCCTGCTGAGGTCTTCACAACATGCGCCTTGGCATCGATGCCGGTGACTTCGGCCTGCACCACCTTGATGCCGTGGTTGGTCGCCAACTGGTCATACTTGATGGTCAGCGAAGACAGGTCGGGCAACAGACCGCCGATATACAGGTTGCTGAACGGGCAGGAAACGAAATGGTCGTTGCGCTCGATCAGTGTCACTTCGATGGTGGGATCCTGCATGCGGATGTACTTGGCCGCGATCGTGCCGCCGTAGCCGCCACCGACCACCACCACCTTGCGTGCGCCCGCCTTGTTGGTCGTGGCACAACCGGCCAGACCGAGCGTGGCGACACCGGCGCCAGCGCCGAGGAGCTTGAGGAAATTTCTGCGTTCCATAGTCATGTTGTTTTTCTCCTTGTTATTTCTGGCTGGCATAGAAATGCGCCACGGCTTCCCAGTCGGCGGCAGTCAGCGACTTCACCTTCTCTGCCTTCTTCTCGGAAATCTTGCGCTTGCCGTCGCGGAACTCGCCCATCTGGATCTGCAGATACTTCAACCATTGCCCGGCAACAACGGGAGTGTCTTCCTCGAACTCCTTGCCGTTCTCCAGGTGGCAACGCTTGCAGGCGTTGTCATAGATGACCTTGCCCTGGGCGACCAGTGCGGAATCGACTGCCGTGGTCTGGGTTGCACGTTTCTGCTTGGCGAAGAAATCGGCCATCGCGACGATCTGCTCGTCGCTGTAGCCTTTGACCAGGCGCGTCATGACTGTGCCGCTGCGCTCGCCGCTCTTGAACTTCTTCATGGCGTCGATAAAGAACACCTTGGACTGCCCGGCCAGGCTGGGCATGCTCGGTCCGGCGCTGGCACCGCTGGTGCCGTGACAGCCGGCACAAGCGTAAGACAGAATCTCAGCGGTTGGCGGTACTGCATAAGCCGTAGCCGAAAAGACCATGGCACCAAATGCCAAAGCCAATCCACTCCATTTTTTTCTCATCTCTTGCTCCTCGTTTCTGTTTATGAAGCTCCCTGTAGCGGGTGTTGGCACCCGCTGCCTCTACTGCGCTTTATTGCCGTGCTGCCGTATTACCTGGTTGCTGTAATGCTTGATCTTTTGTTCCTTATTGCTTCACCGCGTTGAAATCCGCCGCGGCGTTATCCAGGCCGAGGGTGTAACCCAGCGACACATGGTGGAAACGTCCGTCGGCGTTGTCGTCGTGGATGGCGAAACCGATGTTGTAAAGTTTGCCCGCCGCGATGGCGTGGTCGCCCTTGCCGCCGGCGGCCAGCGTGCGTTCGAATATCACCGTCCAGTGTTTGCCGCTCTTCTTGCCTTCGGCCTTGATCAGGCTCTTGCCGCCGTCCATGTGGCGCGTCTCCAGCACATAACCGTCACGCGCCTTGTCCTTGCTGCGGAACTGTATCAGGTCCATGAACTTGCCTTCCTTGAGTGCGGCCTCGATCTCGGCGTCGGACTTGAGCTTGTCCCAGCCGCCGCGCGCATTGCCGGTCAGCGTCAGGTCGGTACGCGATTCCTTGATGTACTTGGTGGCGCCTTCGCCCCAGCCCAGCGCCTTGGCCTTGGCATGGCTCTTGGCCGCGTCGTTGGCGTCGGGCATGCCGCGCAAGTCTTCGTGGCAGGTCGCCCAGCAGCCGCCGCGGTCCGCGTACTCGACCTTGCTGTCGTCGAACATGACGGTCAGCTTGGTATCGTTCTTGGCATCCATCTTCTTGCCGCCGCCGCTCTTGGGCGCATCCCACTCGAAGCGCAGGTAGATCTTGTTGCCGTCGTGTGCGGCCTGCACGGTGACGGGGATGGAACCGGCCTTGCCCTTGGGTACGGCGCCGTCCAGCGGCTGGCGCAGATTGCCCACCGGCTTGCCTGCCGCGATCTTGTCGCCGATCTCCACAGCATCGGTGTCGTGACACTTGATACAAGCGCGTTTCTTGTCCAGGATCTGGTTGGAGGCGGAGTGATCCTTCTTGGTCAACACCCACTCCAGACCGGACTGGCCCGGATAGAAAAGCGGAACTTTCGCGCTCGGCACTTTGCTCCAATCGGGCGCGGCATACACCTGACCCGCAACGACAGCGCCCATCAGCGCGAATGCAATCTTCTTCATCGATCTACTCCCGTACATATTGAAATTAAAAAAAACGGGATCGGCTTGCGCCGGTCCCGTCATTCGATCATTGCCCTGCCTGGGCGGTTTCCTCTTCCAGCAGATGCTGGATCGGCTTGTGCGCGATGCCCTTGTGGCACTCGATACACGTTATCTTGTCTTCCTGCGCTTCCTCATGCTTGATCTGGGAGCGTGCCTTTTGCTTGTCCGGATCCATGGTGGCGAAGTTGTGGCAGTTGCGGCATTCCTTTGAATCACGACTCTCCATCCGTGCCCACACACGCTTGGCCATCTCCAGACGGTGCGCCTCGAACTTCTCGGGTGTATCCACGACGCCGGTGATCTTGCCGATGACATCGCGCGCAGCCATCAGCTTCTGGAACGACTTGAACATGTAGTCCGTCGGCGTCTTGCTGCTGGCGACGTGACAGTCGGAGCAATTGACGGTGGTGCCGCTGCGGTTCTTGTAGTGAACCGTCTGCTTGAGTTCCTCGTAGGGAATGGTCATCTCGTGACAGGAGGTGCAGAACTCGGAGCGGTTGGTCCACTCCATGCCCATGTTCAAACCACCCCATACGATGATGCCCAATCCCACACCCGCGGAGAGCAGGAAGACGAAGGAACATTTCGGAGGCCGTTTCAGCCTCTGCCATATCCCTTCCCTGACGGGTGCCTGTTTTTCCTTCTGCGCTTCTTCGACCATCTCTTCCCTTTCCTCTATATATTTTTTTTAGATTTAAAGTAGTGCGATGCAGCGGCCTGTCCATCAGCAAAACGGACAGGCTTGATTTTGTGTTGTCCGGCTCAGCCGATAATCACCTCATCCGAACGTTTTTCGCCACGGTTATCCGCCCATGCGAGCGAAAGCTTGTCTCCGGCCTTGCCGCCCTTGAAGCGGAACACCAGGAAGGGATTCTTGGATACGGAGGTGCCGAACTGGCCTTCCAGCACGGTGCGTCCGTTGTGTTGCACCTTTAAATCGGTGATATACCAGGCCGGCACGAGGTTGCCCGATTCGTCCTTGCGGCGGCCGGTCTCCATCTCGTGCTGCATCAGCGCCCGCACTTCGGTCACGCCATTGGTGACGGAGGCGCGCATCTTGGTCGGAATCGACATCAGCATCCCCCCGCAGTGACTTTGACTTCTTTGACTGCCTTGTAAAATTTCCCGTCCGCCTTGACCAGCGCGATGACGGTCGATGTCTGCGCCATCTTGATACGGGTGGAGATGTAGCCTTCCGTCCCTTCGGCTATCGTCCAGTTTTCAACGAGTGCGGTCGGATTCTTGTCGACCAGGATGGCAATCTGCTCGGTGCGGGGGAACTTGCATTCCACGATGACAGGCACCATGGCGCCGTTTTCGGCAGTTTCCGGCACGTCGAGATTGATGAGGTTGCTGTCCGCAGGCGCCAGTCCGCCCATCGCCTTGAATGCCTCGTTCAGCGACTTGGCTTCGAAGACTTTCCGGTCTACTCCGGCCCAAGCCGACTTCGGCAACAGTCCCAGCGTGGCAAGTATGCCAAAAAGGCCCAATCCAACACCCGCCCTGAGGGCATGGCGGCGGCCGGAATCTATCGTGCTGCGATCAATCTCCTGCATTAACATCTCCTAATATAGCCAATAGAATCAGCCAGTAGCCGATTTGATAACACCCCCGCATCAGCGTCCATAACCAGCACGGGGGGACCCGAGATAGCCCTTAGGAGTTATGCGGATATTTGACCGAATTAGTATGCCAATACACAATTTCAGGAGTTGGCGCATGAAGACGCATGTAGCCAACAAGTTGCACGCCGCAGCCTGATCGGTTCTAAGTCGAGACACGCACGAAACTCTTGCGCACCCCGGCGCGACGCTGATGATATTTCGTGGACAGTTCTTCCCACTCGATCACCAGCATACCGCCGGTGACCTCATGCTGCCTCTCCCAGTTGGACAGCAGATCGAGACAGGCATGGTCGATGTAATCCAGATGTTCGAAATGGACATGCACTTCGGCACCGGGGCGAACCTCCTCCAGTGCGGCGGCCAGTTTGGGCAGACGGATCAGGGTGGCGGCGCCTTTGAGGTGCAGTTGCACGCGATTGCGCACGATATCCTCGTCCCACTTGATCTCCAGATGCGAGAACGCCTGCAGCAGCTTGAGTATCGACAGGGCAAGACCGATCAGCACGCCTTCCAGCAGATTGCTGGCGACGATCATGACGATGGTGATGAAATAGATCGCCACTTCGCTCTTGCCGAACTTGAGCAGATCGGGAACCGCCTTGGGATAAGCCAGCTTGTAACCGGTGAACACCAGCACCGCCGCCAAGCTGGCGACCGGGATGTAACTCAGCGTGAACGGCAGCACTGCCGCGAACATCAGCAGCCAGACGCCGTGCAGGAAAGCCGAAGCGCGCGTCTTGCCGCCCGCCTCGACGTTGGCGGTGGAACGCACGATCACGCCGGTCATTGGCAGCGCGCCGAGCACGCCGCAGATGGAATTGCCGACACCCTGCGCAACCAGTTCCTTGTCGTATTTGGTGCGCGGCCCCTGGTGCAACTGGTCCACCGCACTCGCGCTCAGTAGCGTCTCGGCGCTGGCGATGAAGGCGACCGACACGGCGGCGATGAGGATGTCCTTGTCGAAGGCGTGGTACAAACTCTCCAGCGTGGGGTACTGGATGACAGCCCAGAAATTATTGATGTCTTCCGGATTGGCGAGCAGATCGGGGATGTATTTGATCTTGAGTTCCATCACAGCAGCGATGATCACCGCCACCACCACCGCCACCAGCGGCCCCGGCAATACCTTCAGGCGTTTCGGTGCGTACAAGCTCCACAGCACGATCAGCGCGATGGTCAGCAAGCCGATGTAAAAGGCCTGCACCGAGGTGCTGCCCGAGGAGAAGGTATCCATCAGCGCCGGCACGATACCGCCGAAGTTATCGATGCCGGAACCGATCGGTTTCTTGTCGAGCATGACATGGAATTGCGAGGCGAGGATTAGCACACCGATGCCGGCCAGCATGCCGTGGATGACGGCGGGCGACACGGCGCGGAACCATTGCCCGAGCTTGAACAACCCGGCAGCCAGTTGCAGCAACCCGGCCAGCAGCACGATCACGCCCAGCATCGCGATGCCGTGATGCTGCACCAGTTGCCAGACCAGCACGGTCAGACCCGCCGCCGGTCCGCTCACCTGCAGGGGCGAACCCGCGATCAGTCCGACCACCAGACCGCCGACGATGCCGGTGACCAGACCCGCCATCGGCGACACGCCGGAAGCGATCGCCACGCCCATGCACAGCGGCAATGCCACCAGAAAGACGACTACTGAAGCCAGTGCATCCTTGCCTATCGTTGCGCGCATACCTTGAAACCAACCAGCTTCTTTTACTGCATCATTCATTGCCGTGAACCTGTGTGAATTAATTAAATAACTTTTCGACTGTCCCGCTTTTGCCCGGGACAGTTTCCTGCAAGGATTGGTCGGATCATCCTTGTCCTCATCGCTAACCGCTCGCAGATCGATTCAGGCGCCATGTCTTCGTTGGTGAAGGCGTGCTTCCGGCTGATTTCGTCGAACAGTCCGGTGCGATGCATCACCACGAGCACCTGTCTCTTGAGACCGGAAAACACCAACGTGATGCCGCTCTCCTGCAGGCACTCGCATCTCGCCCGTTGCGACTTCCGCTTCGCGTGCCCCACGCTCTGCTACTCGTTAAGGCAGAGCACGGGGCTGATCGGCTGTCAACCTGCTTTTGCTACCGGAACATCAATCGTCTACTTCCTCCCATCCGGTAATCATGGCTTTGAGGTGTGCACCGATCGTGTGGCCTGTCGTGATCAGGTAGACATGAACGATCACGAAAGCCAGCATCATGAAGGCCGCCATGGTATGAAAGAAGGCCACCCATTCCAGCGAAACAAAGGCGCGCAATCCCCACTCGGTCCAGTAGTCGTGGAAGATATATAGCAAACCGGTCGACCAGATAATCGGCCCAACGACCGACAAAATGGTCAGGTAGGCGATCCGCTGCAGCGGATTGTGCTTGTGAAGCTGGGTCAGCCGGAAGGGATGCGGTGCCTTGGTAAAGATGCCCGTGATGTAGTACTTGATCATGGCATCAACCTTCTCAAGCGTTGGAATGTACTGCTTCCATTCGCCCGTTGTGAATAGCCAGAAAAAAGCAAAAGCCCACAAACTGATCAGTGACCAGGCGGCGATGGTGTGATAGCCGACTGCCTTCTCGAAGCCGAACAATGAGTAGGAACCGTGTACCTCGAAACCCGTGATCAGCATTGTGATCACGAGCAGTGCCTGCCCCCAGTGCCAGAAACGGTTGAACCGGTTGAAAACATAGATTCTTGTGTTAGCCATGATGTTACCCAGCCTTTCTTAATGAGAGGTAGATACGTGCGCCGCCGTGAATCAGCACACCGATGAGTGCGGCAAGCGCAATCAGCCAACCTACTCGTTCTAGCCAGCCAAATTTGCTGTAACCGGGCATATAGATACCATCGATCCCCTTGAGCCGGCTGTCAACTGTATGGCATTCGGCGCAGGTGACCACCTTCTCTTTTGAAGCGACCATATGGGTGATTGGCCAGTACATTTCGGTCTTGATGAAATCCACCTTGCCCGAGAAGGGCGCGCCCATGTTCTGCATGCCGTCGGCAATCGCACTTTCCCACTTGAGTTCCTTCCAGTAACCGCCCGGCCCCGCCGTATGCGGCATGACCAGCGTCTTGTTCACCGGATCGAATGGCTGGACGCCGCGCATGATCTTCATGGGCCAGATCATCGAGCGACCGTCCACAGGCGAACCGTCGATGCGGTTGATCGGAGTCGGCGTATCGGATTTCTCGACTTTGTCACCCAGCAGCGTGTACTTGATATCGCCGTTGAACCAGCGGTACTCGGGCTTCACGTTTTCACCAAGGACGAAGTCACCCTTGTGGGAAGCGTAGGTGGGATGGCCGTGTTCATCCTTGATCGTGAACTGCTTGCCGTTGGCATCCAGCTTGCCGGCGGTTGACCAGTCCCAGGACAGCTTGGTGGGAACGCCGCCGCGTGCAAAGTAAGGTATATGGCAGGTCTGACAGGCCATTTTCTCGGCGTGCGTGTTCATGCGAACCTGCTTCAGGAGAATTTCGGTCTTGTGCGGGGTGTTGCCATGACAGGCCTGGCAAGTGGCCGGGTTGCCCTGATCGGCCTTGCCCCGGATGTAGGCACTGTGCTTCTCGGTCGCTGTCGGCTTGTAGCGGCTGCCCGGCACATCATGACTTGAGGTCTTGTGGCAGGTGCTACAGGTAAAGTCGAGTCCGGTGGCATCCATGTGGATGTCGACCTCGGGGTCGGGCGCGGCAAGCGAGCTATCCATGTCGCCGTGCTTGACTCCATCGCCGCCGCCACCGAAAAAGTGGCAAGCACCGCAGGTATCGCGGCTGGTCTTGCCGATCTTCTGGGCTACCCGGGCAAGGTCAACCGGGTTGACGATCTTGCCGGAACCGGGCGGCATCTCCATCGGCTTTCCAACCACCGGATTACCCGCCAGTCCTGCCGGCTTTTTGTAGGTCCCCGTGGTGTCATGGCAAACCAGGCAGTCGACATTCGCCTCGCTGGTGAAGTCGAAGTTCTTGTCCTTCCAGCCATAGCCGACATGGCAGCCGGTACAGAAAGGATAATTCTGCGAGATCGAAATGCAGAAGTTGTTCATCACGTTCTTCTTGCCCAGACGCTGCTGGTTGTCCGGATTCAGGAATTCCCATGTCCAGTGCTTGGTGCGGTGCACTTGCCTGGCGGCCTCGGTATGGCAGGACAGGCAAGCCTTGGTGACCTCGGGCCCCGATTTGAACTGCTTCTGCAATTCCTTGAACTTGCTGTGATCTGCCGTTGTGTTGAGTTTGACAGGCGGCGCCTCGCTGGCGTGCGCAATACCTGCCCCGATCAATGCAAACCACCCTAACAACAATACGATTGTAGACCTGCGGATGCGTAGCATATGCTTCCCCTTGACTTGATTGATAGCTTCCAAATGGCGACCCTGCTCGTTAGTCATCAGAACACAGTGAATTTTTCCGTGGATTCGTTGTAACGCACAAAGGCGTACCAAACCAGCAGCAATAAGCCGCTGACAACCAGCGTCCAGCCCCAGCCGGGGAGGATATCGGGCCAGTAGGCCTGGTAGCCGATGCCGGTGACATCGAAACTTTCGACATTGTCTTCATCGAGCGAGGTGATGCCGGCCTTCTTCAGCAGTGCGCTGGCGGTGGAACCCATCCAGGCGAAGAAGAACATCGCCACCCACAACTTGAGATGACCTTCACCCATCCGCCACAGCGAGCCTGAGGCGCAGCCGCCGGCGAAGATCATGCCGATGCCGAAGATGAGGCCGCCCAGCAGGGAACCCAGCCAGAAGGTCGGGGGGATCGCGATATAGGGGTCGATCACCTTCTTCTCGAACAGGAACGCCGCGATGGGAATGCCGATGGCCAGCGCCAGGATGACGGCCTTGGTCATGTCGCCTTCGGCGGTCATGAACGGCTCGCGAAAGGCCCGGGCAAAACACAAGCGCGCACGGTGCATGATGAAGCCGATGGCGAATCCGAGCAGCACGATCACCGCACGCGAAACCAGCACGGTGTCGCTGGAGCCATACCAGCCGGTCGCCCACAGCATCACACCAACGATCACCGCCAGACCGATGAACGGGTATGCACGCCGCAGCCCCGGCGGTGTAACGAGCCCCCGGGGGGCCACCGTACCCCATTCAATGTTTTCCAGTGTCCACAGCAGCAGCTTCAGGCCGATCACCGAGCCCGCCAGCAAACCGATCCACATCATCCATCCCGCCGGGGATGAGTGCAGTACCGGATTGAGGAAACCGCCCGTAGTGCAACCGCCGGCAAGCGCAGCACCGGTACCCATCAATGTGCCGCCCAGCGCGCCCCAAACCAGTTCAAGCTTGGGCGGACGGCTGATCTGAAACTGTCGCGACATGAGCGCCGCGCTAAAGGCACCCAGCAACAGCACGATATTCATCAGCGACATGCGATAAGTGAGAAAGCCCTCTTCCACCTTGGGTACGCCGATCAACGGCCCCAACCCGATCAGGTGGTTGATGTTATCTCCCCAGTAGCGCACACCGCCGAATATTCCCCAGAACAAGCCGTTGATCATCAGTGCAATGATCACAAAAACCAGCAATATCGCGCCCACATACGGCGACCATTCCTTGACAAATATCTTCTCGTAATCGCCTTTGAAGCCGGCCAGCCAACCATTATCGGAACTCATTTCAGCTTACCTCCCTATGCGCATTTGCGAATCAACCAGGATGCTGCCTCAATACCGGCTTTTCAACTGCAACTGGCAGGGCTCTCACCGTCTTTGGCACTTCTCAACAGAAAGGATTTGATGTCATCGAACAGTTCCTGATCCGGCACATCGGCAAATTTCTCGGCGGCCTTGTTGCCGGACTTGATGCTGGCGCGATACGCCTTGCTGACGTACTGCTTGACACCGTCCTTGCCCTTGGCGTGCTTGTCGGCATTCAGGTAGGCCGTCCATTCGGCCTTGGTTCTGCCGCTCGGATTGATCTGGCCGATCGGGGAGGCAACGTGGCAGGAGGTGCACACACTTCGGTAATAGACACGGCCGCGTTTCCAGTCGGCATCGTAGGCATGGGCAGTGGAAACAAACAACGCGGCAGCCGTCAGGATCGGTAGAGTAATACTGTGTTTCATGGCAATTCTCCTTTGAGGTTTTCAGGTAAATGAATTGGCAGCTCATTTCATGCAAAAAAATTTAGCCAGTCATTCAATACTGACTTGCGACAATATGAAAAATACTGCTCACTTCTGCGCGTGCAACAGTCCGGCATGTAAAGACAACGATTCCATGCCTTCAATTATCCGCGCTCCGCCGACTCCTCATACCCCAGAAAATTGCTATTGGGGACTCCATGAAACATTATTATTTTGAAAAAGATTTGTTCACCCAATACGTTTATATCCCGGACAATTTCCTGCATGGATTGAACGGATCGTCCTTGCCCTCGTCACCCGGCCACTTGCAGATCGCCTCTGACCGAAAAAACGGAAGGGGCCAGCGCGGAAGATACATGAAATACGACTGTTCATGCTGCCCCGGCTGGTTATATACGCCTGCCATATCACTCGAAATCCTTATTCCGCATCCCCATCAAAGCCAGGTCTTGATCCCGTCGTCACCGCCGATATGCTGTTTCAGCAGACGGCGTTTCGCATCCGGTTTGACCTTGACCACTTCCGCATAGATCGACTCCAGCGCCTTTTCCTCGTCCGAGAAGATGTTCTCCTCGCCGATGTAAGCCAGCAGACCGGAATGGCGCATGATATCCAGTACCTGTTTCTTCAGCCCGCTGAACACCACGCGGATGCCGTTGGAGCGCAGGCGTTCCACCACGTGATGGATGACTTCGTCGCCGGAAGCGTCGAGCTGGTTGATGCCGTCCGCCACGATCAGCAGATGCTTGGCCTGCGGGTTGTTGGCCACCGCCTCGAGCACGGTGTCCTCGAAGTACGGCACGTTGGCGAAATACAGTGAACCGTCGTAACGCATGGCGATAACGTTCTCGCTCACCGGCAGGTCGTGCACCTTGACGTCGCGCAATGTGCCGTCCGGGTGGCGGCCGAGGATGGCCACGCGCGGCTTCATGGTGCGATACAGATAGAGAAGAATGGACAACCCGGCGCCGACCATGATGCCGTTGTCCAGATGCGGAGCGAAAGCGAGCGTGGCGACGAAGGTCACGATGGCGGCGACGCCGTCATGCTTGTGCGTGTGCCAGGCATGCACGATGGCCTTGAAGTTCACCAACCCGATCACCGCCATCATGATCACCGCCGCCAGCACCGCCTGCGGCAGGTGATACAACAGCGGCGTGAGGAACAGCAGCGTGACCAGCACGATCAGCCCGGCGAACACATTGGACAGGCCGGTGACGGCGCCCGCATTGAGGTTCACCGCCGAACGCGAGAACGAGCCGCTGACCGGGAACGACTGGCTGAAGCTGCCGACGATATTGGAGATGCCCTGACCCAGCAGTTCCTGGTTTGGATCGATGCGCTGCTTGGTCTTGGCTGCCATGGCCTTGGCGATGGAGATCGCCTCCATGAAGCCCACCAGCGAGATCACCAGCGCGCTGGAAAGCAGCGCCATGATGGTCTCCCAGCTCATCTTCGGCACGCCGATGTCGGGCAGGCCGGACGGGATGCTGCCCACCACCTCGCCGCCGCCGACCAGTTTCAGTTCGCCCTTGTTCACTTTCTTGATGCGCCAGCGGTAGCCGTCGGACGTCTCGCCCTGCGGCACCTGCCCGGTCAGATAGAGTCTGGCCGCCTGCGTTTCGGTCGCGGGAACCTGTTCAAAGATGAACTTGCGCAGTGAACGCGCAGCCTTGCGGTTCTCGTTCTCGAGATCCTTGATCTCCAGCCTGACCAGCTCGATCTCATACTTGAGCGCTGCGGAATGTTGCGGGCTTCCGCCCGGCTCTTTCTGCAGGTGCTTGAGCTCAGCCGATTTACCGGCGATCACCGCATTCAATTCCTCCATCTTGCTTTCAGTACGGGAGAAATCATCAGCCAGACTCCGAACCTCGGCATCCGCGATCTGCTCGACCTTACCCTTGCTGTTGTGCTCGAAACCGATCGCAAAGCTGGCAATGGTGGTGATGGTCACCGCGATCAGCACGCCGGGCAGCTTGGGGGCGTATTTTTTCAAAAGCCACATGATGGCAAACGCCGAGACGCCCATGACCAGGGTAGGCCAGTGGGTCTCGCCGATCTGCTGCAGCACACCCAATATATCGTTGATGAAGTGCTCGCTGCGGCCCATGGAGACGCCGAACAGTTTATTGAGTTGCGACAGACCGATGATGATGGCGGCGGCATTCGTGAAACCGACGATCACCGGGTGCGACAGGAAGTTGACCACCACGCCAAGCTTGAAGATGCCCAGCCCGAGCTGGACCAGACCGACCATCAGCGCCAGCAGGATGGCCAGCGCGACGAACTGCTCCGAGCCGGTCGCGGCGAGCGGCGCCAACGCCGACGCGGTCAGCAGCGAAGCGACCGCGACGGGCCCGGTCGCCAGTTGCGCGGAAGAACCCCACATCGCGGCGATGATGCCAGGCAAGAAGGCCGCATACAAACCGTAATAGGCGGGCAGACCGGCCAGTTGCGCATAGGCCATGGATTGCGGAATCAGCACCAGCGCCACGGTGATGCCGGCGATCAGGTCGGTTCTGACATTGGCGCCACTCAGCGGCCACCAGGATAGAAAAGGCAGGAAGCTCGTGAGACGGTTGTTCATCATTTAACCCTTGGTTCGCCGTTAGGCAGATTGACATGACACTCGGAGAAGATGCGTGCCGTACAGTTGCGGCATATCTCGGAATCGAGCGTGGCATACACCGGCTTGATCCAGTTCGACATGGTCGGAAAGAAAGCTCCTTCGCCAATGTCGTCCAGCTTGTCTGACTTGCGCAGGAACTTGTAGATATCTTCCTTGCAGCGGTAGAAATACAGACCGCCTCCCAGCTTGCGGCGGCGGCGCGCTTCCTGCGCCAGCATCTCGGCACCGGCCACATCGACGAAGCTGATGCCGCGTGCGACGATCAGTACGGATTTCTTTTGCGGCTCGATCTCGTCGATCTTCTGCAAGCTGTTCTGCACATGGTCCACCGCACCGAAGAAGATCGCGCCGTTGAGACGCACCATGCTCAATTGCGGGCATTGCGGATGGTCTTCAGCCCCCACGAAGTGGTAGGCGCCTTCCTCTTTCGCCGGCACCACCGGCACGATGTTCGGACGCGAGACGCGGAACAGGTAGATGACCAGTGACAGCAGGATGCCGAAGAAGATGCCCTTCTCCAGATCGACCAGCGTGCCCAGCAGCGTCACCCACAATATGACCGTTTCCGAGCGGCTGGTCTTGCCGATGCTGGAGATATGATGGAAGTCGATCAGGCCCCAGGCGACCAGGAACAGGATGCCCGCCATCGCCGCCGTCGGCAGGTAGGAAGCCAGCGGCGCGACCAGCAACAGCACGAGCACCAGGAAGAGAGAGGCATATACCGTCGCCATCGGCGTCTTTGCACCCGCCGCGTAGTTCACACCACTACGGTTGAACGAGCCGCAGGAGGCATAGCTGGAGAAAAAACTGCCGACCAGATTCGACAGGCCCTGGCCGATGAACTCCTGGTTGCCGTCGATGCGCTGCTCGGACTTCACCGCGATGGAACGCGAGATGGAGACCGCCTCGGTCAGCGCCAGCATGGTCACCACCAGGGCCGGGAACAATACCTTATGGATGGTCGAATAGGAAAAGTCCGGCAGCGACAGCGGCGGCAGATGTGCGGGCAATGCGCCCACCGTCTTGATCAGAGTGGTCTCCACGCCGATCTCCAGATTGATCAGATAAGCGACCACACTGCTGATCACCATCGCCACGATCATGTAGGGCAGTTTGGGGATGTAGCGCTTGGCCAGGATGCCCGAAGCCAGCGTGACCGTCCCGACCAGCATGACCCAGGGATTGATGTTGCCGAACTGTTCGATGAAACGTTCGATCACCACGTGGAAATGCGCGCCGCGTGCGATCTCGATACCGAAGAAGTTCTTCACCTGGCTGGCCGCGATCAGCAGCGCCGCGCCCGCGGTGAAACCGATGACCACCGTATGCGAAATGAAGTTGACCAGTATGCCCATGCGCGCCAGCCCGAGGATCAACTGGAACAATCCGGTGAGGAAGGTCAGCGTGAGTACCATGCTGATGAACTGCGGCGAACCGGGATCGGCCAGCGGACTCATGGCCGCAAACACGGCGATGGAGATGGCGGTGGTCGGACCCGAGACCAGATGCCAGCTCGATCCGAACAGGGCCGCGATGATCGCGGGCAGCATGGCCGCATACAAGCCGTATTCCGGCGGCATGCCGGCAATGGTTGCGAACGCCACCCCTTGCGGCAATACGATCAACGCACCGGTGATACCGGCGACCAGATCGGCACGGGTGGATTGTCGATCCACCAGATGCTTCCACTGCATGAACGGCAGCAGACGGTGCAACCAGTAATTGCGCGTATGTGTGCTTTTCAAAATGTCGCGATCAACCTATGGTTTGATAATAGAGATTCTGCGGGTGGTTGGCCTGCGCGAAGAAGAACCAGCGCTCCGCCATCAGCCCGATGTACTGCAGCACAAACGCCACACCAAGCAGGGCCGGGGAGAACAATCCCATCGCCAGCAAGGCCAGTGGGGCAACAAAAGCCAATATCAGGAATGTCGGCTTGATCGCGCGGATGAACGTCACGCTCTTGCCGTGGAAGAACTCGCGCGTGTTGAACGTGCCGCCCATGGCGCCCATCGAGCGTTGCGTGATGTAGGGATGCTTCACGCCGATGGCGGTCTGCATGGTCGACTTCGGTTTCAGGCGCGCATTGCGCAGCAGCGAAGCCACACGCCCGACGAAAGCCAGCAGCGTGATGATGATGGCCCAACCGACAAAGAAATCCGTTTCGGTCGGCGCGTAGGTGGCCGAGTAGAACGCCGCCAGAATGAAGCCGGAAGAACCGCCCATCAGGATGTAATTGATCACCGTCAGCGGAGAATTCCATTCGCGCAGGAAGCGCAGACAGGCGTAGATCATGCCGGTAGCGACGAATAACGAGAAAGCCAGCAGTGTGCCGAGCGCTCCGATCACGACAGACAGATCAATGATCAGGCCGCTGGGCAGGGTCACAATCTCGGGCAGATAGCCGAACACATGCACCATGCCGTACAGAAATACCACGCCCATGAACGCCGGCAGCACGATGACTTCGCGCGACAGCCATGAAGTGCGCCACTTCGCCGCCGAACGCCAGGCACGCTCGGGACGACCGAGGTGGAAGAACGAAGCGATCAGTCCGCCGCACAGGAACAGCAAGGCCAGCGCACTGCCGAAACCGTAATAGGCAGCGGACTGCATGGTCAGCAAGCCGAACAGCGCATAGGTTTGGTGCGTGAACAACGCCAGAAACAAGCCCTGCCCGGCACCGAGCAGAGTGGTCAGGAAAATCACGGAAAATGCAGGTTTCATAGTTCTCTTTACCAGGCAGAAACATCATCCATCGACGACTCACCCTTAGCCGGTTTGGGCAGATGGCCGTCCACTTTGAGCGGATTGTCCGCGCGCTCAAGCTCGTCCATGTGGATCTTGAGCTTCATCTTGCGCCGCGGCAGATAATGATTGGCCGGTTGCGTGCCCCACTCCGGCATCAGCGCATAGCCGCCTTCCTCGCGGATCGCCAGCGATACGACCGATTCGGGATCGTGGATGTCGCCGAACAGCCGCGCGCTGGTCGGGCAGGCTTTCACGCAGGACGGCTTGCGGTCGTTCTCCGGCAGGGACATGTCGTAGATGCGGTCCACGCACAGGGTGCACTTCTTCATCACCTTCTGCTTCTCGTCGATCTCGCGCGCGCCGTACGGGCAGGCCCAAGTGCAATACTTGCAGCCGATGCACTTGTCGTAATCGACCAGCACGATGCCGTCCTGCTTGCGCTTGTACGATGCGCCGGTCGGGCACACCGGCACGCAGGGCGGATCCTCGCAATGCAGGCAGGATTTGGGGAAGTGCAGCGTCTCGCTGTTCGGATACTGGCCGATCTCGAAGGTCTGCACGCGGTTGAAGAAGGTGCCGGTCGGATCGGCTTCGTAGGGACGTTCGTCGCACAGCGGTCCGGCCGAACCGGAGGTGTTCCATTCCTTGCAGCTGGTCACGCAGGCGTGGCAGCCGACACAGACGTTGAGGTCGATGACAAGGGCGAGTTGGGTCATTTCGCACCGCCCTTCTTCTTGCCGCCGCCGAAGTAAGCCAGCCAGCTCGGATGTTCTTTCATACCGGGATATTTCTTCATGGGTTCGAATTGCGGCGAGGTCTGTTCGGGCTCGCCCTCTTCCGCTTTGTAGATGCGCACACGCACGTCGTACCAGGCCGCTTGTCCGGTGATCGGGTCGGAGTTGGAGAAGCGCTTGCCGTCCGCTTGCGCGGGCAACTCTTCCGAGATCACATGGTTGAGCAGGAAGCCCTGCTGGGATTCGTTCGCGTCGGGCGACAGGTTCCACGCACCGGCAGCCTTGCCGATGGCGTTCCAGGTCCACACCGTGCCGGGTTCGACCGACTCGCTGTAGCGCGCCATGCAGCGCACCTTGCCCCACTGCGATTCGCACCAGATCCAGTCGCCGTCGGCGATGCCCGCATCCCTGGCTGTCTTCGCATTGACGTAGAGATAGTTGTGCGCGTGGATCTGGCGCAACCAGGCGTTCTGCGAATCCCACGAGTGGTACATCGCCATCGGGCGCTGCGTCAGTGCCGACAGCGGGTATTTGAGCTTGTCGGTGGTCTGCGTTTCCAGCGGCTCGTAATAGAACGGTAGCGGATCGAAGAAGGTCTCGACGCGTTTCGCCAGATGCTTGGGCGGCTGGCGCGTGATGCTCTTGCCCTGCGCCGCGAGGCGGAATTTCTGCAGCACCTCGGAATACAGATGGATCAGGATGGGTTCGGCATAGCGCGTGATGCCGTTGCTCTGCGACCATTCCAGATAGCCCTGGTTCCAGTTGCGCATGAACTGGTACGAACGCGGCAACTTGTAGTGGTGCACGCAATCGTTCTTGGCATACATCTCCCACTGGTTTGGGTTCGGTTCGCCGCGCAGCGTCTTCTCGCCGCCCTTGCCGCGCCAGCCGGAGAGGAAGCCGATGCCGGAACCCGGCGCGGTCTCCCAGTTGACGATGAAGTCGGGATAGTCTTTGAACTTGCGCCCGCCATCCTTGTTCACGAAAGCGGGCAGCTTCAGGCGCGAGCCGAGCTCGATCAGCACTTCCTGGAACGGTTTGCACTCGCCGGTCGGCGGCACCACTGGGATGCGCACCGAATCCACCGGGCCGTCGAACTCGGAGATCGGACGGTCGAGCATGGACATCACGTCGTGGCGTTCGAGGTAGGTCGTATCCGGCAGGATCAGGTCGGCGAAGGCGGTGGTCTCGGAATGGAAGGCGTCGCACACCACCAGGAACGGGATCTTGTATTCGCCGTTCTCGTCCTTGTCGACCAGCATCTTGCGCACTTCGCTGGTGTTCATGCTGGAGTTCCACGCCATGTTGGCCATGAACAGCAGCAGCGTGTCGATCTTGTAAGGGTCGCCGCGCCACGCGTTGGTGATGGCGTTGTGCATCAGGCCGTGCACCGACAGCGGATACTCCCACGAGAACGCCTTGTCGATGCGCACCGGGCTGCCGTCTTCGTTGACGAAGAGGTCGTCCGGGTCGGACGGCCAACCCAGCGCCATGCCGTCCAGCGGCGTGTTCGGCTGCACCGCCTTGGGATGGTTGGGCGTGCGTGCGCAGGGCGGGATCGGGCGCGGGAACGGCGGCTTGTGGCGGAAGCCGCCCGGACGGTCGATGGTGCCCAGCAACGTCATCAATATCGACAGCGCGCGGATGGTGTGGAAGCCGTTGGAGTGCGCCGCCAGTCCGCGCATGGCATGGAAGGAGACCGGATTGCCGGTGACGGTGTCGTGCTCCTTGCCCCATGAATCGGTCCAGGCGATGGGCAGTTCGATCTTCTGGTCGCGCGCGGTGATGCCCATCTCGTGCGCCAGGCGTTTGATGGTCTCGGCCGGGATGCCGGTGATCTGCTCCGCCCATTCCGGCGTGTAATCCTTGACGCGGTCTTGCAGCATCTGGAACGCGGGCTTGACCGGCGTGCCGTCAGACAGTTTGAATTCGCCGAGCAGGAAAGGATCGGCGCCTTCGCTATGGGTGATCACCGCCTTGTTGGTGTTGCGGTCCCACCACAGTTTGTTTTGCGGATCGTAGCAACCCTCTTCCTTGGCCACTTCAGTGCGCACGAACATGCCGAACTCGTCGTGCTCGGCATCGAGGTTCACCAGTTGGCCGGAGTTGGTGTAGCGCACCAGGAATTCGCGGTCGAACAAGCCGAGCGCGATGATCTCGTGGATCAGCGCCAGCATCAGTGCACCGTCGGTCCCCGGACGGATGGGCACCCACTCGTCGGCAATGGCGGAATAGCCGGTGCGCACCGGATTGATGGAGATGAAACGGCCGCCCTCGCGCTTGAACTTGGAGATGGCGATCTTCATCGGGTTGGAGTGATGGTCTTCCGCCGTGCCGATCATGATGAACAGCTTGGAGCGTTCGAGGTCGGGTCCGCCGAACTCCCAGAACGAGCCGCCGATGGTGTAGATCATGCCGGCGGCCATGTTGACCGAGCAGAAACCGCCGTGCGCCGCATAGTTTGGCGTGCCAAACTGGCGCGCGAACAGACCGGTCAGCGCCTGCATCTGGTCGCGGCCGGTGAACAAGGCGAACTGCTTCGGATCGGTCGCGCGGATCTTGCCCAAGCGCTCGCCGAGAATGGTGAAGGTCTCTTCCCAGCTGATTTCTTCGAATTCGCTCGTGCCGCGCTCAGCCCCCGGCTTGCGGCGCAAGGGTCTGGTCAGCCGCGCGGGCGAATACTGTTTCATGATGCCGGACGAACCCTTGGCGCAGATCACGCCGTTGTTGAGCGGATGGTCGGGGTTGCCGTCGATATAACGCACTTCGCCGTTGCGCATGTGCACGCGGATGCCGCAACGGCAGGCGCACATATAGCAAGTGGTGTTTTTAATCTCGGTTTTCGCGTCCGCTACCGGCGGCGCAAGAGGGTCATGCAATGGGGTCGATGACATTGGCTGGTGTATTTATGTAGTGATCGAGGTGTTACAGCCTTACAGAACTACTCGGCTTTTTTAGGCCCGCAAGTATGCGTATCCCGCGCCAGCACTGCCATAGCCGTGATGAGGGATTGAAGCATAACCCATAAGGGGGGTGCCTCTCTCAACCCATGAGGGCTATCGCCTAGTGACTGAGCTTACTCTAGTGTGCGAAACCTGAGAATTCATAAGTAGTTGACTGGATTACTACAATACTAAAGGGAGGCATGTATGGCGTTGGTCAACCCGCATGGCGGGGGCAGTCTCAATCCGTTGTTGCTAGAAGGTTCCGCACTCAAGTCCGAACTCGAAAAAGCAAAGAAACTTCCACAAGTCAAAGTCAGCTCGCGCGAAAAGGGCGACATCATCATGTTCGGCATCGGCGGTTTCACCCCGCTGGATGGCTTCATGACGCATGCCGACTGGCAAGGCGTGTGCGATGGCATGAAGATGGCCAACGGCCTGTTCTGGCCCATCCCCATCACGCTTTCCGTCAGCCAGGCCGTCGCCGACACGATCCAGACCGGCCAGGAAATCGCGCTGACCGATCCGGAAAACGGCGAAACGCTGGCCACCATGTCGATCACCGAGAAATACACCATCGACAAGGCGCACGAGTGCGCGATGGTGTTCAAGACCACCGACCCGAAACACCCCGGCGTGAAGATGGTCATGGAGCAGGGCGAAGTCAATCTGGCCGGTTCGATCAAGGTACTGTCGCAAGGCGGCTTCCCCGAGAAATATCCCGAACTGTTCAAGACCCCGGCGCAGACACGCGCCATCTTCGAGCAGATGGGCTGGTCCAAGATCGCCTGCTTCCAGACGCGCAACCCGATGCACCGCTCGCACGAATACCTGGCGAAGATCGCCATCGAAGTGTGCGACGGTGTGCTGATCCACTCGCTGCTCGGCAACCTCAAACCCGGCGACATCCCCGCCGAAGTGCGCGCCAAGGCCATCGGTACGCTGACCGAAAAGTATTTCGTGAAGAAGACCGTGGTGCAGGCGGGTTATCCGCTCGACATGCGTTACGCCGGTCCGCGCGAAGCGCTGCTGCATGCGGTGTTCCGCCAGAACTACGGCTGCTCACACCAGATCGTCGGCCGCGACCACGCCGGTGTCGGCAGCTACTACGGCCCATTTGATGCACACCACATCTTCGATCAAGTGCCCAAGGGCGCGCTGGAAACCGAAGCACTGAAGATCGATATCTCGTTTTGGTGTTATAAATGCGGCGGCATGGCTTCGGCCAAAACCTGCCCGCACGACGACGCCGACCGCCTGCAAGTCTCCGGGACGCAGTTGCGCAACTCACTCTCCAAAGGTGAGAATGTGCCCGCAGAGTTCAGCCGCCCCGAGGTGTTGGAGATTTTGCGTGCCTATTACGCGAGTTTGCAAGAAGGTGAAAAGTAATGGCGGTGGGTTCGTCGAGTGCTGAAAGCGGCTTTTTTCACACTCGACAGCCAACCGGTTTTAAAGATGGTCATTCGTCAGCAATTTTTTAGGAGAAACTAATGTTCACGAGCAATCCCTTTGTCGATCTCTCGGCAACGATTCCAACCGCCTACATGCAAGGGTATATCGTCGTGATGATCCTGCTGGTCATGGGCGGGACAATACTTGACATGCTGCACAAGAAGAGCGCGCAGTACTTCTTCGAAAATGCAAAGAAAGCACAGAAGAGCGCCAAACGTGAAGTGAGCGGTGGAGAAAAGGTGGCGATGGCCACTGCCGTGCTGGTCAAGGAAGTGCTGACCTCCGGCGAATTCGACAATCCGCGCCGCAGAATCTCCCATCTGTTGACCATGTGGGGCACCATCATCTTCATCGTGACGACCGCGATCATGATCTTCTCGCCTGAATCCACCTCCACCCTGCTGCCGCAACTGTGGCACATCGGTGCACTGATGCTGGCTGTCGGCGGATACTGGTTCTGGTTCTTTATCCGCGCCGACGTGGCTGCGGAAGGCCTTTCACCCTTCCGTCTCGAGCGTGCCGACCTGTTCATCCTCTCGCTGCTGGCTACCTCGACCTTCGCATTGGCATGGTCGTTCACCGGTGGTGGCGTGACCGTGTTCTTTGGCCTGTTCATCCTGTCCAGCACGGTGCTTTTCGGTGGCGTGTACTGGTCCAAGTTCGCCCACATGTTCTTCAAGCCGGCTGCTGCCTTCCAGAAGCGCGTCATCATGGCCGACGGTGGACGCGAGAACCTGCCACCCGACTATGACCTGACTGATCCGGAAGTACAGCGCAAGTTCCCGGATGTGCCCCAGTATATGGGCAAGAACCCGCCCAACATGGGACTGTGCATCAAGGCCGAACGAGCCGACCATTACTAATGCTGTCTTGACTAATTTTCAATAAGAAATAGAGGAGTATCTTATGCCAACCTTTGTATATATGACGCGTTGTGACGGTTGCGGGGAGTGCGTTGACATCTGCCCGTCCGACATCATGCACATCGACAAGAAGCTGCGTCGCGCTTACAACATCGAACCCAGCATGTGCTGGGAATGCTATTCCTGCGTGAAAGCATGTCCGCATCAGGCGATCGATGTGCGCGGTTATGCCGACTTCGCACCGCTGGGACACAGTGTTCGCGTGATTCGTGATGAAGAGAAAGGCACGATTGCGTGGCGCATCAAGTTCCGCAACGGCAAGAAAGACATGGAGCTGCTGGCACCGATCACGACCAAGCCTTGGGGCTCGGCGACACCGGACCTCGCAAAGGTGCCTGCCCCCAGCAAGGAGATGCGCAACAGCCAACTGCTGTTCAATGAACCCAAATACATTCGCATGGATGACGGCGGATTGCACACACTGCAATCCAATGGTCTGGAAATCAAAGAGGGAGTGCAATACTGATGAGCTACTCGACAATTATCGAAGACAATATCGACATCCTGGTTGTCGGTGCGGGCCTGGGCGGTACGGGCGCGGCATTCGAGGCAAGATATTGGGGTCAGGACAAGAAGATCGTCATCGCCGAAAAAGCGAACATCATGCGTTCCGGCGCAGTGGCCCAGGGCCTGTACGCGATCAACTGCTACATGGGCACCCGCTTTGGCGAGAACAATCCCGAAGATCACGTGCGCTATGCGCGTATCGACCTGATGGGCATGGTGCGTGAAGACCTGCTGTTCGACATGGCCCGCCACGTCGACTCCGCTGTGCATAACTTCGAAGAATGGGGCCTGCCCATCATGCGCAACGAGAAGAAGGGTTCGTATCTGCGTGAAGGACGCTGGCAGATCATGATTCATGGCGAATCCTACAAGCCTATCGTTGCTGATGCAGCCAAGAAGTCGGCGGACAAGGTTTTCAACCGCATCTGTGTGACTCACCTGCTGATGGATGAATCCAAAGAGAACCGTGTTGCCGGTGCCGTGGGCTTCAATGTCCGCACGGGTAACTACCACGTGTTCAAGTCAAAGACGGTTGTCTGCGGTGCCGGTGGCGCTTCAAACATCTTCAAGCCGCGCTCTGTCGGTGAAGGTGCGGGTCGAGTCTGGTACGCACCCTGGTCTTCGGGTTCTGCATACGGCCTGATGATCGAAGCCGGTGCAAAGATGACGCAAATGGAAAACCGTATCGTGCTGGCTCGCTTCAAGGACGGTTACGGCCCTGTCGGCGCCTACTTCCTGCACCTCAAGACCTATACCCAGAACGGCTACGGTGAAGAGTACGAGTCCAAGTGGTTCCCGGCACTGCAGCAAATGGTGGGCAAGGAATATCTGGATCCGGAAGTCTCGCACCGCACGCATCGTCCCATCCCGACCTGCCTGCGCAACCACGCGATCATCAACGAGGTGAATGCCGGTCGCGGCCCGATCCACATGGTCACCATGGAAGCCTTCCAGGACCCTCACCTCGAGGAGATCGGCTGGCACAACTTCCTGGGCATGACCGTTGGTCAGGCCGTGCTGTGGGCAGCTACAGACGTGGATCCCAAGTACGAGAACCCCGAGCTGACCACTTCCGAGCCTTACGTCATGGGTTCGCACGCAACAGGTTGCGGCGCATGGTGTTCCGGTCCGGAAGACATCTCTCCGAAAGAATACTTCTGGGGCTATAACCGCATGACGACCATTGAAGGTCTGTTCGGTGCCGGTGATGCGGTAGGCGGAACACCGCACGCCTTCTCGTCGGGTTCTTTCACCGAAGGTCGTCTGGCTGCCAAGGCTGCCTGCAAATACATCGATGATGGCAAAGCAGAAGGCATCCGTGTCTCTGACGCACAGATCGCCCGTCGTCGGGAACAGGTCTACAAGCCGCTGGAAACATACCGCGTATTCAGCAATGAAGTGGTCGCGGGCACCGTCAACCCCAACTTCATCAACCCGAGACAGGGTCTTGATCGTCTGCAGAAGATGATGGATGAGTATTGTGGCGGTTTTGGCGTCAACTACATGACCAACGACAAGCTGCTGAACATCGGTCTGAAGAAGATGTCGATTCTGGGTGAAGATCTGGAAAAGGTCGCCGCGTCGGATATCCATGAACTGCTGCGTGCATGGGAACTGAAGCATCGCTTCCTCACTTCCGAAAGCGTGTTCCACCATACGCTGTTCCGCAAGGAGACACGTTGGCCTGGTTACTACTACCGTGGCGATGTCATGAAGCTGGATGACAAGAACTGGCACGTGCTGACAGTTTCCCGTCGCGACCCAAAGACGGGCGAGTACACGATGGAAAAAGCACCGCTCTACCACCTGGTTGGTGATGTAGAGAAAGCGGCGCCGGTAGACCACCACTAAGCAAATGCAGGCCTGATTTACCGGTTTTGTAAAATCAGGCCTGCGAAATTATATTTGCCATAACTTGTTAGTATGTTAGAAAGGACCGGCATATTTTGTTGGTCCTTTTTTTATCTGACCGGCGAGTAGTGCGACGTCGCTATAGATAAAATCATGAAACACTGTGTAGTCTGGGATATTTTATGAACATCATTGAAAAAACAGATGAAGAGATTCTGGAGTTGGCACACCCGATGTGGGCCGATCTTATCAAGTACTCCAATGAAGGGAACTACGGCGCCTTCACGCGTAATTTTTCAAGCACTTTCATTGCGGGCGCCAATGAGGTTGAAATGGGCAAGCAGTTTGCGAGAAGCGACCTTGCGAAGAACCTGTCGGAAGATTATTCGTATCTCGGCATGATACGCCGCGGGGAATATGTCACTGTTTTGTACAAAGTGATAAACAAGAAAAACAACAGTGAATGGCTGGGAAGACTTGTACTGGGTTATGAAAAGGACAAGATAAGAATCTTCGGCGCCACGCTGTTCTAGGAATACATTATCAATATCAGGGCGCTCCAGACATGTCAGATACGATTGAAGACGAAAAATTCGTCGAACTGAATTACAAGGTCATCGATAACAAAACCGGTGATGTATTGGTCACTGTGGAATATCCGCTGGCTTATGTTCACGGCGTGAATGATGTGATGTCCGAAGAAGTGACCAAGGAACTGTATGGCAAAAAAGTCGGCGACATCATCGAAGTGCCGATAGACACTGCAAAGTTGTACGGAGAGAGAGATGAATCTCTGGTATTTACCGATCGTATAGAAAATGTCCCGGAAGAATTTCGCGAGATCGGCATGACCATCACCATGGCAAACGAAAAGGGTGAGCCCAAAGATTTCATCGTTACGAGATTCGACGACAAGACATTGACTGTCGACGGCAATAACCCGCTTTGCGGCAGAGAAGTCACTTTCAAGCTGGAAGTCCTGTCTATACGCGAAGCCACCGAGGAAGAGATCGAGCTTGGCGGAGCGGTCGGTGCCGATCCCGAGCTGAATGAGATACTCGACCGGGCACAATGAATTTCTCGACCAATTACATCATTTTCCCGCCGAACAAGGCGCTGGAACACGCAATAGCGAATTCCATCGGCATGCTGAGTGCGGAGGCTGCCGCAGCGGCGGCTCCGGATACCAAGGTTGCAGTAGCGGATAATTTTCGTTACGCACGGGGAAACTATGAGCAGCACCGTTTCAGCGCCAGGATCTATGAGAGTTTGCGCGAGGCGCTTGAGACAGCGCTGGCAGACACTGCCGATACAGGTGATCTTGCTGCAAAAATCAGTCGTGCGCGGGAGCCATTGGTCTGGGCCGAGAAGCAGAACCACCTCGGAAACATTCTTGCCGCACTGGGGCAGCAGCGCAGAGATGCTGCATTGTTTGAACAGGCCATCCTGTGTTTTGGCAGGGCATTGGAGGAGCTCAGTCAGGAAAGCTCTCCCTTGGAATGGGCCGCTACGCAATATAACCTGGGCACGGCCAACCAGTCGCTTGGTCGGTTGCTTGAAGCCACACCGCCCTTAAAGATCGCGGTAGATGCTTACACCAATGCTTTGCTGGTCTGGACACGGGAAAAGTCCCCGGAAGACTGGATGTACACCATGCATCAACTGGGGGCCACCTTACATACGTTCGGCAAACTGCTCAAAGGCAACCGCCAATTCCAGAAGTCCGTTGTTGCCTACAAGAATGCCCTTGCCGCACTCGATGCAGACAATCACGCATTGGCGCTGACTGCTACACACAACAATCGGGCTGCCGCTTTGCACCATCTCGGCGAGTCGGAAGAAAATCCTGATCGCCTAAAAGAAGCGATCAATTCCTACGAATTGGCATTGACGGTCAGCATGGAGCAGCAGTTGCCTATCCATGTGGCAGTCATCTGCCGGGTGAACAAGGCGACAGCACAAAATGTACTGGCTCAATTGACCAATGACGCCGTGCTTGCAGGAGAGGTCGCGGATGAATTCGAGGTGATCATGGAATGTTTTCCTCACGCGCTGCAACCACTCTGTTTGAAGCATTGCGAGGAACAGCTGAAAATGGCGCAGGCTCAGCTACAAGTGATTAACAGCCAGGGTGGTTGAGAGAGGACGGAGATCAAATCCGCTCGGAAAGTTTATTTTCCACCTCAATGAATGAGCCGGTATCCGCCAGGAAACGGATCGTTCTGGCGCCGAACCCGACTTCCGGGCTTGATTCACCTTTATCGATAGATAAAGTCAGCGTCACGCCCAACCTTGGAGACAGATTGTGACTTTTACAGACTTCAACGATTTTTTCTTTGATGGGTTCCAGTTGCTTGACGATGCTGTCCGTCAAGGCAAATACGTCCAGTTCACCAGCGATGGTCTCCGTGGATAGCTCCCATGAACTTATTACAGGTTTTTCCAGGCTGCTGTATGCGCCGGCAGCATTGACGGAGGTGGGTTCTATCCCAAGCAGGCGGGTAATATCGTCGGGGTTGAAATGATAACCAAGCAGTGCAAAGTAAGCCCGTCCTTTATTCGATGCCAAGATAGTTTCCTCGTTAACAATATTCTGTGTCGAAGTATAAAGTATAGATTGAACCGGAGGTATTCTGTTGTCGTCTGAAGCCACACAAGAAAAGAAAAGAGACCCCAATAATCCATGTCTGTTTTGCGCAGATCCGCGTGGGGTGTCGATACAGCATGAACTTGTTTACAGTGCCCGTGACTCCTACCCGGCAAGTCCGGGGCATACCGTGGTCATCCCACGTCGGCATGTATCCAGCTTTTTCGACCTGACGCCGGAAGAAGTGGCCGCGTGTATGGGCCTCATTAAGGAGGAAAAAAAACTCATTGACGAGGAGTTCAATCCGGATGGCTACAATATCGGCGTCAATGTCGGACCGGCGGCCGGGCAAAGCCTCTTTCATGTCCATATTCACATCATCCCCCGCTACAAAGGGGACGTTGAGAATCCCCAAGGGGGCGTACGGCATGTAATTCCAAAGAAGGCACATTACACGCGCTAGATAGTATAATTTCGCCAGCAACATGGGAGGGGGCGATATTCGTGTTTACATTCTTCCCGTTTTCAACCACCTTTTTTAACCCAAGGAGAGATAGAATCATGAGTGATGATAAGAAGCCTTTCTGCCGCCCCAAGATTCCAGATGGCCACGCATTCCGCGTAACTACCCGTCAGAAGGAAATCGTGCCTGGGCAGTTTTTTGTTGGCTATGAAACTACCTGGGAACCGGCCCAGAAAGAAGTGCCCTACACCACTCCCAAGAAGCCCTGAATATTCAGCAAAGAATAACTCTGCCGCGCGAGCCTGAATGGTCGCGCGGCTTTTTATGTTTTAGAGTTATTTTGTGGTACTCGGGATTACCGCCAAGAAGAAGCCCGCGCCACACACATGACATCAAGCTAGCGTGATGTACGAAGACGACGGACAGTGTAACGACTAGCCTGCTGCGGAATCTTACTGCGTCACTTCTGCCGCGAGCTGCGGCTCCAGGAATCCACCCGCCCGGAAAGTCAGCACCAAGGTATCGCGATGACCGTTCTCACCCGCGGGCTGGATGGGTGTGGATTCGTGGATGACGCGCTGGTCGTCGAGCAGCAACAACGTCCATTTCTCGGTCAAGGTGAAGCGCTGACCGTGCCTGCCGTTGAATTCGAAGATGCGGCTCTCGCCGCCGCGGATGTGCTCGCGTCCCGCAAAAAGGATGGCGACGAAATCGGTGCCGTCGCGGTGCGCGCCTTCCGGCGTCGGGCGACCGATGCCGGAGCTGGTGTCGATGCGGAACTCGTGCGCTTCGACATACCAGGGTTGTTTGCCTTTGACGGCGGAACAGACTTGCGCGATGGACTGCAACAGCTTGGTGATCACGGGTTGCGCCACGAACCCGGGTTTGATGGGTTCGAACATGCGCAGCATGCCGCCGTGCAGCGCGTTGTATTCCAGCGGCTGGTAATGCGCGCGGTGAGTCACCTGCCTGATATCCTGACCATCGACGATGAAGCTGGAATGCCTGCGGCGGCGATAGCGCCCGCCGTCCTTGAGGAAGTTATCCGGCGGCAGATCGTCCCAATCCGGCTTCAACGCCTCCAGTGCCGAAAGCGGCACTTCGAGGAATGTAGCCACCCCGGAAGGGCTCAGCACCCCGAAACCCTGGCTCTTCACTGCATCTGCAAGGTGGGACGGATCGATATAGGTAGGGGAAAGAAGGGCGATAGTCATAGCGAATCAGTCATGTAATCAATAGGCAAGGCAATATTTACGGTGCGGTTGCTACTATAAACAACGGCAGCTCCAAGTGCTTGGCTTCTTTCTTTTCACCACGCAGGATGTAGCATCGAGAAAATATCAGGCTGGCCTATCGCAAGAGATTTTGTGCCGCATATGCGCGCTGGGTATATCCTGTCGGTCATCGAATGAAACCCTGCAAGGATGGAAATGTTTTGAAAACGATTCTGCAATACCTTAAGACACATGGTGAGCGCACGGACAGCGAGATCGCCGAAGCCACCGGGCTTACTCTCGCCAAAGTGCGCACGCAACTGACCGACCTCGCCGCCAAGCGCGAGATCATGGTGTGCCACTCCATTCGCTATGAAAAAGGCAAACAAATCGAAGGCATGAAATGCCGCCTGGCCGGATTCATCCCCCCCGCCGCACCGGGACGAAAATCAAAATCGCAGTTGAAACTCTCGTAACGCCTCTACGCCACATGCAACGAATATGGCACGCTACAAGCACTACCACGTCTATGTGATCGAACTGTCGAAAGATGTACTGCACGAAGGCCGCTTCAAGCGTTGCAACCCCGGTTACATCCCCGGCAAGCCCTGCGTGTATGTCGGCATGACGGGGCTGGACCCAGACCTGCGCTTCGATAAGCACAAGGCAGGAATCCAGTCCAATCGCTATGTCAGGGAATTCGGGTTGCGCTTACTGCCCGACCTTTACGAGGGATTCAACCCGATGTCCTATGACGAGGCTTGCGACAAGGAAGTGGAAGTCGGAATAGATCTGCGCGCGGCTGGATTTGGCGTCTGGCAGGCTTGAATCCCTCTTCAATAGTTGACAACAACACTCAGTAGTTTGAAGATGTAAAAGCGGGTGAGCCTCTCCCTTGGTCACTCGCGTCAGCAGGAGGGATATATCATGCTCGACATCAATAAAGCCATCAGCAATCCACTACGTTACGAGAGCGACCCGGAAGGAAATCTGTCCGATCTGACTCAATGGTCACCCAACCATGCCAACCAGCAGGCAGCGGCTAAAGGGTTAGCGCTCACCGACGAACACTGGGAAGTCATCTTCTATCTGCGGGAACGGTTTCGCGAGCACGGCAATAGCGATAATGCACGGGATATATTGCGCGAACTGGAAGAACGGTTTTGCGACGAACGCGGGCGCGGTTATCTGTATGAGCTGTTTCCGCTGGGCCCGGTGAGTCAGGCCAGCCAACTGGCAGGTCTGCCGCTACCTCCGCACAGTCACGATCTTTCGTTCGGGAGCGTGATGTAGCGACATAATAGTGTGACGCTAGACCATCAGCGGGCCGTGGTAATCGTCGTCCGGGAGATTGGCGGCCGTGGCACCAGATGAGACGTTCGCCAACTTGCGTTCGTGGCCCTATCTGCAGCAGCGTCAATATGCAGCTGTCGTGGTCCTCGTACTCGTCCGTGCCTGCCGTATTGCTCTGCCTCGGAATAGAGAACTGGCTGCGGTAACGGCCATCCCCGGTCTTACACACGATGAGATGCGCGCCGCGTTCGTTCCAGTAGAAGGTCGGGCCGATGGTCAGCTTCTCGGGATCTCCACCGAGCTACAGTTCGCTGTCGGCGAGCTGTATGGCTACGAGTCTGCCGTAGCGCTCGAACAGAATGGTGGAGGCGGGCTTTTGTTCGTAGCCGGTGAAGTCTGCGATGGTGCGCATGATGTCTTCTTGAATGAAGTTCTGAATCACGTCTGCGCCCAAGGCAGACCATCGAAGCGCCATCCGTTGTGCGAGTTGCGGTGATGCGTGTCGTCGAGATCGCCCTCGAAACCATGCGCCACGTTGTAGACGTCTTTCATCCCGGCCTTTTCCAGCGCCTCGCCGGCATCGGCAGAGCGGCGACCGGAACGGCAGATGAGTACGACAGGACGATTGACACTGGCGGCTTTGCGCACATGCGCAACGAAATGCGGATCGATCTCCCAATCCGGGCCGTCCACCCAGGGAATCAGGATGGAGCCGCGCGGATGGCCGACGAACATGTGTTCCATCTCGCTGCGCACATCGATGAATACGGCTTCCGGATTTGCCTGCATGAATTCGAAGGCTTCTTTGGGTTGAAGGTGTTGCATGGTGGCTCCCCTGTTCTTACCTGATGCGGGGATTATAACGCCACGCCAAGGCGTACGCTCCCGGTCATTGTTCCGGGCATGCCGTCGGCGTTGGGCTGGAAGCGACTTACTTCTTTCCTGCGATTCCCTGCAATTTCTTCGGCTTGATGACATGCCCGTCCAGATTGGCGGCTTTGAGCCTACTGCCGTAGGCCACCGCATTTCACCTGCTTGGCGGCTGCCTCCTGCAACACTGTCAAGCAGCTGATGGGATGGTTTGGCTGGTTGCGATGGGAGCGTTCATCAACCCTCTGGTAGTTTGCGGATTTCAAAAGTCATGGTTGCCAGATCCCCAAGTATCCAGGTCGGGATGGCCTTCACGCCCGGCGCGTCTATACCAGCGACCGAACCGGGATTCACCAGCCAGCACTCGCCACCTTTGACATGGGGCTGTTTGCCGATATGCGCCGTGTGGCTGTGGCCGTGGCAGACCAGGTCGTAGTCGCCGGTGCAGGCGAAAGCGTGACCGTGGTGCGGCATGTGGGTGACGAACAGCTTGCGACCGCCAAGCTCCAGCACGGCTTCCTCGCCGTGATAGGTGAAGATGCCGAGATTGTTCTTCATCATGCGGTAGAGCGCCGCGATATCGCCGATGTTGTTGCCATGCACGGCATGGATGGGGATGCCCAGCTTAAGGGAAGCACGCAGGGTGTTCACACCGATCAGGTCACCGCAATGGATGACAGCCTGCGCCCCGGCAGCCTGCGCCTCTACGATAGCTTCCACCAACGGATCGGAGCGGTCATGACTGTCAGAAACGATGCAAATCTTCATACCATTTTCGTGTCGCGGGAATCCGGCGCATTAGGCAGAATTCACTCATATAGTGTCTATAACCACATCGGGTGGTGTGAGCCATAACCCTGTTGGGGGAATAGGCAAAATTCGCTTGCCGTCCGATTGATATTTGGGGCAAAGCGGCATAACCTAGCGCGCGGCATTGGTATACCGAGCGCATGCTGGCTATCGTACCAGATGGTATTTTCCGGATATTCTTTTTCGAAGCTATGGGCAGAAAGATGAAATCAGTAGACGAACCGGACAACGCGGCGTTCTTCTGGACGCGCGACCCCGAATTCGTGCTCCCCGGCAAGAACGGCGGGCTGGATAACTGTGTCGAACAAGCGTTCGCTGCTTCGCGCACCAGCGACCTGCGTACGCTTCTGAATTCTTTTCTCGAGACAGCCATCGTCTTCATCAGGGCCCGGGCCGGCGTGGTGCGAGTACTGCTGCCGGACGAGCAGACCTTGCAGGTCATCAGCGCGGTCGGCCTGACCGGGGAAGAGATGGAAGCCGAACGCATCGTCGACCTGGCATGCGAAGATTGCGGCAAAGATGCTTTCAAGCACGGTCTCTGTTCCACCGATGTCTACACTTGCGAAACGCGCCACGGCGACCGCCTGAGCGGGCAGTTCCAGTCGGTCATCTCCATCCCGCTGGAAAGCCGCAACTCCCCGGAAGTAATGCTTGGCGTCTTCACCCTCTTCTTCGATACCCCCCAATCCTCCTCCGGCAACGCCGCCACCATGGCGATCAGCTTCTCCGAGCTGCTGGGAACGCTGATCGAGCATATCAAGAGCACACGCGAGGCAAAACGCGAAGAATTGTTGCAGGAACGCCAGACCATCGCCAACGAGATCCATGATTCGCTGGCGCAAACACTGAACTATGCACGCATGAACACCACCCTGCTGAGCGATGCGGTGCGCAACAACAACGAACTGATGGCGACCAAATATGTGCGCGACATCGACGAGGCGCTGGAGATCGGCCAGAAGGCGGTGCGTACCCTGATCACCGATTTTCGCAGCGAGATGGACCCCGCCGGCCTGTTGCATGCCCTGCAGACGCTGGCCGGAAACTTCGAACAGCAGCACGACATCGTGCTCGACTGCTCCATCCGCGTCGCCGATCTGGACCTGCCGCTGGAACACGAGATCCAGACCTACCACATCGTGCGCGAGGCGCTTTCGAACATCGCCAAGCATTCCAACGCGAGTCATGCCCGCCTGATCGTCGACCATCTTTGCGGCTTCTACGTCTTTACCGTCGAGGACAACGGTGTTGGCACCTTCTCGCCCGTGGAAGGCCATTACGGCATCATCATCATGCGTGAACGGGCGCAGCGCATCGGCGGAGAAATCAAGGTAGAAAGCACCAAAGGACTGGGAACATGCGTACAATTATTCTTCCCTGAACCAGGGACGAACTGGAGAACTGCGCATGGCTGAGGAATTGAAGATCGCACTGGTGGACGACCAGAGTCTGTGTCGGCGCGGGCTGAGCGAGTTGCTAGCCCGTTGCTATGGTTTCAACGTGCTCGGGGCAGTTGGCACCATCGAGGATCTGCGCACCCTGATCAAGGAGCAACCCGACCTGCTGGTCATGGATCTGCGCATGAAGCCGATGGACGGCTTGGCGATGCTGGAGCAGGTACGCAAGGAAGGCTGCGCCATCCCCGCCGTGGTGCTGACCATGAGCGATTCGGAAGTGGATCTGGGCAATGCGATCCGTGCCGGGGTGCGCGGCTACCTGCTCAAGGACATGGCACCGGAGGAAGTGGTGGATGCCATCCGCCGCGTGGCCGCGGGCGAGCTGGTGGTCGCACCGACCATGACCGTGAAAATGATCGATATGCTGCGCGGCGACCAGCCGGGGCAGGAGCCAAAGAACTCGCTCAAGCTGCTGACCGAGCGCGAACGCGAGATCCTGCAGTTGCTGTCGCGCGGCGAGAGCAACAAGGCCATCGCGCAGACCCTGAAGATCAGCTACGACACGGTCAAGCAGCATGTACGGCACATCCTGAACAAGCTCAACCTGTCGTCCCGCGTGAAGGCGGCGGTGTTGTTCGCCAAAGAACAAGGCTCACCTGAGGAAGGCGAATCATTAGCCAGCAAACATGTGGAGTCAAAGCAGCAGGGAAGTAAGTAACTCAGGGCATCACCGATCAATCGATAATTAGAGGAGAAAACATGGCACATATCGTCATCATGGGAGCAGGTCTCGGCGGCATGCCGGCAGCGTACGAAATGCGTGACAAGCTGGACAAGTCGCACAAGGTCACGGTCGTATCGAACAGCGAGAATTTCCAGTTCGTCCCGTCCAACCCGTGGGTAGGCGTGAAGTGGCGTGAGCGTAAGCAGATCGAGTTCCCTGTGCGCACCTATCTGGAGCGCAAGGGCATCGAGTTCATCTCCACCGGCGTAAAGCGTGTCCATCCCGACCAGAACAAGCTCGAACTGAACGACGGCAAGCATATCGACTACGACTATCTGGTGATTGCCACCGGTCCCAAGCTGGCCTTTGAAGAAGTCGAAGGTCTTGGTCCGCACGGCGGCCACACCTATTCCGTCTGCCATGTGGATCATGCGATGAAGTCGCACGACGTGTGGGAAGATTTCTGCAAGAACCCCGGCCCCATCGTGGTCGGCGCGGTGCAGGGAGCTTCCTGCTTCGGCCCGGCTTATGAATACGCCTTCATCATGGAAACCGATCTGCGCAAGCGCAAGATCCGCACCAAGGTTCCGATGACCTTCGTCACCTCCGAACCCTACATCGGCCATCTTGGCTTGGGCGGTGTGGGCGATTCCAAGGGCATCCTCGAATCCGGCATGCGCGACAAGCACATCAAGTGGATCTGCAACGCCAAGGTCACCAAGGTCGAGGCAGGCAAGATGTATGTCACCGAACATGACGAGATGGGCGTGGAGAAGAAAAAACACGAACTGCCGTTCAGCTACAGCATGATGCTGCCCGCCTTCAAGGGTGTGGACGCAGTGTTCGGCATCGAAGGTCTGACCAATCCGCGCGGATTCATCACCGTGGACAAGCACCAGCGCAACGCGAAGTACAAGAACATCTTCGCGGTCGGCGTCTGCGTCGCCATCCCGCCGGTCGAACCCACACCGATCCCGGTCGGCACTCCCAAGACCGGCTACATGATCGAATCCATGGTGACCGCCACCGTACACAACATCCATGCCGATCTGGTAGGCGAGCCAGCCGACACCGAGGCCACTTGGAACGCGGTATGTCTGGCCGACTTCGGCGAGAGCGGTGTGGCTTTCGTGGCGATCCCGCAGATCCCGCCGCGTAATGTGAACTGGTTCTCCGAAGGCAAGTGGGTGCATCTGGCCAAGGTCGCGTTCGAGAAGTACTTCATCCGCAAGATGAAGAAAGGTACTTCCGAGCCGTTCTATGAAGGTAGCATCATGAAGATGCTGGGTATCGAAAAGCTGAAATAAGCACCCGCTACACAGCAAACAGAAAGCCCCGGCATGCCGGGGCTTTTTTTATCCGCCTGTAGCAGACATGATGCGTATGAGTTTGCCGGGGTTTTCCCGGAACTCATGCCGCTCTGGTTTGATCTCGATCGCTGCTCGTATCGCCGCGTCGAGTTCCGCATCGCCGATGCCGTTGCGCAACAAGGGACGCAATTCGAAGTTGTGCTCCTGTCCCAGGCAAAGATACAGAGTGCCATCCACCGACAACCTTACACGATTGCAGGTCTCGCAGAAATGCTGCGACATCGGCGTGATGAAACCGATGCTGAGCTTGCCGTCCGGCGAAACCAGATAGCGTGCCGGTCCTGCTCCCGGCACCGCGCCGTCGGTCAGGCCGAAGCGTTGTTGCAGGCGCAAACGAACAGGTTGCAGATCGACGTAACCGGCATTCCGTCCGCTTTCCCCCATCGGCATGCTCTCGATGAGGCGCAGGATGAAACCGTGACGCAGGCAGAACGTCGCCATATCCACCACTTCGTCCTCGTTCACACCGGACATCACCACCATGTTGATCTTGATCGGCCGGAATCCGGCGGCCTTGGCGACCAGCAGACCGTCCAGGATGGATTGCAGCGCATCGCGCCGGGTGATGTTGTGGATACGCTCGGCGCAAAGCGAATCGAGGCTGACATTGAGACGCGATATCCCTGCTGCCTTGAGCGCATGGGCATGCTGCGCCAGTTGTGTAGCATTGGTGCTCAAAGACAGATCCTTGATCCCTGCGGTCCGAGCAAGACGTGCGGACAATCCGGCCAGATCGCGGCGCAGCAAGGGCTCGCCGCCGGTGATGCGTATCTTCGATGTGCCCAGACGGGCGAAAGCCGCGACGACGCGCTCGATCTCGTCGAAGTTCAGCCAATCTTTCGGCTCCTCAAAGTCATGGAAACCCTGCGGCATGCAATAGGTGCAGCGCATGTCGCAGCGATCGGTGACCGAGAGTCGCAGATAATCGATGGAACGTCCGAAGCGATCTTGCATGATCTTCTTGCGCCCTCCTTTGGGTTCGCAAAACGAAACAGGCCGACGGTGTCGGCCTGTTTTTATTTTTTCTGGTCGGGGCGAGAGGATTTGAACCTCCGACCACTTGGACCCCATCCAAGTACGCTACCAGGCTGCGCTACGCCCCGAGGGCGCGGATTATAGCAGAGCGCCAGGCTTTCCTTGAAGCGGATTTATACAAAGTGTGATCACGCACGCAAAAACGAGACGATGTCACGCAGCTCTCGCTTGAAGGATACCGCGCTGAATATCTCGGCGGAAACCGGTGCCGCTTCCTCATGCCGGATAGCATGCTGATCGAGACGGCTGCGCGCACCGCTGATGGTGAAACCCTCTTCATAGAGCAATTGACGGATACGGCGGATGAGCAGAACTTCATGGTGCTGATAGTAACGGCGATTGCCACCGCGTTTGACCGGCTTGAGCTGGGTGAATTCCTGCTCCCAGTAGCGCAACACATGCGCCTTCACCCCGCACAACTCGCTGACTTCACCGATAGTGAAGTAGCGCTTAGCCGGGATCGGCGGCAGATCGGAATTAGCTACGTGCTGTTCCATGATAGGTCTTTTCTACCATACTCTTCAGTTTCTGGCTGGGATGAAAAGTCACCACCCGGCGTGCCGTGATGGGAATCTCTTCGCCCGTCTTGGGATTACGCCCGGGACGCTGCGGCTTGTCGCGCAACTGGAAGTTGCCGAAACCGGACAGCTTGACGCTTTCACCCTGTTCCAGCTGCATGCGTATCTCCTCAAAGAACGCTTCCACCATGTCTTTTGCTTCGCGTTTGTTCAGGCCTACTTTTTCGAATAGCAGATCGGCCAGCTCCGCCTTGGTCAATGTCGTCATATTCTCCTCTTACGCTCGCAACTGCGCGCCTTGCCGTTGCAAGGCTGCAACCAGACGCGACATATTTTCTTCAATCTCGTTATCAGTCAAAGTTTTTTGAGTATCTTGCAATAACACACGGAATGCAAGGCTTTTTTTGCCTTGCTCCACGCCTTTGCCACGATACACGTCGAACAAAGCCAGTTCCACCACGTTAGCCACTTTTTCCGCCTGCATCGCCTCGATTAGCGACTGTACGGTCACATTCTCATCCGCCAGCACTGCCAGATCGCGGCGCACGGGCGGGAAGCGCGAGATGTCCCTCAGTTTCGGAAGGCTGGCTTGCGTCAAGGCAGCAATTTCGATCTCGAACCAGACCACGGATTGCGGCAGGTCGTTCTTCTGCTGCCATTGCGGGTGCAGTTCGCCAACCCAGCCGATGGCGCACCCTTCCAGCAGGATGCGCGCCGAACGGCCCGGATGCGAAGCCGGATGTTCGGCTGCCTGAAAAGTCAGGGTGCGCGGCGCAAACAAAGCCTCAACATCACTCTTTACATCGTAAAAGTCGACATTACGTGCAGGAACGCCCCATTGCTCGGGTAGGTCATCACCGTAAGCCAAGCCGGCCAAGCGTTCATCTTGGGTATAACTACCCACCTCGAACTTGAAGCATCCGCCGATCTCGAACAGGCGCACGCGCGGCTGCTTGCGCGCCACATTGGTACGCAAGGCAGCCAGCAAGCCGCCAAGCAGACTGCTGCGCATTACACTCATCTGACTGGCGATGGGGTTCTTCAGGGCGACAGGTGCTGCATTGCCGCACAGATCGCGCTCCCATTCGGTCTCGACGAAAGCGTAGTTGATGGTTTCCTGATATTCGCGCAGCACCATGGTCTGGCGCAGTTTCGCCAGCGGTCGCTCCGCCTCGATTAGCGGCAGGATGCTCATGCGCGCCTGGATGGGCGCAGGCAGGATACGTTCGTAGCCATACACGCGCGCGACTTCCTCGATCAGGTCTTCCTCGATGGCGATGTCGAAACGGTAACTGGGCGGCGTTACGGAAAATTCGTCGCCCTGTTGCTGGATAGCCATGCCGAGCCGCGTCAGGATCTGCGCGATCTCGTCTGTTTTCAGTGCCACTCCCAGCACGCGATACACGCGCGAACTGCGCAGTTTGACCGGAGCACGCACGGGCAATCCGCCCTGCACTTCCGTCACCGCCCCCGCCTGTCCGCCGCAGATGTCGAGGATCAATTGCGTGGCGCGATCCAGCGCGACTTGCGTTGCGGCGAAATCCACGCCGCGTTCAAAGCGGTAGGAAGAATCGGAACTGAAACCGAGACGGCGCGATTTGCCGACGATCACGCTAGTCGCAAAGAACGCACTCTCGAGGAAGATGTCAGTGGTCGCATCGTTCACCGCACTGTCGGCGCCACCCATCACACCGGCCAGCGCGATTGGGCCCTTGCCGTCGGCGATCACCAGCATGTCGTCCTGCAGAGCCACGGTCTGCTCGTTGAGCAGTTTCATGCTCTCACCCTTGCGAGCGAAACGCACTTCGATATCACCGTTCAGTTTGCACAGATCGAAGGCATGCAGCGGCTGCCCCAGTTCCAGCAGCACGTAGTTGGTCACATCGACCAGTGCGCTGATGCTGCGCAGGCCGCAACGCTGCAGGCGCTGCACCATCCACGCCGGCGTCATGGCCTTGGCGTTCACACCGGAGATCGCGCGTCCGCTGTAACGCGGGCACGCGGCGGAAGCGGTTAGTTTTACTTTACGGATTTGTCTGTCGGCTTGTTTGAAAGGCGTTTGCGGAACAGTCTGCAAGGGCGTCCCCGTTAATGCCGCAACTTCGCGCGCGATTCCGTTCAGCGACAGACAGTCGCTGCGATTTGGGGTCAGCTTGAGGGTGATCAGGTGATCGTCGAGATCGAGATGTTCGCGGATGCTCTGACCGACAACTGCTTCGACAGCTAGCACCATCAGTCCTTCGCTCACTTCCGCCAGACCAAGCTCCTTCTCCGAACACATCATGCCGAAAGAGGCGATGCCGCGCACCTTGGCCTGTTTGATCTCGATGCCGGGCAGTTTTGCCCCGACCAGCGCGCACGGCGCTTTCATGCCCACGGACACATTCCCCGCGCCGCACACTATAGTCAGCGGCTCAGCTTGGCCGACGTTCACCGTCAGCACGTTCAGTCGGTCGGCATCGGGATGTTTGTCTTTGGTCAACACTTGCGCCACGACGACCTTTTCGAAAGCCGGCGCGACAGGAATCATCTCCTCCACTTCCAGCCCGGCCATGGTCAACAGATGCGACAACTCCTCGCTGGTGAGCGAAGGGTTCACGAAAGTACGCAACCAGGATTCGGAGAATTGCATATCAGTTAAATTGTCTAGTGGTCGTTTTAGTTACGGCATAACGCAGCTTCGTCGCATTAGCTTCCACTGACAACAACCCGCACGGGCTGTTGCGGCGCAGGCTAACCAGCCGCAGGCTGGTTATGTCGTAGCCAAATGTTCCCGAGTTTTTTTTCATTATGAAAATTGCTTTAGGAATTGAAGATCATTTTCGAAGAACAATCTGAGGTCGTTCACGCCGTAGCGCAGCATGGCCAGACGCTCCACACCCATACCGAAGGCGAAGCCGATGTATTTCTCGCTGTCGATGCCGACATGCTTGAGCACGTTCGGATGCACCATGCCGCAGCCGCCGATCTCCAGCCAGCCGCCCTTCCAGCTCATATCCATCTCGGCCGACGGCTCGGTGAACGGGAAGAAGGACGGACGGAAGCGCACCTGCATATCTTCGGTCTCGAAATAGTTCTGCAGGAAATCGGCGATCACGCCTTTCAGGTCGGCGAAGCTGACTTTCTCTCCTACCCACAGGCCTTCGACCTGATGGAACATGGGCGAATGGGTGGCATCGGAATCCACACGGTACACGCGTCCCGGCGCGATGATGCGGATGTCCGGCATCGCCTCCAGATGTTTGTACTTCTCCATATGCACTTGCATATAGCGGATCTGGATCGGCGAGGTATGGGTGCGCAACACGTGCTGTTCGTCGATGTAGAAGGTGTCGTGCATGGCGCGCGCCGGATGATCGGCCGGGATGTTCAGCGCGGTGAAGTTATAGAAATCGTTTTCGATCTCCGGGCCTTCCGCCACGTCGTAGCCGATGGAGTGGAACAGGGTCTCGATGCGCTCCAGCGTGCGCGTGACCGGATGCAATCCGCCCACGCCCGTGCCGCGACCGGGCAAAGTAACGTCCAGCGATTCTGCTGCCAGCTTGGCGTTCAAAGCGCGGTTCTGGATGGCATCGCGCTGTGCTTGCAATGCCGCTTCGATCTGCTGTTTGACCTGGTTGATGCGCGCACCGGCTGCCGGGCGTTCTTCCGCGGAAAGCTTGCCCAAGCCCTTTAACAGACCGGTCAGGCTGCCTTCCTTGCCGAGATAACGCGCTTTGGCGTTCTCCAGCTCGGCCGCGTCTTCTATGGCCGCGAAGCTTTGCAGTGCGTCATCGAGGATTTTTTGTAGTTCTTGCATTTGTCTGGTTTTGAAACAAAAAAAGGAGGCATGACGCCTCCTTTTTTATACTGCGCAATACTTACGCGCCGAGGCTGGCTTTGGCTTGTGCGACGATCTGCGAGAACGCAGCCTTGTCGAACACGGCCAAATCGGCCAGCACCTTGCGGTCGATCTCGATCGCGGCCTTCTTCAGACCGTTCATGAACACGCTGTACGCCATGCCTTGCTCGCGTGCAGCCGCATTGATACGCGCGATCCACAGGGTGCGGAACTGGCGCTTGCGTTGACGACGGTCGCGGTAAGCATATTGACCCGCCTTCATCACCGCTTCTTTGGCGATACGGTAGACGCTGTTGCGACGGCCGCGGTAACCCTTGGCCTTGTCGAGAATCTTCTTATGGCGCGCGCGCGCCGTTACACCACGTTTAACTCTTGGCATTTTCTACTCCTTATGCGTAAGGCATCATGGCGCGAACGGACGCCGTGTTGGTTTCATGGACACCTGTAGAGCCACGCAGCTGACGCTTGTTCTTGGTGGTTTTCTTGGTGAGGATGTGGCGCTTGAACGCTTGACCGCGCTTGATGCTGCCACCGGCGCGGACGCTGAAGCGTTTTTTCGCACCGCTCTTGGTTTTCATCTTTGGCATAACGACTCCATTTATTTGATGACGCCGGGAGGTCCCTGACAGGAACGCTTGAAAACCCGGAACCACTTGTACGGGACTCTTTGTACTACCACCGCTGCGTCGAATCCCTTGCTCCGCTGCGATGCAAACTGCTTATTTCTTTCTTGGCCCGATCACCATCACCATCTGACGGCCTTCCATCTTCGGGAACTGCTCGACCATGCCATGTTCTTCCAGATCCGCCTTGATGCGCTCGATCAGCTTCATGCCGATCTCCTGGTGCGCCATCTCGCGACCGCGGAAACGCAAGGTGATCTTGGTCTTGTCGCCGTCGGTCAGGAATTTGATCAGGTTACGCAACTTGATGTTGTAGTCGCCTTCATCCGTACCCGGACGGAACTTGATCTCTTTGATCTGGACCTGTTTCTGTTTAAGCTTGGCTTCGTGCTGTTTCTTGGCTTCCGCGTATTTGAATTTGCCGATATCCATGATCCGGCATACAGGCGGTTCGGCCAAAGGCGCGATCTCCACCAGATCTAGTTCCGCTTCGTCCGCCATGCGCAGCGCTTCCGCGACCGCCACGATGCCAACCTGTTCTCCCTCCGCGCCGATGAGCCGCACCTGCGGTGCTGTTATCTGCTCATTGATACGCTGCGACTTATCCTGTGCTATTGCAATTTCTCCATTAAAAAATTAAACCGCGCCATCCGCGTGCAGATCGGCATTCAAGCGCTGAATCAGCGCTTCCACCGACATCTGCCCAAGGTCTTCACCTGTTCGGGATCGCACGGCAACGAGACTTGCAGCCACTTCCTTGTCGCCAATGATTAGCTGGTAAGGCAACTTCTGCAAGCTATGTTCGCGGATTTTATAGGTAATCTTCTCATTGCGCAAATCCGATTGCACCCTGAATCCGGAGGCACGCAGGGTTTCCGCCACTTTTCCGGCATATTCCTCCTGCGCCTGCGAGATATTCATCACCACCATCTGCACCGGCGCCAGCCACAAAGGCAGGGCGCCGGCATGGTTTTCCACCAGAATCCCGATGAAACGCTCCAGGGAACCCAGAATGGCCCGGTGCAGCATCACCGGCACCTTGCGGCTGTTGTCCTCATCGACGAATTCGGCCCCCAAGCGGCCCGGCATGGAAAAGTCCACCTGGATGGTGCCGCACTGCCAGGAACGGCCGATGGCATCCTTGATATGGAATTCGATCTTGGGGCCGTAGAACGCACCTTCGCCCGGCAACTCGACCCATTCGAGGCCGGAAGCACGCAAAGCCGCACGCAGGGCATCTTCGGACTTGTCCCAGATATCGTCGGAACCGACCCGGCTTTCCGGACGCAGCGCCAGCTTCACCACCACATCGTTGAAACCGAAATCCTTGTAGACCTTGAGCACCAGCGCGTTGAACGCCGTTACCTCGGACTCGATCTGGCCTTCGGTACAGAAGATATGGCCGTCGTCCTGCACGAAACCGCGCACCCGCATCAAACCGTGCAAGCCGCCGGACGGCTCGTTGCGGTGGCATGAGCCGAATTCACCGTAGCGCAGCGGCAGTTCGCGATAGGAACGCAGGTCGGCATTGAACACCTGCACATGGCCGGGGCAGTTCATCGGCTTGATGGCGTAGTCGTGTTTCTCCGACTCGGTGGTGAACATGTTGGCCTTGTAGTGCTCCCAATGGCCGGACTTCTCCCACAGCACGCGGTCGATGATCTGCGGGCAGCGGATCTCCTGGTAGCCGTTGTCGCGGTAGACGCGGCGCATGTACTGCTCGATCACCTGCCACATCGCCCAGCCTTTGGGGTGCCAGAACACCATGCCCGGCGCTTCATCCTGCATGTGGAACAGGTCGAGCAACTTGCCCAGCTTGCGGTGGTCGCGCTTCTCCGCCTCTTCCAGACGCACCAGATAGGCATCGAGGTCTTCCTTCTTCGCCCAGGCCGTACCGTAGATACGCTGCAGCATCTCGTTTTTCGAGTCGCCGCGCCAGTAGGCTCCGGCCACCTTCATCAGCTTGAACGCCTTCAGCTTGCCGGTCGACGGTACGTGCGGCCCGCGGCACAGATCGGTGAACTCGCCCTCGCTGTACAGCGACACCTCCTGATCGGCAGGGATGGCCGCGATGAGTTCGGCCTTGTATTTCTCGCCCAGCGATGTGAAGTAAGCCACCGCTTCGTCGCGCGTCACCACCTTGCGCGTCACCGCCAGGTCTTTCTTGGCCAGCTCCGCCATGCGCTTTTCGATGGCAGTCAGATCTTCCGGCGTGAAGGGACGCGAATAGGCGAAGTCGTAATAGAAACCGTTTTCGATCACCGGACCGATGGTTACCTGCGCCTCTGGGAACAGTTCCTTTACCGCATAGGCCAGCAAGTGGGCGGTGGAGTGGCGGATCAGGTCAACGCCGTCTTCGTCCTTGTCGGTGACGATGGCCAGCTTGGCATCGGCAGAGATCAGGTGCGAGGTATCCACCAGCACACCGTCGACCTTGCCTGCCAGCGCCGCACGTGCCAGACCGGCGCCGATGCTCTGCGCGACTTCGGCCACGGTCACGGGGTTGGGATAACTGCGTTGCGAACCATCCGGTAGGGTAATGACTGGCATTTTTTCACTCTGCTAAAAACAAATGCGGCGACCGCCGCACTTTCGAATCTCGGTCAGGCAGCACACTGCGCCAAACGGGCGCGCAGTATAGCGCAAGTCACTCCGCCATGCCGAGGTAGGCGATCAGCGCATCCAGGGTGAACACGAACAGCAGGCTCTGCAGCACGGCCTTGATGGCGACCTTGGGCACTTCGGTCACCGAGGGTTGGGCCTGCATGCCGTTGTAGCAGGAGATGGTGGAGATGGCGAGGCCGAACAGGCAGCCCTTGAACGCGACCACGGCGAACTCGGCCAGCTTGACGGTCTGCAGGAAGCGGCCGACTTGGTCGAGGTAGGAGACGTTCTGGAACATGGCGCTGATCGCCAGCCCGCCGCCGATAGCGACGACCTGGAAATAGATGGTGAGCGCCAGCACCGCCAGCGTCACCCCGGCGATGCGCGGCACCAGCAGGTAGTCCTGCGGCGGAATGCCCATGCGCGCAAGGCTGGTCATCTCGTTGCGCGTCTTCATCAGCGCCAGCTCCGAAGCGATGGCGGCGCTGCTGCGCGCGATGATGATGATGGCAGCAAACAGCGGACCGACCTCGCGCACCACCGTCCAGATCAGGATCTTCACGGTCAGTTCACTGTCGCCGCCGACCAGCGAGGTGATCTGGGTAATGACCAGCGCGCCGCTCAGCAGGCCGAACACGGCGACGATGCCCAGGGCCTCGACGCCGGTGAAGAATATCTGGCGATGGAACACGGCGTTGACGGGGGCGATGCGCAACACGCGCAGATGGGTGAAGGCATACCAGAGCAGTTGCAGCGAGCCATACACCGTCTGGCGCATCTGCGTCGACTTGAGCCAGGCGATGAATCTGGACCAGAGCGTAAGCATCAGCTCTCAGCCAGCAGGGGCGGGTTCCAGCCGTATACATGGAGCATGCCGCCTTTCACACTCCGCTCGCCGCAATCGGTCAAGCCGCCGGAGTTCTCCACCGCTTTAGCCACGGCAGCCGAACACACCACGGGGTAGTTCAGAGTCTTGGTCATATCTTCCAGCTTGGCGGTGAGGCTCACCGCATCGCCGATGACGGTGTATTCATGACGGGAAGCGGACCCGATATGTCCGATGACGACTTCGCCCACATGCAGTGCGATGCCGATCTCGATAGGGGCGATACCCTTCTCCTGCAAACGCGCATTGACATGGCGCAGGCGCAGCAACATCTCCTGCGCCGCTTCCAGCGCGTTCTTCTCCGGGCATTCCAGCACCTGCGGCGCACCGAAGAACGCCATGATGCCGTCGCCGATGAACTTGTCCACCGTGCCCTTGTGCTGGTGGATGGCAACGGTCATGTCGGAGAAATAATCGTTGAGCAGGGCGACCACCTCCTGCGGCGGGCGGGTCTCGCTGCGCGCACCGAAGCCGTGGATGTCGGCGAACAGGATGCACAGACGGATGCGCGCTCCGTCCAGCCCGGAATGGATATTGCCCGCCATGATCTCCTGCAGCACTTCCTGGCTGACGTAGCTGCCGAAGGTGCCGCGCAGCCAGTTGCGTTGCTGCACGAGTTGGACGCCTTCATAGGCCAGCCGCGCCAGGAAGGCGAACAGTCCGGCAAACAATATCCCGCCTGTCGGCAGGTACACACCGCGCCCCAGCAACCAGGTCGAGGAAAACAGCAGCAACAGCGGAAAAACAAGCAATGCAACCAGCTTGAACCAGCCGATGCGCCCCAGCCAGAACAGCGCGGCGAGCAATGTCAGCGCGAGCACGACATGGGTACTCGCTTCCCGGATCAAGCCGCCATCCAGCATCGAGCGCAACATCTGCGCCTGCATCAACACACCGGGCACGCGATTCCGGAACGGATCCCACGCGGCCAGCGGCACGGGCGAATTCACCCGCTCGGCCAGCGACGAAACGACGCCCAGCATCACCGGTTTGCCGCCGAAGGTGCGCTTCAGTTGCTCACTGTCCGACTGCGCCTGCCATTCAAGCACCTGGCTGAATGGGATGTACTCGAATTTTTCGCCCGCGGAGAAATCCACCATCCCCGCCCCCATGCGCACATCGCTCAAGTGGGCGGCCATCTTGTCGACGAACATGGTGCCTTGCGCATTCACCGTGCACATGTTCGGGTCGAAGCGGCGCACCAGACCGTCGTCGTCGGCACAGACCAGCACGGAGCCCAGCGTATCCCCGCCGGAGGCGGTCACGAACGGCTCGTAGACATTGCGAAAGACACCGCTGACCTCAACCGTCTGCGCCAACACCAGCGGCACCTGTGCTTTTGCCGTGCGCAGGCCCTGCAGCAGTCCCTGGTCGTACTGCGGGATCAGGAATTCATAGGAACGCGCCGGCAACACGATATCCAGACCGAGCACCGCGGGTTTGGCCACTGCCATCGCCTGCAGGAATTTGCCAAGATGCGGATGCCACAGGGCAAAAGGCTCCTTGAATGCTTTATAGGAAGCGTCGTCGATACCGACGATGACGATATCGTTCGGCACCGGATGGGCATCGTATCGATGCAGGAGGGCGAATTGATCGTCCAGCACTTTACGGTTCAGCCACTCGCCGGTGTGCGTGACATGCAGCAGAACCCCTGCCAGCAGGCAAATGAACAAGCCCAGCAGCCTTCTGACCTTCGGATCGCTCAGCCGCTGCAAGGTTTCCATCGCCATCTCACTTCAGCGCGGTTGCAGCGATGCGGGCCGCCCGGTCACGGCATTGCGCCGCCTGTTCGGCCCGCCCCAACTTCTCGTGCGCCTGCGCCGACAGCAGCAGGTCCTGGCGTATCTTCTCCGGCAGACCCAGCGATTTGTCGATGACGAGCGCTTCTTCCAGCAGACGCAATGCGGCATCCGGCTCGTTCTTCAGCAGCCTGGCCGATGCCGCCAGCCGCAATGCGTTGGCACGCTCGAGCGGCACATCGCGGTTCGCCGCCAGTGCACGTTCGCTCAACTGCAGGGCCTTGTCGGCATCGTTTGCGCGCAGGGCGATACCGGCACGCACATTGTCGATCACGCCGGCGATCCGGCAATCCGATTCGCACCAGGCTGCCGCCTTGTCAGCCCAGAGCGTGGCACCCGCCGCGTCGTTCTCCTGCAAGCGCAGCAGGGCTTTCTGCACCGCCGCTTCGGCCAGATGAGCCGGTGCATAGTGTAATGCCTTGTCTTCCAGCAGGTGGTCGAGCAGACGCTGAGTCAGTGCGGTCTTGCCCAGCAGCTGGTTCACGCGCGCGAGATTGAGTGTATTGATGGCGATGCCGTTCTCGTTCTCGATGGCGACATCGATCTGCAGGGCTTGTTCATAGAGCGTCGCGGCAGCCTGATATTCGCCGCGCTGAAAGGCGCGCTGGCCGCGCTGGTTGAATTCGGTGGCCTGTTCCTGCCGCGCACTGCGAACCTCGTCCACAGTGCCGCAGGCGGCCAGCAACACGAGACTGCACAGGATCGAGACGGTTGAACGGGCGCCCAAGCTATTCTCCCGTCACGGCTGCGTCGGTGCGACGTAACCGTCCACCGGCAGGGATTGTTCCTCGGGTGCGGTGAACAGGCTGTTGAGCAACCAGGATCTCTTCACGCCGCCCAGCGTCTCCTGCCCGTCCTGCACCAGCGCATTGGCGTTGCGCACCAGCGAGGGGATCTCGCCGGCGGAGTCATTGGTAATCTTCTTGATGTCAGTCGTCGCGGACTGCACGTTGTCCAGAGTCTTGTCCGCCTTGTCCATCAATTTGGGGACGGCCTTGTCCAGCGTCTCCAAACTGGAGTTGAGACTGGTCACTGCCTTGTTGCTGTTGACGCCAACCTGAGTGAACTGATTGACCGTCTCGCGAAAATTCCCCGACGCCTGATTCAGGTTCTTCAGTGTCTGCTGAATGTCGCCCGAAGAAGTGATCTGGTGGATATCGCTCAGAATGGGTTGCAATTGCGCGGCCAGATTCTCGACCACGGTACTGGTATCCTGTCCGCGCTCGAATTCCAGCACGCTGTTCTGCGTCACCTGCTTGACCTGCTGCGAACCGGGGATGATCTCCACCACACTCTCGCCGACCAGCGATTCCTTGACCAGCCTGGCCTTGGCATCCTGCCCGATCAGGTGAACGTATTCGTCATCCAGCGACACCCGGACCCGCACCGTGGCATTGGGCTCCATGTTGATCTCCTGCACGCTGCCCACCTTGAAGCCGACGAACTTGACCGCCATGCCTTTGCTCAGGCCCTGCGCATTGGGCGTGAAAAAATAGATCGCGGTGCTGCGACTGAAATAATCCTGTTTGGCGGCGATCATCAACAGCACCAGCAGCATGACGCCGACCGCGCCCAGCATGAAACGCTGCGTGCGCTTCTCGATGGTCAGCAATCTCTGGTTGTAGTTGGGCAGTTTCATTTTCAAATACGGACTTATAACTGGATCACGAGCTGTTTCGGATTGTCCTTGTCGCGGTACTCCTCGAAACTCACCAGCACCGACGTCCTGAAAGGGAAGTATAAACGGAATACCTGGTCGAATTTGACCATGCGCGCCAATTCCTTGCGCGACAGGCCCTCGAGCATGGAATCGTAAATGACCAGTTCCGGATTCATCAACATGGCACGCACGAACCCGACCAGACGTTTTTCATACAGAGTCAACTGATCGGGCAGTTTGAGCAACAGTTCGGATACGGCAGCCTCATCTTCCAAACCGCACTGAACCAGCAGTTGTGCCACGTTATCTTCGAGCCTCCCCGCGACCTCGATGCCATGATACTGCACCGGCAGGATGATGTTTTCCCACACCCGCAGATTGCTGATCAGACCGCCGTTGTGCGGCACGATGACCACGCCCGCCTGATCGCCCAGATTCTTGAGCAAGGCGGAACGCTGGGATTCGGAACGTACGACGAGGCAATAGGAATAGCCCGACTGCAGCAGGGCTTGAGTGCCTTCTTCTCCATGCAAGCTCAATGTGAACATGGCATTTCTCGAAAGAACTGTCGGGAGATTCGGGAAATTGGTAGGCGCGATTGGACTCGAACCAACGACCCCCACCATGTCAAGGTGGTGCTCTAACCAGCTGAGCTACGCGCCTGTAAAAGGACGCGCATTGTAACCGAACAGTTCGGAGGCGCCAAGAATTTATTGCAGATTAGTACTGCGCAGAGGCGTAATTCTCGAATCTCGTGTATTCGCCGCGGAAAGTCAGCTCGACTTTGCCGATGGGGCCGTTACGTTGTTTGCCGATGATGATCTCGGCCTTGCCCTTGTCCGGGGTATCCGGGTTGTAGACTTCGTCGCGGTAGATGAACAGGATCAGGTCGGCGTCCTGCTCGATGGCGCCGGATTCGCGCAGGTCGGACATCACCGGGCGCTTGTTCGGGCGTTGTTCCAGGCTGCGGTTGAGCTGTGACAGTGCGATCACCGGCACATGCAGTTCCTTCGCCAGCGATTTTAACGAGCGCGATATCTCGGAGATCTCGGTCGCGCGGTTCTCGCTGGCCTTGCCGGATGGCGACGACATCAACTGGATATAGTCGATCACGATCAGGCCGAGGCCGTTGTGCTGGCGGCTCAAGCGCCGGGCGCGGGAACGCAGTTCCAGCGCGTTCAGGCCGGCGGTCTCGTCGATGAAGATGGGCGCATCGTTCAGTTGTCCCAGCGCGTGGGTCATGCGCGACCAATCGTCGTCTTCCAGACGGCCGGTACGCAGGTTGTGCTGGTTCAGGCGCCCGACCGAACCGATCATGCGCATGGCCAACTGCGTGCCGCCCATTTCCATACTGAAGATGGCGACCGGCTTGTTCGATTCCAGCGCCACGTTTTCGGCGATGTTGATGGAGAACGCGGTCTTGCCCATACTCGGGCGACCGGCGACGATGACGAGGTCACCCGGTTGCAGACCGGAGGTCATGCGGTCCAGATCGGTGAAGCCCGTGGCGATACCGGTGACATCACTGGAGTTGTCGCGCCCGTACAAAGTCTCGATGCGCTCGACCACCTGCGTCAGCAACGGCGGGATGGCGGTAAAACCCTGGCGGCCGCGTTCGCCCTGCTCGGAGATCTCGAACACGCGGCTCTCGGCCTCGTCCAGCAACTGTCCGGCATCGCGCCCGCCCGGGTTGTAGGCACTGGTGGCGATCTCGCTGCCGACCTCCACCAGTTTGCGCATGATGGCGCGCTCGCGCACGATCTCGGCATAGCGGCGGATGTTGGCGGCGGAAGGCACGTTCTGCGCCAGCGTGCCCAGATAGACCAGGCCGCCCGCCTTCTCCAGCTCGGCGTTGCTCTCCAGCGATTCGGCCACGGTGATGACGTCGATGGGCTTGGCATGCTCGGTCAGGCGGCCGATGTGGCGCCAGATCAGGCGGTGTTCATGGCGGTAGAAATCATGCTCGCTCAGCAGGTCGGCGATCTTGTCCCAGGCGCTGGTATCCAGCAGGATGCCGCCCAGCACCGACTGTTCCGCCTCGACGGAATGCGGCGGGAGCTTCAGGGCATCAAGCTGGGAATCGGCGGGAGGAGCGGAAAAGTTTTGCATGATGTGACCGCAAAATTCGGGAGGGAGATTCTACCTCTTTTGGAAAACAAAAAAGGGCTGTCGCCAGCCCTTTTTCTTAACTACATGACAACGCTGGATTAGCTCTGCATAGCCATCTGACTAAGCCGCCAAACCACGGCGGCTAAGTCATTGGTTACTGTTCGCCCAGCACCGAGATCGTCACGTTCACGACCACGTCCGGATGCAGCGCGATGGTGATCGGATGATCGCCGATCTGCTTCAGGTGACCTGTGTCCATGCGCACTTGGCCTTTTTCGACCTGGTGACCCTGTGCCACCAGTGCTGCCGCGATGTCCGCATTGGTCACGGAACCGAACAGTTTGCCGTCCACACCCGCTTTTTGCACGATCTGTACGGTCAGGCCTTCCAGCTTGGCTCCGCGAGCCTGCGCATCGACCAGCTTGGCTGCTTCAGCCGCTTCCAGTTCGGCACGACGTGCCGCGAAATCCGCCACGTTGTGTTCCGTCGCACGCTTGGCCTTGCCTTGCGGGATGAGGAAGTTGCGCGCGAAACCGTTCTTCACTTTGACCACGTCGCCCAGTTGGCCGAGGTTGATCACTTTTTCCATCAGGATAACTTGCATGGTCTACTCCTTAGTGCAAATCGGTGTAAGGCAGCAACGCCAGGAAGCGCGCGCGCTTCACGGCTACGCTCAATTGGCGCTGATAGCGCGTCTTGGTACCGGTGATACGGGCCGGGATCAGCTTGCCGTTCTCGGTGATCATTTCCTTGAGGATGTTGATGTCCTTGTAATCCACTTCCGCGATCTTCTCGGCAGTGAAACGGCAGAACTTGCGGCGCTTGAACAGCTGACGCGAAGCGTTGCTCTTCTTGTCGTCTTTTTTCTTAAATACACGAGCCATGTTGTGCTCCTCTATCTCAATGTAACGTTATCAATGTGCAAAACCAGTTGCACGATCTTGAGGCTGCGTTGCGCCAGGAAACCTTCGGCTCTCACCTGCTGTCCGGGTTGCAAACGGCTGACCTGCATTGCCGCTTCGCCCAAAGCCAGTGCGGGAACCACACACTGAACCTGGCGCTGCATCCCTGCTTCCTGCTGCATCGAGGTGTGGCGCAATTTGAACGCCACTCTCGCCAAACCTGCCGGGGTGTATCTCAAGCCTTCCGGCTCGACCACTTCCCCTTCGATCACACAACGGTTGCTGCTCAATCCTTGCTTACGCGGCCGCGGCCGGCGCTTCTGCTGCCGGTGCCGGTGCTGCGGCATCGCTGCCGAACGAACGCGACTTCTCTTCCTTCATCATGGCGGAAGGCGTAACGACTGCAGCCTTGGTCTTGATGGTCAGGTGGCGCAATACGGCGTCGTTGAACTTGAATGCGTGCTCGAGCTCGTCCAGCGTGGGCTGGTCGACTTCGATGTTCATCAGCACATAGTGTGCCTTGTGGATCTTCTGGATCGGGTATGCCAGCTGGCGGCGGCCCCAATCTTCCAGACGGTGGATGTGACCGTTCTTGCTGGTCACCAACGTGCGATAACGCTCGACCATCGCGGGCACTTGCTCGCTCTGATCGGGATGCACGATAAATACGATTTCGTAGTGTCGCATTACATCTCCTTGTGGATTAAAGCCCCCCGACATCAGTGGACGGTGGAGCAAGGTAAAAACTCCCTTTTTCAGGGAGGGGCGCATTATAGGGATATTCCGTGCTGCGTCAAGCCTAAGCCATTAATCCGCCGCAAGAATGCGGAGGGGAGGACGCAGAGCCAGCTTGCGGGTCGCCACCCATCCGGCCAGCATCACCACCGCCATACCGCCGCCAACGCCGATGAACCAGATGGAACCATCTGACTGGTAAGGGATATCCAGTACGAAACGCGCCAGCACCCAGCCCAGCAGCACCGCTCCCGCCGCCGCGAACAGCCCGCTTAGACCGCCCAGCACGGCGAACTCGGACAGGTGCAAACGCCGCAAATAGCGACTGTCCGCCCCCAGCGTGCGCAGGATCGCCGCCTCGTGGCTGCGCTCGTCCTGCGTCGCCAGCAGCGCGGCATACAGCACGGCCAGGCCGGTAAGCAGCGTGAACAGGAACACCGCGCTGACCGTCTGCGCAATCTGATCCATGATGCCGCGCACCTGCGCGATCACCGCGCCGGTGTCGATCAGCAGGATATTGGGAAAGGCGCGCGACAGCGCATCCCCGGCGCGCACCTTGTCCGGCGGCAGATAAAAGCTGCTCAGATAGCTGGCCGGAAAATCCCGCAGCAATTCGGGAGTGGTGATGACGAAGAAATTCACCCGCATCGAATCCCACTGCACCTTGCGCAGGTTAGTAACCCGGCCGGCAAACCGGCTGCCCGCCACATCGTAGGTGAGCGTATCGCCAAGATGGATGCCCAGCGTTTTGGCGACGCCTTCCTCCACCGAAAGTTCGCCGTTCGCTTTTTCAGTCCACCACTTCCCGCTCGCCAATTCGTTCCAAACCGGCATCTGTTCCATCCAGGAAAGGTTGAACTCGCGTTCCGCCAGTCCGCGCGCCCGCGGGTCGGGATAGCTGTCGCCGCTGATGGCGCGCTCGTTGATGGCGACCAGCCTGCCGCGCACCATCGGCTGCAATTCGGGTGCAGGCAGCGACTGGCGCGCGAAGAAATCGCGCACCGGCTGGTATTGATCGGGCTGGATGTTCACCAGAAAACGGTTCGGCGTATCCGGCGGCAACTTGCCCTGCCAGGCTTCCAGCAGGTCGGCACGCACCAGCGTCAATACCAGCAAGGCCATGCCGCCCAGACTCAGCGCCACCACCTGCACCGCGGCGTTGCGCCCGTGACGCGCGAGATTGTTGAATGCGTGCCGCCATTGCGACTGGAAGTAAAACGAATTAAGTGCCAGGCCGTGCAACAACAGCCAGGCCAGCCAACCGAACGCCAGCAGTCCCGCCAACAAGCCGCCCAGCACGGCCAGACCCAGTTTCAGCGAACCTGCGTGCCACAGGAACAACAGCGCCAACACGCCCACTGCCAGCCCGTAGATCAGCCAGCCGCTCGCTTCCGGCATGCCCATCTCGCGGCGCAGCACGCGCAGCGGCGACACCTTGCGCAATTGCAGCAAGGGCAGAAAGGCAAAACCGAGCAACAGGGCAAAACCGCTGGCCGCGGCTTTCAGCAGCGGCAACACACCCGGCTGCGGCAGGCTCGCATCGCGCATGGAGGCGATGCTCTCGACCAGCAGCGCCTGCGTGGCATAACCCAGCAGTCCGCCGAGCAGCACCGCGACCACGCCGAGCAGAATGAACTGGTTCAGGAACAGCCACAGCACCTGCCGCTGCTGCGCGCCGAGACAGCGCATCACCGCGCAGCCGTCCAGATGACGCAGCACGAAGCGCCGCGCCGCCAATGCCATCGCCGCACCCGCGAGGATGGCAGCGGTCAGTGCTGCGAGGCCGAGGAAATGCTCGGCGCGTTCCAGCGCCGTGCGTATCTCGGGGCGCGCATCGCGCACATCTTCCATCTTCTCGTTGCCGGAAAGCCCCGGCTCCAGTGCGGTGCGCAACGCCTTCACCCGCACCGCATCGCCCGCGATCAACAGGCGGTAGGAAAGACGACTGCCTTCCTGTAGCAGCCCGGTGGAAGCCAGATCGGCATCGTTCATCAACACTCGCGGCGCAAAACTGGAGAAGCCGATGGACTGGTCGATGTCCTTCACGATGCGTGCCGCCACGGTGAAACGCCGCGCGCCGATGCCCACCTCGTCGCCCACGTTGAGATCAAGCCGGCGCAACAGGCGCTCGTCCGCCCACACCGTACCGCGTGCGGGAATGGCCTGCGCCACATGCACACCGCCATCGTCGATCTCGATCTTGCCGCGCAAGGGATAGCCCGCCTCCACCGCCTGTATCTCGCTCAGCAACACCTGCTCGCGGAACGACACCATGCTGGGGAAGGTGCGGCTCTGCACCACCTGCAAGTTCTGCCTGGTTGCCGATTCGCGGTAATCGGGGGGGAACGGTCGAGTGGAGGTGATGCGCAGATCGGCGCCGATCAAACTTTGCGCCTGCTGCTGCAAGGCCTGGCGCACGCGGTCGGCGAACAGGCCGACGGTGGCGAGGCTGCCCACGGCCAGCACCAATGCCAGCAACAGCACGCGCCATTCACCGGCACGCCAGTCGCGGCGCAGGAGGTTGAGGGATAAGCGAAGCAGATTCATGTGCGCCCCACTCGTTTACCGAACAAGGCAGCGTGCGCCACTTCCAGACACACCGGATGTGGCGTAACAGTCATGCTCAGTCCTTGCCGAACAGGTCGCGGCTGTACACCTTGTCCGCCACATCGCGGATGTCGTCGGTGATGCGGTTGGCGACGATGACATCGGACTGCTGCTTGAATTGCGCCAGGTCGTTCACCACTTTGGAATGGAAGAACTCGGTGTCTTTCAGCGCGGGCTCGTACACGATGACTTCGATGCCCTTGGCTTTGATGCGCTTCATGATGCCCTGGATGCTGCTCGATCTGAAATTGTCCGAGCCGCTCTTCATCACCAGACGGTGGATGCCGACGACCTTGGGGTTGCGCTTGAGAATGCTGTCCGCCACGAAATCCTTGCGCGTGGTGTTGGACTCGACGATGGCATGGATGAGGTTCTGCGGCACATCCTGATAGTTCGCCAGCAGTTGCTTGGTGTCCTTGGGCAGGCAGTAGCCGCCGTAACCGAACGATGGATTGTTGTAGTGGTCGCCGATGCGCGGATCGAGGCTGACGCCCTGGATGATTTGCTTGGTATCCAGGCCGTGGGTGGCCGCGTAGGTGTCCAGTTCGTTGAAATAGGCGACGCGCATGGCGAGATAGGTGTTGGCGAACAGTTTGATCGCTTCGGCTTCGGTGGAGTCTGTGAACAGCACCGCGATGTCCTGCTTGATCGCCCCCTGTTTGAGCAGGTTCGCAAAGGTCTCGGCGCGCTTGGAACGCTCGCCGACCACGATGCGTGACGGGTACAGGTTGTCGTACAGCGCTTTGCCTTCGCGCAGGAATTCGGGCGAGAAGATGAGGTTATCGCACTTCATCTGCTGCCTGAGCTTGACGGTGTAACCGACCGGGATGGTGGACTTGATGATCATCACTGCCTGCGGGTTGATGCCCTGCACGTCCTTGATCACCGCCTCGATGGACTTGGTGTTGAAATAATTGGTCTCGGGGTCGTAATCGGTGGGCGTGGCGATGATGACGTATTCCGCGCCGGTGTAGGCTTCGCGTTTGTCCAGCGTGGCCTTGAAGTTCAGTTTCTTGTGCGCCAGATAGTCCTCGATCTCCACGTCTTCGATGGGCGACTGCTTGCGATTGAGCATCTCCACCTTCTCGGGGACGATGTCGATGGCCACGACCTCGTTGTGCTGGGCCAGCAGCATGGCGTTGGAGAGACCGACGTAGCCGGTTCCGGCGATTGCGATTTTCATGGTTTTTACTTATCCAAAAAGCAGAACTGAATTAAAGGAACAGGCCGATTTTCATGCGCCTGCGTTACATTATTTTGATCCGGTCCATTATGCCGCATCCCCCGATAACGCCGCAAACGCGCATCAGAAAGATGTGTGATTCGCGCACATCCGCGCTTCAGCCCGGCACCACCCGGCCCGCCGCCAGCCGCAACTGTTTTCCGCAACGTCTTGCCAAAGCCTCGTCGTGCGTCACCAGTATCAGGGTCGTGCCTTGTGCGCGGTTGAGTTCCAGCATCAGTTCGATGACCTGGGCGCCCGTGGCGGCATCCAGATTGCCGGTGGGTTCGTCGGCAAAAAGCACCCTGGGCCGGGTGACGAAGGCGCGCGCCAGCGCCACGCGCTGCTGTTCGCCGCCGGAGAGATGCTTTGGCAGGTGGTGACTCCGTGCGCTCAGACCGACTTGGTGCAACGAGTCTGCGGCGCGCTGGCGCGCGTCTTTGGCTCCTGCCAGTTCCAGCGGCAGCATGACGTTCTCCAGCGCGCTCAGCGCGGGCAACAGCTGGAATGACTGGAACACGAAACCCGCCAACTCGCCGCGCAAACGCGCGCGCCCATCCTCATCCAGCGCGAACATATCCGCACCATGCAGCATCACTTTGCCGCCGCTCGGCACGTCCAGCCCGGCCAGCAACCCCAGCAGCGTGGACTTGCCGGAACCGGATGCGCCGACGATGGCGAGGCTTTCGCCAGCTTCCACCGTGAAAGTGACATCGTGCAGAATGGTGAGCGGGCTATCGCCGCTCATCACTTGCTTGGTCAAACCTTCTGCTTGCACTATCGATGCCATGAAGTTTCTTCCCGAATCCGTTAACGTCCAACTACAGTTTATCAGCCGGAGCTGACATTACACGAGACGATTCAGCAGCGGATATATTGCAGCAGGAACCGAAACGCGCCTTCAGTTGTAGAATGCCGCATCCTTGCAACCCGCCGGCACTCTCACGCGATGCGCCATCCTCATCTCGTCGTCTCCATCACCGGCCACGGCTTCGGCCATGTCGCGCAGACCGCGCCCATTCTGAATCTGCTGCACCAGCGCATGCCGCAGTTGCGCCTGACGGTGCGTTCGAACGTGACGAGCGGACATCTGCGCCCGCGCATCCATGCGCCGTTCACGCATCTGCCTGTTGAGGGCGATATCGGCATGGTCATGTCGTCGGCGCTGGATGTCCGTATCGAGGAGAGCCGCGCAGCCTATCGCGCCTTTCACGCCAACTGGGAGTCGCGTGTGGAAAACGAAGCTCGGCGCTTGCGCGAACTCGGTGCAGACATGGTGTTCTCCAACGTGGGGTACCTGCCGTTGGCGGGCGCGCAGCGGATGGGGATCGCCAATGCGGCTCTGTGTTCGCTGAACTGGTTCGACATCTACCATCACTACACCCGTGACGCAGAGATTTCCGCGCAGATACACGCCTGTTACGCCGGAGCAGATGCCTTCCTGCGCGCCACCCCCGGCATGGGGATGGAGACATTGCCCAACCTGATCCCTGTCGCCCCCATCGCGGCAGTGGGCGAGGACCGGCGCGATGAGCTGGATCGCCACCTGAGATTGTCGAAAGAAGAGAAGCTGGTGCTGGTAAGCATGGGCGGCATCGCCAGCCGCCTGCCGATGGAAAGCTGGCCGCATATCGATGGCGTGCGCTGGCTGGTACAACAAAATTGGCAGGTAAACCATCCCGACGCCATCGTGCTCGAATCGCTGCCCATGGATTTCGGCGACCTGCTCGCCAGCAGCGATGCGCTGCTCGGCAAACCCGGCTACGGCAGCTTCGTCGAGGCAGCCTGCAGCGGCACCCCGGTGCTGTACGTAGACCGCCCGGACTGGCCGGAATCGCCTGCACTGGTCGAATGGCTAAAACAGCACGGGGTATGCCGCGAAGTCTCGCGCGAGCAAGTGGAATGCGGCATGTTTGAGCATACTTTGTTCGATCTGCTGGCGGCTCCCGCCCCCACGCCGCCGCGCCCCACCGGTGCCGCCCAAGTGACGGACTGGCTGCTGCAAAAACTTTCACCATTCGGGTGATTGATTTTGCGAGCCATGCGCGGCAGGATGCCTGCGTCTCCAACTTCCCGAGTTCACCACGATGATCGAATACATCTTTTTCGATGCCAGCCTGCGCGACAAGTTCGTCACTTACGCCAAGCAGCATGACGTGCCTTGCAATGCCGTCGAGGACAATCTGGGACTGGTGGTGGAAATTTCCGAAGACATCCCGGAAGAGATGGCAGATAAACTGGAAGAGTATTACGAGGCATTGGAGGATGAGCAGACCAGCATGAGCAGGTCGGAAGGCGATCTGAAACGTCTGGCCGGATTCCGCTTCAATCTGCCGAACGGGGAATCGCGCATGCTGCCGTTGCAAACCGACATGGCGAACCGCCTGCTGGTGCATTTCACGCTGGCCGAGATTCAGGCCTTGTTCGATAACGTGGCACGCTGCACGCTGGATCCGAACGACGAGCACCTGTGCCACATCCTCGCCGCGCAAGCGAAAAAGGATTAGGCCTTGCATCCGGCAAATAAAAAAGCCCGCACGAGCGGGCTTTTTTCACGCCACGCCAGCTTAGTGGTGATGCCCACCGTCGCCGTGCACATGCCCGTGCGACAACTCTTCGGCTGAGGCCGCACGCACACCGGTGACGACGCCCGAGAAGATCAGCGTCTTGCCTGCCAGCGGATGGTTGCCATCGACGGTGACTTCGTCGTCGGTGACTTCGGTCACGGTATAGAGCATGAAATCCTCGTCATCGTCACCTTCCGCGCCGCCTTCGAACTGCATGCCAACCGCAACATCCGCCGGAAACATGCCGCGCGGTTCGGCACGCACGAGGTCATGTTCGTATTCACCGAAGGCATCGTCCGGTGCCATGGTGACGGAGAATTTGTCGCCCACCGCCTTGCCGTGCAACGCCTCTTCGACGATCGGGAAGATGCCGTCATAACCGCCATGCAGATAGCTGATGGGTTCGTTGTTCTTTTCCAGCAAAGCGCCGCTTGCGTCGGTCAGTTCATAGGTCAGCAAAACGACGGCGTTCTTTTCGATCTTCATTTCATTTCCTTTATCAATTTAATAATCTCCTGGGCGTGTCCGTGCGCGTGGACGCCGTACAGGACATGGCGCAGCTTGCCCTTCCTGTCGATGATGAAAGTGGAGCGCTGGATGGCGAGTTTCTTGTGCCCATCGATACTCCGACCATGCTCAACACAGGCTTCCTTCTCGTACAACACGCCGTATTTCTTGCAGATACGACCATCGGTATCGGACAGCAACTGTACCGAAAGCCCATATTTGTCGCGGAATGTGGCATGGCTGATGCAATCGTCGCGGCTGATGCCGACCACGATGGTGTCATACCTGACGAACTCGTCCTCATGGTCGCTGAATTCGTTCGCCTCCATCGTGCACCCAGGGGTGTCGTCCTTGGGATAGAAATACAGCACCACCTGCTTGCCGAGTTGTGCGTTCAAGCTGAACATATGCATGTCTGCATCGGCCAGCTCGAAATCCGGCGCATCTGTTCCGACTTGCAACTGCACAACTTGTAATGGCATAGCGCCCTCCTGCCGGGCCATTTTAACCGAGTTTCATTTTGTGCCAAATGATTTTGCGGGGATTATAATCGGCTAATGAAAAATAAATCGAACCTCCTCGGCGGCCTGTCCGTCAGCGAATTTCTGCGCGATTATTGGCAGAAAAAACCGCTCCTTATCCGCCAGGCCGTGCCCGGTTTCAAGGGACTGCTTGATCCGCAACAATTGATCGACCTGGCCTGCAGCGACGACGTGCAGGCGCGTCTGGTGACCCACCAGCATAACGAATGGGCATTGCGCAACGAGCCGTTCGTACCCGGAGATTTCAGGGGATTGTCGAAAAAGGGCAAGTGGTCCGTGCTGGTACAGGGCGTCAATCATTTCCTGCCTTCGGGAGCCGAGCTGGTCAAGCAGTTCAACTTCATCCCGCACACCCGGCTCGATGACCTGATGGTGAGCTACGCTCCCAACGGCGGCGGGGTCGGCCCGCATTTCGACGCTTACGATGTGTTTCTGGTGCAGGGTCTGGGCCATAGACGCTGGCAGATCTCCACACAAAAGGATCAGACATTGATCGAAGGCGCTCCCTTGCGCCTGCTGAAAGATTTCAGGGTGGAGCAGGAGTGGGTGCTGGAAGCGGGCGACATGCTCTATCTGCCGCCGCATTGCGCCCACAACGGCATCGCCGAAGACGACTGCATGACCTACTCCATCGGCTTTCGTACGCCGTGGTATCAGGAGTTGGCGGAACAGTTCCTCGTCTATCTGCAAGACCGTATCGAGATCGATGGCACCTATGCCGACCCAAAATTGAAGACCCAGAAACACCCCTCCGAGATCAGCGCAGACATGCTGCAACAAGTGTCGCAGGCGATCGGCAAGGTACGTTGGGACAACGAGGATATCGCCAATTTCCTCGGCTGTTATCTGAGCGAACCCAAGCCGCATATCTACTTCGAAGCACCCGTCCGCCCCCTGACCGAAACCCGTTTTGCGCAGGCCTTGCAATCGCGCGGCGTGACGCTCGATCTCAAAACGCAGATGTTGTGCAAAGAAAGTACCGTGTTCATCAACGGCGATTCTCATCCTGTCGGCAAGTCGACCTATCGGGCGCTACGCGAGTTGGCCGATGCGCGCGATCTTCCAGGCGCGGTCAAACTGCCGCGTGAAGCCGCCGATCTGCTATATCAATGGTATCAGGATGGTTATCTCGCTCCGGCGACAGCCAGGAGGAGACGCGCATGAATGATGACACCCTGCAACATACCCAGTTCGATGGTGTGGCCGATTATGTCGCCGCGCTGGACACGGTCTGTTCATCGGCTCTGCACACCCTCAACATCTTCGAGAAGAATTTCGAGGATATCGGCTTCGATTCTGCGGCGCGTTTCGATACTCTGCGTCGCTTTCTGCTTGCCAACAGCACTAACCGGTTGAATCTACTGGTACATGACCCGCAATACTTGACCCGCCGCTGTCCGCGCATGATGGAGTTGTTGCGCCAGTTCGGCCACAGCATGGCGATCCACCAGACGCCAAAGAATCTGCAACATATCTCGGATCCTTTCGCGGTCGCCGACCTCACCCACTACGTCCGCCGCTACCATTTTGACGATACCCGCGGCATGCTGGCCAGGAACGATCCGGAAGAATCGCGACGGCTCAATTCGCGCTTCCACGAAATGTGGGCTGCCTCACATTCCTGCGCTTCGGGCACAACGCTTGGACTGTAACCCAGAAGAGGGGTCTGGTATTTTTCAGAGGAGTTGTTAGAATGCCGCGTCTTTCGCAACGGGGGAGGCTGTAGCGAACGGATATGAAGCAACTCAAACCCTCCCGTAATCTCACTTAAATTTTAAGGAAATCCAAATGAAATTCTCCGCTCTGATCGCTGCTCTGTTGGCCCTGTCCCTGTCTGCTTGTGGTGAAAAAGCTGCCGCTCCTGCAGCTCCTGCTGCTGAAGCCGCTGCTTCCGCACCGGCTGCTGCTTCTGCTCCTGCTGCTACTGAGCCGGCAACGAAGTAAGCTGAAAAGCTCAATAAAAAAGCCGACGCAAGTCGGCTTTTTTATCGCCTCAACATTCCCGCCTCAAACGATCTCTCGCCACCCCAGACCTTCATCCTGCGTCGCCACGGCGATCCAGCCGTCTTCGCAACCCAGCACCCCGCTCAACGCCCGTACCGCCAGCTCGGCAAGATTATTCTTGCGACTCAGGTGTGCCGCAACGATATGCTGCAAATGTGAATTGTCCAGACGCCCCAGCAGCGCAGCAGCATCTACATTGTTGAGGTGGCCGAAACGGCCACCGACGCGCTGTTTCAGTCGAACCGGATAATCACCATCGGCCAGCATCCCGGCATCATGATTGCACTCCAGCACCAGCGCATCGCACCCGTTCAAAGTCGTCTCGATATGCGGCGTGGCATGCCCGGCGTCGGTCAGCACCCCCAGCCTGCGCTCTCCATCGCCGAACACGAACTGCACAGGCTCCATAGCATCGTGCGGCACCGGATAAGGCTGCACCAGCACATCACCGATGGGGAATGCGATATGGGTGTTGATCTCGGTGATCTGCAACTGGGCGAACGCGGCACTACTCTGTGTGCGCAGGGTGCCGTGGGTAAGCCATACCGGAATGGAGAACTTGCGGGCCAGTTTGGCAACCCCGGAGATGTGATCGCCATGCTCGTGTGTCACGACGATGCCGGTCAAGCGTTCGGGCGCAAGATCGAGACGGGCCAGGCGCGCAACCGTCTCGCTCAGCGAGAACCCGCAGTCGAGCAGGATGCAGCTTTGCCCTGAACATACGACGAGGGCGTTGCCCTCGCTGCCACTACCGAGTAAAGCGAACCGCATCGACGATGGATTACCCGTCGGATTGCGGCATACCATAGGAAGGTTCTTTTTCTTCCAGATTCTGATACACAGTCTCGACTAGTCGCGCAGTCTCGGCATCGTTCTTGCCTGCGGCATTGACGACCGCAGCCTCGCTACCTTCCCTGGTCTCGCGCACGGTTACCTGATAGTCCGCAGCCTTGTCCTTGGCCGGTATGGAAATGAAATATATCCCTTTGTTTCTGTCCTTGTCGGTCACGGCGATGCGCGCCTTTTCCAGCGCAAGGCCGATCCTGCGCCAGCTTCGATCGAATGGCTCGCCCAACTGGATACGCTTTACCCCTTTGTTATCCTGCAGCTTTGCGTTTGCCATTGGCGCTACAGCGGCCTCAACCGGCGCCGGATTCACACAGGGTTGCTCAGTCTTCTTTTTGGTATATTCCGAGTAGTTGGCGACTTTCTCACCGTCCGTGCCGGGAATGGTGTAACGCTGGTCCGTTTCCGGCACCGTCAGGTCGGGCGGCACTTCCAGCGCCTGGGTCTGGACCGCACCCGCTTTATAGTCCACTTGTTTGCGTTCGAAGATACTGCATCCGGCCAACAGCGAAACGGCAACAAACCCCACCGCGATATTCCTGACTTGCATGACTGCTCCCATCAAATGACTCCTGCCTGACGCATCGCCGCTTCCACCACCGGCTGCGCGCCTGCGCTAAGCGACGTCAGCGGCAGGCGTATGTTGTTCTTGATCTTGCCCATGCGCGCCACCGCCCACTTCACCGGGATGGGGTTGGCTTCGACGAACAGGTTGCGGTGAAGACCGAGCAAGCGGTAGTTGATCTCGCGCGCCTTGGCAACCTCGCCGTTCAAAGCTGCCGCGCACATCTCGTGCATCAGCTTCGGCGCAACATTGGCCGTCACCGAGATCGTGCCCACTGCACCCAGCAGCATCAGCGCAAGCGTGCTGGCATCATCTCCGCTATAAACGGCAAAATCCTTGGGGGCGCGTTGCAGCAGGTCGCTGCCGCGGTCGATGCCGCCGGTCGCATCCTTGATGCCGACGATGTTTTTGATCTGCGCCAAGCGCAGCACCGTATCGTTGCTCATGTCCGTACCGGTGCGTCCCGGCACGTTATAGAGGATATGCGGCATATCCACTGCCTCGGCGATGGCCTTGAAGTGCAGATACAAACCTTCCTGCGTGGGCTTGTTGTAGTAGGGCACCACGGTCAGCGAAGCATTAGCGCCTGCCCTCTTCGAGAACGAAGCCAATTCGATGGCTTCTCTGGTCGAATTGGCACCGGTACCCGCGATGATGGGAATACGCTTGGCGGCATGCTTCACCGCTTCGGAGATCAGCAATTCGTGCTCTTCCACATTGACGGTGGGGGATTCGCCGGTCGTGCCGACCACCACGATGGCATCGGTGCCTTCGGCGATATGGAAATCGATCAGTGCGCGGAAAGCCGCCAGGTCCAGGCTGCCATCTTCCAGCATCGGCGTGACGATCGCTACGATACTTCCCTTGATCATGTTCGCTGCCACAAAAATAAAGGCCGCATTCTACCCCATTCGCATGCGGTTACGCGACAAGAGCGCCGGCCCTGTGAAATAATGCAGGCAACTGGAATCCTCACGAACATGCCCTCTCTCACCCTGGCCCACCTGCATCCCGGCGACACCGCCACCATCGTCGCCATCCACGCCGACGAAGCGCTGCATCAACGGCTGCTGGCGCTGGGGTTCCGCAGCGGAAAGCAGATCGAACTGATCCGCAAGGCCAGCTTCTCCGGCCCGGTGCAGGTGCGGGTCGGCACCACCGATGTGCTGCTGCGCCGCAATGAAGCAGCCAAGATCAAGGTATGCCAAGGGGCGGACTGCACATGAAACGCATCGCACTACTGGGCATGCCCAACACCGGAAAATCCACCCTGTTCAACCGCATGACCGGCGGCGCCGCGCGCGTGGGCAACTGGCCGGGCATCACCGTCGAGCTGCTGAGCGGTCGGATCCTGCTCGGCTCCGACATGGTCGAAATCATCGACCTGCCCGGCATCTACGATCTGCACGGTTTTTCCGACGACGAACAGGTGGTGCGCCACTTCCTGCACGACAATGTGCCGGATCTGGCACTGGTCATCCTCAACGCCACTCAGATCGAGCGCCAGATGAGCCTGCTGCTGCAACTCAAACAGCTCAACATGAACATCGTGGTGCTGCTCAACATGGCCGACGAGGCAAAGAAATACGGCATCACCATCGACAGCAAAAAGATGACCGAACTGCTGGACATGCCGATCTTCCTGCTCAGCGGAAAATACGGTACCGGTTACCAGGAGGCATTGCAGGCCATCACCAAGGCACTGCGTTACCCCACGCCCGGCATGGCGGAACAACTGCGCAGCCAGCTGGAGCAGGACGAACACATCGAATCCGAGATGGCGCGCGTGCTGAAACACGCTGTACAGGTACCCGCCCAGTTGCCGGAGAACCTTACCGACAAACTGGACCGGGTGATGCTGCACCCGTGGCTGGGATTGCCTCTCTTCTTCGGCATCATGTATCTGCTGTTCCAGGGCATCTTCCTGCTCGGGCAACCTTTGCAAGGCTGGGTGGGCGAAGCGCTCGGCTGGCTGCGCGAGACGGCACTCGACCCGGCGCTCACCGGAGCGCCGACCTGGCTTTCCGGCCTGTTGCTCGACGGCGTTTACAACGGCGTGGCGACGGTCGCCGCTTTCGTCCCCATCATCATCCTGTTCTTCCTGTTCATGGCGATGGTGGAAGACAGCGGCTATCTCTCCCGGGCCGCCTTTTTGATGGATGCCCTGATGGCGAAGATGGGACTGGACGGGCGCGGCTTCGTCATGCTGCTGATGGGCTTCGGCTGCAACGTGCCCGCCCTGATGGGCACGCGCGTGATGCGTTCGCGCTCCCTGCGCCTGCTCACCATGCTGGTGATCCCGTTCTCACTGTGCTCGGCGCGCCTGCAGGTGTTCGTGTTCATCACTGCCGCACTGTTCTCGCCCAAAGCAGCACCGCTGGTGCTGTTCAGCCTGTATCTGTTCAGCTTCGCCGCCGCCATCGGCACCGCGCTGCTGTTCAAAAAGAACTTCCAGAACAACGAACCGTTCGTGCTGGAACTGCCCCCCTACCGCTTCCCTACTGCCCGGCAGATGCTATTGCGCGGCTGGCTGGAGGTGAAACACTTCCTGCGCCGCGCCACCCAGTTCATCGTCGCCGGTGTGATCCTGGTGTGGCTGCTGACACACCTCCCGGCATCGGCGGCTCCGGCCAGCGCCGATACCCTGGCCGGGATGATAGGCAATGCATTGCATCCGATCTTCGCGCCGATCGGCATCAATGAACAGCTCACCATCGCGCTGATCTTCGGCTTCGTTGCCAAGGAGATCGTCATCGGCTCACTCGCCGTGATCTACGGCCTCAGCGGGGACGCACTGGGAACCGCGCTGGGACAACAGCTGGATTGGGTACAAGCCTACAGCTTCATGCTGTTCACCCTGATCTACACGCCCTGCCTTTCCGCCATCGCCACTCTGCGCAGCGAAGCGAAGAACCTGCGTTATACGCTGTTCGCGCTTTCCTGGTCGTTGGTGTTGGCTTGGGGAGTCAGCTTCGTGTTCTATCAGGGAGCACGCGCTTTGGGATATTAAGTGCACTGCCCCTCGATCGAGAGGCCGACAATCAAGTTATTCTTTCCAGGCTTTGTCGAGCAGTTCTTGTGCCCTGAGGAACTTTGCGCTGGCCTCGTCCAGTTTCTTTTTTGAGGCTTCCGTTTTCTGCCGGTCTTCTACCAGACGTTTCTGCGCATCAGCCAGGTTCTTCTCCGACTCGGCAACCCGTTGCAGGTTGCCCTTATGTTCTGTTTCAGCTTTTGCCTGATTCTCTCTGGCGTATTCCACGCCGACCTGCTGCGCCGAGACGTCCTTGGCCTGCGCCAGGGACGTCATCGAATAAAGCACGGCAAGAACCAGTAGCGTTCTCAACTTGAACCGACCTGCCTCAGAACGACAGCTGCACGCCGACGTGCGGGCCGTTGATCAGCACAGCCTCGGTGCTGGTGTTCTTCAAAACGAACCATGTCTTGCGGTATCCGCCGTAGACCTGGACTTGCGGCGAGATCGAGAACTCGGCACGCGCTCCGTATTGCTGGTAACGGTCGGCATCGCCGTAAGTGATGATCTTGGGAGCCAGATACAGCTCGCCCGCAAAGGCCAGGCGGCGTTCAGCCGGCAACTCATAGCGCACTTGCGCGCCAAGCGCGATAGCGGAAGCCTTGTTGCGGACCGGGGTCTCCTTGATAAGGGCAACGACCGCCTTGCCACCGACACCGATGGTCAGCCCCGGCACGTTCATCTCGTCGTTCGCCACCAGCAGGCCGACGCCGCCGATGATGCTGTTCTTGTCGTTGTACATCAATTCCGCATACATCTCGGACTTGCCGGCGAGACCGCTGGCGACGCCGTATTTGAACTGGGCCGTCGTATTACTCAGACCGATGTCCAGCGTGTCCGCAACGGACAAGGTAGTCACTGACAGCAAAGAGATTGCAAGGATTTTACGCAGCATTATTTTCACTCCTGAACGATTGCAAATTGATTCGATCTTGGCGGAGGCGGTGAGATTCGAACTCACGAAGGACTCTCATCCTCGCTAGTTTTCAAGACTAGTGCCTTCAACCACTCGGCCACACCTCCAAACAGGCGCCCAAGGCGCGAAGCTATGGCGCTGCTTCCGCCGAATAGTTCCCCCAGGCACTTCCCAACGCCGCGCATGATACCTGAAATACCCCACGCCCCCAACGGGCAAGGTTGCAACTTTCGCACTGCTTCTGTAGTCTCACGCCTGTTATTGAAACATCCCTGTTCATTGGAGGAAACCATGCAATACCAGACCCAAGCCGCAACACCGACCGCAACCCTGGCCGTCGAGCAGAACAAAGTCCTGCGCAACACCTACATGATGCTGGCGCTGACCATGATCCCGACTGTCATCGGCGCCCTCATCGGCACCTCGCTGGATCTGTCGTTCATGGCCGCCCATCCCATCATGTATCCGCTGATGATGTTCGCCGTGATGATGGGCATGCTGTTCGCCGTCGCCGCGCTGCGTAACAGTGTGTGGGGCATCGTCGCCCTGCTCGGCTTCACCTTCGTGGCCGGCGTGTTCCTCGGCCCCATCCTGCAAGTCGCATTGCACTTCAAGAATGGCGCAGAACTGGTTGGCATGGCCGCGGGCGGCACCGGCATCATCTTCTTCTCGCTGGCCACCATCGCCACCGTGACCAAGAAGGATTTCAGCTTCATGGGCAAGTTCCTGTTCATCGGACTGATCCTGCTGATCGTTGCTTCGCTGGCCAATATTTTCTTCCAGATCCCCGCGCTGTCGCTGACCATCTCCGCCATCGCCGTGATGATCTTCTCCGCCTACATCCTCTACGACGTGAGCCAGATCGTGCACGGCGGCGAGACCAACTACCTGATGGCGACTCTTGGCCTATATCTGGATATCTACAACCTGTTCATCCACCTGCTCAACCTGCTGATGGCTTTCAGCGGCGAACGAGACTGATCACTTCACGCAACAACAAAAAGGCGTCTGCTGCCGCCTTTTTATATCTTTAAATCGGAAATGGCTCTATGGAATTGGATACTTTTCTGCGCCAGTTGCGCGACGCGCCCGCGAGCGTGACTTTCAACGACACGATAGCCGTGATCGAATCGCTATACGAGTTCACCCCGACCTCGTTCAGGAACGGCGACCTGCATAACGAGGCAGGCAAGAACAACGGATCGTGCAAACTGTTCTCGTTCGCCAGATTGCATGGCTTGTCGCAGCAGCAGACCTTGTATTGCTTCGGCAATTACTACCGGGACGATGTGCTCAAACATCCGGATGGGAGCGATCACCAGAACATCCGCAACTTCATCAAGACAGGCTGGACCGGCATCGGATTCGAGGGCGCCGCGCTGACACCAAGAAGTAACTAAACTGTTACAGCTTCGGCTTGCGTTGCTCCGGTCGTACGCGCGGCGCCAGCAGCACATCGCCGTCGTCTGCATCCAGCGGGTCGCTGTTCGCGTTCGTCATCGGTTGTTCGTAATCGCTCCAGCCGCGCACGCCGGTCTTGAGCGAGACCACGTTGTTATATCCCATCCGCAGCAACATATCCGCCGCCAAGACCGAACGTTTCCCCGAGCGGCAGATGACCACGATCTCCTGCTCGCGACCGCTTGCCAGTTCCGGCACCGTCTCATCGTAATCCCATTCGCAGGATTGCTCCAGCACACCGCGCGGCACGTTGATCGAGCCGGGGATGCGCAGCAGGTCGAATTCGGCGGGTTCGCGCACGTCGAGCAGGATGGGCTTGCTGCCCGCAGCAAGCGCACGGCTCAGATCCCACGGCATGATCTCCCTCACGCGCGCGAGTGCTTCATCGATCAGATCGTCGTAACGCGCCATCATTGCCCCCTGTAATTACTCGCGATCGAACACCGCAATCGATTCGACATGCGACGTCTGCGGGAACATGTTCATCACCCCCGCCGCCTTCAATGTGTAACCTTTTTCGTTCACCAGCACTTCGGCATCGCGTGCCAATGTGGACGGACTGCACGAGACGTAGACGATGCGGCTCGGCGCCGTTTCGTCGCTGATGGATCTCATCAGCTCGATCGCCCCGTCGCGCGGCGGATCGACCAGCCATTTATCGAAATGTCCCGACTTGGCCAGAGTGGCTTCATCCATCTCGAACAGGTTCATCATCTGAAATGTGGTGTTAGCCGATAGTCCGTTGTATTCCGCATTCTGTCTGGCGCGTTTCACCAAAGCTTCGCTGCCTTCCACACCCAGAACTTGCGCCCCGCTGCGCGCGATCGGCAGGGTGAAGTTGCCCAGACCGCAGAAGAAGTCGGCGATGCGTTCACCGGGTTGCGGTGCCAGCAATCGCATGGCGCGACTGACCATCAGGCGGTTCATGTCGCTGTTCACCTGGGTGAACTCGGTCGGCGCGAATGGCATGGTGATGCCGAATTCCGGCAGGCTATAGCTGAGCTTGGGCGCATCCAGCGGATAGAACGGGATGACCGTCTCCGGCCCCTTGGTCTGCGTCCAGAACTGCACCTGGTGCTCGTCGGCGAATTCTTTGATCAGCGCAGCATCCGACGGCGTAAGCGCGGCGAGGATGCGCAGCACCAGCACGTCGACATGCTCGCCGACTGCCACTTCGATCTGCGGAAGGATGTCGCGCACCGTGAATTTTTCGTTCAGTTCACCCAGCAGCGGCAACAAGCTGGCGATCTTCGGCGTGAGTATCTCGCAATGCTGCATGTCGGCCACATATTTGCCGTTCTGCTCGCGGAAGCCGACCAGCGTCTTTTCCTTCTTCAGCACATGCCGCACCGACAGGCGCGCACGCTGGCGATAAGCCCAGGGCTGGCCGTAGATCGGCGGCAGCACGACTTCGGGTTTGACCTTGCCGATGCGCTGCAGGTTGTCTTCCAGCACGCGCTGCTTGACGGCGACTTGAGCGCGCGAGTCCAGGTGCTGCATGGAACAGCCGCCGCACACGCCGAAGACCGGACACTTGGGCTGTACACGCATGAACGACTGCTTCAGTATCTGCTCGACCCTGGCCTGCTCGTAGTTGTTCTTCTTGCGATAGGAGGAATAAGTCACGCGCTCGCCGGTCAGCGCGCCCTCGATGAAGATGACCTTGCCGTCGGCATGCGCGATACCGCGACCTTCGTGGTCGAGTGATTCGATGATGACTGGGTTCATGCGGATTTCTTTTCGGGCCACTGGGCAAGGAATTCCTGCCAGTGTTTCTCGTCGGATTTTTTCAGGGTGCTGCGTACCAGTTCAAGTTCCTGTTCGTAACGCGCCCTGGTGAACTGGCCGCGCATCAACTGGAAGCGCGCGAACACCAGATATGTGTTCACCACATCGGTCTCGCAGTAATTGCGGATCTCGGCCAACTGGCCTTGCTGGTAAGCGTCCCATACCTTGCTGCCGTCCATGCCCAGCTTGCCGGGGAAACCGATGAGTTTCGCGAGTTCATCCAGCGGTGCATTGGCACGCCCGGTGTACATCGCCAGCAGGTCCATTAGGTCGAGATGGCGCGAATGGTAGCGGCTGATGTAGTTGTTCCACTTGAAGTCCTTGTCGTCCTCGCCCTGATCCCAGTAACGCGGCGACTGGATGCCGTGGATCAGCCCGCGATAGTGCAGCACCGGCAGATCGAAGCCGCCGCCGTTCCAACTGATCAATTGCGGGGTATATTTCTCGATGCCGTCGAAAAAGCGTTTGATGAGGCTGCCCTCGTCCTCGTCCGGCTCGCCCAGCGTCCACACCTTGAAGTTATCGCCCTCGCGCAATACGCAAGAGATCGCCGCCACGCGCTGCAGATGATGAGGCAGGAAATCGCTGCCGGTCTTCTGGCGGCGCATCTGGAAAGCCATCTCCGCCACATCCTTGTCGCTCACCGCGCTGTCGAGCTCATTCAAGGCACGCAGCCCGGCGATGTCGGGAATGGTTTCGATGTCGAATACTAGGGTTGGAGTCATTTTGGGTATCGATTGCAAGCAGGGCGCGATTTTAGCAATCCTTGCCCCTGTCCGCCCATGAATTACCCGAGAACTGGTGCTACTTGTATTTTCGGATCAAGCCGACCAGCACGCCGAATATCTCCAGCGAGCCCTGCGGACGGATGACCGGATAGGCCTGATTGGCCGGGCGCAGGATGTATTGCCCGCGCTCCTTGTCCAGCGTCTTCAGGGTGAATTCGTTGTCCACGATGGCCACCACGATATCGCCGATATTGGCGACGTTGCGCTTCTCCACCACCGCGACATCGCCCTCGTGGATGCCCGCGTCGATCATGGAGTCGCCCTTCACCGGGATCAGCGTGGTGGTGGAGGGTTTGTCGATCAGCATCTCGTCGATGACGAAGTAATCGCCCTGCGTCTCGTTCACCGCCACCGGCATCCCGGCCTGGACAGAAGATTCGGCCAGGGGGCGCGCAAAGAAATCGCGGGTGGGAATCATCATCCCGTCGGGCGTGCGTTCGATGAAACCTGCTTTGACCAGGCGATCCAGGATCGCCTTGACCCAGGATTTGGAAGCGATGCCGAACACATCGCACAGCGAGGCATAGGAAGGGATGCTCTTCCAGGAAGCGTAGTAATCCTGCAGTTTGGCCAGATACTCGGCATCTCTGGCGCTGGGGTCGGAATCGGTCATGATGTCACCTCTACAGAACGAACGTTCTTGCATCCTAAAGAACGGGCGTTCTGCTGTCAACCACTATTCGCCCCGGAACCTTCGCTTGACTGACTGGCAAGGAAGGCAAAGAATCCCCCAGCGCAGAAACATGCCGATTGTCGATCAACTTCAGGGAGCGATCATGAGCAAACACCTTGCCGTCATTTTGACCATGTTGGCTTGCTTCACCAGTGCAACGGCCTTTGCCGCACCCGGCGAATACTGGGAAGTCACCACCAGGATGGAGATGCCCGGCATGCCCTTCGCCATGCCGCCCACGACGCAAAAGGTGTGCATCCCCAAAGGCGGCGAGAACGATCCCGAAAAGACCTCCGGCGACAAGAGCTGCAAGATGAGCGACGTCAAGACGGTGGGCAACAAGACCACCTGGAAGATGCGTTGCGACCGCGACGGCGAGGTGATGACCGGCAGCGGCGAACAGACCACCAGTGCCGGCGGCTACAAAGGCAAGATGAGTTTCTCCGGCAAGTCGGGTGGCCAGGACATGAACATGACTTCCGAATTCAGCGGCAAGCGCTTGGGCGGCAGTTGCGACTCGGAGGAGCAGATCAAGAAAGCGAAATCGCAGATGTGCGATACCTCCCATTACCGGAACACCGCCGAATGGATAAGTGCCTCCGGCCTCATCCTGCAACCGGGCGCCGCCTGCGCCGACCAGCGCAAGCAATTTTGCGACGCGGTGAAGAAGGATGCCCCCCGGGACGAGAAAACCTTTGCCTCGCTGAACCAGCATGAGCAGCACATGCTCGGCGGCGTTTCCGTCGCCAAAGAATGCAAACTGGACATGGCTGCCATCACCCGCTCTATCTGCAAGACACTCAATGAAAAGAACTACCGCGAGCTTTCCGCACACTGTCCTGCCGAAGCCAAAATCTTCCGCGAGAATCAGCGGCGCCGGGATTGCGAGGGCCGCAGCTACACCGCCGAGACGCGCGCGGCAGATTTCAAGAAATGCATGAGCGGGCAGGAAGACAACGAGGATTCCGATGACAGCGCGCGAGACGAAACACCTGCGCCGCGCAAACCCGGCAAGTCCCCCTCCGCCGAAGCGCTGGAGGGCGCCAAAAAACTGAAGGGCATGTTCGGTTTCTAAGTGCGCAAGACTCTCTACATCGGGCTATGGCTGCTGGCGTCTTCCGCGCTGGCGGCTGCACAGCTCGATCCTTTTCCGCAGATCGCCGCTTCCTACCGGGTCGAGATCGATGGCGTGTCAACATGGGAAAAACAGCCCGCCAAGCGCCTGCCGCCAGCCAGCCTCACCAAGTTGATGACCGCACTGCTGGTGCTTGAGCGGGGCGGGTTGCAGGAAACGGTCACCGTCAGTGAGGCGGCCACCCGGGAGACCGGTTCCCGTCTGGCACTCAAAACGGGCGAACATCTGCGCGCAGAGGACCTGCTCGCCGCCACGCTGCTGCAATCGGCGAACGATGCCTGCCACGCACTGGCCGACCACCTCGGCGGCAGTGAAACCGCTTTCGTGCAGCAGATGAATCGCCGCGCACAGGAGCTCGGATTGCACGACACCCGGTTCCGGAACGCCTGCGGCCACGATGCGCCCGGACATTATTCCACTGCAGCGGATATCAACCGTCTGGCGCGTGAACTGCTCAAACATCCGCAAGTCGTGCCGCTCACCTCGCAACTGCACGCCGCCATCACCACGCAGGAAGGCAGGCAATACCAGCTGAGCAACAAGAACGCGCTGGTCGGGCGTTACGACGGCGCGCTCGGCCTCAAGACCGGTTACACCGCCAAGGCGGGTACCTGTCTGGTGGCGTACGCCAGGCGCGATGGGCACGAGGTGTTGCTGGTGCTGCTGCATGGCAAGGACCGCTGGTGGGATGCGGTGGATATACTCGATCTGGCTTTCGACCATGCGCGCGTCACGCCCTGAAACCACCTTTGCCGTGCTGCTCTGGCTGGCGCTGGCCGTGCTCGCCGGCTATGCCAATGTGCTGGGCAGCCCGTTCCAGTTCGACGACTACAACGTCATCGTCAATCAGCCGCAGGTTCATTCCTGGGCAAGCTGGTTCGCCGCCATCGACAACGGCATCCGTCCGCTGCTCAAATTCAGCTATACGCTGAACTGGACGATGGGCACAGGTGCGACCGGCTTCCATCTCGCCAACCTGCTCATCCATCTGGCGAACGCCTGGCTGGTCTACCGGCTGGCGCAGGCCTTCGTACTGCAGCAATGGCAAACCGACAAGATGCGCCATGCCGCACTGCTCACCGCACTGCTGTTCACGCTGCACCCCGTGCACACCGAAGCGGTGAGTTACATCAGCGGGCGTTCCGCCTCGTTGATGACACTGTTCTATCTGGCCGGGCTGCACAGCTACATCAACGGGCGCACGCAGGGCGACTGGCGATCGCTCTACCTGTTCACCCCCCTGCTGTTCCTGCTGGCGCTGGCCGCCAAGGAGACCGCGGTGACGTTCCCGCTGGCACTACTGGCGTGGGAACTTTGCTGCGGCGGACGCTGGCGACCGGCGCTCCATCTGATGTGGCCGAGCTGGGCGGTACTCTGCATCGCCACACTATTCTTCCTGCTCAGCGACAGTTACACCGACCAGATGCAGCGCAGCGCCGAGTTCAACGACATGCAGGGCAATCTCGCCACCCATCTCGCCGGTTTCGTCTGGCTGCTGCGGCAATGGTTGCTGCCCTTGTGGCTCAACATCGACCCCGACCTGCCGCTGTTATCCGGCATCGGCGACGCGCTGCTGCCGCTGACCATCTTCATCGGTTTGTTTGTGACCATGCTGGCCTGCTGGCGCAGACGACCCTGGCTCAGCTTCGCCCTGGCGTGGGTGATAGTGCAATTGATCCCGCTGTATCTGTTCCTGCCGCGCCTCGATATCGCCAACGAACGCCAGCTGTATCTGGCCGGATGGCCGCTGCTGCTCGCCCTGAGCATCGAACTGACGCTGCGACTGAATGTCGGGACACTGCGCGTACTGGCTGCCGCACTGTTGCTGACATTCGCCAGCCTCACCGTGCAGCGCAACCAGGTCTATGGCAGCGAGCAAAGCCTGTGGCAAGACACCGTGCAGAAATCCCCGGACAAGGCGCGCGTGCACAACAACCTCGGCCACGCCTATTTGCTGGCGCAACGCCACGACGAGGCCCGGCGCGAATTCAGCACCGCGCTGCAACTCGATCCGCGACTCTTCCAGGCACGCCACAACCTGTATCGCGCGGACGAAGAAATTGAAAAGGCCGGAGGGACACTCCGGCCTTGAAGGCTGCTGCCGCTGAAGATCAGGCGAAGTTCTTCGCCACGAAATCCCAGTTCACCAGGTTGTTCAGGAAGGTTTCTACAAACTTCGGACGCAGGTTGCGGTAGTCGATGTAGTAGGCATGTTCCCACACGTCCACGCACAGCAGCGCCTTGTCGCCGGTGGTGATCGGTGTACCGGCCGCTCCCATGTTGACGATGTCCAACGAGCCGTCGGCTTTCTTCACCAGCCAGGTCCAGCCGGAACCGAAGTTGCCCACGGCCGAAGTCTGGAAGGCTTTCTTGAAGTCGTCGAGCGAACCCCACTTCTTGTTGATCGCGTCGGCCAGCGCGCCGGTCGGGGCACCACCGCCCTGCGGCTTCATGCAGTGCCAGAAAAAGGTGTGGTTGGAAACCTGTGCCGCGTTGTTGTAGATGCCGCCGGAAGCCTTCTTGATGATGTCATCCAGACTGGCGTTCTCGAATTCCGTGCCCTTGATCAGGTTATTCAGGTTGGTGACGTAAGCCTGATGGTGCTTGGCATAGTGGTAATCGAAAGTCTCGGCGGACATGTGCGGCACGAGCGCTTCGCGGGGATAAGGCAGCGGGGGCAATTGATGTTCCATGGCAATCTCCTGATCTATTGTGGGTAATTGGGGAATGGCGTAACCATTGGGCTGCAATATACCATACTTTTCTAGTTGGGTATTATTTATCCTTGCATGCTACAGGGTTTAACAAGGTTTTAGAACCCGCAAGCCCCGATGTTTTACAATTCGCCCATGAGTGAACACAAACAAACCGGCGCGGCCAAAACCGCGCGCAACCCCATCAAGATCGTGCCCCTGCAGGAGCGCCTGCGCAAACCGCAGTGGATACGCGTCAAATCCGGCAGCGGCGCGGGCTACAACGAAGTGAAGCGCATGCTGCGCGAGCAGCACCTGCACACTGTGTGCGAGGAAGCCTCCTGCCCCAACATCGGCGAATGCTTCGGCAAGGGCACGGCCAGCTTCATGATCCTGGGCGATGTATGCACGCGCCGTTGCCCGTTCTGCGACGTGGCGCACGGCAAACCTTTGCCTCCCGATGCCGACGAGCCGCAGAATCTGGCGCGCTCCATCGGCATGCTCAAACTCAGATATGTGGTCATCACCAGCGTCGACCGCGACGACCTGCGCGACGGCGGCGCGCAGCATTTCGCCGATTGCCTCACCGCCATCCGCGCTTCTTCGCCGAGCACCAAGCTGGAGATCCTGGTGCCGGATTTCCGCGGTCGCCTCGATGCCGCGCTGGATGCGCTGGCTAGCGAACTACCCGATGTGCTCAACCACAATCTGGAAACCGTGCCGCGCCTGTACCCGCTGGCGCGTCCCGGCGCCGACTACGCGCACTCGCTCAAGCTGCTCAAGGAATTCAAGGCGCGCTTCCCGCAGGTGACGACCAAATCCGGCCTGATGCTGGGGCTGGGCGAGACCGACGAGGAAGTGCTGCAAGTCATGCGTGACCTGCGCGACCACGATGTCGAGATGCTCACGCTCGGACAATACCTGCAACCTTCCGATGGCCATTTGCCCGTCTTGCGCTATGTCACGCCGGAGGCCTTCAAGATGTTCGAGCAAGCCGCGAAGGAGATGGGCTTTTCGCATGCAGCCTGTGCGCCCATGGTGCGCTCGAGCTATTTCGCCGATGAACAGGCGGAACTGGCAGGTGTTTGAATAACCGCTTCCGCTGTATCGCAACACCCCAATCCGCAAAGCATCACCGCCAATCCGGTTGAATTCGCCGCGCCAGAGGTCTACATTGACCCGTGTGGGCAAGGCGATTTTGTCTGCCCTGTCCTTTTCTTTCACTGACTGAAGGAGACGATCATGAACATTGCAGACATGATGATCCATGTGCACCCGGAACTGGATATAGAGGCAAGAACCGGTTTGGAAAGAGACCTGATGGGACGCGTGGGCGTGGATTGCGCGGAATTTACCCACAACGAGCACCCTCACGCGTTGATGGTGAAATACGACCCTGATGCAGTAGAAGGGATGGAGATATTGCAAATGGTGCGCAAACTCGATCCGGTGGCTTCGATGGTGGGTCTGTAGTTTGAGTCAGCACCACTTGGGAGTGAACGCTGAAACATCATCCCTGCAACCCGTCTCGCTCCTAGAATTCCCCCTGCACCCCGAACGATAACGGCAGCACGAACGCATACACCGGATCGCGCCGGGTGTAGGCGGGGTCGTAACTGTAGCCGACGATGTTCTTGCGCTGGTAGACGTTGTTCAGCTCGAAGTAAGTACTCAACTTCCACCGGTCGAACACATAATTGCGGTCCACGCGCAGATCGAGACGATGATAGACCGGCAAGGTGCCCGAGTTCACTCCCGCATAGACCGGAATCGGGCGTCCGTCCGGATAGCTGCCGCTGGTGCCGAGGATGGGCGTGTACGGTGTGCCGGAATGATAGTTCCACTTCATGCCGAACGACCACGCCTCCGATAGTTTGAAAGTTCCAACCAGCGTGGTGTTGACCGGCTGGTCGTACTGGAAGCGGAACGACTCGCCGGTCACATCGTTACGCCGCTGCGACTTGGCGAGGTTGAGTACGAACCAGCCGGAGAGCCTGTCGGTCTCTTCCTTCTTGATCAGCAGCTCAATGCCGTACGCTTTGCCGCTCGCGGCGTTGATGTAATTCAGCAGCGGGTCGCTGATGACCAGATTGCCGAGTTTCTTGTAGTAAGCCTCGGTCTTCCAGTTCCAGTCGGCACTCACTTTTTGCGCGATCCCCACCACACTGTGGTCGGCACGGATATGGCCGAGGTTGGGATTGCCGAACTGGCGCACCACCTGCTCCCCGGTCGGCATCTGGTTGTGCCGTCCCCATCCCGCCGTCAGCAGCGTGTCCTTGCTCCATTCCCATTCCATGCCGACGCGCGGCTCGGTGTAGTCGCGGTGCAGATAATCCTCCGCGCTGCGGCGCACGCCGCCGACCAGCGTCAGATGCTCCAGCACACGCTTGCGGTCCTGCAGCGAGAGACTCCAGGCATTACTGCTGAACACGTCGCTCAATTGTTTGCGCGTGGCAGTGGTCAGGTCGCAGTTGGGCTCGAACTGGGTACAGGGTGCATTCTTGTAGTCGGCATTGATCTTCACCTTGGCGTTGATGAACTCGGCTCCCAGCGACAGCTCATGACCGTCGCCGATATCCGTGCGGGTCTGTTCGCGCAGGATCAGATTCTCCTGCGTGAAAGTGAGTTCGCCAGCTGTGCCGATGCGGCGGCTCGAACGGTGGTAGGTGCGTTCCAGCGCCAGCATGTTGAACGCCGCCCCGGAAACGATGGTATCCAGCACCACGCCCTGCATCGAATTCTCGTCCGACAGCGAAGAGTCGCCCGCCAGCACGGGTTGCTGTTGCGCGGTCTCCGAGTTTGCGGCGATGTTCAGCTTCAGCGAATCGCCCGCGCCATGCAGATGCAGCGACAGCCGGTTGGCCGCGTTCACCTGCCACAGGTATTTGCCCTGGTAGTCCCAGTAGTTGGGTATCTGCACGGTCACGCCGTCCTGCTCGATCTCCTTGAGCAGCAGGTCGATGTAACTGCGCCGCGCCGCGAAATAAAATGACTTGTCCTCGTCCTGCGGCCCTTCCAGCAGAAAGTCCGCCCCCATCAGATTGACGTTGACCTTGCCGCCCAGCCTGTCCTTGCGCGGTTCACGCAGCGCGACATCGATCACCGCCCCGGTGACGTTGCCGTAGTGCGGGCTGAACGCCGCAGCATACAGATTGAAATCCTCGATCAGGTCGGCGTTGAACACACTGATGGCGCCATAGTGAAAGAGTTTGCCGACATACAGGTCGTCGACGTAATAGGCGTTGTCGCCCGGGCCGGAACCGCGCACCGCGGGCGCGCTGCTGCCGTTCACGGTGGCCACGCCCGGCAAACTCTGCAAGCCGCGCAAGGGGTCCCCACTGGAACCGGCGAGCCGACGCAGGGTCTTGCCGCTGATGACGCTCTTGCTCACCCGCTCGGGTGCTCGCTGCGCGGTCACCACCATCTCGCCCAGAGTCACTGGCGCACGCAGATAGAAGACCGGGGTTGGCGATACCGCACCCGGCTCTAGCTTTACTTCGATGAAGACCGGATCGCCCACTCCCGGCAAGACGGCGATCAGACTGTAGCTGCCTGCGGAAGGAAGATCGAGCTGAAAATGTCCCTTTTCGTCAGAAAGGGCAGAGAAGGAGGAATGATCCTGTACCGAGACCTGCACACCCGGCAACGGACGCCGGGAGCCTTTTTCCAACACGGAACCAGAGACCGCCCATTCCGCCGCGATAGCGGGAATGACATGAAGAATACCGGCAAGACCAGCGAGGAATAACCAGCCGAAACGCACCGAACCTCAGGCCTTCACGTTGATGATGGAACCCACCGTCTGGCCGTTGCTGTTAACCGTTTGCTTGAGCGCTGCGTCCGCCGCCTTGGCCGCACTGGCGGAATCGTCGCGCGTGGTGTCGCGCTGCTGTTCTTTCACCTTTTCCTCGCTCACCCGTTCACTGTGAGTCTGCGGTTGCGGCTGAACCTGCGATACATAGTTGCTTGCTGTAGAAACCGGATTGGTAGCCATTTGATGCTCCTTGTCTGTGCGCCAGGATTGCGGCAACAAACACCAACCGCCATAATGCACACCGATGATTCTACTCGCAGCGCAAACGCGGTGCACCCGCAATATTCACCCTGTCGCCATAAGGAAAAACAATGACCTCCCCGCTCCTCATCGCCAAGAACGACAAACACGAACTCGTCCTGCTGCCGCAGATGGCCAACCGCCACGGTCTCATCACCGGCGCCACCGGCACGGGCAAGACGGTCACGCTGCAATCGCTGGCGGAATCGTTTTCCCGCATCGGCGTGCCGGTGTTCATGTCCGACATCAAGGGCGACCTTTCCGGTATTTCGAAAGCAGGCGGCGGCAATACCAAGGTGCAGGCGCGCGTCGAACAGCTGAAGCTGGAAGGCTTCGAGCATCGCGCCTACCCCGTGACGTTCTGGGACGTGGAAGGCAAGCAGGGCCATCCGGTGCGCGCCACCGTATCGGACATGGGGCCGCTCTTGCTCGGGCGCATGCTCAACCTCAACGACACGCAGCAGGGCGTGCTCACGCTGGTGTTCAAGATCGCCGACGACAACGGCATGCTGCTGCTCGACTTCAAGGACCTGCGCACCATGGTGCAGCACGTGGGCGACAACGCCAAAGACTTCACTACCGAATACGGCAACATCTCCACCGCCAGCATAGGCGCGATTCAGCGCGGGTTGCTGGAACTGTCCAGCCAGGGTGCGGAGCAGTTCTTCGGCGAACCGATGCTCAACATCGACGACCTGATGCAGACCGACCGCGGCGCGGGCATGGTCAACATCCTCGCCGCCGACAAGCTCATGCAAGCGCCCAAGGTGTATTCGACGCTGCTGCTGTGGCTGCTGTCGGAACTGTTCGAGAACCTGCCGGAGGCGGGCGATCTGGAAAAGCCCAAGCTGGTGTTCTTCTTCGACGAGGCGCATTTGCTGTTCAACGACGCGCCCGCCGCACTCGTCGACAAGATCGAGCAGGTGGTGCGCCTGATCCGCTCCAAGGGCGTGGGCGTTTACTTCATCACGCAGAATCCGGCCGACGTGCCGGACAAGATCCTGAGCCAGCTCGGCAACCGAGTGCAGCATGCACTGCGCGCCTTCTCGGTGCGCGACCAGAAAGCCGTGCGCGCCGCCGCCGAAACCATGCGCGACAATCCCGAACTGGACGAGCAGGCCGCCATCACCGAACTCGGCGTGGGCGAGGCGCTGGTCTCGCTGCTCAACGAAAAAGGCACGCCCACCATCGTCGAGCGCGCGCTCATCGTGCCGCCGCAGGCGCACATCGGGCCGATCACGGAAGCCGAACGCGCCGCCCTCATCCGGTCGTCGCTGCTGGCCGGGCATTATGAGAAGACCGTCGACCGCGAGTCGGCGTACGAGATCATCAAGGGGCGCGCAGAAGAGAAACAGGCCGAAGCGGAAAAAACCGCACCCGCTGCCAAAACGAATAGTGGGGGAATGGACGGACTGCTCGGCGGGCTCTTGGGCGGGGGAAGTTCACGTCGCCAGAGTGCTGGCGAAGCCATGGTGAAGAGCGTGGTGCGCACCGTCGGCGCGGAACTCGGACGGCAACTGGTGCGCGGAGTGCTGGGTTCGCTGATGGGCGGCAGCACGCGTCGCCGCTGAGAGAATGTCTGCTTCGACAACTTCCATCAGCAAGGAACTGCGCGCCCACGCATCGCCCGCGACGGCAACTATCCTGCAAGGCTTCTTCAAGACCGGACCGGGACAATACGGTGAGGGCGATGTGTTCCTCGGCATCAAGGTGCCGCCGCTGCGTGCACTGGCGAAACAGCATCGCGATGCCGACCTGTGCACGATCTCGACGCTGCTGGATTCTCAATATCACGAGGAACGGCTGTTCGCCCTGCTGTTGCTGATGCAGTTCTACCGGCAAGTCGGCGACAAGGAGCAGGCCGATGCCTACCAGCTCTATCTGAATAACACCCATCGCATCAACAACTGGGACCTGGTGGACATCTCAGCACCGCATATCGTCGGTCGCCATCTGGAGGGTAGGCCGCGCAAGGTGTTGCACATAATGGCGCGCTCTACCATGCTGTGGGAACGGCGCATCGCCATCATCGCCACTTTGCATTTCATCCGTCTGAACGATTTTGCCGACACACTGCGCATCGCCGGAATATTACTGCACGACGAGCACGATCTGATGCACAAGGCGGTGGGCTGGATGCTGCGAGAGGTGGGCAAGCGCGACCTCGTTGCAGAAGAAGGGTTTCTAAAACAACATTACCGCGACATGCCGCGCACCATGCTGCGTTACGCCATCGAACGTTTCCCCGAGCCAAAACGCAAAAGTTATCTGCACGGAAAAGTGTAGCCTCAATCCACCACTTTGCCGCGCAGCGATTTCGTCGCACCGCGCCTGACTTTGCTTTCAACACGTTTCTTTTGTGAGCTGCGCGATGGCCTGGTGGCAACGCGCGTCTTGGGTCTGACTGCGACCGCCAACAGCAGGGATTTCAGGCGCCGCAACGCCTCGTTGCGGTTCTGTTCCTGATTGCGGTATTCCTGCGCCTTGATGACAACGACACCGTCCTTGGTGATGCGCTGGTCGTTGAGTTGCAGCAGACGCTCCTTCATCTCCGGCGGCAACGACGCGGCGTTGATGTCGAAACGCAGATGCACCGCGCTCGACACCTTGTTCACGTTCTGCCCGCCCGCGCCCTGCGCGCGCACCGCGGTCAGTTCGATCTCGCGCTCGGGGATGATGACGTTGTGGGCGATGTACAACATGGCTTAAGCGATCACCCTGATCCGCACATCGCCCAGACCCACCACCTGCCCGGCGCGTATCTTGGCGGTCTTGCGCGATTCCACTTGCCCGTCGACGGAGACCACGCCTTCCGCCACCAGTGCCTTGCCCGCGCCGCCGCTGTCGCACACACCGGTGAGCTTGAGCAGCTGGTTCAGCTCGATGAATTCGCCGCGCAAATGGAATTCGAGTTGTTGCATCACAACTTCACCGCGTGTTCGCGCGTGGTGTGGAACACCACTTTCGGCCAGCGCTCCTGCGTCAGTTTCAGGTTCACGTTGTTCGGCGCGAGATAGGCCAGGTTGCCGGCCGCGTCGATCGACAGATTGTGCGACAGCGCCTTTTCGAAATCGGCGAGTATCTTCTTGTCGTCGCAGGTCACCCAGCGCGCGCTGGTGGTGCTGGTGCCTTCGAACATCGCGTCCACGCCGTATTCGCCCTGCAAACGGCTGGCCACCACGTCGAACTGCAACATGCCGACCGCGCCGAGGATGAGATCGCCGCCGTCCACCGGTTTGAATACCTGCACCGCACCTTCTTCGCCGAGCTGTTGCAAGCCCTTGTGCAACTGCTTCACCTTGAGCGGGTTGCGGATGCGCACCGAGCGGAAAAAGTCCGGTGCGAAGTACGGGATGCCGGTGTACTGCAACACTTCGCCTTCTGAGAAGCTGTCACCGATCTGCATGTTGCCGTGGTTGGGCAGGCCGATGATGTCGCCCGCGTACGCCTCTTCCACCTGCTCGCGGCTGGAGGCCATGAACGTGACCACATTGGACACGCGAATCTCGCGGTTGATACGCAGATGCTTGATCTTCATACCGCGCTCGAAATGGCCGGAGCACACGCGCAGGAAGGCGATGCGGTCGCGGTGGTTGGCGTCCATGTTGGCCTGAATCTTGAACACGAAACCGGAGAACGCCTGCTCGTTGGGATTCACGACGCGCGCCGTGGCATCGCGCGCGATGGGCGCGGGCGCCCAGTCCAGCAGCGCGTTCAGGATCTCGCGCACGCCGAAGTTGTTGATGGCGGAACCGAAGAACACGGGCGTCTGTTTGCCGTCGAGGAAACGTTGCAGGTCGAAGGGATGCGAGGCGCCGTGCACCAGCTCCACTTCCATCTTGAGCTGTTCGATCTCCAGCGGGAAGCGCTCGGCCAGCACGGGATTGTCGATGCCCTTGATGACCTCCACGTCGCCGTCGGCCTTTTCTTCGCCCGGCGTGAACAGCAGGATCTCGTCGCGCAGCAGGTGGTACACGCCGCGGAAGGTCTTGCCCATGCCCACCGGCCAGGTCACCGGCGCGCACTGGATCTTCAGCACCGACTCGACCTCGTCCAGCAGTTCCAGCGGATCGCGCACTTCGCGGTCCATCTTGTTCATGAAAGTGATGATGGGCGTGTCGCGCATGCGGCACACGTCCAGCAGCTTGATGGTCTGCGCTTCCACGCCCTTGGCTGCGTCGATCACCATCAGCGCCGAGTCCACTGCCGTGAGAACGCGGTAGGTGTCTTCGGAGAAGTCCTGGTGGCCCGGCGTGTCGAGCAGGTTCACCACATGGTCGCGGTATTCGAACTGCATCACCGAACTGGCCACCGAGATGCCGCGCTGCTTCTCGATCTCGAGAAAGTCGGAAGTGGCGTGGCGACCGCTCTTGCGCGCCTTCACCGCACCGGCCAGCTGGATCGCGCCGGAGAACAACAGCAGTTTTTCGGTGAGCGTGGTCTTGCCCGCGTCGGGGTGGGAGATGATGCCAAAAGTGCGGCGGCGCGCCACTTCGCGCGCGATCTTGTCGCGCGGGACGGCTGCGGGTCCCTTGGTGGACTGTTCGATATCGTCGGACATGGTGCTTGCCTGTGAAAAAGGCCGCAAGTCTAAAGGCTTGGGACGATAAAGTCTAACGCTGGCCCGCACTTTTTTGCCCCTGAACGACAGGGCTGGCGACTCAGTATTTCCGGTGCATGCACGACTCCGCCTGCAACTCCGCCCACTCCCTGTCGTTGAACACCCGCGAACGGGTATGGAAAGCCTTGCCCTCCGGCCCTTCCAGCGAAAAAGTGCCGCCGCGCCCTTCGATCACGTCGATGATGAGCTGGGTATGTTTCCAGTATTCGTACTGCGATTTGCTGATGTAAAACGGGCAGCCGCCGATCTCGCCCAGATGCTCGTCGCCCGCGCCGATGGTGAGTTCGCCCGGCAGATAACAATTGGCCGCGCTGTTGTCGCAACAGCCGCCGGACTGGTGGAACATCAGCTCGCCGTGCTTCCGCTTCAGTAATGCGATCAATTCCAACGCGGCTTCCGTGGCGATCACTTTTTTGACCATGTGATTCTCCTCCAAAAAACACGGGGCGGTCGCCCGCCCCGTCAAGGCCGCCGGGGAAGCGGCAAGGGAAGCAACAATCAGAAGAAGCCCAGTTTCTGCTCGCTGTAGCTGACCAGCAGATTCTTGGTCTGCTGGTAATGGTCGAGCATCATCTTGTGCGTCTCGCGGCCGATGCCGGATTCCTTGTAGCCGCCGAACGCCGCACCGGCTGCGTAGTCGTGGTAGCAGTTGGTCCACACGCGACCGGCCTTGATGGCACGCCCCATTCGGTAAGCCACGTTGCCGTTGCGACTCCACACGCCCGCACCCAGGCCGTACAAGGTGTCGTTGGCGATGGCGAGTGCGTCTGCTTCATCCTTGAAGGTGGTCACCGCCAGTACCGGGCCGAATATCTCTTCCTGGAAGATGCGCATCTTGTTGTGGCCTTTGAACAGCGTGGGCTGCACGTAATAGCCGCCTTCCAGATCGCCGCCCAGATGAGCTTGCGAACCGCCGATCAGCACTGTTGCGCCTTCCTGTTTGCCCAAGTCGAGGTAGGACAATATCTTGGTCAACTGTTCTTTCGAGGCTTGCGCACCCATCATGGTGTCGGTGTCGAGCGGGCTGCCCTGCTTGATGGCGGCCACGCGCTTCAACACGCGCTCCATGAACTTGTCATAGATGGATTCGTGGATGATCGCGCGCGACGGGCAGGTGCACACTTCGCCCTGGTTGAAGGCGAACAGCACGAGGCCTTCGATCGCCTTGTCCAGAAAACCGTCGTCTTGATCCATGACATCGGCAAAGAAGATGTTGGGCGACTTGCCGCCCAGTTCCAGCGTCGCCGGAATCAGGTTGTTGGCGGCGGCCTGCGCGATGACGCGGCCCGTGGTGGTGGAACCGGTGAACGCGATCTTGGCGATGCGCTTGCTGGTGGCGAGCGGCATACCGGCTTCGCGGCCGAATCCGTTGACGATGTTCAGCACGCCGGGCGGCAACAGGTCGGCGATCAGGTCCATCAGAATCAGGATGCTGATCGGCGTCGACTCGGCCGGTTTCAGCACCACGCAGTTGCCGGCGCCCAGCGCGGGCGCCAGTTTCCATGCCGCCATCAGGATGGGGAAATTCCACGGAATGATCTGGCCGACCACACCCAGCGGTTCGTGGAAGTGATAGGCAACCGTGGTCTCGTTGATCTCGGACATATTGCCTTCCTGCGCGCGCAGACAGCCCGCGAAGTAACGGAAGTGATCGACAGTCAAAGGAATGTCGGCATTCAGCGTCTCGCGGATGGCTTTGCCGTTGTCGACAGTCTCGGCGTAGGCCAGCACTTCAAGGTTGGCCTCGATGCGGTCGGCGATCTTCAGCAGGATGTTGGAACGCTCGGTGATGGAAGTTTTTCCCCACTTGTCGGCAGCGGCATGCGCTGCGTCGAGTGCCAGCTCGATATCTTCGGCCCCCGAACGCGCCGCTTTGGTGTAAGGCTTGCCGCTGATCGGCGTGACGACGTCGAAATATTCTCCCTTGACCGGGGCGACCCATTTGCCGCCGATGAAGTTGTCGTATTGTTTCTTGTAGGCGATCTTGGCACCTGCGGCGCCGGGGGCTGCATAAATCATGTTGACTCTCCTCTGTGTAATAGTTTGACGACGGCCGCATCAACCGTTCGCGTTGCGGTGCTACACGTCACTACTCTCAAGTAGCGTGCCATACCGCCGAAGGGAGGAACTCCATTGATTAATATCGGTTTTCCATAACCATGCCAGCTGCTCGGCGATGCCGTGCAACGTTCCATGCCGCGACACCTGTCACAAATCGTGACAGTCGGACGGGCTTTGACGGTACGGCTATTGCGCTGCCCAGCCATCCTTCTATACTGCTTAAAAAATGGGCACCAGCCCGTTGCCGAGGAGAGTCATATGGCCACCACATTGCCCGCGCCGAATCTGCGCAAAGCACGCATGCACCTGCTGGCGCATGGCGATTGCCCGCCCGATATCATCGACGAGCGCATCGCCCGCTCGTGGCGGCGCAGTCTGGCCGCCGGACTGATGCCCACCGGACGACTGGCCGACGGCGAGCATGCCAGCGGCAACAATCTGCGCCAGGCGCTCGCCTGCAACCATGACCTGCTCGCGCATTCGCGCCCGGTGATGGAATATCTCTACGAACAGGTGCGCCACAGCCACAGCATGGTCATCCTCGCCGACAAGCGCGCGACGCTGATGCACACCCTGGGCGACGTCGACTTCCTGACCAAGGCGGAACGCGTGGCACTCTCCACCGGTTCGTCGTGGCAGGAGCAATTCCGCGGCACCAACGCCATCGGCACCTCGCTGGCCGAAGCGAGCTGCGTCGAGATCCACGGTGCCGAACACTTCCTCGAACGCAACGGTTTCCTCACCTGCGCGGCGGCGCCGATCATGGCGGCGGACGGCTCGCTGATGGGCGTCATCGACATCTCCGGCGACCAGCGCAGCCGCCACCCGCACACGCTGGGCCTGGTCGGCATGGCGGCGCGCATGATCGAGAACCGCCTGGTCATCGCCAGTTGCCGCCGCCATATCCGCCTGCACCTGCACGCGCATCCGGAAGGCATAGGCTCGGTGGCCGAAGGCATCGTCGCCTTGTCCGAAGACGGCTGGATCGTCGGCGCCAACCGCACCGGACTGTCCATGCTGCACCTCGCCGCACCCGACCTCGGCGCGACGCCGCTCAGCCGCGTGATCGACATGCGCCTCGACGATCTGCTCGCGCGCCACAGACGCCGCCCCGAACAACTCACCCAGCTGCGCCTGCACGACGGTAGCACCTTGTTCGCGCAGATACACGCGGAGCAATCGGCGCTCACCCTCTCCGCCGCCCCGACCGCCACACCGGACGATGCACTCGCCAAACTCGACAGCGGCGACATGAACTGGCGCAGTGCGACCGACAAAGCCAGACGCATCGCGGGCAAACCGATCCCGCTGCTGATCCACGGCGAATCCGGCGTCGGCAAGGAATTGTTCGCGCGTGCCGTGCACGACAGCGGCCCGCGCCGCGACAGTCCATTCGTTGCCATCAACTGCGCGGCATTGCCGGAGAATCTGATCGAGGCGGAACTGTTCGGCTACACAGCGGGCGCATTCACCGGCGCGCGGCGCGAGGGTTGTCTGGGGAGATTGCGCGAAGCGCACGGCGGTACATTATTTCTGGACGAGATCGGCGACATGCCGCTGGCGATGCAGACGCGCTTGTTGCGGGTATTGCAGGAACGCCAGGTCACCCCGCTGGGCGGCGGGCGGGCGGTGGATGTCGATTTTTCGCTGATCTGCGCCACGCACCGCAAGCTGCGCGAGGATGCGGACACGGGATTGTTCCGCAGCGATCTTTACTATCGCATCAACGGCCTCACCGTGAACCTGCCCGCTTTGCGCGAGCGCGGCGATCTTCAGGCGCTCACCGAGCGCATGCTGGCCGATCTCAATCCCGGACGGCATGTCTGCCTGGCGCCCGATCTGCTGGCGCAACTCGGACGCCACCCGTGGCCGGGCAACCTGCGCCAGTACGCCAATGTGCTGCGCACCGCCAGCGCCATGCTGGATGCGCACGAGGATTGTATCGACTGGAAACATTTGCCCGAAGATCTGGTCGAGGAACTCACCGCACTCACGCGGCTATCCGAAAGTGCGCTGCACATCCCGCAGAATCTCAAGGAGCTATCCCGCTCTGCCATCCGGCAGGCGATGGAGGACAGTCGCGGCAATGTCTCCGCAGCGGCACGCCGACTCGGCATCAGCCGGCAGACGCTGTACCGCAAATTGAGCGGCTGATTCCGGAAAGTGACTTTTGTTGGGTGACGCCGATGCGCAGCGCGCAAGGCTTGTTCATTCGCCGTGGCGGGCCTGCATCAACTCACGGTAGAACTTGCTGTTGTTCTTGCCGCTCTGTTTGGCCAGGTACATCGCCTCGTCGGCCTGTTTGACGAGTTCAGCGGCATCCTGGGAATCGTCCGGATACAGGGCGATGCCGATACTGCCGCCCACGCGGCAGCTTTGCCCTTTCAACTCGAACGGCTGCGCCAGCGCGGCGATGAGTTTGTTGGCGACGTTGCGCGCATTCTCTTCCGAACCGATGTTGTCCAGCACCAGGACGAACTCGTCGCCGCCGACCCGGGCCACCGTGTCCGCGCTTCTGACCGAGAGCTTGAGCCGCTTCGACACTTCCTTGAGCAGCAGGTCGCCGGCATCGTGGCCCAGGGTATCGTTGATCTTCTTGAAGCCGTCCAGATCAAGGAACATCGCCGCCACCTTGCTCTCGTTGCGTTTGGCCAACTGCACCGAGTGATTGAGAATATCCAGGAACAGGGCGCGGTTGGGCAGATCGGTGAGATAGTCGTAATGCGCCAGATGCGAGATCTTCTGCTCGGCGCGCTTGCGTTCGGTGATGTCGCGCATGATGCCGATGAAATAACGATGCCCACCCAGCATCATCTCCGATGCGGACAGTTCCATCGGGAACTCTTCTCCGTTCTTGCGCACCGCTTTCACCTCGCGCCCGCGCACGCCGAGCACATGGCTGTGTCCGGTACTCACATAGCGAGCGATATAACCGTCATGCGAACTGCGGTCCGGCTCCGGCATCAGCAGGCTCACGTTCTTGCCCACCACTTCCTGCTTTGTGTAGCCGAAGACTTCCTCGGCCGCCGGATTGAAACCTTCTATCTCGCCGCGCTCGTTGATGGTGATGATGCCGTCCATCACGTTGTGGATGATGGACTGCAACTGGTTCTGGCTGCGCTCCAGCTCGCCCTTGATCTGCTTCAGGTTGGTCACCATCTGCCAGAACAGCTTCACTTCCGGGCCGCTCGCCACTCTTCTGTCGCCGAACACTTTGAATGCAGCCTCGGCCACCGTGTCGTCGTGCGACAGGTTGTACACGATGCAGTCGGCGTAGTCCTTGCAGGCTTGCAAAGCCTGGATCGCATCCGTATAGGTCGCGATCCCGTGCGCTTTCGCCAGCTTCAAGCCGGGTGCTTCGGGATCGCTATCGGCGATGGCGATCACCTTGGCCAGACTGTCTCCCAGGAACATCTCCAGCAACGCGACGCCGCCGCGTCCCGCACCGATGATCAGGACGGGATAACCCTGTATTCTTTGGATTGCCATGTTGTTCTTTCTTGAGCTGTGTGGCGTGAGAGGCGGATTTTTGCATACTTGCCGGGCAACTGTCATGCCGTTGCTCCATTCAGGCATTACGGCCTTTCGTCGTTCCGGGAAACTTATGCGAGAACAGCTTGCCTCATGCCTGAGGCAGTCGGACCGACACCGGAGCTGCCATGTTGTAGACTCTTCTCATCGACCGGAACACAAAACGACCTTTACCCAGATGACCGAAACCATCGCGGCACTCAAAACAGAGATCATCAATGCCCAAAAATCAGGCGATTACCTGAAGGAATACGATCTGGCACAGGTCGCGCTCGAACTGGACCCCGATGACGAGTTCTTCCAGTACTGCTCTGCACTGGCGCTGTCGAGATGCAATGCCAAGCAGCGCGCGCTGGACTGCTTCTATTCCTACAAGCTGCATCTGAGCGACAACGAATATGTGCGCTCGCTGGAAGCGCGCATCCTGAAGGACTTGGCGTTCCAGCGACTGGACAAGGACCATCCCCTCCGGTCCCTCGACAAGGAAAGATTCAGTACCGCCGCCATCACCTACCATCGTGAACTCAGGAACTCCGGCGGGCACTACTCCGCGGTGAACGCCGCGACCCTGTACCTTCTTGCCGGCGACGCCGCCAAGTCCAGAGAACTGGCAACCGCCGCGATCGAACTGGCCCGCCAGGATAGCGGGCCGCAATACTATGCGCTGGCCACCCAGGCGGAAGCGTACATCCTGCTCAACCGGCTGGAGGACGCCAAACGTGTGATCGGGGAGGCGGCACGACACAATGAGAACAACCTGCTCACCCGCGCGCGGACCCATCGCCAGCTCAAGTTGATCTGCAGTTTTCTGGGCATCGCGACCGCCATCCTCGACCCGCTGTTGCCGGAGACGGTGATCCATTATTGCGGCCACGCCTTTTACAACCACCACCCGATCAGCGAACAGGACGAGCGTGAACTGCTCCAGCGCATCGAAGCGGTGATCTCGGCAAATCATTGTGCCGTCGCCTACGGCTCGCTTATGGCCGGCTCCGACATCCTGTTCGCCGAATCCATCCTGAAACAGGGAGGCGAATTGAATGTCTGGCTGCCGTTCGGCATGGCGAATTTTTGCGAAGTGTCGGTGCGCCCCGCCGGTGAACAGTGGGTGGAACGCTTCCACAACTGCATCAAGGGAGCGAACACCGTCTCCTGCGCGACAGAATCCGATTTCCTCGGCGACGACTCACTCTTCGACTTCTGCTCTGATGTGGCCATGGGCATGGCGATCATGCGCGCCAATTCGCTGAGCGCGAAACTGATGCAGCTTGCCGTGTGGGACCAGAATCTGTCCGCCATGAGCCGCGGAACACATTCGAATATCGAAAAATGGAAGAAGCTCGGGCACCACTCCGAGATCATCGCCAGCCCGCCCATCGCCCCCAGGCAGCATACCCGCCCGCCCAGAGAGGACTACCCCGTCACCCGGCGCGAGACGCACGCCATCCTGTTCTCCGACGTGCGCGGCTACAGCAAACTCGGCGACCGCGACATCCTCTGGTACTTCAACGAGCTGCAGCCCGCACTCGCCAGCGTGCTGGATGAGTTCAAATCGGAGATACAGCATCTGGACACCTGGGGCGACGCGATATTCCTGGTCACCGAGAAGGCGACGACTGCCGCGAAGATCGCGGTGGCACTGAACAAGGTGGTCGCCGAGGCCGACCAGAGCGGCCTGAACCTCGATGAACCGCTGCTGATGAGGATAGGTCTGCACTACGGCCCGGTGTACAAACTCTACGACCATCTCTGCCAATGTTTCACCTACTCCAGCAACGACGTGAACAAGACCGCGCGTATCGAGCCAGTGACGCCGCCGGGTGAGATATTCGGAACAGAACCGTTCGTCGCCATGCTTGAACTCGAAGGCGAAGGCTGGGCCAATTTCGAATATGCCGGAACCATCCACAGCGCGAAGAACTACGGCGCGTTCCGGATGTTCCATATCAGAACGAAGTATCAACCGCCCGCATTGGTGTGCTCGTTGAATTGAACTGCGATAACGGGAAAAGCCGATGCGGAGTACGAGCCAGCGCCTCGCCATCAATACAGCCATGCGTGAACAGGCGGCATTCAAACCATTTTTAAATAATGGGGATTGACTCGGCAGCCCGCCCCGATTTAGGCTTCGCCCTGAATGGCGGTTCGCGCAATTCTATGTTCTGCCAGCACAAATTCTGATGACCATGGAGAAGCAGCGATGATCAACAAAGCAGCCGTTATGCAAACGCTTGGATGCAGCCCCAGTCAGTACCCGCAGATCCTCAACGACAAGTTTCCTCATATCCTGGAAAAGATCGTCAAACTCTGGAACTCACCCGATGGTGAATCCTACCTCGCCGACCTGCTGCAACCCAATGGCCGGGGCGGCGGCAGAATGGATCGCGACGGATTTCCGGAGAGAGCCTGGCAAGAGATATTCCAGCTCAAGGTCCTCCACAACAAACCTCGTCCCAAGTTGTAAAGCGCAGCACCTTCCGAATAGTTTTGCGCGGCTGGCTGGGCGTTGCACGTTCGCCCAGTTGCGTGAATCATCTTTCGATCGGTTTTCATCGCGGTCAGGCTCGTCACTTCTTGCCCGGCAATCGCAACAAGGGGAGCACCGGGTTTCCCCAGCATCTCACCCCCGCACCGGCTCAAACGTCGCATCCAGATTCAAATCATCGCAGTAATCCAGAAAATCGCCGCGCAGCGTGGGGATGTGCACGTTGGGGCGGATGCCCACCGTCATCACCATGGTGAGCATAGCCGCGCCGGTGTGTGGTGCGGCATAGGTACTGGTCTGCAACTCTTCGATGTTGATGCCCTGGCGCGCGAAGAAGGCGGCGAGGTTGCGCACGATGCCGGGCTGGTCCAGTGCGGTGAGCTCGACGCTGTACGGGGCCGACGTCAGTTTCTTTTCCTGCTTGCGTGTGCGCTCGCAGTGGATGGTGAGGCCGATCTGGTCGGCGAATGCGGGCAGTTGCGTCTCCAGTTTGGACAGGGCATTCCAGGGGCCGGTGACCAGCATGAACTGGGCGAACTCGCCGCCCAGCACGGCCATGCGGCTCTCTTCGATGTTGCAGCCGCTGTCGGCGATCTTGCCGGTCAGTCGCTCGACAAGACCGAGGCGGTCTTCGCCGGTGGCGGTGATGGCCAGGCAGTTGTTCTCTGTTTCAGTGTTCATGGATAAGAAACGGGCGGGTTGGAGATGGCTGCATTGTAGTGGCTCTGCGCGAAGTGCGGGAGTGTGAACGACAGGGAGAGTACCGCAGCCTCCGTTGCGGCGATCAAACCTCGATCGCCCCATCCACATAGAACCACCGCCCCGCCTCGCGCACGAAGCGACTGACCTCGCGCAACCGCTGCGCACGGCCATTCACTTTGTAGCGCGCGACGAATTCGACGATGGCGTGGTCGGCGTCCTGCTGTTCGTGGCGCTTCACTTCGAGGCCCAGCCATTTGGTCGGTGCTGCTTCTGCCAAGCCCAATGATGTTGGCCGGGTGGAGGGGTGCCAGGTCGCCAGCAGGTAGTCTTCGCGCAACAGGGTATAGGCGGAGTAGCGGGACCGCATGAGGGATTCGGCGGTGGGGGCGGGTACGTTGCCTTCCAAGTAGCGGGCGCAGCAGGCGATGTAGGGTTTGCTGCTACCGCAGGGGCAGTGCTCGCTCAGTTTTGCCACAGCGGAGGTTCTTCCATGAGGGCGATCTGTTCGCGCAATTCGAGGATGCGGTTCTGCCAGTAGATCTGCGTGTTGAACCACGGAAAGGCCTGCTTGAACGCGGCATCGTCCCAGCGCCGCGCGAGCCATGCCGAGTAGTGGATGAGGCGCAGAGTGCGCAGGGCTTCGATGAGATGCAGTTCGCGCGCGTCGAATTCACAGAAATCCTCGTAGCCCGCCAGCACGTCGCCCATCTGCCGCACACGGTCTTCGCGCTCGCCCGAAAGCAGCATCCACAGGTCCTGCACCGCGGGTCCCATGCGGCTGTCGTCGAAGTCGACGAAATGCGGGCCATCGTCCGTCCACAGCACGTTGCCTGCGTGGCAGTCACCGTGCAGACGCAGTCGTTTCACATCGCCTGCCCGGTCAAAGCAGTGACGCACACCATCCAGCGCCTGTTGCGCCACGCTGCGATAAGCCGCGTCGATGTCTGCGGGAATGAAGCCGTTGGCCAGCAGAAAATCGCGCGGCTCGGTGCCGAAGGTCGCGATGTCGAGAGTGGGACGATGCTGATAATCCTTGATGGCGCCTACCGCGTGAATACGGCCAAGAAAACGCCCCAGCCACTCCAGCGTGTCGCGGTTCTCCAGTTCGGGCGCGCGTCCGCCGTGTTTGGCAAAGACCGAGAAACGGAATCCGTCGAACAGATGCAGGGTCTTGCCGTCGATCACCAGGGCCGGGACAACGGGTATCTCGCTCTCGACCAGTTCCTGCACGAAGGCATGCTCTTCGAGGATGGCTTCGTCCGTCCAGCGCGCGGGACGGTAGAACTTGGCCACCAGCGGCGCACCGTCTTCGATGCCGATCTGGTAGACACGGTTCTCGTAGCTGTTGAGCGCGAGCAGGCGACCGTCGCAGCGCAGGCCGATACTTTCCAGCGCGTTGAGTACGCTGTCGGGAGTGAGCGCGGAATAGTTCGGTGTCGTCATGGCTCAACACCCTACTTCATTTTTTATGATTCTGCACTTCCGCCAATCCCAAGGCATCCCAGCCCTCATGTCCCAGCTTGCGCATGGTCTCCATGTTCTTCTCGAAGATCGTCTCCGCTTCGGGGAACGCCGCCACGGCCTCATCGATACTGACTTCGCGTATCAGATGCAGCGTCGGGTAAGGCGAGCGATTGGTGAAGTTGGTGATGTCGTCCGGCTCGGTGTCGGCGAACTGATATTGCGGGTGCATGCTGGCGACTTGCAGCTCGCCCGCCAGATCGGCGTCTTCCAGCGCCGCATCCACCACCGCCAGAAAATCGTTGTAGTCGAGGAAATCGGTGAGGACGTGCGGATGAATCAGCAGGATGGTGTCGATCTTTTCGCGGCTGGCTTCTGCCAGTACTTCCAGTTCGCGCTGCACATCGACCAGCAATTCCTCCGGCGTCTGCGCCGCGCTGACGAAATAGCGTATCTGCCCCTTGACGTGCACGCCCTTGGCGAACGGGCACAGGTTAAGGCCGATCACCGCCTTCTCCAGCCAGAGTTTGGTGGCGGCGATGGCTTGGTCGTTGCTTACGCTTGCGTTCATTTTCATAACCCCTGGAAAATTTCCGTCATTCCGGCGCAGGCCGGAATCCGCCCATAAATAAACTCCTGCGCAGCAGACATAACCAACTGCATTTTCAAAAGATGCACTGGATTCCGGCCTGCGCCGGAATGACGGAACCCTTACCGACCGCGCCCGCCTGAGCGGTGTTGCGCCGACGAAGGCACACCTCCGCGACTCGCCCCGCCTGCCGGTTTGCCACCGCCGGTGCGCGGTCCGCCACCGGTACGGGGTTGCCCGCCGCCACTGCGCGGTTGTCCGCGTCCTTGCCCCTGACGCTGTCCGCCGCCGCGGTTCTGCCCGTTCAGGATAGGCTCGGCCTTGATGCGCGGGTCCGGTTCGAAACCCGGCACTTGCACCACAGTGATCTCGCGCTTGATCAGGCGCTCGATATCGTGCAGCAGTTTCTTCTCGTCGATGCACACCAGCGAACTCGCCTCGCCTTCGCTGCCCGCGCGACCGGTACGGCCGATGCGGTGAACATAGTCTTCCGGCACGTTGGGCAACTCGTAGTTCACCACATGCGGCAGTTCGCTGATGTCGATGCCGCGCGCGGCGATGTCGGTCGCCACCAGCACCTGCAGCTTGGCGGTCTTGAATTCGGCCAGTGCGCGCGTGCGCGCTGCCTGGCTCTTGTTGCCGTGGATCGCCATCGCGGGGATGTCTTCCTTGTTCAGGTGATCGGCCAGGTTGTTGGCACCGTGTTTGGTGCGAGTGAACACCAGCACCTGGAACCAGTTGTTGTCCTTGATGAGCTGGGTGAGCAAGGCGCGCTTGCGTTCGCGGTCGACCGGGTACACGCGCTGTTCGATCAGTTCGGCAGTCTGGTTGCGGCGCGCCACTTCGATCAGTGCCGGACTGTTGAGCAGGCCGTCGGCCAGCAATTTGATCTCGTCGGAGAAGGTGGCGGAGAACAGCAGGTTCTGGCGTTGCTTGGGCAACACGGCGAGCACGCGCTTGATGTCGCGGATGAAGCCCATGTCGAGCATGCGGTCGGCTTCGTCCAGCACCAGTATCTCGACATGCGAAAGATCGACGGTCTTCTGCTGCAAATGGTCGAGCAAACGTCCCGGCGTCGCCACCAGAATATCGACGCGGCCATGCAGTTGCTTGATCTGCGGATTGATGTTGACGCCGCCGAACATCATCATGGATTTGAGCGGCAGGTGCTTGCCGTAGAGGCGCACGCTCTCTTCCACTTGAGCGGCAAGTTCGCGCGTGGGGGTGAGCACCAGCGCGCGGATATGCGCCTTGCCCGCAACGGGCTTGGCCATCAGGCGCTGCAACAGCGGCAGGGTGAAACCGGCGGTCTTGCCCGTGCCGGTCTGCGCGCCGCCCATGAGGTCGCCGCCTTTCAGAATGACGGGAATGGCCTGTGCCTGGATGGGGGTGGGTTCGGTATAACCGCGCTCGGTGACGGCGCGAACGAGTTCATCGGACAGGCCGAGGGATGCAAATGACATTTTGTTTCTTTCTAAATACAAACGGCCTGTCGCCCTGTGTGAGCGCCAGTCTGAGGCTGAATGAGGTGGGTATTACGTACCGGAATCGGCGGCAACAACCAGACTGAAACGATGTTGCGGCGCGCAGTGTAACAGAACGCGCCGCAAAAACCGGATTAAACGTTGAACAGGAAGTTCATCACGTCGCCATCCTGCACGACATACTCTTTTCCTTCCACGCGCATCTTGCCCTTCTCCTTGGCGCCCGCTTCGCCGCCGCAGGCGATGAAGTCGGCGTAGGAGATGGTCTGCGCGCGGATGAAGCCTTTTTCGAAATCGGTGTGGATGACACCGGCCGCCTGCGGTGCGGTATCTCCCTTGTGAATGGTCCAGGCGCGCACTTCCTTCACGCCGGCGGTGAAATAGGTTTGCAGGCCGAGCAGGTCGTAGCCGGTGCGGATCAGCTTGTTCAAGCCGGGCTCATCCAGGCCGAGGTCGGCGAGGAATTCCTTCTTGTCGGCGTCTTCGAGGTCGGCCAGTTCGGCTTCGATCTTGGCGCACAGTGCCACGACGGGCGCACCCTCTTTCGCCGCGTGTTCGCGCAACTTGTCCAGATGCGGGTTGTTCTCAAAGCCGTCTTCCAGCACGTTGCCGACATACATCGCGGGTTTGACGGTGAGCAGACACAGCGGCTTGATGATGATCTTGTCGTCATCGCTCAGAATGAAAGTGCGCGCCGGCTTGCCTTCGTTCAGATGCGGCAACAATTTCTCCAGCACGGCCACCAGCTTCTGCGCGTCCTTGTCGCCGGATTTTGCTTTCTTGCCGTCGCGCTGGATGGTGCGCTCCACCACGGCGAGGTCGGCCAGCGCCAGTTCGGTGAGGATGACTTCGATATCGGAAAGCGGATCGACCTTGCCCGCCACGTGCACGACGTTTGGATCGTCGAAGCAGCGCACGACGTTGACGATGGCGTCGGTCTCGCGAATGTTGGCGAGGAACTGGTTGCCCAGGCCTTCGCCCTTGGAGGCGCCCGCGACCAGCCCGGCGATATCGACGAACTCGACGATGGCGGGTTGCATGCGCTGCGGTTTGACGATCTTCGCCAGTTCGTCCATGCGCGGATCCGGCACTTCGACGATGCCGACGTTGGGCTCGATGGTGCAGAAAGGATAGTTCTCCGCCGCGATGCCCGCCTTGGTGAGCGCGTTGAACAGCGTGGATTTGCCCACATTGGGGAGACCGACGATACCGCATTTGAGACTCATGGTTGTTCCTTTTAAAGTGCTGTGTACGGAGTGCTGAGTGCTGAGAAAAACGGAGTGCAGGTTTGCCTCAGCACTCAGTCCTTATGGCTATGCAGCTTCAACATCGCCGCTTCCAGCGTGCCTTCGATGATCAGTGCCGCGACATCTTGTGCACGCTGCAGCGCCTCATCGATCAATACTTGCTCTTCCTTGCGCGGTGCATTGAGTACGTAGTTCACCACTTCCGCGCGGTTGCCGGGATGACCGACACCGATGCGCAGGCGCCAGAAATCTTTCGTGCCCAGATGCGCGATGATGTCCTTCAGCCCGTTATGCCCGCCGTGACCGCCTCCCAGTTTCAGTTTTGCGCTTCCCGGCGGCAGGTCGAGTTCGTCATGTACCACCAGCATCTGCGCCGGTTCGATCTTGTAGAACTGCGCCACCGCACCGACTGCGCGACCGCTCACGTTCATGAAGGTCTGCGGCTTGAGCAGATGCACTTCGTGCCCGTGCAGATTGGCCTTGGCGACCAAACCGTGGAATTTGCTGTCTGCCTTGAAATTAGCATTATGCAAACGCGCCAGTTCGTCCACCCACCAGAACCCGGCGTTGTGGCGCGTAGCTTCGTATTCACGGCCCGGATTGCCGAGCCCGACGATGAGTTTGAACGGTTCGCTCATAATGAAAAAACCCGCCATGCACCGTTAGATGGCATGGCGGGTCGTTCCTGATGCTGTTTACTTCTTGGCAGCGGGTGCAGCAGCAGCTACAGCAGGCGCTGCTGCAGCGGAAGCCGCTTCGGCTGCAGCCGCTTCGGCTGCGGCTTCAACGTGGCCGCGCGGCACTTGCACCGTCGCCACGGCATCGCTGGCGTGGTGATGGCCTGCCACTTCAACACCTTTGGGCAGCTTGACGTCGGACACGTGGATGGAGTGACCCAGATCCAGATGCGCCAGATCCACTTCGATGGCTGCTGGCAGATCGGCCGGCAGGCAGGTGATCTCCAGTTCGTTCAGCACGTGGCTGATGATGCCGCCGCCGGTCTTCACGCCCGGGGAAACTTCGGCGTTGGTGAAGTGCAATGGCACCTTCATGTGGATCTTCTTCTTCGCATCGACGCGCTGGAAGTCGATATGCTGAACTTGCTGGCGGAACGGGTGCATGTGGAAGTCGCGCAACAGGACGGACTGCTTCTTGCCGTCCAGATCCAGCGACAGGATGGAAGCGTGGAACGCCTCGTTGCGCAGTGCGTAGTACAGTGTGTTGTGATCGAGTTCGATCATGGTCGCCTCGCCTGCACCGTAAACGATGCCGGGAACGCGATTCGCTTTGCGCAGACGGCGGCTCGCACCCGTTCCTTGCACATTGCGTGTTGTTGCTGCGATTTCGATTGCCATTTTACTTCTCCACTTCTAATGAAGCTCTCCGCGACCAGTGAGCTTCGGGTTGCGCGATGACCGACATGGCCACCGCAAATACTTAATCCATGAACAGCGAACTGACCGATTCTTCCGCATTGATGCGGCGCATCGTTTCTGCCATCAGTTCCGCCACGCTCAGCTGGCGGATACGCTTGCAGTTGCGCGCTTCTTCGCGCAGAGGGATGGTATCGGTCACCACCAGTTCGTCAATCGCCGACTTCTCCAGACGCTCGATCGCCGGGCCCGACAACACGCCGTGCGTACAGTAGGCGATCACGCGCTCGGCACCTTTTTCCTTCAATGCATTGGCCGCTTCGCACAGGGTGTTGGCGGTATCCACCATGTCGTCCATGATGATGCAGGTGCGTCCGGCCACGTCGCCGATGATGTTCATCACCTTGGCCACGTTCGGCTTGGGACGACGCTTGTCGATGATGGCCAGATCGGATTCAAGGCGCTTGGCCAGCGCACGTGCACGCACCACACCGCCCACGTCCGGCGAAACCACGATCAGGTTGCTGTAGTTCTGCTTCCACACGTCCGACAGCAGGATGGGGGCAGCATAGATGTTGTCCACCGGCATATCGAAGAAGCCCTGGATCTGGTCGGAGTGCAGGTCCATGGTCAGCAGGCGGTCGACGCCCGCGCCGGTCAGCATGTCCGCCACCACCTTGGCGGTGATCGCCACGCGCGCAGAACGCGGACGGCGATCCTGGCGGGCATAGCCGAAATAGGGCATCGCGGCGGTGATGCGCCCGGCGGAAGCGCGTTTCAGCGCATCGACCATCACCATCACTTCCATCAGCGTGTCGTTGGTCGGCGCGCAAGTGGATTGCAGCACGAATACGTCCTTGCCGCGCACATGCTCGAGTATCTCGACCATCACTTCGCCGTCGGAGAAACGTCCGACCGTGGCGCGTCCGAGATGGATGTGAAGATGCTTCGCCACTTCATGCGCGAGTTTGGGATTGGCATTACCGGTGAAAACCATCATGTCGCCGGACATGGTCACCTCGCAAAGTTGAAGTGGGCACGAGCGCCCACGGTGTCTTGGAAACGTCCTGAAAACTGGCTGGGGAGGTAGGGATCGAACCTACGAATGTCGGAATCAAAATCCGATGCCTTACCACTTGGCGACTCCCCAATAAACTCTATGTAGCGAAATCCCGCAACGGGTGCTGTTGCAGGCCGCGCGCGACGAATCCGCGCATGTCCGGCGGCAACTGCCGCAATACTGCTTTTGCTTCTGCTTCCGTGGCGAACTCGGCGAAAACGCATGCGCCGGATCCAGTCATCAGCGCGGGCGCGAAACGCGCGAGCCACGCCAGATGTTGAGCCACTTCAGGGTACAACTTGCAAGCCACGGCCTGCAGATCGTTGTTCAGACCCTGTTGCCGACCTGCCCGAAAATCCTGCCCCTTCGGAAGGGCGCGCATTGTCATCGAAATCGTATCCCGTGTCAATTCGGGATGGGTGAATATCCTGGCCGTCGGCACGTGCACCGGCGGGCACAGCACCACATACCACGCCTCGGCCAGAGGATAGGACTGCAACTGCTCGCCCACCCCTTCGGCATAGGCGTTCTCGCCGTACACGAATACCGGCACATCGGCCCCCAGGGTCAGCCCCAGCTGCATCAGCCGTTCACGCGACAGCCCCAATCCCCACAGGCGGTTCAAGGCCAGCAGAGTGGTGGCCGCGTCCGAACTGCCGCCGCCCAGACCGCCGCCCATGGGGATACGCTTCTCCAGTTCGATGTCCACGCCCAGTTTGCAGCCGGTCTCCTGCTGCAACAGGCGCGCGGCGCGCACGCACAGGTCCTGCTCGGGCGGCACGCCGTCCAATGCATTGATGCGGCGGACTTCGCCATCGGGACGCGGGGTGAAATGCAGGGTGTCGTTGAGGTCGATGAAGCGGAACAGGGTCTGCAGCAGGTGGTAACCGTCGGCGCGTCGACCGGTCACATGCAGGAACAGATTGAGCTTGGCCGGGGCCGGACAGCTGAGCGACTTCATGGCGGCAGCAATTCCCACTCGTCGATGACCAGCAGTACCTCCACCCCCTCGCGCTTGAGGCTCAGGCGCAGCGGCAGGGCATCCATCCTGTCCGATGTATAGCGCGAGTAGCCGATCACCCAACCTTGCTGGCGCAGCACGCCGAGTTGGCCGCTCGCGGCCATCTCGAAGCTGGATTCGCCTTCCGGCGCGGACTGCCCGACGATCCAGTAGCGCATCCCGGAGAGTGGCAGTTGCCAACCCAGCACCTGCTGCATCAGGCTCTCCATATCCTGCGCCCGGTAACCTTTGCCGGAGGTCACCAGCGTGGCCTTATTCTCGTCGCGATAGATGCGCGCCACGGTCTGCCCCAGCGGGGCGAGCAGCAATATCTCATCCTCATTCGCCTTGTGCACCCAGCGCACGCCCGCTTTTTCGCGCTGCGCGCCCTGCTTGAGCGAGACGCGGCCGTTGAAGGCGAACGGCGCATCCGGCTCTGCCGAACGCTGCATTTGGACCGGTGCGCTCGCACATCCGGTCAGCAGCAGTAATAGCAACAGGTAACGATACATATCAGGGGATAAAACGTTTCATCACAGCTTTGAGGGCCTCATTGTCCGGGTTGGCCTTCACGCCATCGGCCCAGACTTTCCGCGCACCATCCTTGTCGCCCTGTTTCCACAGCACCTCGCCCAGGTGGGCGGCGATCTCGGGATCGGGGTTGGCAGTAAAGGCGCGACGCAGGAACTCCAGGCTCTTGTCCATATTGCCCAGCAGATAATGTCCCCAGCCCATGCTGTCGATGATGGCGGCATCGTCCGGCGCGAGCTGGTAGGCTCTTTCCACCAGCTTCATCGCTTCGGGGATGCGCACATTGCGGTCGAGCAGGCTGTAGCCCAGCGCGTTATAGGCATGCGCGTTGTCCGGCTCGATCTTCATCAGCTTGCGGATCAACTGCTCGAACAACTCGTTCTTCTTCAGCTTGTCTGCCGCCATCGCCGTCTGGTACAGCAGGTCGGCCTGTTCGGGAAATTTCTCCAGGCCGCGGTTCAGCACCTGGAAACTGGTCTCGTATTGCTTGCCCTCGCGCAGCAATTGCGCATCGATGAGGATCAGTTGTATGCGTTGCTGGTCGGTCTTCGGGACCGCACGCTGCAAAGCTTCGCGCGCCCCGGCCAGCTTGCCTGCCTTGTTCAGCAGTGCGACTTCGCGCAATCTGGCGGCATAGGCATAGTCGCCGTCCTTCACCTGACGGTAATGTTCCAGCGCAGCCGCATCGTCATGCCTGGCCTCGTTCAACTGCGCGAGGTAATGGTGCACCGTGCTCTCTTCCTTGCCGCCCTTGCTCAAAGCCTGCTGCAATTCCTGTTCGGCGCGCGGGTACTCGCCCATCTGCATGGAGATCAGCGCGATGGCAAAAGCCAGGTCGGGATTGTCGGGGCGGTCCTTCAACAGGCGCTGGAACTCCTCGCGCGAGGCGGCGTACTCCTTTTGGTTGAGCAGCGCGCGGGCGTAGTACAGGCGCAGATCCTTGTTGTCGGGGTGTGCGTTCAGGAATCGCCGCAACAGCTCCAGGCCTTTTTTCGGTTCGCTGCCCAGATAGAGCTCCGCCTCGAACACCGCCGCCATATCCCAGTCCGGCTTCAGGGTCACCGCGCGCTGCGCCTCGGCCTGCGCCAGATCGTTCTTGCCCGCAGCCGCCGCCGCCTGTGCGACAGCCCAATGCCCCTCCGCCACATCCGGGTAGGGATGGGTCACTTCGATCAGCCAGTCGAGCGCAGCGGCCTTGTCGGGCGTGCGCGAAACCAGCGGGTAGATGTTCATGAAGGTGTGACCCGCCTTGCCCGGTTCGGCCTTCAATATCATTTCCAGATGCGGACGCGCCTCCTGCAGCTTGCCGCCGCTCAGCAACAGCGAGAGCAGCATCTGCTTGGCCAGTGGCGAGGAAGGCTCCAGTTCCTGCCACAGCTTGAACGCTTCGACCGCCACTTCCATCTGGCGCGCTTCATACGCGAGCTGTGCGGCGCGTCTGGCCACACGGGGGTCGCGCGTGTTCCTGGCCAGATCGAGGTAGGCCTGCGCCGCCAGTTCCGGCTTGCCGCGCTGGGCGGCGATATCGCCCAGCAGGAATTCGTACAGCAGGCGGTCGGTCAACACCGCGTTGGGCAGATCGAGTTGGGGCGTCTCGACGATCTGTTCCAGATTCGCCTTGTTCACCGGTGCAGCGATGTCCTCGCTCGCCTGTTGCGGTGCGTGCGCGCAGGCTGCCAGCAGCGGTATCAGGGACAGGACAAAGCGGGGTTTGAGGCGATTCATGGCGATCCGGGTATTTTGGTGCGAGGCGACATATTAGGTTATATTCGCGCTAACTCAAAACCTCTCCGTTCTGTCTGCATGAGCGCTCCAGTCACCCTTTCCGCACATGATCTCACCCGCCGCCACGGCGCGCATCTGGTCGCGGTGAGCGGCGTTTCGCTGGAACTGCGGCGCGGCGAGGTGCTCGGCCTGCTGGGTCACAACGGGGCGGGCAAAAGCACCATCCTGCAGATGCTCACCGGTGCCTTGCCGCCGGACGAAGGCACGGTGGCGATATGCGATTTCGATCTGGCGGAAGAACCCGAGCGGGCCAAAGCCTGCATCGGCTTCCTGCCGGAACATCCTCCGCTATACAGGGATATGCGCGTCGATGACTACCTGCTGTTCGCCGCTCGGCTGCACAAGATCGCGCCTGACAAGCTCGCCGACGCGCTGGCACTGGCCAAACAGCGCTGCGGCTTGCAGGATTGCAGCAAAAAGATCATCGGCACTCTCTCCAAGGGTTACCAGCAGCGCGTCGGCATCGCGCAGGCCATCATCCACAATCCGGCCGTGGTTGTGCTGGACGAGCCCACCGTCGGTCTCGACCCGGCGCAGATACGCGATATCCGCACGCTCATCCGCGAGCTGGGCGACAACAGCAGCGTGATCCTGTCCACGCATCTGCTCAACGAAGTCGAGAACCTGTGCGACCGCGTGATCATCCTGCAGCACGGCCGCCTGATCTTCAGCGGCAGCAGCACGGAGATGCTGGCGAACGGCAACATGGAAGAAGCCTTCCTGCAGATCACCGAGCAGTCATCTCCTGGCGGTACACAATGGCACAACGATTCGCCATGACCTCCCCCACCCCAACCCTCCCCCAAAAGGAGCACCAAAGGCAGGCAATCCACTGTCCAGCAAGCTGGACGTGGAATTGTCACAGGGGGCAATCGATGCTTCGCAGACTTCAATTTTCCGAGGCAACAGCGAGATGATCTACACCATCGCAAAAAAGGAGTTCCGCAGCCTGTTCGCCGCGCCCTCCACCTGGTGGATGCTGGCCCTGCTGCAATTCCTGTTCGCCTGGTTCTACTTCGCGCGCATGGACGATTACCTGCAAGTGCAGGCGCAGCTGGCGCAACTCGACAATGCGCCCGGCGCGACCATCGCCGTCGCTGCGCCGCTGTGCGGAGCATTGGCGCTGATGCTGATGATGCTGATCCCGCTGTTCACCATGCGCCTGATCGCCGAGGAACGCCGCAACCAGACCTGGGTGCTGCTGCTTACCGCGCCGGTATCGGCCGCGCACATCGTGCTGGGCAAATTCCTCGGCCTGCTGGCGCTGCTGGCGATCATCATCGCCGGATGTGCCGCCATGCTCGCCACCCTGCTGCTCGGCACGCATGCCGACATCGGCCTGATGCTCGCCAATCTCGGCGGCGTGCTGCTGCTCGCAGCCAGTTACGCCGCGCTCGGCCTGTACCTCTCGGCCTTGAACAAACAACCCATCATCGCCGCGGCCAGCGCGCTGGGGCTTTCCTTCGGCTTGTGGCTGCTGGAGATGAGCGCCAGCGACAACAGGAGTTTCCTGCGCGCGCTCTCGCCGAACGCACACTTCCAGAACCTGAACATGGGTCTGGTCAACAGCGCTGACCTGATCTATTTCGCGCTGTTCATCGCGACCCTGCTCTGGCTGACGATACGCCAGTTGAACGATGAACGGCGGCACGGCCTATGAAACGCTTCCTGCCCATGCTCAAACGGACCGTCGCGCTGCTGCTGGTGCTGCTCGCGGCAGGTGCGGTGTACCAGCTCGCCGCCCGTTATCCGGCGCATCGGGATGTCACCCAGAACGCGCTGAACAGCCTTGAACAGGGCAGCGTGGATGCACTGGCCCTGTTGCAGGAACCGGTGAAGATCACCGTGTATGCCACCGAGCAGGATGCACAACTCGGCGACATTCGCAAACTCATCCGCGAATTCATCTCCCTCTATCAGCGCTACAAACCCGACATCAGCCTGACCTTCGTCGACCCGGTGAAGGAACCGGAGGCGATGCGCAAGGCCGCCATCCGCGGCAACGGCGAGATGGTGGTGGAATACGCGGGACGCAGCGAACACATCACCACACTTAACGAGGAGACCCTTTCCAGCGCCCTGATGCGGCTCGCGCACACCAAAGAGCAACTGTTGATGTATCTCTCCGGTCACGGTGAGCGCAGGCTGGACGGCAGCGCCAACCATGACCTCGGTGAATTCGGCGGTCGCCTGCAGCAACTCGGCTACCGCATCGCCAGCCTCAAACTCGCCATTGCGCAGGAGGTGCCGGACAACGCCAGCATGCTGGTGCTCACCCATCCCCAGACGGAGGTGATGCCAGGCGAGGTGAAAAAACTGCTGCGCTATGTCGACAACGGCGGCAATCTGCTCTGGCTGGTGGATGACGAAGCGTTGCACGGTATGGAGCCGCTGGCCGAGAAGCTGGGACTCACCTTCCTGCCGGGCACGGTGATTGATCCCGCCGCACAGGAGATGAATGCACCGATGAACTGGTCGCTGGGCACAGGCTACCCGCCGCACGCCATCACACGCGACTTCGATCTGCTCACCGCATTTCCAGATGCGCTTGCCCTGAGCATCGAGGCAAAAGGCGGCTGGCAGAAGCACATGCTGGTGGAAGGCGGACAGCGCGGCTGGGTCAGCGAGAACGGCGCCAGCAAGCGCTTCGACAAGAACCGCGACATCCCCGGCCCGTTCGAACTGGCCGTCACCCTGCAACGCAACGTGAACGACCGCGAGCAACGCATCGTCGTGGTGGGCAACGGCAACTTCCTCGCCAACACCTATTCCGGCAACGGCGGCAATCTCGATCTCGGCATCAATATGGTGAACTGGCTGGCGAACGAGGAACAGCTCATCATCGTGCAACCGCACGCAGCCAAGGACGGCGCCATCACCCTGAGCAAACGCCAACTCACCGTCATCAGCGCGGTCTTCCTCATCCTGCTGCCGCTGGCGCTGGTCGCTGCGGGCTTCTGGTCGTGGCGACGGCGCAGGAATGCCTGAGCTTCCCGAAGTCGAGACCACACTGCGCGGGCTCGCACCCCACCTGACCGGACAGCAGGTCAGCGATGTCGTCATCCGCAACCCCAGACTGCGCTGGCCCATTCCCTCCAGCTTGCCTGCGTTGCTGCGTGGTCAAACCATCCGCCGGATGTGGCGGCGCGCGAAATATCTGCTCATCGCATTCGACCGCGGCACGCTGATCCTGCACCTCGGCATGAGCGGCAGCTTGCGCATCCTGGGTTCATCCACCCCCCCGTTGCCGCATGAGCATTTCGATCTGGTATTGCGGAATGGCGCGCTGATGCGCCTGCGCGATCCGCGCCGTTTCGGCGCAGTGTTGTGGCATGAGGGCGATGTCGCGCTGCACCCGTTGCTGGCCGCGCTCGGGCCGGAACCGCTGGAAAAAGACTTCACCGGCGAATATCTCTACACCGCCACGCGCAAACGCAAAGCCGCCATCAAGCTGGCCATCATGGACAATCATCTCGTGGTCGGCGTCGGCAACATCTACGCCAACGAGGCGCTGTTCCGCGCCGGGATCAAACCGCAACTCGCGGCCGGCAAGCTCAGCCGGGAACGTTGCACACTGTTAGGCAAGACGATCAAGGAAGTATTGCGCGCCGCGATCAGAAAGGGTGGCAGCAGTCTGCGCGATTACGTGGGCAGCGACGGCAAGCAGGGATATTTCCAGCAGGCGTATTTCGTCTACGGCAGGAGCGGCGAACCGTGCCGCCGCTGCGGAACACCGATCAAACAACTGCGACAGGGACAACGCGCCAGCTTCTACTGCCCGCAATGCCAGCACTGAATCATGTCATGCCTTGCTGCCGCAGGTAGGCAGCCATCTTCTTGTCAGAATAGATGATGTGCCCGAGCAGCCAATCCTTGATCGACTGCAAGGCGAGCAATTCGCGCCCATCCCTGAACTGTGATTTCATCTGTAGCGCCTCGTTTATCAGATGCGCATGCTCAACCTCGTGCGCGCTTTGATTGGGATAATGATAACTGCTCATGTAGCGGCTTTCGGTATCGAAGTGATGCGTTGTCGCCACCAGCAACTCATCGAACATCAGCATGGCCGCCTCCTTCGATTCGTCATGCTTGAGCGCATCGTTCAGGCGATTCACCAGATAGACCAGATTGCGGTGCTGTTCGTCGATCTCCTCGACACCGACCAGATAGCTGTTCTCGAACCTGATCCAGGGAGTATCGTCCGCCGCGCCGGCATCCTTGAAGAAGGTGTAGGTGTTCTTGCCGCGACGCTTGCTCTCATACATCGCCCGGTCGGCAGCCATCAGCAGATTGTCCATCGCGCTGCCATGATCGGGATAGATGCTGATACCCACGCTCGCGCCGACCGTGCATTCACCGCCGTCGGCGAACCCCAGGCTCTGTCCGAATGCCTGCACGATCTTCTCGGCGACGCCCCTGGCCTGTTCCGGCGCATCCAGATTGCCGAGGATGATGGCGAACTCGTCGCCGCCGAACCGCGCCACCGTGTCCGCGGCGCGCACACAAGCAAGGAAGCGCTGCGCCGACATCTTCAGCACGGCATCACCCGCCTCGTGTCCATGCTCATCATTGACTGCCTTGAACCCGTCCAGATCGACGAACAACAACGCCACATATTTGCCGTCGCGTTTCGCCTGCGACATCGATTGCGACAGACGGTCGAACAGCAGCGCACGGTTGGGCAATCCGGTCAGTTTGTCGTGGTAGGCCATGAAACTGATCTGCTGCTCGGACTGCTTGCGCTCGGTGATGTCCTGTATCGCACTGATGAAATATTCCGGCACGCCTTTGTCGTCGCGCACCAGCGTCACCTGCGATATCCCCCACAACACTTTGCCGTCCTTGCGGATATAGCGCTTCTCGATCCTGAACTCCGCGATCTCTCCGGACAGCAATTTCTTCACCAGCGTGGAACCGGGGTCCATATCCTCCGGATGGGTGACCTTCTGCCAGGAAAGATGCTGCGTCAGCGTCTCTTCGCGGCTGTATCCGAACATATGGCACCAGGCATCGTTGACTTCGATGAAGTCGCCATTCAGCGCGTTGCGCACCATGGGCAGCGCCGTGTGTTCGAAGACCATGCGGAAACGTTTCGCGCCTTCCACCTGCAGGAAGTCGGCGCGTCCCCGTTCTTTCAGCACAGCCGCCTCCATTGCCGCCTGCCCGCGGCGGCGCCATTGCCGGAACCACGCACCGGTCAAGCCGAAGATGATCAGGGTGAGGATGGCGGTCACACGCCGCAGCCGGTCGATCCTCCGATAGGCATCATCCGCGTCGATCTTGGAGATCAGCATCCACGGCGTACCCGGGATCGCAGTCGCATAGGCCAGCACAGCCCTGCCGCGATAATCGCGGGCGTTTTCCAGCACGCCCTGCTTGCCGCGTAACGCAATGGCAGCGGCCAGTTGCGGAGTACCCAGCGGCAGGCTGAAGCCGAGTGGAGGTTCGTCGCGGTGGCGGAGTTTGTCCAGGAACAGCACGTTGTCCCCCTCCTTGCGCACAAGCTGGGTCTCGGCAGCCGCGTTGTCGGAGGGCCATTCATGGATCATGGGGAAAAGATATTTTTCCGGATCTTCGACCAGGTAGATCGCGCCGAAATACCCCCTCCCCTCGCGTAACGGACTGATGAAGCCGAGTCCGACGGGGAACGACGCATCGCCATGCAGATGCAGATCGATGAATCCCGTTTGGCCGGAAGCCACGGCGGCTCGCACCCCGGCCGCAACCGCGCTTTCCTCATGAATGGCATCGCCCGCGCGCAGCATCACCCGACCGCCGGCGTCATACAACACGATGGAGCGGAAGCTGTTCCCCCCCAGGAAGCCGCCCATGTGCTCGATGAGGCGTCCGCGTCTGGCATCGTGGCGCCTGCCCTCGCTCAGCCACAACATCACCTCATGGGAAAAGAATGAATTCTCGGAAAATATCCTGGCATCGCTGACGCGGTCTCCCAGCCAATATTCGATCTGGTTCGCCTTGAGTTTGCCCACTGCCGTGATATTGCCCTGGACATCCCTGCGAATCCCGTTGCGCAGATTATCGAACAGGACACTACCTGCCAGCAGGGTAGCAAGCATGACCACGATGATCAGCAGCACCGGCATGGCACTGCGGGAATTGGAATGAATGTTCTGCGAATCCATCTGTGCGGACTCTGTTTGCCGAGATGAGCCTCTGCCTCCAAGGTTCAGCCTACTCCTATCCGCAGTAGATTTGAAGTGCGTCAGACGTGAAGAAGCCCGCGGCTATGCGCGGGCTTCTTGGGTAGGACAACGGACATCACTTCTTCGCAGCCATCAGCTTTTCATATTTGGCCTGCAACTGTTCCTTGCTTTCCACATGCGCCGGGTCGTGCGGGATGCAATCGACCGGGCATACATCCACGCATTGCGGCGTGTCGTAGTGGCCGACGCACTCGGTGCATTTGGCAGGGTCGATGACGTAGATGGTATCGCCTTGCGAGATGGCGCCGTTGGGGCATTCCGGCTCGCACACGTCGCAGTTGATACATTCGTCGGTGATGATCAGTGACATTTTCTACTCTCCTTTATCGTTGATTCTTTGTTTTCAGTTTCGCCACCACGGAAGGTGATACGAATTTGCTCACGTCGCCGCCAAAACGCGCGATCTCGCGCACGATGCTGGCCGAGATGAAGGTGTATTGCTCGGCCGGCGTCAAAAATACGGTCTCCACATCGGGATGCAGCGTACGGTTCATCCCGGCCATCTGGAACTCGTACTCGAAGTCCGACACCGCGCGCAGACCGCGCAACACCACACGGGCGTCCTTCGAACGCACATAGTTCATCAACAAACCGTCAAAACCTTCGACCTTGACGTTGTCGAACCCGGCGAACACCTCGCGCGCCATCGCCACACGCTCGTCCAGGGTGAACAGGGTCGCCGTACGGCTGGCCGCGACGGCCACCACCACCTCGCCGAACAATCCGGCGGCGCGGCGCACGACATCCTCGTGCCCGCGTGTGATGGGGTCGAAGGTGCCGGGGTAAATCACTTTGGTCATGCTCATACGCGTTCCAGTAATTGGTAATGCACCGCTCCCGCCTTGGCACGCTTGAGGACTTTCCAGCTTGCGTCCGGCTCGAACACCGCACCGCTTTCCAGATAGACCTTCCCGCCTTGCGCCAAACTGTTCGCCAGCAGGGGCAATAATTGGGGCAGACAATCGCTTTTAAACGGGGGGTCGAGGAAGACCACATCGAACAACCCGTTCACTTGCCGGGCGAATTTTAGCCCATCCTCGCAGCGTAAGGCTACATTGCCAAGCGCCAGCTTCTTCAAATTGCCCTGCAATGCCTGATAGACACTACGGTTATTCTCCACCATCACCACCTGTTCCGCCTCGCGCGAGGCGGCCTCGAAGCCCAGCGCACCGCTGCCCGCGAACAAATCGAGACAGCGCTTGCCGTAAAGGGTCTGCCCCAGCCAGTTGAACAGCGTCTCGCGCACCCTGTCCGGTGTGGGGCGCAAACCTTCGGCATCGGGGAACTCGATGAGGCGGCTGCGGTGGGTACCGCCAATGATACGGACCTTGTTTATTTCTCTGCTCCAGTTTTTTCCACTGGCGCGCCCACAATCACCGTCGCCATCGCGTCCGGATCGATGCGGCGTTTGAATGCATCGCGTATCTGCCGGGTGGTGACGGCTCCGACGTTGGCGGTGAAGTCGTCGAGGTAAGTCAGCGGCAACTCGTAGAAGCCGATCACGCCCAGGTAATCGAGTATCTTCCTGTTGCTGTCGATGCGCAGCGGAAAACCGCCGCCGATGTTCTGCTTGGCCGCGCGCAACTCCTTCTCGGTCACGCCGTTCTGCACGAAGGTCTTCAGCGTATCGCGCACCAGTCCGAGCGACTCGTCGGCCTGTTCCTTCTTGGTCTGCAAACCGATCTGGAACGCGCCCGGCTGCTGCATGGGCATGAAATAGCTGTACACGCTGTAAGCCAGGCCGCGTTTCTCGCGCACCTCATGCATCAGGCGCGAGACGAAGCCGCCGCCGCCGAGGATGTAGTTGCCGACATACAGCGGGAAATAATCCTCGTCGTTGCGCGCCACGCCCGGCGTGCCGATCAGGATGTGGCTCTGGCTGGCCGGATGTGCGATGCGCTGCTCGCTGGGTTTGATGCGTATCATCACCGGCGCGATGCGATCATCGGCGACACCGTCCGGCAGCTTCGCGGTCAGCCGCTGCGCGATGGCTTCCGCCTGCGCGCGCGAGATGTCGCCCATCAGGGCGACCACCGCATGTTTCGCGCCGTAGTGCGCACGGTAGAAACCTTCCAGATCGGCGCGCTGTATCTTCTCCACATCGGCCACTTCGGCATGCCAGCCGTAGGGATGCACGCCGAACACCGCCTGACCGAATGCCTTGTCGGCGATGCTCTCCGGCTGCGTCTCCGCCTCTTTTAACGAGGCGATCAGCCGCGCCTTCTCGCGCGCCAGCACATCCTCGGGAAACAACGGCTGCTGCAGGCAGCGCGCCAGGATATCCAGCGCCGCATCGCGCTCCTTTGCGCTGCTCAATGTGCGCAGGGACAATCCGGCACGATCGGAATCAAAATTCCCGCCCAGTTGCGCGCCGATATCCGCCAGCTTGCGCGCGATATCGTCCTCGCTCAGTTCCTGCGCACCGAGGTCGAGCATGCCGAAAGTGACATGCGACACCCCGACCTTGCCCGCCGTATCGAAACCTCCGCCCGCCGGGAAGTTCACCGCCACATCCAGCATCGGCAGGCCGTGATCTTCGACGAAATACACGCGTGCTCCGCTGGGTGCCTGCCAGTGCTGGATCTCGGGGGTTGCGAAAGCGACATTGACCACGAGCGACAGAACGACTGCAGAAAGTATCTTAGTGAGCATGGACTGCTCCTCCGGCGTGTTTGGGTTTATCCGGCAAGGGTTGCGGGTCCAGCGTCGCCACCGTCAACCGATCGTCGCTGAACAGTTCGCGCGCCACGTCCTGCACCTGCTGCGCGGTGACCTCCTGCAACTTCTGCAGCATCACCGGAATGTCCTTGTGCGACATGCCTGCGCTTTCCATCTGGCCGATCTGCATGGCCTGATAGAACACCGAGTCGCGCTTGTACACTTCGCCCGCCGTCACCTGCGCCTTGACGCGCTGCAACTCTTCCGCGCTCACGCCGTCGCGCACCAGCAGCGCCAATTGCGCGCGCAATGCGGTTTCCACTTCGCCCACCGTCTTGCCCTCGCGCGGCGTCGCCTCGATCACGAACAGGCCGGGACCGCGCGCCACGCTGTCGTAACCCGTGCCCACATCCATCGCCACCTGCTGCTCGCGCACCAGCGACTTGTTCAAACGCGCCGAGCTGTTGCCGTCGAGCACACCGACCAGCACGTCCAGTGCGTAGGGTTTCCAGTCCTTCTCGGCATCGCGCAGGGTAGGCGCATGCCAGGCCATGACGATGAAGGGCAGCTCCGCCGGGGCCTTGACCGTCAGACGCTTGATACCGAGCTGGGCCGATTCACCCACCGCCTTGCGCTGTGGCAATTCGCCCGCCGGGATGCTGCCGTAATAACGCTGCGCCAGCGCGAACACTTCGCTAGCCCGGACGTCACCGGCGATCACCAGTGTCGCGTTGTTCGGCGCATACCAGGTCTTGTACCAGTCCAGCGCATCTTCGGCGGTCATGTTCTGCAGATCGGTCATCCAGCCGATCACCGGGTTATGGTAGGGATGCTCCTGGAACGCGGCCGCCATCAGTTTCTCGAACAGCAGCGAGCGCGGCTCGTCGTCGGTGCGCCAGCGGCGTTCTTCCATCACCACCTTGATCTCTTTCGCGAACTCCTTTTCCGACATCAGCAGGTTGTGCATGCGGTCGGATTCCAGCTTCATCGCCAGCGACAGTTTCGATCTGTGCAGCTGCTGGAAGTAGGCGGTGTGGTCGTAACTGGTGAAGGCGTTCTCGCGCCCGCCTGCCGCGGCGATGACCTTGGAGAACTGGCCGACCGGAACGTCTTTGGTACCTTTGAACATCAGATGTTCAAGAACATGCGCCACGCCGGTGACGCCGGTGCGCTCGTCCATACTGCCCGCGCGATACCATATCTGCTGTACCAGCACCGGCGCGCGATGGTCTTCCTTGACGATGACCTTGAGCCCGTTGCTCAACGTCCTTTCATATACTTCGGCCTGTGCGGCGGCGGCGACCTGGAGCAATAACGCGACAACGACTAAATGGACTCTCATTTCCCTACCCTATGGATGCGCGATTCGGCATAAAATGAGCGCGCATTATGCGACATTTCATCCAAACCCGAACACCCTTGCATGTTTAGCTTCCTTAAAAAGACTCCCGCCACCGCCGAATCGACCAACTGGCTGACCCGTCTGACGGGCAGTCTGGCGCGCACGGGTGGACAGCTCACCGCCCTGCTGGTTCCCGGCGGTCGCATCGACGAAGACCTCTACGAGGAACTGGAGACCATTCTCATCACCAGCGATGTGGGCATGGACGCAACGCGCGCACTGCTCGCCGATGTGCGCCACCGGGTCAAAGAACAACAGCTGACCGAGGCCGGACAACTGAAGGAGGCACTGGCGCATGCCCTGCTCAAGCTCTTGCAGCCGCTGGCCCAGCCGCTGGATGTCGCCCCGCATAAACCTTTCGTCATCATGCTGTGCGGCGTCAACGGCGCGGGCAAGACCACCTCCATCGGCAAACTGGCCAAACATTTCCAGAACCGGCGCAAGTCGGTGCTGCTGGCCGCGGGCGACACCTTCCGCGCCGCCGCGCGCGAACAGCTCATGGAATGGGGCAAGCGCAACGACGTCACTGTCATCGCGCAGCAGAGCGGTGATGCCGCCGCGGTGATCTACGACGCGGTACAGGCGGCGCAGGCGCGCGGCATCGACGTGGTGCTGGCCGACACCGCCGGACGACTGACCACTCAGGCGCACCTGATGGAAGAGATCAAGAAGGTGAAACGCGTGATCGACAAGGCGCTGCCGGGCGCGCCGCACGAAGTGCTGCTGGTGCTGGATGCCAACACCGGACAGAACGCGCTGTCGCAGGTAAAAGCCTTCGACGAGGCATTGCAGGTGACCGGCCTGGTATTGACCAAGCTCGACGGCACCGCCAAGGGCGGCGTCATCGCCGCCATCGCCAAGGCCCATCCCATCCCGGTGCGTTTCATCGGCGTGGGTGAGGGATTGGATGACCTGCGCCCGTTCGTGGCGGAGGACTTTGTCGCCGCATTGTTAGGACTCGAACAGTGATCAGATTCAACCAGGTCTGCAAGCGCTATCCCGGCGGCCACGAAGCGCTGAAGAACCTCAGCTTCGACATCGCCGAGGGTGAGATGGTGTATCTCACCGGGCACTCCGGCGCGGGCAAGAGCACGTTGCTCAAGCTCGTCGCCGCCATCGAGCGCCCGAGCAGCGGCGGTGTGCTGGTCAAGGGACAGAACATCCGCTCCATCAAGCCCGCCGCCATCCCCGCCTTGCGCCGCAACATCGGGCTGATCTTCCAGGACCACAAACTGCTGTTCGACCGCAGCGCCTTCGACAACGTCATGCTGCCATTACAGATCTGCGGCTTCGACCACCGCGAGGCGGGCAAGCGCGTGCGCGCCGCGCTGGACAAGGTCGGCCTGCTCGAGCGCGAGAAAGCCAACCCCATCGCGCTCTCCGGCGGCGAGCAGCAACGCCTGTGCATCGCCCGCGCGATCGTGAACCGCCCCACCATCCTGCTGGCGGACGAACCCACCGGCAATCTTGATACCGAATATTCGAACGAGATCATGAACATTTTCAAATCGTTCCATCAGGTCGGCGTGACGCTGCTCATCTCCACCCACGACGAGGGCATCCTGCGCCAGTTCCCTGCAAGGGCCTTGCATCTCAGGAAGGGAGAATTGCAGGCCCATTCGACAGGCTCGGGACAGGCCACTGATGAAACTACCAGCCATTCGACTAGGCCTTCAAACGACAAAGGCCAAGTCGCTGGTTATTCGACAAGCTCGGGACAGGCATGAAGACGCTGATCGAACATCTGCGTGTGCTGCGTTTCACCCTGCAGCGTCTGTTGCTTGCACCGAATGCGACGCTGCTCAACATCCTCATCATCGGCATCGCGCTGAGCCTGCCGGTCGGCGGTTATGTGTTGTTGAAAAGTGTGCAGGCGCTGGGAGCGCAGATAGCGGGCACGCCGCAGATCAGCGTGTTTCTGGCTTCGGGCACCGGCGTCGGCGACATCGAGCGCATCGGCGACAGACTCAAACAACATGCGGCGATCAAACGCATCGAATTCGTGCCGCGCGAAACCGCACTGAAGAAGATGCAGCAGAGTACCGGCCTGTCCGACATCATCGGCGGCCTGTCGCAGAATCCGCTGCCGGATGCTTTCGTCATCCATCCCAAAGACAGCAGCGTTGCATCACTGGAAGCATTGCGCGATGAATTGAAGACCTGGCAGCGCTTCGAGCATGTGCAGCTCGACTCGGCCTGGGTGCACAAGCTCGAAGCGTTGCTGGATTTCGGCCGCATGGCAGTGATCATCCTCGCCGTGCTGCTGAGTTTCGCCCTGGTCGCCATCACCTTCAACACCATCCGCTTGCAGATCCTCACCCGCCGGGAGGAGATCGAGGTGGCGAAACTGATCGGCGCGACCGATGCCTTCATCCGCCGTCCCTTCCTTTACTTCGGCCTCACCCAAGGGCTGCTGGGCGGTGTAGCGGCATGGCTGCTGATCTCCGCCAGCCTGCTGTTGCTCAACCACACCCTCAGCGCGCTCGCCCAACTCTACGCCAGCGATTTCAGCCTGCAAGGATTGACCACAGGCGACAGCCTGACCCTGCTGGGATTCTCGGCCTACCTGGGCTGGCTGGGTGCGTGGTTCTCGGTGTCACAACACCTGTGGCAGATCGAACCGCGCTGAGCAAAACGGTACGGCTGAAAAAACAATTACAAATCCGCCCCGTTTAAAGCAGAATGCGTGCTGGATTTCCCGGCGGGGATCGGGGATGTTGCTTCAATGAAGCAAACGTGGCGGCTCAGACCTGCTCAAGCAGGCAGCAACAGGGGGGAACGTATGGCATACATGGAGTGGGCCCACGATCTGGAATGCGGCATTCCGATCATCGATACGCAACACAAGCGGATCATCGACTTCATCAACGAACTGGATGATGCTTGCCGCACAGGCAATAACGAGGAAACCGACCATGTGATGGAAGGTCTGCTCAATTACACTGTCACCCACTTCGAATTCGAAGAGGCTCTGCAGGAAAAAGCAGGCTATCCTTATCTCAAAGCACATCGGCGCATCCACGAGATCTTCATGAAGAAGGTCGCCGAGATCAGGGGGCGCGCCAACCAGGGCGAGAACGTCGCCCCCCTGCTGTTGAATCTGCTGCAAGGCTGGCTCGCCAGCCACATCAAGGGCGAAGACCGTGACTATGTCGAGTCGGTGCAGGCTATCGTGAACAGCGACGATAAAGAAGTCTCAAGCTGGCTGAGCAATTCCCTGAAGAAGTTCTTCAACTGAACACCAGGATCAGCCCTGGTGATGCAGATGCTTGTTCAACTCCGTCAGATCCTGAATGACGTCGCGGGATGCACGCGCATACTCGCTTCTCATCAGCGCATCTGAACCGGCCAGGTCTTTTTCCTGCACTTTCTTGATCACCGTCCCCGCCACATAGTGGAAATTGGCGTGGTCGGAACGCAACTTGTGAAAACCCTCGTCATCATGGAAATATTTGAGTGCCGGGCCGTGTATCCACTTGCCCAGCACACACTGGTCATCGCGGCAGACGACCATGGGGTCCAGCACCTCTGTTGAAGTCCCGTCCAGATAACTCTGCAGCCGCCCTTTCCATTTCATATGCGCTTCAATGCATTGGGGAATATCGATCTCAGAACGGATCGACTCGCGCACATCTGCTTCGATCTTCTTGTCCTGTCCGAACAACTTGGAAAAAAAACCCATGGCTCCGCTCCTCCTATGTTTTTGTGCGCCGCAGCCCAGACCACTTGTGCGGCAGGGTTTTATACCCAAGTCGCGAGGAAGGCGTCAACGGTTTTTTTGGAGGGTGTAACAATTCAGCCGCACAAGGAATCTCCGCTTTAGCGTCCTGCCACGGTCATCTTCTCGATCAGGATGGAGCCGCACTGGCGCGAGCCCTGCACGATGACATCGTTACCGATGGCGGCGATGTCGCGGTACATGTCCTTGAGGTTGCCGGCGATGGTGATCTCGTGCACCGGATACTGGATCTCGCCGTGTTCCACCCAGAATCCCGCCGCGCCGCGCGAATAATCGCCGGTGACGCTGTTGACGCCGTGCCCGAGCAGTTCGGTGACCAGCAGACCGCGCCCCATGCTCTTCAGCAGTTCCGGAAAATCCTGTTGCCTGCCGGAACGCAGAATGAGGTTATGGTTGCCGCCGGCATTGCCGGTGGTCTGCATACCGAGTTTGCGTGCCGAATAACTGCCGAGGAAATAGCCGCGCAACACACCGCCCTCGATGATGTTGCGGCTGCGCACGCGCACGCCTTCATCGTCGAACGGACTGGAGGCCAGTCCGCGCGGGATATCGGGTATGTCGGCAAGATCGATATGGGAGGCGAACACGGGCTTGTCGAGGTGATCGAGCAGGAATGACGATTTGCGGTACAGGCTGCCACCGCTCACCGCCCCGACGAAATGCCCGAGCAGGCTGGCGGCAACGGGTGCCTCGAACAACACGGGCACCTGCATGGTATCGAGCTTGCGCGCCTTGAGGCGGCGCACGGTGCGTTCCGCTGCGATACGGCCGATCTCCTCCACCCGCAGTATCTCGCCGGCATTCCGCGCCACGCTGTACCAGTAGTCGCGCTCCATCGCATCGTCCTTGCCGGCGATCACCGAGCAACTCATGCTGTGACGCGAACCGGGATAGCCGCCGATAAAACCGAGACTGTTGGCCTGGATGAATTGCCCTTCATGCACATTCACCGTCGCCCCTTCCGAATTGCGGATGCGTTTGTCGGCGTGCAGCGCTGCCTGCTCGCATTCGCGCGCCAGCCCTATGGCCTGCTCCACTTCCAGCATCCACGGATGGTACAGATCAAGATCGGGGAATTCGGTGGCAAGCTGGTCGGCATCCGGCAGTCCGGCGCAATCGTCCTCTGCGGTATAGCGCGCGATGTTGAGCGCGGCATCGACGGTGTCGCGCACCGCCCGCATCGAAAAATCGGAAGTGCTGGCATTGCCGCGCCGTTGTCCGAGATAGACGGAAACGCTCATGCCTTTGTCGCGGTTGTACTCGATGGTCTCTACCGCGCCCTGGCGCACGGTGACGGTCTGCCCGAAACCTTCCGACACCTCGGTCGCGCAGGCGGAAGCGCCCTGTTTGCCCGCATAGGCAATGATGTCCGTGGCGAGTTGCTTCAGGGTGTCGGCGGTGTGCGGAGCTTTTGAAACGTTGGCGTTCATAAAAATTCGGGCGGCTGGTTCGTCGGGAGGCGCTATCATAGCAACATCCGTTGAACCTTACCGACCCCATGAACACGCGCCAACACAATAACGACGAGCTGGAAGAAGAACTCCCGCCCAGCAAGACCAAGATCAAGAAGCAGATGCTCGAACTGCAGGATCTCGGCAAGACCCTCACAGCCTTGTCCAACGAGAAGCTGCGCGAACTCAATCTGGACGAGAACCTGCTGGAAGCCATCATGGAGTACAAGCGCATCACCAAATTCGGCGCGCTCAGCCGCCAGTTGCAATACATCGGCAGATTGATGCGCGACGTGGAGCCCGCACCCATCGTCGCCAAGCTCGACGCATGGAACGGCGTCTCGCGCCAGCATACGGCCTGGCTGCATCAGGTCGAGCACTGGCGCGACCGCCTGCTGGAACAACCTGATGCCCTCACCGAGTTGCTGGCCGCCCACCCCGAAGCCGATGCACAACGCCTGCGCGCATTGATCCGCAACGCGCAAAAGGAAAAAGAGGCGCTGAAACCGCCCAAGTCCTACCGAGAACTTTTCCAGGTACTGCGCGAGATCATTCCCGAACCGCTGTAACACCCGCGTTCGCGGGATCGACTGTCATCCGGCTCAATCAGGCACAACCAATGTCCCCTGTCCTTCCCCACATCACACTCGAAACCGGACCCGAGCCGAAGCACAGCATCATCTGGCTCCACGGTCTTGGCGCCGACGGCGAAGATTTCGTTCCCATCGCCGGGGAGATCGCGCTTCCCGTCGCAGTGCGCTACCTTTTTCCGCATGCGCCGATGCGGCCTGTGACCATCAACGGCGGCTATGTGATGCGTGCCTGGTACGACATCCTGACCGGCGCGGCTTCCGCCGGGATCGCCGACAACATCGCCAGGATGGAAGACGCGGAAGGCATCCGCGCATCGCGGGAAGAGGTCGAGAGATTGATCGCCCAGGAACGCCAGCGCGGCATCGCGGCCAAGAACATCATCCTCGCCGGATTCTCGCAGGGCGGTGCAGTAGCGCTATACACCGGCTTGCGGCACAAAGAAAAGCTGGGGGGGATACTGGCGCTTTCGACTTATCTGCCGCTGGCGAAGACATTACCCTCGGAGGCAGATCCCAGCAACCGGGACACGCCCATCTTCATGGCGCACGGCCAGTTCGATCCGGTGATCCCTTATGCGTTCGGACGCGCTTCGGCGGAGGAGTTGCTGCAACAAGAGTACGAACTGGAATGGCGCGGCTACGACATGCCGCATTCGGTATGCCCGGAAGAAGTGGAAGATATCGAAGAGTGGCTGAGATCCAGGCTGGCCACGTGACAGCCTACTCGGCTGCGGCTGCGCCTTCCTGTTCCATGCGGCGATAACGCGCGAGATCATAGTCGTCACCGCTTTCCACCAGCGCCAGCGGCAGCAACAGATAACTCTTTCCGTTCAGATCCATGTTCATGCTGTGACTGGGCGAGAAGGTGTTCGGCTTCATCAGCAGCCATGCCTCACCGCTGGTGTCCGCAGGCCGGTTCAGATACATGGCAACCTCGATCTCCTTCTCGGTATCCTCCGAGATGATACGGTCGGCCAGTGAGACGCCGACGATCTGTGTGCTCAACACTTCCACGCCGATGTGCAGATTGTTCTTGTCGTCGCGGCTCAGGCGACGAACGATGCCCGCCCCCCAGTTCTGCACGTTCTCCGGCCTGCTGCCGATCAGCGAGCCGATCTTGACCCCTTCGGCGCGCGGAACCGGGACCACACTGCGGAAACCGGTCGCGCTGATGTCTTCCACGTCCCATGTTTCGCCTTCGCTGGAACTCATGAAATTCAGGCCGATATCGGCCTGTTCCAGCATCTTGAAGAAACCGTTGGCCACTTTCAGGTTGACGTTGATCTTGCGGCGCGGATTGCGGCGAGTCGGCAGCGGCTGGGTCAGGTTATCGATCAGACGACGCAATATGTCGCGCACCAGATCTGTCTCATAGGTCGCACCGCAGAAGCTGACGTCGTCAGGCACGATGCCTTTCTCCAGCGTCTTGAGCAGGCTGCCCAGCATTTTCAGCGCATCGGCCACCGAAAGAAAACGCAAGGACGGATGCACGGTGGCGTCGCCAGCCAGGCGCATAGGCGGGGTGGGTTGTGAAAGATCGAAGACGAACAAACCGTTGCCGTTGTATTGGTCGTCCAGCCGCAAGCCTGTGCCCGCATACGAGATAAGGCGCTCGGTGATATGTTCCTGTAAAGGGCTCAGTACGCCCGCACTCACACCGTACCATGCCAACAATGCGGCAAATTCCTGCGATACGGAAGTGTTCCCCGTCACTCCCGGATACAGGCCGACCGCGTTGTACTGATACTCGTGCGTCTCGGCATGGCCGTAATAATCGGAAAGGTGCTTCCATAGCGCGGGCTCGACCAGGGCATAACGCGCGGCGATCATCTTCAAACGCCCGGACAACGCAGCGATGCCGCGCACGCCCAATACGGCCAACTCGGATTTGATGGAGGAAGCACCGCGGCCGCCGTTGCGGAAACGGTCCAGTACATCATGGTGCGCCTGTTCGCTGTGGGTATAGAAGGTATTCAACACCATCCAGAGACGGTTCTCCTGGAACTTGGAGAGCGGTTGCACGGTGAAATAGTCGCGCATCAACTTGCGCACATGAGGCTGTGCAGCCTCATCGTACATGCGCAGCACGGCGAGTTCATGGTCCAGACGGAACTCATCGGCAAGCTCGACGATCGATTCGATCCAGCCGGTGATCTCCTGCACGGCATGCAATGAATCGTTCTTCGGAACTTCATCCAGTATCTGCTGCGCCGATTTGATATCCGCCAGCGGATGATCCGATTTTTTTCCAAATATCCCCAACATCCCGCCTCCCAGCGCCCATGCACCGTCTATGGGCGTAATATAAGCACAAATCGGCAACTGTTGCCATATGCCAAACGGCCTATAACCCAGATGATCACGCACTTGCGATCCGATCTTTCCTTCCCCTCCGTCGCGCAAGCCCTGCATTCCCCCAACGGGTTGCTCGCGGCAGGTGGCGACCTCTCCTCCGCGCGCCTGCTGGAAGCCTATCGCCACGGCATCTTTCCGTGGTTCAGTACAGGCGAACCCATCCTGTGGTGGAGCCCCGATCCGCGCATGGTGCTGTACCCGGATGAATTCAGGATCTCGCATTCATTGCGCAAAACTCTGCGCAATGGCAGTTTCGAACTGCGCACCGACACTATTTTCGAACAGGTGATGCGCGCCTGCGCCGAACCGCGCGAAGGCCAGAATGGCACCTGGATACACGAAGAGATGATCGCCGCCTATTGCGAACTGCACCGCATGGGCCATGCACATTCGGTGGAAGTGTGGATGGATGGCGAACTGGTCGGCGGGCTTTACGGCATCGCCATCGGGCGCATGTTCTATGGCGAATCGATGTTCAGCCGCAGGACGGACGCGTCCAAGTTCGCGCTGGCGCATCTCGCTGCGCAACTTGAGAGATGGGATTTCGGCATGATCGATTGCCAGATGAACACCCCGCATCTCGCCTCGCTCGGCGCACGCGAGATACCGCGCAGCGAATTCGTTTCGCGCCTGCAAACGCTGGCCAGTCTGCCGGGCATTCCTTCACCCTGGCGCTTCGAGTGCTTGTTTGAGTAAACCCTGCCCCTCGTGCACCAGGCAATTGCGCCCCTGGTTCTTGGTCCGGTACAAGGCCCTGCCGGCGCGCGCAAAGATGTTCTGCCGGGTGTCGCCTTCCCTGAAATGAGCGATAAGGTGATGTACATGGTGGACGCCATCGTCCGCATCCACAGTTCAATCGGCGACGGCTGCAACAGCGCGCTGTAGAACGAGTCGCCTTCGCCGAAGAAGAAATAATCGACCCCGGCATCCGCCAGCCAGACCAGCGGCACCAGCAACACGCCTCCCCTAAGGAACGTTCTCGCGATGTGTATCTTCCACGGTGTCTCCCGTTGTCCGAGTCGTTATTCCGGAACTACAGCGCAACGACTATCCTGTCACAAAAATGATTTCACCCACAACTTGAACATGGTTTTCGTCCTCGCCGCGGAAATTGATACACTGCACCCTGTTGCCGCATACCGAGTCCACGCATGAGCCTGCTCAACGATATCCCGCTTTCCGCACTGCATCTCTACCTGACGGCGCCCTATCCGTGCAGCTATCTGAACGGGATGGAAGCGCGTTCGCAGGTCGCCACCCCCAGCCTGCTCATCACCACGCCGGTCTATTCCGAGCTGGTGCGCCACGGCTTCCGCCGCAGCGGCACCTTCACCTACCGCCCGCGCTGCGACACCTGCCATCAGTGCGTGCCGGTGCGCGTGGTCGCCGACGGGTTCGAGGCGAACCGCTCGCAACGCCGCAGTTGCAAGCAACACGCCAACCTGAACGCGACCCTGCATGCCCTGCAGGACAAACCGGAGTATTTCGATCTGTATCGCCGCTACCAGGAAGCGCGCCACCGTGACGGCGGCATGGACGACGACAGCCCCGAGCAGTACCGCAACTTCCTGCTGCAAAGCCATGTCGACACCATGCTGGTCGAGTTCCGCGAGGACGGCGTGCTGCGCATGGTGAGCGTGGTCGATGTGCTCGCCGACGGCCTGTCGGCGGTCTACACCTTCTACGACACCGATGTCCCGCACAGCAGTTATGGCACCTATAACGTGCTGTGGCAGATCGAGCTAAGCCGCAAGTTGGAGCTGCCCTACCTCTATCTCGGCTACTGGATCAGGGACAGCCGCAAGATGGCGTACAAGGCCAATTTCCAACCGCTGCAGGGCTTGCGCGACGGCGAATGGCAGGCCATCGTGCCGGAAGTGCAGCGATGAACCTCCGTCTCGTCATCTTCTCCATTGCGCTGCTGTTCCTGCCACCGCTTGCACTCACGCTGGCGGGACAGGAATGGGTGGCACCCTTGCCTGTCGCGGGCGCTGTCTGGCTGCCCGCCTTGATCGGCATATCGGCACTGCTCGCTTTCAGCCTCCTGCTCGACACGCTCACCTTCAGGCGCCGCAGCCATAGCCTCTTGCGTTCGCAGCGCAACTACCTGCTGTGGAGCGGCGTGGCCGGCATGCTCACCGGCATGCTGCTCGCCTACCTCAACCTGTTTGCGGATGCCTGGTTCACGCCCGCCACAGAAGCTGCAGCGCTGTTGCTCGCCGCACTCGGCGGCCTGGTACTGTTGCCCGCCGTGCTCATCACGCGCATGTGGCTGGCCGGACTGCCCGGACTGGTGAAACTGGGCACACGCAAATTCGCGTTACCCGCCCTGCCTGCCGAAGCCTCCGCGCAATCGCTGCTGCTGGCGGCACTGATCGGTCTGCTGGTCGGGCCGATCCAGACCGAATTCCTGGGCTGGTTGCTCTGGTTGTCCCCGTTGCTGCTGCTCGTCGCCCTGCAATTGCTGTGGCATGAGAGCACGGTGTTCTCCGGGCTGGTCCAAGGCGACTGGAGCCGCATATTGCTCGGTGCGCTGGCCGGCATCCTCGCCTGCGGTATCGCACTCGCCAGTTACCGCGCAAGCGGCGGAGCTATTTATCTTGCCTCGAACACATGGCAAATACTCATCTGGTTCGCCTTGTTCGGCCTGCTCTGCCTGCAGATCGGCGACATCGTCGCCGAACACTGGCGCGGCAAACCGCGCGGCGAAGTATTCAAAAGAAAACCGTTCCCCGTTTCCGTCGTCTCGAAGAAAGACCAGTGATGTCATTGTTTGAATTGTTCCGCCCCGCCCTGTTTGCGCTCGATCCCGAGGCCGCCCACCACGCCACCATCGACGGACTGAAGACCGCCAACTGCCTCGGCATCACTTCGCTGATGTTCAGACGTCCGGCGGACGATCCGCGCACCGTGATGGGCCTGACCTTCCCCAACCCGGTCGGCCTCGCCGCGGGTCTGGACAAGAACGGCGAAGTCATCGACGCGCTGGCCGCCTTCGGCTTCGGTTTCATCGAGATCGGCACCGTCACCCCGCGCCCGCAACCCGGCAACCCCAAGCCGCGCATGTTCCGCCTGCCCGAAGCACAGGGCATCATCAACCGCATGGGCTTCAATAACGACGGCGTCGATGCGCTGATCGCCAACGTGAAGCGCGCGAAATTCAAAGGCATCCTCGGCATCAACATCGGCAAGAACGCCGACACGCCCATCGAGAAAGCGGCGGACGATTACCTCATCGGGCTGCGCAAGGTGTATCAATACGCCAGCTACGTCGCCATCAACATCTCTTCACCCAACACCAAGAACCTGCGCCAATTGCAGGGCGGCGACGAACTGGATGCACTGCTCGGCCAACTCAAAGCGGAACAGGAAAAGCTCGCGCAGCAACACGGCAAGTATGTGCCGCTGGCCGTGAAGATCGCCCCCGACCTCGACGCGGATCAAATCAAGAGTATCGCCGCGCTGCTCACCAAACACAGAATCGACGGCGTCATCGCCACCAACACCACCCTGTCGCGCGAAGGTGTGGAAGGATTGCCGCACGGCAACGAGGCAGGCGGTTTGAGCGGCGCACCCGTGCGCGACAAATCCACCGCAGTCATCCGCACGCTCGCTGCCGAGTTGAAAGCCTGTGCCGAGCAAAGTCGAAACAGTGCGCTGCCCATCATCGGCGTGGGCGGCATTCTCAAAGGTGCGGATGCAGCAGAGAAAATGCAGGCGGGGGCTGCGCTGGTGCAGGTCTACAGCGGGCTCGTGTATCGCGGGCAGGAACTGGTGACGGAGTGTGCAACCACTATCAGAGCATCGAAACAACCTTGACCGTTAGTCAAAAATCATCCTGAATCGACGCGCAGGTAACAGTCAAGCGGTATCCCACTCCTACTTCCGTCAGCAGGAAACGCGGGCGCGCGGGGTCTTTTTCCAGCTTGTGGCGCAGGGTACCCATATAGATGCGCAGATAGTGGGCGCGCTCGACGTAGTTTGGGCCCCAGACTTCCTTGAGCAATAACTGGTGCGTCAGGACTTTTCCCGCATGCTTGACCAGCACGGTCAGCAGACGGTATTCGATCGGGGTGAGGTGGACTTCCGCGCCACTGACAGTGACCCTGCGATGGGTCATATCCACCTTCAACTCATCCACCGCGAAGACGCCTTCTTCCTCTCCGCCGGCTGCCGATGAAACGTGACGCAAGGCCACGCGTATCCGCGCCAGCAACTCGCCCGCGCCGAAAGGCTTGACCAGATAATCATCGGCACCCGCATCCAGCGCGGCGACCTTGTCGCTTTCCTGCGAGCGCGCCGACAGGATGATGACAGGTACGGCACTCCACGCGCGCACGCCTTTGACCACTTCCACGCCGTCCATATCGGGCAGGCCGAGATCGAGAATGATCAGGTCCGGTTTGCGTGTCGCCGTTTCCAGCAAGCCCTGCTTGCCGGTCTCGGCTTCGAAGATGTGATAGCCCTCCGCGGCCAGCGTCGTGCGCAGAAAGCGGCGTATCTGCGCTTCGTCCTCGACGAGGATGATGGTGGCGGCATTGCTCATGATTCTTCCTGCTCGATCATGGGCGGCTCGCTCAACGGCAGTGCGAAGTGGAATGCGGCGCCGCCGGACGGCAGATTGTCCGCCCATATCCTGCCGCCGTGCGCTTCGACGATGGCGCGGCAGATCGTCAGCCCCAGGCCCGCACCGCCCTGATTGCCTTCGCTGGCGACGCGGTGGAATTTTTCGAAGATACGCTCCTCTTCCCCCGGCGGAATGCCGTGGCCGCGGTCGGAAACAGTCACCACCAATTCGCTCTCCTCCGTGGCGGCCGATATTTCGATGGCCGTCCCCGGCGGCGTGTACTTCACCGCGTTTTCCAGCAGGTTCGCAAACACGCGCTCGATCAGCAGGCTGTCGATCTCCACCAGAGGCAGATCGCTTGGCAATCTCGCGCTGACCGGGTGCTTGTCCATGCGTGCGCTCAGCCCGGCCAGCGCGCCGCCGACCACTTCTTCCAGCGGTTGCCATTGCCGGTTCAGCACCACCGCGCCCGCCTGCAGCCGCGCCATATCCAACAGGTTGTTGGCCAGCCCGGACATGCGCGTGGCCTCGTCGTAGATGGCCTGGCTGAGTTCGCGGCGCGCGGCAATATCGAGCCTGTCGCCGTCGCGCGCCAGGCTGCTGGAGGCGCCGACGATGGCCGCCAACGGCGTGCGCAAGTCATGCGAGATCGCCGACAGCAAGGCATTGCGCAATTGTTCCGTTTCGATCTTCAATTGCGCGTTGTGCGCTTCCCCAGCCAGCTTGACCCGTTCCAGCGCCAGCGCGATCTGGCTGGTGAAAGTCTCCAGCAGCCGCTGCTGCTCCGGCAGTGCCAGCCGCGCAGGGTTGAGCGGCAGCAATACCAGCACACCCCTCATGCCGGAGGGCGCCAGCAGAGGCAGATAGACCATCTCGCCTCCGGGCAGGGTGTCCGTGCCCTGTCCCGCCATCTGCCCGTGGTCGTACACCCATTGCGCCACGCTGAGGTCGCTGCCGTGGCAGGATTGTGCGGTTCCCTCGCCATTGGGATGCGAGATGCGCCCAGTCTCATCGGGCAACAATACGACCGCCTGTGCTTCGAACACCTCCGCCACATGCTTGACCGCGATGCGCAGGATATTTTCCTCGCCGCGCGTCGCGGCCAGTTCGCGGCTCAGGGCATACAGCGAGGCGATGCGGCGTTCGCGGTGACCCGCGATCCTGGCCTGGTGGCGCGTGCTGGCCGTCATGCTGCTGATCACCAATGCGACCAGCAGCATGACCGCGAAGGTGATCAGGTACTGCGTATCCGAAACGGCGAAACTGAAGCGCGGCGGCACAAACAAGACATCGAACAGCACCACGCTCAGGATCGAACTCAGCACCGACGGTCCGCGCCCGTAGCGCGCGGCAACCACCACCACGCCCAGCAGGTAAACCATGATCAGGTTGGCGAGATCGACATGGTCGAACATGGCCCAGGCGACCGCGGTGCTGATCGCTGTTGCCACAATCGCCCATAGATACTCGGCACGCCATTTGAACAGCGGTCGCTGCTCTTCGGTCGCCAGACCGAGATACAGGCGGCTGCGCGAGAAATAGGGATTCTCTTTCGCCTGCGCCAGAAAATCGGATTCCTTGCCAACCACATGGATGTCGATTTCGTTGGCCTGGCGCACAATGGTGTCAACCAGCGAACCGTGCAGCCAGCGCTTCCATCCCGAGTAGGTCGGCTTGCCCAGCACGATGCGGCTGGCATTGCGGGTGCGCGCATACGCAATCACCTCGTCCGCCAGCTGGTAGCCGCCCAGCGTGACGGTCTCGGCACCCAGTTCCTCTGCCAGCTTCAGCGTACGCAGGACGGCATCGCGCTGCTCTTTGGAGAGCTTCTGCAACTTGGCCGTCTCGACGTACACCACGATCCACTCGGCCTTCAGCGACTGCGCCAGACGATACGCCGCGCGCACCAGATTCTCGGCAGAACCACCCGGCCCGATGCATACCAGCAAGCGCTCCTTGACCTGCCACACATCCTTGATGGCATTGTCTTCGCGATAGTCGCGCATCTGCGCATCGACACGGTCCGCCGTGCGGCGCAATGCCAGTTCGCGCAGCGCGATCAGATTGCCCTTGCGGAAGAAATTCTGCGCCGCGCGTTCCGCCTGCTGCGGCAGATAGACTTTGCCTTCCTGCAGTCGCTGCAGGAGCTCGTCCGGCGGCAGATCGATCAGTTCGATCTCGTTGGCACCCTCCAGCACCGCGTCCGGCACGGTCTCCCACACCGGGATACCGGTGATCTGCGAGATCACATCGTTGAGGCTCTCGATGTGCTGGACGTTGATCGCGGTATAGACATCGATACCCGCATCCAGCAGTTCCTCCACGTCCTGCCAGCGCTTGGGATGACGCGAACCGGGCGCATTGGTGTGCGCCAGTTCGTCCACCAGGATCAGCGCCGGATGGCGTTTGAGCGCGGCATCCAGATCGAACTCGCGCAATGTCGTATTGCGGTAGTCCACCAAGCGCGGCGGCAGTATCTCCAGCCCTTCCAGCAACTGCTCGGTCTCGGCGCGCTTGTGCGTTTCCACATAGCCCGCCACCACATCCAGACCTTCGGCGCGGCGCTCGTGTGCCGCCAGCAGCATGCCGAAGGTCTTGCCGACACCGGCGGAAGCACCGAAGAAAATCTTCAGGCGGCCGCGGCGGCGCTGGGCTTCGGCGCGCTGCACCTTTTCCAGCAATGCGTCGGGATCAGGGCGCTGGTCGTTCATGGCTTTGGATTGCGCTGCCATGCTTTGCCGAGTGCAGCCAGACGGGTGCGCATGCCCTTCTGGTCGTCGGCCAGGACATCCATCGCGTCGGAGAGTGACTTCGACTTGAGGATGGCGAATATCAGGAATAGCGCCGTCACCAGCACGGCGATGAAGAAATACAGGACGCGCTCCACGAGCGGCGCATCGGCTTCGGCAAAGATGTTCATGCCGAGCAGCCCGGTGGCCACGGCGCCGACCATGCTGAAGGTGGTCACCACGGTGAGGCGGACAATGGTGTTGGATTGCTGGCGCTGCGCATTGCTGTCGAGATACTGGCTCATATCCTTCAATTCCTCTTTCACCTCCTGATACAGCCCGTCGTTGCCCAGATGCACGCTGCACATGCGATACAACGCCTGCACGTGCGGGCGCTCGGACAACTCGTGAAACCAGTAGCGGTGGGTGAAACGCAGGAAAGCCTCGAACCCGGCGTAGACCCTGCGCCGGAAGCGGCTGATGGATTGCGGCAGGCGTATGTCCAGGTCATGCACCGCATCCACCATGCGGTCGGAGAACACCAGCAGCGATGCGCGGTGGAAATGCGCGATCATGAACAGCAGGACGTACTGGTGGCGGAATTGCGCCAGGATGCCGCGCGCCTGATCATGAAAATAATCGGCCTGTGCATCACCGACCACGATGAAGGAACGGCCGGTGCAAAGGAATCGGGTGTTGGGCCCTGCCTCGGTATCGGTCCAGAAGCGGTCATAACAGTAACGCGACTCGAACTCGGCCACATCCGGGTCATGCGCCGGCAATGCCTCATCGGGATGCAGCGTGGCGACCAGCCCCAGACGCAACCAGCTTTCCCGGCTCAGGCTGCGCGGATCATCGACCGCCAGAAAAGCCATTAGCGGCATGCGGTGATATTCGATCTGGCGATAACGCAGAATGCCTTCCGCTTCGGACGGATCCAGCACCAGCGGCCGCAGCAGAAAATCCCAGTGCGAAGAAATACCCGGCGAACGGTGTTTGCGGGTGTAAGAAAGGAATTTGTCCTGGTTGCTCGAATCCGAGGCTGCCAGCACAGCCCCTTCCGCTGACAGCCACTCGGCCCGATATGCGTTGTGCTTGCCCTGCCCGTCCCGGTCCCATCCCGTCGGATAGGCCCTGCCGAAACGGTAGAGCAGGTCACCCGCCATATCGAAAGGCAGATCGTGGGCAGACAACTCTATTTTGAGAAAAGCGACATTGATGTCGTCGAAGAACCAGAGCTCGATATGCTCCACAGTCAGTGTGATGGGCGCGTCGCCTTCGCGCAGCACCAGACGCAAAGCGGACACGCCGGAGCGCCGGAATATCTTGATCGCCGACTTGCCGAGCGGGTCGTCGGCATCATGGGAAATATTGCTGCCGCTCTCACCGTACAGAAAGCGCTGCACATAGGGGAGGAAGGTGACGAATTCCTTGTAGTGCCTTTCCTCGAAATCCAGCTCCCCGGTCAGAAAGCGATCCTTCAGCCTGCGCCAAAGATTGCCCTCGCCGCCCTTGGCCAGCAACTCCCAGTGATGCTGCACTTTCGCGCCATCCGCCAAAGGCATCAGCTGTACCGGCCACAAGAGGACTTCGCGGAAGTGGCGGACGGTATGCTCCGAGTCATTCGTATTCATCTGGTATTCCTGTAGAAGCAAGTCGTCCGCTCGTTATCGCAAGCGGTCAATGTTCGTTTCTGTCTGCATTGCTATTCTCACCTTTCTGATCGCGTGCTTGCAATGAAATAACCATATAAGCCAGGCCCAGAGGAACAACAATAGCAAGAATGGCAAACAAAGGCTCAAACATGGATCACTCCGCAAACTTACTGGTGATCATCTCGCTGCATCCAGCGCCAGATTGAGTTCCAGCACATTCACCCGCGGCTCGCCCAGAATGCCGAACTGGCGACCCTCGGTGTGTTCCGCCACCAGTTTGTGTATAGCTTCAGGCATGAGACCGCGCAACCGCGCCACGCGGGCAAGCTGGTATTCCGCCGCGGCCGGGCTGATGTGCGGATCGAGTCCGCTGGCGGATGCGGTCACCAGATCGACCGGAACCGGCTGCGTATTGCCCGGATCGGCATCGCGCAAGGCTTGCACGCGACCTTTCACCGCATCCAGCAGCGCCGGATTGGTCGGCCCCAGATTGGAACCGCTGGAAGCGGCGGCATTGTTGGCCACCGGTCCGGTCGCGGAGGGACGGCCCCAGAAATATTTCGGATCGGAGAACGACTGGCCGATCAGGCTGGAGCCGACCGGTTTGCCGTCCTTGACGATCAGGCTGCCGTTGGCCTTGGCAGACATGGTCGCCTGCGAGATGCCGGTTACCAGCAAGGGGTAGGCGATGCCGGTCAACAGGGTCAGCAACAGGAAACTGACAACAGCGGGACGAATTTCTTTCAACATGATTATTCCTTTCTCAAACCAGGTGCAAACCGACCAGCAACAGGTCGATCAGCTTGATGCCGATGAACGGGACGATGATGCCGCCCAGACCATAGATCAGCAGGTTGTTGCGCAGCAGCACGTTGGCGCCGATGGCGCGGTATTTCACGCCTTTGAGCGCCAGTGGAACGAGGGCGATGATGACCAATGCATTGAAGATCACGGCGGACAAAATCGCGCTGGACGGTGTCGCCAGCCCCATGATGTTGAGCGTACCCAGCGCCGGATAGGTGGTGGCGAACGCCGCTGGGATGATGGCGAAATATTTGGCCACATCGTTGGCGATGCTGAAGGTGGTCAGCGAACCGCGCGTCATCAGCATCTGTTTGCCGGTCTCGACGATCTCGATGAGCTTGGTCGGGTTGGAATCCAGGTCCACCATGTTGCCCGCCTCCTTGGCGGCTTGCGTGCCGGTGTTCATCGCCACCGCGACATCGGCCTGTGCCAGCGCCGGTGCGTCGTTGGTGCCGTCGCCGGTCATTGCCACCAGGCGGCCCTGCGCCTGATGTTCGCGGATCAGTTTCAGCTTGGCTTCCGGCGTGGCTTCGGCGAGGAAGTCATCCACACCCGCTTCGGCGGCGATGGCTGCTGCGGTGAGCCGGTTGTCGCCGGTGATCATAATGGTCTTGATGCCCATGCGGCGCAGCTCGGCAAAGCGTTCCTTGATGCCGCCTTTGACGATATCCTTGAGCTCGATCACGCCCAGCACTTTCGCGCCGTCCGCCACCACCAGCGGCGTGCTGCCGCGGCGCGCGACGCTGTCCACGATGGCATTCACGCCGTCCGGGAAATGGCCGCCCAGACTGACGACGTAATTGCGGATGGAGTCGGTCGCGCCCTTGCGGATCTGACGAAGATTTTCATCACCCCCGCCGGGGCCCGGGATGTTGACGCCGCTCATGCGCGTCTGTGCGCTGAACGGTACGAAGGTCGCGCCCAGCTCATGGATGTTGCGCTCGCGCAGCGCGAACCTCTCCTTGGCCAATACAACAATACTGCGGCCTTCCGGCGTCTCGTCGGCCAGCGAGGAGAGTTGCGCCGCGTCGGCCAGCTCTGCTTCGGTCACACCGCTGGCATGCAGAAAATTGCTGGCCTGGCGGTTGCCCAGCGTGATCGTGCCGGTCTTGTCCAGCAGCAGCACATCCACGTCGCCCGCAGCTTCCACCGCGCGACCCGAGGTGGCGATCACGTTCTTCTGCAACATGCGCCCCATCCCGGCCACGCCGATGGCCGAGAGCAAGCCGCCGATGGTGGTGGGGATCAAACATACCAGCAACGCCACCAGCACGGTGATGCTGACCGGCTGTCCCGCACCGGATGTCTCGACGCTGTAAATGGAGAACGGCAACAGGGTGACGGTGGCCAGCAGAAAGATCAGCGTCATCGCCACCAGCAGGATGGTGAGCGCGATCTCGTTGGGCGTTTTCTGGCGCTTGGCGCCTTCCACCATGGCGATCATGCGATCCAGAAATGTCTCGCCCGGATTGGTGGTGATGCGCACCACCAGCCAGTCGGACAGCACACGCGTGCCGCCGGTCACCGCGCTGAAGTCGCCGCCGGATTGGCGAATGACAGGCGCGCTCTCGCCGGTGATGGCGCTTTCGTCCACCGAGGCAACGCCTTCGATCACTTCGCCGTCGCCGGGGATGAAGTCACCCGTTTCCACCAGCACCACATCGTCGCGGCGCAAGGCAGAACCGGCAACCTGCACATGTTTCTCGCCGTATGCCGGGCGCGTCAGTTTCTTGGCCATGATGTCACGCTTGGCGCTGCGCATGGCGTTGGCCTGGGCGCGGCTGCGGCCTTCCGCCAGTGCTTCGGCAAAGTTGGCGAACAGTACGGTGAACCACAGCCACAGGGTGATCGCCAGGATGAAGCCGGACGGCGCTTCACCGTTGCCGCCCAGGGCCTGGAAAAACAGCGCCGTGGTCAGCACGCTGCCCACCCACACCACGAACATCACCGGGTTCTTCATCTGCTGGCGCGGACTCAGTTTCTTGAACGAGTCCACTACAGCCTGTTTGACGATGTCGCGCTCAAACAGGGAAAACGGAACAGTTTTGCTAGACATACAAATCTCCTTAATGAACGCTGGTCATGTTCAGGTGCTCGATCACCGGCCCCAGTGCCAGTGCCGGCACAAAGGTCAGCGCACCCACCAGCAACACCGTGCCGATCAGCAGCCAGACGAACAGCGGCGTATGTGTCCCCATGCTGCCCACGCTGGCGGGAATACGTTTTTTGGCCGCCAGCGATCCGGCCAGTGCCAGCACCGGGATGATCAGCCAGAAGCGGCCTGCCCAAACCGAGAAGCCCAGTGCGGTGTTGTAGAACGGCGTGTTGGCGGAGATACCCGCAAACGCGCTGCCGTTGTTGCCGACTGCGGAAGAGAAGGCGTACAGCACTTCGCTGAAACCATGCGCGCCGGGGTTGTAGATGCTGCTCCTGCCCACATCCAGCATGACTGCCAGCGCCGTTCCGCCGAGGATGATCAGCGGCGGCAGCAGGATTATCAGCGACGCCATCTTGATGTCGAACGCTTCGATCTTCTTGCCCAGGTATTCCGGGGTGCGGCCTATCATCAGCCCGGCCAGGAACACCGCGATCACGGCGTACACCAGCATGCCGTACAGGCCGGAACCGACGCCGCCGAACACCACTTCGCCCAGTTGTATCTGCGCCAGCGGCACCAGCCCGCCCAAAGGAGTAAAGGAATCGTGCATGGAATTCACCGCGCCGCAGGAAGCGGCGGTGGTGATGGTGGCGAACAGCGCGGAATTGACGATGCCGAAGCGCGTTTCCTTGCCTTCCATGTTGCCGCCGGATTGTGTAGCGGAAACGTTTTGGTCCACACCCAACGCGGTGAAAGCGGGATTGCCTTGTTGCTCGGCGTATTCAGCCACCGCGAGAAAGCCGACGAACAGGATCGTCATGGAGGCAAGGATCGCCCAGCCCTGGCGCGTGTCGCCCACCATGCGCCCGAAGGTGTAGCACAGCCCGGCGGGAATGATGAAGATCGCCAGCATCGCCAGGAAATTGGCGAACGGCGTGGGGTTCTCGAACGGGTGCGCCGAGTTGGCGTTGAAGAAACCGCCGCCGTTGGTGCCGAGCTGCTTGATGGCTTCCTGCGAAGCGACCGGCCCCATGGCGATGGTCTGCTCGGTCACTACGACTTTTTCAATCACTGCGTTTCCGGCTGCATCTTTGACCTGGTTGCCTGAATCGTCCAGCTTGGGCTGGTCGTAGCTCACGCTTTCCGTCAGCGTGGCTTTTTCATAAGCGGAAAAATTCTGCACCACGCCCTGGCTGACCAGCACCAGCGCCAGCACCGTGGAGATCGGCAGCAGGACGTACAGCGTGCTGCGCGTCATGTCCACCCAGAAGCTGCCAATGGTTTCGGAGGTGTGGCGCGCGAAGCCGCGGATCAGTGCGATGGCCACGGCCATGCCGGTGGCGGCGGAAAAGAAGTTCTGCACTGCCAGTCCGGCCATCTGGGTCAGGTAGCTCATCGTGGTTTCGCCCACGTAGCCCTGCCAGTTGGTATTGGTGACGAAGCTCAACGCCGTGTTGAACGAAGAATCGGGCGTGACCGCGCCGAAACCCTGCGGGTTCAGCGGCAGCAAGTCTTGCAGGCGCTGCAAGCCATACACCACCAGCACGCCCAGCAGGCTGAACCACAGGGCGGCCAGCGCGTAGCGCGTCCAGCGCATCTCCTGCTTGCTGTCCACGCCGCACAGGCGATAGAAAAGATTTTCGGCAGGGGCTAACCAGCGCACGACCGCGGGCAGCTTGCCTTCGTAGACGCGCAGCATGTATGCGCCCATGGGCTTGGCCAAGGCCAGCAGCACGCCCAGATAGAGGGCGATTTGTAAGAGTCCGTTGATCATGAGAACAACTCCGGTTTAAGCAAGGCAACAACGAGATAGACCATCAGGCACAGAGCCGCGATGGCGCCGACGATGTAGAAGGTCATGATTTGCCTCCCAGTTTTTCAATACCGCGTACCAGCAGCACGCTCAGGCCGAAAAAGGCAGCGATCAACAATAGATATAACCAGTCCATTCTTTTACTCCTCGTGTGAAAAGACGGGGAGCATGGTAGGGAACGCCGGGTCAAAACGGTGTAAAGAAGCACCCTGCAGATATAAAGAAGTTGTAAATATTCCCCTGCCGCCATGCTCAAAACCAGGGTTGCCTCGATGTGCCTCCCTTTCCGGCCCGCTGTATTCCTTCAGGAAAGTGCTCGCCAGAGCGCACTGCAGGGCCGCATGGCGCTGTGCGCAGTTCTCCTGGATGACGCGCCAGTCGGAAGGTGCGGGCAGCTTCTTCAACCTGCCAGCCAATCAGGTGGTCGAGTTGGGCACCAAGGTCATGCTCTGAGGGGTTATATACATATAGCCTCACAGCGGTTGAACCTATATTAGAAACGGCGGATAATCCGGCGCTCTTGAGGAATCGCTGGAATGACAGAATATCTACTCATCCTCGTCGGCACGGTGCTGGTGAACAACATCGTGATGGTGAAGATACTCGGACTGTGCCCGTTCATGGGCGTGTCCAAGAAACTCGAAGCCGCCGTCGGCATGGGCGCAGCCACGACCTTCGTCTTGACGCTGGGTTCCGGCGCCAGCTACCTCATCCAGCACTACCTGCTCGGCCCCGATCTCGCTTACCTCACCACCTTGTCGTTCATCGTGGTCATCGCGGGCATCGTGCAATTCACCGAGATGGCGATCAAAAAGACCAGCCCGGAGCTGTACCAGATACTCGGCATCTACCTGCCGCTGATCACCACCAACTGCGCGGTGCTCGGCATCCCCCTGCTCAACGTGCAGGCCAAACATGATTTCATGGAATCGCTGCTGTTCGGCTTCGGCGGCGCGGTCGGCTTCACGCTGGTGATGATCCTGTTCGCGGGCATACGCGAGCGTCTGGAAGGTGCGGACGTGCCCGGCATCTTCAAGGGCTCGGCCATCGCCATGGTAACCGCCGGACTGATGAGCCTGGCCTTCATGGGATTTTCGGGCCTGGTGAGATGATCACTGCGCTTCTGGTGATGATCGGCATTTCCCTGGCGCTTGGTGCCGTGCTGGGTTTTTCCGCCATCAAGTTCAAGGTCGAAGGCAATCCGCTGGTGGAGAAGATCGATGCAGTATTGCCGCAGACGCAATGCGGCCAGTGCGGCTATCCCGGTTGCAAACCCTACGCCGAAGCCATCGCCAAGGGAGAGGCAGACATCAACAAGTGCCCGCCCGGCGGCGAGGAAGGCATACGCAAGCTGGCCGACCTGCTCGGCGTCGATTACAAACCGTTCGGTGAAGGTGCAGCCCCCAAAGCCAAGGCAGTCGCCTTCATCGATGAGCAGACCTGCATCGGCTGCACGCTGTGCCTGCAGGCCTGCCCGGTGGATGCCATCGCCGGCGCGGCCAAGCAGATGCACACCATCATCGCTTCCGAGTGCACCGGCTGCGAACTCTGCGTCGAACCCTGCCCGGTGGATTGCATCAGCATGAAGCTCATCCCCGAGGATATCTCGAACTGGAAATGGCCCTACCCGGTATACGCGCTCACCCCCGTTCGCAACGAGGCGCGGAAAGTGGAGGCATCGTGAGGACCTTGTTCCGTTTCCATGGCGGCATCCATCCGGACGAGCACAAACTCGAATCCTCGGAATCGCCCGCACGCCGCGCGCCGCTGGCCAAAAAGCTGGTCCTGCCGCTGCACCAGCATATCGGCAACGGCGCCAAAGTGGCAGTCCAGGTCGGCGACAGGGTACTGAAGGGACAGATGCTGGCCGGCGCGCAGGGAATGATCAGCGCCGCCATCCACGCGCCGACTTCGGGCACGGTCACTGCCGTCGCGCCGCACCCGGTGCCGCATCCTTCCAGGCTGGGCGGACTGTGCATCCATCTCGAATCCGACGGTGAAGACCGCTGGATCGCCCTTGCACCGCTCGATTTCCACGCCATGCCAAAATCCGAACTGCTGGGCAAACTTCGCGATGCGGGCATCGTCGGTCTGGGTGGCGCGACCTTCCCGACGCATGTGAAATACGGACTGGCGCCCGGCCAGCGCATCGACACTCTGGTCATCAACGGTGCGGAGTGCGAACCCTGGATCACCACCGACGACCGCCTGATGCGCGAACATGCGGAAGGCATCGTGCGCGGCATCGAGGTGTTGCGTCATCTGTCGGGCGCGGCCGAAGTGCTGGTCGGCATCGAGGACAACAAACCGCAGGCAATCGCCGCGATGCGTGCCGCCTGCGCGGCTGCCCCCATCGAAGTGGTGGTTGTGCCCACGCTGTACCCCAGCGGCGGAGAGAAGCAGCTCATCCGCATCCTGACCGGCAAGGAGGTGCCCTCCGGCGGCCGCCCGACCAACATCGGCGTGGCCTGCAACAACGTGGCGACCGCCTATGCCATCCACCGTTTCGTCGATCACGGCGAGCCGATGATCTCGCGCCAGGTCACCGTGACCGGCAATGTACGGGTGCCGCAAAATATCGAGGTGCTAATCGGCACGCCGCTGGCGGAAGTGGTCGCGTGCGCCGAAGCGCTGCCCGGCACGAGCGGATACATCCTGGGCGGTCCGATGATGGGGTTGCATGTGGACGACCTGCACCTGCCGATGGTCAAGAGTGCCAACTGCATCATCGCCAAGTCTGGGCAACTGTTTCCGCCGCCGCCGCCCGCGATGCCGTGCATACGCTGCACCCGCTGCGCGCAGGCATGTCCGGCCGACCTGCAACCGCAGGACCTGTACTGGTTCGCCAAATCGAACAACTTCGGCAAAACGCAGGAATTCCACCTCTTCGACTGCATCGAGTGTGGCGCCTGCGCCTATGTCTGCCCCAGCCACATCCCGCTGGTGCAGTATTTCCGCTTCGCCAAGAGCGAGATCTGGCAGCGCGAGCGCGAAGCGCAATCCGCCGAGGTCGCGCGCGAGCGGCACGAGTTCCGCCAGTTCCGCATCGAACGCGAGAAACAGGAGAAGGCAGAACGTCTGGCGCAAAAGGAAAAAGCCGCGCTGGCCGCGAAACCCGCCGTTCCGGCACCATTGCCCGTTGCCGCCGATCCGAATGCCGATCCGGATAACACTTTGCAAATGCGTGTCGATGCCGACATCGCCCGCGCCAACATGCAGATGCGTATCGATGCCGCCGTCGCACGCGCCAAAGAACAGGCCGCCATCGTGCAGCCGAAGAACACCGATGATTTGACGCCACATCAGCAGGCCGAGATCACCGAGATCGAAACGCGCCGTGCCAAACTCCGCGAAATTGCATCGCATGCCGGCGCGGACGACGAGCCGTCAAAATCCAACTAAGGATAGATGTAAATCATGTTGAGCTCTCCTTTTATCACCACCCCCGGCAGCGTCAGCCAGATCATGCTGCGCGTGTTGCTGGCACTGATCCCCGGCATCGCGGCCTATGTGTGGTATTTCGGCCCGGCCATCCTGGTCTCGATCGCGCTGGCATCGGTCACCGCGCTGGCGACCGAAGCGCTGATGCTCAAGCTGCGCAACCGGCCGCTCAAACCGTTCCTGTCCGACAACAGCGCGCTGATCACCGCCTGGTTGCTGGCCTTGTCCATCCCGCCGCTGGCACCCTGGTGGATGGTGGTGGTCGGCACCGCGTTCGGCATCGCCGTCGCCAAGCACCTGTACGGCGGCCTCGGCAACAACATCTTCAACCCGGCAATGATCGGCTATGCCGTGCTCATCATCTCTTTCCCCGGCCATATGACGCACTGGCTCACGCCGCATGCGATCGGTCTGCTCGAATTGCCTTTCGCCGACCAGTTGAATTACATCTTTCACGGAATATTGCCCGCCGGGCTGACGCTGGATGCGGTGACCACGGCAACGCCGCTGGACACGCTAAAGACGCAACTGCATCTCGGCCTGTCGGTGAACGATATCCGCGAGATGCCGATCTACGGCTTCCTCGGCGGCAAGGGCGGCGAAATGGTCGCCCTCGGCTTCGCCGTCGGCGGCATCTACATGCTGGCCGCGCGCATCATCACCTGGTACCTGCCGCTGGTCTATCTGGCTGCGCTGTTCTCCATCGCCGGCTTCTTCCATCTGTATGACCCGGCGCACTATGCCTCGCCGATGTTCCACTGGTTCTCCGGTGCGGCGATGCTGGGTGCGTTCTTCATTTTCACCGACCCCGTCGGCAGTCCCACCACCCGTCAGGGCAAAGTGATCTATGCAGCCGGCGCCGCCCTGCTGACCTGGCTGATCCGCACTTTCGGCGGTTTTCCCGACGGCGTGGCGTTCGCCGCGCTGCTGATGAATATCTGCGTGCCGCTGATCGACGCCTACACCCAACCCAAAGTGTTCGGCATGAAGGGAGACGGCAAATGAAGCGCATCGCCCGCTCCACCCTGCAGACCGCGATCAACCTGGTGTTCTTCGCCGTACTCGCCACGGCGATCCTGGCCTCGGTATTCTTCCTGACGCGCGATGCGATCAAGAAGAGCGAAGAGGCCGAGAAGATGAAGCTCATCAACCAGATCGTTCCTTCCACTCTGTTCGACAACAACATCATCAAGGACACGCTGACCATCCCGGCGAACGAGTTGCTGGGCACGGAAGACAACACCCTCGCCTACCGCGCGCGCCTCAAGGGCGAACCTTCCGCCGTGGTGCTGGAATCCATCGCGCCGGACGGCTTCAGCGGCAGGATATGGCTGATCCTGGCCGTGCGCGCCAACGGCGAACTGGCCGGTGTTCGCGTCGTCACCCATAAAGAAACGCCGGGACTGGGCGACTACATCGAACTGCCGAAGAGCCCGTGGATCAAGAACTTCGACGGCAAGTCGCGCGCGGGGTATAAAGATGCCGACTGGAAGGTGAAGAAGGACGGTGGCCAATTCGACTACATGGCAGGCGCTACCATCACCCCGCGCGCCGTGGTCAAGGCGGTGAACAAGGCGCTGGTCTATTTCGAGCAGAATCGCGACAAGCTGTTCGCACCGTCCCCTCAACAGTCCCCTCGCCCGCTTGCGGGAGAGGGTAAGCTATGAAGAAGCAACCTTCTATTTGCAATTCCCTCTCCCCCATCCCCTCTCCCGCAAGCGGGCGAGGGGAGTAAAAACCAAGGAGGCGACAAAATGAACCTTCAGGAATACAAGGATATCTTCTACAACGGCTTGTGGAAGCAGAACCCCGGCATCGTGCAACTGCTCGGCCTCTGCCCCTTGCTGGCGGTGAGCAGCACCGTGGTCAACGCCGTCAGTCTGGGCCTCGCCACCTCGCTGGTGATGGCCCTGAGCAATCTTTCCATCGCACCGATACGCAGTTACGTGCCCAACGAGATCCGCATCCCGGTGTTCATCCTCATCATCGCGGTACTGGTCACCGTGGTGCAATACCTGATGAACGCCTATATGTACGGCCTCTATGTCGTGCTCGGCATCTTCATCCCGCTCATCGTCACCAACTGTATCGTGCTGGCGCGCGTTGAGGCGTTCGCCTCCAAGAACAGCGCACTGCCTTCCGCGATGGACGGTCTCGCCATGGGGCTGGGCCTGACCGCCGTACTGGGCGTGCTGGGAGCGATGCGTGAAGTGATCGGCAAGGGCACGCTGTTCTCCGGCATCGACCTCGCACTGGGCGACATGGCGCAGGGCTGGGTGCTGCACATCATCCCCGACTACAAAGGTTTCCTTATCGCCATCCTGCCGCCCGGCGCATTCATCGGGCTGGGACTGCTGATCGCCGGACGCAACTGGCTCAACCTGCGCGCCGCGCAGAAGGCGCGCAGCAAACCCGCCCCCACTCCGCTGGCCAGCCCGGAAGCCGCGCAAGGATGAACCCGGCGAAACGCCGCGAGATATTCCTGCGGCTGCAGGCGGCCAATCCCCACCCCACCACCGAGCTGGAACACAAGACGCCGTTCGAACTGCTGGTCGCGGTGATCCTCTCGGCGCAGGCCACCGACAAGAGCGTCAACCTCGCCACGCGCGAGCTCTTCCCCGTCGCCAACACGCCGCAGAAGATACTGGCCCTCGGCGAAGCCGGACTGCGCGAATACGTGCAACGCATCGGCCTCTACCAGACCAAGAGCAAACACATCATCCGCATGTGCCGCATCCTGCTGGAACAGCACGGGGGCGAAGTGCCGCACACGCGCGAGGCGCTGGAAGCCCTGCCCGGTGTGGGCCGCAAGACCGCCAACGTGATCCTGAATACCGCTTTCGGCGAACCCACCATCGCCGTCGATACCCACATTTTCCGCATCAGCAACCGCATCGGCCTCGCGCCCGGCAAAGACGTGGTGGAAGTCGAGAAGAAACTGATGAAGTTCGTGCCGGACGAATTCAAACAGGACGCGCACCACTGGCTGATCCTGCACGGGCGCTATGTGTGTGTGGCGCGCAAACCGAAATGCCGCGAGTGCATCATTCAAGACCTGTGCGAATTCAAAGAGAAAAATTTCAATTGAGGCCGAAAAATTGATCGGCTATCCGGGATGTAACATCGGGGAGAACGGCTGCTGTCGAACTGTATAGCGGTCATTCAACAAGATTTGCAAAAAGAATTACATCATCGCGAATGGACGCTTTGAAGTTGAAAACTTGAACTGCCGTCTTGTAGGTCCATAAAAATCTTTTTTGGTGTAGTAGTAATACGCTATCCCGACATAGAGCCTATCCTTCACGGTAACGGTTATGCGTTGCATTGCCAGTCCCTTCTTCGATTCCACCAAAATGACGTGTTTGCCAGGCGCGACTTGCACTCCTATCATCTCCTCAAGATGGGCATCTGCAAATTTCATTTCTTTCTCGATGAGTAGTTTTCCGTCAACCGAGATCAGGAAATCCACGGGATCGACATTAGGACTTTGGTTGGTTATCTGGAATACCAGATTCCCTTCATACATCTTGCACCACCCTGCCGTATCCATCCCTTCGGGATCCATTTTGGCCAAAGCTGCAAGACACTCCCGCATATTCGTAGCCTTAAAAAAGAGCCGCTTACCTTCAGCATATTCGTCTGCCGATGGTGCTTGAAGTTGAGGTTGTATGTCACTTTTCACCGAACTTGCTGGCAGTGTCTCGGCATACACAGGGACGGCTACGGTAGCGATCAGCAGCCATAAACCCAGAAAGCGTTTTATAGAATTCAATTTGTCTTTCACAGCAATGCTCGCAATCGTTCGAGTACACTTACAAGGCGCAGCCGGAAATGCTCATCAGGACAGCGGTTTTCTATCTTGGCGAGATGCATAACGATTGGCTGCGCATCCTTTGCCTCAATCGCACCTTCGCACAAGCGTTGCTCGAAAATCTCAATTTCACTGCTGTACATTTCCGCGTCTTCCACGTTGAGCGGCGGCAGTCCCCTGCGTTCAATCTCCTCCCCGTAGGTATCCAAATAGGCTTGCGCTTCAGACTGGGAGGCGAAGGTAATACCAACAACATCGAGTGTGCCGGACTCCTGATCCTCGATGTAGCAGTAAGAGCCTTGATCGTCCCATATTTCGCGTATAGCCAGCTTCATCAAATCTCCACAACGATTCTGAATGCCAAAATCACGATTTCATTTTAAAAAATTACGGCTCACGAAATCCATATCCGTACATCGTTTGCGCCATATGCTACGGCAGCGTTCTGGCAAGACGGAATCCGAAGCTGGGAAACCGAATCACCGGCCCGTCCCCGACACGCTGCACAACACGGGAGATCTGCGGATCGTTGAGCCAAGAGCCGCCGCGATGCACGCGATTCGCGCACGCACTGTCATAACAGTCTTCAACCCATTCCCATACATTGCCGCTCATGTCGTACAAACCGAATGCATTGGGCTGTTTGCGTCCGACAGGATGAGTTGTGCCGCCACTGTTGCTATTATACCAAGCCACGCTGTCCGCAGTAACACTGCCGCAGTATTCATAACTACTTCCCGCGCGACAGGCGTATTCCCATTCGACCTCTGTCGGCAGGCGATATTGTTTGCCGGTCTTGGCATTGAGCTTCTGAATGAATTCTTTGGCATCATTCCAGCTCACTCGCTCCACCGGGCAATCGTCGCCGCATTTGGGAAACCCGCTAGGGTTGTTGCCCATGATCACTTTCCACTGGCCTTGCGTGACTTCGGTCTTGCCCACCGCAAAAGATTGGCTAATGGTGGCCGGATGTTTGCTTCCGGTTGTCTTCTGACCCGCTGCTATAGGTAATGCCATCTCGATGCTCCCGGCCGGGATCACCACCATCTCGGGACAATCGGCACAGTCGCGAAAAGTCTCACCGGGCTTACTCGCAGCCTGCTTCAGCTTCCCGCGTGGCGATTCGGCATTGGCGACATTCACCAGCATCAGCACACCAAAGAACAGTGCCTGTAATTTCATCGCGAGTTTCATATCATTCCCCTACTTTATCCTGCACTTGCTACCGAACAAAGACCGCTCAGGAGAGAAACTCCAGTTCATGATGCTGGCCTGTGCCTCGCCCTTGTTATGTTTTGCTTCTATCTCACCTATAAATCTTCCTCTGCCTTTACGTACTCGCAGGAAAATGGCTGGTGTTTAAGTTGTTCAGTGGAAATAGCTTTTTCGCATGCGAATTTTGTGGCATAAGGTCCAGCATAAACATCTGCATCAAACGTATTGTAAACGTACCAACCTGGCCCTTTCCATATCAGGTCGTCGGCAGACACATACTCGCAGTGATACGAATCTGCTTTATGATTTTCGGAAGGTAGCCTTTTCTCACATGCGGCCATATCAGGATATGGCCCCTCTAACAAATAAGGACCAATGAGGGTGTACCAGCCTGCCCCCTTCCATTCTTGTTCGTCGACTTCATCAGCTACAGTTGTTCCGACCAGCAATAGCAGCCCAATGCACAGAGTCAATATATTTGCCGCGTGTTTCATGATTCATCCCTAGTCAATTAATCCACAATCACAAGGTAGCGCACCGCCACTTCCGGTATCGTCGACTTGACCGTTCGAGCGAGCATGATGATCTTCTCGCGTAAAGCATCGTCATCTGGATTTTGATGCAACTGATCGACCATCTGCTTGAGTTGCTCGCGCGGCGATTCCGCATTGGCACTGCTCGCCAGCAGTTGTGCACAAAATAACAGAACCAATAATTTCATCGTGAGCTTCATGCCCCCCTTCTTTACATTCGACGGCCTATTTTTTACAGAGATGCTCTCCCTGATGTTTCTCGCTGTTGATATACAGATCATCGAGTACTTTCGCATACTCATTTTGAAGATGATTTTGACTAAATTTTTCGTTTATCAAATTACACACGACTGCACGTGGTACAGGTTTTTCCAGCATTGCACCGATAACTTCCTGAAAGCGATCATCCCACAGCATTTGAAAAGCACGATCATTTAATTGGGTGGTAACGTACCACTCGTCAAACGTCAAATACCAATAATTTTGAATCGCCCTTCGGTCATCGGTGCCCTTTTCTGGAACGGCTGCGTTAACGTCATAATATTTCCCGGGAATAGCAGCCGCTACACGATTAAAGGATTCCCGAAGCTGCATATATGCGTTGACACGCGCCACACGTTCACTGTCCCTGTTAGATTCAATTGAAAGCCAAAGCGAACAAACTGCGGTAATCACCGACATGATAGAAACGAACATAGCAAACGCAGATTTATCCCCCGCTTTTTGTTTATCACTCTTGGTGTCACGTTCTTGCGAAATTGCTTGTTGGGTTTCCATATAGCCTCCTCGTTAAACAAACATGGCGCAAGGTATGCGCCCCAAGCCTGCTGAAACATTTCATCCCTTGCCGCCTAATACAATTTCATCGGCCCTAGGGCTGCCACCAACACTTCCATCACGACCGTTAGGATGGTTCTTGCGATAGTTATTTCGATAATCCATCAGTGCTTCCTGCAATTGCTCCTTCAATTCCGCATCCGAGTAACCTTCACCTCGTGCCGCCTTGGAAACTGCAATAGAGCGGCCAACTGCATCATGCTCACCATACTTTTCGACATACTTCTTGAATGCAGCATCGGCGCGTGCCTTGGCCGCCATCTTGCTTGCTGTGATACGGGCTAAAGTATCGCCAGGTTTAGCTTCTTCGTCAGCGGTGGATTTTCTTTTGGAATTTTGATTAGGCGATTGTGTAGATTGCGTTGGCGTTGGGGCCCGTGTCCGATATTCGAGCGTGAACTGCGCCAGATCGACGAGACGCGCGATGCCGGGATCGCCGGGTTCTTTGTTGTGCGCATCCTGAAACCACGCCAGCGCGACTTTCCAATCGCCAGCTTGAACGGCTTGAAATCCTTTGCGTACACGTTCGCCCGAAGGCGTATGCGGTATGGCATCGTCCACGGATTTTGGCAAACCGGATGGCACGTTGCGCGCATCCACCACCATGGGGTCGGTGTTCGGTGTCACCGTGGTGCCGGTTCTCAAACCCCGCAGGCCACTGTCCGTGCTGCTGCCGCGCAAGCCGGTGCTGCCTGATGTTGAAGTCGAACCACGCAGCAGCATTTCGCCGGACGCACTCGATGTGGAGCGAGTGCCGGTCGAGCCACGCAAGGTGCTGGCGGCAGCATCGCGGTCTTCCAGGAATTTGGCCTGCCTTGCGGCTTCTTCGATGCGGCGTTTGTTCTCAGCCTCTCTGCGCTGACGTTCGAGTTCGGCTTGGCGTTGTTCTTCGACACGGCGTGCCGCATCGGCTTGTTCTTGGGCGCGACGCTCGGCTTCGTAGTCGCGGCCTGAACTGCTGGAGCCTCCCGAGTCGCTGGAACTGCCATTGGGGACGCAAGTGTTATTGGATTCAGTGAATCCGGGTTTGCATACACACCGACCATTGTTGTAGTTGAATGTCGCGTTCATCGCCGCGCAGCGCGCTTCAACATATTCGTTCATCCCGGCGAAACATTCAGTGGGAATAGACGCGAGTACAGCGCCAACCCCCACCAAGCAAATGAAAGTTTTATTGAACATGTGCGGGCCTCCTGTTCTTTGGTTCGTGCGACGATCCATTATTCATTCAAAACGTAGGGTGCATTCCATACACCTTGCTTATCGTTCCCGTTTAAAAATCATGGAAGTGCCGTTACCAGTGAATTCAATTGAATTCCCGTCCTCCCTGATAATGCCCGTCATGGGGCAATTCCAATGAAACCTGCCACCCATTTCTGTTCGAGCACATGTCGGTGGACATGAAACATCGCAAAGCCAAGGTTTGCTAGTAGAAAACTGGCGTCCGGCCAGGGCAGACCGATCAATCTCCTTCCACGGCGAATCTAGTATCTGTTCAGGATAATTCTGTCTCTGATATTGTCCGGCTGAGAAACTGCTGCCCATGATTACCTCATTTCCACGGATGTCGAATGTGTACTTGTCGACACTACCTGGGGCGCTTTGATACTCCTTGTCATAAGAATACCTTGCACCATTAATGGAAAGCAGCAAGGCTTGGTCACGGCTCCGTTCCTTTGCCGCCCGTGCTTCTGGAGAATTCTCGCTGCGATACTCGACCTCATAAATCAGCGCCTTGATATCTTTGCTATTAGGTATGGCCAGTATCGCGAGCTTGAGGCTGCGCAATGCACTCTCGTAATTCTCCGCTTTATCCTGAGTCACACCGAGGTTGAAATACGCATCGCCATACCACGGCGCGGCGAGTGTCGCCTGATCGAATTCCTGTGCTGCTTTTTGATAATCCGCGATTGATTTGGCCCCCTTGAACGCCGCCGTGCCGCGCGCCATGCGCCGCTCCGCCTCCTCAGGTATCGCCGGTGCAGGCTTGAGTTTCTGTGCGAACTTGATGATCTTCTCGCGCAAGGCATCATCGTCAGGATTCGCCTGCAACTGACCAACCATCTGCTTGAGTTGCTCGCGCGGCGATTCGGCGTAGGCGGTGTTGGAAAGGATAAGAGCGGCGAATAACAAGGATAGAAAATTCATTGCGAATTTCATGATGCCTCCCTTTTAGATCAACGCAACAGTATTTGTCGGATAAACCTACTCTTTTCGTGGTGATTTGTCATCAAGTCCGCAAAGCCATCATCAGGGACGTGCGGCGTCAGGGAAAGGGAATTTAGATATTACAAGTGACCGCTAAGGAGAAGGATATTGAATGTGCAGCCGCCTCAAAGCGACCGATCAGCAAAGTTCTGTCTAGAAAAACCCTAGATGCCTCCTTTGACCGCGCAGCACTCGTCCACATTTATATCAGCCAGTGCCGGCGTAGATTTTTCTGCATCGATAGCAGCAGTTAATCGGCTGAGTGCCTCGGGAACATCTTCTGCCCAAATGGCCCCGTGCACATTTGCGCTGTGTCCCATCATTTTCAGCATCTTGAGGGCGACATCCCCGAACATGGTGATGTCGGCATAGGCATCGGTTGTGAAAGTGACCAGCATTCAGCGCTCCTGTACTTTTCGTTCAGCTAGCCAGCAACCCGGTTCATTGTGGCGACAGGCTCGAAAGCGTAAGCTTCCTTTATGATTAGGAAACCCAAATCAACAAGTCACATTCGCGCGGGGCGGATGAAGCTGATCGCGTTGCTCATGTACGTAGCAGATCAGAAACAAAAAGACCTCGACACTGCGGGACAGTTATTCAGTCGCTTGATGCTGCCACGCAAAGACTGATTTGGTAATGCCTGCTGATTTTTTCGACATTCTCTAGTAGAGAACCTCCAGCCAGCGGCCAGCGGCGACCAACTCGTTGCGCTTTGATTTCCATGCATCGGCAGAACCGGCAGCCTTGCTCATCGCCTCGGTTATCATGTCGAGCATCTGCGTTGCGCCAGCCAGGTAGACGCGGCTATCCGGACTATTCACGATCTCCCATACCTCTGCCGCATTTTGTTCCAGCGCCTTATCCAGAGCGGCTGGTGCATTAAAGGCCGGACGCGGACTCACCGCCTGAAAGGCCCTGAACGTCGGCTGGTCGAAATAACTGCCGATGTCATTGTTGACGTCGTTCATGTAAAGCGATTCCAGGCCGCTCCGCGCACCGTGGAACAACCGCACTTTTCCTTTCCAGCCGCCATGCTTCTCGTAGATCATCCGGATCAGGCCGCGGAACGGTGCGATCCCCGTACCCACGCCGATCATCAGCAGATTGGCATTCGGATCTTCCGGGATGACGAACGGATATCCGACAGGACCGGAAAACCGGATGGCGCTGTCCGGCTTGAGGTCGCACAGGTAGTTCGAAGCGACACCGCCATACTCCTCGCCACTGGCGTCATCCACGTAGGAACAGCGGCGAACGCATATCTCGAACCTGGCCCCAGCGTCGGATGACTCACTGTCAGCGATCGAATAGAGCCGGGCGTGATGAGGACTGCCGTACTGTCCGGGAGCGAGCACGCGGATGCAACTGCCCACTTTGCTGTCGAAATAAAGGTTGTCCGTGTGGAAAACAAGCTGCCTGACCTCTTCCCGCGAGGACTCCGGCGTGATGCGCTCCGAGCTCAGCAGCTTGGCCGTAAAGACCATTGTATCGCCGGAGCCGTCAGTCAGTGAATTCTGCATTTTTCTCTCCTATACTCGAATGTTGGTTGCCTGCCGGATCATTTCTCTCGCTCATTCTACCTGAACTCATTTCCGAGCCATCCAGGGGCCGTGCACAGTAAGGCGCGTTGACGTATATGGCTGTTGCAGGGACAATCCGGCGCTCTACCAAGGTGCATCGTATGTACAACCCATCCCGCGACGAAGCGCGAAACTTCCTGTTCGAATCCTGGCGCAAACGCTGCGCCGGAGAGTTGCTGACGCCGCTGGAAGACCTGACCGCGCAATTGATCAGCAAGCACCCGGAATACCACTCCCTGTTCAACGATGCGGAAAGCAATCAGGACAAGGACTACGCGCCGGACGGCACGGTGGTGAATCCTTTTCTGCACCTGATGATGCACCTGACCATCGAGGAGCAGATCTCCATCGGCCAGCCGCACGGTATCCGTGAGCAGTTCGTGCGGCTCACGCAGAAGTACGAATCGGAACACGAGGCGCAGCACGCGATGATGGATTGTCTGGGCGAGATGATCTGGCAGGCGCAGCGCAACAAGACCGCGCCGGACGCGGCGGTCTACATTTCCTGTCTGGAGAAACAATGAGACTCTCCAAGATCACCACACGTACCGGCGACGACGGCACGACCGGCCTGGCCGACGGTTCGCGCCTGCCCAAGGACCATCCGCGCATCGCCGCCATCGGCAGCGTGGACGAACTCAACAGCCATCTCGGCGTGCTGCTGGCCGAAACGATGCCGGAGCCGGTCCGGCTGGAGTTGCTGCGCATCCAGAACGAACTGTTCGACTTCGGCGGGATGCTCGCGTCGCCCGGTGCGCCGTTCGCTGCCGCCAAGCTCGTCCGACTGGATGAGGCGATCGCTCACTACAACGCCGCCCTGCCGCCGCTCAGGGAATTCATCCTCCCCGGCGGCACGCGCGCCGCCGCGCTGTGCCATGTCGCCCGCTGTGCTGCGCGGCGGGCTGAGCGCGATTATTTTCAACTCGTGCAAAATGAAACAGCCCCTCGCGAGGGGCTGCAATATCTGAATCGGCTTTCCGACCTGTTGTTCGTACTCTGCCGGGTGTTGAACCGCGAAGCGGGACAGGCAGAGACACTCTGGCAACGCTAGGGCTGATCCGCAGGCGGGATGATCTTCGGCTTGCGCAGGCTCAGCAGCCACATCACGTAGCCTGACAGGCAATAGCCGAAGAACAACAGGAACAGGTTCAGGGGCGGATTCTGCGCCAGGAAGATGAAGAACAGCACGAACAGGAAGATGACGATGAACGGCACGCTCTTGCGCATGTTGAACGATTTGAAGCTGTAATACTTGAGGTTGCTGACCATGCTCAGCCCGGCGAACACGGTGAGCAAGGCGGCATACCAGCGCAACTCGAAGCCGGAATAGCTGTTGTCCAACGCCACCCACACCGCACCAGCCACCAGCGCTGCCGCCGCCGGACTGGGCAATCCCTGGAAGTAACGCTTGTCGACCACGTCGATATTGGTGTTGAAACGGGCCAGGCGCAAGGCCGCACCCGCACAATAGATGAAGGCGGCGAACCAGCCCCACTTGCCCAGGTCGCGGAACGCCCATTCGTACATCAGGATGGAAGGCGCCACACCGAACGAGACCATGTCGGACAGGCTGTCGTACTCGGCACCGAACTCGCTCTGCGTGTGCGTCAGGCGCGCCACGCGACCGTCCAGACCGTCCAGCACCATGGCGATGAAGATGGCCACGGCGGCGAACTCGAACTTGCTGTTCATCGCCTGCACGATGGCATAGAACCCGGCGAACAGCGCAGCTGTGGTGAACAGGTTCGGCAGCAGGTAGATGCTGCGTCGACGTAAGTCCATGTGTTTGCGCTGATTCAGTTCATCCATGGGTTCAGAGTTTTGCCAGTATGGTGGTGGTGGCGGACACTTTATCACCGATGGCGACCTTGACGGTAGCCGTCAGCGGCAGATAGACATCCACACGCGAGCCGAAACGGATGAAACCGTAACGCTGTCCTTTTGTCAGTACATCGCCGACCTTGATGTAGCACAGGATGCGGCGGGCGATCAGGCCGGCCACCTGCACAAAGGTCACGGTCTGTCCGTCGCCGGTCTTCAGCACCACGGCATTGCGCTCGTTCTCGGTCGAGGCCTTGTCCAGATCGGCATTCACGAATCTACCGGGAAAGTATTGCACTTTTTCTACGGTGCCATCCAGCGGGCTGCGGTTGGAGTGCACGTTGAACACGTTCATGAACACGCTGACCAGGATCGCTTCGCGCTGGGCGTAAGGATCCTGCGCGCGCTCGACCTTGATGACGCGGCCGTCGCAGGGCGACAATACGGCGCCAACTTCCTGCGGTATCTCTCGACCCGGGTCGCGGAAGAATTGCAGCACGAACACGAAGATGATCCACAGCGGCGTGGCCCAGGCTGCGCACCAGACGGTGACGGCAATGGCCAATACCAGTGAGATCGCCAGGAAAGGCCAGCCCTCGCGGGCAATGATGGGGTGGGGATAGTTGTTCATAACTTGAGAAGGGTAAAGGGAGAAGGGGGAAGGGAAAAAGCTTGGAGCGGCGGGGTTTTCCCCCTCCCTCTTCACCCTTCCCCCTTCCCGTTTTTTTAGTTCTTGCTTTGATCGACCAGCTTGTTCTTGCCGATCCAGGGCATCATGGAGCGCAGCTGGCCGCCGACCACTTCGATCGGATGCTCGGCGTTCAAACGGCGGCGTGCGGTCATCTCGGGGTAGTTGGTGCGGCCTTCCAGGATAAACTGCTTGGCGTAGGAACCGTTCTGGATATTCTTCAGGCATTCCTTCATCGCGGCACGGGCCTGGTCGGCGATCACGCGGTGGCCGGTGACATACTCGCCGTATTCGGCGTTGTTGGAGATGGAGTAGTTCATGTTGGCGATTCCGCCTTCGTACATCAGGTCGACGATCAGCTTCAGCTCGTGCAAACACTCGAAGTAGGCCATCTCCGGAGCGTAGCCCGCTTCGGTCAGTGTCTCGAAACCGGCTTTCACCAGCTCAACCGCACCGCCGCACAGCACGGCTTGTTCGCCGAACAGGTCGGTCTCGGTCTCTTCGCGGAAGTTGGTCTCGATCACGCCGCCCTTGGTGCCGCCGTTGGCAGCTGCGTAAGACAATGCGATGTCCTTCGCCTTGCCGCTCTTGTCCTGGTACACGGCGATCAGTGTGGGTACGCCGCCGCCCTTGAGGTATTCGGAACGCACGGTGTGGCCGGGGCCCTTGGGGGCGATCATGATCACGTCCACGTCGGCGCGCGGCACGACCTGGTTGTAATGCACGTTGAAGCCGTGCGCGAAAGCCAGCGCAGCGCCGGCCTTCATGTTCGGCGCGACTTCGGTGTTGTAAACATCGGGAATATTCTCGTCGGGCAACAGCATCATCACCACGTCGGCGCTCTTCACTGCGGCAGCCACTTCGGCGACCTTCAAACCGGCAGCTTCGGCCTTCTTCCAGGAAGCGCCGCTCTTGCGCAGGCCGACGGTCACGCTGACACCCGATTCCTTCAGGTTCTGCGCGTGGGCGTGGCCTTGCGAGCCGTAGCCGATGATGGTCACTTGTTTGCCCTTGATCAGGGAAAGGTCTGCGTCTTTGTCGTAATAAACTTTCATGTTGGCCTCGTCGAAAAAATCAGTAGTAAAGAATCAAAGTTTCAGGATGCGGTCGCCGCGCCCGATGCCGGACGCACCCGTGCGCACCGTTTCCAGGATCAGGCTGTGCTCGATCGCCTGCAGAAAGCGGTCCAGCTTGTGTCCCGTTCCGGTCAGTTCGATGGTGTAGGTCTTGTCGGTGACATCGATGACACGACCGCGGAAGATGTCGGTCATGCGTTTCAGTTCCTCGCGGTCGTCGCCGATCGCACGCACTTTGACCAGCATCAGCTCGCGTTCGATATGGTCGCCGTCGGTCAGATCCATCACCGTGACCACGTCCACCAGCTTGTTGAGCTGTTTGTTGATCTGTTCGATGACTTCGTCGGAACCGCTGGTGACGATGGTCATGCGCGACATGGTCGGGTCTTCGGTCGGCGCCACGTTGAGCGACTCGATGTTATAGCCGCGCGCCGAGAACAATCCCGCCACGCGCGACAGCGCGCCGGATTCGTTCTCCATCAGCAAAGAGATGATATGTCTCATTACAGGTCCTCCGCCAGAATCACTTCGGACAGGCCTTTGCCGCCGGGAACCATGGGGTACACGTTCTCGGTGGAGTCGGTGCGGAAGTCCAGGAACACCAGATCGTCCTTGCGCGCAAAAGCTTCCTTCAGGGCGCCTTCCACGTCGGAGGGTTTCTCCACCAGGATGCCGACATGGCCGTAAGCCTCGGCCAGTTTGACGAAGTCGGGCAGCGCATCCATGTAGGAATGCGAATAACGGTTACCGTGGAAGAACTCCTGCCACTGGCGCACCATGCCCAGATAACGGTTGTTCAGCGCGACGATCTTGATCGGCAGGTTATATTGCTTGCAGGTCGACAACTCCTGGATGTTCATCTGGATACTGCCCTCGCCGGTGACGCAGGCCACGGTCGCGCCCGGATGCGCCAATTGCACGCCCATCGCGGCAGGCAGGCCGAAACCCATGGTGCCGAGGCCGCCCGAGTTGATCCAGCGGCGCGGCTTGTTGAACTTGTAGTACTGCGCCGCCCACATCTGGTGCTGCCCCACGTCGGAGGTCACGAAGGCGTCGCCGTGAGTGATCTTGTGCAGGGTCTCGATCACGTATTGCGGCTTGATGAGTTCGCTGGAGTTCTTGTAGTTCAGCGAATTCGCGCCGCGCCATTCGGTTATCTGCTTCCACCAATCCTTCAGTGCGGTCGCATCCGGTTTTTGTTTGCTGCTGTTCAGCACCGACAACAGATCGGACACCACATGCCCCACGTCGCCGACGATGGACACATCCACCTTGACGCGCTTGGAGATGGAAGCCGGGTCGATATCGATGTGGATGATCTTGCGCGGCACCGAGTTGAAGTGCGCCACGTTGCCGATCACGCGGTCGTCAAAACGCGCGCCCACGGCCAGCAGCACATCGCAATTCTGCATGCCCATGTTGGCTTCGTAGGTGCCGTGCATGCCGAGCATGCCGACGAACTGATTGTCGCTGGCCGGGAACCCGCCCAAGCCCATCAGCGTGTTGGTGCAGGGCGCGCCCAGCAGGCGCACCAGTTCGGTCAATTGTTTCGAGGCATCGGACAGGATCACGCCGCCGCCGGCATAGACCATCGGACGCTTGGCTTCCAGCAGCATCTGCGCCGCGCGCTTGATCTGGCCGATGTCGCCCTGAACCTGCGGATTGTAGGAACGGATACTCACCGTTGCGGGGTAGGAATACTCCGCTTTCTGGTTCGAAACGTCCTTGGGGATGTCCACCAGCACGGGACCGGGGCGTCCGCTCTTGGCCAGGTAGAAAGCCTTCTTCAGCGTGCCGGCGATGTCCTTGGCGTCCTTGACGAGGAAGTTGTGCTTCACGCAGGGACGCGTGATGCCGACCGCATCCACTTCCTGGAAGGCATCCTCGCCGATGAAGCTGGTCGGCACCTGGCCGCTGATCACCACCATGGGGATGGAATCGAGATAGGCCGTGGCGATGCCGGTGACGGCATTGGTCACGCCGGGGCCGGAAGTCACCAGCGCCACGCCGACCTTTTCGGTGGAGCGCGCATAGCCGTCGGCGGCATGCACGGCCGCCTGCTCGTGGCGCACCAGCACATGCTTGACCTGCTCCTGTTTGAACAGCTCATCGTAGATGAACAACACCGCGCCGCCGGGATAGCCGAAAACGTATTCGACCCCTTCTTCCTGCAAACAGCGGATGGTAATTTCTGCGCCCGTCAGTTCCATGAACCCACTACCCTAGATAAATCAAAGAAAGACCGCGCAAGATAAAGGCTGGCGACGTTTTGGTCAACCCCGAAACGTCCCGAAAAGGGCAAAATCCCTAGTCGGAGCATGAATTTGCTAGTATCCGCCCCCACCGTCAGGGAGCCTTCGATCTGTCCACGCCACAGCAACTTTCCGAATTCCTTGCCCGGGTAGAGCGCCGTGCCTGGAAACAGGCGCAGTTCGCCGTACGCGACGAGCATGTGGCCCTGGATATCGTGCAGGATGCCATGATGAAACTTGCCGGGAACTACGGCGACCGCCCGGCGGACGAGTTCCCCATGCTGTTCCAGCGCATCCTGCAGAACACCATCCGCGACCATTACCGCCGCCAGAAGGTGCGCTCACTCTGGACCACGCTGTTTTCCTCGTTTACCCCGCAGAATGAAGAGGAGGACTTCGACCCGCTCGACACTTTGCAGAACAAGGACGGCCGGAGCGCCGAACCCGAAGACGCCTTACAACAGACCCAACTGCTCAGGATCATCGAGGAAGCCCTGATGCAGCTAGCCCCCCGTCAACGGGAAGCCTTTCTGCTGCGTTATTGGGAGGAACTGGATACGGCGGAGACAGCCACCGCCATGGGGTGTTCGGAAGGCAGCGTGAAAACCCACTGTTCCCGCGCCACGCACGCGCTTTCCGCGATACTGAAGAAACGAGGCATAGACCTGGCATGAACATCAAACTGAACCATCGGGAGATAGCGCGCCAGCTTGACCGCTCTGCCGGCAAGCTGGAACGCGGCACATTGGATGAACTCCGGCTTGCCCGACAGCACGCACTGCAATACCAGCGGGTTGCCCCCTCCTTCCGGCCGAACCGGGACGGTGTGCTGTTCGGCCACCTGCAACTCTCCAGGCGCGCGCTTAGCTGGGGCGTCGCAGCCCTTGTTGCGACTGTACTGTTGGCCAACCTGGCCTTTCAGCATCACGTCCACGAGCGCAATCACGGCAATATCGATATCGCCATCCTGACGGATGAGATGCCGGTCGATGTCTATGTCGATTGAACGCACGCTTTCCCTCTTCCGCTTCCTGCTGTTCGGTTTTGCGCTGTCGGCGCTGCCGTTATCGGCCTTCGCGCAGAGCTGGGAAAAACTGAGCACCCAACAGCAAGACATCCTTGCCCCGTTCGCCAATTCCTGGAACGCACTGCCCGAAGAAGAACAGCACAATCTGCTTGGCATCGCCAGGCGCTACCCCACGCTCAGCCCGGAGAAGCAACAACGCCTGCACGAGCAGATCGACAAGTGGAGCAGGCTGACGCCGGAACAGCGCACCCGCGCAAGAGAGAAATACCAGGCGTTCAGCAGGGTGCCCGCCGAGAAACGCGAAGCAGTCAAACAGATGGTGCGCGAACAACAGGCTGCCGGGGCGGCCAGCGCAGTTCAGCCGGGCATTCCCTCGCGCTGAATCATCGGCGCTCGGTGCGCCAGAGCATCCACATCGCCAGCCCCAGGAACAGCCAGCTCATCGCTGTGGCGCTCAACAGCGGCGACCAGTCGTTCAAGGCGCCCATATTGGCGAACAGCCTGCCGATGAAATGGAAACTCAGGCCCAGCACGATACCCATGAATATCTTGCCGCTGATACCGCCCTCGCGCCGCTGGTAGGCCGAGAACGGCAAGGCCAGCAACATCATCACCAGCACGGCAAACGGGTAGACCAGCTTGTTCCACATGGCGATCTCGTAACGCCCGGTCTTCTGGTGATTCTCGCGAAGATGTTCGGTATATTGAAAAAGATGCCATGCCGACATCTGTTCGGGCACGACCAGCAGCACGCTGAGGATGTCGGGATTCAGGGATGAACGCCACTCCGCACTGTTGCGCAAATCGACTGTAGCGACCCGTTCGTTGAAACTGGTCTGCTTTACCCGCTGCAATTCCCACATCCCCTCCCCAAGGAAGACCGCATGTTCCGCTCCGATGATTCTGCTCAGGTGATAGTCGGCATCGAACTCATAGATGCTGACTCCCATCAAAGAGGTGTCCGGCAACACACCCTTCACGTTGACAAAACTGCGCTCGTCTTTCACCCACACGCCCGAACGGAACTCCTTCATCGAAACCTGCATGTTCTGGGCTTTCAGCTTGATCTGCTGCGCCAATTTTTCACTCGGCGGGGCGATGAACTCGCCGCTAAGAAAGCACAGCAGCATCAGGGGTGCCCCGATCAAAGTCAGCGCCTTCACCATCATCTTTATTGAAACCCCAGAACTGCGATATACGGTCAACTCGGAATTGGCCGCCATCTGCACCATGGCAAAGATGGTGCCGATCAGCACCGCGACCGGAAACAGCTCGTAGATATGGCCCGGTATGGTGAGCACGACAAACAGCATGACATAACCGAGACTGTAGCTGCCCTGCCCCATATCGTTCAGCTCGCGAACCAGATCAAGCAGCGCAAACAGCATGATCAGTGCCGCAAACACCAGCAGGATGCTGGAATAGATCTCGCGCGCCAGATATCGGGTAAGCAGTTTCATTTGCGTATCCGGCTCCATGGGGAAACCGACATGCGGTGATAGAACATCACCAGCATCACCGCAACCATGAACAGATGGATGCCCAGCAAACCGGGGACTGCACCGATCTTCCCCTGCCCGACCCATGAGTTGGTCACGCTGATCATGTTGTTATAGAACATATAGATCACCACGGCGATGATCATATTGAGCGAGCGTCCGGCGCGCGGATTCACATAACTCAAGGGGATCGCCAACAACGCCAGGATCAAGGCGCTGACGGGCAAACCGATGCGCCACTCCAGCTCCGACATATTCCATGTCGTGGGATTCTTTATCAGGTATCGGGTAGGCCGGCTCCTGAGATTGGGCGTCTCGCGCCGCAGCTCGACCGGCTCGATGCGCATGGCATACCGCTCGAACTCGACAATCTTGAAATCTGCCTGGCCGGGGACGCCCTCATAACGGGTCCCGTTGAGCATCACCAGGAAACGGTCGCCATTCGGTGCGGCTTCCTGATACCCCTCCTTGGCCACCATCGTGCCTTCCTTGCCGTTTTGCACCGACCGCACGAAGATGTTGCCGACACGTTTTCGTTCCGTATCCACCTCTTCCAGGAAGTACACCCTGTCAGCCTGTTTGGATTCGCGGAACAGGCCGGGCGTCGCCCTGGACACCTCGTCACGGCTATCCAGTCTGCGTTTGTACTCTTCCGCCTTTGTAAGCGCCCAAGGTGTAAGTACCAGACTCAGCAGCGCGATCACCGCGACCACCGGGATGGCATAGCCCAATACCGGACGCACCCAGTGCGACAATCCCATACCAGAGGAGAACCACACCACCATCTCGCTGTCGCGATAACAGCGTGTCAGTGTCAACAATATCGAAAGGAACAGGCTGATGGAAAGCAGCACCGGCAAGTAATTCAGCGCACCGAAGCCCAGCATCGCCAGCACTCCCTCCACTACCAGCAGGCCGCTGACCGATTCGCCCAGCAGACGGATCAACTGCGTCAGCACCACGATACTTAGCAGAATGGAGGACACCAGCAATCCCGTGCTGGCGAACTCGCGCACCAGTGACCAGAAGAAGACGCCATGCAGGCGCGGCTTCTTTGACTTTAGTGCTTGGGATTGCGGATAATCCGTCATCAGGGACAATTTAGAGATCAATGAGGAGAAGCGCGTGGAATTTAGCATAAAACAAGGCAGTCCGGAAAAACTGAAGAGCGGTTGCGTGGTGGTCGGCGTGTTCGATGGCGGCAAGTTGTCGAGGGCGGCACAGGCGCTCGACAAGGCTGCCAAGCACGCGCTCAGCGACCTCATCGCGCGCGGCGACATGAGCGGCAAGGCCGCCTCCACGCTGCTGTTGCACAAGCTGCCCGGCGTCTTGTCCGAACGCGTACTGCTGGTCGGCTTGGGCAAGGCCAGCGAACTCAACAACAAGACCAGCCTCGAAATATTGAGTGCGACGTTCAAGGCATTGAACGCCACCCCGGCCAAGGACGCAACGCTCTTCATCGTCGATGAAGGTGTCGGCAAGGATGCCGCTTGGGTCATCAAGCAAGCCGTGTTCAACGCCGCCGAACAGGCCTTCCGTGCCGACGGCATGAAGAGCAAACCGGCCAAACCGGCCACGCTGAAGAGCATCACCTTCGCCTCGCTGGAAAAACCTGTCGCCGCGCTGAAGACCGCAGTGGAGCAGGCCGCCGCCACTGCACATGGCATGGAACTCACCAAGACGCTGGGCAACCTGCCGGGCAACATCTGCACCCCGAGCTACCTCGCCGCCAAGGCGCTGGCGCTGGGCAAAGCGCACACAGGCATCAAGACCACCGTGCTGGACGAGAAGACCATGCAGAAGCTGGGCATGGGTTCCCTGCTGTCCGTCACACGCGGCAGCGAACAGCCGGCCAAGCTGATCACCATGGAATACTACGGTGCCGCCAAGACGCAGAAGCCCATCGTGCTGGTCGGCAAGGGCATCACTTTCGACACCGGTGGCATCTCGCTCAAGCCGGGTGCCGAGATGGACGAGATGAAGTACGACATGTGCGGCGCAGCCAGCGTGCTCGGCACCCTGCAAGCGATCGCCGAGATGGGACTGAAGCTCAACGTGGTCGGCGTCATCCCGACCTGCGAGAACATGCCTGGCGGCCGCGCCACCAAGCCCGGCGACATCGTCACTTCCATGTCCGGCCAGACCATCGAGATATTGAACACCGACGCCGAAGGCCGTCTGATCCTGTGCGATGCGCTGACCTACTCGAAGAAGTTCAACCCGGACACCGTCATCGACATCGCCACGCTGACCGGCGCCTGCGTGATCGCGCTGGGCCATGTGGCCAGCGGCATGTTCAGCAACGAAGACAAACTCGCCGGGGAACTGATCGCCGCGGGCGAACAATCGCACGACCGCGTCTGGCAACTGCCGCTGTGGGAGGACTACCAGCCGCTGCTCGACAGCAACTTCGCCGACATGGCGAACATCGGCGGCCGCGCGGGCGGCACGATCACCGCCGCCTGCTTCCTGGCGCGCTTCACCAAGGACTACCGCTGGGCGCACTTGGACATCGCCGGCACGGCCTGGAAATCCGGCAAGGAGAAGGGCGCGACCGGACGCCCGGTGCCGCTGCTCACGCAGTACCTCATCAACCGCACGGCATCCAAGTGACCAAAGTCGATTTCTACACCGGCTCGGAAGACAAGCTGCGCACCGCTTGCCAGCTTAGCCACAAGGCGATGCAGAACGGCCTGCGCGTGCTGCTGCACGCGCCGGACGACAGCACCGCCGACAAGCTGGACAAGCTGCTGTGGCACTTCCCCGCTACCGCTTTCATGCCGCATTGCCACAGCCAGGAGGCCGATGCGGCGACCATGCCCGTGGTCATCGGCCGCGACGAGAACTTTCCACATTCCGAGCTGCTGATCAGCCTGCATGACGAGTGCCTGCCGTTCTTCAGCCGTTTCGATCGCGTCATCGAGATCGTCAGTCTGGATGATGCCGATGCCAGGCTTGGCCGCGAGCGTTACAAGTTCTACAAGGACCGCGGCTATGAGTTGCGCCATTTCGACCTGAGCAAAGCATGAGGTCGCACATCAACCATGACCTGCTCCCCATCCTGACCGAGAAGGCGGATGGCACCGTACTCGATCTGCCGACGCTGACCGACGCAGTCAACTCCAAAACGGCTGCCGGCAAACGTCCATTCCCGCTCAACGACGAACAATGCCGGCAACTGGCCGAGCAACTCTTTCCCGAACTCGAAGCAAAGCTGCGCGAAGCCATCGGCTCGCGCTCCGAGGCGCGCTGGAAGAAGGCCATGCAGCAAGTACGTGCCGCACTGCCCGACCTCATCAGCGATACCGTCAAACCACGCTAGTCGCCCCGATGCGGCGGCGGCCTCGGGTATAATCCCGCCCTCTTTAGAACCCCGCATTCCCCGAAAAGACCGCAATGGAACTCGCAAAAAGTTTTGACCCGAAAGACATCGAAGCCCGCTGGTACCCGACCTGGGAAAACGCCGGCTACTTCAAGGCCGGACTCGATACCTCGAAAAAAGAGAATTTCTGCATCCAGCTGCCGCCCCCCAACGTCACCGGCACGCTGCACATGGGCCACGGCTTCAACCAGACGCTGATGGATGCGCTCACGCGCTACCACCGCATGCGCGGGGACAACACCCTGTGGCAACCGGGCACCGACCACGCGGGCATCGCCACGCAGATCGTGGTCGAACGCCAACTCGACGCACAGGGCATCTCGCGCCACGACCTCGGCCGCGAGAAGTTCATCGAAAAAGTGTGGGAGTGGAAGGAATATTCCGGCAACACCATCACCCAGCAGATGCGCCGCCTCGGCACCTCGCCCGATTGGTCGCGCGAACGTTTCACCATGGACCCGAAGCTGAACAAGACCGTCACCGAAACCTTCGTGCGCCTGTTCAACGAAGGCCTGATCTATCGCGGCAAGCGCCTGGTGAACTGGGACCCGAAACTGCACACCGCCGTCTCCGACCTCGAAGTGGTGCAGGAGGAAGAAGACGGTTTCATGTACCACATCCAGTATCCGCTGGCGGACGGCTCCGGCCATCTGGTGGTTGCGACCACCCGCCCCGAGACCATGCTGGGCGACGTCGCAGTGATGGTGCATCCGGAAGACGAGCGCTACAAGCATCTCATCGGCAAACAGGTCACGTTGCCGCTGTGCGACCGCACCATCCCCGTCATTGCCGACGAATACGTGGACAAGGAGTTCGGCACCGGCGTGGTGAAGGTCACGCCCGCGCATGACTTCAACGACTATGCGGTGGGACAGCGCCACAAGTTGGAGATGATCTCCATCCTGACATTGGATGCGAAGATCAACGAACACGCGCCCAGGCAATACCAGGGCATGGATCGCTTCGCTGCGCGCAAGCAGATATGTGCCGACCTCGAAGCGGCTGGATTGTTCATCAAGGCCGACAAACACAAACTCAAGGTGCCGCGCGGTGACCGCACCGGCGTGGTGATCGAACCCATGCTCACCGACCAGTGGTTCGTGGCGATGAGCAAAGCTGGCCCCGAGGGCAAATCCATCACCGAGCAGGCATTGGAATGCGTGAGCTCCGGCGAGATCAAGTTCCACCCCGAGAACTGGGTCAACACCTACAACCAGTGGCTCAACAACATCCAGGACTGGTGCATCTCGCGCCAACTGTGGTGGGGGCATCAGATCCCCGCATGGTACGGCGTGAACGGCGAAGTATTCGTCGCGCGCGATGCAGATGAAGCGCGCAAGCTCGCCGACAAGGCCGGTTACGCAGGGCAACTCGACCGCGACAACGATGTGCTCGACACCTGGTTCTCCTCCGCGCTGTGGCCGTTCTCCACACTGGATTGGGAAGAAGACAAGCCGTTCGACGCGCAGAACACTTTCGTCAAGCAATACCTGCCCTCTTCCGTGCTGGTCACCGGCTTCGACATCATCTTCTTCTGGGTCGCGCGCATGGTGATGATGACCAAGCACATCACCGGCAAGATCCCGTTCAAGGACGTTTACGTGCACGGTCTGATCCGCGATGCGGAAGGCCAGAAGATGTCCAAGTCCAAGGGTAACGTGCTCGACCCCATCGACCTGATCGACGGCATCGGCATCGAAGAGCTGGTGAAGAAGCGCACCACCGGCCTGATGAACCCGAAGGATGCGGAGAAGATCGAGAAACGCACGCGCAGGGAATTCCCCGAAGGCATTCCCGCCTTCGGCACCGACGCACTGCGTTTCACCTTCGCCTCGCTCGCCTCACCCGGCCGCGACATCAAGTTCGACATGCAGCGCTGCGAAGGCTACCGCAACTTCTGCAACAAGCTGTGGAACGCCACGCGCTTCGTGCTGATGAATTGTGAGGGTAAGGACGTCGGCCAGGATGAATCGCTGCCGCTGGAATTCTCGGCTGCCGACAAGTGGATGATCAGTGAATTGCAAAAAACTGCGGCCGAGATGGCGACGCATTTCGCCGACTACCGTTTCGACATGGCCGCCCGCGCGGTATACGAGCTGGTGTGGAACACCTACTGCGACTGGTATGTGGAGCTGGCCAAGGTGCAACTGAATGGCGGCGAAGCACAGCAGCGCGCCACCCGCCGCACGCTGGTGCGCGTGCTGGAGACCATCCTGCGCCTTGGGCACCCGATCATCCCGTTCATCACCGAAGAGTTGTGGCAGTCGGTCGCACCGATGGCGAATGCAAAAGGCGACAGCATCATGCTGCAAGCCTATCCCAAGGCCGATACGAGCAAGATCGATCAAGCCGCCCTCGCACAGATCGCGCTGCTGCAGGAACTCACCACTGCCTGCCGCAGCCTGCGCAGCGAGATGAACCTGTCGCCCGCCGCACGCGTGCCGCTGATCGCGGCCGGCGATGCAACGGTGCTGAATGCGCTGGCCCCCTATATCAGCAGCCTCGGCAAGCTAAGCGAAGTGCAGGTCGTCGCCAAACTTCCCGAAGGCGATGCGCCGGTTTCCATCGTCGGCACCTTCAAGCTGATGCTGAAGGTGGAGATCGACATCGCCGCTGAGCGCGAGCGTCTGGACAAGGAGATCGCGCGCCTGAGCAACGAGATCACCAAGGCCAACGCCAAGCTCGGCAACGAGAGTTTCGTCGCACGCGCCCCGGCGGCCGTGGTGGAACAGGAAAAGAAACGTCTGGAAGAGTTCGGGACCACGCTGGTACAGTTGCAGGCACAGCGCAAGAAACTGGGCTAAAGGAGAAACGGCATGCTGCATGAGTTCCTGGTAGAAGTCATCGCATACATCGTGCCGCTCACCGAAATGCTGGGTGCGGCCGTGGTCACCTGGGGCAGCCTGCACGGTCTGTTCATGCTGGCCCGCCGCGGCTGGCGTTATGCGCAGAAACTGCCGATGGATGAAACCTTGCGCGATATCCGCATCGCCATCGGCGAGAAGATGGCGCTTGGCCTGGACTTCTTCCTGGCCGGCGACATCATCGGCACCATCGTGGTGCCGAGCAAGGACACCCTGATGATCCTGGGCGGCATCGTCGTGATCCGTACCGTGATGGCTTATTTCCTGGCGCAGGAGATAGAGAAAAAAGCGGCCGAGTGATGCGGCTGCTCAACGGCGGCGGATCAAAAACACGAATTCGCCGTCCTGCTCCGTGGAAGACAACAGCTCGTTGCCGGTCTTGCTGCAAAAATCCACAAAATCCCTAGGCGATCCTTTGTCGGTCGCCACAATCTTCAATACCTGCCCCTCGCTCATCGCCGACAGCGATTTCTTGGCGCGCAAGATGGGCAGCGGGCAGGCCAGCAGCCGCACATCCAGTTCCACATCGAATGCGCTGCCGCTCACGCGACGATCTCGCCACCGGACTGCGCCCAGGCAAAAATACCGCCTTGCAGGTTGGCGGCACCCTGCAAGCCCTGAGCCGCCGCGAACGCCGCTGCCTGCGCGGAACGTCCGCCCACCTGGCAGTAGAACACGGTGGTCTTGCCGTTATTCAGCTCCTGCAGGCGAATCGGCAACAGATGCAAAGGCAGGCTGATCGCCCCCTTGATGCGGCCGCGCGCGATCTCGGCATCGGTGCGCACATCCACCAGTTGCGCTTTTCCGCTGGCGATCAGTTCGGGTAGTTCGGTCACGCTGATGTTCACAAAGTCTGCCACTTCTTGCTCCAATAAAAACTACTGCTCGTCGCCGTGATCGGTCAACAGGCGCGAGATGCGCGTATTCGCCATCGACAGCCGCTTCACCAATATCACCAGGAAGGCCTCGCTGAACTGGTAGCGGCAATTGGGCGTGGCGCGCGCCAGCACCTGCGGCTCGATCTCGATCAGCGTCACCTCGGTCTTGGAGATCACGTCGGTCGAGCGGCGCGCATCCGTGCCGGCAAGATGCGCCATCTCGCCGAAGCAATCCCCCTGGTGCAGCAGACTGAGCAACCTCCCCTGCTTGATCACGCGCACCGAACCGCTGGCGATGATGTAGAAATTGTGCCCTTCCTCGCTTTCGCGCAGGATCGTCTCGTCCTTGGGCAACTTGCGCCACTCGCTGATGCGCAGCACCTCCCACAGCTCGACATCGCTGAAATTCTTGAAGAAGGCCAGTGAACGCAAGGCGCCGAACTTCTCGGTATCGAATATCTCCTCGTGCTGCGGCACTTTATAGCTGATGAACGACAACAGGTCGCGCGCGAACTCGTCCCAGGTCTGGTAACGATGTTCCGTATCCTTGCACATGGCACGCAGCACGATGGCATCCAGTTCGGGCGGTATCTCGGGGCGGAAAGTGCTGGGCGGCTGCGGATCGATGTTCATGATCTGGTAGATCATGCTGTAACTGTTGGCGGCGTCGAACGGCAGTTTGCCGGTCAGCAGGCGATACATGGTGACACCCAGCGAGTAGATGTCGGTCTGGTGCGTGAGCGGCTGCTCCTTGATCTGTTCCGGCGACATATAGGCCGGAGAACCCACGCCGGTCACCTGCGTGGTCTGCTGGCTGTCGATGACCGCCGAACCGAAGTCGGAGATCTTGATGTCGCTGTCTCCGCTGATGAGGATGTTGGCGGGTTTGATGTCGCGGTGGGTCACGCCCTGCGACTGCGCATATTCCAGCGCCTTGCAGCATTTGTAGACGATCTCGGCGATATGCCCCAGGGGCATCAGGTGATCGACCTCGGCATACCGCTCCAGCGTCTCACCCTCGACGTACTCCATCACCATGTAGTTCACGTCGCCGTCCATCACCGCGTCGAATATCTTCACGATATGCGGGTGTGACAGCTTGCCGGCGAGCGATGCCTCGGTGAGCAGCAGCTTGCGATAGGCCTTGGCGCGCGAGGGGTCGTGCAGGACGTCCAGATTGAACACCTTGAGCGCGACATGCTTCTGGTCGAACGGATCGATGGCGTGGTACACCGTGCTGGTCGCACCGTGGCCCAATTCCTTGACGATCTCGTATTTGGCGAATTTTTCCATGCAAACTTCCCTCAGGGCCGAGCATTCTGAGGGCTGCACGCCTGACTGTCCAGCATCCCGGTCCTTGCAAGGTATTACTGCACGCAGGGGAACTTGCAGGGGGCGGTGCTATCATACCGCCCATGCAAAAACTCATTCTTTCCGCGCTGTTCTCCCTGCCATTCCTCGCCTTTGCCGACGGCCTGCCCGATCTGGGGGACATCTCGCAGGAGGTGGTCTCGCCGCAGATGGAACGGCAGATCGGCGAACAGAGCATGTTCCAGATCCGCGCCGACAAGAACTATCTGGACGACCCCGAGGTCTACGACTATCTCAACCGCCTCGGCGGACGACTGGTCGCCTACAGCAGCGAACCGGGACAACCGTTCGAATTCTTCGCCATCAACGACAGTTCCATCAACGCCTTCGCCATCCCCGGCGGTTTTGTCGGAGTGAATACCGGGCTGATCCAGCTGGCGCAGAACGAATCCGAACTCGCCTCGGTTCTGAGCCACGAGATTTCGCATGTCACCCAGCACCATTACGCGCGCATGATCTCCGGCCAGCGCTACGATTCGCTCGCCGCGCTGGCCACGGTCGCCGTCGCCATCCTCGCCGCGCGCAACAACCCGGAAGCCGCGACCACCGCCGTCGTCGGCGCACAGGCCGGAACGGTGCAGCGCCAGCTCAACTTCACGCGCGAACACGAGAAGGAAGCCGACCGCATCGGCCTCGCCATCCTCGAAAAGTCCGGGCTCGACACCCGCGCCATGCCGTCCTTCTTCGAGCGCCTGCAAAAAGCCACCCAGCTCGTGGAAGGCAGCACGCCGTCCTACCTGCGCACCCACCCGCTGACCACCGAGCGCATCGCCGATGTCGACGACCGCGTGCAGCAGATCCCGTTCCACCTCGTGCCGGACAGTCTGGATTTCCAGCTGATCCGCGCGCGGCTGATCGCCCATCAGAGATCGCCGCTGGATGCCGTCGCATTCTTCGAGGGTGCGCTGGGTGAAAAGAGATTCGGCAATCCGGTCGCCCAGCGCTACGGCCTGGTGCTGTCGCTGATGCGCGGCAACCAGCCGCAGCGCGCCGCGCAGGAATTCGCCACCCTGCACAAGCAGGCCCCGCTCAACGCCACCATAGAAACGCTGGCCGGGCAGGTAAGACGTCTGGACAAGCAGAACAAGGATGTCGCCGCGTTCTACCGCAGCGCACTGAAGACATTCCCGCAGCACCACGCGCTGATCTACGACTATGCCGAAGTGCTGCTGGAAGACCATCGTTACACCGAGGCGCTCAAGCTGCTCGACGAACAGGTCGCCATCAACGGCAACGATGCAAAACTCTACACGCTGCAGGCGCGCGCCTACACGGCACTCGACAGGAACCAGGAAGCGCACCACGTGCTGGCCTACAACTACATCCTGCACGGCGACTTGCGCGGCGCGATCGAACAGCTGGAACTGGCCAAGCGGGCCGGCAACGACTACTACCAGCTCTCCACCATCGAGAGCGAGCTCAGACAGTTCCGCGAGATCGCCGCCGCCTACAGCAAGAAGAAATAAACACCGCGCCACGAAACCCAGATCCGCGTTTCCCCGCGCGGGTCCTCACTCCAGGCTCATTTCCATCTCCAGCCAGGCTTCTTCCAGCTCCGCCACTTTGTTTTCCAGCACCTCGCGGCGTGCATTCAATTTGGCGATGAGCTCACCGCTGCCATCGGCATAGGTTGCCGGGTCGCCCAGTCGGTCGTTGATCTCGCCCAACTCTGCCTGTGCTTTACCCAATTCGGTTTCCAGCCTGGCCAGCTTCGACTGCACCGCTTTCCTGTTCGGCTTGGGTGCTGCGGTTTGGATCGGTTTGTCAACCTTGGCCGGAGCTGTGTCGCGGCGGCGGCGCGTTTCGATCCACTCCTTGTAATCCTCGAGATCGCCATCGAACAGCTTGGCGTTGTTGTCGGCCACCAGCCACAGTTCATCCGCCACGGCGCGGATCAGGCTGCGGTCGTGCGAAACCAGCACCACCGCACCGGTGTATTCCTCCAGCGCCAGCGTGAGCGCATCGCGCATGTCCAGGTCGAGGTGGTTGGTGGGTTCGTCCAGCAACAGCAGATGGGGCTTTTGCCAGGCCAGCAGCGCGAGCGCCAGCCGGCTCTTCTCGCCACCGGAAAAACTTTCCACCGGACGTTCTTCGCTGTTGCCGGCCAGACCGAAACGGCCGAGGAAGGTGCGCAGGGTCAGCGTGGTTTCCCTGGGTGCCAGCCGCTCCATGTGCTGCAACGGCGTGGCCGCACTGTCGAGGTTCTCCAACTGGTGTTGGGCGAAATAGCCGATGCGGATGTCCGGTGTGGTCTCCAGCCTGCCCTTGGTGGGTTGAAGTTCGCCGACCAGCAGCTTGATCAGGGTGGATTTTCCCGCACCGTTCGGACCCAGCAGCGCGATGCGCGCACCGGCACGCAGGATGAGTTCGACGTTGTCGAACAACTCCCTGTTGCCATACGCGAATCCCATCCCTTCGGCACGCAGCAGCAAGTCCGGGCTGCGCTCCGGCGCTTCGATCTCCAGCTCGAAATGGCCGTCGCTGACATGCGCCGGTGCGATGCGCGTCAGCCGTTCCAGCGCCTTGACCCGGCTCTGCGCCTGTTTGGCTTTGGTCGCCTTGGCGCGGAAGCGGCGCACGAAATCTTCCAGATGGGCGATCTTGGCCTGCTGGGTCTGGAACGCCTGATTCTGTAGCGCGATGCGCTCGGCACGGGCGCGCTCGAAGTCGTCGTAGTCGCCGGCATAGCTGTCGATCACACAGTCGTGCACATGGGCGATGCGGTTGACGGTGGCGTTGAGGAATTCGCGGTCGTGCGAGACCAGCAGGATGCTGCCGGGATAGCGCGCCAGATACTGCTCCAGCCAGATGATGGCTTCCAGATCGAGGTGGTTGGTGGGCTCGTCGAGCAGCAGCAGGTCGGCCCGGTGCATCAGCGCGCGGGCAAGGTTCAGGCGCATGCGCCAGCCGCCGGAGAAACTGCTGACCGGGCGTTGCAGCGTGTCGGCCTCGAAGCCCAAGCCGCTCAGCAATTGCGCGGCACGCGCCGGGGCACCATAGCCGTCGATGGACTCGAAGTGCTGCTGCGCCTCGAACCATGCCGCGTCGTGCCGATCCTGCGCCAGTATCTTTTCCAATTTGCGCAACTGGCCGTCTCCGTCCAGCACGAACTCCAGCGCCGGCTGCGAAGAATTGGCGATCTCCTGTTCGACGAAGCCCAGCGTCTTGCCGCTTTGCAACGAGACTTCACCACCGTCGGATTTGATCTCGCCGCGAATCAGCTGGAACAGTGTGGATTTGCCGCAACCGTTCTTGCCGACCAGCCCGATACGCTGGTTCGCGAAAGCTTGCAGGTTTGCGGATTGGAACAGGGGAATGCCGCCTTGCAGGTAGGTCAGGTTTTGAATATTCAGCATGGCGCAATGATAACAGAGGGCTTTACCCTCAAGCCTTGCCGAACTTGATCCATTCGTTTTCCCAAAACGTTTGGAAAAATAACAACTATGTTGGTTACCAACGGATACAGGAGAAATCAGGCTGGCGCAGACACGCGTTGCCGGGTATAGCGTGCGAACATGAAACTGACAGCGATCACCGCGATGATGGACATGCCGATGAACAGCTCGCGCCCTTCCTGCCAGCCGGAGGCCTCGGGGAAAAAGCGGCGCGACAGCCCAAGCGCCGCCACGAACAGGCTGAGCAACGCCACGGTGACGCCCATGACGCGCGAAGCGGCGCGTGCCGTGGCATCGGCACGGCGCAGCAGGTGCGATATCCACAAGCCGTTGGCGGCATCGGTCACCATCATGCCGGCCATGAAACAGAGCGCCAGCAGCAAGGCAGGGCCGACACCGCCGTACTGCGTGGCGGTGGCGGAGAACAGCGCGGCTTGTGAAAGCGTATCGAAAGAGAAAGCGAACAGCGCGCCCACCAGCGCGATCAGGAAAGGATGCCCCGCATGTTTGAGCCTGCCCAGCCAGCGGCCCTTGAGTCCGACCATCTGCACCATCTCATGCGCGGGAGTCGTAAACACCGCATACAGATTGAGCGTACCCAGCAGGATCAGGAAGAACGCCGACACCCACACTCCCACATCGTCCATCCAGGCAGGCACTGTGCCCTGCTGGAACAACAGACCGGTAGCCACCGCCACGATGCACACCACGACGCCGTGCCCGAGCGAGAACAGCAGACCGCAGACGCGCGCCAGCTTGCTTCGTCCGGCGGCGGCGTTGAAACGGGTGAGACCGTCGATGGTGGCGAGATGGTCGGCATCCATGCCGTGCTTCATGCCGAGCACGACCGCCAGCGCGACCAAGGGATAGATACTGCCAGCAACCCTTTCCATAACGCCCCCTGTAAGAAGATTTCACATCTTCTCTTAACAAGAATTATGCCACTGGCCGGAGAAGTTGGAACCTGCCAAACCGCACTGAAGCCATCGTCGCAAGGTACTGATTAAAAATGGCATCTATCTCCGGCGAATCCGCCACATGCACCGTGGCAAGCAGCCCGTTAAGCGAAAGCTGGAAATCAGCTTACCGCTTCAACTCCGCTTTGTACGCGGCAGGCACAGCCTGAACAGCGCACCGCCGCCCGCCACATTACTCACCGACAACTCGCCGCCATGCCGTTCGACGATACCGTAGCTGATCGACAATCCCAACCCGGTGCCCTTGCCGACCGGCTTGGTGGTGTAGAACGGGTCGAATATCTTGCCCTGCGCCTGTTCGCTTATTCCTTGCCCGTTATCGCGGAACAGGATCACGATGCGCTCGTTGTTGGGCTCGAAGCCGATGGTGAGCAGGGGGTCGGGCTGCCCCTCGGTGGCATCGGACGCGTTCTGCACCAGATTGATGATGACCTGTTGCAGCTGTCCAGGAGAACCGAACACCGGCAGCTCTTTGGGGACATCCGACACCACGCGGAAGTTTGCCGGCGCGGCCCGTGTCACCCAGTGCACCGAGCGCTCGATGGTCTCGGCCAGATTGAATTCGACGTTCTCGTTGCGATCGGAGGCGGAGAAGCGCTTGAGTCCGTCCACGATATCGCGCGTGCGCTCGGCGCCCTCCACCGCACCCGCCAACAGCGGCGCCAGGTCGTCCAGGATGCGGTCGATGCGCAGCTCCCCGCGCAACGCACGCAACTCGGCGCCCGCCATGCCGCCGTGAACCGCATCCAGATAGCGCTTCAGACGCGGCGTGTATTTCTGCATGGCATGCACGTTACCGAGCACGAAACTGATCGGATTGTTCAGCTCGTGCGCCACCCCGGCGACCAATTTGCCGAGCGAGGCCATCTTCTCCGATTGCAGCAACTGCTGCTGCGTGCGCTTGAGTTCCTCGTGCGCCTCGCGCAGCTTGTGGTAGGCACGGCGCAATTCGCCCACCGGCCGCCCGGTGATCACCACACCCAGCAACTTGCCCGAGCCGGACAGGCGCGGCGTGAAATTGAGCGCAACCGGCGTACTCCCGCCATCGCGCGTCTTGAACTGCAATTCGATATCGTTGGCCGGCTCGCTTGAAAGGCCGGAGATCACCCGTTTCGCGGTCGTGCATGCGCTCTCGTCGGAAAACAGCGAGCCCAGTTTGGCGCCCTTGAGATCTTTCTCGGTGCGCCCGGCGAAGGCGATCAGCGAATGGTTCACTTCCTCGATCACCGCATTGCGGTCGCACACCACCAGCAGGTCGGACATCGACGTCAGGATGCTGAAGATGAACTGCTGCGACTCTTCCAGTTCGGCGTTCTTCTGCTCCAGCACCACTTCATACTGCAGCAACTCGTTGTAAACCTCGTCCATCGAGCGCACGACATCGATCCAGGCCGATTCCGAGAACGACTCGATCTCGGTCGGCAACGGCAGTCTGGATGGGGAGGGTTGGGTGCGCGTACTCATGTCCTATGCGTTCCTGTGGTTGCGTTCACGTCGTCGGATGGCTGTGCACATGACCGTGGCCATGCCCGGCCTCGGCATCCACCGGCACGAGGTTGACCTGGCCGTGGCGCACGCCGCGCTCGGCGATCAGCGCATCGGCGAAGCGGCGCACCACCTCGGTCTTGCCGCGCAACATCACCGTCTCCAGACAGTTCTCGTGATCGAGATGCACATGTGTAGTCGCCACCACCAGATCGTGATGGTCATGCTGCAAACCGGTGAGCCGCTCGGCCAGATCGCGCTCGTGGTGGTTGTAGACATAGGACAGGCTCGCCACGCAGTACAGCGCCTGCTTCTCCTGCACGCGCAGCGTCTCCAGCTTGCCGCGCAACATGTCGCGCACCGCCTCGGAGCGGTTCAGGTAGCCGCGCTCGCGGATCAGCCGGTCGAATTCGCTGGCGAGTTTCTCGTCGAGCGAGATGGTGAAGCGTTCCATATTTTCTCCTTAATGCACCGTGCACACCATGCACGGATCGAACGAGCGCACCACATGCTGCACTGCCAGCGGCGCGGCGTTGCCGCCCTCTTCCGCAACCAGTCCGACCAGCGCCTGCTCCAGCGCACCCGGCACCCCGGCCGCATCGCGCGGCGAAAAGTTCCAGGTGGTCGGCGCGATGATCTGGTAGTTGTACAGTTTACCTTTGCGCACATCCATCCAGTGGCCGAGACTGCCGCGCGCCGCTTCGATCAGGCCGATGCCGCGCACTTCGTCCAGCTCCAGCGCGGGCAGGCAGAAAGGTGCGCCCGGCCGTATCTGTTGCAACCAGTTCTCCATCGCGGGGATCACCAGCGCGAATTCCAGCATACGTGCAACGACCCGCGCCGTCACACTGGCACCGTGTCGCCCGACCATATCGCGCACCAGCGGATGGCCCGCCACCATTTGCCGCGCCAGCGCACCGGTCTCCACCACCTGGCCGGACAGACGCGGCGCCTTGCACCAGGAATACGCATCGGGCTTGTCCGGTTGCGGCAGGGTGCGGCCTTCCTCCGGTGCTAGCGGGGCATCGCCCGCCATCCAGCTGCTGGTCACATCCTCGCGGATCGCGGCTATATCCAGCGGCTGCAATTTGCCGTCCGCCCACACACCCGCGGGAAACAATGCGCCCGCACCCTCCCTGTAAGCCCCGTAACTCATGAAGCGGTCGGCGGCGCGTCCCGTCTGCTGCAAGCCAAGATCCCGCGCGATATGCAGGAAGCGCGGGAAATCGGCCGACTGGGCGCGCGGCTGCATCCATGAATGCAAGGCAGCTTCCGAATCGAGCGCGGCCACCGCTTCCAGCGTATCGCCGAACAGCGTGCGTTCGAGGAAGGCGCGGAACTCCGCCAGCAACATCTTCAGGCGCAACTTCTCCGCATCCTCCAGCGCCCGCGACGAGCCGCCGGGTTGCAGCGACAGCGTATGCGGCCAACGGCCTGCCAGGTAACCCATCATGTTCATGAATTTGGCACGCACCGGCAGCACATCGTTCGCCGCCGATCCGGTCACTGCCTTGAATCGTGCCTGCGTATCGGCGAACCAGGCATGCTCGCGATAACCGTCGCGCGCGAAATCCGGCATGAAAAAGAGGTAGAAATGGCTAAGGTGGTCGGCCAGGTTCTCCGCCGCCAACGTCAGTGTGGCGGCGAGGCGGCCATTCTCGGGCGCCTGCAATCCCATCGCCTGCGCGAGCGCCTGTGCCGCTGCCGCCGACTGCGCCACCGAACAGATGCCGCAGATGCGCGGCACATACACCAGCGCATCCTGTGGATGCTTGCCCAGCAGAATCTGCTCGAAGCCGCGATACATCGGCGAATTCACATAGGCGGCGCGCACGATGCCGCCCTCGATGTCGAGCGTGACCTCGAGGTCGCCCTCGACACGATTGAATGGTCCGACGATGCGGCGGCTCATTTCAGGCGCGTCCTTTTCGAGGCAGGCGTGATCACCTGATGGTCGGATACCGCGTTCTCCCTCACGCGTTTCGGCGTGGCCGATTTCGACAACGAAGCCAATGCGACGAACCACGCTTTCGGCATGTCGGTCGGCAGGCCGATGGGGATGCCCGCCACCTTGGGCGTGACACCGAAGGGATGACCCGGCTCCTCGAAACCCGGCTCGGTGCAGGCGATGCAGGCATAGCCGCCGCGCACGCACGACCCCTCGCCGTTCCACAGCCGGATGTTGCAATCGGCATGCACCTGTGTGCCCTTGCAGCCGAGGTTCTCCATCAGGCAGCCGAGGTCGGACGGTTTGTGCGCGCTGGCCTTGAATTCGTAATACTCGTTGCGCGTGCAACCGTGGTGCACCAGATGGTCGGCATACAGGCGCGGGCGGCGATAGACATCCAGCTGCTCCTCGCCCATCTGCCCCGCAGCGAGCGATGCCAATGTCTCCACCACCCAGTTCGGGTGCGTCGGGCAGCCCGAGATGTTGACCACCGGCAGGCCGCCCGTGGCGCGGTAGTCCTCGCCCAGCAGGCCGCCCTGCGCATCGCCCTCATACTGCATGCCGCAGGCATCGGTCGGGTTGCTGCCGCCCGAGGTCACGCCGCCGAACGCGGCGCAACTGCCGACTGCAACGGTGTAGCGCGCCACATGCGCCAGACGTTCAAGCATGCTCTTCATGGAATTCCCGCCGGTGGTGCGATGGAAACCGCCGCTGCCGAACGGACCGCGCAGCACCGCACCCTCGAGACAGAGGATGTCCAGCCGGGTCGCGCCGCTGGCGCAGTCGTCGATGATGCGGCGCGCCTCGTCCGCAGTCTGCTCGGACAAAGCCGGATGCCACAACAGGTTGAGGCCGAGACCCTTCAGCGTATCGAACAGGTTGCGGCAATCCGCGTTCAGCAGCGACAGCGTACAGCCGCCGCAACCGCCCGACTGCAGCCAGAGCAGGTTGAGGGGCTCGCGCGTGGCGTCACTCACCTTTCTTCTCCATTCCATAGCGCGCCAGCTTGCTGCGCAGGCCGACACGCGACAGGCCCAGCTCGGTCGCGGCGCGCGTCTTGTTCCAGCGATGGCGGATCAGGCATTCGCGCAGCACGCGCGCCTCCAGCGCATCCATGCGATCCTTGAGACTGCCGTCCAAGCCCGCGAGGATGGTCATGTCCTGCGATTGTTCTTCCGGCGCGGCGCGCAGCACCTTGGGCGAGAACAGGTGCGCGCCGATGTATTCGCCGTCGCACAGCAGGATGGCGCGCAATATCTCGTTCTGCATCTCGCGCACGTTGCCCGGCCACTGGTAACTGTCCATGCAATCCAGCGCTTCCGGCGTGAAGCCCTGTATCTCCTTGCCCATTGCCGGTGCTGCATCGCGCAGCAGCGCGAGCGCGATCAGCGGGATGTCCATCTTGCGTTCGCGCAGCGCGGGCATCGGCAGCACGAACTGCGTCAGACGGTAATAGAGGTCTTCGCGGAAGCGGCCCTTGCGCACCTCTTCCTCCAGGTCGCGGTTGGTCGCCGACAACACGCGCACATCGATCTTGCGCGAACGCGAACTGCCGACCGGGCGTATCTCCCCTTCCTGCAGCACGCGCAACAGCTTGACCTGAAACGACGGCGAGGTGTCGCCGATCTCGTCGAGGAAGATGGTGCCGCCGTCTGCCTGCTCGAACAGGCCGATGCGATCCTCGAATGCGCCGGTGAAGCTGCCGCGCTTGTGGCCGAACAGTTCCGATTCCAGCAACTGGTCGGACATCGCGCCGCAGTTCTCGATGACGAAGGCGCGTGCCGCGCGCGTGCTGGAGTAATGGATGGCACGGCCCAGCAACTCCTTGCCGGAACCGGACTCACCCGAGATATGCACGGCGATGTCGCAGGTCGCCACGCGCGAGGCCAGGTCGATCACGACGTTGAGCGGGCTGGAGGCCGAGCGCACGATGCGCGCGAACTCGTAGTGTGTGCGCAACTTCTCGTGCTTGGCCGCCACGCGCCGCTGCAACACCGGCTGCGTGGTGCGCAATTCCAGGTTCATGTTGTTGCTCTGCTGCTGCAGGTCATACAACTGCGCGGCGCCGCGCACATTGAGCAGCAGCGATTCCGGATGCCAGGGCTTGAGGATGTACTGGTAGATGCCCGCGTCGTTGATGCCCGCGATGATGTCCTCGACATCGGTGTAACCGGAGATGATCAGCCGAACCGCATCCGGCCAGCGCTCGCGCACTTCCTTGAGGAAATCGATGCCGGTCACGCCGGGCATGCGGTGGTCGCACAGCACCACGTTCACGCGTTCACGCTCCATGATGGCGCGTCCCTCTTCCGCGCTCGATGCGGTCAGCACGCTGAACTCCTCGTCCAGCGTCCGGCGTATCGACTCCTGCGAGCGCACTTCGTCGTCGATGACCAGGATGGTGGTTTGCGTAGCCATGGTTCAGGAGCCTCCTGTTAATGCCGGGTATCGTTGCGTTGCGGCCGCCGCAGCGGGCGGATCACCTGCGGGTGACGCCAGTTCCCGGTGCAGCGCCAGATGGCGCGGCGTGAAAGCGTGCGCGATCTTGTACACGAAGTGATGCCGCGCGTAATGATAGCTGGGATCGAAGCCGTAGAAGTTGCGCCGCATCTCGACCAGCTCCGCTGCGCGATACTCGGCCAACGGCTTCTTCGCCTCGTCGCAGGCGCGGCGCGTGCATTTCTCCGCAAGTCGCGACCCGTAGTCCGGCACGGTCGCCAGTTCGAGCGCCATGCGTTTGGCCCGCGCCCGGAAAGCGACCGCATCGTCGTCGAAGCAGGCATCGATGAGTCCTTCCTTTACCGCCCCGGCAGCGGAGACCGGCAGGCGGTTCTGCATGATGGCCTGCGCGCGTTCCCTGCCGACGCGTGCCGGCAGCAGGTAGGTCCAGTATTCGGAGCCGTACAGGTTGCCCATGTTCTTGTAGTGCGGGTTGAGTACCGCACTCTGGCGCGCCCACACCTGGTCGGTCGCCAGCGCGAGGAAACAACCGCCCGCTCCGGCGTTGCCCTGCATCACGGCGACGGTGAAACGGTCGGTGGTGCTCAATATCTCCAGCGCCAGGTCGTCCATCGCCTCGATGTTGCGCATGGATTCGTCGGCCGGACTGTCGGCCGCCTCGATGCGGTTGAGGTGGATACCATTGGACCAGAAGTCCCCGCCGCCCATCAGCACCAGCACCCGCGTCGGCCGCTTGCAGGCATCCGCATATGCCTGACGCAGGCGCAGGCACTGATCGGTGGACATCGCGCCGTTGTAGAAATCGAAGTGCAGGAAGCCGGCGCTGCCGTGCTCCTCGTAGCGTATCTCGCCTGTGGCAAACGACAATTCCGGCAAAGCCGCCGCTTCAGCGGCAAAGGCCACTGCCGCGGGCAACTTGAATCCGGGATCGTGCTCGATGCGGCGCACATGGCCGATCCAGACCGCACCGTCGGTGGTGGCGCGCAGCACCGCATCGCCGCTGCGACCGATCACCTCACCCGCCGTGCCGCGATATTCCATCGCGGCATGTGCGTCGAACAGATGGCAGGGCTGGCCGAACAGCACGTCCTTCACGCCCGGGCAACCGTCGGCCGCATTCAGCTTGCGCAATACCGTGGCGGTGTCGTCGTGCTGCCAGTCGATGGCGCGCTGTGCCTGCTTGATGGAAGGACGCTCGATGCCAAGTACCGGAGCTTTGAACTCATGCAGCGGAGTCGGTTTCCAACTGCCACTCACATACTCGGGATAATGCACCAGCGCCTCCAGCACGCCGCGCACGGCGGCATCGGCCACTTCGCCGCGATAGATACTGGATTTCTTGGCCGCGTGCATGGGGAAGGTCTGCGCCGCCCAGATATCGCCGCCGTCCATCTCCGCATTCGCCTGCAACACCGTCACGCCCCACTCGGATGCGCCTTCCTGTATCGCCCAGTCCAGCGAGGACGGACCGCGGTCGCCGACGATGCCGGGGTGCACGATCAGGCAAACGTAGCGCGACCAGATCGAGGCCGGGATGGCACGTTTCAGGAACGGCGCAACGATCACATCCGGCTGCCATAAAGCCACCGCCTCTTCCGCCACGGAATCGGCGATATCGAGTTCGACGGAGACCTCGTGACCGCACGCCTGCAATTCCAGCCACAGGCGCTGGGACAGACTATTGAAGGAATGGGTCAGCAACAGGATGCGCATAGGGTAGTCAACAGATTCGCGGTAATTGTTCGCCGGCCAGCCAGTCGACGTTGCGGCGTCCGCCGAAGGCGGTCTTCATCTGCACGAAATGATGCGGGTCGGCATATGCCGCGCCGATGATGGCCGCATCTCCGCCCAAGGGATGCGCGCGCATCGCAGCGAGCAGTTTTTCGGCATCGCCCGCCGCGCAGATCGCGATGAGCTTGCCTTCGTTGGCGACATACAAGGGATCGAGACCGAGGAATTCGCAGGCGGCGGCCACCACCGGCTTCACCGGGATGGCTTCCTCGTTGATGGTCAGGCCGACCGCGGATTGCTTGGCGATCTCGTTCAGCGTGGTGGCGAGTCCGCCGCGCGTCGGATCGCGCAGGCAGCGGATATCCGCGCCGCTATCCAGCATGGCCGCGATCAGGTGATGCAATGCGGCGGTGTCCGACTCGATGGGCACGTCGAAGGCGAGGTTCTCGCGCCGGCTCATGATCGCCATGCCGTGATCGCCCATGCTGCCGGAGAGCAGGATGACGTCGCCGGGGCGCACGTTGGCGCCGGACAGGTCCACGCCATCCATCACCACACCCACGCCGGTGGTGGTGATGAACACACCGTCGGCCTTGCCCTGCTCGACCACTTTGGTATCGCCGGTCACCACCGGCACCCCGGCCTCGCGGGAAGCCGCGGCCATGGAGTGCACGATGCGCTGCAGATCGGCCAGCGGAAAACCTTCTTCCAGAATGAACGAAGCAGCGAGGTAAAGCGGCTTCGCGCCCATCACCGCCACATCGTTGATGGTGCCGTGCACCGACAGGCAGCCGATGTCGCCGCCGGGAAAGAACAGCGGCGACACCACATGCGCGTCGGTCGCCATCACCAGCCGTCCGCCCGCCGTCGGCAGCAGCGCGCCGTCGTTGCCCTGGCGCAAGTATTCGTTGTCGAACGCAGCGGCGAACATCTCCTCGATCAACTGCGCCATCGCGCGACCGCCGGAGCCGTGGCTCATATCCACGCGACCGTTCTTGATGTCGAGGCCGCGCACGTATCCTTTTTTCACTGCTCCGCTCATGCCGAAACCACCTCTATATCTTTATAACGTCCATAACTGTAATGTGCCGCGCAGGCACCTTCCGACGACACCATGCACGAACCCAGCGGATTCTCCGGCGTGCATACCGTGCCGAACACCTTGCAGTCCTGCGGCTTTTTCACACCGCGCAATATCGCGCCGCATTCGCACGCCTTGTTGTCGGCCACCGGCTTGTAGCCGATGCCGTAACGCGCTTCGGCATCGAACTGCGCGTAGGCCGGGCGGATCTTCAGCGCCGAATACGGCACCTCGCCCAGGCCGCGCCATTCGAAGCTGCGGCGCAGTTCCAGCACTTCCGACACCATCGCTTGCGCCTTGAGGTTGCCCTCGCGTGTGACGGCGCGGGTGAATTCGTTCTCCACTTCGGCGCGTCCCGCGTTGATCTGGCGGATCAGCATGAGGATGGCCTGCAGCACATCGAGCGGCTCGAAGCCCGCGATCACCACCGGCTTGCGGTATTCGTGCGCGAAATGTTCGTACGGCTGGCTGCCGATCACCACGCTGACGTGCGCCGGGCCGATGAAGCCGTCCAGCGGCACGGTGCCATACTGGCGCACTTCCGGCGATTGCAGGATGTGCGTGATCGCCGCCGGGGTCAGCACGTGATTGCACAGCACGCTGAAATTGGGGATGCCCTCGTCCGCTGCCTGCTTGATGATCAGCGCGGTCGGCGGCGTGGTGGTCTCGAAGCCGATGGCGAAGAACACCACTTCGCGGCCGGGATTGTCGCGCGCGATCTTCAGCGCGTCCTGCGGCGAATAGATCATGCGCACGTCGCCGCCGCGCGCCTTGGCGCGCATCAGCGACAGATTGTCGGAAGCCGGCACGCGCAGGGTGTCGGCATAGGTACACACGATCACGTTCTGCTCCAGCGCCAGGCGGATCGCCTGGTCTATGCGCCCGATCGGCAGCACGCACACCGGGCAGCCGGGGCCGTGGATCATGCGCACGTTGGCAGGCAGCAGATCGGCGATGCCATAGCGCGAAATGGCGTGAGTATGGCCGCCGCAGAATTCCATGAAGCTGTAGCTTTTGTCGCCTGCCGCTTCGCGCAGGATGTTGGCGACGATATTCTTGGCCAGTTCGCCGTCGCGGAATTCGTCGATATATTTCATGCTGCGTCCCCGGCGAGCTCGCTGCGCAGCTCATCCAGCTGCCCCATCTCGGCGAACATCTCCAGCGTGCGTTCGGCCTCCTGCTGGTCCACCTTCTGCAGGGCGTAACCGACATGCACGATGACGTATTCGCCGATGGCGACATCATCCACCAGCGCCAGCGATATCTCCTTGCGCACGCCGCCGAGATTGACGATGGCATTGCCCGGCGTGGTCATTTCCTCGATACGGGCGGGTATGGCGAGGCACATGGTCAAGCTCCTTGGTTGAGATGTTGCAGCGCGATGCCGGCCTGGCCGAGCGAGATCGCGCCGTCGTTGGGCGGCAATTGTTGCGCGGTCAACACATTCAGGCCGCATGCCGTCAGGCTGTCGGTCAGGGTTTGCGTCAATATCCGGTTGAGGAAACAGCCGCCGCCCAGCGCGACATATTTGCTGCCGGAGCGTCCGGCGGCGCGCTGCACCCACGCGCACAATGCTTCTGCCAGCGTGGCATGGAACAGCGCAGCGCCGTAAGCCGCGTCCTTGCAGTCGGCGAGCTTGGCCAGCAGCGGGCGCAGGTCGAGGTCGTTCTGCGCGGTGTGGATGTGACCCAGCGCGAGCGCATCGACCTTGCCGTGGCGTTCGGCCAATCCTTCCAGCAGCATCGCCGCCTGCCCTTCATAACCCTGCACTTCCTTCACGCCGAGCAGACCCGCCGCCGCATCGAACCAGCGTCCCATGCTGCTGGTCTCCACGCAGTTCAGCTTTCGCTGCAGCATGTCGGTCACCGTCGCCGCCCCGGCCTGCTCCGGGAAACGGCGCACGATCTCGTCCGAACGGTTCATGTCGAACAGGGCGGCTGCCGCCATGCGCCATGGCTCGCGCGCGGCGCGGTCTCCGCCCGGCAGGGTCAATGTGGCGAGATGTCCCAGCCGCTCGCATTGCGTACCCGACACCTGCAACAGCTCGCCGCCCCAGGCACTGCCGTCGGCTCCGAGACCGACACCATCGAGCGCCAAACCGAGTACAGGTTCGGTGACGCGGTGTTCGGCCACGATGGCGGCGATGTGCGCGTGGTGATGCTGCACGGCGAACAGCGGCAGCCCGCGCTCCTCCGCGAAACGCTGCGCGTAGTGTGTGCTGTAGAAATCGGGATGCAGATCGTGCGCCACGGCTTGCGGCTGCACATCGAGGATGTCGCAGAGATAATCGACTGTCTCTTCCAGCATCTCGCGCGTGCCGACATGGTCGAGGTCGCCGATGTGTTGCGACACGAAAGCCTCGTTGCCGCGCGTGAGGCAGACGGTGTTCTTCAGCCAGGCGCCGCAGGCCAGCACCGGGGGACCGGAGAACGGCAGCACGATGCGGCGCGGCGTGTAACCGCGCGCACGGCGGACGAAGGTCGGCGCCTTGCCCTGCCACTTCATCACGCTGTCGTCGCAGCGATGCAGGATGTCGCGGTCATGCGTGAGGAAGGCATCGGCCAGACCGAAAAGAGAATTGCGCGCCTCGTCATCGTCCTTCACCAGCGGCTCGCCGCCGGGATTGGCACTGGTCATCACCAGTGCCAGCGGTGTGGCTTGGCGCAGCCAGTCCGTCCCTTGCGGACGACCGAGCAATTCATGGAACAACAGATAGTGCAGCGGCGTGTAGGGCAGCATCAGGCCGATGCTGGAAAGTCCCGGCGCGATGCCCTGCAACTCGGCCTCGCACTTCGCCGACTGGCGCAGCAGCACGATGGGGCGTTCGCCTGTTTCCAGCAGTGCAGCGTCCTGTTCGCGGAACTGCGCGTAATGCCGTGCCGACTGCGTGTTCAGCACCATCACCGCGAACGGTTTCTCCTCGCGCTGCTTGCCGCTGCGCAATCTTTCCACGGTCGCGGCGTTGCGCGCATCGCACACCAGATGGAAACCGCCGATGCCCTTGACGGCGACGACCTGTCCCGCAAGGATGCGCCCGGCCGCAATCGCCACGGGATTATCGCCGGTGAGCGGATTCCAGTACGCATCGAACATGCCCAGACGCGGGCCGCACTCGGGGCAGGCGTTGGGCTGCGCGTGGAAGCGGCGCGTGGTCGGCGTGTCGTATTCCTGCTGACAAGCCGGGCACTGCTTGAACTTCGCCATGCTGGTGTTGGCGCGGTCGTAAGGCAGGCGCGCAGTCAGCGTGTAGCGCGGGCCGCAATGGATGCAGTTGATGAAGGGATGGCGATAGCGGCGGTCTGCGGGATCGAACAGTTCGTGCAGGCAGTCCGGGCAGATCGCCATGTCGGGCGCGATGCCGGTGAGCACGCGGCCGGCCTTGCTCTCGGTGATGGCGAAGCCGACGAAACCGGTGGTGGTCCTGGCCAGGTCGTGGGTGACCTTCTCCACGCGCGCCAGCGTGGGCGGCTCGCTCTGCAGGCGTTCGATCAGACGCATCACCTGCGGTTGTTCGCCCTCGACCGCGATCTCCACACCTTCGCTGTCGTTGCGCACCCAACCGGACAGACCGAGTTCGTTGGCAAGCCGGTAGACGAAGGGCCGGAAACCGACACCCTGTACCTGGCCTGAAACTCTGATCTGTGCGTGGACCATGTTCAACCCATCCTACCTGCCGTCTATCGATTTTCTGGATACTGCTTTACTGCAACCGGCCTTGATCCAATCCAGCCACTCGTTCATACCCTCGCCGCTGGTGGCCGAGGTACGTATCACCTGAATATCGGGATTCACGCGGCGTGCGTTGGCGACGGCCAGCTCGGCATCGAAGGTCAGATACGGCAGCAGATCGCACTTGTTCAGCAGCATCAGGTCTGCGGCACGGAACATGTCGGGATACTTGAGCGGTTTGTCCTCGCCTTCGGTCACCGAGAGGATGGCGACTTTGTGCGCCTCGCCCAGATCGAAGCTGGCCGGACACACCAGATTGCCGACGTTCTCGATCAGCAACAGGCTGTCGTCGTTCAGCGCCAATTGCGTCATCGCCTTGCCGACCATGAACGCATCGAGATGGCAGCCCTTGCCGGTGTTGATCTGCAACGCCGGTGCGCCGGTGGCGCGGATGCGCGCGGCGTCGTTGTCGGTCTGCTGGTCGCCTTCGATCACGGCCAGCTTCATCCCGTTGTTCAAGGCCTCGATGGTCTTCACCAGCAGCGTGGTCTTGCCCGAGCCGGGACTGGACACCAGATTGAGCGCGAAGATGCCGTGCTCGGCCAGATAGCTGCGATTGTCGTTGGCGTAGCTGTCGTTCTTGGACAGGATGTCCTGCTCGATCTTCACCATGCGCGACTGGCTCATGCCGGGCGCATGCGCGCCAGCGGGGCCGAGACCGTAATGTGTGGTGCCGTGCGTATGCGAGTGGTCGTGATCGTGACTGTGTTGATGGTCGTGCCCGTGCAGATGGTCATGCACATGCTCGTGCGAACTGCCGTCCTCGTGCAGGTGGTAGTGCATGTGCTTCGCCTCGGCATGCTCGTGATCATGGGCATGATTGTGCGAATGATCGTGATCGTGTGCCGTGCCGTCGGCATGCACATGGAAATGTCCGCCGTGACCATGTTCGACAGCCTTGCCGTCGATGGTCGTCTCGCCCGCTCCGCAACCGCATACGTTACACATCTCACTCTCCTCAATCCGCGTAGGGCGCAATAACCAACGGGCATTGCGCCGTATGTTTTCAAAACTCTGGTGCAATGCGCTTCGCCCTTCGGCAAGCTCAGGACAGGCTTATTGCACCCTACAACATCTATTCCACGTCGAGTTCTTTGACCCGCATCTCGTTCCCGCCCGTTACCTGCACCTGATGGCTGCCGCACTGGGGACAGGCATCGTACAGGGCTTTCACGTTCACCACTTCGGCGCAGTGCAGGCACCAGGCCTGACCCGGCGTCTCGATGATCACCAGTTCCGCCCCCTGGGCGATGCTGTCGTTCACCACCGCATCGAAGCAGAACTTCATCGCCTCGACTTCCACACCGGCCAACTGGCCGATCTCCAGCCACACTGTCCTGACCCGGCTGAAGTTCTGCGTCTTGGCCGAATCTTCAATGAGCTGAAGCACGCCTTCCGCCAGCGACATCTCATGCATCTGAATTCCTTATCTCGATCTCATATGCCACGCAGGGGTCGAGCGACATCACCTCGATCTGCGCGCGATACTCCAGCAGTCCTCCATCGTGTTCCGCCAGACCGCACAGGTCCTGCGCGAACGATCCGGCCGGATGGAAGTTCCACTCGGTCGGCGCAACGATGGTGTAGTCCGCCACCTTGTCGCCGTCCAGCAGCACCCGGTGCAGCAGCAGACCGCGCGCGGTGCGCACCACGGCGATACCCTCGTCGGCCGCCGGGCTGGTCATGCTCAACCGGTTCGCGGCATCGCCGCCCGCCATCCTGGCCATATCCATCACCCGGGCCAGCAAACGCGTCAGCGCTTTCGATCCGCTCTGCCGCCACACATCCTGCAACAGCGGACTGTCCGCGTAATAGCTCCACGCTCCCGTCTCCGCCGCCGCGCCCTGCCATTCCGGTCGCATCGCGAATGCGCTATCCCATCTTCCGGCGCAAACTTGCTCCACTTCCGCTGCCGACCAGGCGGGCAACAACCTGGCTTCGTTGCGGTTGCAGCGGCTCTGCGCCAATTCGTCCAGCTTGGCCAGCGGTCGCGCCAGCGCGTTGCCCGGCTTGCGCCACCATGTTTGCATCGCTGCGTAACTGTCCAGCGCCAGCCATTCTGCGATCGGCATGCCGAGACCGTCGCGCTCGAACTCCTGCAGGAACACCTCCATGCCGGTCTCGCCCGCACCGATCTTGCGCAACATCGAATACCAGCCGGCAAACTGTTTATCCTCTTGCGGCATGCCCAGCAGGTCCGGCCAATCCAGCATCAAACGCCACAGATGTTCCTGCAAGGCCTCGCACACGATGGTGTGTTCCATCGCCGCGATGGCGGGGCTTTCCTCGCGCATCGCCGCCAGCAGGGCGACACTGGCAGCCGCGCCCTGCGCCCGCCCGCACACGCTGAACAGCAACGGCACGATCTGCACCACCTGCGTCGGCGTCTTGCCTTTCAGCACCTTCGCCGCCAGCGGCCGCGTCGAGCCGATCTCCGTCGCGGTGACCGATTCACCGTCCCACACCACACCCAGCGTCACCTTGCCGACATCGAACAAATCTAAGTCCCCAAGAAACTGCCGCGCAGGAAATCGCGCCGCGACAGCGGTTTATCCAATACCGGCTCGCCCTTGAGGCGTGCCGCTTCCACCATCTGTTTGCGATCTGCATCGCGCTTCGCGTCGGTCTCGTCGGTCACAAACAGGGCATCCATCACCTGGCGGGCAACATCCACCGCATCCTCGTGACGCCCGATATCGATCACCGGCGAAATCAGCGAACAGGTCTGGCAAGTGCCCAGCGCCGGTTCGTTCAATCCCATGAACTCGTATTTGCCGGATGGGAATTCCCAAGTCATCTTCTCGTCCGGCCCCAGGGTCTTGAGCGGCGCCTTGTCCCCCGGCATCAGCGCCAGGCTGATCGTCCATGGTGTGACCAGCACCCCCACCCAATGTTCCTGCCACTCGCGGAAACCGACCGCCTGTACCCGCAACGCCGAGTTGCATATCGGCAACCCGGCCATGCGCGTCTCGGCGATGTCCCTGAATACCGCTTCCAGTTTCTGTTCGACCACGTTCATTCGCTGTGCACCATGAATTTGTGTTTGGGCGCATCGCAGTTCGGGCAGGTCCAGTGCTCCGGCAACTGCGAGAACGGCGTATTCGGATCGATCTGCCACACCGGGTCGCCCAAGGCAGGATCGTACACCTCCCAGCAGATCCCGCATTCCATCCGCACCGCATCGTCGGATAGTTTGCCGTTGTCGCCGAGAAAGGAGCCTTCAAACATATTCGCACACCTCAATATTTCCTTAGCTTCGTCATTCCCGCCTGCGCGGGAATGACGGCCTTAATCTCGGTCGTCCACGCTCTCCGGCGCCTGCATCACCTGCAGCCATTCGCCCAGGCGCTCGATGCTGTCCTCGTAATCTTCCTGCGAGGCCTGCGCCACTTCCGGCACGTCGCTGACCTCGATGGTGTTGAGGATCAGCGTATCCATGCTGTTGAAGTATTGTACCCACCACACGTTCGGCAGTTTGGTGCTGGTGATGCGGCAATTGCCGTAGCCGCGCGACAGGATGGTCACCGCGCCCACGCCCAGCGTCTGCGTCAGACAATCCAGATCTTCCGGCGACATCGGCAGCAGCGTCAGGTTGATCACATGCGCGCCGTCGCCCGCCTTGTAGGCTTTGGCCTTGCCGACGATCTCGGTGAGCACGGCGGGTGCGTTCATCAGCCCGGCACCCTTCTCCGGGATCTTGCAGTCCAGCGACACGCCGTCCCGCGCCCATTGCATCACCATAGTCGGAATCGCGCAGGCCATGATGGTATCGCCGATCAGGCGACCGTCGGTGGCGAACTCGTGCACGCGCCACACGCTGGCGAACACCGTCTCCTGGATGCGGTACTGGCCGGAGCCGCGCACCGCGATGCTCACCTCGCCCTCGCCCATGGTCTGATTGAGCAGGCGCACCACCTCGGTCTCCACATCCTGCAACTCCACCGTCGGGATGGTCGCCGAATCCAGCGGCGTGGCCTGCATCTCGTCGCGCAAACGCTCGACCACCGCACACGCTGCCGCCATCAATGCGGGATCGGCCTCGTCGATGACCGGCAAGGCGAAGGTCATCATCGCGCTGGGCAACGGCATGTATTGCAGGGCTTCGTCTTCAGGTTGCGAACCGGGACCGACGGCGACGACGGGAAGGGGGAATTCTTTCATCATGGAGCGCTCCTTAATTTTATAAACCCTGCTCTATCCACGAAAGACACGAAATGGAATCGATTGATTCGTGAATCTCATGGCAAGCTGGTTATGGATTTGTTTCGTGTTTTTCGTGGAAAAGCATTTTCTCAATGACACGAACCCACCGCACCCGCCGCCGTCACCGGAATACCCACCGACGGCGCACGGCTCACCGGTTTGTTCAACATGCCGGCGATCTCGCGCGTGTATTCTTCCCAGTTGCGCATGCCGTCGATCACGCCGACATAGTCGCCGTCGCGCACGAACACCAGCGAGGGCCAGCGTGTGATGCCGAAGCGCGCTTTTTCCTTGCGCGCCAGGTCGGGCGAGATGATCGCGGCACGCAGCCGGTCGCCGGTCAGCTTCAGCACCTCGGGCAGGATCACCGCCACGTCCCAGGTCTCGGGCTGCTGGTCCGGCTCCTGGGTGAACAGCACCATGCCGTCGCCGCCCGCCATGACGAAGGATTCCAGCCCTTCCTCGTCCAGCAGCGTGATCTTGCTTTGGGCGCGCAAACGCTCAAGCAGTTTGTTGAAACTCGCTTTCATCTCCTCGGCGCGTACCGCTGCAAATTCGACTGTCTCGCTCATGCCGCATCCTTTCTCAAAAATTCCGGCAACGTCGGTTCCCGGTTCGCCAGATCGGCAAAGAACACATCCAGATTCACTTCGCTGCCATCCGACAGCGCCTGCAGACCGTCCAGCGCGGCATTCACCAGCGCCGCCCGTTCCGCATCGATCACCTCGCGTCCGGCATCCAGAAAAGTGAGCAGCCACTGGCCGACTTCAACCCGGCCCACCAGCATGGTGTTGATCAACTGCCTGCCGTTGCGGCCCTCGCAAATCGCAGCGGTCTCGTGCACTTCCATGACCTGCATCGGGATACCCAGACACATGATCAAACGCCGCCCATGAAACGATCGTCGCCGAAACGGCAAGCCTGCGCTTCGGAAGGGCGTCCCGCTTCGTACTCGTCCATGCGCAGCACATGCTGGTGTTCGTCGACCACATGCGAATGCCGTGGCTTGTAAGGAATGCCCCATTGCCGCATCTTCAGCAGCGCCATTTCCAGCGCGTGCGGAATCTGCGCCTTGACCACATCGCGCAGGCTGCCGCCGAAGTCTTCCAGTTGTTCCGGTTGCACGCCGATGAGCATCATCGATTCCGGCAGACGGTCGGCCAGTGCGGCGCAGGCGATGACTTCCTGGAATCCGGTCTGGTGCAGACTCATCTTTTTCGCGCCCATGAAACGCGGCACCTCGTCGTCCTGCGCGATCACCATCTCGCCCGGCGTCTTGCCGTAGTCCACGGCATCGAACACGATCAGATAGCGCGCCTCTTCCAGGAACGGCAGCAGGTACAAGCCCTGGGTGCCGCCGTCCAGCACGGTCACGTTGTCGTCGAACTGGTAAGCGGCGTTCATCGCCTCGACGCAGCGCACGCCGAAACCTTCATCCGCCCACAGGATGTTGCCGATACCCAGCACCAACAATTCCGTTTTTTTCATCTCATCTCTCCTTTGTTACGTGATGTGTAACAGCACGACTCATGCCAGCCGCATAATTTACAATTTCACATTAACAATTATGGTGTTGCAGACAGAAAGCAAAGTCCGACAGATTTAGTGTGGACATTATCTTTCCGGTTTCAAGACACTACACGTCGATCTTAACCTTACGGTAGTAAAGTTGCTGGGCCTGATGGAGGTCCCAGGCGAACTGCATCTCCAGCCAGAACGCCACATCCGTGCCGAAATGCAGGGCCAGCCGCACCGCCGTGTCGGGGGTGACAGCGCGCTTACCACATACCAGCTCGTTGATGCGGCGGCGGGAGATGCCGAGCGCGACGGCCAGGGCATCCTGCGAGATGTGGCCGGGCTGCAGAAAACGGGTATCCAGGAACTGCCCCGGATGCACCGGCGCCCGCGGCGCCGCCCAGAAAAAACGCGGGCGATTGCCCGCGTTAAGCTTCAACCCTTGCGACATTGCTCGGTTATGGGAAGGGGAAAGTTGCCGCAAGGAAGTGGTGCCCGGTCATTCGCGGAAGGTGCGTTTGCCGTCGATCATGGCGCTGATCATGGTCTGCCGCGACATGATGTCTTCGCGGATCGCGGTGTACACGTGCAGGATCACGAACACCACGATGCCCCATGCGATGAAGTGATGCCAGGTGTGCACATCCTGGCTCTGCCCGAACAGCGGGATCACCCAGCTGGTGAACAGCCAGTGCGACCAGTGTCCTTCCTGCGCACCTTCGCCGTACAGCGCGAAACCGGTGACCAGCATGAAGGTGCCGCCCAGCGTGATGGCGAAGAACATGAACAGGTGGCCGAGCGGATTGTGGCCGATGTACTTGTTCGGCTGCTTCTCCAGATACAGATACCAGCGTATCTCCTTGAACATCCCGGCCCACCACTTGCTGTCGGTGACCGGCAGGATGAACAACTGCTTCGCATGGTGGTTGCCCACAAACGCCCAGTACAGCCGCACCAGCAGACCGACCGCAAAGACATAACCCGCCGCGAAATGCGCGAAGCGGATATAGCCCATGAGGAAGTTCTCGCTCGCCTCGCCGCTCACGCTGGGCAACGGGCTGGCGATGAACCAGCCGGTGATGGACAGCGTGATGATGCACAGCACGTTGATCCAGTGCCACGCGCGCACCGGCGCCTCGTACACATACACCGAGTTGCCCGCCGCGGTGAGCGCCGCTTCGTCGACTTCAGTTTTTACTGACATGACAGTCTCCTTTCGTGCGCGTTAGCGAACCGTGACCTTGCTCATCTCCTGACCGTCCGGCGACATCACATGCGTCGAGCAGGCGAGGCAGGGGTCGAAGCTGTGCAGGGTGCGCAGGATCTCCAGCGGTTGATCGGCTTTGGCCAGCGGGGTGTTCATCAATGAAGCCTCGAACGCACCGATCTGTCCCTTGGCATCGCGCGGACTGCCGTTCCAGGTGGTCGGCACCACGCACTGGTAGTTGTCGATCTTGGTGTCCTTGATCTTGATCCAGTGCCCCAGCGCGCCGCGCGGTGCTTCGGTGAAGCCCACACCTTTCGCTTCGGCCGGCCACTTGGAGGGCTCCCACTTCTCGACGTTGGCGGTGGAGGTGTCGCCCGCTTTCAGGTTCGCCATCAGCTTGTCGAACTGCTGCACTTGCAGGTCGGCGCAATACAGGGCCTCGATGCCGCGTGCAGCCGTGCGACCCAGCGTGGAGAACAGGGCCGTGACCGGCAGGTCGAGCTTGTGCAGCACGCCGTCGATGGTGTCCTTGATGATCGGATACTGCTTGGGCTGCAAATAGCCCAGCACCATGCGCGACAGCGGACCGACTTCCATGGCGTTGCCTTTCCAGCGCGGCGCCTTGATCCAGGAATACTTGCCGCTCTCGTCCAGCGCCTCGATCCTGGTGCGCGTGCCCTTGAAGTTCGGGCCTTCGGGATGATAGTTGGCTTCGGTGACACCGTCCCAGGGATGCAGACCCTTGCTCTCGTCCGCATACTTGTACCAGGAGTGGTTGACGAATTCCTGGATCTCGTCCGGATTGCGCAGGTCGATCTCGTGGATCTTGGAGAGATCGCCGTTGATGACGGCACCGCGCGGCAGCAACAGATTCGACGCGGTGTAGTCGTTGGCGCGCTGCGGGATATCGCCGTAGGACATGAAGTTCTTCGACGATAATCCGCCGCCATAGCCCCAGCCCTTGTAGAACGAGGCGATGGCGAGCAGGTCGGGGATGTACACCTTCTCCACGAACTCCTTGCTGCGGTCGATGATGCTCTTCACCAGGTTAAGGCGCTCCATGTTGATCGCGCCGACGGCACCGGTGTCGTTGACGTTGATCGCGCACGGCACGCCGCCCACCAGCCAGTTCGGGTGCGGGTTCTTGCCGCCGAAGATGGTGTGGACCTTGACGATTTCTTTCTGGAAATCGAGCGCTTCGAGATAGTGCGTCACCGCCATCAGGTTCGCCTCGGGCGGCAGCTTGTACGCCGGGTTGCCCCAGTAGCCGTTGCTGAACGGGCCGAGCTGGCCGGATTCGACGAACTTCTTCAGACGGTTCTGCACGTCGCGGAAATAACCGGGCGACGACAACGGCCAGGACGAGATGCTCTGCGCCAGTTCGGAAGTTTTCTTCGGATCGGCCTTGAGTGCGGACACCACGTCCACCCAGTCCAGCGCGTGCAGGTGATAGAAGTGCACCAGGTGGTCGTGCACATACAGGTTGAGCTGCATGATGTTGCGGATGGTGTTGGCGTTCTCGGGGATCTGGATATCGAGCGCGTCTTCCACCGCGCGCACCGAGGTGAGCGCGTGCGTGCCGGTGCAGACACCGCAGATGCGCTCGGTGAAGGCCCAGGCATCGCGCGGATCGCGGCCTTTCAAAATCACTTCCAGACCGCGCCACATGGTGCCGGTGGACACCGCGTTGCGGATGACGTTGTTGCTGTCGAGGTTCACTTCGACGCGCAGGTGGCCTTCGATGCGGCACACCGGATCGACCACCACACGCTTGCCGCTATTGTCGAGCTTGAAGCCCTGGGTTTCGTAAGCTGACATGATTATTTGCCTCCCTTGCTCTGATCGTTCTTATCGCGCGCCTTGGTCAGCGCGCTGACTGCCGCGTGCGCGACGACTGCCGCACCCGCGATACCGGCCACCGTGCCACCCACCGCGTCGGCATTCGATTCGACGCCGAACTGCTTGATGTCGGTGACGCGTTCGTAGAAACCGCCCTTGTCCCAGAAGCCCTCTTCCGAGCAGCCGATGCAACCGTGACCGGACTGGATCGGGAAGGACACACCGCCGTTCCAGCGCACGGTCGAGCAGGCGTTGTAGGTGGTGGGGCCTTTGCAGCCCATCTTGTAGAGGCAGTAGCCTTTGCGCGCGGCTTCGTCATCCCACTCTTCGACGAACTGGCCCGCATCGAAGTGCGGACGGCGATAGCATTTGTCGTGGATGCGCTGGCCGTAGAACATCTTGGGACGTCCCTGGCGATCCAGCTCGGGGATGCGGTCGAAGGTCAGCATGTAGGTCACCACCGCGGTCATCACCTCGGCGATGGGCGGGCAGCCCGGCACCTTGATGATGGGCTTGTCGGTGATGACTTTGTGAACCGGTGTGGCGCGGGTGGGGTTGGGCTTCGCCGCCTGCACGCAACCCCAGGAAGCGCATGCGCCCCAGGAGATGATGGCTTTCGCATCCGCCGCGGTTTCTTTGAGCACTTCCACGAAGGGCCGACCGCCGTGGATACAGAACATGCCGTCCTCGTTCAGCGGCGGATTGCCTTCCACCGCCAGAATGAAGTTGCCTTTGTACTTCTTGCGTATCTCGGCGATGATCTCTTCGGCCTGGTGTCCGGCGGCAGCCATCAGCGTGTCGTCGTAGTCCAGCGAGAGCATGGACAGCACCACGTCTTTGGCCAGCGGGTGCGCGGAACGGATGAACGATTCCGAACAGCAAGTGCATTCCAGACCGTGCAGCCAGATCACCGGCGTGCGCGGTTTGGTTTCCATCGCATGCGCGATCTGCGGCGCCATCGTCGGCGCCAGACCCAGCGATGCCGCAGTCAGGCTGCAGAATTTCAAAAAACTGCGACGCGAAATACCCTGCCTCCGCATCACTTCATAAAATGTTTCTGTGGACATTTCTCTCTCCCTTGTCTATCGGCCCAGGCTCTCTCTGCACGATCTTCCGTCAGCCCCAACGGAAATCATCCTTGCACCGGATACATAACAAGTTCTGTGCCACAGGAACTGGCGGCTCGCAAAGCCTTATGGACAGGGCCTTGCAGAGGGATGTGGGATGAATGGCTATTTTTTGATAGCGGGTCGTAATCGCCCGCTAATTCGTTTTGAATGGAAAGAGCATGTCCACAATTTGAATGTGGAGACAGCGCAAGTGACTGGCGGCGAATGTAAATTCTGCGTGAAGAAAGCGTGAAGGCTGCGTAAAGGAAATGAAAAATCCCCGAGGGGTGGCGAGGAAATCGAGCTATCCGGAATTTCCGGATAGCTCGATCTCGACTTGATCCGTTCAGGCTTGGAGTGTTTTCTGAAGCTGGCGAATCTGGCTTTCAAGGATAGGCAGCGCCTGCTTCACCGTTTCCCAGACGATCTCCAGATTGATATCGAAATAGCCATGGGCCAAGCGATTGCGCATGCCGCGCATGCTTTTCCATTCGACCTGAGGAAACTTTGCAATGAACTCCGGATACTCGTCTGCCAGCTTTGTCGCTGCCTCGCCGATCACCATGATGTGTTGGTGCGCGTTTAAAACTACCCAGCCCTGCGCGTTGAATTTTACCCAGGCACTTTAGCCGCCATTTTGGGTGACGGCTGCAAATAAGTGTAGCTCAGTTTCACTACTTTTGACTTCCAAGATGGCCGAGTGGAATGT
>JACQYW010000011.1 GCA_016208015.1 Nitrosomonadales bacterium | reverse complement strand
GCAGGTGCCTGGCGCACTATAATGCGCCAGGTAGAACCGGTTGAGCGCCGAGGCCAGGATGCGGCTGATTTCGCCGGCCAGGGCGTGGTTGCGGTGGACGAAGTATCTCAACCTCTTCGGCAGGACCAGTACCCATTGCCGCCACAGCGTCAAAAGTCAGTTGGCCTGCCAGATTTGACTGGAAACATCAGGGCTTTTCTCTTCCCCGAAACTCCTGAGTGTATCAGCCCCATACGCACCCGTAGTTGATCCCTCCGTCGGAGCCCACTTTCCAAGGGCTGGCAATCCGGGCCTAAAACTGATACGCTGAATACCAGCAGATACTCAGTGTACCCGAGGCCCCATGATCGACATCCGTCAGGCTAGACTGAAGTTCCCCGCCAATCGAGGGTAGCAAGGCAGCAGAAGTTCCACGAAAATAAAGCAAAGCAAGGGTTTCCTTGTCCCCGCATTGTACCCATGTAGCTAGTTAAAGCAGATCCGCCATGGCAGGCGCGATTCATATGGTGCGAACTCTCGATGTGGTCACCATATCGTCGTATAATGTGCCCGAGGTGAGGATGCCTCGTTTGTTTGATGTATTGACAGCCGTGGAGCCAAGGTGTATAATGGTGGTCATGTACATCGACAAGGTTCCCAACAGACACTCCCCACCGGCCATCTTGCTGCGCGAATCATTCCGAGAAGGAAAGAAAGTGCGCAAGCGCACCCTCGGCAACTTATCCTCGCTTCCTCCCTACCAGATTGAACTCATTCGCCACGTCCTCAGGGGCGAGCGGCTCACGGCCGTTGAGGACCACTTCGAGATTGTGGCCTCGTTCCACCATGGCCACGTCGACGCTGTCTTACGGACGATGGAGCGCCTTGGCTTCGCGCAACTCATCGCCTCGGCTCCGTCGCGCGAGCGGGACCTGGTCCTGGGCATGGTCGCGGCCCGCATCATCGAGCCCGACAGCAAGCTCGCCACCACCCGCTGGTGGCACACGACGACGCTGCCTGCAGAGTTCGGCGTCGCCGACGCCGACGAAGACGATCTCTACGACGCGATGGACTGGTTGCTCAAACGCCAGCCCCGCATCGAGGCCAAGCTCGCCGCCAGGCATTTGAAGGAGGGCGGACTTGTTCTCTTCGATCTGACGTCAAGTTACTTCGAGGGCGTCACGTGCCCTTTGGCCGCCCTCGGCAAAAGCAGGGACGGCAAGAAGGGCACGCTTCAGGTCAACTGGGGCCTGCTGACCGACGAACGCGGCCGCCCCGTCGCGGTCTCGGTCTTCAAGGGCAATACGGGCGATCCGACCACGCTGCTGCCGCAGGTCCGGAAGGTGAAAGATGACTTTGGCATCAAGACGTTGGTCATCGTCGGCGACCGGGGCATGATCACGCAGACGCAGATCGACGAGATCAAAGGGCTCGACGGAGTGGACTGGATCACGGCGTTGAAGTCGGCGGGGATCAAAAAGCTCATGGAAGGCGAAGCCCTGCAGATGGAGCTGTTCGACGAGCGCAATCTCTTCGAGATGACGCATCCCGACTATCCGGGCGAGCGCTTGGTCGCGTGCCTCAACCCCGAACTGCGCAAGCTGCGCGGCCACAAGCGCCGCTCCCTGCTCGATGCAACGAGCCGGGAGTTGGAGAAGGTCCGGACCATGGTTCAGCGGGGACGGTTCAAGGGCAAGGACAAAGCCGAGATTGGGGTGAAGGTCGGCAAGGTCATCAACAAGTACAAGATGGCCAAGCACGTCGTGCTAGACATACGCGACGGCTTTTTCGACTTCCACGTCGATGAGAAGAAGGTGGAGGCCGAAGCCGCGCTCGACGGGATTTACGTGATCCGCACGAGCTTGGACGAAGGTCAGGCATCCGCCGAGGACGCGGTGCGGCACTACAAGAAGCTGGTCCTCATCGAGGCTGCCTATCGCTCGCTCAAGACCATCGACATCAAGACCCGCCCGATCCGCCATTACACCGAGGACCGGGTGCGAGCGCACATCTTCCTGTGCATGCTGGCCTACTACGTGGAGTGGCACATGCGCGAGGCGTGGAGGTCGCTGTTGTTTTGCGACGAGGATCAGGAGGCCAAGAAGACCCGCGATCCAGTGGCGCCGGCGAAGCGCTCGGAAGCGGCGCTGGAGAAGGTCCACGAGAAGGTTCTCGATGACGGGACCGCGGTCCACAGCTTCCAGACTTTGCTCAAGTGCTTGAGCGCCATCGTGCGCAATATCTGCCGCGTGCCGAGGGTCGGCCCCGACGCCCCAACTTTCGAGGTCGTCACCACGCCCAACGCCAAGCAACAGCGCGCCTACAAACTGCTGGAGAGGCTCGAAGTGTAGACAGAACGGCGAAGTCGTCTTTTGGGAGATCCTCTGAAACCATCAGGAGATATTTCGAAAGTCGGCGGGGAACTTCAGGTTAACACACCCAGACAATGCCCAGCCCAAGGTCCGTCGCCGACATCGACTGGGAGACCTGGGAGCCTGCGGAGCACGCCACACTCTGCTTCGTGGTCCGCGGCGGCAGCATCCTCCTCATCCGCAAGAAGCGCGGCTTGGGAGCCGGCTACTACAACGGCCCGGGAGGCCGCGTCGACCCCGGCGAGACTCCCCTGCAGTCCGCCATCCGGGAGGTTTCGGAGGAGCTCCGCGTCACTCCGACCGGGGTGGAAGAGGCCGGAGAGCTGTGGTTCCACTTCCTGGACGGCTACCGCTTGTTCGTGACCGTGTTCCGGGCCGCTTCGTGCCAGGGCGAGCCGCGCGAGACCGACGAGGCGGTCCCGCGCTGGTTCCGGACCGACGCCCTCCCCTACGACGAAATGTGGGCCGACGACCCCCACTGGCTGCCCCTCATGCTGGCCGGCAAGCGCTTCCGCGGCCGGTTCGTCTTCGACGGCAAGAAGATGCTTTCGGTGTCAGTTGTTTCCAATGACACCCGCGGGGCTATTTGAGCATGTTGCCGACGAGTTGGCAGATCACCATGATGGCGATGTTGATGAGCGCGACCGTCTGCCAGGCGGTCTTGGACGCGGGGGTGAAGTACGCGGTGGCGATCATGGCGACGTTGCCGGCGATGTAGAGGTAGCCCATCTTGATGAACTGGTCGCCGTGCGGCTGGCCGCCCATGCTGTTGATCTGTTTGCCGACCTGGATCATCTCATAGGCCTTGGCCATGGACATCAGGGCCATCACGCAGCCCAGGGCGAACAGGATCCAGTAGAGGATCTCGCCGTAGGGCTTGATGTTCTTGACGTAGTGGGCGATCGTGAAGAGGACCGCGGCTATCATCATGTAGATGATGACCTGGGTCCGCAGCTGCTGTCCCTTCTGGGTCAGCCGCGCCCAAGGAGTCGTCTCCACGGGGCCGGGCTTGTCGAGGGCCACGCACTGGTTGTTGACGCAGGTCTCCGTTTCCCAGTTGCACTGGCAGCCGGACGGCCCGCCGGGCCCTCCTGGAGAAGGGTTGGGAGTGGGCTGCGGCACATCGGGAGGGCTCTCCGGCGCCGTGCCGCCGACGTTCTCCGTCCCCTCGAACTGCGCCTCGGCCGCGCCCGCCTCGACCTCGGTCGCGGAAACCCCGCCTCCCTTGATCTTGGCGTTGTAAGGCGCCATGGCGCGCAGCTGCCCCAGGGACCGGGAGTTCCTCATCCTGTTCCTGATGTTG
>JACQYW010000010.1 GCA_016208015.1 Nitrosomonadales bacterium | reverse complement strand
TCTTCGGGCTTCTTATAGCCAGACAGCAGGCTGTCGATTAAATCTGCGGGTAGTGCTTTTGCTGCGGTCATTGCTACTCCTTTCAAAGTGGCGGCAGTTTCCTGCCAAATGACCGTTTACACAAAAATTCTTACCCCCCCCAGAAGTGGTCATATGAAGTGCTCTTTATGTCTTATTGTGCCGAACGAATTTCGAAGGCAATGTACCTGAGTTAAACCTCCCTGCCTATTCAAACCTCAACCCCTTCAACTTCGTCTCAACCACCTTCCCAGCCCTGGCCCTCGCGCCAAAGTACGTCTGCAATTCTTTCCCGCCAATATGCAGTTGCTGCACCTTGCTGCCCGCCGTGCCGCTCAATGTGATCTCGGGTTGATTGACGACCGTGCAAGCCGTCAGCTCGTCGCCTTCTTTCAGGTCGATCAGCATCATGCCTTTGCCGCCGCCTTGCAGCAGTTTCAGTTCGGAGAGCACGAACACCAGCATGCGCGCGTGTTTCGATAGCACGGCGACGAGTGAGTTCTGCGTCGGGGCCAGCATGACGGGCGGCAGGATGGTGTCTTCTTTCACGCTGATGAATTGTTTGCCCGCCTTGGTGCGGCCCACCATGTCGCCGATGAAGCAGGGGAAGCCGTAACCTGCGCTGGTGGAGATGAGCACAGGGGTTTCGGTTTTGCCGCAGAAGGCGTGCGCGATCTTGGCGCCGGGGGCGAGTTCGATGAAGGTGGCCAGCGGTGCGCCGTCGCCGCGGCCGGAGGGCAGCGACGAGACGGGGATGCTGCACACGCGGCCGTTGCTGCAGATGACGATGCACTGGTCGGTGGTGCGCACTTCATAGGTGGCGGCGATGCTGTCGCCGTCCTTGAAGGCGATGCTGCTGGCGTCGATGCCATGGCCTTGTCTGGTGCGCACCCAGAAGCGTTGCGAGATGAACACCGTCACCGGTTCGTCGCTCACTTGCGCGGTCACCTTGGTCACCTGCGCTTCTTCGATCAGCGTGCGGCGCTCGTCGCCGTAGGTCTTGGCATCGGCTTCGATCTCGCTCACCACCAGTTCGCGCAGCGCATCTTCGCTGCCGAGCACGCGTTTCAGTTCCTTGGCTTCGGCCTTCAGTTCCTTGATCTCTCGCTCGATCTTGATGCCTTCCATGCGCGCCAATTGGCGCAAGCGGATTTCCAAAATATCTTCGGCCTGACGTTCGCTCAGGTCAAACTTTTTCATCAGGTCTTCTTTGGGCGCATCCGAATTGCGGATGAGCTTGATGACCGCGTCGATGTTCAGGTACACGATCATGCGGCCATCGAGGATGTGCAGGCGGTCGTTGACCTGGCCTAGGCGATAGTCGCAACGGCGCGTAACGGTGCGCAGGCGGAACTCCACCCATTCGCGCAGCACCTGCGTCAGCGATTTCTGTTGCGGGCGTCCGTCGATGCCGATCATGGTGAGGTTGACCGACACCGAGTTCTGCAGGCTGGTGTGGGTGAGCAGCACCGCCATCATGTCGTCCGGGCTCTGCTTCGATGTCTTGGGCTGGAACACCAGACGGATCTTTTGCGATTTGTCCGATTCGTCGGCCACCGCATCCAGCACCGAGAGGATGAGCTGCTTGTTCTGCACCTGGTCCGGCGTCAGCGATTTCTTGTTGGCCTTGACCTTGGGGTTGGTCAGCTCGTCGATCTCTTCCAGCACCTTCTGCGCCGAGACGCCGTGCGGGAATTCGCTCACCACCACCTGCCACTGGCCGCGCGCCAGTTGCTCCACCGTCCAGCGTGCGCGCATCTTCAGCGAGCCGCGTCCCGTGGTGTAGGCATCGCGGATGTCTGCTGCGGACGAAATGATCTGCCCGCCGCCGGGGAAGTCCGGCCCGCTGATGTAAGACAGCAGCTTGTCGTCCTTGAGGTTGGGGTTCTTCGCCAGCATGACTGCGGCCTTGGCGACTTCTTTCAGATTGTGCGAAGGGATTTCGGTCGCCATGCCCACCGCAATGCCGGAGGCGCCGTTGAGCAACACCATCGGCAGGCGCGCAGGCAACATCGCCGGTTCCTGGAATGCGCCGTCGTAGTTGGGGAGAAAATCCACTGTGCCCATGTCCAGCTCGGACAACAGCAAATCGGCAATCGGCGTGAGCCGCGCCTCGGTGTAACGCATCGCCGCCGCGTTGTCGCCATCGCGCGAACCAAAGTTGCCCTGGCCATCCACCAACGGATAGCGCATCGCAAAATCCTGCGCCAACCGCACCATCGCCTCATACGCGGAAGAGTCGCCATGCGGATGGTACTTACCCAGCACATCACCGACCACGCGCGCCGACTTCACATGCTTGTTGCCATGCGTCAGGCCCATGCGCAGCATGGAGAACAGGATGCGGCGCTGCACGGGTTTTTGTCCGTCGCAGACTTCGGGGAGTGCGCGGCCTTTGACAACGGAAACGGCGTATTCGAGATAGGCGCGCTCGGCGTAGTCGGCGATGAGGACTTCGTCGCTGTCGGGGAGCTTGGCCAGGGGGGCGAATTCGCGTTTGCCGGATTTGGATTCGGCGGGGGCTTCGAGTTCTGGGGTGTCTTGTGGGTCGTTTTCGGTCATGGTTGTTCGTTGTTGGTGCGCTGATTAATGTTCACTTCACTGTTTCTAACCCCTTCCTCCTCTCAGGGGGAAGGTTGGGATGGGGGTGAATTTCGAGCTATCCGACGCTCCAAGTTTCTACCCCCACCCTAACCCTCCCCCTGCATGGGGGAGGGGATGAGTCTCGCTATGATCCTTTTCCATCATGGGAAGACGGATGAGAAGGGGGTGCGCTATTTAATTTCTCCACTATCACTTCAAGCACCCCGTCCAGATTCTCCAGCACCTCATTGTTCCAGAAGCGCACTACCTGCCAGCCCTGATGGTTCAAATACCTGCTCTTGGTGTTATCGTAAGTTTTCTGGTCCTGATGCTGTCCGCCATCCAGTTCGATCACCAGCATTCTTTCCACACACGCAAAGTCCGCAATATAAGCGCCTATCGCATGCTGGCGCCGGAAGCGGCAGCCTTCAAGTTGTTTTCCCCGCATCGCGCTCCAGAGCCTGCGCTCAACATCGGTCATATCGCTGCGCAGCCGCCTTGCTCTTGCAGTTGTTATCGGAGGAATCCTTCTCCTGTCCGGCATCGCAACCGGCCCTCCTTTGTCTCCTTCCCCCTCACAGGGGGAAGGCTGGGATGGGGGTGAATCTGTGAGTGTTGCTGTTTCCAGTTTCTACCCCACCCTAACCCTCCCCCTGCATGGGGGAGGGGATGGTGTTGCATGTTCTAAATATCCGCCTCAACCTCATTCCCGTGATACTCCAGCCACGCCCGGCGAGTAGAAGCTTCCTGCTTGCCCATCAGCATATTGAATATCCCCATCGTCGCCTTGAACGAGTTCATGTCCGCCTTCACGCACAGCGCACGGCGCGTATCCGGATTCAACGTGGTATCCCACAATTGCTCGGGGCTCATCTCACCCAGACCTTTAAAGCGCGAGATCGACCAACTACCTTCGCGTATCTTTTCTTTGCGCAACCTATCCAGCGTACCGGTCAACTCGCCTTCGTTCAGCGCATAGATCTTGCTCGCCTGTTTCTTGCCATGCGCGGGCACATCAATACGGAACAGCGGCGGTTGGGCGATGTAGATCTTGCCCGCTTCCACCACGCGATAGAAATGGCGGTAGAACAATGTGAGCAACAACGTGGAGATGTGCGATCCGTCCACGTCCGCATCGGCCATGATCAGGATGGCGTTGTAGCGCAGGTTGGAAAGGTCGACGGTATCGCCCGGCGCATGCGGATCGACACCAATCGCGACGGCGATGTCGTGGATCTCGTTATTCGCAAACAGGCGGTCTTTTTCTACTTCAAAAGTGTTCAGCACCTTGCCGCGCAGCGGCAGCACGGCCTGAAATTCCTTGTTGCGTCCCTGCTTGGCTGAGCCGCCGGCGGAATCGCCCTCTACCAGGAAGAGTTCGGTGCGGGTGGAATCGCTGGAGCTGCAATCGGTGAGTTTGCCCGGCAGCACGGCGACGCTGCTGCCTTTTTTCTTTTCCACTTTTTGCGCCGAGCGCAAACGCGCCTGCGCCTGCTGGATGGCGAGTTCGACGATCTTCTTGGCGGGTTCCAGATGTTCGTTCAGCCACAGGTCGAGCGGGTCTTTGAGCATGGAAGAGACCAGCTTCAACGCATCGCGCGAAACGAGTTTCTCTTTAGTCTGGCCCTGGAATTGCGGGTCGAGCACTTTGGCCGAGAGCACGAAGCTGGCGCGCGCGAATACGTCTTCCGCCACCAGCTTCACACCCTTGGGCAACAAGCCGTGCAGTTCGGCGAACGACTTGACCGAGTTGAACACGCCGTCGCGCAATCCGGCTTCATGCGTGCCACCGGAAGGGGTGGGGATCAGATTCACATACGATTCGCGCACCACGATGCCCTCGGCGCTCCAGGTGAGCGCCCAGCTTGCGCCTTCGCCCTCGGCGAATCCGGTCGCATCGCCTTTGCGGGTGAACTTCTCCTGCAACAGGATGGGTGTGGCAAGTTCGAATTCGCTCAGCGCTTCGGCGAGGTAGCCGCGCAGGCCGTCCGGGTAGGTCCACGATTTGGTCTCGCCGGTCTTTTCCAGATTCAGCGTGATGGTGACACCGGGCAGCAGCACCGCCTTCGAGCGCAGCGAGAATTCCAGCTGCGCGAGGTTGACGTTCGGCGCATCGAAATACTTGGGGTTGGGCCAGGCGCGCACGGAAGTGCCGGTCTGGTTCTTGGGGCAGCTGCCGGTCTTCTTCAGCGGTGTCTCGGCCACACCTTCGACAAAGCGCAGATCGTGCTGGCCGCCTTCGCGGTACACGGTGACTTCGACTTTCTTCGACAGCGCATTGGTGACAGCCACGCCCACGCCGTGCAGACCGCCCGCGAATTTGTAAGCGCCGTCCGATTCCTTGTCGAACTTGCCGCCGGAGTGCAGCACGGTGAACGCGACCTCGACCACCGAGCGGCCTTCTTCTTTATGTATGCCGACCGGGATGCCGCGGCCGTCGTCGAGCACGGAGACGGAACCGTCCGCGTGCGCGGTGACATATATATTCTTGGCAAAGCCCGCGAGCGCTTCGTCGCAGGCGTTATCCACCACCTCGGCGATGATGTGATTGGGCGATTCCAGGTTGGTATACATGCCCGGACGCTGCCGCACCGGCTCGAGACCGCGCAGGACTTTGAAACTCGCTTCGTTATAAGTAGCCATTATTCAATTAGTTATTAATGTGTTGCGGGTGATGTGGGTACTCGTTCGCGGGCAATTTTACCTGACGATAGCGCAGATGCACGAACGCTGTCTTCCTTCGTGTCTATCCGACTGATAGCATGAAACAAATACTGTGCCGATTTGAGAATCGATATTCCGTTCGTCCTGACCCTTCGACTGCGCTCAGGACTAAAGGCGATGTCGAAGGAATGAACGGCGCTCAGTTTTCTGAGAATGTTGCTGCCGAAATTAAGTATCACCCATGCGCACTAACACAGGAAAAGCAAATGACCGATCAACTATCTTCCCCGCAGAAAACCCTGCACCTCGTCATCCACGGCCGCGTGCAGGGCGTGTATTTCCGCAATTCGATGCTGGAAGAAGCGGAACGGCTCGGGGTCTTGGGCTGGGTGCGCAATCTGCCCGATCGCTCGGTGGAGGCGATGGTGCAGGGCGAGGCGGGCGCGGTGGATGCCATCGTGCGCTGGGGGCAGCGCGGGCCGATGATGGCGAGCGTGGAGAAGGTGGATATCGCGCCGGGGACGGGGAAATACAGCGGGTTCGAGATCAGGTGACGTTCGTCACCATTTCAACAGTACCCGCCCCAGCCACAAACCGATCAACCCCACCCCCAGCATCGGCAGGTAATGCCACTCGACCACATGCGCGATGGAGTCGTTCACTTCGTGTAGCCGCAGCCACAACGCGCCGACGCTGAAGGCTGAGAGCAACGCGATGCTGCCCGCCAGACGATAGTGGGTACTGGCGTATCTGCGCAGGGAATAGAACGTCCACAGCGCGGGCAGCAGCATGGTCAGCAGGATACTGCAGGTGCATTCGATGCTGTGTTCGGGTAGGGGTGCGGGCGGGTTGTCGCTATGCCAAGCAAAGAAGATCGCGGCCACAAACAGTACGGCCGGCACAACCGGCGCGAAAGCGAGCAGCCGTTTCTGGTGCAGGTCGGGGAAGGCCAGCAGGGCGGCGCTGAGCGCGGTGACGATGAACAGCGCGAACAGGGTGGCGATCTCGGCGATGAACCACGGTTCGACGAAACTTTCACGCCAGTCCGGACGCAGGCCGGTAAGTGCCAGCGTGACGAGCAGATAGAGCGCGGCGGCGCCTATCCATTGCAGGCTGAGCTTGTACGGGTGCGGCGCGGATTTCACCGGCTGCATATCGCTGCTCAGTGTCGCTACGAGTTGTTCGATGTCGTTCATCAGCGTTCCAGCCTTTCTCGCAAGATCTTGTAGGCGCGATGCGCCGCCACCTTTACCGCAGATTCGTTCATGCCGATCTTCGCGGCGACTTCTTTGGCGGTGTAGCCGTCCTGGTGCATCAGGCGCAGGATGGTCGCCTGCTTCGCGGGAAGTTTCTCCACCTCCGCGCTTATGGATTCGTAACTCAGCGCTGTTTCGGTTACATCGTCCGGCAATATTTCTTCGAGCTCATCGTAGTCCCCGGCATGGCGCAGGTGATCGGCGTAATGCGCGCGCAGATGATCGAGCAGGCGGAATTTGGCGATGGCATATACCCAGGGTTTGTAGGGGCGCTTGCCGTCGTAGGTGTGGCGGGCTTTGTGAATGGAGAGCAGTATCTCCTGCAGCAGGTCGTCCACTTCGTTGGAGAAACGCAGGCGCCGGGACAGGAAGGGCTTCAGCAGACGAGCAGTCTCCGTGAGCAGCGCGGCATAAGCGCGCTGGTCTCCGGCCAGAGACTGGCGCATCAGGCCTTCCAGATTGTCGTTCTGCTCGCTCATGCGGATCTTGTGTAACCTTTTTTCGGCGCGCGCCGAACTTAGGGGCGCAGGCGGTTCAAGCGCTGCGACGATACCATTAAATCATTCAAGGAGATTCAAATGAACAAGCTGACAACCCTGTTGTTTACGTTCTGCCTGGCTGCCTTCGCCCAGAATGCGGCGGCGATGGACGACCACATGATGAGCAAAGAGGCCATGAGCAAGGACTCGATGACCAAGGACGCCATGCACAAGGATGATATGGGCAAGGACGCGATGGACAAGGACGCGATGGACAAGAAGAAATCCACGCACAAGAAATCCAAGAATAAAGACGCCATGAAAGAAGACGCTATGAAAAAAGATGACATGAAGATGGATGGCGCGATGAGCAAGGACAAGGGTATGTAAGACCGCAAGCGGGCGCGCCTGAATAGCGGGGCCGCCCGTCTTTGACGCAGTGCATTTCAGATCAGGGGGAGTCATGGAGCAGGAGCACGAAACGATCAATCATCAACGCCGCCGCGTGCTGCAGGGATTCGCGGCGGGTGTGCTGACGATGTTGTTGCCCGCGGTGAAGGCGGTCGCGGCCGTATTCACGCCGCCGCCAAAATTGCCCGAGTCGCAATCGGTGTACCGGGTGATAGGGAAAGCCTGGGTAAACGGCGAGCGGGTACAAGCCGGAACGCGCATCGGCCCCAACGATACGGTGAAGACCGGGAAGGACAGCGAGATCGTGTTCGTGGTCGGCGATCATGCGATGCTGCTGCGCGGCAGCAGCCACCTGAAGATACAGGCGAAGGACGAGAACGATGTCGCGTCGCTGCTGATCGGCGGCCTGCGTCTGTTCGCTGGCAAGCTGCTGTCGGTGTCCCGCAACAAGGGCATGCGCATCGAGACGCCGACTGCCACCATCGGCATCCGCGGTACCGGCGTGTATCTGGAAGCCGGACCGGACAAGACCTATTTCTGTACCTGCTACGGCGATGTGGATGTGGAGGCGGCCGGCGATGGTACGAGCAAGCAGGCCGTGCATTCGCTGCACCACGACAGGCCGTTGCATATCTACCGCGATGGTCCGCCCGGGCAATGTGTCCATGATGCGCCCCGCCTCGCCAGGCCCAACCATACCGATGAAGAACTGCTGCTGGCGGAAGCATTGGTCGGGCGCGTGCCGCCATTTGCGGAGTAAGCGGGGTAACTATTTTTCGCGTGCGTCCGAACTTAGGTATAGACAGGGAACCCTAACATACTATGTTCAACCGGATTCACAGGAGGTGGCATCATGCAACGCAGACAATTCTTATCGCTGTTATCCGGTGTCGGTGTGGTCTATGCGACCCGCTCGTTTGCCGGCGCGGCTCCCGAGCGTGTGACCATCATGCAGTTTTCCGACGACGGCAAACCGTCGGGGCGCGTGACGCTGGACAAGGTGAACAAGGAAGCCGAATGGAAAAGACGTTTGTCGCCGCTGGCCTATGAAGTGACGCGCCAGCAGGGCACCGAGCGGGCCTATTCGCAACCGGGCTACGACAGGCATGATGCGGGACTGTACCGCTGCATGTGCTGCGACAACGCCCTGTTCGATTCCGCCACCAAATACGAGTCCGGCACCGGCTGGCCGAGTTTCTGGCAACCCATCGCACCCGAGAACGTGCGCAATATCACTGACCGCATGTTCGGCATGACGCGTACCGAAGTGCGCTGCACGCTGTGCGACGCGCATCTCGGCCATGTGTTCGACGACGGCCCGAAGCCGACAGGGTTGCGGTATTGCATGAACACGGTGGCGTTGCGGTTTGTGCCGCGGACCAAATGACCTGGGACGACTGACATGCTGATCTTTCTGCTCGCCTGGCTCGGCGGTGTCCTCACCATCCTCAGCCCGTGCGTGCTGCCGGTGCTGCCCTTCGTGTTCGCGCGTTCGGAGCAGTCGTTCCGCCGCTCCGGCCTGCCCATTTTGTTCGGCATGGCGGCGACCTTCAGCGTGCTGGCCAGTCTGGCTGCCGTGGGCGGTGCGTGGCTGGTGGAGGTGAACCAGTACGGGCGCTATGCGGCGATGCTGTTGTTGCTGCTGCTGGGTCTGGCACTGATCTTCCCTGCATGGTCGGAACGCATGATGCGTCCATTTGTGGTGTTGGGCGGGCGTTTGCAACAGCGCGCCGACCAGCAGGGCAGCGTGAAGGGTTCGCTTTTGCTGGGTGTCGCCGTCGGATTCCTGTGGGCGCCTTGTGCGGGGCCGATACTCGGTCTGGTGCTGGCGGGTGCGGCATTGCAGGGCGCGAACCTGTACAGCGCATCGCTGTTGCTGGCGTTCGCCGCCGGTGCGGCGACTTCGTTGGCGGTGGCGTTACTGGCCAGCGGTCGCGTGATCGCCTGGCTGAAACGCAACTTCGGTGTCGAGGAGTGGATCAGGCGCGCATTGGGCGTCGCCGTGGTTGCGGGCATCGTCGTCATCGCGCTGGGCTGGGATACGCGCTTCCTCGCGCAGCTCACGGCGGCGAACACCACCAGCGCCGAGCAGCGCCTGATCGAGAATCTGACGCAGAAGCCGGATGCGACGGCAGACAACAGGATGGCCCCGCCCATGGTCGGCGCGACGCACTGGCTCAACTCGCCGCCGCTGAACGATGAGGTCCTGCGCGGCAAGGTGGTGCTGGTGGATTTCTGGACCTACTCCTGCATCAACTGCCTGCGCACCTTGCCTTACCTGAAAGCATGGGATGAGAAATACCGCGCGCAGGGTTTCGTCATCATCGGTGTGCATGCGCCGGAATTCGCTTTTGAAAAAGATATCAAGAATGTCGAGCGCGCGGTGCGCGAACTGGGCATCGCTTATCCGGTGGCGGTCGATAACGATTTCGCGATCTGGAACGCCTATCAGAACCAGTACTGGCCCGCGCATTATCTGATCGACGCGCGGGGACGCATCCGCCATCAGCATTTCGGCGAAGGTGCGTATGCGGAGACCGAGCAGATGATCCAGACACTGCTCGGGGAAGCGAACAGTGATATGGCGCCGAGCGCGGGGCTGGTGCGGGTGCGGGGCGCCGGAGCGATGGCGGCGGCCGCGGAGACGGAGCGTTCGCCGGAGACTTATCTTGGTTATGCGCGGCAGGAGAACTTCGCGTCACCCGAAGAGATACGCCTTGATGCGGCCGCCAGATACACGGCGCCGCGCACGCTGCAACCGGATCACTGGGCTTTGAGCGGGACCTGGCAGGTGTCGGAGGAGTCAGCCTTGCTGAAGAAGCGCGGCGGTGCGATCAGCTATCGCTTTCAGGGGCGCGACCTGCATCTGGTGCTGGGTGCCGACAACGGCAAGCCGGTTCGCTTCAAGGTTACGCTGGATGGCGCTGCACCGGGCAAGCATCACGGCGCGGACATCGATGCCGCGGGCAACGGGGTGATTCGCGAACAGCGTTTGTATCAACTCATCCGGCAGAGCGGCGAGGTCAGGGGCAGGACCTTCCGCATCGAATTCCCGGATGAAGGGGCGCAGGCGTTTGCCTTTACTTTCGGTTGAACAAAAGGAGAATCGTCATGAAAAACTTCAGACAGGTTTTCAGTGCCGCGCTGCTGCTATGCAGCATGGGCGCGATTGCAGGCGCCCACGCGGCCGAGCAGACCGCGGTGTTCGCGGGCGGCTGTTTCTGGGGTGTGGATGCGGTGTTCAAGCACGTCAAAGGCGTGACGAACGTGGAGTCGGGCTATGCGGGCGGCAGCGCGGCCACTGCGAATTACGAGCGGGTGAGCGACGGGAATACCGGACATGCCGAGGCGGTGCGCGTGCGTTTCGATCCGGCGAAAGTCAGCTATCAGCAACTGTTGCAGGTGTTCTTCAGTGTGGCGCACGATCCCACCCAACTCGACCGTCAGGGTCCCGATGTCGGCAGCCAGTACCGCTCGGTGATCTTCCATACCGATGCCGCGCAGCAGAAGGCCGTGCAGGACTACATCCGTCAGCTCGATGCCGCGCGCACTTTCTCTGTGCCGATAGTCACGCAGGTGGTACCGCTGGTGCAGTTCTATCCGGCCGAGGACTATCACCAGAATTATCTGGCCCTGCATCCATACCAGCCGTACATCGTCATCCACGACATGCCCAAGCTGGAGCAGTTGCGCAAACAGTTTCCGGCGTTGTATCGGTGAGTTTTGCGGTGGGGACGTAGCCCGGCTCGGGCGACGGGGAGTGGCGATCTCTTACAGATCGCCGACGGCCAGCATCGGCAGTCCGTGTACCCAGACCAGCGTGTCGATCAGCGCCTGGCACTCGCTCTTGGCGCGGATCTCGCTGAGGCAGCCGCAATAGGAGCCGCGCATCCAGACTTTGACGAGGTGGTTGTGGTCGTCGGGCTGCAATTCGGTTTGTTTTGCAAGCAGCAGGGGAGAGAGTTTCTCTTTCTTCTCCTGGATGTAACGGCGCAGGCGCAGTCTGGCCTGATCGAGAGCTTCGTTCAGTAGCAGTTCCTCGTCGAAGCGAACGCGACTTTCGGGAAAGGTCTGGAGATCGAGTTTGTTGCGTTGCGCGAAGAGCTGTCCCTTGCCTTCGGGCACGACCAGGAACCATTCCGCCCGCGGCAGCTCTTTCGCGGTGGTGTAGGCGGTGGTGACGATGAAAGGCGTGTCGACGAAGCCGAGCGGGTCGGCGAGATGGACACGGAAGGTGGATTGGAAGTTCATCGCCGACCTCTCAGGTCATCTTCAGGTTGTCCAACCCGCTCATCACGTCCCTGTCCTTGGTGGCCTGGCCTTCCAGCTTGACCTTCAGGCGCAGGTCGTTGACCGAATCGGCATTTTTCAATGCTTCTTCGTAGCTGATCATGCCGGCTTCGTGCAGGTCAAACAGCGCTTGGTCGAAGGTCTGCATGCCGATCTCGCGTGACTTGGCCATCACTTCCTTGATCTCGTGCACATTGCCCTTGAAGATGAGGTCGGAGATCAGCGGCGAGTTGAGCAGGATCTCGAAGGCGGCAGCGCGGCCCTTGCCGTCGCGCTTGGGGATCAGGCGTTGCGAGATGAGCGATTTGATGTTGAGCGACAGATCCATCAACAATTGCTCGCGGCGTTCCTCAGGGAAGAAGTTGATGATGCGGTCGAGCGCCTGGTTGGCGCTGTTGGCGTGCAAGGTCGCCATACACAGGTGGCCGGTCTCGGCAAAGGCCACGGCGTATTCCATGGTCTCGCGGTCGCGTATCTCGCCGATCAGGATCACATCGGGTGCCTGGCGCAGGGTGTTCTTCAGTGCGTTGTGCCAGTTGTCGGTGTCCACGCCGACCTCGCGGTGGGTGACGATGCACTTGACGTGCTCATGCACATATTCCACCGGATCCTCGATGGTGATGATATGGCCGTAACTGTTGTGGTTGCGGTAACCGATCATCGCAGCCAGTGTGGAAGATTTGCCGGAACCGGTGCCGCCGACCAGGATCACCAGACCGCGTTTGGTCAGGGCGACATCCTTCAACGTCATCGGCAGGCGCAGTTCCTCGAAAGTCGGGATCTTGGTGGTGATGGTACGCAGCACCATGCCGACGCGCTGCTGCTGCAGGAACACGTTGACGCGGAAGCGCCCGATGCCGGGGGGGCTGATGGCGAAGTTGCATTCGTGCGTGGATTCGAACTCGGCGGCCTGGCGGTCGTTCATGATGCTGCGCGCCAGTTCCTGCGTGTGCTGCGGGGTCAGCGCCTGACTGGAGACCGGTGTCATCTTGCCGTCGATCTTGAAGGCGGGCGGAAAACCCGCAGTGACGAACAGATCCGAGGCGTTCTGCGAGATCATGCCGCGCAGCAGGTTGTGGACGAGTTCGGTGGCCTGGTCGCGTTCCATAGTTGACTCCTAGAGTGTTGCTGTTATCCCGGGAACATGTCTTTGTTCGCCGCCTTGGTACGCGCTTCGGCAGAGCTGACGACGTTGCGTTTGACCATGTCCTGCAGGCATTGGTCCAGCGTCTGCATGCCGATGTTGCCGCCGGTCTGGATGGCGGAATACATTTGCGGCACTTTCGCTTCGCGGATCAGGTTGCGGATCGCCGGGGTACAGATCATGATCTCGTGCGCCGCGGCGCGGCCCGAACCGTCCTTGGTCTTGAGCAGGGTCTGCGAGATCACCGCGCGCAGCGATTCGGACAGCATCGCGCGCACCATCTCCTTCTCGTCCGCCGGGAACACGTCGATGATACGGTCGATGGTCTTGGCGGCAGAACTGGTGTGCAGCGTGCCGAACACCAGGTGGCCGGTTTCCGCGGCGGTCATCGCCAGACGAATGGTCTCCAGATCGCGCATTTCGCCGACCAGGATCACATCCGGGTCTTCGCGCAGTGCGGAACGCAAAGCATTGTTGAACGACAGGGTGTGCGGGCCGACTTCGCGCTGGTTGACCAGTGATTTCTTGGATTCGTGCACGAATTCGATCGGGTCTTCCACGGTCAGGATGTGGCCCATCTCGTTTTCGTTGATGTGGTTCACCATCGCCGCCAGTGTGGTCGACTTGCCGGAACCGGTCGGGCCGGTCACCAGTACCATGCCGCGCGGGAATTCGGAGATGTCCTTGAAGATGGGCGGGCACTTGAGGTCTTCCAGCGTCAGGATCTTGGAAGGAATGGTACGCATGACCGCACCGGCGCCGCGGTTCTGGATGAAGGCGTTGACGCGGAATCGAGCCAGATTTGGTACTTCGAACGAGAAGTCGACTTCCTTGTTCTCTTCGTAATGTTTGCGCTGCCCGTCGTTCATGATGTCGTACACCATGGCGTGGACTTCCTTGTGCTCCATCGCGGGCAGGTTGATGCGGCGCATATCACCGTGCACGCGGATCATGGGTGGCAAGCCGGCGGAAAGATGCAAGTCGGAGGCTTTGTTCTTCACGCCGAAGGCGAGCAGTTCGGTGATATCCATATATAATCCCTGAGCTTAGAAAACAGCATTGAAAGGCGAATGCCTGAGGGATTATGACTGCAATCCTCTCCAACTTGCAAGCGACCCGGCTTGCCATTGAAAAGGCCGTGGAATCGGCACATCGCGGGGTTGCCGATGTCCGTTTGCTGGCGGTGAGCAAGACCTTTCCGGCGGCAGCGGTACGCGAGGCGTATCAGGCAGGCCAGACGGCGTTCGGCGAGAATTATCTGCAGGAAGCGCTGGAAAAGATCGAGGCTTTGCGCGAGCTTCCGCTGGAATGGCATTTCATCGGCCCGATCCAGAGTAACAAGACGCGCCCTATCGCCGAACACTTCGCCTGGGTGCACAGCGTGGACAGGCTCAAGGTCGCCGAACGACTGTCGGCGCAAAGACCGCCGCATCTGCCGCCGCTGAACGTCTGCCTGCAGGTGAACGTGAGCGGCGAAGACAGCAAGAGCGGCGTGGCGCCGGAAGAGGTGGTGCGGCTGGCGGAGGAAGTCGCGCGCCTGCCTCGCCTCAAGTTGCGCGGATTGATGTCGATACCGGCACCTGCGGCTGACGAAATGGCGCAACGCTTGCCTTTTGCCAGGATGCGGGCGATATTCGGAAAGTTGAACGCACTCGGGATGGAGCTGGATACGCTGTCGATGGGTATGTCGCACGACTATCCGGCAGCGATAAAAGAAGGTGCCACCATCGTGCGTATCGGCACGGCGATATTCGGCGCCAGAGACTACGGGGAATAAAAATGAAGATCACTTTCATCGGCGGCGGCAACATGGCGAAGGCCCTGATCGGCGGCCTCATCAAGCGCGGCTATTCACCTTCCAAGATGCATGTGGTGGAGCTCAGCAAGGATCGCTGTGCAGAACTGCATAACGAATTCGCCATCCGCGCATCCACCGACATGGGACAATCAGTCGCGCACAGCGAAGTGGTGGTCCTTGCGGTCAAGCCGCAACAGTTGCAGGAGGCCGCTGTGCAACTCGCGCCCCTGCTGGAAGAGCGGCTGGTGATCTCTATCGCGGCAGGCATCCGCACACGCGACATCGCGCGCTGGATCGGTTCGCAGAACATCGTGCGCTGCATGCCCAACACGCCCGCGCTCATTCGCAGCGGTGTCACCGCGCTGTATGCCACGCCCGTGGTGCGGCCCGAACAATGCCATCGCGCCGAGGCTATCCTGTCGGCGGTGGGCAGCACCTTCTGGCTGGACGATGAAGAATCGCTGGATGCGGTGACCGCCATCTCCGGCAGCGGTCCGGCCTATGTGTTCTATTTCATCGAGGCCATGCAGCAGGCGGCCTTTGAACTGGGCGTGGACGAAGCGCAGGCGCGCCAGATGGTGCTGGACACCTTTCTCGGGGCCACCAAACTGGCCGAGAGCAGCAAGGACGAGGTCGACGTCCTGCGTGCCAGGGTGACCTCCAAGAACGGCACTACCGAACGAGCACTGCTCAGCATGGATGCGAACCGCGTGAAACAGGACATCGTCGACGCCATCCATGCGGCGGCGGTACGCTCGAAAGAGATGGGCGACGAACTCGGGAAGGATGCTTGATGCTGGGTGAAGGACTCTCGTTTCTGATCGATGCACTGGTGCAGCCCTTCGCTGCCGTGCTGCTGTTCCGTTTCCACGCCGTGTGGCTGCAGGCGCCTATGCGCAACCCCATCGGCGAGTTCGTCATGGCGATCACCGATTTCATCGTCCTGCGCGCGCGCCGCTTCGTGCCTGCCGCCTGGGGGCTGGATATCTCCACGCTGTTGCTGGCTTTCGCGGTTGAGTTCATCTATCTCGGCACTGCACTGTGGGTGCAGGATTACCCGTTCAACGGTTTCCCCTTGTTTGGCTTGCTGGCCTGGACGGCGGTCAAGCTGCTCAAGATCAGCATCTATCTGCTGCTCGCCACGCTGCTGGCGGAGGCGATCCTGTCCTGGGCCAATCCGCGCACACCGCTTGCGCCCATGCTGTTCGCGGTCAATCGTCCCTTCGTGCAGCCCTTGCGCCGCCGCATCCCGCCGGTGGGTAACGTCGACCTCTCGGTGCTGATCCTGTTCATCATCTGCCAACTCATCCTCATCGTGCCGATAGGCGGACTGGAACAGGCCGTCATGAGGCTGCTGTGAGCGGGTGGTATCGCCGCAGCGGCGATGTGCTCACCCTGACCCTGCACATCCAGCCCGGCGCCAAGCGCAGCGAGATCGCCGGACTGCACGGCGAAGCACTGAAGATACGCCTTGCGGCCCCGCCCATCGAAGGCCGCGCCAACGAAGCCCTGCTCCGATTCATCGCCGATACTTTCGGTGTATCCCTGCGTCAGGTCGAACTCAAACAGGGCGGCCAATCGCGTCACAAGCTGGTGGCGGTCACCGGCAGCAAGGTCGAGCCGGAGAGCCTGTTGCTCTAAAGATTCATTCCGCCGTCATGGCTGCGTCATGAAGCTCACCTATAAGGTCGCTTCATGACGAGGTGTATCTTGTTCGGATTGTTATTGATGACTGCCGGCACGGCCTGGGCGGAGACGCCTTTCCCCGGTTTGCAGGTGGATGTCAAACGGGAAGGCAGTGTGTATACCTTCGCTGCCAGCTTCGACACGCCGTTGACCCGATGCGCCGCTTACCGCTACCTGACCGATTATGATGCCGCCAAAGAATTGCCCGGCATGATCGAATCGCTGGCCTTCCGCGAGGCGCCGAACAAGGTCAGGGTCGAGCGTACCGCCGACGAACATGTGCTGTTCTTCCATGTCCGTCTGCATTCGGTGATGGAATATACCGAGCAGCCTTATGCCCGCATCACCTTCACCCAACTGTGCGGCGACTCGAAGATGTTCGAGGGCCACTGGGAGATCGAGCCGAACCCGCTGGGCAGCAGACTCAAGTTCCAGGGGGTCTGGGAGCCGGACACCTTGATCCCCCTGTTCATTATCGACCACTTTGCCAGGAACGGCCTGATCGATCGTTTCAGTGCCATCGCTTTGCTGGCGGAGAAGCGCAAGGATACGCTTCCGGATGGTTGCGAAGGTTCGCAGATGGCTATGGGCGGGATGTAAGCAGTGAGGTCGTTGCGGGAAAGTCTGGAGTTCTGACATTTTCCGTAATCCCACAGCGTCCCTTTCGATTGACTCTCCGCGCCTCTAGCCCACTCCTGCTTGCGCCGTCAATATGCCAAACGGCCTAGATATACCGCTATTACTCCGGGTCGTTTTGGCCTTCCATGCCGCTGCACTTTTCCAAAATCCACGCTTGATCAGTCTTTCGATTTACTCTGATCGGGGCGAGACGGATGCCGTTGATCGCTTCGCTACCCGCTTGCGGGACGAGTGCAGGAGGTGAGGCTGCAAGGGTGTGGTCCCACTCCAGGCTGACCTGGAATAGGCCGGAACCCTTTGTTTACAAGCATCTGCAAGGTGTGGACCAAGTCTGGAAACGCCGCATTTCGTTATTCAAATGCACGACCGGAGTCCTCGCACCCCGGATTTTTGCAGGCGCAGCAGGCCTTTCGGGGGTGACGCGACTGTTGCATGTTTGCTAAATGATTTGCTTGCAACCCCTTGCCATCCTGCCAAATATCTACAACAATCCACTCCGGTACTTTGACTACACGGTACTTCAACCATTAACCACAGGGAGTTTACTCATGAACCGCAAAGAACTGATCGACGCACTGGCAACCAAGACTGGCAGCAGCAAGGCTGATGCCGACCGCAACATCGCGGCACTGATCGACATCATCACTGCCTCCCTGAAGAAGGGCGACAATGTTGCGTTGGTCGGCTTCGGTACATTCGAAGTGCGCAAGCGCGCAGCTCGCAATGGCCGCAACCCGGCTACCGGCGCGGCGATCAAGATCAAGGCTTCCAAGCAGCCCGCATTCAAGGCCGGCGCTACTCTGAAGGCAGCGGTCAACGGCGCCAAGAAGTAATTCAAGCCGTATCGAGTTGAAAAAGGCCGGTTTCGACCGGCCTTTTTCTTTTGCTGCGGGTTAGTGGTGGGCCGGTGCAGCGGCGGGTTTGGCGGGAGTCGTTGCCTTCTTTGCCGCAGCTTCGGCGGCCTTGGGTTTCTGCTTGGCGAGCAGGGTGTTCAGGTTATCCAGTTTGGCCGGGTCGGTCTCGCCGTTGACATTGATGAGGTGCAGCTTGCCGGCGCCCTGATGCAGGTCGTCGGCGAAGTCCATCACCGCACCGATGACGGTGAGCTGTCCGGCGGCGATCTCCTCGGCAAATTTGAGCATGGCTCCGGTGACCTGGCTATGTACGTTGGTTCTCACACCGTCGATGTTGTTGAGGTCTTTGGCGATGGTGATGGTGTCCAGTTCGCGCTTGATGGCATCCGATTCCTTGGAGTAGTTGCCGCTCACTGCGGCGATGGCACCGCAACGTGAATGGCCGAGGAACAGCAGAACGGGGGTGTGCAGATGATGCACGCCGTATTCGACCGAACCTTCGGCGGTGGCCATCTGGTTGCCGATGTTGCGTACGGTGAACAGTTCGCCTTCCGGGGAGCGGTCGAACATATTGGCCTGCACGCGCGAATCCGAACAGGTGACGACCGTGGCTTTGGGGGTCTGGCCCTTGGAGAGCGCGGCAAAGAATTCGATCTTGTGTGTGCCCATGTACACGCTGTTGTCGGCCCTGAGGCCGTTCAGGAAGGCGACGATGACGGTGCTCTGGTCAACGGCAGCTTCTTGTCCGTGCGCATCCAGCGCGTAAGCGGGTTTTGCCAGCGCCAGTCCGGCGATCGATAACAGCAAGAGCAGTCGTTTCATGTTGCACCTGTAGGGCGATGAGTGTGGAAACGTAGCCTAACAGGCGAATTGTCCGGGCATGAGAGAAAAAGAGCGGCAAAAGCCGCTCTTTTCAGTCACACCGCCCCGGTTTAGTGGTGCGCGTGTTCCTTGTGGTCTCCGTGCCCTGTCGTAGCGACCATGGAGGCGGTCAAAGCCGAGCTGATCCTGGCGGCATCGGTCGCGCCGTTGACGTTGATGATATTGAGCTTGCCTGCACCCTGCTTCATGTCGTCGGCGAAGTCATACACTGCACCCACCACCAGCAATTGCCCGTCTTTCACCTTGTCGGCGAATTCCTTGAGCGCGGCAGCGACCTGGCTGTTGACGTTGGTCTTCACGCCGTCGATGTTGGCGCCACCCTTGGCGATGCTGATGCTGTCCAGTTCTTTCTTGATGTCCGGCTCGATACCGGCATAGTCGCCGCCTGCCGCCTTGATCGCGCCGCAGGAAGAATGGCCGACGAAGATCAGCAACGAGGAAGCCAGGTGGTTGACGCCGTATTGCACGGAGCCCTTGGCAGTCGCCAGCTGGTTGCCGATGTTGCGCACCATGAACAGGTCGCCCTCGGGCGTCTTGTCCAGCATGTTGGTATGCACGCGCGAATCGGAGCAGGTCACCACAGTCGCGCGCGGATGCTGGCCTTTGGCCAGTTCCTGAAAGAACGCGGCACTGTGCGCGGCGATGTAGGCACTGTCGTCGGCCTGGATCTCTTTGATGATGGCCTGCGCCACGGCGGCATCGCCGTGTTCATGCTCGTTGGCCAAAGCGGGTGCGACGATACAGGCGGCGGCCAGCAGGCCGGCCAGGTGCTTCTTCAACATGTGGATTCTCCCTGAGTATTTGGTTTTGATGTGTGTGCAAAGAACACACACATAGCTTAGCAAAGGGAGTGTTAAAACTACGTCAAATTCACATCAGGATGACATCGTATTGTTCTTGCGAATACAGGGTTTCGACTTGCAGCGAGACCGGCTTGCCGATGAAGTCGGAAAGCTGGGCGAGGCTCTGCGATTCCTCGTCGAGGAACAGGTCGATGACCTGTTGCGAGCCGAGGATGCGGTATTCGCGCGCGTGGAACTGGCGGTCTTCGCGCACGATCTCGCGCAGGATCTCGTAGCACACACTCTGCGCGGTCTTCACCTCGCCGCGTCCCTGGCAGGTGGGACACGGTTCGCACAGCACATGCGCCAGACTTTCGCGCGTGCGCTTGCGCGTCATCTCCACCAATCCCAGCGACGAGAAGCCGCTCACGCTGATGCGGGTGTGGTCGTGCGCCAGCATCTTCTTGAATTCCTCCAGCACCGCATCGCGGTGCTCCTGGCTGTCCATGTCGATGAAGTCGCAGATAATGATGCCGCCGAGGTTGCGCAGACGCAATTGGCGCGCGATGACCTGCGCCGCCTCGAGATTGGTCTTGAAGATGGTGTCGTCGAAGTTGCGACCGCCGACGAAGCCGCCGGTGTTGACGTCGATGGTGGTGAGCGCCTCGGTCTGGTCGATGATGAGGTAGCCGCCGGATTTGAGGTCGACACGGCGCGACAGCGCTCGCTCGATCTCTTCCTCCACGCCATTGAGGTCGAACAGGGGGCGCGCGCCGACATAATGCTCCAGCTTGGGCACGGCTTCAGCGATGTAATCGCGGGCGAAAGCGGCAAGACGTTCGTGCGTCTCGCGCGAATCGACCAGGATGCGCGTGGTCGCCTCGTTCACGCAATCGCGCAGCACGCGCAGGCTGATGTCGAGTTCCTTGTAAAGCAGGGCGGGGGCGGCCACTGTTTGCGACTGCTGCTGCAGATTGCTCCACAACTTGTCGAGATAGGCGACGTCGGCGCGCAATTCGCAATCGGCTGCCGATTCCGCCAGCGTGCGGATGATGTAGCCGCCCTTGTGGTCGGCGGGCAGCGCTTGCTGCAATTTGCTGCGCAGGGACTCGCGTTCTTCCTCGTTCTCGATGCGCTGCGACACGCCGATGTGCGATTCCTGCGGCAGGTACACCAGCAGACGGCCGGCGAAACTCAGTTGCGTGGAAAGGCGCGCGCCCTTGGTCCCGATGGGGTCCTTGATGACCTGCACCAGCAGGCTCTGTCCCTCGAACAGCACTTTCTCGATGGGTTTGGCGGCATCGCCGTTGACGCTGTTCTCCCAGATGTCGGCGACATGCAGGAAGGCCGAGCGTTCCAGACCGATGTCGATGAAGGCGGACTGCATGCCGGGCAGCACGCGTTTCACTTTGCCGATGTAGACATTGCTCACCAGGCCGCGCTGGCTGCCGCGCTCGATGTGCAGTTCCTGTACGACGCCCTGCTGCATCACCGCCACGCGCGTTTCCTGCGGGGTGACGTTGATCAATATCTCTTCTGTCATGGTGCGGGATACCCGAATAGTTTCAGCAATTCTACCGTTTCATGGAGCGGCAGTCCCATCACGCCGGTGTAACTGCCGTCGATGTGTTTTACGAACGCGCCGGCATGACCCTGGATGCCGTAGGCACCGGCCTTGTCGTGTGCCTCGCCGGTCAGCAGATAGCGGTGGATGCGCTCCTCGCCCAGGGTGTCGAAGGTGATGGTCGTCGTCGACAGGCGCATCTCCAGCCGTTCGCCGAAGGCGACGGCGACGGCGGTGAGTACCTGATGCTGGCGGCCCGAGAGCATGCGCAGTATGGCAGCGGCGTGTTCATTGTCGTCAGGCTTGCCGATGATGTGGCCATCGAGGGTGACGGTGGTGTCGGCGGCCAGTACCGGGTGCAACGGCAGGTTACGCAAACCCAGCGTTTCCCAGCCGGCGAGCGCCTTGTCGCGGCAGACGCGCTGGACATAATCCACGGGTGCCTCGCCGGCGTGCGGCGTCTCGTCCACGCCGACCTCGCGGCGCGAGTCGTTGCGCAGCAGCAGCATCTCGTAACGCACGCCGATCTGCTTGAGCAGTTCGCGGCGGCGCGGACTTTGCGAGGCGAGGTAGATGTGCGGATGTCGGCTGCTCATGTCATTCGCGATGATACGGGTGATTGTGCATCAGGCTGTGCGCCCGATACAGTTGTTCCGCCAGCAGCACCCGCACCATGCCGTGCGGCAAGGTGAAAGCGGAGAGCGCCAACAACTGCTGCGCCTGCTGTTTGACGGATTCGTGCAGTCCGTCGGCGCCGCCGATGATGAAGGCGACGTCGCGTCCCTGCCGCATCCAGTCCTGCATCTGCCGGGTGAGTTGTTTGGTGGTGGGGGTGGTGCCGTGTTCGTCAAGCGCGATGCACAGGGCCGATGCGGGCAGGGCGGCCTTGATGCGCTGCGCTTCGGCTTCCATGATCTGCGCGGGGGTCTTGCCGCTGTTGCGCGCTTCCGGCTTGATCTCGACCAGCGAGATCGTGGTTTCGCGCGGCATGCGCTTGGCGTACTCGTTGAAGCCCTCGGTGATCCACGACGGCATCTTGTTGCCTACCGCCAGGATCAGCAGTTTCATTTGCCCGCTTGGGCGCGCTGCTTGGGTTGTACGCCCCAGAGTTCTTCAAGATTGTAATAAGCGCGCACCGCAGGTTGCATGATATGCACCAGCACCTCGCCGAAATCCACCAGTATCCATTCGCCGCTCTGCTCGCCTTCGGTGCTGAGCGGTACTTCATTCAGCTCCTTGAGCTTCTTTTCGACATTGTCGGACAGCGCCTTGGTCTGGCGCGTGGATTGGGCGCTGGCGACGATCATGCGTTCGAACAGCGGGCTGAGTTTGCTGGTGTCGATGACGCTGATGTCGAGTGCCTTGACGTCTTCAAGTGCGGCGACGATGGCTTTGGTCTTTTCTTCTGTGCTTAGCATGTACGGTAGAGTGAGTTGGTGTTGATGTAATTGGCGACGGTATCCGGCACGAGGTAACGGATGCTCTTTCCGCCCGCGCAACGGCGGCGGATATCGGTGGAGGATATCTCCAGCGCGGGCATGTCGGCGACGAAGACCGCGCCGGCGGGGGATTCATGCAAGGCGCGCGCGCCGGGCGCGAGACGTGCCCGATATTCGGCCTGCAAAGCGGCATCGGCGCCGTTCATCGCATTGCCCAGCGGCTGTCCGCCCGCGCGTTGCAACACCACGATGTGCGCCAGGCCGAACAGGCGTTTCCACTCGTGCCAGGTATGCAGTTGCAGGAAGGCATCGCCGCCGAGGACGAGGCACAGCGGCTGCTGGTCGCCGAGTTCGGCGCGCAGGGCGGTGAGCGTGTCCACGGTGTAGCAGGGATCGTTGCGGAACACTTCGCGCACATCGACAAGAAAGTCGGGATGGCTGTTCAGTGCCAGGCGCACCATCTCCCAGCGCGCCTTTGCCGGAGCATGCGGCGCGGTGCGGTGCGGCGGTATGCCGCAGGGAAGGAAACGGACCTGGGCGAGTTCACATTGCTCCAGTGCTTCCTGTGCGATACGCAGATGCCCGTGATGAACGGGATCGAACGTGCCGCCGAGGATGCCGATGGGAGCTGTGCCCACTGTTTACAGCGCCAGTCTGCGCATGTCGGACAGCACATGCGCGAGGTAGGTGGTGAAACGCGCGCCGGCCGCGCCGTCGACCACGCGGTGGTCGTAGGACAGCGACAGCGGCAGCATCAGGCGCGGTACGAACTCGCCGTCTTTCCACACCGGTTTCATGCTGGAGCGCGACACGCCGAGGATGGCGACTTCCGGCGCGTTGATGATGGGAGTGAACGCCGTACCGCCGATGCCGCCCAGGCTGGAGATGGTGAAACAGCCGCCCTGCATGTCGGCTGCGGTGATCTTCTTGTCGCGCGCCTTGGCGCTGACCTCACCCAGTTCCTTGGCCAATTGCACGATGCCCTTCTGGTCCACATCGCGTATCACCGGCACCATCAGCCCGTCCGGCGTGTCCACGGCGACGCCGATATGGATGTATTTCTTCAGGATCAGGTTCTCGCCGCTGGCGTCGAGCGAGGCGTTGAAATCCGGGAAATGCTTGAGCGTGATCGCGCATGCCTTGAGCATGAAGGCCAGCGGGGTGATCTTGATGTTCTGCTTGGCATACTCCGCACCCAGCTCTTTGCGGAAAGCTTCCATCTCGCTGATGTCGGCCTCCTCGAACTGCGTGACATGCGGGATCATCACCCAGTTGCGGTGCAGGTTGGCGCCGGAGATCTTCTTGATGCGCGACAGCGGCTTGGCTTCGATGGCGCCGAACTTGGCAAAATCCACATCCGGCCATGGCAGCAGACCGGGCAGCGTGCCGCCGGTGCTTGTGCCGCCACCGGCCAGTGATCGTTTGACGAAGTTCTGCACGTCGTCCTTGGTGACGCGGCCTTTCTCGCCGCTGCCGCCGACTTGCGCCAGATTCACGCCCAGCTCGCGGGCGAAGCGGCGGATGGACGGGCTGGCGTGCGCGCTTGCGCCGGAAGAAACGGGCGCGGTCGGCGCTGCGGCAACGGGTGCCGCGACAACCGCAGGTTTGGGGACTGGTGCGGGAGCAGCCGCCACACTGGCTGGCGCGCTGGACGCTGCCGGTGCGGCGGCAGCGCCGGCGGTGGCTTCGATCGTCACGATCAGAACGCCTTCCGATACCTTGTCGCCGACCTTGACCTTTACTTCCTTGACGACACCTGCGAACGGCGCGGGGACATCGATGGTCGCCTTGTCGGTCTCCAGCGAGATAAGCGCCTGCTCGGCAGACACTTTGTCACCCGCCTTCACCGCGACTTCGATGACGGCCACATCCTTGAAATTGCCGATATCCGGCACCACTACATTTTTGATTTCTGCCACGCTGGTCTCCTCGGCTTAAACCGTCACTGGGTTCGGTTTGTCGGGGTTGATCTTGTACAGCTTGATCGCCTTGGTAACGATGCCCGCCGGGATGGTGCCCTCGTCGGCCAGCGCCTTCAATGCGGCGACGGCGACGTGGAAACGGTCCACCTCGAAGAAGTGGCGCAATTTCTTGCGCGTGTCCGAGCGGCCGAAACCGTCCGTACCCAGCGTCTTGTACTGCGCCTTGACGAAGGGGCGGATCTGGTCGGCATAAGAGCGGATGTAGTCGGTCGCGGCGATCACCGGGATCTTCGCATCGAGCGTCTGTTCAACGTAGCTCACGCGCGCCTTGGCTTCCGGATGCAGCGTGTTCCAGCGTTCGCAATCGATGCCCTCGCGGCGCAGCTCGTTGAAACTGGTCACGCTCCACACATCGGCCGCGATGCCGAAATCCTTCTCCAGCAATTCGCCGGCGGCGATCACTTCGCGCAGGATGGTGCCGCTGCCCAGCAACTGTACCCTGGCTTTGGCCACGTCGACTTTGCTCTGGACAGGCTTGCCTGCGCTGAACTTGTACATGCCCTTGATGATGCCTGCTTCCGCGCCCTTCGGCATGGCGGGATGGGCGTAGTTCTCGTTCATCACTGTGAGGTAATAGAACACGTCTTCCTGCTCCTGGTGCATGCGGCGCATGCCGTCCTGCACGATCACCGCCAGTTCATAGGCGAAAGCCGGATCGTAAGACACGCAGTTGGGGATGGTCGCGGCCATCAGGTGGCTATGGCCGTCCTGGTGCTGCAGGCCCTCGCCGTTCAGGGTGGTGCGACCGGCGGTGCCGCCGATGAGGAAGCCGCGCGCGCGCAAGTCGCCCGCCGCCCAGGCCATGTCGCCGATGCGCTGGAAGCCGAACATCGAGTAGTAGATGTAGAACGGGATCATCGCCACGCCGTGGTTGGCGTAGGAAGTCGCCGCGGCGATCCAGTCGGCCATGCCACCCGCTTCGTTGATGCCTTCCTGCAGGATCTGTCCGGACTCGGACTCCTTGTAGAACATGAGCTGGTCGGCGTCCTGCGGTGTGTACAACTGTCCCACTTGCGAGAAGATACCGAGCTGGCGGAACATGCCTTCCATACCGAAGGTGCGCGATTCGTCTGGCACGATGGGCACGATCTGCTTGCCGATGTGCTTGTCCTTCACCAGCACGCCGAGCAGACGCACGAACGCCATGGTGGTGGAAAACTCGCGGCCCTCGCTGTCTTTCAACAGGGCGTCGAAGGCGGAAAGGTCGGGGATGACGAGCTTGTCGGTGACCGGTTTGCGTGCCGGGATGGTGCCCATGGCTGCGCCTCGTTCGCGCAGATACTTGGCTTCCTGGCTGTCCTCGGCCGGGCGGATGAACGGCAGCTTGGAGAGCTGGTCGTCCGTGACCGGGATGTTGAAGCGGTCGCGGAACTTGCGCAGCGACTCTTCGTCCATCTTCTTCTGCTGGTGCGTCGGGTTCTGCGCTTCGCCGGAGGCGCCCATGCCGTAGCCCTTCACCGTCTTGGCGAGGATCACGGTCGGTTTGCCCTTGTGCTGGTTGGCTGCGGTATAGGCCGCGAACACCTTGAGCGGGTCGTGGCCGCCGCGGTTCAGGTGCCAGATCTCGTCGTCCGACATGTCGGCGACCAGTTCCAGCAGCTCCGGATATTTGCCGAAGAATTCCTTGCGCACATAAGCGCCATCGCGCGCCTTGTAGGTCTGGTATTCGCCGTCGACCACTTCTTCCATGCGTTTAAGCAACAGGCCGCTCTTGTCCTTGGCCAGCAGACGGTCCCAGCGGCCGCCCCAGATGACCTTGATGACGTTCCAGCCGGCGCCGCGGAACACGCCTTCCAGTTCCTGGATGATCTTGCCGTTGCCGCGAACCGGGCCGTCGAGGCGTTGCAGGTTGCAGTTGATCACGAAGATCAGGTTGTCGAGTTTCTCGCGTCCCGCCATGGAGATCGCGCCCAGCGATTCCGGTTCATCTGTCTCGCCGTCGCCGAGGAATGCCCACACTTTGCGGCCGTTGGTTTTGGCGAGTTCACGGTGTTGCAGGTAACGCATGAAGCGCGCCTGATAGATCGCCATCAGCGGGCCGAGGCCCATGGACACCGTGGGGAACTGCCAGAAATCGGGCATCAACCAGGGGTGCGGATAGGAGGACAGGCCGTCGCCGTCCACTTCCTGGCGGAACTTGCGCAACTGGTCTTCGCTGATGCGGCCTTCGAGGAAGGCGCGCGCATAGATGCCGGGCGAGGAGTGACCCTGGAAATACACCAGGTCGCCGCCGTGATCGTCGGTCTTGCCGTGGAAGAAATGATTGAACGCAACATCATATAAAGTGGCAGCCGAGGCGAAGCTGGCGATGTGGCCGCCCAGCTCGGACGATTCCTTGTTGGCGTTCATCACGATCGCCATCGCGTTCCAGCGCATCAACGCGCGGATGCGGTGCTCCAGTTCCTTGTTGCCCGACGAACGCACTTCTTTTTCGAGCGGGATGGTGTTGAGGTAAGGTGTGGTCGCACTGATCGGCATGTCGTCGCCGGCCATGCGCGCATGGTGGATCAGCTGATCCAGCAGGAAGTGAGCGCGCGATGCGCCTTCCTTTTCCAGTACGGATTGGAGGGCGTCCAGCCACTCCTGGGTTTCTTGCGGATCGTGATCAGGTTGCTGTGTCGCCATCGCTTACTCTCTCCCTCAGTTGCAATGTATCGTTTCATTCTCCGTCACCAGCCATTCCACTTTATGGTCGGTACTTTCCAACGGAATCTCTTGCACCACTTGCAGCGCGAACGCCCCGGCGACCAGCATCGGTCGGTGCGGCATGCGTGCCAACAGCTTGTCGTAAAAACCGCCGCCGTATCCCAGACGCCCACCCTCGCGGGTGAACGCTACGCCGGGTAACAAGATGAGATCCACCGTTCCCAGCGCTTCTTCTTTTACGCAGCGTTCCGCGACCGGCTCGCGGATGCCCCATGATCCGGGCGCTACATCGTGCCGCAGGTCCTGCACCTTATATAAGTCCAGATGCTTGCTTGCCCGGTTCACGCGCGGCAGCAATACCCGCTTGCCGTCGGCCAGGGCTTGGACAACCCACAACTCTGCCGTCAATTCCGCCCCGAAATTCAGGTAACCCAGCACTGTCTGTGCTTGCTTATAGCCGGGCAGATCGCAGACGGCCCCAATAACGGCGCGGCTCAGGCGCAGATTCTCGGGTACCGCCAGCTTTTCGCGGGCGGCGATTATACTTTGCCTGAGTGCCTGCTTCCTAGCTTGGATGTTCATTGCCGCGCCGCCTTTCGCGCCCATGCGATTAATTTGTCGTCATCTTCAAGGATGTCTACGGGAACTTCGCGGTAATTCTTCAAAACTTGTTTTTCCGAAGGGGTGAAAACAGGGCTGTCACAAGCCAGAAAATCAGCCAAAGTGTCCGGAAATGTCTTGAAATAGAGCCGACCGTCGAACACGATGCCGAAAAATGACTCGCCGGAATAGAGGCCGTAGCCGCCGAACATACGCTTGCAGCGCAAACCGGCCAGCCCGGCCAGTTGCTCCAGTACGAAATCACGGAAGGAGTCCGTGCTCACCGGACTTTACCCCAGGAACAGCCGGTAGGCCGGATTGTCGCTCTCGTCCCAGTATGGATAGCCGAGGGTGTCGAGGAAGGTCTTGAGTGCTTTCTTGTCGGTGCGCGGTACCTGCATGCCGACCAGCACGCGACCGTAGTCCGCGCCGTGGTTGCGGTAGTGGAACAGCGAGATGTTCCAGCTGTGGTCCATGCTGTTGAGGAAGTTCATCAGCGCGCCGGGACGTTCGGGGAACTCGAAGCGAAACAGGATCTCGTCCTTGGCTGCTGCATGACCGCCAACCAGATGGCGCAGGTGCAGCTTGGCCATCTCGTTGTCGCTCAGGTCCAGCGTTGGCAGTTTGCCGCGCTGCAGTTTGTCCACCAGATCGACGGTTTCCGACTGGTCTTTGACCTGGATGCCGACGAACACCTGCGCAGCAGTCGGGTCGGCGTAACGGTAGTTGAACTCGGTGATGTTGCGCTTGCCGAGCAGTGAGCAGAATCTGCGGAAGCTGCCGGGGGTCTCCGGGATGGTGACGGCGAGCAGGGCTTCGCGCTTTTCGCCGATCTCGGAACGTTCGGCCACGAAGCGCAGGCGGTCGAAGTTCATGTTGGCGCCGCTGCACACCGTTACCAGCGTCTCCCCCTTGAGCTGTTCGCGTTTGGCATAGAGCTTGGCACCCGCGACGGCCAGCGCGCCAGCCGGTTCAAGGATGGAGCGCGTGTCCTGGAACACGTCCTTGATCGCGGCGCACACGGCGTCGGTATCCACCAGCACCACCTCGTCCACGTATTGCTTGCACACGCGGAAGGTCTCCTCGCCCGCGAGTTTCACCGCCGTGCCGTCCGAGAACAGGCCGACGTCGTTGAGCGTGACGCGCTTCTTCGCCTTGAGCGAGCGCGCCATCGCGTCCGAGTCGGTGGTCTGCACGCCGATCACCCTGATGTCGGGCCGCACCTGCTTGACGTAGGCCGCCACACCCGCAATCAGGCCGCCGCCGCCGATGGCACAGAAGATGGCGTGGATGGGAGCCTGGCGCTGGCGCAGGATCTCCATCGCGATGGTGCCTTGTCCGGCGATCACATCGGGATCGTCGAACGGATGCACGAAAGTCATTTGATTCTCTTTTTCCAGCGCCAGTGCGTGGGTGTAGGCATCGCTGTAACTGTCGCCGTGCAGCACGATCTCCACCGAGCGTTGGCCGAAATGCCTGACCGCCTCGATCTTCACTTGAGGAGTGGTGGTCGGCATCACGATGGTCGCCTTGCAGCCGAGACGGTGCGCGCTGAGCGCCACGCCCTGGGCATGGTTGCCCGCCGAGGCTGCGATCACGCCGCGTTTCAATTGCTCGGGGCTGAGCTGCGCCATCTTGTTGTATGCGCCGCGCAGCTTGAACGAGAACACCGGCTGCATGTCTTCGCGCTTGAACAGGATGCTGTTGCCGATGCGCGCCGACAGATTGGGAGCGAGTTCCAGCGGTGTTTCGACCGCCACGTCATAGACGCGGGCGGTGAGGATTCTCTTTAAGTAGCTTTGCATGTTGTTTCACAGACAATTGAATTGTCCGCAAGATTAGCAGGAAACCGGCCTTGTTGCTTAAGCGCGAAGCCCGATCAGACTGTAGAAGCGGGGCAGGTCACTCAAATCTTCAAACACCGCCGTTGCCCCGGTGAAGTCCTGCTTGCAGGTGTACGGGTTGGTCGTGATGTAAGTCTTGATGCCTGCCGCCAGGGAGGAACGCAGACCGTTGTTGGAGTCTTCCAGCGCGATGCAATCCTGCGGCGCGAGCTTGAGTTCATTCAGTACCCAGTTGTAGATGTCCGGCGCGGGTTTCTTCTGCGGCACGATATCGCCGCAGCCGTTAGTCGCAAATTTGCTCGCCCAATCTTTGCCAAGGCCGACTTCCAGCAAAGCGGAAACGTTCTCCGGCGATGTGGTGGTCGCGATGGCGAGCCTGAGACCGGCTTGGCGCGCATCGTTGATGAGTTGCCTTATGCCGGGACGCAACGGGATCTTGCCGTCGCGCAACATGGCTGTGTAGTGGCCGGTCTTCACGACGTGCAGATGCTTCACGAAACCTTCGTAATCATCGGGCTTCCTGAAATCGGGCAACCAATCCTGTACATAGTATTTGATGCGCTCCTTACCTCCGGTCACCTTGAGCAGCTTGTCGTACAAGGCCACATCCCAATTCCAATCCAGACCGTTCTCGGCAAAAGCCTGGTTGAATGCGATGCGGTGTGCGTCCTCGGTGTCGGCCAGCGTGCCGTCCACGTCGAAAATGATAGCTTTGAGTGTCATGTTTTCAGTTCTATATGAATAGAGGATTAACGCATCCCCGGCAACTTGCCGGCCATGCCGCGCATCATCTTTGCCATGCCGCCCTTGCCGCTGATCATCTTCATCATCTTCTGCGATTGTTCGAACTGGTTCAGCAGCTGGTTGACGTGCATGACCTGCACGCCGGCACCTGCCGCGATGCGGCGCTTGCGCGAGGCCTTGATGAGTTCGGGGTGGGAGCGTTCGTAAGGCGTCATCGAGTTGATGATGCCTTCGGTGCGGTTGATCTGGCGTTCGTCGATCTTTGCGCCTGCTGCCGCCTGTGAAAGTTGCGCGGGCAGTTTGTCCATCAGCGCGGACATGCCGCCCATCTTTTTCATCTGCACGATCTGCATCTTGAAGTCGTTGAGGTCGAAGCCCTTGCCGGTCTGCATCTTTTTCGCCAGCTTTTGGGCCTCGCCCATATCCACGTTGCGCTGTGCGTCTTCCAGCAGCGACAGCACGTCGCCCATTCCTAGGATGCGCTGTGCCATGCGCTCGGGGTGGAAGGCTTCGAGGCCGTTGGGTTTTTCGCTGACGCCGACGAACTTGATCGGTTTGCCGGTGATCTGTCGTACGGAGAGTGCAGCACCGCCGCGCGCATCGCCGTCCAGTTTGGTGAGGATGATGCCGGTGAGCGGCAGTGCATCGCCGAAAGCCTTGGCGGTGTTCACTGCGTCCTGACCGGTCATCGCGTCGACCACGAACAGGGTCTCGATGGGTTTCACCGCGGCATGCAGGTCCTTGATCTCCGCCATCATCGCTTCATCCACGGCGAGGCGGCCGGCGGTGTCGACGATCAGCACTTCATGGTGGTGCTTGCGCGCCCAGTCGAGCGCGGCGAGGGCGATGTCCAGCGGTTTCTGGCTGATGTCGGAGGGGAAGAAGTCGATGTCGAGCTGCTGCGCCAGCGTGCGCAATTGCTCGATAGCCGCGGGGCGATACACGTCGCAGCTCACCAGCAACACCTTCTTCTTGTCCTGCTCGCGCAGCAGTTTAGCCAGCTTGCCGCTGCTGGTGGTCTTGCCCGCGCCCTGTAGACCGGCCATCAGGATCACCGCAGGCGGCACGGCGGCGAGGTTGAGCGCATCGTTGTGCTCGCCCATCAGTTTGGTCAGCTCGCGGTTCACCACGCCGATCAGCGCTTGTCCCGGTTGCAGGTTGCCGATGACTTCCTGTCCCAGCGCGGCTTCCTTCACCTTGGCGATGAATTCCTTGACCACCGGTAGCGCGACGTCGGCTTCCAGCAGGGCGAGTCGCACTTCGCGCAGGGCGTCCTGGATGTTGCTCTCGGTGAGCCGAGCTTGGCCGCGCAGGTTCTTGACGATGCCGGTGAAGCGTTGTGTGAGGTTGTCCAACATGGTTTATACCCTGATGTTTTTGGTGGGCGCCGCTACAGACACTTTGGCGGCGCTTCCTGTAGAATCCGCACAGTCTAAAACATCTGCACTCCCCATGTCGAACCAAGCCTTGCATCTGCTCACGTTTGTCCTTTATGCCGTTCTGGCTATTCTGTTCTGGCGCGCACAGGCGGCGGGCAATGCCGAACAGCAGAATCGCGGTGTACTGGGCTTTGCCGTCATCGTGCCCTTGTTGCTGCACGGCTGGTTGCTGTACGACACACTCTTTATATGGGGCGCATTGAACCTGGGGCTGGTTTACGCGCTGTCGCTGATACTGTGGCTGACGGTGCTGGTGTATTGGTTGGCGCGCTACTTTTATCCGCTCTCCAGCCTGCAGACCCTGGTTTTGCCGCTGGCGGCCGTCAGTACGGCGCTACCCGCGATATTCCCCGATGCCCATATTCTGTCGCAGCCCGCATCCGGCCTGTTCGATACCCATGTGCTGATGGCGATGCTGGCCTACAGCCTGTTCACCATTGCCGCTTTGCATGCCGGGCTGATGTCGCTGGTCGAAAAACGCCTGCACCACGCCAAACTACCCAAAGTATTGCAGAATCTGCCACCGTTGCTGACCATGGAGACCCTGCTGTTCCGCGTCATCGCTATCGGCTTTTTGCTGCTGTCCATTACCGTGGCCTCGGGCATGCTGTTCTCCGAGCAGATCTTCGGCCATCCGCTGCAATTCAGCCACAAGGTCTTGTTTGGAATGGCCTCCTGGGTGATTTTTGCGGTGTTGTTACTGGGCCACCGTTTCTACGGCTGGCGCGGCCATACGGCGGTGCGCTGGACCCTGAGCGGCTTTGGCTTCCTTGTCCTGGCCTATCTGGGCTCCCAATTCGTGCTGGAAGTCGTCCTGCACCGCTAATTCCCCTCATTTTCCTGTCAAAACAGTCCTTGCCAGAGATTGGCAAGGTATCGTAGAATTCGCGCCCTTTTGGCATTGGCCGAAACTTAAATTATTGGGTAATCACTATGGTAGTCATTCGTCTTTCTCGTGGCGGCGCGAAGAATCGCCCGTTCTACAACGTGGTGGTGGCGGATTCCCGCAACCGTCGTGACGGTCGCTTCATCGAGCGCATCGGCTTCTACAATCCGCTGGCGACCGAAGGCTCCGAAGGCCTGCGCATCCAGCTGGATCGCGTGACACATTGGCAAGAGCGCGGTGCGCAGCTGAGCGAAACCGTAGGCCGTCTGGTCAAAAAAGCCGGTGCAGTCAAGGCCTGATGAGGCAAGCCCCATGGTCGTCATGGGGAAGATCGTCGGGGCGCAGGGCATCCAGGGTTGGGTGAAGGTACAGACCTTTACCGAATATCTGGACAGTCTGCTCGATTACGACACTTGGTATGTGGGCGGCGAGCAAGCCTGGCGTCCGGTCGAAGTGCTGGAAGCCAATGTGCACGGCAAAGTGCTGGTGGCCAAGCTGGAAGGCGTCGGCGACCGTACGGCAGCAGAAAAGTGTAAAGGCCTGTTGATCGCGGTTCCGCGCGCGGAATTGCCGGAGCAGGAAGAGGGCGAGTATTACTGGTCCGATCTGGTCGGCCTGTCGGTGGAGAATCTGGCTGGCGAGGCTTTCGGTACCGTGGACACGCTGCTGGAGACAGGCGCGAACGACGTGCTGGTGGTCAGAGGCGAACGCGGCGAGACGTTGATCCCGTTCATAGGCGGCGTCATCCAGCAAGTGAGCCTGAAAGACAAAACCATCCGGGTGGATTGGCAGGCGGATTACCTCAAATGAGGTTCGATGTCGTTACGCTGTTCCCGGAGATGTTCGACGCGCTCACCAAGTACGGTGTGACGCGACGGGCGGCAGAACAGGGCAGGTTTGAGTTGCAGACGTGGAATCCGCGCGATTTCACGACCGACAACTACCGCACCATCGATGATCGTCCCTACGGCGGAGGGCCCGGGATGGTGATGTTGGCGGAACCGCTGGAAAAAACGATCAGCGCAGCGAAAGCAGCGCAGGCCGCAAGCGGCAAGACGAAGAGTTGTGTGATCCACCTCTCGCCGCAAGGCAGGCAGCTCACCCATGAAGTGGTGATGGAACTGCTGGCGCGGGATGAAGGATTGATATTGCTGGCGAGTCGGTACGAGGGCGTGGATGAGCGCCTGCTGCGCCAGCAAGTGGATGAAGAGCTTTCCATCGGCGATTATGTGTTGTCCGGTGGCGAGTTGGCAGCGATGGTGGTGATGGACAGCGTGGTGCGGCAGATTCCCGGTGTATTGGGCGACGACGCATCGGCGCAGCAGGATTCCTTCGTACAGGGCCTGCTCGATTGCCCCCACTACACGCGGCCCGAGATTTATAACGGCGAGGCGGTACCGGAAGTATTGATGTCCGGGCACCACGCCGAGATAGAGAAGTGGCGATTGAAGCAGGCATTAGGCAGGACTGCGGAACGTCGCCCGGATTTGCTGGCATCACGCCAGTTGACTAAACAGGAAGCTCGGCTACTGGCAGAGTACCAGCAGGAACAAGCCTCCGTAAAAGAAAAGGAAACAAAATGAATCTGATCGGCATTCTTGAAAAAGAAGAAATCGCGCGTCTGAACAAGACGATCCCCAATTTCGCACCCGGCGACACCGTCATCGTGAACGTGAACGTGGTCGAAGGCGACAAGAAGCGTACCCAGGCTTTCGAAGGCGTGGTGATCGCCAAGCGCAACAAGGGGCTGAACTCCAGCTTCATCGTGCGCAAGGTATCCTCCGGCGAAGGCGTGGAACGTACCTTCCAGACCTACTCCCCGAGCGTTGCCAGCATCGAAGTGAAGCGTCGCGGCGATGTGCGCCGTGCCAAGCTCTACTACCTGCGCGACCGTTCCGGCAAGTCGGCACGTATCAAGGAAAAACTGCCTGCACGCAAAGCGGCTACAGCGTAAGCAGCAGAAACAGGCAATATGGAAAACGGGAGCGTCGGCTCCCGTTTTTTATTTCGGCTATCATGCGTACATGAAATTCCAGGCCATCATTTCCGCACCGTTCGGCAAGCTTGGCATCCGTTGTTCGGACACGGACCTGCTGGGTATCGAATTCCTGCCGGGGAAAACAAAAGCGCAGCCGCCGCAGAGCGCTATGGCTAAAACGGTCTGTGCGGAACTGGCAGCCTGGCTGGCCGATGTCAAACATGAGATCGACCTGCCTTTCGAGCTTGATGGCACGCATCATCAGTGCAATGTGTGGCAAGCGATGCTGGACATTCCCAGCGGGCAGACGCTGACTTATGGCGAGCTTGCGAAAAAGATCGGCTCAAGCGCCCAGGCGGTCGGGCAGGCCTGCGGTACCAATCCGATTCCTATTGTTATCCCCTGCCACCGCGTGGTGGGCAAGACCGGGCTGGGCGGCTTCATGCAGCACGCCGAAGGCGAGTCGCTCGATATCAAGCGCTGGTTGCTGGCTCATGAGCGACGCTGACCTTCTCGACGAATTCAGCGATGCCCTCTGGCTGGAAGACGGCCTCTCCCGCAACACCCTCGAAAGTTACCGCCGCGACCTGAACAAATTCACCGATTGGTTGGCGAAGCAGCGCGGGTGTGGTCTGCTGGAAGCATCGCATGCCGATATCCAGGGTTTTCTGGCGCATTTGGTGAGCGGCGAAAAAGCCAAAGCCACTTCCACTTCGCGTGCCATCTCCAGCCTCAAACGACTGTTCCGCTACCTGCTGCGCCAGAACAGGATCACAGTCGACCCGACCCTGCAGATCGCCACGCCCAAACTTCCGCGCAGCCTGCCCAAGAGCCTCACCGAAGAAGATGTCGAATTACTATTGAACGCACCCGATGTCGATACCCCGCTCGGAATGCGCGACCGCACCATGTTGGAAGTGTTGTATGCCAGCGGCTTGCGCGTGTCGGAACTGGTTGGCCTGAACGTGGCGCAGGTGAGCCTGGACATGGGCGTGACGCGCGTGATGGGCAAAGGCAGCAAGGAACGTCTGGTGCCGCTGGGCGAAGAAGCGCTGGACTGGGTCAAACGCTACCTCGCCGAAGCCCGTCCTGCCTTGCTCCTGGGCAAGCTGACCGATGCGCTGTTCGTCACCCAGCGCGGCGAAGCCATGACGCGGCAGATGTTCTGGTATCTCATCAAGAAGCACGCGAAACACGGCGGTCTGCACAAGCCGCTGTCACCGCACACATTGCGCCATGCCTTTGCCACCCATCTGCTTAACCACGGAGCGGACTTGCGCGTGGTGCAGATGCTGCTGGGGCATTCGGATATCTCGACGACGCAGATTTATACGCATGTGGCGCGGGAGCGTCTGAAACAACTGCACGCTATGCACCATCCGCGCGGATAAAGAAGGGCTTGGAGTGGTGGAGGTGATCAGGATCGAACTGACGACCTTCTGATTGCGAACCAGACGCTCTCCCAACTGAGCTACACCCCCACGGCAGGTGCATCCTAAAGGCAAACCGCCCATTTGAAAAGAGTTTGCAGGAAAGGGGCGGGAAGGTTTCTAAATTAGCCATTTCCTGCAATAATCCCCGTGCAAAACAATAATACTGATTAAGAACTGGGGAAATGATGGCTTTGTCACAAGACGATATGAAACGCGCGGTCGCCCAAGCGGCGATCGCTCATGTACCGACCGATTGCATCGTGGGTGTGGGCACCGGCTCAACCGCGAATTTTTTCATCGATGAACTTGCCAAGATCAAGGGCAGGATCCGCGGCGCGGTCGCCAGTTCCGAGGCTTCGGCCAAACGTCTGCAAGGACACGGAATCGAAGTGCTGTCGCTGAACGATGCGGGAGACCTGCCGGTCTATGTGGACGGCGCGGACGAGATCACCAAGCACATGCACATGGTCAAGGGCGGCGGAGGCGCGCTGACGCGCGAGAAGATCGTCGCAGCAGCAAGCAAGAAGTTCATTTGTGTGTGCGATGCCAGCAAGCTGGTGGACGTGCTGGGCAAATTCCCGCTACCGATCGAAGTGATCCCGATGGCGCGCAGCTACATCGCGCGCGAGGTGGTCAAGCTGGGCGGCCAGCCCAAGCTGCGCGAAGGTTTCACCACCGACAACGGCAACGTCATCCTCGATGTGCACGGATTGAGCATCATGAATCCGGTGGAGCTGGAGACGGCATTGAACCAATTGCCCGGCGTGGTGACCAACGGTTTGTTCGCGCGTCGCGGGGCCGATGTACTGCTGCTGGGCACACCGGAAGGCGTGAAGACGCTCACTGCCTGAGGCGCGTAACAAAAGTTTAACGGAGTATGGTTAATATCCGTCATTTGCAATAATCCTTAAGGAACCATCATGGTCGGTAGCGAACACACCTCGAAACAGTTTGACGCGGAACTCGAAGCGGTCCGCGCGCGCGTGCTGCAGATGGGCGGGCTGGTGGAGAGCCAGATACGGCTGGCCGTCGAGTCACTGACCTCGGGCGACGTAGCGCTGATGAATCGCGTGATCGACGACGATCATCGCGTTAATGCCCTGGAAGTCGAGATCGACGAAAGTTGCAATCGTATCCTCGTGCGCCGCCAGCCGGCTGCCGGCGACCTGCGCATGGTGATGACCGTCATCAAGACCATCACCGATCTGGAGCGCATCGGTGACGAGGCCGAAAAGATCGCGCGCATGGCCAAGCTGCTTTCGCAAAAAGAACGCCTCTATCTGCCGCGTTACAACGAGATCAAGCACGCAGCCGATATCGCGCTGGACATGCTGCGCAAATCGCTGGATGCGTTCGCGCGCCTCGACCTGCCCACTGCCGCGCAAGTCGTGCGCCAGGACGAGCAGGTGGACGAAGAGTTTCGCGCCATCATGCGCTACCTCATCACCTTCATGATGGAAGACCCGCGCACCATCTCCACCTCGCTGGAGATCCTGTTCGTCGCCAAGGCCATCGAGCGTATCGGCGACCACGCCAAGAACATGTCCGAGTATGTGGTGTACATGGTCAAAGGCCGCGACGTGCGCCATGTCACCGTGGAAGAGATAGAGCGCGAAGTACAGGAACAGTAACCCGCCCTTCACCGTGCAACAGCAACCCCTCCTTGCGGCAGTCGACCTCGGCTCGAACAGTTTCCGTTTGCAGATCGCCCGCGTGGTGGACGACCAGCTCTACATGCTGGACGGCCTGCGCGAGGCGGTTCGCCTTGCTGCCGGCTTGACCGAGGACAAGCGCCTCGACAAGTCCGCGCAACAACGCGCACTTGCCTGTCTGCAGCGCTTCGGCGAACGCCTGCGCGGTTTGCCGCGTGAAGCGGTGCGTGCAGTCGGCACCAATTCCCTGCGCGTCGCCAAGAATGCTCCCGAGTTCCTCAAGCAGGCCGAAGAGGCGCTCGGGTTTCCCATCGAGGTCATCGCCGGTCGCGAAGAAGCGCGTCTCATCTATCGCGGCGTCGCGCAGACGCTGCCGCAGTCGGACAGCAAGCGTCTGGTGATGGATATCGGCGGCGGCTCCACCGAATTCATCATCGGCAGCGGACTGCAACCGCACCGGCTGGAAAGCCTGTACATGGGCTGCGTCAGCTACAGCGTGCGCTATTTCCCCGACGGCAAGATCACTAAATCCAACCTCAAGCAGGCCGAGCTCGCCGCGCGCAGCGAAGTGCAGGCCATCGCCTCGGAATTCTCCGTCGGCCACTGGGATGTCGCATTCGGCTCCTCCGGCAGCGCGCGCGTGCTGTGCGACATTCTTGAACAGAACGGACTTAGTGAAGGAGGGATCACCCGCGACGGGTTGGAGAAACTGCGCGAGATCCTGCTCAAGACGGGCGATGTGAACAAGCTCGAACTTCCCGGACTGAGACCGGATCGCATTCCGACATTGTCGGGCGGATTCGCCATCATGTATGCCGCCTTCTGCGAACTCGATATCGAGGTCATGCAGCCCGCCATTGGCGCCCTGCGCGAGGGGGTGCTCTACGATCTGCTCGGACGAATCCATCACAACGACATGCGCGAAGTCACCGTGCAGCAATTCATGCGCCGCTATCATGTGGACGAGCGTCAGGCCATGCGCGTGGCACGGCTCGCGGATAAGCTGTCCGGGCAATTCCTGGAAGGGCAGAGCAATGAAGAGGAGTCGCTCCTGCTCGACTGGGCAGCCAAGTTGCACGAGATCGGCATCAGCGTCGCGCACAGCGGATACCACAAGCACACGGCCTACATTCTGGCCAACGCCGACATGCCCGGCTTCTCGAAGAAGGAACAAGCACAGTTGAGCCTGTTGGCACTCGCGCACCGCGGCGGGATGGAAAAACTGCGCGGCATGCTGGGCACTGCGGAGCAGATGGCTCAGGTCATGGCACTGCGTTTCTCCGCACTCTTCTATCGCAGCCGCAGCGATGTCGTTCTCCCTGACATGCAGGGCAGTTTCAGCGGTACCAAATTCCATCTTGCTCTTGCGCCCGGTTGGCTGGCGCAGAACCCGCTCACCGAAACGGCGTTACTGGAAGAGATGAAGCAATGGAAGAGTCTCGGTGTCAGCATGCAAGTGATCGAAGGATGAGGCAGAATCCGCAGCCGCAACGACTGTCAGCAACCAATCGGAGAAAATCATGACCCAACAGATCAAAACCATCCTCGTCAGTCTGATCCTCGGTGTACTCATCGGTATGGCGCTCGGCGTCAACATCGGCAGAGACAAACCCCTGCTATCCAATCCGTTCGCCAAACAGGAATCGCTGCTCGACAAGGCCAGGCGCTTGGGCAGCGAGACGGTGGAGGAGAGCGGCAAAGCCTTGGAGAAGGCAGGACAGGCGCTACAGGACAAAGCCAAGTAATTCCACCGCGTCATTCCCTCTCGTAGGAGCCAGCTTGCTGGCGAGTGTGTTGCTGGATTTCGCCAGCCAGCTGCTCCTGTAGTGCTGCGAGTACTATCCGTCAATCGGGGTTCTTTTTAGGCTCAAAGAGGCTTACTCCTCCGTGTTAAACTCCCTTCTGAAGCTGGCTAGACAGTCGCTGCACACTTCATGCTGTGCAGAGGAAAGTCCGGGCTCCGCAGAGCAGGATGCCGGTTAACGACCGGACGCCGTGAGGCGATGGAAAGTGCCACAGAAAATACACCGCCGATGGCTGCGCAAGCAGTACAGGTAAGGTTGAAATGGCGAGGTAAGAGCTCACCGCGCTGGTGGCAACATCAGTGGCAGGGTAAACCCCATCCGGAGCAAGACCAAATAGGCTGGCCATGACGTTGCTCGCGTCGCCAGCGGGTAGGTTGCTTGAGCGTCAGGTAACGAAACGCCTAGAGGAATGACTGTCCACGACAGAACCCGGCTTATCGGCTGGCTTCACCTTCTTTCGCAATTGCAGAATCGATGAGATCACGTCTCATGCCTTAAGCCTTGGCAGGGGCAATTGCGTAATCACCCCACCCTCCATTACAAACAACTTTAGCTTGTCTTTCCAATCCATTGCTTTTTAAGTATATTTGTTTTACATCAACTTCGTGCGCTAACTCATTGTCCCGTAAAGAAAAATCCTGTTTTCATGCTTGACCACCTTGCAGTTTTTCAATATAGTGGCCCTAAGTGGTAAAAAGTGGGTAAAGGTGGGGAAACGGGATGTTTCAGGGAGCGACGCAACTCAATCTGGATAGCAAAGGCAGACTCGCGATACCGGCGCGGTATCGCGACATGTTGCTTGCGCATTGCGCGGGTCAGCTGGTGCTGACTGCCGATGCCGACGGTTGCCTGCTGGTCTACCCGCAGCCCGAGTGGCAACCTATCCGCGACAAGTTGATGAAGCTCTCCGCTTTCGATCCGCGCATTCGCGCACTGCAACGTTTCCTGGTCGGACATGCCGAAGATGCGGTGATGGATGCCGCCGGTCGTGTGCTGGTGTCGCCCACGCTGCGCAGCTACGCGGTGCTGGACAAGCACGTGATGCTGGTAGGGCAGGGCAATAAATTCGAGCTGTGGGACGAGGCGCGCTGGCAGGCACAGAACGAGAAGATGACGGGCTTTACGGCAGACAACCTGCCGCCCGAGTTGGAAGGATTTACTTTGTGAGCCAGAACATGGCTCACGCGACCGTCCTGTTGAACGAAGCAGTCGAAGCCTTGCAAGTGCAGGCGGACGGCGTCTATGTGGATGGCACCTTCGGGCGCGGCGGGCATAGCCGCTTGATCCTGCAAAAGCTGGGCGAGAGCGGCAGATTGGTCGCTCTGGATAAAGACCCGATGGCGATAGCGGCGGGCAAGACGATAGTCGATGCGCGCTTTCAGTTGGTGCATAGCGGTTTCGAACAGCTGGATGAAGTACTGCGCGAACTCGGTATCGAAAAGGTGGACGGGGTGTTGCTGGATCTGGGGGTGTCGTCGCCGCAACTCGACGACGAGCAACGCGGTTTCAGTTTTCGTTTCGATGCGCCGCTGGACATGCGCATGGACACGAGCAGGGGGCAGACGGCGGCGGAGTGGCTGGCGACGGCGGACGAAGGCGAACTGACGGAGGTGATACGTGATTACGGCGAAGAACGGTTTGCTCGGCAGATTGCAAGGACGATTGTTGCTGCGCGCCAGGAACGGGAGATCCTCACCACGAAACAGCTCAGCGACCTCGTCGCGCAGTGCGTACGTACGCGCGAACCCGGCAAAAATCCGGCAACGCGCACCTTTCAGGCTATACGGATTTATATCAACCGCGAGCTCGAAGAACTCGAAAGTGTGTTGCCGCAATGCGTCGCTCATCTGAAGACGGGCGGACGTTTGGCAGTGATCAGTTTTCATTCTTTGGAAGACCGCATGGTCAAACATTTTCTGCGTGACATGGCACAGGGCGACAAGTTGCCGAAGAACGTGCCGATCCGCGCCGCCGATGTGCCGCAGGGCAAGGTGCGCCTGATCGGCAAGCCGGTCTACGCCTCGGATGCGGAAGTGTCGGCGAACCCGCGCGCGCGCAGCGCGGTGTTGCGGGTGGCGGAGCGTTTGGGTGGCTAGGCTCAATGTCCTGCTACTCATTCTGGGCATCGCGTGCGCGTTGGGGGTAGTCACCTCCCAACACAAGGCACGCAAGTTGTACGTGGAATTGCAGAAGGAAAAAGACAGGGCGCAGCAGATGGATGTGGAGTGGGGACAGTTGCAACTGGAGCAAGGTACTTTGGCCATGCCCGCGCGGGTAGAGAAGCTCGCCGCCGCGCAGTTGCAGATGCAGACGCCGCAGCCCCGGCAGATCCGCTACATCCGTCTCGATTCCGGCATGGTGACGCAACAATGAACTATGCCACCACCCCCATCCAGACCACCGGGCAGATCGCCTTGCCGGCCTGGCGCTCGCGTCTGCTGTTCGTGCTGCTGCTGGCCGGCCTGGCGACGCTGCTGGTGCGCGCGGTCTACCTGCAAGGCATCAACAACGACTTCCTGCAACAGAAAGGCGATGCGCGTTACGGCCGCATCGTCGATATCCATGCGCATCGCGGCAAGATCACCGACCGCAACGGCGAACCGCTTGCGGTGAGCACGCCGGTGGAGTCGGTATGGGCGAGTCCGGCGGATGTCGAGGTCACGACCAAGCAGATCATCCAGCTTGCGAGCATCGTCGGCCTGACACCCGAAGAAGTGAAGAGCAGACTCAGAGACACCTCGCGCGAGTTTGTCTACCTCAAACGCCAGTTGCCGCCGGAGCAGGCGGCCAGAGTGGTCAAGCTGGGTATTCCCGGCGTTTCCTTGCAACGCGAATATCGCCGCTACTATCCGGGCGGCGATGTCACATCGCATCTGATCGGCTTCACCGATGTCGACGACAACGGCCAGGAAGGCATCGAACTGGCCCTGCAGGCGCAGCTCGGCGGCAAGGCGGGAAGCCAGCAGGTCATCAAGGACAGGCGCGGATATATCGTCGAGGACGTCGCCAGCCTGCGCGCACCCAAGGCCGGCGGCGATGTCGTACTCAGCATCGACAGCAAGATACAGTCGCTCGCGTACCGCGAGATCAAGCAGGCGGTGGAGCGCAATCGCGCCAAGGCCGGTTCCATCGTGGTGCTGGATGCCAAGACCGGCGAAGTGCTGGCGCTGGCGAACTGGCCCTCTTTCAATCCCAACAACCGAGCCAAACCTTCCGTTGGCGTGCTGCGCAACCGTTCGGTCACCGACCTGTTCGAGCCGGGCTCGACCATGAAGCCGTTCACTGTGGCGGCGGCGCTGGAAGCGGGCAAGGTCAAACCGGGCACCGTCATCAATACCGCGGGCGGCGAGTTCACCGTGAATGGCCGCACCATCCACGATACCCATCCCGAACGCTCGCTCACTGTCGGGCAAGTGATCCAGCGTTCCAGCAACGTGGGCACGGCCAGGATCGCGCTCGGCCTCTCGCCGGAAGTGTTCTGGCGCAGCCTCAACGAGAGCGGCTTCGGCCTGGCGACCGGGTGCGAATTCCCCGGCGAAGCGACCGGCAAGTTGCGCGACTACAAGACCTGGCGACCGATCGAACAGGCGACCATGTCCTATGGCAACGGCATCTCGGTCAATCTGCTGCAACTGGCGCGAGCCTATACCGTGTTTGCCAACAGCGGCGAGTTGAAAACGATCACCCTGCTCAAGCAGGAGACGCCGACCGTGGGCGTCAAAGTCTTCTCGGATGTCACCGCGCAGGCTGTGCGCGACATGATGGAAACGGTGGTGCGTCCGGGCGGCACCGCGCCGTTGGCGCAGATCACCGGCTACCGCGTCGCGGGCAAGACCGGCACCGCGCACAAGCTCGAGAACGGAAAATACGTCGACCGTTATGTGGCCTCCTTCGTCGGCATGGCGCCCGCCTCCGATCCCCGCCTGATCGTGGCGGTGATGGTCAATGAACCGGGCGGGCGCGACTACTACGGCGGCCTGGTGGCGGCGCCGGTATTCAGCAGCGTGATGGGTTCGTCGCTGCGCATCCTCAACGTGCCGAACGATGCGCCGCTGGACAACGTAATCATGGCGCCGGGCGAAGTGATCGGGGAGGAAGTATGAGCGCTGCTGCGATCAAATCCCAAGCCGGTTTCCGCTTCGAGGAGCTGGACGAACTGGGTGTGAACATCACGCGCCTGGTGTCCGACAGCCGTGCAGTGCAACCCGGCGATACCTTCGTCGCCTATCCCGGAACGCAGGCGGACGGCCGCCAATATATCGCGCAGGCGATCGAGCGCGGCGCGAACGCGGTGATCTGGGAGTTGCACGATTTCAAATGGAACAACGAATGGGTCGTGCCCAATCTGGCGGTGCATGACTTGCGCCATCGGGCGGGTGTTATTGCCGACCACGTCTACGGCCAGCCTTCGCAGAAGTTGTGGATGGTCGGCGTGACCGGTACCAACGGCAAGACTTCCATCAGCCACTGGCTGGCGAAATCGTTCTGTGCGCTGGGGCGCAAGAGCGCTTTGCTCGGCACGCTGGGCAACGGTTTCCCCAGCGCCTTGCAGTCGACGCTCAACACCACGCCGGATGCGCTGCTGGTGCACGGGCTGCTGGCGGAGTACGCGCAGCAGGGCGCACAGGCTGCAGTGATGGAAGTGTCCTCGCACGCACTGACACAGGGACGCGTCAATGCGGTGCATTACGATGTGGCGTTGCTCACCAACCTGACACGCGACCATCTCGATTACCACGGCGACATGCAGAGCTATGCCGCCGCAAAACGCCGCCTGTTCGACTGGGAGAACCTCAAGCATGCGGTGCTCAACCTCGACGATGCCTTCGGCGCAGAAATGGCCGGGCAACTGCAGGATTCTCCGGTCGAGGTGATCGGCTATGGCATGGAAGACGAATCGCTGAAACTGGCCGAAAGGCTCGGCATCCGCATGGTGTACGGCAACCTCACCCAAATGGACGCGCAGGGGCTGACGCTGCAACTGCACACCAGTTGGGGGGCTGCAGGGCTGCAAAGCAAACTGATCGGACGCTTCAATGCCTCCAATCTGCTCGGTGCGTTGGCGGTGCTGCTGGTCAGTGAAATGGATATCGATGACGCGGTGCGCGAACTCGGTTTGCAGAAAGCAGTCGCGGGCCGCATGCAGACATTGGGCGGCAAGGATACGCCCTCCGTGGTGGTGGATTACGCACACACGCCGGACGCGCTGGAAAAGGTGCTGATGACCCTGCGTGAAGTGACCGCACCTTCCGACGGCAGAGTCATCTGCGTGTTCGGCTGCGGCGGCGACCGCGACCGCGGCAAGCGCCCGATGATGGGGACGGTCGTCGCCAGATTCGCCGACGTGCGCATCGTCACCAGCGACAACCCGCGCAACGAAGCGCCGCGCGCGATCATCGACGCCATCATCACGGGCATGCAGGGCGAATACCAGATCATCGAGGATAGAGCCAAAGCCATCACCCATGCCATCGCCAAGGCACAGGCGAACGACACCATATTGCTGGCGGGCAAGGGACACGAGGATTACCAGGAAATCGCAGGTGTGCGCCATCCGTTCTCCGATGCCGAGATCGCGCACCGCGCGCTGAGCATGTGGAAACCCGAGGAGCGCTGGATATGATGCTGCTCTCGCAAGCCGCACAGGTGTTGAACGCGCGACAGCAAGGAGCCGATGTGCGCTTCACCGCCGTCTCCACCGACACGCGCACGATCGCCAAGGGTGATTTGTTCGTTGCGCTCAGGGGCGAGAACTTCGACGGAGCGAAGTTCGTCGCTCAGGCGGCACAGGCAGGTGCGGTAGCCGCCGTGGTGAATGCGGACAGCAAGTTCGAGAACTCACCATGCCCGTTGCTGCGCGTGCCGGACACGCGCCTCGCGCTGGGCAAACTCGCCGCGCACTGGCGCGCGCAGTTCGATATCCCGCTGGTCGCCATCACCGGCAGCAACGGCAAGACCACGGTGAAGGAGATGCTGGCGGCGATATTGCGTTCTGCCACCGGCAGCGAGGAGAGCGTGCTGGCGACCCGCGGCAACTTCAACAACGACATCGGTATGCCGCTCACCCTGCTGCGCATGAATGCGGCCCACCGCTATGCGGTGATCGAGATGGGCATGAACCATCCCGGCGAGATCGACTACCTCACCCGTCTGGCTTGCCCGAATGTGGCGCTGATCAACAACGCGACCGGTGCGCACTTGCAGGGGCTGGGTTCGGTCGAGGGCGTGGCGCGCGCCAAGGGCGAGATATTCGCCGGACTGAAAAGCCACGGCACGGCGGTCATCAATGCGGACGATGCACATGCCGCGTTGTGGCGGGAACTGGCCGATCCGCATCGCGTGCTCGATTTCGCGCTGGAACACGAAGCCACGGTGAAGGGCGAATGGACGGCGCGGGGCTACGGCGGAACGCTGCTGGTCCACTCTCCATTTTGCGGTTTGAAAATGACACTGCAAGTGCCGGGCGAGCATAACGCCCGCAACGCGCTGGCAGCGGTGACGGCGGCGCTGACACTGCAAGTGTCGCCGGAAGCCATCATCAACGGGTTGGAGAAGTTCGGCGGTGTGGCCGGGCGCTTGCAGCGCAAGCAGGCGCTGCACGGCGCGATGCTGATCGACGATACCTACAACGCCAATCCGGCCTCGATGCATGCCGCACTGGAAGTGCTGGCGCAGACACAGGGCAAACGCATCTTTGTGCTCGGCGACATGGGCGAACTGGGCGAGGGGGCGGCGCAATTCCATCGCGAGATCGGCATCGCGGCGCGCGAACTGGGAATCGAACAATTGCTCGCGCTGGGCGCGCTGAGCGCGGGTGCGGTGCGGGAATTCGGCGCAGGAGCACGGCATTTCGAACACATCGAAGAACTATATGCAGTACTGGATAAAGAGATGGATGCGCAAACCACGGTGCTGGTGAAAGGCTCGCGATTCATGAAGATGGAACGGGTCGTGCAATTTTGCGCGCTACAAAAGGAGGAAACATGCTGCTCGCATTAAGCCAATGGCTGGCGCAGGACGTGCGCACATTCAGCGTCTTCAATTACATCACGCTGCGTGCGGTGATGGCGGCGATGACCGCACTGGTCATCTCCTTCATGCTGGGGCCGTGGATGATACGCAAACTGACTTCGATGAAGATCGGTCAGTCGGTGCGCAGCGACGGACCGCAGACGCACCTGGTGAAAGCGGGAACGCCGACCATGGGCGGCGCGCTCATTCTGGCATCGGTCGCGATCACCACCCTGCTGTGGGGCGATCTGCACAATCCCTATATATGGGTTGTTCTGCTGACCACCCTGGGAGTCGGCGCCATCGGCTGGGTGGACGATTACCGCAAGGTGGTGCACCGCAATCCGGACGGCCTGTCCGCGCGCTCCAAGATGTTCTGGCAGTCGCTGATCGCACTGGCGGTCGGCATCTATCTGGTACAGCACGCGACACTGCCCGCGCAGACCGAACTCATCGTTCCGTTCTTCAAGAACCTGGTGTTTCCGCTCGGAACGGTCGGTTTCATCGTGCTGGTCTATCTGGTCATCGTCGGCAGCAGCAACGCGGTGAATTTGACCGACGGCCTCGACGGCCTCGCCATCATGCCGACGGTGATGGTGGCCGCCGCGCTGGCGATCTTCGCCTATGTCGCGGGACATGCCGAGTTCTCCAAATATCTGGGCGAGCCGTCCATACCCGGAGCGGGCGAGTTGGCGATCTTCTGCGCGGCCATCTCCGGCGCGGGACTGGCTTTCCTCTGGTTCAACGCCTATCCGGCAGAAGTATTCATGGGCGACGTCGGCGCATTGGCGCTGGGTGCGGCGCTGGGCGCTGTCGCGGTGATCATCCGCCAGGCACTGGTGCTGTTCATCATGGGCGGCGTGTTCGTGGTGGAAGCGGTGTCGGTGATGCTGCAGGTGTCCTGGTTCAAATACACCAAACGCCGATACGGCACCGGCCAGCGCATTTTGCTGATGGCGCCGCTGCATCACCATTTCGAGCAGAAGGGCTGGAAAGAAACGCAAGTGGTAGTGCGCTTCTGGATCATCACCATGTTGCTGGTCCTGATTGGCTTGGCAACGCTGAAACTCAGATAAAAAATGAAACAACTGCGCGGACAAACAGTGCTGGTACTCGGTCTCGGTGAGACCGGGCTGTCGCTCGCGCGTTATCTGCACGAGCGGGGCGCGAAGCTGTGTGTCGCAGACAGCCGTATAAATCCGCCCGGCATCGTCACCCTGCGCAGCGAACTGCCGCAGGCAGAAGTGCACTGCGGTCCGTTCGGCGACGAACTGCTGCAGGGCATAGACCGCATCGCCATCAGCCCCGGTGTGCCGGTGGCCGAGCCGCTGGTGCAGCGCGCCATCGCGCGCGGCATCCCCGTCGAAGGCGACATCGAATTATTGGCGCAGCAGTTGGCAGGCAACGACTGCCGGCGCAACACCAAAGTCATCGCCATCACCGGTGCCAACGGCAAGACCACCGTCACCAGCATGGTCGGCGCGATGTGCGTGGCGGCGGGGCTGGATACGCAGGTGGCGGGCAACATCTCGCCCGCCGTGCTGGATGCGTTGCGCGCGCGCGAACAACAGCCGCAGGTGTGGGTGCTGGAGCTCTCCAGTTTCCAGCTCGAAACGACTTATACGCTGGATGCCGATGCGGCTGCCGTGCTCAACGTCACCGAAGACCATCTCGACCGTTATGCGGGCAGCATGGATGCCTATGCGGCTGCCAAGGCGCGCATCTTCCGGGGCAAAGGCGCACAGATCGTGAATCGCGAAGATGCGCGCAGCGCCGCGATGAAGATGGCGGCTCGCAAACAATTGAGCTTTGGTCTGAACCCTCCTGCCAGTGAGCAGGATTGGGGCATCACGCGCGATGGGGCGATCACCTGGCTGATGCAGGGTGCGCAGAAGATCATGCGCGCCGACGAATTGCAGGTGAGCGGATTGCACAACGTGGCGAATGCGCTGGCCGCGCTGGCGTTGTGTCGCGCTCTCGGTCTCCCGCTGGCGCCGCTGGTGCAGGCGTTGCGCGCATTCAAGGGGCTGCCGCACCGTGTGGAAAAAGTCGCCGAGATCGCGGGCGTCACCTACTACGACGATTCCAAAGGCACCAACGTCGGCGCGACCGAGGCGGCGCTGAAAGGATTGGGCAAGCCTGCCGTCGTCATCCTGGGTGGTGACGGCAAGGGACAGGATTTCTCACCGCTGAAAGATGCTGTGGCGAAGCATGCGCGCGCCGTGGTGCTGATCGGACGGGATGCACCGTTGATCGAACAGGCTATCGCCGGTTGCGGCAAGCCGATATTGCAGGCGCGCGACATGGATGATGCAGTGCGCATCTCCACAGCGACTGCACAACGCGGAGATGCGGTGCTGATGTCGCCCGCCTGTGCCAGCTTCGATATGTTCAGGAATTATTTGCACCGCGCGGAAGTGTTCGTCGCTGCGGTGAAGAAAACGGAGGCGACATGTTCAGTGCAGTACTGAGCGCTCCGCGCCGCACCGTGGCCGAGTACGACAGCGTACTGGTGTGGATTATCACGGCCCTGCTCGCCATCGGCCTGGTGATGGTCTATTCCGCCTCCATCGCGACGGCCGAAGCGGGCAAGTACACGGGGCATCAGGCGACCTACTATCTGATGCGTCACGGCATCTTCATCATGATCGGCATCGCTGCGGGCGTGATCGCCTTTCAGGTGCCGACGCAGATGTGGCAGAAATATGCGCCTTATCTGTTCCTGATTGGCGTTGTGTTGCTGGTGCTGGTGCTGATCCCCGGCATCGGCCGCGCGGTCAACGGCAGCCGTCGCTGGATATCGCTGTTCGTGGTCAACCTGCAACCTTCCGAGTTGATGAAGCTGTTCGCCGTGCTGTATGCCGCCGACTATGCGGTGCGCAAGGGCGCAGTGAAGGATCACCTGCTCGAACCGTTCCTGCCGATGTTCGGTGTGATGGCGCTGGTCGGTGCGTTGTTGCTGCTGGAGCCGGACATGGGCGCGTTCGTGGTCATCTGCGCGATCGCGATGGGTACGCTATGGCTGGGCGGCTTCAATCTCAAGATATTCGGCGGGCTGGTGGTGCTGCTGCCACTGGCGTTCGCCGCGCTGATCTTCTCGTCCGAATACCGAATGCAGCGCGTGGTCGGTTTCATGGATCCGTGGTCCGATCCCTATGGCAAAGGCTACCAGCTCAGCCATGCGCTGATCGCCTTCGGTCGTGGCGAGTGGCTGGGCGTGGGACTCGGCGGCAGCGTGGAGAAACTGTTCTACCTGCCGGAAGCACACACCGACTTCCTGCTCGCGGTGATCGCGGAAGAACTGGGCCTGTTTGGCGTGTGCACCGTCATCCTGCTGTTCGGCTGGCTCATCGTGCGCGCTTTCGCCATCGGCCGCCAGGCGGCGATGGCCGACCGCCTGTTCGCCGCACTGGTGGCGCAGGGTATCGCCGTGTGGCTCGGCGTGCAGGCGATGATCAATATCGGCGTGAATATGGGCGTGCTGCCGACCAAGGGCTTGACCTTGCCGTTCCTGAGTTTCGGCGGCAGCGGCGTGGTGGTGAACCTGATGGCGGTCGCGGTGCTGCTCAGGATCGATTATGAAAACAGACGTGTTGCACGGGGGCTGCCGATATGAGCGCACGCACGATCCTGATCATGGCAGGCGGAACCGGCGGACACATCTACCCGGGACTGGCGGTGGCCGATGCGCTGCATGCGCAGGGTTGGAAAGTGGTGTGGCTGGGCGCACCCAACAGCATGGAGGCGGAACTGGTTCCCAAACACGGTTATCCGGTGGCGTGGGTGAATTTCTCCGGTGTGCGCGGCAAAGGACTGCTGCGTCTGCTGCTCTTGCCGTTCACGCTGCTGCGTGCGCTGGGACAGAGCGCGGATGCGATCCTGCGTCATCGTCCCGACGTGGTGCTGGGCATGGGCGGCTACATCACCATGCCTGGCGGATTGATGGCGGCTTTCCTGCGACGCCCGCTGGTCATCCATGAACAGAATTCAATCGCGGGATTGAGCAACAAGGTGCTGGCGAAACTCTCCTCGCGTGTGCTGAGTGGATTCCCGGATGTGCTGAAAGGCACGCAGTGGTGCGGCAATCCGGTGCGAGCCGACATCGCCGCGTTGTCCGCGCCGCAGGAGCGCTACGCCGGACGCAGCGGCAAGTTGAATGTGCTGGTGGTGGGTGGAAGCCTGGGAGCGCAGGCGCTCAATGAGGCATTGCCGAAAGCGCTGGCCATGATGGGAGAACTGGAGCGTCCACACGTACTGCACCAGACCGGCAAGAAGCATCTTGAGTCAGTGCGGAAGCTGTATGCGCAGGCAGGGGTGAGCGCCGACATCCGTGCCTTCCTCGATGATATGGCCAACCAGTATGCGAAAGCAGATGTGGTCATCTGCCGCGCGGGGGCATTGACTATTGCCGAGCTGGCGGCGGCGGGTGTGGCCAGCGTGCTGATCCCGTTCCCGTTCGCGGTGGACGACCATCAGACACACAACGCACGCTTCCTGAGCGCGCACGGCGCGGCGTTGCTGTTGCCGCAGAAGGAATTGAGCGCGGAAAGACTGGCGCAATTGTTGCGCGAAATGAGCAGAGAGAAATTGCTGGCGATGGCGCAGGCCGCGCGCAGCCTGGCAAAACCGGACGCGACACAACAGGTGGCGCAAGTGTGCGTTGCGCTGGCGGGAGTAGCAGCATGAGCAGCGAACAGGGTTCCCGTGTGCGGGATGTGAGCGTCCGCGAATGCATGCGTTGCCGAAACGCGATGTTGTCGAGTGCCATGCGGAAGGAAATGAGGCAATAAATATGAAACACAAGATCAAACACATCCACTTTGTCGGTATCGGCGGCTCCGGCATGAACGGTATCGCCGAAGTGTTGCTCAACCTCGGTTTCAAGGTGAGCGGTTCCGACCTGGCCGACAGTGCGGTCACGCAGCGTCTGCAGTCGCTGGGCGCGACAGTGTACCAGGGGCACAGCGGGAAGAATCTGCGCGATGCCGATGCGGTGGTGACTTCCACTGCAGTCAAGGCCGACAACCCGGAAGTGGTGGCGGCGCGCGAACAGCGCATTCCCATCGTGCCGCGCGCGGTGATGCTGGCTGAGTTGATGCGCCTGCGCCAGGGCATCGCCGTGGCGGGCACCCACGGCAAGACCACCACAACTTCGCTGGTCACCACCGTGCTGGCCAAGGGCGGCTACGATCCGACCTTCGTCATCGGCGGGCGTCTCAACAGCAGCGGCGCGAATGCGCGACTGGGCACGGGCGAGTTCATCGTCGCCGAAGCGGACGAGTCCGATGCCTCGTTCCTGTATCTGACGCCGATACTTGCCGTGGTCACCAACATCGATGCCGACCACATGGAGACTTACGGTCATGACTTCAACAGGCTGAAGCAGGCATTCGTGGATTTCGTCGAACGCCTGCCGTTCTATGGTCGAGCCATGCTGTGCTCTGACGACGAGAACGTGCGCGACATCCTGCCGCGCATCAGCAAACCGATCACGACCTACGGTCTTGGCGAAGAAGCGCAGATCCGCGCGGTCAATGTGCGTCATGAGGGCGGCAAGATGCGCTTCACCGCGCAATGCCGCCACGATGAAAAATGTCTGTTCGACGGGAAACCGCTGGATCTCGAGGTCACGCTCAATCTGGCCGGTGAGCACAACGTGCTGAATGCGCTGGCCGCGATCGCAGTCGGTCTGGAAGTCGGCGTCGCGCCATCCGCCATCGTCGCGGCGCTGGCCGAGTTCGAGGGGGTGGGACGGCGCATGCAGCGTTACGGCGAGATACCGTTGCCGTCGGGCGGCTCGTTCACGCTCATCGACGATTACGGCCACCACCCGGTGGAGATGAAAGCAACGCTCGCTGCCGTGCGCGGAGCCTTCCCCGACAAACGCCTGCTGCTCTCTTTTCAGCCGCATCGCTACACGCGTACGCGCGACCTGTTCGAAGACTTTGTGAAAGTGCTGAGCGGTGTGGACGCGCTTGCACTGGCTGAGATCTATGCGGCCGGTGAAGCCCCCATCGTCGCGGCTGACGGTCGCGCGTTGATGCATGCGCTGCGCGTTGCGGGACAGAGCGAAGCGGTGTTCGTGGAGAACATCGCCGACATGCCGCAGACCATCATGCAGATGGCGCGTGACGGCGATGTGGTACTGACCATGGGTGCGGGCTCCATCGGCGGCGTGCCTAACCTTGTGAAGCAGATGAAATGAAGATGAGCGAGCCGACACAGTTCAGTGCCGAGGGATTGCGTGGAGAGATGCTCCAGGACGAGCCCATGTCGCGCCACGTGAGCTGGCGTGCGGGCGGTGTCGCGCAACATCTGTATCGCCCGGCCGATCTGGCTGATCTGCAACAGTTCCTGCGGCAGACGCCGGCAAGCGAACCACTGCTGGCGGTCGGCCTCGGCAGCAACCTGCTGGTGCGTGACGGCGGTTATCGCGGCACGGTGCTGCAGATGGTGGGCGCGCTTACCGAACTGCGTATGGACGGCGATCTGATCTACGTGCAGGCCGGCGTGCCGGGTGCGAAGCTGGCGCGTTTTGCCGCGACCAACAATCTGTGCGGCGCGGAATTCTTCATCGGCATCCCCGGCACGCTGGGCGGCATGCTGGTGATGAACGCGGGCTGTTATGGCGGCGAGACTTGGCAGAAGGTGAAGCGTGTGCAGGTGCTGACGCGGGGCGGAGAACTGCTGGAGCGCTCGCCGCAGGAATATGAGATCGGCTACCGCCATGTGGCGCTGAAGAAGACGAGTGACGAGTTCTTCGTCGGTGCGTGGCTGAAACTGGGAACGGGTGATGTGGAAAAAGCGCGGCAGGACATCAAGGAGTTGATGGAGAAGCGCAGCGCCAGCCAGCCGCTGCAGTTGCCGAATGCCGGCTCGGTGTTCCGCAATCCGCCGGGCAACCACGCGGCAAAGTTGATCGAGGGCTGCGGATTGAAGGGCAAACGCATCGGCGGCGCGCAGGTGTCGGAAAAGCATGCCAACTTCATCGTCAACGTGGGCGGTGCGACGGCGGCGGATATCGAGGATCTGATCGGGGAAGTGCGAGCGACGGTGTTGCAGCAAACAGGCATCGAATTACATCCGGAAGTGAAAATTGTTGGAGAAAAGACGAAGTGAAGAACTTTGGAAAAGTGGCGGTACTGTTTGGCGGGCGCTCGGCAGAGCGAGAGGTGTCGTTGAAGAGCGGCACAGCCGTGCTGGCCGCATTGCAGCGCAGCGGCGTGGATGCGTATGCCTTCGATCCGGCAGAGCGCGACCTGTCCGAACTCAAGAAAGAGAAGTTCGAGCGCGTATTCATCGCGCTGCACGGACGTTTCGGCGAGGACGGCACGGTGCAAGGTGCGCTGGAACTGATGGATATCCCCTACACCGGCAGCGGCGTGATGGCATCGGCTATCGCGATGGACAAGTGGCGCACCAAGCTGGTGTGGCAGGCGGCGGGCTTGCCTATCCCCGAATACGAGGCGCTGACCGCACCGACCGACTGGAATGCCGTGGCCGACCATCTCGACCTGCCGCTGTTCATCAAGCCCGCCAGCGAGGGCAGCAGCGTGGGCGTGACCAAGGTGAAGACGGTGGAAGAGTTGCCTGCAGCCTATGCCGAAGCGGCGAAGCACGACAAGGTGGTGATCGCCGAGAGCTTCATGAGCGGCGGCGAGTACACGGTGGCGATCCTGAACGGACGGGCGTTGCCGGCGATCAAGATCGAACCCGCCAACGAGTTTTACGACTATGAGTCGAAGTATCTGCGCGACGACACGCGCTATCTGTGTCCCTGCGGTCTGAGCGCCGAGCAGGAAGGCGAGATGCAACATCTGGCGCAGCTGGCTTTCACGCTCATCGGCGGACAGGGCTGGGGGCGCGTGGATTTCCTGCGCGGCGATGACGGCAAGTTCTACCTGCTGGAGATCAACACTTCGCCCGGCATGACCGATCACAGCCTGGTGCCGATGGCGGCACGCCAGGCAGGCATCAGTTTCGAGCAACTGGTGGTGCAAATACTGGAGGGGACGCATGTGGGATAACGCACCGCTGCTGCGCAGTGTCGCCAACGCGCTGTTCGGCCTCAGCCTGGTGCTGGTGCTGTACGGCGCGGTGCGCTACGTGCTGCAGCTGCCGGTGTTCCCTTTGCGCGCGGTGGAGCTGACCGCGGCGCCGCAGCGCGTTTCAGCCGAACTGCTGGAAAAAGTGGTGCGCGAGAAAGTGAGCGGGAATTTCTTCACCGTCGATCTGGAGCAGACGCGGCAGGCGTTCGAGCAGCTGCCCTGGGTGCGCAAAGTGAGCGTGCGGCGCAAGTTCCCGTGGAGTCTGGAAGTGGAAGTGGAAGAGCAGGTCGTGCTGGCGCGCTGGAACGGCACGGAACTGGTGAACACGCATGGCGAGGTGTTCGCGGGCAAGGTGGAGCAGGTCCTGCCGGCTTTCATCGGACAAACCGACAGTTCACTGCAGGTGGCGCAGATGTATGCCGAGTTGAGCGCGGTGTCGCAACCGTTGCAGCAGCAGATCGTGCAGCTCAGCCTGTCACCGCGCTATGCCTGGCAGGTGAAGCTGGATGACGGCATGGTGATCGAGCTGGGACGCGAGGAGATGCAGCAGCGCCTCGCGCGCTTCGTCGCCGTGTATCCGTACAGTCTGGCTGCGATGGCGCGGGCGGTGCGCCACGTGGATCTGCGTTATCGCAACGGGTTTGCGGTTTACTTGCCCGGCAGGGAAGTTTGAGGAAGTAGCAAGGGGACAGCGATGAGCAAGAACAGGGAAAACAAGAATCTGATCGTGGGGCTGGACATCGGCACGTCGAAGATCGCGTGCATCGTCGCCGAGATCAGGCCGGAAGGCACGCTGGAAGTGATCGGCGCGGGCATGCACCAGTCCTCCGGCATGAAGAAGGGCATGGTGGTGAATATCGACGCCACCGTCGCCGCAATCCAGCGCGCGCTGGAGGAGGCCGAACTGATGGCCGACTGCAAGATCCGCGAGGTCTATACCGGCATCGCGGGCGGCCACATCAAGAGTTCCAATGCCAACGGCATGATCAAGATCAAGGACAAGGAAGTGGCGCACACCGACATCGTGCGCGCGATCGAGACCGCCAGTTCGATCAGTCTGCCGGGCGACCAGCAGATCCTGCACATCCTCGAGCAGGAGTTCAGCATCGACGGGCAGGAGGGCATCAAGAAGCCGCTGGGCATGAGCGGCATGCGTCTGGAAGTGGAGATCCACATCGTCACCGGCGCGGTGTCGGCGGTGCAGAACATATTGAAGTGCATCCACCGCTGCGGTCTGGAAGTGAACGAGATGATCCTGCAACCGCTGGCATCGAGCAAGGCGGTGCTGGCCGATGATGAGAAAGAATTGGGCGTGTGCCTGGTCGACATCGGCGGCGGCACCACCGATATGGCGATCTTTACCAACGGCGCGATCCGGCATACGGCGGTGATCCCGATCGCGGGAGACCAGGTCACCAACGATATCGCGATGGCATTGCGCACGCCGACCAAGGACGCCGAGGACATCAAGATCAAATACGGCTGCGCGCTGCGTCAGCTGGCCAATGATGCGCCGATCGAGGTGCCCGGCGTGGGCGAACGCGGCTCGCGCATGCTGTCGCGCCACACGCTGGCCGAGGTGATCGAGCCGCGCGTGGAAGAGTTGTATTCGCTGGTGCAGCAGGAGATACGCCGCAGCGGTTTCGAGGATCTGCTGTCCTCGGGCATCGTGCTTACCGGCGGCAGCAGTGCCATGCAGGGCATGGTCGAGCTGGGCGAGGAGATATTCCACATGCCGGTACGCATGGGCGTGCCGCGCAACATCGGTGGCTTGTCGGATGTGGTGAAGACGCCGCGCTTTGCCACCGGCGTGGGGCTGTTGTTGTACGGGCTGGATCAGCATCAGCGCGAGGAAGTGTCGCGGGTCAATTCGGGGTCGTTCAGTGATGTGCTGGAGAGCATGAAGACGTGGTTTCAACGCAATTTTTAATTCGGGTTCAGGGTCGGTTGCATTTTAGAAAAGGAGAAATACTATGTTTGAATTGATGGATGCACAGCCGCAAGGCGCGGTGATCAAGGTGGTAGGGGTGGGTGGTTGCGGCAGCAATGCCGTGGATCACATGATCGATCAGGGCGTGCAAGGCGTCGAATTCATCACCATCAATACCGATGCGCAGGCGTTGCGTCGCAGCAAGGCGCGCGTGCAGTTGCAGATCGGGGCGAACCTGACCAAGGGGCTGGGTGCGGGCGCCAAGCCGGAGATCGGCCAGGCGGCGGCGATCGAGGATAGAGAGCGGATCGCCGAGATCATCAACGGGGCGAACATGGTGTTCATCACCGCCGGCATGGGCGGCGGCACGGGTACGGGGGCCGCGCCCATCGTGGCGCAGGTGGCCAAGGAGATGGGCATCCTGACAGTTGCTGTCGTCACCAAGCCGTTCATCTTCGAAGGCAAGCGCATGTCGCTGGCACAGAGCGGTATCGAGGAACTGGCATCGTATGTCGATTCGCTCATCATCGTGCCGAACGCGAAGCTGATGGAAGTGCTGGGCGGCAAGACCACATTGCCGGAAGCGTTCAAGGCGGCGAACGGTGTGTTGCAGGGTGCGGTCGCGGGTATCGCCGAGGTCATCAACGTGCCCGGCATGGTCAACGTGGACTTCGCCGACGTGTGCACGCTGATGTCCGAGAACGGCATGGCGATGATGGGTGCAGCGACCGCTTCCGGCGAAGGCCGTGCACAGCGTGCCGCCGAGCAGGCCATCGCCAGCCCCCTGCTGGAAGATGTGGATCTGTCCGGCGCGCGCGGCGTGCTGGTCAATATCACCTCCAGCAGCAACCTGACTTTGGAAGAGCTGCACGAAGTGATGAACTGTTTCCAGTTCGCCGCATCGGAAGCGACCGTGATCGTCGGTTCGGTATTCGACGAAGCCATGGGCGAAGAGATGCGCGTGACCATCGTGGCCACCGGTCTGGGCACGCCGCTGGCGCGCAAGCAGCCGAAACCGTCGTTGGTGTACGAGAAGCAGCAGCGAACCGGCACGCACGATGTTCCGATGGTGAACTACGATGCACTGGAGATGCCCGCGGTAATCCGCACCGGACGTCATCGCGAAGCCGTGGAAGCGATGAAGCAATCCGGTGTCGATCCGCTGGATATCCCGTCGTTCCTGCGCAAACAGGCGGACTGACCGCAGGCGAGGCAAAGCATCGAGGCGACGGGCTTGCCGTCGGCCTATGTTAAACTTCGCATCTAATCAGTCAGGTAATTGCTTATGGTCAAGCAGCGCACATTGAAGACGACAGTGCAGGCGACGGGTGTCGGTCTGCACACCGGCGAGAAGGTCTATTTGACTTTGCGCCCGGCCGCCATCGACAGCGGTATCGTCTTTCGTCGCGTCGATCTGCCGCATCCGGCGGATATCCGCGCCGAAGCGCATGCGGTCAACGATACTCGGTTGTCCACCTGTCTCGAGGCGAACGGCGCACGCGTAGCGACCGTGGAGCACCTGATGTCGGCGTTGGCCGGCCTGGGTATCGATAATGCTATCGTCGAACTGACCAGTCCGGAACTGCCCATCATGGACGGCAGCGCGGGTACCTTCATCTTCCTGCTGCAATCGGCGGGCATCGCCGAACAGGCTGCAGCCAAGAGGTTCATCCGCATCAAGAAGACCGTGGAAGTGAAGGACGGTGACAAGTGGGTGCGCTTCGAGCCGTTCAACGGCTACAAGCTCAACTTCACCATCAATTTCGCCCATCCGGTGTTTGCCAATACCAAACAGAACGTGACGGTCGATCTCGGCACGCATTCCTATATAAAGGAAGTGAGCCGCGCGCGCACATTCGGTTTCATGCAGGAAGTCGAGTACATGCGCTCGCAAGGCCTGGCACTGGGCGGCAGCCTGGATAACGCCATCGTGATGGACGAGTACCGCGTCATCAACCCGGACGGACTGCGTTTCGAGGACGAGTTCGTCAAACACAAGGTGCTGGATGCCATCGGCGACCTGTACCTGCTTGGTCATCCTCTGATTGGCGCTTTCTCCGGCTACAAGTCCGGCCATGCCCTGAATAACGCGCTGTGCCGCGCTCTGCTTGAGGACGAAACGGCATGGGAATTCACCACCTTCGACAAGCCGGAAGAAGCGCCCGACTTCCTGCGCCTGCAACTACAGACAGCCTGAAAGGGCTCCGGCGATGATCATCCGCCTTGCTCTGCTGATCTCCATACTTCTTGTCGCTTCATCCGCCGTGATGTTCCTGCTCACGCGCGACCCTCGCTACTCCCGCTTTGCCTGGCAAGTGGCGCGCTTCATGTTCTACACGCTGCTGGTGTTCGCCCTGCTGTTCCTGCTGGAACGCTACGGGTTGGTGGCGTGGAGGGTGCTGGTTTAGGGCGTTAGCGGGAAGCCGCGTGTAGCCAGCGTTCGAACGCCTTCTCCCCGATCTCCCTGACGGGGAATTCGACGAAAGTACCTTTGAACTTTGCGCGCTGCCCAAGATGATTGACCAGCCGCGTGCCAAACTCCCGCTCATCCAGCTCCGGCAATTTCTGTTCATTGAAGCGTAGCGGTATCAGGTTCAAGGACTGCAAGACACCGTCGGTGTTCACCGTGACTTCCAGCAGGGCTGAAACGGCCGCCATCTTCCTGGCCGACAAGCCGCCCACGCCGATGAAGTTGCCGAGCGAATAGGCGATGGGGCGATCCTTGTAGCACTCGATGCTTCGCAGCACATGGGGTCCATGCCCGACGACCAGATCGGCACCCGCATCGATCATGGCGCGGGAAAAGGCGACGACATTACCGCGGTTCTCGCCGAAGAACATCTCTTCCCTGTCTTCGTGCCAGATGGCCGCCGGACCTTCGGCGCCGGCATGGAACGTCACGATCACATATCCACCCTGCGCTTTAGCCAAGCGAACGAGTTCGGCGTCCTGTTCAAGTTCGAACACCGAGGCGAAGCGTGAAGAGTAGGAAAAGCTGAGCATTGCGATGTTAAGGCCGCGTACGGAAAGGGTGGCGAGATGGTCGCGCGGGCCTACGTAGGTAACGCCGGCCTGTTTCAGGTTTTCCAGCGTGTCGCGAAAGCCGGATTCGCCGAAATCGTATGCGTGGTTGTTGGCGACGTTCATGATGTCAAAGCCTTCGCGGTGCAGCAGGGCTGCATAACGGGACGGCATGCGGAAGGCGTATTGACGACCGGTGCCGGGAACTTTGGTGGTTTCGCCGCGCTCGCTGAGTACGCCTTCCAGATTGCCGAAGGCGATGTCCGCGTCCTGAAGGATGCTGCGCACCCCGGCAAAATAGCGTTCATCCCAGCTGGCGGGGATGTTGTCGACCAGAAAGTTGTTGCCGAGCACGGTGTCGCCGCCGAACACCATGCGCACTGCGTTCTGTCCGGTGCCAGCCGGAGTTGGGCTGGTACAAGTGTTTGGCTGCTCGGCACTGAACGCATCCCCTGCCAGCAAGGTACAAAGCAGGGTCAAGGACAGGAGGAGGCTGTGGCGGGCGAGGGGGCGGCGGTCGGATGACATCGGGTCTGTGGAATCAAGTTGGTTTATCAAGCAGCATGAGTCCGCCGGCAGAGGCAGGGGGAGTTCAGGCTGAACAACGGGAACGGCTAAATGTTATGCGGAAAGCGGGATCGCAAGAATATTGCTGTTTGGCTGTCGCGGCGATTATCCGACGAGACTCTCGGGTTCGGCAAGGTTCGGCACCTTAAATGACCCGATGAAGGCAATGGTTTGTGGGTGCCAACTAATGCTTCATCAGGCGTTCCAAGGCCGTTTTGAGAGGGGATTCGGCAAGATCTTCATCCAGCTTGCCCAAGGCTTCATGTGCGGCCTTGCTCAAGGTGCGCGGTACTGGGCGGTATTTGGGCGGGGGGGCTGCGACTTGCACCCTGATTTGAATTCCAGTAACCTCGCATCCCCTTGCTTGAAAAAGGGAAATTAATTCTGCAGTCATCTGGCGCAATTTGGATGCGACAGCACCGTTGAAAGCGGCTATCACTACTGCCTGGTTGTTAATCTGCAACACTTTGCTGCTACGGTATAAAGCCGCCGGGGCAATGGATTGATAATGTCGTTGCATGAGGGCCAATTGCCTGGCCCTGTTTGAAAGTTGCCGTAATTCCCGGTCGGATGCCAGATAGGTGTTCAGACGGTTCGGCAAAGTAGTTGGAATCCACGAATTAAGGGGAATGTGTGAATATTATTCTAGTTTCCAATCGGTTTGCAAAAGCACGCAGCATCACGCTGACCAGAGTGCACTTGCTGGCGTTGACGGTATTGGCTTCGATCCTGTTCGTGGCAGCGGTGCTGGCGGCACAGTATGCCATCGTGCGCTTCCAGCCCGGCCTGATGGGCAACGAGTTGCGCGCCTGGCTGGCCAGTGCACAGCAGGACGAGCAACAGAAGCAGCAGGCCTACCTGCGCAAGAGCATGGATACCTTGGCGATGCGGCTGGGCCAGATGCAGGCGCAATTGCTGCGTCTCGACGGTCTGGGTGCCAAGCTGGCCAAGATGACCGGCATGAAGCCGCAGGAATTTTCGTTCGGGCAACCACCCGCACAAGGCGGTCCGTATATTCCGGCTCCCCTGTCGCAGGAAATATCGCTGACGGGGATGGAGCAGCAGATGGCGCAACTGAACGTCCTGCTGAGTGACCGCAGCGACAAGCTGGTGGCGCTGGAGACCCTGCTGATGCAGGACAAGCTGAGCAAGAAGCTGCTGCCTTCCGTGCCACCCATCACGACAGGATGGTATTCCTCCAACTTTGGCTGGCGCACCGATCCTTTCACCGGCAATAGCGCGATGCATGAAGGTGTCGATTACATGGTTCCCACGGGAACGTCTATCCGTGCTTCTGCGGGCGGGATGGTGGTGTACTCAGACTTGCATCCCCAGTATGGTAATATGATCGAGATCGATCACGGCAACCAGGTCATCACGCGCTATGCGCATTGCTCCAAGTTGCTGGTCAAGGTTGGGCAGATGGTGCGGCGCGGGAAAGAGGTCGCTTTGTCCGGAAGTACGGGGCGCTCCACAGGCCCCCACCTGCACTTCGAAGTGAGATACAAAGGCATCGCCCAGAACCCGGTGCGCTTCCTGGAAGACGCGGCCAGTTGATGCGACAGGCTTAATCGAAGGGTGAGGTGTCTGCCTCACCCTTTTTTATTTGTTAGCAAGCAGAAAAGACAGCATGATCTCCAAATTGTTGAAATCCGTATTCGGCAGCCGTAACGACCGCCTGCTCAAGCAATACCGCCAAACCGTTGTCCGCATCAATGCACTGGAGCCGGAGATATCCGCGCTTTCCGACGACGCATTGCGCGGCAAGACGGCCGAGTTCAAGCAGCGCGTGCAGAGCGGCGAAGCGCTGGATGCGATCCTGCCGGAAGCTTTCGCGGTTGTGCGCGAGGGCGGCAAGCGTGCTTTGCAGATGCGGCATTTCGATGTGCAACTGATCGGCGGCATGGTGCTGCATTACGGCAAGATCGCCGAGATGCGCACCGGCGAGGGCAAGACGCTGATGGCGACCCTGCCCGCTTACCTGAATGCGCTGTCCGGCAAGGGCGTGCATGTGGTGACGGTGAACGACTATCTGGCGGCGCGCGACGCCGAGTGGATGGGCAAGCTCTACAAGTTCCTCGGCTTGTCGGTCGGCGTGATCCTGACCAGCATGGAGCATGCAGACAAGCAGGCAGCCTACGGCGCGGACATCACTTACGGCACCAACAACGAATTCGGTTTCGATTACCTGCGCGACAACATGGCCGGTACGGCGGGGGAGCGTTTTCAGCGCGGGCTGAATTTTGCGGTCGTGGACGAAGTGGACTCGATCCTGATCGACGAGGCGCGCACACCGCTGATCATCTCCGGCCAGGCAGAAGACAATCTCGATGTGTACCTGAAGATGGACAAACTGGCACCGAGTCTGAAGCGCCAGGCCGACGAGAACTCGCCCGGGGATTACCACGTCGACGAGAAGAACCACCAGATATTGCTGAGCGAGATCGGTCATGAACACGCCGAATATCTGCTGGCCCAGGCTGGCATGCTGCCGGTCGGCGGCAGCCTGTACGATCCGGCCAACATCACCCTGATCCATCATCTGTATGCTGCGTTGAAAGCGCACAACCTGTTCCTGCGCGACCAGCACTATGTGGTGCAGAACGACGAAGTGGTGATCGTGGACGAGTTCACCGGCCGCTTGATGTCCGGTCGCCGCTGGTCGGACGGTCTGCATCAGGCGGTGGAGGCCAAGGAAGGCGTGGTGATCCAGAAGGAGAACCAGACACTCGCTTCGATCACCTTCCAGAACTATTTCCGCATGTACCACAGGCTATCCGGCATGACCGGCACGGCGGACACCGAGGCTTACGAATTCCAGACCATCTACAACCTGGAAACCGTAATCATCCCGCCGCACCGCCCGACCATCCGCAACGACATGATGGACAAGGTCTATCTCAGTACGGGCGAGAAATATACGGCGGTCATCGTCGATATCCGAGATTGTTACGAGCGCGGACAGCCGGTGCTGGTGGGCACCACGTCCATCGAGACATCGGAATTGTTGTCGAGTCTGCTGGAAAAGGAAAAATTGCCGCACCAGGTGCTGAACGCCAAACAGCACGCGCGCGAAGCCGAGATCGTGGCGCAGGCGGGGCGTCCCAGGATGGTCACCATCGCTACCAATATGGCGGGCCGCGGCACCGACATCGTGTTGGGAGGCAACGTCGAGAAGCCGATCGAACTGGTGCGCATGGACGAGACTCTGGATGTCGCGAGCAAAGAACAGCGCATCGCGCAATTGCGCGCCGAGTGGCAGCCTGTCCACGAGCAGGTCATCGCCAGCGGAGGCCTGCACATCATCGGCACCGAGCGCCACGAGTCGCGCCGCGTGGACAACCAGTTGCGCGGACGTTCCGGACGCCAGGGCGACCCCGGTTCCAGCCGTTTCTACCTGTCGCTGGAAGACCCGCTGCTGCGCATCTTCGCCTCCGACCGCGTGTCGGCGATCATGAACAAGTTCAAGCTGCCCGAAGGCGAAGCCATCGAGCATGCCTGGGTCACGCGCGCCATCGAGAATGCGCAGCGCAAGGTCGAGGCGCGCAACTTCGACATGCGCAAGCAGATCCTGGAATACGACGATGTCGCCAACGACCAGCGCAAGGTGATCTACCAGCAGCGCGCCGAGTTACTGGAAAGCACAGACATCTCCGACACCATCGCCGCGATGCGCGTGGGCGTGTTGTCGGACATGGTCGCCGAATACATCCCTCCCGGAAGCATGGAAGAACAGTGGGATGCGCCGGGGCTGGAGAAGGCGCTGGCCGCCGACTTCCAGTTGCATCTTCCGGTGGCGCAATGGCTGGAGCAGGACAAACAACTGGACGAGAGCGGCGTGCGCGCCAAAGTGGCAGAGGTCGCGCAACAGCATTACCAGGCCAAGGTCGACCAGGTCGGCGGCGACGTGATGCACGGCTACGAGCGCATCGTGATGCTGCAGAGTCTGGACCAGCATTGGCGCGAGCATCTGGCGGCACTTGACCATCTGCGCCAGGGCATCCATCTGCGCGGCTATGCGCAGAAGAACCCCAAGCAGGAATACAAGCGCGAAGCATTCGAACTGTTCTCCACCATGCTGGAGGCGATCAAGCGCGATGTGACGCAGACCCTGCTCAATGTTCAGATCCGCAGCGAGGCCGATGTGGCAGCCGCGGAAGCGCCCCACACGCCGGAAAATGTGCAGTATCATCACGCCGATTACGAAGAGGCGCTGGCTGCGACCGACAAGCAGGAGGGCGAACAAAAGCCCTTCGTGCGTTCCGCTGAAAAGGTCGGACGCAATGATCCATGTCCGTGCGGCTCAGGCAAAAAATACAAGCAATGCCATGGCCGATTGAATTGATGCAAGCAACTACTCTGGGGAGATAAAGAATGACAAAAGACGATCTGATCATACAAGCTTTGCACAACTCCACATTGACCGAGGAGTTGCGCGATGCCGAGATCGAGTCGCTGGCACGCATCATCGAGATCAAGGATTTCAAGGCGGGCGATATCCTGGTGCAGCCCGGCGATGTGCGTCTGAAGAACGCCCTGATCATCCTGGCCAGCGGCGAAGTGGAGGCGACGGCGACGGTGGGGGCCGAGCAGGCGACTTTGCATCTGCTGCAACCGGGCGACTTGGCCGGTATCATCACTTTTGCCGGCGGCAATGCTTCGCAGATCAGCGCCACCGTGGTGGCGAAGTCCGACAGCAAAGTGCTGATCCTGGACCGCTCCAAATTCGAGTCCCTGCTGAACACACAACCGGCCATCGTCTATTATGTGATGCGCGGCATCGTTCGTCATACCCATGGCATCGTGCGCCGCATGAATATGCAGTCGGTCGAGATGAGCAACTACATCCACCAAACCCACGGACGTTACTAAGAAAGCAAGCAATGCCGGTGAATCTCTCAGCGCCCGTCGCGGCACAACTGTTGCCCGTTGCGGGCGTTTCTTTGGGTACGGCGGAAGCGGGCATCAAGCGCCCCGGCCGCAAGGATCTGCTGGTCATCCAGCTCGATGACGGCGCGACCGTTGCGGGCGTCTTCACCACCAACCGTTTCTGTGCCGCACCCGTCACCGTCGCGAAGGAACATCTCGCCGCAGGCAAAGGCATCCGCGCGCTGGTGGTCAACACCGGCAACGCCAACGCCGGAACCGGCAAACAGGGCATGAATGCCGCGCGCACAACCTGCGCGGAACTTTCCAGACTGCTGGGTTGCGCGGCGGAGCAGGTGCTGCCGTATTCCACCGGCGTCATCATGGAGCCGCTGCCGGTAGCCAAGATCGTTGCCGGCATGCCGCAGGCCATCGCCAACCTGAAAGCCGATAACTGGTTCGATGCGTCGCAAGCCATCATGACCACCGACATCGTTGCCAAGGCAGTGAGCAAGCAGGTGCTGATCAACGGCAAGACCGTCACCGTCACCGGCATCTCCAAAGGTTCCGGCATGATCCATCCCAACATGGCCACCATGCTGGGTTACATCGCCACCGATGCCGCCATTGCACAGCCGTTGCTGCAACAGATGGTGTCCGAGGCGGCCAACCGTTCCTTCAACTGCATCACCGTGGATGGCGACACCTCTACCAACGACGCGCTGATGCTCATCGCCACCGGAAAGAGCGGCGCAGTCGTTGATGCCGCAAACCGTGCAGCCATGCAGGCTGTCGTCACCGAAGTCGCCACCGCACTGGCGCAAGCCATCGTGCGCGACGGCGAGGGTGCGACCAAGTTCATCACCATCAAGATCGAGGGCGGCAAGGATGAGGCCGAGTGCAAGAAGATCGGCTATGCCATCGCGCATTCCCCCTTGGTCAAAACAGCGTTCTTCGCCTCCGATCCCAACCTCGGGCGTATCCTCGCCGCGATCGGCTATGCGGGTGTCGGCGATCTCAACGTTGAGACTTTGAAACTGTATCTTGATGATGTGCTGGTGGCCGAGAACGGCGGTCGTGCAGCGAGCTACCAGGAAGAAGACGGACAGCGCGTGATGAAACAGAGTGACATCACCATCCGTGTGGCACTGGATCGCGGCGCGGTGGAAGCGACGTTGTGGACATGCGATTTCTCGTATGACTATGTGAAGATCAACGCGAGCTATCGAAGCTGATCTGCAGCTCCCGCGCGGGAGCGGACGAGGAGGGGTATTATGGATAAGCTGGACAAATTCCTCTCCCGCGCTGAAGGCCTGCGCTCCCGTTTGGAAACCATCCTGCCCGGCGCTCAGCCGCAAGCTCCCGATTGGCAATCTGCCGTTGCTTTTCGCTGGGATCACCAGCAACGCAAGCTGCACCCCGTTCCCAATTTCCAGCGCATCGCCCTCTCCGACTTGCTCGGCATCGACGACCAGAAACAACGCATCCGGCAGAACACACAGCAATTCGTGCACGGCGGCACGGCAAACAACGTCCTGCTCTCCGGTGCGCGAGGGACAGGCAAGTCGTCGCTGGTGAAAGCCTTGCTGAATGAATATGCCGGGCAGGGCCTGCGCGTGATCCAGATCGACAAACAGGGCTTGATCGATCTGTCGCACATCGTTGGCCTGGTACAGGGACATGCCGAGCGCTTTATCCTCTATTGCGACGATCTCTCCTTCAGCGCGGATGAGCCCGGTTACCAGTCGCTCAAAGCGGCGCTGGACGGCGACCTTGTGGCATTCAGCGACAATCTGTTGATCTATGCGACCTCCAATCGCCGCCATCTGATGCCGGATTACATGCAGGACAACCTGGCCACCAAACATGTCGGCGACGAAGTGCACCCGGCCGAAAGCGTGGAGGAAAAGGTGTCGCTGTCGGAACGCTTCGGGTTGTGGATCTCTTTTTACCCGTTCACGCAGGATGAATATCTGGCAGTGGCCGCGCATTGGCTGATGTGTCACGGGTGGAAGAAAGGCATGAACGACGAGATATGCACAGCGGCGCTGCAGTGGTCGTTGATGCGAGGTTCGCGAAGCGGGAGAGTGGCTGGGCAATTTGCGCGGGATTGGTGCGGACGTCATGCCGAGAAGTGAATTCGTCGAAGTCTCTGCTGCCGTCCTGCAGCGGCCCGATGGTTCCTTCCTGCTCGCCCAACGCCCCGCCGGCAAGATCTGGGCCGGGTATTGGGAGTTTCCCGGCGGCAAGGTCGAACCGGGCGAAACAGCGTACCACGCCCTGGTGCGCGAACTGCATGAGGAACTCGGTATCACAGTCGGGACTGCCTATCCCTGGCTCACTCGCGTCTTCACCTATCCGCACGCAACCGTGCGCCTGAGTTTCTTCCGTGTAACAGCATGGAGCGGCGAGTTGCATCCGCACGAAGGCCAGCAATTCTCCTGGCAACAGCCGATTGAGGTAGCAGTTGCGCCAATCCTTCCCGCCAACGCTCCCATCCTGCGCGCACTGGAACTGCCCGCTTTATATGCCATCAGCAATGCCGCCGAACTGGGTGTGGAACCTTTCCTTGCAAGTTTGCAAGCAAGTCTGGATGCGGGGTTGCGGCTGGTGCAGTTACGCGAGAAGACTCTCGCGCGTGAGGAGTTGCGTGTACTGGCACAGCGCGTGGTTACGCTGGCACATGCACGCGGTGCGAGGGTGCTGTTCAATGGCGATGTGGCGCTGGCGCAGGAGATGGGCGCGGATGGCGTGCAACTGACTTCGGCGCAACTCGCGGAACTGAAGGAGCGTCCCGCCGTGGATTGGTGCGCGGCTTCCTGCCATAACGCTGAGGAATTGCGCCGTGCGGAAATGCTGGGCTGTGACTTCGCTTTGCTGTCCCCGGTGTTGCCGACCCGGTCGCACCCGGGTGCGCCGCATCTGGGCTGGGAGAAGTTCGCCGCGATGGCGGCGGGTTCGTCTATTCCGGTGTATGCGCTGGGAGGTTTGAATCGTGGCGACATGCAGGCTGCGTGGCGGCATGGCGCGCACGGTATCGCTTTATTGCGTCAGGCCTGGGTTTCCTGATCGCCGGCATCACGTTCGCGTTGTTCGACGCGATATTCCTCGTTCGCCCATTTCCCCAGATCGATGAGTTTGCAGCGTTCGCTGCAGAAGGGGCGGAAGCGGTTGTTCGTGTCCCATATGTGTTCCTTGCCGCAGGTCGGGCAGGCGACGACTGGCGATTTGCTCATTGCAGGGAACAGAAGGTCAGGTCGAAGGCGACATCCTGGTCGTAGAGGGCGGTCTTGGCAGTGTACTTGGCCTCGACGAAGCGGATGTTGAGAGCGTATTTGTTGGCGCTGATCTCCGGGATGCAGGGGATCTCTGCATCCAGGCTGATGCGCAACATCTGTGCGACGCGGCCGCCCTGCATCTGCTGGAAGCAGCCGTGGAAGGCGGTGAAATGGTGGGTGCGGCCGCTTTCGCGCAACAGTTTGAGCAGGATGGTGATGCCGTCGCGCAGCGGCAACATGGGTTCCAGCCAGCCATTCAGGTTGTCCTGGCGGAATTCGGTGCTTTGGTGCTGCCAGTAGTGATAGGAGGGCAGGTCGAATTCGCACACGCCACCGGGGATGACGGCGCGTTGTTTGATGCCCATCAGCCATTCGTTGTCGCGCAGGTGCTGGCCGATCTTGCCTGTCATCTTCAATAGCGCGGCACTGGTGGATTCGATGTCGACGATCAGGGCGTCGAGCGCGCTTTCGGATATCTCGGGGTTGTTGTGCAGGCCGTTCAGGACTTTCTTCTGCCGTTCAAGTTCCTGTAAAAGCTCGGATTTAAGGTCGGCACGGCAGGCGACTTCAAGGATCTCGAACAGGATGCCGAGTGCGGCATGATGGTCGGGGCTTTCATCGCTTTCGATGAAGCGGCTGATGCGAAAGAAGAGATCCTCCAGGCGCAACATGGTGCGCACTCGTTCGTTCAGAGGGAACTCGTAACTGATCACAATCGCCTGGCTGAGTTGGGGTTTTGGTGGTTGCGAAAGATATAGGCAGCCTGTGATGGCGTCAATCGCTTTCCGCTGCCAAAGCAGACAAACGGCGGTGCATTCCGACGACCTGTGCTTCCAGTTCTTCCAGGCTGCCGTCGTTAAGGATCGATTCGTCGGCCAGCCCCTGCCGCTCCGCCCGGCTGAGCTGCTGCGCCAGGATGGCGCGGACTTCGGTCTCGTTCAGTTTGCTGCGTTGCATGGTGCGGGTGATCTGGACATCTTCCGGGCAGTCCACGGCGATGGTGCGATCCATCCAGTCGGCATATTTCCCGCTCTCGAACAGCAGGGGTACGACGATCAGAGTATATGGCGCGTCAGCGGAGGCGGAGGCCTGCTGTTTGGTCTGGTCGAGGATGAGGGGGTGCAGGATGGTCTCCAAACGTTGTCTTGCAGCGGCGTCGGAGAATACCGATGCGCGCATCCTGCCGCGATCCAGCGCGCCTCTGGCATCGATGTAATCATCACCAAACACTTTGCGTATCAGCGGGATGGCAGCTCCACCGGCCTTGGTCAATTGGTGCGAGATATGGTCGGTATCGATGACGGGCACGCCTTGCGCGGCAAACAACCCGGCAACTGTGCTCTTGCCGCTGCCGATCCCGCCTGTCAGCCCGACCAGATAGCTCACGGGGCCAGCAGTTGCAGGTAGTTCTGCGTCAGCGTCTGTCCCCAGAACAGCGCGATCAGTCCGCCGCCGGCAAGATACGGGCCGAACGGAATGGGGATGTTGCGCCCGTGTTTGGTGAAGACGATGAGGGCGATGCCGATCACGGCGCCGACCAGCGAGGAAAGCAGAATCACCAGCGGCAGCATCGTCCAGCCGAACCATGCGCCGAGCGCGGCGAGCAGCTTGAAATCACCAAAACCCATACCCTCCTTGCCGGTGGTGAGCTTGAATGCCCAATACACGCTCCATAACGAGAGGTAGCCGACCACCGCACCGATGACGGCGTTCGGCAGCGAAGTGAACACGCCATTGAGGTTGAGCAGCAGCCCCAGCCAGAGCAAAGGCAAGGTGATGTCGTCGGGCAGCAGCTGGGTGTCGAAATCGATGAAGGTTAGCGCGATGAGCGCCCAGATGAAAACGATAGCGAATATCCCTGCAGCGCCGAAACCGAAATGCCAGGCGGCATAAGCGCTCAGGATGCCGCTGCTCGCTTCCACGATGGGATAGCGCGGCGAGATGGCTGCGCCGCATCCCTTGCATTTGCCTTTCAGGAAAAGGTAGCTCAATACCGGGATGTTTTCCGGCGCGCTGATCGCGTGGCCGCAATGCGGGCAGGCGGAACGCGGTACCAGCAGATCGTAACGCGGGGCAGACGCGGGTGGCTGTCCATTCAACTCGGCACACTGCGCATGCCAGTTGCGCTCCATCATCTTGGGCAGGCGATGGATGACGACATTGAGGAAACTGCCGACGAGCAGGCCAAGGACGCCGGCGAGCACGGCAAAAGCAAACGGTGAGGTTTGGAGTAGAAGCAGCATCGAATCACCTTGAATATATAAAAAAGGCGCGGACACTGCCGCGCCTGGATGCAAAAAGGGAACTTTATACCGCTTGTCCCATCTTGAAGATCGGCAAGTACATCGCTACCACCATGCCGCCGATGAGCGTTCCCAATACCACCATGATGATAGGCTCCATCAGGCTGGACAGTGCATCCACTGCATCATCCACCTCTGCTTCAAAGAAATCGGCCACTTTGGACAACATGCTATCGAGGGCGCCGGACTCTTCGCCGATGGCGACCATCTGTAACACCATGCTGGGAAACACATTAGTGTTTTGCATCGCCACGGTGAGGCTGCTGCCGCTGGTCACCTCGCGCTGGATGGCTTTGGTGGCATCGTGATACACCGCATTGCCGGCTGCTCCAGCAACTGAATCGAAGGCTTCCACCAGTGGCACGCCTGCTGCGAACATGGTGGCGAGAGTGCGCGACCAGCGCGCGATGGAAGCTTTGCGCACCAGTGGACCGAATACCGGGACCTTCAACATCAACCGATCCATGAAGGATTGCATCTTCTTGCTGCGTTTCCACATGTACATGAAGCCATATATGGTGCCTCCAACAACTCCAAAGATCGCCCACCACCAGGCCACAAAGAAATCCGATATCGCCATAATGACCAATGTTGGCGTGGGCAGGTCGGCACCGAAGTTGGTGAACAGTTCCTTGAACGCCGGGATCACGAAGATCATGATCACTGCGGTGATGATGAAAGCGACGGCGATGATGGCCACCGGATAGAACAGGGCTGATTTGATCTTGCTCTTGATGGCGAGGATCTTTTCCTTGTAGCTCGCGAGACGATCCAGCAACGTGTCGAGAATACCGGCGGCTTCACCTGCTCCCAGCAGGTTGCAATACAGATCATCGAAATAGAGCGGGAATTTGCGGAAAGACTGCTCCAGACTGCTACCGGTTTCCACATCGGTCTTGATGTCGAATAGCAGGCGTGAGACGGCAGGTTTGTCGTGGCCTTTACCGACGATGTCGAACGCCTGCAACAGGGGAACGCCGGATTTCAGCATGGTGGCGAGTTGGCGCGTGAACAGTGCGATGTCCTTTTCGGTGACTTTGCCTCCGCCGGATGCGCTTTTCTTGATCTTGTTGACGGTGATGCCTTGACGGCGCAGATGCGCCGAGATGCTGGCCTCACCGGCGCCGCGCATCTCCCCTTTGACAACTTTTCCTGTCTTGTCCTTGCCTTCCCAGCTGTATTGGTACTCTTTGGTTTTTTCAGATTTCTGGGTTGCCATCTTGTAACCTCAAATTAGTTGCCGATAGGGCTGAGTCTATGCAATTGGCAATAAACTCGCTGATGCGCCGGATTATAAAGGTCTTTTGCATGATGCATGGCTTTACCCCCTTTGTAAAGGCAGGTGCTTTTGCGCCGGGAACAGCCGCGCGACCTTCACGGCGCGGTCTTGCGTCTGGATGATCTCGATCGGATAGTCGCCGATCTTCAGACTGGTTCCGGCTTCCGGGATGTCCTGCAGATGTTCGAGGATCAGGCCGTTGAGTGTCTTCGCTTCACCCAGCGGCAGGTGCAGGCCCAGTTTGCGGTTCAGCTCGCGCAGACTGCTGCCGCCCTCCAGCAGCAGGCTGCCGTCGTCATGACGCAGGAATTTCCCGGTCTGCGAGGGCGACTGCGTGGTGAAATCGCCGACGATCTCTTCCAGGATGTTCTCCAGCGTGACCAGTCCCAGCAGTTCGCCGTATTCGTCCACCACCAGCCCCAGGCGCGTCTGACGTTCCTGAAATTGCTGCAATTGTTTGAGCAGGGGCGTATCGGAGGGGATGAAGTAAGGGTCGTGCAGAATCTCGCGCAACTGCGCCGCATCCAGTTCCTCCTCCTGCAACAAAGGCAGCACACGTTTGATGTGCAGGATGCCGATGACGTTGCTGGGTGTTTCGGCGTACACCGGGAGCAGGGTGTGGTGGCAGGTGATGACCTGCTGGCGCAATTCGCCCGGGTCGGCATCGATGTTCAAAGCCTCGATCTGATTGCGCGGAATCATCACATCGTTGACGGTGATGCGCTCCAGATCGACCAGATTCAGCAGCATCTTCTGGTGTTTGCGCGGCAGAAAATGTCCTGCTTCCAGCACCAGTCCGCGCAGTTCCTCCATTGTGATCTGGTGCTTGCTCTGATCGGTCTGGATATTGATACGCAGCATCCATAGTATGCCTTTGACTATTCCGGTGGCGACCGAGACCACCGGGTGGAACAGGGTGATCAGCGGTGCGAGCAGATAGCTTGAGGGCAACGCGACGCGTTCCGGGTAGGTCGCCGCGATGATCTTGGGCATGATCTCGCTGAACACCAGCAGCACAAAAGTGATCGCCAGCGTGCCGAGCAGGATGGCCAATTCGCTGGCGCCGAACAGGCGCAGGATGAGAATGTTGGTGACGGCGGCGGCGGCGACATTGAGCAGCGTGTTGCCGAACAGGATGGATCCCAGCAGCTTGTCCACTTTGGAAAGCAGTCGCCCGGTCAGTTTCGCACTATGGTTGCCTTTGCGGATCAGGTGGTTCAGACGGTAGCGATTGATCGCCATCATGCTCGTCTCGGCAGCCGAGAACCATGCGCCGAACACCAGCAGCAACAGCAGAATGCCGAGCAGGGCGTTTATTGTGAGGTCGTCCAAGATACAGCCTTGAGTGATGCGATGCGCGGAGTATCGGTGCGGGGGCTGGCAGTGTCAACCGAGCGGGCGGCTACCATTCCTTGAAGACGACGCCGATGCCGAACGTCGTCTGGTAGTGGTTGTAGTCGATCAGGCTGTCGCCGTAACCCGAGGTAAGCTGGAAATTGAGCTGGGAAGAGCGCCCGATCTTGAACGGACTCGCCCAGTCGAGCTGCATGAATCCTTTATGTCCATGCGCATTGAGATTGCTGCGCAGCAACAGGATAATCTCATCATCCCGGTCCGGAAGCCAGTGCGCGATGAGTTCAGCGCGTCCGATATAACGGGTCAGATCGGGGTTGTCGTCTTTGGATGCCCTTTCCGGCAAACGCCACCAGCCGCGGCCCATCACGCAGATGTCGTCCCATTCCCAGCCGCCTTGCAGATAAAGGCGGTTCCAGCTGCGCGAGGCCGGTTCGCTGCGACCGTTCGACTGGTGCGAAAAACCGAGATTGAGCAGCCTCCATCCCTGTGCATTGCCTGTGCCGAAGGTGCCGATAAGCTCAGGCTCATAGTTCGATTCGCGGAAGGGAGATGAGTTGCCGACGTTGAATGCCTGCCAGTAAGCCTGCTGGGTGAAAGCGCCCCACAGGCGGAAGTTTTTGAAGCCGAGGAATTCAAGGTCGCGGTAATTGCCAACTTCGGATTTGGCGCTGAACTGGAATTTCGTCTCCACCTTCATATAAGGGTAGGGCGTCGCCACGGAGTGATTCGGTGAAGGCGAGGCCGGCGATGTGTTGATGTTCGAGGTGTAACGGATCAGCGCATAGTTCTTGCGATAGGGTTCCAGGCGGCGGATGCCGCCCGCATCGGGATTGCCATGTCCGTCCAGATCCCAGGAGCGGGTGAGGTAACTGCGCGGTGCGGGTTTGATGGTGGCCGCCTCATCATAGCAACTGAGGCGGTCGTTCTTGTTCACGATGCTGGAGCAAGCCTCCAATGCGGTGTTCTCAGCGTACGCGAGATCCGCAAGGCATGTACAGATCAACGAAAGGACAAGGGCGCGACGCATGGTCTGTATTTTATCGCGCTCGACGATATGCCCAGACCATCAGGCAGCCACCGACGATCACCATCGGCAGACTCAGCCACTGCCCCATGCTGATGCCGAAAGTCATCAGGCCGAAGATGCCCTCGTCCGGGTTGCGCGTGAACTCGCCGATGAAACGGAAGCAGCCGTAGGCGGCGATGGACAGGCCGAGCACCGATCCGGCCGGGCGCGGCTTGCGCGAAAACAGCCACAATAATATGAACAGCGCGACGCCTTCCATGGCGAACTCGTACAACTGCGACGGATGACGCGGCAGGTTATCCACCTTTGGGAATACCATGCCCCATGGCACATCGGTCGGACGCCCCCACAGCTCTCCGTTGATGAAGTTGCCGATGCGCCCGAACGCCAGTCCCGGCGGCGTCAGCGGCGCGATGAAGTCCATCAGCGCCAGCCACTGGAGATTGCGTTTGCGCGCAAACAGCGCCATCGCCACCAGCACGCCGAGGAATCCGCCGTGGAATGACATGCCGCCTTCCCACACCGCGAGCATCTTCAGCGGATGCGAAAAATAGTAGCCGGGGTTGTAGAACAGCACCTCGCCCAGACGGCCGCCCAGCACCACGCCGAGCACGCCGTAGAACAGCAGGTCGTCGAGGAGCTGGTTGTCCCAGCCGGGCTGGTTCAGCGTGCGCAGGCGCATCCGGCCCAGCCAGATGAAAACCACAAAGCCGAGCAGATACATCAGTCCATACCAGTGGATGCCGAACGGGCCGAGATGAAGGGCGACAGGGTCGAATTGCGGGTGAACGAGCATAGGTTGATGGGGTCGAATCGGTTAGAATTGGTCGACAGATTATACGTGCTTCATTTTTACAATAGAGAGACATCATGCCGCAATACCGTTCCCGCACCTCCACCCACGGCCGCAACATGGCCGGCGCCCGCTCTCTGTGGCGCGCCACCGGCATGATCGAAGGCGACTTTGGCAAACCCATCATCGCCATCGCCAACTCCTTCACCCAGTTCGTGCCCGGCCACGTGCACCTCAAGGACATGGGCCAGTTGGTCGCGCGCGAGATCGAGAAGGCGGGCGGTATCGCCAAGGAATTCAATACCATCGCCATCGACGACGGCATCGCCATGGGTCACGACGGCATGCTGTATTCGCTGCCTTCGCGCGACCTCATCGCCGACTCGGTGGAATACATGGTCAACGCGCACTGCGCCGACGCGCTGGTGTGCATCTCCAATTGCGACAAGATCACGCCCGGCATGCTGATGGCCGCGATGCGCCTCAACATTCCCGTGGTGTTCGTCTCCGGCGGGCCGATGGAAGCGGGCAAGGTCAACTGGCAGGGCAAGGTCAAAGGTCTCGACCTGGTCGATGCCATGGTCGCCGCCGCCGACAGCCGCGTCTCGGACGCCGAAGTGGATGCCATCGAGCGTTCCGCCTGTCCCACCTGCGGCTCCTGCTCCGGCATGTTCACCGCCAATTCGATGAACTGTCTTACCGAGGCTCTGGGTTTATCTTTACCGGGCAACGGTTCGCTGGTCGCGACGCATGCCGAGCGCAAGCAATTGTTCCTGCGCGCCGGACGCCTGATCGTCGAGCTGTCCAAACGTTACTACGAGCAGGACGACGCATCAGTGTTGCCGCGCAGCATCGCCACCTTCGATGCGTTCGAGAACGCGATGACGCTGGACATCGCCATGGGTGGTTCCACCAACACGGTGCTGCACCTGCTGGCCATCGCTCGCGAAGCGGAAGTGAACTTCACCATGAAGGATATGGATCGCCTGTCGCGCCATGTGCCGACCCTGTGCAAGGTCGCGCCGTCGTCCGAATATCACATGGAAGACGTGCATCGCGCCGGAGGAATCGCCGCGATCCTGGGCGAACTGGACAGAGCCGGTTTGCTGCACGGCGAAGTCGGTTCGGTACATAGCAAGACGCTGCGCGACGGACTCAAGGAATGGGATATCGCGCAAACCAAAAATGAAGATGCAAAGAAATTCTTCCGCGCAGCGCCCGGCGGCATCGTAACCACCATCGCGTTCTCGCAATCCATGCTCTATCCGGAAGTGGATGGAGATCGAGCAAACGGTTGCATCCGCGACAAGGCGCACGCCTATTCGCAGGACGGCGGCCTTGCGGTGCTGCATGGCAACATCGCGCTGGACGGTTGCATCGTCAAGACGGCGGGCGTGGACGAGAGCATCCTGAAATTCAGCGGACGTGCGCGCGTTTTCGAGAGTCAGGACGCGGCGACCGCAGGCATCCTCGCCGACCAGATCGTAGCGGGCGATGTGGTCATCATCCGCTACGAAGGTCCGAAGGGCGGTCCCGGCATGCAGGAGATGCTGTATCCGACCTCGTATCTCAAATCCAAAGGCCTGGGCAAAGCCTGTGCACTGCTCACCGACGGACGCTTCTCCGGCGGCACTTCGGGGCTGAGCATCGGCCATGCTTCGCCGGAAGCAGCCAGCGGCGGTGCGATCGGCCTGGTGCAGGAAGGCGACCGCATCGAGATCGACATCCCGAACCGCACCATCAATCTGGCGATCTCCGACGCAGAACTGGCAAACCGCCGTGCGGCGATGGAAGCCAAAGGCAAGCAGGCGTGGAAGCCTGCCGCCGAACGTCCGCGCAAGGTATCGGCCGCACTGCGCGCCTACGCGGCGATGGTGACCAGCGCCGACAAGGGCGCTGTCAGAGATGTTTCCCAAGTGGAGAAATAACCGGTTGTACAGATCGTGAGAGGGTAGTTGCATGAAAGCCATACTGATTGCGAATCCCAAAGGCGGCAGCGGCAAAACCACGCTGTCCACCAACATCGCGGGCTACTTGGCTGCGCGCGGGCAGCGCGTGGCGATGCTCGATCTGGACCGCCAGAAATCGGCGACGCAATGGCTGGCGACACGGTCCCCGCAACTTCCCTCCATCGAACTCATGCAAAGCGAAGGTGAAAGGAACGCCCCGGTCGACAGTCTGGTGATCGATTCCCCCGCCGGCCTGCACGGCAAAAACCTCGACCATGCACTCAAGCTGGTGCACCGGGTGATCGTTCCCATCGCACCCTCCGCCTTCGACATCCAGGCCAGCCGCGACTTTCTGGAAGTGCTGCACCACGAGAAGAACGTGCGCAAAGGCAAGATATTCGTCGGCGTCGTCGGCATGCGCATGGACCCGCGCACCCGCGCGGCACTCACGCTGGAGCAGTTCCTGAAAGGCCTCGACCTGCCCATATTGGCCTATCTGCGCGAAGCTCAGGTGTATGTGAACGCCGCGTTCGAGGGCAAGACCCTGTTCGACTTGCCGCCCTCGCTGGCGCAACGTGAGCTGGAGCAATGGGCGTATCTTCTTAACTGGCTGGAACACGCCGATCGCGATGAACCATGAGGAGGAAGTGATATGAACAAGAAGCTCTTTTCGTTGTTGACCGTGTTATCCATGACAGCGCTGACTGGCTGTCAGCCGGATACTCCCGCAAAGCAAGCCGAACAGCCTGCCGCGGCACCGGCCGTGGCGGCGCCAGTGCCGGTCGCCGCGGAACCCTCAGCCCAGGTGGCCGCGCCCGTTTCCAAAGAACTGCAATTGGCCCAGGCGAGCAAGTGTTTCGCCTGCCATGCCATCGACAAGAAACTGGTCGGGCCGGGGTGGAAAGAGGTCGCCACGAAATATCGCGGCCAAAAAGGTGCTGAAGCCAAATTGATCGACAAAGTCGCCAAGGGCGGTAGCGGGGCATGGGGTGCCGTGCCCATGCCGCCGAACGCGCCCCAGGTCGCGCAAAATGACATCAAAACCCTGGTGCGTTACATCCTCGGCCTGAAATAGCCGGATTGCTGCGTGTCAACGCGGTACCGGGCAGCGGCGTTATTGGCTGACAGAACTGCGGGTTTGCAATTCACGCGGGGTTGTTTAGAATGCGGGCGGGGTAAGCGCTCCGCACGTTTCAAATGTAGTCAAACCTATAAATGGAGAGAAAATGAAATCTATCGTTATCAGCATGATCGCCGCAGCCGGCCTGATGGTCGCCGGTTCCGCAATGGCAGCAGAAATGTCGCCGCTGGCCAAGAAGAATGGCTGCACTGCTTGCCATACCATCGACAAGAAGCTGATTGGCCCGGCATACATGGACGTGGCCAAGAAGTACAAGGGCGACGCTGGCGCAGCAGCCAAGCTGGAAGCCAAAGTAGCCAAGGGTGGTTCCGGCGTTTGGGGCACCATGCCGATGCCGCCGAATTCCCCCAAAGTTCCGGAAGCTGAAATCAAGGAACTGGTCAAGTGGGTTCTGAGCCTGTAATTCCCGGGTTCGCAGGAAGTCCAGAAAAGCCGACGCAAGTCGGCTTTTTTGTTGCCACAAAACGCTTATTTGACAAGGGATAGGGGCCTACGCATAATCCGGCCATCCTTAATTTACCGACCGAATTTCAATATGTTGATCAACAGATTTGTATTGCTGGCGGCGCTTGTCGTCGCCATTGCCGGATGCGGCAAGAGCGAGACCGCTTCGACCGCGGCATCCGATGAACTGGTGATCAAGATCGGCGCCGCCGGCCCGCTCACCGGCCCGCAGGCGCACATCGGCAAGGACAACGAATACGGCACGCGCATGGCCATCGACGATGCCAATGCCAAGGGCGTGACCATAGGCGGCAAGAAAGCGCGCTTCGAGTTGCTCAGCGAAGACGACCAGACCGACCCCAAGACCGCGACCATCGTGGCGCAAAAACTGGTGGATGCCAAAGTGAACGGCGTGATCGGCCACCTCAATTCCGGCACCAGCATTCCCGCTTCCTCCATCTACTTCAAAAACGGCATCCCGCAAATCTCTCCCTCCGCCACCGCAGTCAAATTCACCGCACAGGGCTACAACACCGCGTTCCGCGTGATGACCAACGACGCGCAGCAGGGCAAGGCGCTGGGCGAATTCGCCGTCAAAGTGCTGGGACTCAAGAGCATCGCGGTGATCGACGACCGCACCGCCTACGGTCAGGGCTTGGCGGACGAGTTCGTCAAATCGGCCGAAGCCAACGGCGCAAAGATCATTGCACGCGAGTACACCACCGACAAGGCGGTGGACTTCACCGCCGTGCTGACTTCGATCAAGGGCAAGCAGCCCGAACTGCTGTTCTTCGGCGGCATGGACCCGCAGGGCGTGCCGATGGTCAAGCAGTTGCGCTCTCTCGGCATGAAGACGCAGTTCATGATGGGCGACGGCGGCTATACGCCCAAGCTGATCGACTTGGCCGGTGCGGCGGTGGAGGGTACCTATGCTTCCCTGCCCGGCGTGCCGCTGGATGTCATGCCGAGCGGACGTGATTTTGCCAAACGCTATGAGGCGCAATTCAAGCAGCCCATCCAGCTTTACGCGCCATATTGCTACGACGCGGTCAACGTGATGATCGCCGCCATGCAAAAGGCCGGTTCCGCCGAGCCTGCCAAATACCTACCGGAGATCGGCAAGGTCGAACTCGAGGGTGTCACTGCGAAGATCGCTTTCGACGAGAAGGGTGACATTAAGGGCGGTGCAGTCACCCTGTATCAGGCGCGTCAGGGCAAATGGCAAGTCGTGCAGACGATGGGCGGCGCGTCCGCAGCCAAACCGTGATGCATTCGGCAGTGAGCAAAAGCGACACCATGTGTGTCGCTTTTTCTTTGTATAGATCGCACAAGTAACCGTGGATATCTTCTTTCAGCAGATCATCAACGGCCTGGTGCAGGGCAGCGTGTATGCGCTGGTGGCGCTGGGCTACACCATGGTCTACGGCATCCTCGGTCTCATCAACTTCGCCCACGGCGAAGTGGTGATGATAGGCGCGATGATCGCGCTGACTGTGTTGCAATCCCTGCTTGCTGCGGCATTCGCACCCGTGTTGGCCGTATTGCTGAGCCTGATGGCGGCCGTCGCCGTGTGCATGGCACTGGGCTACAGCATCGAGCGCATCGCCTACCGCCCGCTGCGCAATGCGCCGCGTCTGGCGCCGCTCATCACCGCCATCGGCGTCTCCATCGTGCTGCAGAACCTCGCGATGATGATCTGGGGGCGCGAATACCATTCCTTCAACCTGCCGTTCGCCAGCACCTCGCACCATCTCGGCGGCGCGGTGATGAACGACGTGCAGATCGTCATCGTCATCGTCGCGCTCGTCATCATGGCCGGGCTGATGTGGCTGGTGCACCAGACCCGCACCGGTCGCGCCATGCGCGCCGTGGCCGAGAATCCCGCCGCCGCCACGCTGATGGGCGTGGACATCAACCGCGTCATCTCCGTCACCTTCATGCTCGGCTCCGCGCTCGCCGCCATCGCGGGTTTCATGGTCAGCGCCAACTACGGCATCGTGCATTACTACATGGGCTTCATGCTCGGCCTCAAGGCCTTCACCGCCGCAGTGTTGGGCGGCATCGGCAACCTGCGCGGCGCGATGCTGGGCGGCGTGTTGCTGGGGCTTATCGAGAGCCTGGGAGCGGGTTACATCGGCGACCTCACCGGCGGCTTTCTCGGCAGCCACTATCAGGATGTGTTCGCATTCTTCGTGCTGATCGCGGTGCTTGTGTTCCGCCCCTCCGGCCTGCTCGGCGAGAAACTGGCGGAGCGCGCATGAAGCTGCACCGTTCATCCGGCCATCTCACCCTCGCCCTCGCCCTGCTGGCGCTGCCCTTCATCATCGACGCGCTGTTCGGCCACGGCTGGGTGCGCATCGCCGATTTTGCCTTGCTCTACATCATGCTGGCACTCGGCCTCAACATCGTGGTCGGCTACGCGGGCCTGCTCGACCTGGGCTACATCGCGTTCTTTGCCGTGGGTGCCTACACCTATGCCTTGCTCGGTTCGCCGCAGTTCGGCCTGCACTGGCCGATGTATGTGGTGCTGCCGCTGGGTGCGCTCATCGCTTGCGGTTTCGGTGTGCTGCTCGGCGCGCCAACGCTCAAGTTGCGCGGCGACTACCTCGCCATCGTCACGCTCGGTTTCGGCGAGATCATCCGCATCTTCCTCAACAACCTGAACGCGCCGGTCAACATCACCAACGGCCCGCAAGGCATCAGCGCCATCGACCCGTTGCAGATCGGCGGCTTCTCCTTCGGCAGTTCTTACGAGTGGATGGGCATGCGCGTGGACGACGTGCATCTGCATTACTACCTGTTCCTCGCGTTCACGCTGCTGGTGATCTTCGTTTCGCGCCGCCTGGAAGATTCGCGCATCGGCCGCGCCTGGGTGGCGATACGCGAAGACGAAGTGGCCGCCTCGGCGATGGGCATCAACACGCGCAACATCAAGCTGCTCGCCTTCGCCATGGGCGCGACCTTCGGCGGCATCTCCGGCGGCCTGTTCGCGGGCTTCCAGGGCTTCGTCAGTCCCGAGAGTTTCAGCCTCATGGAATCCATCATGGTGCTGTGCATGGTGGTGCTGGGCGGCATGGGCAACGTCGGCGGCGTGGTGCTGGGCGGCGTGCTGCTGGTGGCATTGCCGGAACTGTTCCGCAACGCGGCCGGGCCGGTGCAGCAGATGCTGCTCGGGAAGGTGGTGGTCGATCCGGAAAGTCTGCGCATGCTGATGTTCGGCCTGGCGTTGATCCTGGTCATGCTGTGGCGTCCCGCCGGGTTGTGGCCATCCACCCAGCGCCGCCGCGAGTTCGATGCCGACGACAGCGTGCTTCATCAGGAACAGGAGACGGTCTATGACGCCTCCAAATAAAATCCCAAAGTTTCGTCGCCATACGTCGTTGCGCGCGAAAAATCTTGCTTACATATACCGCATATGCGGCGCTGCGATTTTTCGCGCGCGCCTAGTCTGGCTTAGAAATTTGGGTTTTATTACGTTATGACCGCATCGGATAAAACCCTGCTTGAACTCACGAATGTCGGCAAGCACTTCGGCGGCGTGACCGCGCTGGCCGACGTGTCGCTGCACATCCATCGCGGCGATATTTACGGCCTCATCGGCCCCAACGGCGCAGGCAAGACCACGCTGTTCAACGTCGTCACCGGCTTGTATCAACTCGATAGCGGTTCATTCCAGTTCGCCGGACAAAGCTACACCCGCTGCAAACCGCACCTGCTCGCGCAAGCCGGCATCGCGCGCACTTTCCAGAACATCCGCCTGTTCGCCAACATGAGCGCGCTGGAGAACATCATGGTCGGCCGCCACCTGCGCACGCGCACCGGCATCTGGGGCGCTCTCACAAGAAATGCCGCCGCCCGCGCCGAAGAGCGCGCCACTGTGCAGCGCGCGCGCGAATTGCTGGAATACGTCGGCATCACCTGCGCGCACCAGACGCTGGCGAAGCATCTCTCCTACGGCGAACAGCGCCGCCTCGAGATCGCCCGCGCCCTCGCCACCGAACCCAAACTGCTCACGCTGGACGAACCCGCCGCCGGCATGAACGCGACCGAAACTGTCGCCTTGAAAGCCTTGCTGCAAAAGATCCGCGCCAGCGGCATCACCGTGCTGCTCATCGAACACGACGTCAAACTCATCATGGGCTTGTGTGATCGTGTGGCCGTACTCGACTACGGCAAAAAGATCGCCGAAGGCGCGCCGGAAGAAGTGCGCCGCGACCCGGCGGTGATTGCGGCCTATCTTGGCGGGGAGGCGGCATGAGCCTGCTTGAAGTCCAAGACCTGAAGGTCTCCTACGGCGGCATCCAGGCGCTCAAAGGCATCAGTCTCAGCATCGCCCAGGGCGAACTCGTCACCCTCATCGGCAGCAACGGCGCAGGCAAAACCACCACCCTCAAGGCGCTGGCCGGATTGCTGCACCCCGCTTCCGGCAAGATTAACTATCAAGAACGATCCCTGCTGCACATCCCCGCACATCAGCGCGTCGCCAACGGCATCTCACTCGTACCCGAAGGTCGCGGCATCTTTGCGCGCCTCACGGTGGAAGAGAACCTGCTGATGGGCGCTTACGTGCGCAGCGACAAAGCCGAAACCGCTGCCGACCTTGAACGCCAATACGTCCTGTTCCCGCGCCTCGCGGAACGCCGCACGCAACTCGCGGGCACACTCTCCGGCGGCGAGCAGCAGATGGTTGCCATGGCGCGCGCGCTGATGAGTCACCCGACCCTGCTCATGCTCGACGAACCCAGCATGGGCCTCGCCCCGCTGATGGTGGAAAAGATATTCGAGACCATCCGCGATATTTCGGCTCAGGGTGTCACCATCCTGCTGGTCGAACAGAATGCCAAACTGGCGCTGGAAGCCGCGCAACGCGGCTATGTGCTGGAGAGCGGGGCGATCACCTTGTCGGGTGCGGCGAGTGAATTGCTGGGGAGCGATGCGGTGCAGCGGGCGTATCTGGGGGCTTAAATTCTTGAGGAAACTTTTCCTCTAGAATTGGGTAACGTCTGACAAAAGACGTTCTCAGCACTAGCATGTTCGATTCTGGAAGGATAACGTCATGAATGACGAAATGCACAACAAAATTCTACATTCAATAACTGTTTCAGGTTATCAGTGCAAAACGAAAGCAGACTTGCAAGCAGAATATATAAGGATATTTACATTGTGTGAAAACACAGGGCTTAATAAGCTGAGCTGTATTCGTGTTGGCGGAGTGCCACTGTCATTATGCGAACTCGAATTCGTGGATCCAGAACTTAAACCTGTGACCTATCAAGACTTAGTGCTTAAGCCCGAACGCTGTATGCCTAAGTTTGATAAACCTCCTGAAGAGTACAGCTTTGCGCGAGCTATACTCGAAAATAAGCCAGTGTTCGCAGGTGATGTAATTTTCTTAAGGCCACATGCATTGGTTTACGAGGCAGGCTCAGACAGCAGACAGGATCCACGATCTAGACTTTCGCCAAAAATACTGAAAGGTCGCAATGAAGTAACGGTTCTGATTGACTCAAGCTCTCAAGAACTACACGTTCGCTTTAATGAGACTTCTTTTTTGAAAGACTCGATTCTAGGGGAGCCATATCATGCACACGCACTTGCGCTAACAGGGCGGGTGCCTAAATCGTTCTTAACTTGGATGCAATCGGATGCTGCAGTGGTGTACGAAGAGCCGCACATATTTAAAGAAAAGTGGGAGGCATCGAAAGTGCTCGGGGTTGGGGGTGTCCGGAATTTTGTGTAAACGGGATTTCTCTATTGCTGCGGCATCCGATCCTCAAACTGGATACTAAACCGATTTAGTGCCGCCTTCCAATCTCGTATCGGCATCGTCCATTTCTTGCTGATGTTATTCAGCGCCAGGTAAAATAATTTCAGCAGCGACTCATCGGTTGGGAACGAGCCCCGGTTCTTAGTGATCTTGCGCAGACTCATGTTCACCGACTCAATCGCATTGGTGGTGTAGATCACCTTCCTGATCTCCGGCGGGTAATCGAAGAACGGGATGATGCGTGGCCAATTGCGCCGCCAGGATTGAGCGATGGGCGCATAGGCCGCGCCCCATTTCTCTTCGAACTCGTTCAGGTTCTGCTCGGCTTCCTCGACGGTGGCGGCTGCGTAGATGGTGCGCAGGTCGGCCGCAATTTCCTTGCGTAGCTTCCAGCTCACATAGTTCAGGCTGTAGCGCACCATGTGTACGATACACAACTGCACGGCGGTCTTGGGATAGACGGTCTCGATGGCTTCTGGGAAGCCCTTCAAGCCATCCACGCAGGCGATGAAGATATCCTGCACGCCCCGGTTCTTGAGTTCGGTCACCACTTGCAGCCAGAACTTCGCGCCCTCGGTCTGGGCGATCCAGATGCCCAGCAACTCCTTCTCGCCAGCCATGTTGATCCCCAGCGCCAGATATACCGCCTTGGCCCGCACTGCTCCGGCATCGCGCACCTTCACATGGATACAGTCCAGATAGACGATGGGGTACAGCGCATCCAGAGGGCGGGACTGCCATGCCTTGACCTCTTCGATGACGGCGTCGGTCACCGATGAGATGAGCGTGGGCGACACCTCGGTGCCGTACATTTCTTCCAGGTGGCCTTGTATCTCGCGCACGGTCATGCCACGGGCATAGAGCGACAGTATCTTGTCGTCGAATCCATTCCAGCGGGTTTGATGCTTGGGGATGATCTGCGGCTCGAAGCTGCCGTTGCGGTCACGGGGAATTTCGATGGGCAGTTCGCCGAACTCGCCCTTGAGTTTCTTGCTGCTCTTGCCGTTACGGGTGTTGCCTGCGGGGTTGGTGACGGTATCGTTCTTGGCATGGCCGAGGTGGGCTTCCATCTCGGCATCCAGCGCCCGCTCAACGAGCGCCTTGGTGAGCTGCTTGAGTAGGCCGTTCTCGCCTATCAGGTCTTCGGGCTTCTTATAGCCAGACAGCAGGCTGTCGATTAAATCTGCGGGTAGTGCTTTTGCTGCGGTCATTGCTACTCCTTTCAAAGTGGCGGCAGTTTCCTGCCAAATGACCGTTTACACAAAAATTCTTACCCCCCCC
>JACQYW010000014.1 GCA_016208015.1 Nitrosomonadales bacterium | reverse complement strand
GTGATCATCTCCTTGGTTTCTCCATTCCGAAAATCGGAATGGAGGAGGTTAATCACCTGGGTAATTTTCAGCGCGCAGAGGCTAGGTTTTCTGGGTAATATTCAACGCGTACCAACAGTCCGACCATCACGTGGTCGAATTCATCACCGACTATCTGCGCATCATGGTCAGCGGAAATCTCAATGCCATGGAGATCGAGAATCTCATGGATCTGGAGATCGAAACACATCATCACGAAGCCATGCTTCCCTCGCACACCATCGCCAAGTTGGGTGACGGCATGCCGGCATTCGGTATCGTCGCCGCGGTGATGGGGGTGGTGCATACCATGGAGTCGGTGGGCATCCCGCCGGCCGAGCTGGGTATCCTGATCGCGCACGCGCTGGTGGGGACCTTCCTCGGCATCCTGCTGGCGTACGGTTTCGTCGGCCCGTTGGCCGGTCTGATCGAGCAAAAGGCCGAAGAGTCTTCCAAGATGTTCCAGGCCGTCAAGGTCGTATTGCTGGCCAATCTGAACGGATACGCGCCGGCGATGGCCGTGGAATTCGGCCGCAAGGTGTTGAACTCTACCGAACGTCCCGGTTTCGCCGAGTTGGAAGAGCATGTCAAACAAAAGCGCTAGTCGTTTTTCACAATCCAGTCGATAGATCCCAACCATGGCGAAAGAAGACAAAAGACCCATCGTCATCAAGCGCATCAAAAAGGTGGCGGGTGGCCACCACGGCGGCGCCTGGAAGATCGCCTATGCCGACTTCGTGACGGCGATGATGGCGTTCTTTCTGCTGATGTGGCTGCTCGGTTCCACCGCAAAAGGCGACCTGCAGGGGATCGCCGAATATTTCAAAACCCCGCTCAAGGTCGCGTTGATGGGCGGCACGGGCAGCGGCGACAGCTCCAGCATCATCAAGGGTGGCGGGCAGGACCTCACGCGCAGCGAGGGGCAGGTGAAATCGGGAGAACTGCCGCCGGAAGAGAAGATCATCAACCTCAAGGCGACGCGGCAGGAGTTCCTGCGGATGGAGCGCATCAAGGAACTGGAAAAACTAAAAGAACTGAAGGCCAACATCGAAAAAATGATCGAGGCCGAAGTCAAACTGAAGAAATTCAAGGACCAGATACTGCTCGACCTCACTTCGGAAGGTTTGCGCGTGCAGATCGTCGATGAGAAGAATCGCCCCATGTTCCAGAGCGGCAGTGCCGACCTGGAACCCTACACCAGGGATATCCTGCGCGCGATCGGCAAGATGTTGAATGACATGCCGAACAAAGTCAGCCTGTCGGGACACACCGATGCACAGCCTTATGTCACTGCGGACGGGCGTTACAGCAACTGGGAGCTGTCCGCGGATCGCGGCAATGCCTCGCGCCGCGAAATGATCAAGGGCGGGCTGGCGGATGACAAGATCGTGCGCGTGGTCGGGTTGTCTTCGGCGGTGTTGTTCGACAAGCAGCAGCCGCTCAACCCGATCAACCGGCGCATCAGCATCATCGTGATGAACAAAAAGGCCGAAGAGGCGGCATTGAAGGATGGCGGCAGTGTCGACATTGACGCCGAGACCGGCGACCCGCTGGAAGAATTGCAGCTGGATGCGGCGTCCGGTGTGGACGTGACGGCATCCGCGCCGCAGGCAGTCACGGCGATGCCGGCGGAGAACGCTGCCCATTCCGGGGCGGTGGCAGCTGGGCATTAAAGGTTCGCAGCGGCCTGCCGCTAAGGAACATGAGGGTCGGCAACAATAATGACGGTCGACGATAGTTGAAGGAACGAGATTATGAAGAGCTGGTGGAGCAGGCTTTCGCTGAAGAACAAGTTGCAGATCCCGATCCAGCTCATCCTGCTGGTGATCATGATCATGGCGCAACGCACGGCCTTGAACGAATTCGAAGAGCGCGTCCTGGAAGAGGCACGGCAGAAGGCCGTGGTTTCAGCCGATGGCGTGTTGAACGGTCTGAACATGCTGATGCTGAACGGCATCATCAGCGACAGCGACCAGCGCAAGCTGTATGTGGACAAGATGGGCGCATCCGACCGGGTGCTGGAGTTGCGCGTCATCCGCAACAAGCCGGTACAGGAGCAATTCGGTCCCGGTCTGCCGTCCGAGCAGGCCAGGGACGACATGGACAGGGAGGCGCTGTCGACGGCAAAGGAACAGACCAGATTGCTCGACCAGAACGGCAAGAACGCATTGCGCGTGGTCGTGCCGTTCATCGCCAGATCGGATTTTCGCGGCACCAACTGCCTGATGTGCCATACCGTGCCGGAAGGTACTGTGAACGGGGCGGCGAGTATCACGGTGGATATCACGGAAGAATACGATGTGATGAACCGGGCGAACATGACCCTATGGGCTGCCCAGATCGCCGTTCAGGTGTTCCTGTATTTCGGCATAGGCTGGCTGATCAGTTTCGTCACCGGCCCGACCCGGGAACTCCAGCTGGCAATGGAGACCATGCAAAAGGATGGCGACCTGTCCAGGCGCGTGGTGGTGCACAGCGAAGATGAGATCGGGCACACCGCAAAAGCGTTCAACGAACTGACCGGCAGTTTCCAGGGCATCGTCACGCAAGTGGACGGGCACGCCCATCAGGTCGCCCGTGCGGCACATTCGCTGGCGCAGGACGCGCAGCAACTTGCGCAGAGCGCACAGCAGCAGAGCGACACGGCAGCTTCGACATCGAAGGCAGTCGAGCAGGTCAGCGCCAGCATTGCACAAGTCGCGGAAGGTGCCAACCAAGTCTCCAAACTGTCGACTGAAAGCCTGGAGCGCGCCAACCGCGGACAGCAGAGTCTGCACGAGATGATGCGGGAACTGGAGCGCGTGGAAGGTTCGGTGCGCGAGATCGCGACTGCCGTCAGCGAGTTCGTCAGCAACACGCAGAGCATCACCAACATGACGCAACAGGTGCGCGACATCGCCGAACAGACCAATTTGCTGGCGCTGAATGCCGCGATCGAGGCGGCACGCGCGGGCGAGCAGGGACGGGGTTTTGCCGTGGTGGCCGACGAGGTGCGCAAGCTGGCGGAAAAATCCGCGCAGTCGGCGACCCAGATCGACGAGGTCACCAAGTCGTTGGGGGCGCAGTCCGGCCAGGTCGAGAAGACCGTGCAGCGCGGCATGGGCGCGCTGCAAAGCAGCCAGGAACATATCCGCGAAGTCACCGCCGTGCTGGTCGAGGCGAACGCTTCGGTGGACAGCGTGAACAAAGGGTTGGAGAGCATCTCCGACTCGATAAACAAGCAGCGTGATGCCAGCAAGGATATCGCGCGCAACATCGAGCAGATGGCGGTGATGGCCAGCGGCAGCAACGATGTGGTCAAACGCACCGTAGTAGCGGTGAGATCGATGGAAGACCTGTCCGAAAATCTCAACCAGACCGTTGGCAGGTTCAAGGTCTGATGACCGCACGGATGATGACTAACCTGAAAAGGTGGGTGAAATGAGCGAGTGGTGGAGCGGGTTGTCGATCAAGAACAAGTTGCAGATACCCATCCAACTGTTATTGCTGGTGGTGCTGGTGTTTGCGCAGCGCTGGGCGTTCGACCGTTATGAAATGCGCGTGCTGGAAGATGCCAAGAACCGCGCAGTGATCCCGGCGGATGGCGTGTTCAACGGTCTGAACATGATGATGCTGAACGGAAGCATCTCGGATATCGAACAGCGCCGACTGTTCGTCAAGAAGATGGCGGTATCCAGCAAAGCGGAGGAGTTGCGCATCGTGCGCGGCCGTGTGCTGGAGAGCCAGTTTGGTGCCGGCGTCCCCGAGGAACAGGCAAGGGATGACTTGGACCGTGCGGCGCTGAACAGCGGCAAACAGCAAAGCGTGTTCTTCGAGAAGGACGGGAAACGCATCCTGCGCGTGGTTGAGCCGGTCGCTGCCGCCAAGGATTTTCGCGGTACCGGCACCAATTGCCTGTTGTGCCACACCGCCGAGGACGGCGCGGTGGTCGGCGCGGTGAGCGTGAGTCTGGATATCTCGGACGAATACGCCGCGATGAGCAAGGCCAGTGCGGTGTTGTGGATAGGCCAGATCACGATACAGGTGGCCTTGTTCTTCGTCATCGGCTGGCTCATCAACCAGGTGACGCGCCCGACCCGCGAACTGCAACAGGCCATGCAGGCGATGCAGGCGGACGGCGATCTGACGCGTCGCGTCGCCGTGCGCAGCAAGGATGAGGTCGGCCAGACTGCGGTCTCTTTCAACGCACTGATCGATAACTTCGGCGCCATCATCCGGCAGGTGTTGAGCGGCGTGGACAGGATCAACAAGACCACCAGTCATATCGCCGCCACGTCGGCCGATGTGGCGGACAGTTCGCGCGCGCAGAGCGAGGCGGTCTCCTCGACCGCATACGCGGTCGGCGCAGTGACTACCAGCATCAATTCGGTGGCGGGAAACACCAGTGTGGTGCGTGACCTGTCGGAAAAGAGCATGCAGCAGACCGAGCAGGGCAACCGCAGCGTGGCCGAGATGGTACGCGAGATCCAGAGCATCGAAGGTGCGGTGCAGCAGATCGCCATGTCCGCAAACGAGTTCGTGGAGAGTACACGAACCATCGCCAGCATGACCCAGCAGGTGAAAGACATCGCCGACCAGACCAATCTGCTGGCGCTGAACGCCGCGATCGAGGCGGCGCGTGCGGGCGAGCAGGGCCGCGGTTTCGCGGTGGTGGCGGACGAGGTGCGCAAGCTGGCGGAGAAATCCGCCCAGTCGGCCAGCGAGATCGACAAGGTCACCAGCAAGCTGGACGAGAAATCCGCGCGGGTCGAGCAATCCATCGTTTCCGGCATGCAGTCGCTGCAATCCACGCACAAGCATGTCGAGTTGATGTCTGCCGTATTGAAAGAGGCGGGTGCGGCGGTGAAAGCGTCGAACGTCGGGGTCGGCGAGATCGCCGAATCGGTCACCGAACAGGGGATCGCGAGCAACGAGATCACGCGCAACATCGGACAGATCGCCAGGATGGCTGAGAAGAACCACGCGGCTATCGAGCAGACAGCGCGTGACATCGCGGAATTGGAATGCATGGGCGCGGATTTGCAGAATGCTGTTGCCAGATTCAAGGCTTAAGGGGAAATGAACCTGAAAATCGTGGTTAGCCGGACATCTGCATGGTGCAAACCCTCATCCCGGCCCATCTCAGGGAGGGGGAGTGAGTAAAGTCCCTTTCCCTCGGGGATGACCGGCGACTTGCCCGCTTGCGGACTTGGTCGAATGGCCAGTCGTTCCACCGGAGGAATCGGGATGAGGGAACACCCGCAACCAGTTTGTCGTTGCATGAAGTTGGCAACGCGCAACGGTGGTTTCCAAGATGAAAATGGAGAGGGCTATGTTGAACAATCTGAAAATACGTACACGCTTGCTGGGATTGCTAGCCATTTTGCTGACCTTGATGGCGGTGGTCGGCGGGATCGGCCTGTATGTGGCGCATGATGAGAACGAAGCGATGCGCACGATCTACAACGGCCGCGTGATACCAATTGTGCAACTTGGCGTGGTGCGGACGGCGAATTTGAACAATCGCATTGCGGTGACGACCGGCATCATTATGCCGGAGAAGGCGCAAGAGCAACTCGGGAAAATGAGGGCGAACATAGCCCTTATCGATAAAAACCTGGGTGCGTACATGGCGACCTTCATGTACGAGGACGAGAAGGCGCTGGCCAGCAAGTTTGCCGAACAGCACGCCCGCTTTGTCGAAGAGGGTATCAAGCCGGCCATGGCAGCCATGCAGGAGGGGAATGCCGAAGTGTTGAAAAAGATATATGCCTCCAGTGTGCGCCCCCTGTCGCATCCCCTGTCGGAGACGCTGGGGGAATTGATAGAGCTGCAAGCGCGGGAAACGAGCAAATTGTATGAAGACGGAATGGCCAAATTCGCGACCGCACGCACGATCCTCATTTTCCTTATCCTGATCAGCGCCGTATCGGGTATCGCGCTTGGCGCTTCAATTATCAGCGGTGTCACGCGTTCTACCGGTGCGATGCGGGATACCATGATGCGCGCTGCTGCAGATGGAGACCTGACTCGTACAGTTGCCATCACGGGTGACGATGAAGTGGCGCAAACCGCCAAGGCATTCAATACCCTGATAGAGAGTTTCCGTCAGACCATCCGCCAGGTGCATGGGAGCGCGGATAGTGTGCTCGCCACGGTGACGCAACTCGCGGCATCGGCGGCGCAGATCACCCAGGGTTCGCAGGTACAGAGCGAAGCCGCCGCCTCCACTGCGGCTGCGGTGGAAGAGATCACGGTGAGCATCAACTCGGTTGCCGTGAATGCCGAGGAAGTGCGCAAGGCTTCCGAACAGAGCTTGCAGCAAGCCTTGCATGGCAATGAGAGCGTAACGGTGATGATGGCCGAGATCGACAATGTGCAGGAAGCGGTGAATCAGATCGCCAGTTCGGTCAAGGAATTCGTCGACAGCACGCGTGCTATCGCCGGCATGACGCAGCAGGTAAAGGATATCGCCGACCAGACCAATCTGCTGGCGCTGAATGCCGCGATCGAAGCGGCGCGCGCCGGCGAGCAGGGGCGCGGTTTCGCCGTGGTGGCGGACGAGGTGCGCAAACTGGCGGAAAAATCGGCGCAATCGGCCAACGCGATCGACCGAGTCACCAGTGTGCTGAATCTGAAGTCGACGCATGTCGAGGCGACGGTGCAGACCGGCCTGCGCTCTTTGCAAACCACCCAGCAACAGGTCGAGACAGTGGCGGAGGTGCTTGCCGGAACAGGGGATGCGGTCAGACTGTCGAGCGGCGGAGTGCATGACATCGCCGCCTCGGTCAGCGAACAGAGTCTGGCCAGCACCGAGATCGCGCGCAATGTTGAAAAGATCGCGCAGATGTCGGAGGAGAACCATGCGGCCGTGGACTCCAACTCGAAAGAGATCGTGCATCTGGAAAATCTGGCGCGCGCGCTGCAAAGCGCAGCCGGACGTTTCAAGACCTGAAAAGGTCTGAAGGAGGAGGTCATGCAAAACAAGAACGCCTATGTATCGCAAAAGGAAGTGCCGCTCCCGGCCGGGATGGTGCTGGTCTCCAAGACCGACACCAGGGGCACTATCACCTATGCGAACGATGCGTTCGTGGCGATCTCGGGTTATTCGCGCGAGGAATTGATCGGCAACAACCATAACATCGTGCGTCATCCCGACATGCCGCCGCAGGCATTCAAGTGGCTGTGGGATACGTTGAAGTCGGAACATCCCTGGCGCGGTATGGTGAAGAACCGCTGCAAGAGCGGCGACCATTACTGGGTGCGCGCTACCGTTGCGCCCATCATTGAAAAAGGCGGCGTCATCGGCTACATGTCGGTGCGGCGTTCTCCCACGCGCGAGCAGGTGGCGGAAGCGGAAGTGCAGTATCGCGAGCTGAACCGGACCGGTGCGCAGATCGTTTCCAGATACGAGCGGTACAAGTTCAAGAACTGGTCGCTGAAAACCAAGCTGCAGGCAGTGATACTTGTTCCACTCGCGATCTTTTCAATCATCGGACAGTTTGTGGTATGGGACGCGCTGCAAAGGGACATGGTCAATAGCGCGTCTGAAAAAGGTGCGATGGTCTCCAATCAATTTATCGACAGTGCGAATATGTTGATGACCACCGGCCAGATTGGCGAAGTCAATAACCGCAGGTTGCTGTTCAAGAAAATAAAATCCTCTGGCGGGGTCATGGAGGCAAAGATCGTCCGGGCGCAAAAAGTGGTCGACTTGTACGGCGCGGGCCTGCCGGAAGAGGCGGTCAGGGATGATGTGCAGCGACAGGTGCTGGAGAGCAAGAAAAGAAGCGTGATGTTGATCTATGACAAATCCGGCGCACCCTCTTTGCGCGTCGTCACTCCATATTTCGCCAGCAAAGATTTTCACGGCACGGATTGCACCGGCTGTCACCAGGCAGAGGAAGGCGCCGTGCTGGGCGCTTCCGACGTGTTGTTCGACCTCAAGCCGGACTTTTTGAAAGCTCAGCAAAGGGCATGGATGATGTTGGCTGGACAGATTGGACTGCTGATATTCCTGTATTTCCTCTTTGGCATCAGCGCAAAACAATTTATTTGTTGCCCGATTCTGGCGGTGGATAAAGAATTCAAGAACATCATGGAAGGCAATCTGGATACCGAGCTGGATATCTCGATCCGGGATGAAATGGGTTCGCTCTTGTGCGAGATCCAGTCCATGCAATGCTATCTGCGCACCATGGTGGACGAGATCGTTACCCAGACGAAGAAGATGCAGGGACGCATCGGAGAAGTGGATGCAAGGGTGAGCGGGGTAGCCAGCAATGCCCTGACCGAGCAGGATCATATTCAGCAAATCGCCGCGACGATGGAGCAGTTCAGCCAGTCTGTCATCGAGGTCGCGAGCATGGCGGCAGATTCGCTCAGCGATGCCAAAGCGATGCAGAAGATCGTCGAAGAAAACAGTTGCAACATGGAACTCAGCATTGCGGCGACCGGCAAGGTGGCCAGCACGGTGCGATCATCGAGCAAAACGATCACTGACTTGGGCGAGTCCATCCAGCGCATTGGTGTGATCGCCAATGCCATCAAGGAGATCGCCGAGCAGACCAATCTGCTGGCGCTCAATGCGGCCATCGAGGCGGCACGGGCGGGCGAGCAGGGGCGCGGCTTCGCGGTGGTCGCGGACGAAGTGCGCAAGTTGGCGGAGCGTACGGCGGCCAGCACCAAGGATATCGCCAGGACCATCACCGAGATCAACACCATCTCCGATGCGGCGGTGAAATCGATGCAGGGTGCGGTGAGCGAAGTCGAAGGCGGCATCACGCTGACCCGCAAGAACGGCGAGGGGCTGAAGCGGATCATGGCGGCGACCGTACAGGTGTCAGATCGCGTCGACCACATCGCGGTGGCCTCGAAGGAACAGTCGGCGGCCGGCGAAAGCGTGGCGCAGAGCCTGGAGCAGATCACCGGGCTGGTGGATAGCAACACGCATTCCGCGCAGGATGCCAAGACTGCGGCTGAAGAATTGGCGAAATCAGCCGATGAACTCAGCAGGGCCGGTTATCCGTTGACCAAATGCGCAAAAAATAGTGATGAGTACTGAGTTCCGAGTACTCAGCACCCGGCACTCAGAACTGGAAATTGGAGAAGACAATGTCTGACCTGCTAAAAAGCATTGATGCCCGGACAAAACTGGCAGGCACCAACAAGCTGGAGATCCTGATGTTCACGCTCGGGCTGGACAGGCGCACCCGCCGCGAAGAGACCTTCGGCATCAACGTGTTCAAGGTGCGCGAGGTGATGCGCATCCCGCCGATCACGCGCGCGCCCGAGATGCCGGAAGCGGTGGAAGGCATGGTGAGCCTGCGCGGCGCGCTGGTGCCGATCATCGATCTGGCGAAATACGCGGGTATCCAGACCGACGAGAAGGCCGACATCATGATCGTGACCGAATACAACGGTCACACCCAGGGCTTCCTGGTCAAGGCGGTGGACAACATCCTGCGCCTGGACTGGTCGGCGATGCGTGTGCCGCCCGCCATGCTGGTGGCGGAGATGGGCGGTCTGGTCACGGCCATCACCGAGCTGAAAGACGGCCGTCTGGTGATGATGATGGATGTGGAGAAGGTGCTGTCCGAGACCAGCCGTTTCGACGCCGACGACATGATCTTCAAGAGCGTGAAGTCTATCGGCAAGCCGGATCGAACCGTGTTCTTTGCCGACGATTCCACCGTGGCGCGTCATCAGATCCAGCGCACGTTGGACGCGATGGGGATCAAATCCATCGCTGCCATCAATGGACACCAGGCCTGGATCGAACTGTCAAAGATGGCCGACTACGCCGACGCTTCGCATACGCCGCTGAAGGATCTGGTGCAGGTGATCCTCACCGATGTGGAGATGCCGGAGATGGATGGCTATATGCTCACGCGCAAGATCAAAGCGGACAAACGGTTCAGCGGCATCCCCGTGTTGATGCACTCGTCGCTGTCCAGTTCGTCCAATCAGCAGCTCGGCAAGACCGTGGGGGTGGACGAGTATGTGCCGAAGTTCGAACCGCAGAAGCTGGCGCAGACGCTGGCACGGCTGTTGGCGTGATAGGGAGAGGACGATGACTTACGCACAAGACATGCTGAGCGCGGGGACGGACGGTCTGATGGATCAGATCGATGCGCGTACCAATCTGGCGGGCACCAACAAGATGGAGATACTCCTGTTCAGTCTCGGCGGCAACGAGAAGTTCGGGATCAACGTGTTCAAGGTCAAGGAAGTGTGCCAGATCGGCAAGGTCACCCGCACGCCGAACATGCCGGGCGGCGTGGACGGCATTATCAGTCTGCGCGGCCATGTGATGCCGGTGCTGAATCTGGCGAAATTCCTGGGCATGAAGTCGCAGGGCAAGCAGGAGACCATGATGGTCGCCGAATTCAACCGTCATATCCTGGGATTCCTGGTGGAGTGCGTGGATCGCATCATCCGTGTGGACTGGGACAAGGTGCGCCCGACCGAGGGCATGCTCTCCGACAAGACCGCGCTGATCACCGCCATCACCGAACTGGAAGACGGCTCGCTGGTGTCCATCCTCGATGTCGAGCAGATACTGGCCGATGCCTTCGGCGAGGGCGTGGTCGGCAATGTCGAGCGCGTCGAATCGGAGCGCGAATTGTGTGTGTTCTTCGCCGACGATTCGCTGGTGGCGCGCCGCAAGATCGTCGAAGTGCTGGACAAGATGGGCGTCAAGCACATCCAGGCGAACAACGGGCGCGAGGGATGGGAACGGTTGAAGGCGATGGCCGATGCCGCGCAGAACGCGGGCGTCAACCTGCACGACCAGATCCAGGTCATTCTCACCGATGCGGAGATGCCGGAGATGGACGGTTACGTGCTGACCCAGAACGTCAAGGGCGACCAACGCTTCGGCAATATCCCGGTGGTGATGCACTCTTCCCTGTCGTCGGACGCGAACCGCGCCATGGGCAAACGCGTCGGGGTGGATTACTACGTGCCCAAGTTCGATTCGATGGTGCTGTCGTCGACACTGCGCCCGCTGTTGATATAGAAGTGAGTCCGGAGTCCGGAGTGCCCGGCACTCAAGACTCGGCACTCGGAACTGTAATTAGGAGACTGAGATGGGCATAGAAGATACGAAATTCCTGGTGGTGGATGATTTTTCCACGATGCGCCGCATCGTGCGGAACCTTCTGAAAGAACTCGGGTTCGCCAACGTCCAGGAAGCCGAGGACGGCGTGGATGCACTGAACAAACTGCGCGGCGAAAAATTCGATTTCGTGGTGTCCGACTGGAACATGCCCAACATGACCGGCATCGAACTGCTGCGCGAGATCCGTGCCGATGCGGGTCTCAAGCACCTGCCGGTATTGATGGTGACGGCGGAAGCGAAGAAGGAGAACATCATCGCGGCGGCACAAGCGGGCGCGTCGGGTTATGTGGTCAAGCCGTTCACGGCCGCCACGCTGGACGAGAAGCTGAAAAAGATATTTGCGGCATTTCCGCAGCTAAACAAGTGAGGCTGGCCATGGCTACCATTACTGCGACACAAGACTCAGACGATCTCGAAGCACTGTTCGACAGCATCATCGCTGCCAACAACGACGAGGCAAAAGCGGCGGCATTTGCCGGCGCACCGGTTGCCGCAGGCGGCGACGGCGAACAGGCCAAGGTCATCAACCAGATCGGCCAGATGGCACGCGCCCTGCACGACACCCTGCGTGAACTGGGCTTGAACAAGGAAATCGAAAAGGCCGCGGCGACCATCCCGGATGCACGCGATCGCCTCACCTATGTGGCCACCCTGACGCAGCAGGCCGCCGAGCGCGTATTGAATGCCACCGAAACGGCACAGCCGGTGGTCGAGAAACTGGGCAGCGAGTCGCAGCATCTGGCCAAACAGTGGGATATGTTGTTCGAGAAAAAGCTCGACGTGCAGCAGTTCAGGGATCTGGTCACCCAGACCCATGCCTTCCTGCACGAGGCACCCGGGAAGGCCAAGGCGACCAACGCGCAACTGACCGAGATCATGCTGGCGCAGGACTTTCAGGATCTGACCGGCCAAGTCATCAAGAAGGTCATCGAAGTGACTCGGCACATGGAACAGCAACTGCTGGCGCTGCTGGTGGAGAACGCCCCCGCCTCGGTGAAGGCGGATCTGAATGCCGGTCAGCTCAACGGTCCGGTCATCAGCGCCAAGGGGCGCACGGATGTGGTCACCAGCCAGGATCAGGTGGATGACTTGCTGGAAAGTCTGGGGTTTTAAGCGGTACCGGGTCGCGGGTGCCGAGTGCGGGTTTGGGAGAAGAACATGAACGACTTCGTGGGAATGGAAGAGCTGTTGCAGGACTTCTTGACGGAAGCAGGCGACATGCTGTCCGATGTGGACAGCAAGTTGATGGAGCTGGAAAAGAACCCTTCCGACAGCGGCTTGCTGAACGAGATATTCCGCGGTTTCCATACCATCAAGGGCGGCGCCGGCTTCCTCAATGCGGCGGAACTGGTGACGCTGTGCCACCTCACCGAGAACCTGTTCGACAAGTTGCGCAACGGCGAACTGACGCTGAATGCGGAGTTGATGGATGTGATCTTCGCGGCGACAGCCGAAGTGCGCAAGATGTTCGGGGCATTGCAGCAAAGTCTGCAACCGGCCGGAGCACCGGGCGAAGTGATCGGCGCATTGAAGGATGCGCTGAGCGGCAAGGCAGTCGCGGCGATCTCCAGGAGTGAAGCCAAACCGGTCCAGACAGCGCCGGTACCCGCCGCAGTGCTGGGTGCATCGCCGGCAGGCGCGGACAGTGTGGACTGGGAAGCGCTCTACAATGCGCTCACCGGCGGCGACATCGTTGCGCAAGTCGGCGCAACGCGCGACGAGAAGCAGATCGCGGCAGCTGTCAATGAGGAAGAATCCACCAAAAAGGCCTTCGGTCGCCGCTCCACCGATGTGCCGGGCACGACCGTCGGGCGGCGCGCGGGCGATGTGCCGACCACCGAGGCGAAAGAGACCACCATCCGCGTCGATACCGACCGCCTCGATCAGGTGCTCAACCTGTCCGGCGAGATCGGCCTGACCAAGAACCGCCTCACCCATTTGCGCTCCGACATCCTGCAAGGCCGCCACGATACCGACACCCTGCGCGAGCTGGATCAGTCCGTCAGCCAGTTGGACATGCTGGTGGTGAACCTGCAGAACGCGGTGATGAAGACGCGTATGCAACCCATCGGCCGCCTGTTCAAGAAATATCCGCGTCTGGCGCGCGATCTGGCGCGTTCGCTCGGCAAGGATGTCGAGCTGGTGCTGGTCGGCGAGGAGACCGAGATGGACAAGACCATGATCGAAGACCTGAACGATCCGCTGGTGCATCTGGTGCGCAATGCCGTCGATCACGGCGTTGAGATCCCCGAGGCCCGACTGGCAGCCGGCAAGCCGGAAAAGAGCATCGTCGAACTCACGGCCCGTCAGGAGGGCGACCACATCCTCATCACCATCACCGACGACGGCAAGGGCATGCGTCCGGAAGTGATCCGCAACAAGGCGGTCGAGAAAGGACTGATCACCGCCGAGATGGCCAATACACTCGATGAAGCGCGCTGTCTGGAACTGATCCTGCTGCCGGGATTCTCGACCAAGGACGAGATCTCCAGCGTGTCCGGCCGCGGCGTCGGCATGGATGTGGTGAAGACCAACATCCAGAAACTGAACGGTACGGTCAGCATCCAGTCCGAGGCGGGCAAAGGTTCCACCTTCTCCATTTCCCTGCCGCTCACGCTGGCTATCCTGCCGGTGCTGGTTTTGCGTCTTGCCGACCAGTCGTTCGCCGTACCCTTGTCCATGGTGCGCGAGATATTGCCGGTCACCCAGCAGGAGCTGCAAAAAGTTTCAGGCAAGGCGACCATGGTGGTGCGCGGCGAAGTGTTGCCGGTGCTGCCGCTGGCGCAACTCATCGGCTGGGGCAGCAACGAGAACTCCGAAGTCGGGGTACTCATGCAGTTCGGCAACAACAGCTTCATCCTGACGGCGGACGGGTTCGTCGGGCACGAGGATGTGGTGATCAAATCGCTCGATACCTTCCGCCCCAAAGGCGTGGCGGGCGTCACCATGTCCAGCGAAGGCGACATCGTGCTGATCCTCGATATTAAGGAACTGCTCAGCGACGTGCGCGGCGGGCTCTAGCGGCGGCAGTACGCATGATGATGGTGCCAGGTGGTCATCCTGTGGGCAGATAACGATCTGCTTTGCCATTCTCCACGTAAAATGGCGGCATGAGCAATGCACAAGCCCGCGAATTCCAATTCACCGACCAGGACTTTCAGCGCATCCGCAAGCTGATCTACGAGTACGCGGGCATCTCGCTGGGCGCGCATAAACAGGAGCTGGTCTATAGCCGTCTGGCACGGCGGCTGCGTGCGACCGGCACCCGGAGTTTCGTCGAGTATCTGGACCGCCTGCAGCATGGCGACGAAGCCGAGCAGGAGGCGTTCACCAACTCGCTCACCACCAATCTCACCTCGTTCTTTCGCGAACCGCATCACTTCCCCATCCTGGCCGAGCACCTGCGCAGGCAGGAAACCGGGCATACGCTCACGCTGTGGTGTTCCGCCTGTTCCACCGGCGAGGAAGCCTATTCGATGGCGATGACCGCGGTGGAGGCGCTGGGCGGTTACGAGCGTCCTGTCCATATCATCGCCTCCGACCTCGACACCAAAGTGTTGCAGACCGCGCGCGAAGGCAGGTACAAGGCCGAGGCGGTCGCCAGATTGCCGCCGCAGCAGGTGGAGCGTTTCTTTACCCGCGAGACGGGGGCGAACGCAGGGTATGTGCAGATCAGGCCGGAATTGAAGCGGATGATCGACTTCCGCCGCCTCAACCTGCTGGAGGCCGGCTGGCCGATCCACGCGCCGCTGGATGCCATCTTCTGCCGCAATGTGATGATCTATTTCGACAAGGACACCCAGCTTGCCATCCTGAAGAAATTCACCCCGCTGCTGCGCGGCAACGGCCTGCTGTTCGCCGGACATTCCGAGAGCTTCTATCATGCCAGCGCCATCTTCAAGTTGCGCGGCAGCACGGTCTACGAACTTGCGGCCAGGGCGGCGTGATGGGGCAGAAGGTCATCGTGATCGGCTCATCCACCGGCGGTACCGAAGCGCTCAAGGTGCTTCTGGCGGGCATGCCCGAGCGCAGTCCCGCCATCCTCATCGCGCAGCACATGCCGGAGCTGTTCACCAAATCCTTTGCCGAGCGTCTGGATCATCTGACCGCGATGCAGGTGCGCGAGGCGGCGCATCACGAAAAGCTCGAACCCGGCCGCGTCTATCTGGCGCCGGGACATTCCCATCTGCTGATCGAGCCTGCCGCAACGGGCTATCGCACCGTGCTCAGCCGGGAGCCGCCGGTGAACCGGCACCGCCCCTCGGTCGAGGTGCTGTTCCGTTCGGCCGCCAGCTATCTGGGCAAAGATGCCATCGGTGTGATGCTGACCGGCATGGGCAAGGACGGGGCCGTGGCGATGCTGGAGATGAAAAAAGCGGGCGCTTACAACTTCGCCCAGGACGAAGCCACATGCGTGGTGTTCGGCATGCCGCGCGAAGCCATCGCCGTCGGCGCGGTGGACGAGGTCGTGCCTTTGGCGAGTATGGCGGAGCGGGTGCAGGCGCGGCTGGCCAGGATGGGCTGAATCAGCCGCATGTCACTTCGCGGATTTTTGGGATTGCCTGGGTTTTCTCCCGCTGTTCTCCGGATTGAATCTCCTTCCTCCGCCGATAATCGCCATGTGCAAAGGACACAGCCATGGCCGAACAGGACAGCGACCTAGAAAAAACAGAATCACCCTCGCAACGACGACTGGACCAGGCCCGCGAAGAAGGGCAGGTCGCGCGTTCGCGCGAACTTTCCACGTTCCTCGGTCTGATGGTCGGCGGGGCGGGATTGTGGATGATGGGGTCCGCGTTGTTGCAAAGCCTGATCACCGTGCTGCGCGAAGGCCTCACCCTGGACAAGGAACTGGCCTTCAAAACCGAACTGCTGCTGCCGCGCCTGCATGAACTGAGCATGGAGGCGCTGCTGGCGTTCCTGCCGCTGCTCGGCTTGTTGTTGCTGGTGGCCGCGTTCTCGCCGCTGCTGCTGAACGGCTGGCTGTTCACGCTCAAGCCCCTGCAGCCCAACCTCAACAAACTCAATCCGCTCACCGGCATCGGCCGCATGTTCTCCACCAACAGTCTGATGGAACTGGCCAAGGCCGTCGCCAAGTCGCTGGTGGTGGGCGGCATCGGCGCCTGGGTGGTGTGGCACAACCGCGAGGCCGTGCTGATGCTGGTGAGCGAGCCGGTCCATATCGCCATCCCGCATCTGGGCAGTCTGGTGTGGTGGTGTTTTGCCGCCATCATGGGCGGGATGCTGCTGATCGTGGCGGTGGATGTGCCGTTCCAGTTATGGGAACACAACAAGAAACTGAAGATGACCAAGGAAGAGGTGCGCCAGGAAGCCAAGGAGACCGAAGGCGATCCGCAGGTCAAGGCGCGCGTGCGCAGCATGCAGCGCGAGATGGCGCGCCGCCGCATGATGGCCGAGATCCCGACCGCCGACGTGGTGGTGACCAACCCGACCCACTTCTCGGTTGCGCTGAAATACAGCGAGAACAAGATGCGCGCGCCCGTCGTGGTGGCGAAAGGTTCGCACCTGCTGGCGGCGAAGATCAGGGAGATCGCCAGGGAACACAATGTGCCCATCCTTGAGGCGCCGCCGCTGGCGCGCGCGCTGCACAAGCACTGCGACCTCGGCCAGCCCATTCCCGAGGCGCTGTTCACCGCTGTCGCCGAAGTGCTCGCCTACGTCTATCAACTGCGCCGCTACAAAACCGTCGGCGGCGCCTACCCGCAGGAGCCGACGGAACTCCCCGTTCCAAAAGAACTCGATCCGGCCAACGCGGCGCTGTAGGCAGTTTCCCGACACTGCTGAATAACCGCGGAAATCCCCCTCTATTCACGTCATCGATTTGACGCCGGTTCCAGATAATACGCACAAGAGAAGCAATCTTCGCGGATTGCATGAATGGACTCAGGGAGTGCGGAAATGTTCGGAGTATTGAGGGAAGCATTGTTTCGCGGCGGTGTGCGGGGGCTGGCCGGCCCCGTCCTGATCGTGATGATCCTGTCGATGATGGTGCTGCCGCTGCCGCCGTTCCTGCTCGACATCCTGTTCACCTTCAACATCGCGCTGGCGATCATGGTCCTGCTGGTGGCGATGAACACCACCAGACCGCTCGATTTCGCCGTGTTCCCCACCGTATTGCTGATCACCACCCTGTTGCGCCTGTCGCTCAATGTCGCCTCTACCCGCGTGGTGCTGCTGGAAGGCCACACCGGCCCGGATGCGGCGGGCAAAGTGATCGAATCGTTCGGCCACTTCCTGGTCGGCGGCAACTACGCCGTGGGCATCGTTGTCTTTGTCATCCTCGTCGTCATCAACTTCGTGGTCATCACCAAGGGTGCGGGACGTATCGCCGAAGTCGGTGCGCGTTTCACCCTGGATGCGATGCCGGGCAAACAGATGGCGATCGACGCCGACCTCAATGCCGGGTTGATCGGCGAAGACGTGGCGCGCCAACGCCGCGCCGAGATATCCCAGGAAGCCGATTTCTACGGCGCGATGGACGGTGCCTCCAAGTTCGTGCGCGGCGATGCCGTCGCCGGCATCATCATCATGCTGATCAGCATCATCGGCGGGCTGGCGATCGGGGTGTTGCAGCACGATCTCGATATCGCCACGGCCGCCAAGAACTACACCCTGCTCACCATCGGCGACGGCCTGGTGGCGCAGATCCCCGCGCTGGTGATCTCCACCGCCGCCGGTATGGTGGTGAGCCGTGTCGCTTCCGAAGACAACATCGGCCAGCAACTGTCCAAACAACTGATCGCCAGTCCGCAGGTCCTCATCCTCACCGCCGCCATCATCGGCATGCTGGGCCTGATCCCCGGCATGCCGCACTTCCCCTTCCTGCTGCTGGCGGGCGGGCTGGGCTGGTTCGCTTATTTCCTGTTGCAACGCGCCAGGCAGGATGAGGAAAAGGCTGCCGAGGCGGAGAGTCCCGTGCTCGCCCCGAGCAACGAAGCGCCGGAAGCGAGCTGGGAAGATGTGGCGCAGGTCGATGTGCTGGGACTGGAAGTCGGTTACCGCCTGATCTCGCTGGTGGACAAGGCGCAGGACGGCGACCTGCTGCGCCGCATCAAGGGCATCCGCAAGAAATTCACGCAGGACATGGGTTTCCTGCCGCCCGCCGTGCATATCCGCGACAACCTCGACCTGCGCCCCAACGCCTATCGCATCACGCTGAAGGGCGCCGAGATCGGCACCGGCGAGGCCTATCCCAACCTGTTCCTGGCCATCAATCCCGGCAACGTGAGCGGCATGCTCCCCGGCACGGTGACCAAAGACCCGGCCTTCGGCCTGCCCGCGATCTGGGTGGAGGCGAACGTGCGCGAACATGCGCAAGCCATGGGCTACACCGTGGTCGACACCAGCACGGTGGTGGCGACGCACATGAGCCACCTCATCCATACCCATGCCGCCGAATTGCTCGGACGCCAGGAAGTGCAGCAACTGCTCGACCACCTCGGCAAGTTCGCCCCCAAGCTGACCGAAGACCTGGTGCCCAAGCTGCTGTCGCTGGCGACGGTGCAGAAGGTGATGCAGAACCTGCTCGACGAAGGCATGCACATCCGCGACATGCGCACCATCCTCGAGACATTGGCCGAACACGCGCCGCACACGCAGGACACCAACGTGCTGACATCCATCGTGCGCGTCTCGCTCGGCCCGGCCATCGTGCAGCAGTTCTATCCCTCGGCGCAGGAGCTGCAAGTCATCGGCATGGACAAGGAACTCGAATACGTGCTGGCGCAAGCCCTGCAGGCGGGCGGCTCGGCCATCGAACCGAGCCTGGCAAACACCCTGTTGCGCGAGGCGCGCAACGCGACACAGTCGCAGGAACAGATGGGGCTGCCCACGGTACTGCTGGTGCCGGGACATATCCGCGACCTGCTGGCGCGCTTCCTCAAGCGCTCGCTGCCGCAACTCAAAGTCATTTCGCACGAAGAAGTGCCGGGTTTCAAGACGGTACGTGTCACATCCATGGTGGGGGGTAGAGCATGAACGCAAGAAAATTCATCGCAGCCAGTTCGCGCGACGCGCTGAAGCTGGTACGTGTCGAACTCGGCGCAGACGCCGTGATCCTGTCCAACCGCAAGGTGCCGGAAGGGGTGGAGATCGTGGCCCTGGCCGGATCCGACCTGGCGCATCTGAGCGAGACGCGCGTGTGCGAAACGCGCATACCCGACAACGCGGCCAAGCCGCAGCGCAGTGGCACACTCAGCGCGCAGGGTGCGAACCAGGCCGCCACGCTGGGGGCGAAGGTGCTGGATGCGAACAGCAGACGCGAAGTTCCTGTGCCGCGCGCAGGCAGGGACGCGGTCGCGGAGCAGCAATCGCTGCTGTCCGAGATCAAGACCATGCGCAACATGATGCAGGAACAGATGGCGCGCCTCTCCTGGTCCGACATGCAGCAGCGCGACCCGGAACGCGGCGGCCTGTTGCGCGACATGCTCAACGTCGGTTTCAGCCCGATGCTGTCGCGCCAGTTGCTGGAGAAGGCGCCCGCCAAGGGTGGCCTCGACTGGCTGCGCCGTGCCCTCGGCCACAATCTGCGTGTGGCGACTTTTCAGGAAGACGTGGTGGCGCGCGGCGGCGTGTATGCGCTGGTCGGCCCCACCGGTGTGGGCAAGACGACGACGACCGCCAAGCTGGCGGCGCGTGCCGTGGTGCGCTACGGCGCCGACAAGGTCGCACTGGTCACCACCGACAGCTACCGTATCGGCGCGCACGAACAACTGAAGATCTACGGCAAGATACTGGGCGTCTCGGTGCATGCGGTGCGCGACACCGAAGACCTGCGCCTCACGCTGTCCGGCCTCAAGCACAAACATCTCGTCATCATCGACACCATGGGCGTCGGCCAGCGCGACAGCCGCGTGGCGGAACAGGCGCAGATGTTCGACGCGGTGGGTGTGCAGCGTCTGTTGCTGCTGAACGCCACCAGTTCCGGCGGCACGCTGGACGACGTGGTGAAGATGTACGGCGGCAGCGGCGTGATCGGCTGCATCCCGACCAAGCTGGACGAAGCAGTGACGCTGGGCACGGTGCTGGATGTGGTGGTGCGCCACAAACTGACCATGCACTACATCGCCAGCGGTCAGCGCGTGCCGGAAGACCTGCACGAGGTGAATCTGGAGTACCTGCTGCACCGGTTGTTCAAGGATGTGGGCAAGGCGAGTGCGGCGTTCGACATGCCGGAAGCCGAGTTGCCGAATTTCATGGCCGCACTGGGCGGCGCCCAGAAGATGCTGGGAGGTCAGTATGCGCTCTGACCGGATGAACGATCAGGCCGCCGGGCTGCGCCGCCTGCTGGCACGTTCCAGCTCGCGCGTGGTGACCGTGGTCGGCGCGCGCGACGGCTTGGGTGCCACCAGCATCGTGGTCAATCTGGCCGCCGTGCTGGGGAATTCCGGCAAGGAAGTACTGGTGCTGGACGAGAACCTGACGCACGACAACGTGGCCAACACGCTGGCGTTGAAGGTGCGCCACGACCTGCTCAACGTGGTGCGCGGCGAAACGACCTGGCAGGAGGTGATCCTGCGCGGCCCGCAGGGCCTGCGCGTATTGCCGGTGGCGCGCGCGATCCAGAATCTGTCCAGGCTGGACGTGAACCAGCGCGAAAGATTGCTGGAATCCCTGAGCGCAGCCTCGAAGGATATGGATGTGGTGCTGGTGGACGCGGCACGCGCCGGACATTCGGTCTGCGCCAGCCTGTCCGGCGACGAGCCGTTGCTGCTGGTGCTGAATGCGACCAGCAGCGGGATCACCGAAAGTTACACCTTGCTCAAGCAGATGGCGATGCATAATGGCAGGCAGGCGTTCGACATCGTGGTCAACAGGGTCGACAGCGAACACGAGGCACTGGCGGTCTTCGACAACATGGCCGGTGTCGCGCGCAGGCATCTGCAGGTGCACCTGGAATATCTGGGCCATATTCCGGTTGATGAAAAGCTCAAACGTGCGACACAATTGGGGCGTCCGGTGATCGAGGCGTTTCCGGCGGCACCATCATCGTATGCCATACGCGAGATCGCACAGGGGCTGTTGCGGGTGCCGGGCAAGATGGAAGAAGGTCATGATGCCCTTGGCAGCGTGATGCAGCGTCTGATGCGCCAAGCGCGTCCGGCGAACAACAGAATGGCGACGGTCACATGAGAATCGCCAGCAACCTGAAGACGAAGGCCATGTACACGCCGAACGGATTGAGCGACAAAGAAGAGTGCCTCAAGGAATACGCCCATCTGGTGAAGCGTATCGCACATCACATGATGCTCAAGCTTCCAGGCAGCGTAGAAGTGGACGACCTCATTCAGGCCGGCATGATGGGGCTGCTCGACGCGGCCGGCCGTTACGACGAGCTGCGCGGCGCGCAGTTCGAGACCTACGCGGCACAACGGATCCGCGGCGCGATGCTGGACGAGTTGCGCGGTGCCGACTGGCTGCCGCGCAGCATGCGCCGCGACATGCGCCGCATCGAGACCGCGATCAGTCGCTTGCAGCAGAAGCTGGGCAAGATGCCGAACGAGACCGATATCGCCAGAGAGCTGGGTGTGGCATTGCCGGAATACCAGCAGTTGCTGCAGGAAGCGCGCGGCGCGCAACTGGTCTATTACGAGGATTTCCACGGCGACGGCAATGAGGATTTCTTCGACCGTTTCGAGTTCGACAGCGACAGCAATCCGCTGGAACTGTTGCAGGATGACCGTTTCCGCGAGGCGCTGATCAAGGCCATTGAGCGCCTGCCCGAGCGCGAGCGCCAGTTGATGGGCATGCACTATGAACAGGACATGAACCTGCGCGAGATCGGCGAAGTGATGGGCGTGTCCGAATCGCGCGTGTGCCAGCTGCATACCCAGGCTGTCGCAAGGTTGCGCGCTTCCATGAAGGGATATTGATCGATGGACAAGCTCAGCCTGTTCGGTGTCATGGTTGCGGTCGTCGGTATCCTCGGCGGGCAACTGCTCGAAGGCGGCTCGGTCAATGTACTCCTGCAACTGGCCGCGTTCTTCATCGTGTTCGGCGGCACCATCGGTGCGGTGATGTTGCAGCATCCGGCCAGGGTGTTCGTCACCGGCGTCAAAATGGCAGCCTGGGTGTTCGTCACTCCCGTCGTCGATGTGCAGAAGCTGGCCTACCAGATCACTGCCTGGGGCAGCGTCGCGCGCAAGGACGGCATCCTGGCGCTGGAAGCGCAACTCAAGAACATCGACGATCCCTTCGTGCGCAAGGGCCTGCAGCTGCTGGTCGACGGCAACAGCGCCGAGAAGATCCGCGAGATACTGGAAATCGATCTGCAAAGCTACGAGACCCTGCGCTGGCAGGCGGCGCGAGTGTGGGAGTCGGCCGCCGGTTACGCGCCCACCATCGGTATCCTCGGTGCAGTGCTGGGATTGGTGCATGTGATGCAGAGTCTCGGTGAGCCGGCCAAGCTGGGTGCGGGTATCGCGGTCGCCTTCATCGCCACCATCTACGGCGTCGGGTCCGCCAACCTGCTGTTCCTGCCGATCGCGGGCAAACTCAAGATACTCATCCAGGAGCAGGTCCACATGCGCGAGATGCTGGTGGACGGCCTGAGCATGATCGCCAACGCCGAGAACCCGCGCTTCATCGAAAACAAACTGAGGGGTTATATCCCGTCCTGAAATGGCGCGCCGCCCGAAAAGAGCCGAACACGACAATCACGAGCGCTGGATGGTCTCCTACGCCGACTTCATCACTTTGCTGTTCGCCTTCTTCGTCGTGATGTACGGCATCTCCTCGGTCAACGAGGGCAAGTACAAGGTCTTCGGCGCGGCGATCAACCAGGCTTTCGGCACCAAGGCGAGCGAGGCGGAAGGCGGCACCATGCGCCTGACCGAGGAAGAGATCTATTTCAAATCGCTGGTCGACCGGCGCAACGCGCGCCTCGCCGAGAAGCAGCGCAAGCAGAACGAACGCATGCAGAACCTGGCCAAGAACCTCAACGAATCCATGGCCGAATTCGTGAAGAAGGGGCAGATGAACGTCTCGCAGACGGGCCGGGGCGTCGAGCTGGATATCAACGCCAGCGCGCTGTTCAACGTGGGCGAAGCGGTCTTGCAGGCCGAAGCGCGCCAGACCCTGGCCGACGTCGCCAAGCAGCTGGCCGCCGAAGAATTCGCCGTCGAAGTGGAAGGGCACACCGACAACCAGCCGATCAGCACCGCCCAGTTCCCCTCCAACTGGGAGCTGTCATCGGCGCGCGCGAGCAGCGTGGTGCGCCTGTTCATCGAACAGGGCATCGTCGCCAAACGCCTCACCGCGAAAGGTGCCGCCGACAATCATCCCGTGTTGCCGAACGACACCCCCGAAGGTCGCACCCGTAACCGGCGCGTGACCATCACCGTGCTCACGCCCGAGCCGGAGGCCGAGCAGACACCGGTCTCCACAGAACAACAGCAATAGGAAGTTCTAGACGCTGCCGAGAGTTCGGCTGGTGCTGGGCAGGCTGGTCTGGCCGTCTGCGCCGTAGAGTCCGGCGGCGCTTTGCGCGGCGCCGTAGAGCACGCCGAGGGCTTGCTGGTTGTAGCGCAGTTTGATCTGTATCAGTTCGCCGTTGGTCTGGTTGAGGTGGTGCGCGTGCGCGGCCAACTGGCGTGCCTCGTGCCATTTCGGCAGTCCCTGCGGGGCATTCTTGCGCAGCCATTCCACCGTATCGCGCGTTCCTTCCGGCAAAAAACGTTTGCGTGTCCCGGAAAGGGTGGCGATCTTGTTGACGAGCTGTATCTTGGCTTCGGCCAGTTGCAGCAAGGTTTCACTGTGCTGGCCTAACAGGATGCGTTGCTCGTCTTCAAGCAAAACGACGAATGCGCCCAGTGCTGCGCATTCGTCGTTCAGGGTGGACAGGAACTCTGTCGTGGAAGGAATCGTTCGGCTATCGGTCAATGCTTGCTCGCGGTGATCAGGTCGCGCACGGTGTCGATCAGCCGGTCGGCAACGACGCCGGAGTTCACCTGGAAACGGCCCTCGCTGATGGCCTGCTTGATCTCGGCGACCTTGTGGATATCGACCAGCGGTGTGCTGGCGATGCTGCTTTCCATGCTGCGCAACTGTGCAGTCGTCGACCCCAGATGCACGCTGGTTCCGCTGTTTCCGGCGGCGGGAGTCTGGGTGCCCGTGGTGCGTGCAGCCGGATTGCGCGCGGTCGCTTCCCCGATCTGGGTGGCGGGCAACGGCTTGCTGGTCTTTTCGATCTTCATTTGGGTATTCCCCTTTTCACTGGCTCGGTTAAGCACTACATCGGCTGGGCCGGGCGAAACTTTAGGGTACTTGTCGGGCTGGCGGGCATTATATGCGTCTCACGGTCGAACATCCACCGTGCCGTCCCTGCTTGCCGCACCATTGACGACCTGGCCGGACGCCATGCGCACCTGCACATTCTGGCCTTCCGCACCGCTATTCAGCGCCTGCCCGCTCGCGCGGACAGCAAAACCTTTGCCGAGCACCCGCACTTCGACCGTCTGGTTCTGGGTAACGACGAAAGGGGCCCGCAGCATATCCTGCCGCAACACCTGTCCCGCGCCGATGCCGAACTTGAGCGTCTTGCCGACCGCCTGCGCGGGCTCGGTGAGGATACCGGGCTGTCCCAGCTCGCCGCTTTGCAGCGAAAAGTCGTTCTCGCCCAACACCGTGTTCTGTGACAGCGGACGGTTGGCGACCAGCAGCGTCGCGGTGACGCGGATATCCGCCTGCACGAAGATAGTCCAGCCCGGCTGTTCCTTGCAGCGCACGCCGACGCTGGTCTTGCCGATCATCTGCGAACCGCCGGGTGTGAAGGCCTCGAGCGCGGTGCAGGCGCGCAGCACGGTGCGCGGGTCGATCTCGCCGATCCGGATGCTGACTTGGCCGGGCAGGGATCGAGACTGGGCCTGTGCATAAGCCAGCGCGGTTTCGCGTATGCGTTCATGGCTTTGCGGCGTTGCGGCCCAAACGGACGGGGCGCACAGCGCGACCAACATCAGCAATAAGGAAGCCTGGTTTTTCATGGCCATATTGTGGAACTGGAAGGGGTTTTCTAAGGGGGGAAATAAAACGGGTTTTCACCCTTAATCGGCGGATAGCCGGTGACATGCCCTGATTAGTATGCAAGCCATGAAAAGTCCCAACAGGCGAGCAGGAGGGCACGATGAGTAACAGCATAGACGACATGTTCCGCTTTCACCAGACGGCGCTGAACCTGCGCGCGGCGCGGCAGGAGTTGATCGCGTCCAATATCGCCAACGCCGACACGCCCAACTACAAGGCCAGGGACATCGATTTCACCAGCGCCATGCAGAGCGCATTGCAGGGCAGCGGGGAAGCACTGGAGGTGGCCAGGACCGCGCCGGGGCATCTGGGCGGCGCTGCGGGCGAGAGCGTGACGGGAGCGCCGGTGATGTATCGCAAACCGGTACAGCCGAGCGCTGACGGCAACACCGTGGATATGGACGTGGAACGCGCGCAATTTGCCGACAACGCCCTGCGTTACGAGGCCAGCGTCAGGTTCATCAGCGACAAGGCCAAGGATGTGCTGGCCGCACTGCAAGGCTAAGAGGAGGAAACTTCATGTCTCTATTCAACATATTCAATATCGCCGGTTCCGCCATGACGGCGCAATCGCAACGCCTCAACGCGGTGGCGAGCAACCTCGCCAACGCCGACAGCGCCACCGGGCCGGACGGCAAGCCGTACAAGGCCAAACAGGTGGTGTTCGAGACGGTGCCCGTCGCCGGACAGCCGGGCGCGGGGGTCAAGGTCTCCGCGGTGGTGGAGGACAATTCGCCGATGAAGGTGGTGTACGACCCGAAACATCCGATGGCCAACGAGCAGGGTTATGTGACCCTGCCCAACGTGAATCCGGTTGACGAGATGGTGAACATGATCTCGGCATCGCGGTCCTACCAGAACAACGTGGATGTGATGAACACCTCCAAGACATTGCTGCTCAAGACGCTCACCATCGGACAATAAGGAGACAGATCATGGTCGCATCAGTTCAAAGTAGCGGTTCCGCCGGTGCCGCACAGGCAGCCGCGACGATCTCGCAGGCGGCGGACACGCAGGATCGCTTCCTCAAGCTGCTGGTGACGCAGATGAAGAACCAGGACCCGCTCAATCCGCTCGACAACGCGCAGGTGACTTCGCAGATGGCGCAGCTTTCCACCGTGAGCGGCATCGACAAATTGAATGCCACGGTGCAGGCGCTCAGCGACAGCATGTCCGCCGCGCAATCGTTGCAGGCGGCTTCCATGATCGGGCATGCGGCGCTGGTGCCGGGATCGCAGATGAATATGGCGGGAGGCAAGTCCGATGCGGCGCTGGAATTGGCCCAGCCGGCCGACAAAGTCGCCGTGACAATCACCGATGCCGAGGGTAACGTAGTGCGTACGCTGCAACTGGGCGCGCAGGATAGCGGCACCATCGGCTTCCAGTGGGACGGCAAGGATGACACCGGCACAGCGGTTGCGGACGGCACGTATAAATACAGCGCCAGCGCAGAATTGAGCGGCAAGAAGAGCACGCCGACCACACTCTCTTACGGTCTGGTGGAAAGTGTATTGCTGACTTCCGCCGGCCCGATGCTGAACATGGGTAGTCTGGGTGATGTGGGGCTGGATGCAGTCCGGCAGATTTTGTAGGGAACGTCGCTTCTACAGCGTGTGATCGATTTTAAGAGGAGGTTGTCATGGGTTTCCAACAGGGATTAAGCGGTCTGAATGCAGCATCCAAGAATCTGGATGTGATCGGCAACAACGTCGCCAACGCCAACACCGTCGGCTTCAAGGCCTCGCAGGCGCAGTTCGCCGACGTGTATGCCAATTCGCTGGGCGGTGCCGGCGCGGTCGGTATCGGTACGCGCGTGGCTACCGTGGCGCAACAGTTCGGCCAGGGCAACATCACCGTCACCAATAATTCGCTGGACATGGCCGTGAGCGGCAACGGCTTCTTCCGCCTGAGCGACAACGGCTCCATCGTCTATTCGCGCAACGGCCAGTTCCAGATGGACAAGGATGGCTACATCGTGACCAGCCAGGGTTACCGGCTGACCGGCTTCCTGCCGGATGCGACCGGCGCGATCATGGCGACCACGCCGGGCGATCTGCTTGTCTCCACGGCCGATCTGCTGCCCAATGCGACGGCCAATATCGTTGCCGGCCTGAATCTCGACTCGCGCTCCACGATCATCCCGGCCGCGCCCGTTTTCGATCCGGCCAATTCGGCCACCTTCAACAACTCCACCTCGATGACGGTGTATGACAGTCTGGGCGGCAGCCATGTGGCCTCGGTATATTTTGCCAAGACGGCGACCAACGCCTGGAGCGCCTACCTCACGGTCGACGGCGCCCTGGTCCCGCCCGCCACCGGCTTGTTGACGACGATGACCTTCGATACCAACGGCACCATCCTGACGCCGGCGGGGGCAGTGGCATCGGCCGCATTCACGCCGACCGGCGCGGCAGCACAGACATTGAGCTTCGATTTTGCATCCACTTCGCAATTCGGCGGCATCTTCGGCGTGAACTCGCTGAGTCAGGACGGTTACACCTCGGGCCGCATGACCGGATTCAGCACCGGTTCCGACGGCATCATCGCCGGCCGCTATTCCAACGGCCAGACCCGCACGCTCGGCCAAGTGGTGTTGTCCAACTTCAGCAACCCGCAGGGCTTGCAGCCGCTGGGCGGCAACAACTGGGCGGAGTCGTCCACCTCGGGCACACCGCTGACCGGTTCGCCGGGCTCGGCCAGCCTGGGTGTGTTGCAGACCTCGGCGGTGGAAGATTCCAACGTCGATCTGACTGCCGAGCTGGTGAACATGATCACCGCGCAGCGCGTGTATCAGGCCAACGCGCAAACGGTGAAGACGCAGGACCAGGTGTTGCAGACACTGGTGAACCTGAGATAACAATAGTACGGAGTCGTGAGTGCTGAGTACTCAGAACTCAGCACTGTATTTGGGAGGATGAAATGGACAGACTGATCTACACCGCGATGACCGGCGCTTCGCACATCCTGCAACAGCAGGCATCGGTGTCGCAGAACCTGGCCAACGTCAACACGCCGGGATTCCGCGCCACCATCGACACATTCCGTGCGGTGCCGCTGCAGGGCGAGGGCTTGCCGACGCGCACCTTCGTGGTGGACTCGACCTCGGGCACGGACTTCCGTCCCGGCGTCATCCAGATGACCGGACGCGCGCTCGACGTGGCTGTCGACGGCAAGGGCTGGATCGCCGTCGAGGATGCTGCCGGCCGCGAGGCCTACAGCCGCAACGGCAGTCTGCAGATATTGCCCAGCGGCATCCTGCAGACCCGCGACGGTCTGAACGTGGTGGGCGACTCCGGCCCGATCACCATCCCGCCCGACACCGAAGTGACCATCGCCAAGGACGGCACTATCTCCACCGTGCCCGGCACCAGCCAGAAGAACAGCGTCATCGTGGTGGGCCGCATCAAGCTGGTCAATCCGCCCGAGGCGCAGATGGTGCGCGGCGAGGATTCGCTGTTCCGCACCCGCGACGGCAATCCCGCCGATGCGGATGCCAATGTCTCGGTGGCATCGGGCAGTCTGGAAGGCAGCAACGTGGACATGGTCGAGTCGATGGTGAACATGATCTCGCTGGCGCGCCAGTTCGACACGCAGATGAAGCTGTTGCAGACGGCGAAAGACAATTCCCAACAGGCCAGCTCGATACTCCGTATCAACGGCTGATCCTGGCGCGGTATAGCCCCGTAGTTTGTCAGGGGTTGTCGAAAATCCGAATTGAATCGTTTTTCCGCGGGTATTCCCCGGATGGCTTTGCCTGTCCGCGCGTAATGTGTCATCCAGGCACAGGACACTGAAAGGACGCACATCATGATTCGCTCACTCTGGATTTCAAAGACCGGTCTGGAAGCACAGCAGACGCAGATGGATGTCATCTCAAACAACCTCGCCAACGTCAGCACGACGGGCTTCAAGCGTTCGCGCGCGGTGTTCGAGGACCTGTTGTACCAGAACCTGCGCCAGCCCGGTGCCCAGTCGTCGCAGCAGACGCAAGTGCCGTCCGGTCTGCAGATCGGCACCGGCGTGCGTCCGGTCGCCACCGAACGCATCCACACCCAGGGCAATTTGCAACAGACCGGCAACAAGCTGGATGTGGCGATCCAGGGCAACGGTTTCTTCCAGATCCTGATGCCGGATGGCGCCACCGCCTATACCCGCGACGGTTCTTTCCAGACCGACAGCCAGGGGCAGATCGTCACCGCCAACGGTTTCGTGGTGCAGCCCGCGATCACCATCCCGGCCAATACCACCAGCATCTCCATCGGCCAGGACGGCGTGGTCAGCGTCACCCAGGCGGGCGTCGCCGCGCCGGTGCAGGTCGGCAGCATGCAACTGGCGACCTTCATCAATGCCTCCGGTCTGGAGAGCATGGGGCAGAACCTGTATCTGGAGAGCGGATCTTCGGGCACGCCCAGCACCAACGTGCCGGGCACCAACGGCACCGGCACATTGAGCCAGGGCTACGTCGAGACCTCCAACGTCAACGTGGTGGAAGAGCTGGTGAACATGATCCAGACGCAGCGCGCGTACGAGATCAACTCCAAGGCGATCACCACCTCCGACCAGATGTTGCAGAAACTGTCGCAGATCTGAGGTTGATTATGAATAAGGCTTTCAATGCGGTGTGGATCGTGGCGATGGCGGCGCTGTTGAGCGCCTGTGTGCCTTCCACCAACATCAAGCAACCGCTGACCGCGCGTCCGGTACCGAAAGCGGCAGCGGCGACGGAGAGCAACGGTTCGATCTTCCAGGCCGGCGTGAACGAGCGTCCGATGTTCGAGGACCGCCGCGCGCGCAATGTCGGCGACGTGCTCATCATCAACATCGTCGAGACCACTTCGGCCTCCGGCAAATCCGGCAGCAGCGCGGACAACAGCGGCAGCATCGGCTTGAGCACCCCCACCGTCACTTCGGGATCGGCGGGCGGCGTGACGCAATTCCCGCTCGGCATGTCCGCCGATACCGCGGTCAAATCCGCCAGCAAGAGCGACAGCTCCGGCAGCAACAGTTTCTCCGGCGCGATCACCGTGACCGTCACCGAAGTGCTGCCCAACGGCAATCTGCGCGTCGCGGGCGAGAAGCAGGTGGCGATCAAACACTCGGAAGAATATGTGCGCTTCTCCGGCGTGGTGAATCCGTCCAACATCAGCAGCAGCAACACCGTGCAGTCCACGCAGGTCGCGGAAGTGCACGTCGAATACAAGGGCGCGCAGAATCTCGACGCGGCGGCGGTGACCACCATGTTCAACCGCTTCTTCTTCTCCATTCTGCCGTTCTAGGGAGGCCGCATGAACGTCTTGCTCAGATCATTCGCCGCCGCGTTGCTGATGGCGGTCTCGCTGGCAGCCTCGGCCGAACGCGTCAAGGACCTGGCCACCGTGCTGGGCGTGCGCGAGAACCAGTTGCTCGGTTACGGCCTGGTGGTCGGTCTGGACGGCAGCGGCGACCAGACCACGCAGACCCCGTTCACGGTGCAGAGCACCATCACCATGCTGGCGCAGATGGGCGTCACGCTGCCGCCCGGTACCAGCCTGCAACTCAAGAACCTCGCCGCAGTCACGGTGACGGCTTCGCTGCCGCCGTTCTCGCGTCCCGGCCAGGCCATCGACATCACCGTGTCGTCCATCGGTAACGCCAAGAGCCTGCGTGGCGGCACGCTGCTGATGACGCCGCTCAAAGGCGCCGACGGCCAGGTGTATGCGATGGCGCAGGGCAATCTGCTGGTGAGCGGTGCAGGTGCCGCAGCGGGCGGTTCCAAGGCGCAAGTCAATCATCTGAGCGTGGGGCGCATCCCCGGCGGCGCGACCGTCGAACGTTCCGTGCCGACGGCGCTGGGGCAGGGCGAGTTCGTCCACCTCGAACTGGTCAATGCCGATTTCACCACGGCCACGCGTCTGGCCGACACCATCAATCGCGACATCTCGCCCGATGCGGAGATCGCGCAGGCACTGGATAGCCGCACCGTGCAGGTGAGGGCGCCGGAAGGCAGCGCGCGCGTCGCCTTCCTCTCGCGCATCGAGAACCTGTCGCTCGACGCGGCAGCGGCCAGTGCCAAGGTCATCATCAACGCGCGCACCGGCTCGGTGGTGATGAACCAGAAAGTGACGCTGAGCGATTGCGCGGTCGCGCACGGCAATCTCACGGTGGTCATCAGCGCGGACAACGCGGTGAGCCAGCCCGCACCGTTCGGACAGGGCACGTCGACGCCGGTGAGCAACGCCAGCATCGAGATCACCGCCGCCCCCGGCAATCTGTTGCACCTGAAACAGGGAGTGGCGCTGGGCGATGTCATCAAGGCGCTCAACTCCATCGGCGCGACGCCGCAGGACATGCTGGCGATCCTGCAGGCGATGAAATCGGCAGGAGCGCTGCGTGCAGAATTAGAGGTGATCTGATGTCGCTCTCCGGCATGGATGTCGGCGGCTTGGCCATCGACGGCCAGAATCTCGACAAACTCAAACTGCAGGCCAGGCAGGCGCCCGACCAGGCACTGAAGACGGTCGCGCGGCAGTTCGAGACCGTATTCCTCAACATGATGCTCAAGAGCATGCGCGAAGCGACACCGCAGGACGGCGTGTTCGATAGCGAGCAGACCAGGATGTTCACCGGCATGCTCGACCAGCAACTGGCGCAAAGCATGGCCGACCGCGGCGTCGGCCTGGCCGACGTCATGGTGAAACAACTCAGTCCCGAATACGGAGTGCTGAGTACAGAGCACGCCAGACTCAGCACCCAGTACTCCGCACTCGGTTCTGATGTCCAGCAGGCATTCATCGACAAGATGCGCCCGCATGCCGAGCAGGCCGGCCGCAGCACCGGCATTCCCGCCCACCTCATCGTGGGGCAGGCGGCACTGGAGAGCGGCTGGGGCAAACGCGAGATCAAGAACGCCGACGGCAGCAACAGTTTCAACCTGTTCGGCATCAAGGCCAACAAGGGCTGGGCCGGCAAGGTCGCCGAAGTGACCACCACCGAATACCACAATGGCGTGGCGAGTAAGCAAGTAGAGCGTTTCCGCGCCTACGGCAGCTATACCGAGGCGTTCCGGGATTACGCCCGGTTCCTGAGCGACGATCCGCGTTATGCCGGGGTGTTGGAGCAGGGCGATGCCAAGGCTTTCGCGCAGGCCCTGCAAAAGGCCGGCTACGCCACCGACCCGCGTTATGCGGACAAATTGGCCGGCGTTATCGGCAGTGTCAGGGTGCGCGAACAGGGATGACCCTAAAGTTTTCCCATGAAATGCCGATAGCCAAACTATGTAGAGCTGTCTGACGGCAAAAGGAATCGAAATGGGCACTGGAATATACGGTATCGGAGTAAGTGCATTGCGGGCGGCCCAGGCGGGCATCGCCGCGACCTCGCATAACATCGCCAACGTCAACACACCCGGCTATTCGCGCCAGGAGATCATCCAGACCGCAGAACAGCCGCAGAACACCGGTGCGGGTTATTTCGGCCAGGGCGCCGATGTGACCACCGTGCTACGCCGTTATGACCAGTTCCTCGGCGCGCAGGTGCTGGAAGCGCAGACCCAGTCATCCAACCTGAATTCCCGCTACGAGTTGTCGCAGCAATTGAGCAACCTGTTCGGCGATTCCAGCGGCGGCCTGACGCCGACCCTGCAGGACTTCTTCAACAACGTGAACGGCGTGGCCAATGCGCCGGAATCGGTTGCCGCGCGCCAGGGCATGATCGGCAGCGCGCAATCGCTGGTGAACCGCCTGCAGGCGCTGGATCAGCGCATGACCCAGATCCGCGACGGGCTCAACGGCCAGATTCAGAACAGCGTGGCCTCGGTCAACAGCTATGCAAAACAGATCGCATCGTTGAACGAGAACATCGTGCAGTTGCAATCCCAGTCGCCCGGCCAGCCGCCCAATGACCTGCTCGACCAACGCGACCAACTCATCAACCAACTCAGCCAGGAGATCCGCGTCTCCACCGTCAAGCAGCCGGACGGCTCGGTCGATGTGTTCATCGGCAACGGCCAGTCGCTGGTGGTCGGCAACCGTACCTCCACCCTGCAGGCGGTGTCTTCCACCACCGACCCGACCGCGCTCGAAGTCGCCTATCTCAATAACGGCAATCTCAGCCGCATCCAGCAGAGCGCCTTGCAGGGCGGCAATCTGGGCGGCTACCTGAGCTTCCGCCAGAACGAACTCGATCCCGCGCAGAATGCGCTGGGGCGCATCGCACTGGGTTTGGCCGACACTTTCAACCAGCAACACCAGCAGGGCATGGATCTGAAGGGCGCACTGGGCGGCGCCTTCTTCTCGTCCGGCGTACCGCGCGTCACATCCTCCACCAGCAACGTCGGCGACGGCGTGCTGGCATCGACCATCACCAGCACCACGGCCCTGACCGGGCATGACTACAGCGTGCAGTTCGACGGCGCGCTGTACAACGTTTACGACACCTCGAACAATACCCTGATGCAGTCGTTCACCAGCGCGCAACTGGCGGCCGGGCAGACGCTCACGGGAACGGGCATCACCCTGCAACTGACGCCGGGCATGGTGGCCAACGTGGCCGGGGATTCCTTCCTCGTCCGCCCCACGGTGGCCGGCGGCGGCAGCATCGCGCTCAGCATCACCGACCCGAACAAGATCGCGGCGGCCTCGCCCATCCGCTCCAACACATCATCGGGCAACGTTGGCACCGGCGTCATCGCGGCAGCCACCGTGGTGCCGGGATTACCGCTGGATGCAAACCTGCAGCAACCGATCACCATCACCTTCGACAATCCGCCCACCACCTACACTGTCACCGGCACGGGTGCACCGGCGGGACCGCAGGTTTATACCGCCGGGGCGGCCATCACCATCAACGGCTGGACCACGCAGATCAGCGGCACACCGGTCGCCGGTGACGTGTTCACCGTCGCCGCCAACACCAACGCCACCACCGACGGCACCAACATCCTCAAACTGGCGCAACTGCAGACCACCAACACCATGGTGAACGGCACGGCCAGCTACCAGGGCGCCTACGGACAACTGATCAGCCAGGTCGGCACGCAGACGCGCGAACTCGAAGTCACCAGCAAGGCGCAGACCAGCATGCTGGCCCAGGTCACCCGCTCGTTCCAGGCGGTGTCCGGCGTCAATCTGGACGAAGAAGCGGCGAACCTGCTCAAATACCAGCAGGCCTATCAGGCGGCGGCGAAAGCGATGTCGATCGCCAACAACATGTTCGACACCCTGTTACAACTGGGAGGCTAGGAACATCATGCGTATCAGCACCAGCTCGCTCTATAGCGACAACATCACCACCCTGAACAATCTGCAGACGCAGGTTTCGCAGACGCAGCAACAGATCGCCACCGGACGGCGCATCCTCAATCCCGCCGACGATCCCGCCGCCGCCGCACGCGCGGTGGAGCTCACCCAATCCGATTCCGCCAATACCCAATATGGCAACAACCGCACCGCCGCGATCAACACCCTGTCGCTGGCGGAAGGCGTCATGCAAAGCGTGACCACGCTGCTGCAGGATGCGCGCGTCATCGCGCTGGACGCGGGCAACGGCATCCTCAGCGATTCCAGCCGCAGATCGCTGGCGACCGAACTGCAGGGTCGTTTGCAGGAACTGCAGGGTCTGGCCAACAGCACCGACGGTGCCGGCAACTTCCTGTTCTCCGGATCGCAGGGCAACACCCAGCCATTCGTGAACACTGCCGCCGGCGTGGTCTATCAGGGCGACGACGTGCAGCGCAAAGTGCAGGCCGCTGCCTCGCGCCAGATCAACACCACCGATTCCGGCGCCGACATCTTCATGCGCATCCGCAACGGCAACGGCCAGTTCCAGGCTGCACCCGCCGCGGGCAACACCGGCACCGGTTCCATCTCGCAAGGCACGGTGACCAACCCGGCGCTGTACAGCAACAACAGCTACCAGATCGTCTTCACCAGCGCGACCACCTACGACATCAACGACATCACCGCGGGTCCGCCCGTACTGGTGAGTTCGGGCACCTACACCAGCGGACAAGCCATCAGCTTCAACGGCGTGCAGGTCGCCATCACGGGCACTCCCGCCAATACCGACACCTTCAACCTGACGCCCAGCACCAACCAGAGCGTGTTCACCACCCTCGGCAACCTCATCTCGACGTTGAGCGCATCGATCCCCTCGACCAATGCGATGAACTCGGTGGCCTACCGCCAGGGACTGAACGATGCCTACGGCGCACTCGACCAGGGGCTCAGCAACGTGCTCAACATTCGCGCCACCATGGGCTCGCGCCTGCGCGAACTCGACGCCTTGCAGGCCACCGGCGAAGAAGTCGGCCTGCAACTCAAGCAGACCCTGTCGAAGATTCAGGATACCGACTACAACAAAGCCATCAGCGAACTCTCGCTCGAGCAGATGACATTGCAGGCGGCCCAGCAGTCTTTCGCCAAAGTCTCGCAACTGTCGCTGTTCGATTACCTGTAGGTCATTTAAATCTCATCCCGGCGGCGCGCAAGAGACTTTGCGAACCGCTTTTTCGCTTGAGTGTTGCGGCATGAGGGGGCATCCAGTACGCTCTTTCCATCGAAGATGATCGGCGTCGAACCTGAACAACTGACATCACCTTTACTCATCCGGCAGGAAGCATACTTGAAGGTAGTCTCATGAAATCACCGCTGCGCCGGTCCCTGATCTCCCTGACGAGTTACCCCGCAGCTGCGGCGGACATCGCCATGCGGAATCCGATAAGCCATGCCTTCCGCTAAAATGGACAAGACCGACGAACTCAGAAAGTCGTTGCTGGAATCGGTCAGCAACGCCGTCTGGGCGCTGGATATGGAAGGCAAGGTCACCTTCGTCAACCCGGCGGCAGCGCGCATGCTGGGCTACACGACAGAAGAGCTGATCGGCAAACACATGCACGACACCGTGCATCACTCCTATCCGGACGGTACGCGCTACCCGAGTGAAAAATGCCCTATGCATGCCACCCTGGTCGATGGCAAACCGCGCGCCTGCCTCGATGAATTGCTGTGGCGCAAGGATGGCAGCCGCTGCACGGTCGAATATAGCGCCTACCCCCTGTTCAGTCATGACCGGCAGATCGGCGCGGCAGTCGTGTTTCAGGACATCTCCGAGCGCAAGCACGCCGAGGAAGCACTGCGTGACAGTGAGCACCGTTTCAGGACGATCGTGCAGTCCAACCCGATCCCCATCATCATCACGCGCCTTGCCGACGGGTGCATGATCGAAGTCAACGAAGCCACGCTCAGGCTCTTCGGCTATACCCGGGAAGAGATGGTCGGACACACCAGCCTTGAGCTCGGCATGTGGTTCCATCCCGAAGAGCGCGCGAGGCTGCGGGCGCTGTTCAGCGAGTCGGGTTCAGTAGCGGATTTCGATCTTGAATATCGCCACAAATCCGGCAAGACAGGAATCGCGCGGATGTCCGCACAGAGAATCACTCTGAATGGCGAACCCTGTTTTCTGGGGATCGGAGAAGACATCACCGCGCAAAAGCACGCCGAAGACCGGCTGCGTGAATCCAATGAAAAGTTGCGCGGCTTGTTCGAGCTTTCCCCGCTCGGTATCACCCTGACCGACATGCAAGGGCACTATGTGGAATTCAATGAGGCATTCCGGCAGATCTGCGGTTACTCCGGGGAAGAGTTGAAACAACTTGATTCCCGGGAGTTGACGCCGGACGAGTATGCCGAACAGGAGGCCCATCAGCTGGACTGCCTGGAACAGACCGGTCGCTACGGACCCTATGAGAAAGAATACCTGCGCAAGGACGGTTCGCGCGTTCCTCTGGAATTGAACGGCATGCTGATCACCGGTACCGATGGTCAGCGCTACATTTGGTCCATCGTCGAAGACATCAGCGAGCGCAAGCGGGCCGAACAAAGGATGCAGGAAGATCAGGCCCGGCTGAGCGGCCTGGTCGAGTCCGCGATGGATGCCATCGTTTCGACGGATGAGAACCAGAACATCATCCTTTTCAGCCAGGGCGCGGAGCACTTATTCGGCTACCGTGCCGCCGACATCATCGGCCAGCCGCTCGAAAAGCTCATCCCGCAACGTTTCCATGCAACGCACCGGCAGTATGTGGAGGAGTTCGGCAGGACAGGCATCACCACGCGCAGCCTGGATATGCTTGGAAAATCTTACGGTCTGCGTGCCAGTGGAGAGGAGTTTCCCTTTGAGGCGACCATCTCGAAGGTCGAAGTCGCCGGGAAGAAAATCTACACGGTGATCCTGCGCGACATCACCAAACGCAAGCAGTATGAAGAAGCGGTAAAGCTGGCTGAATCGGTTTATCAGAAGAGTCACGAAGGTATCGTCGTGACCGACGAGAACAACCTCATCGTGGAGGTCAACCCCGCCTTTACCGAATTGACCGGCTATACCCCGGATGAAGTGCGGGGCAAGAATCCGCGCATGTTCCGGTCAGGCAAACATGACGCGCAGTTCTACCGGGAGATGTGGCAGTCGATCGTGCGCGATGGATATTGGCAGGGCGAGATATGGGATCACCGCAAAGATGGCGAGTTGCACGCCAAATGGCTCAGCATCAGCGCCATCCGGCATGCAGACGGCAGCATATTCCGCCATGTCGGGCAGTTCTCCGACATCACCGAAAAGAAGCGCAAGGACGAACTGATCTGGACGCAGGCCAATTACGATGTGCTGACCAACCTGCCCAATCGCCGGCTGTTATCGGACCGCATCCGCCAGTCGATGACATCCGGCGCACGTAGCGGACGGCACGGAGCGCTGGTGTCGCTCGATCTGGACCAGTTCAAGCAATTGAACGACACCCTGGGTCATGGCATGGGCGACAAGCTGCTGATCGAAGTGGCGCGTCGTTTGCAAGCATGCGTGCGCGAAGAAGATACCGTTGCGCGCATGGGCGGTGACGAATTTATGGTGGTACTGAACGAGTTGAGCAGCAATCAGGATGAGGCCGCCATCCAGGCCGAGCAGATCGCGGAAAAGATCCGCAACGAGTTGTGCCGACCCTATCAGCTCGGCGATACCGAGCACCACTCCAGCCCCAGTGTGGGGATCGTCATTTTCCGCGGTCATCTGGACGAACAGGAACTCTTGTTGGCACATGTGGATGCAGCCATGTATCAGGCGAAAGCGAAAGGGCGCAACAACATCTGTTTCTTCGATCTGACCATGCAGGCCGCATTGGAGAAACGCAGCCTGCTGGAAAGCGCCCTGCGAGTCGCGCTCCAGCACGACGAATTCAAGCTCTATTACCAGTTGCAAGTGGATAGTGCCGGACATGCCGTCGGCGCGGAAGCGTTGTTGCGCTGGTTCCATCCGGCACTCGGCATGATCTCACCGGCGCAATTCATCCCGGTGGCGGAGGAAACCGGCCTGATCCTGCCGGTCGGCGATTGGGTGCTGGAAACAGCCTGTGCGCAGCTTGCACTCTGGCAGGCTGATTCGAAATTGAACCATCTCACCATCGCGGTCAACGTGAGCGCACGCCAGTTTCGCGATGCCGGTTTTGTGGGTAAAGTTCTCGGCGCTTTGAAAAAGAGCGGGGTCAAGCCGGAGGCGTTGAAACTGGAGCTGACGGAAAGTCTGGTGCTGGACAATGTCGAGGAAAGCATAGGCAAGATGCGTGAACTGAAAATGCTGGGTGTCAGGTTCTCCGTGGACGATTTTGGAACAGGCTACTCATCCTTGTCTTACCTCAGCCGACTGCCTATCGATCAGCTCAAGATCGACCAGGCATTTGTGCGTGACATCACGACCGACCGGCATGACGCAGCCATCGTGCAGACCATCATCTCCATGGCGCACAGCCTGGGTCTGGAAGTGATCGCCGAGGGGGTGGAAACGCCGGAGCAGCGCGAGTTCCTTGAACTGCGCGGTTGTCTGGCGTATCAGGGCTATCTCTATGCAAGACCGGTTCCTGTCGACCAACTGGATATTAAACTGGCGAATCTGCGCGCTTCCTAGTCGTTGCGATTGTCGAAGCGGCAAGCACCGGTGGCGAATTCATTCCGGATTTGTATTTCATCTAAAGTTTTCCGATCCGGTACCGAATCAATGGGGCCAGTTCAGTCTGCCCCATTGATTCTGGAACAGATGACCCTGCAGGCGGCCCAGCAGTCTTTCGCACAAGTCTCGCAACTGTCGCTGTTCGACTACTTCTAACGACACTCGTCAAAAAGCAATACGGCGCGCAAGAGATTGCGCGCCGTATTGTTTGGTGGATCGCCGAACACCCGCCTCCGGCTCACCTGTCCAGCGGACTCACCACACCCCTGCCGCCCTTGTTCAACACATGGGTGTAGATCATGGTGGTGGAAACATCGGAATGGCCGAGCAGCTCCTGCACGGTGCGGATGTCGTAACCGGATTGCAGCAGATGCGTGGCAAAGGAATGGCGCAGCGTGTGCGGCGTGGCAGGTTTGGTGAGCTCCGCATCGCGCACGGCCTGCTTTACCGCACGCTGCACTCCCTTTTCATCCACGTGATGACGGCGAGTTTTATCGGAGCGGGGATCGACCGATAAATTCTTTGACGGGAAAATATATTGCCAGCTCCAGTCTCTTCCGGCAGAGGGATATTTTTTGTCCAGGGCAAACGGCATATACACTTCGCCATACCCCCGCGCCAAATCTTCCGCATGCAGTGCCTTGACTTTTGCCATGTGCGCCTTGAGCGAATCGATGACCGCCTCCGGCAACATCGTCACCCTGTCCTTGAAACCCTTGCCTTCACGCACCAGAATCTCGCGCCGCTCAAAATCCACATCCTTGACACGCAAGCGCACCGCCTCCATCAAGCGCATCCCACCCCCATACAGCAACGAGGCGATCAGCAAGTGCGTTCCATTCAAACGCGACAACACGTTTTGCACCTCGCTTACTGTCAGCACGACCGGCAAGCGTTTGGGCACTTTGGCCTGCGTCACGTTATCCAGCCAGGGCAATTCGATTTCCAACACCTCACGGTAGAGGAACAGCAAAGCACTCTTGGCCAGATTTTGTGTAGACGCGGAAACGTTGCCTTCGACAGCCAGATTTGTAAGAAAAGCCTCGATCTCTGCCGCGCCCATGTCTTTGGGGTGGCGCTTGCCGTGAAAGTAGATATAGCGTTTAATCCAGCCCGAATAGGCCTGCTCGGTACGAATACTGTAGTGCTTCACCCGCAACTTATCGTGGACTTGATCCAATAATTTGGGAGGTTGCGCAGTGGTGCTTTTATCGGAAATATTAGGGGTTACCATAATTTCTCCTTCAACAAAAACAAGGCATTGCAGAATGGATGCCAGATTGTACACCTCGAAGGTGCCTTTCCCGGCATTTTTTAGGGTGTCTACTTTACGTTCGTGACTGACTCGGAGAAATCATCTTCTTCTGGCATTTCATCTTCCAATTGGAAGATTGCCCCGCATGCTGCGCAGCGATACATTTCATCTACGCCGATGCCAAAATCCTCATCGTCGAATTGATATGTTTCTCTGCATCCACATGCTGGACATGCCATCATCAGTCTCCTCGTCAGTCTCGAACGTGGGAGTTAAGTGCCGCCACGAACTCTACGTTCAAGGGGACGCAAAATATCGTCACCAGTCCTTTCACTTCAAGCATCGTTGCGCCCCTTAACTCCCACGTTAGACGTCCGAGTTTACTATGCAGAGATTCAGCGAAATAATCGGCATCCTCGGAGTGCTAGTATTTTTTGGCGGGATGTTTTGGCTTAGAGGGCCAGCTGTCACAGCTCCTGAAATTTGGTATGGTGTGTTGTGTTCAGCCGTGGGTGCATTGCTTGTTTTTGCTGGTGTGCTTTTTACCAAAATGAAAAATAAAAACATCAAATGACAAAGACGTCTAACCCTACGCTCAAGTTCGCTCCCTCCGGTCGCTGGGACGCGCCTTCGGCGCGCCCCTTAGCTATACGTTAGAGCGCTTGATGCGACAGTACCTTCACATAGGCATAGCTCTACCCCTTCTCTGCGTCGCGTGGTATCTGCTGGCGTCTGGGCTTTACCATCTGGCATCCTCTGCTCTAGCGCCATCTGCGCCGAAGGAGTCCGCCGAATGGCCTATTTGGGAGTTCATGTTCGCTTTTGCAGTCTCTTGTGTTGCGGTTCTGGTTGCGTCCCGTGTAAAGTTTTTCTCAGTGCTGTGGCTCCGGAAAGTTTTTCTCTACTCCTTGGTACTTTCGTCAGTTCTCTTTCTCGGCTACTTATTCACTGGCGCTATTCCGTGGCTTATCCACCAATGGCAATGATCATGAAAACTTTGCAAGCGCGCTCTAACCCTACGCTCAAGTTCGCTCCCTCCGGTCGCTGGGACGCGCCTTCGGCGCGCCCCTTAGCTGCACGTTAGGGCTTGTGTTCTGAATTGGATGAATGTCATTATTTTTTGGAGAAACTAATGTACGAACCAACTGAAAGAGAAGTAAGCATTGAAACGTGCCGAACCTTAAATAAGATTGAAGAAAAATTGAATTGGATAATAGGCGTAGGTGTAGCAATATTAATTGCCATTTTGTGGCGCAGCTGATCTGGGTTGTTAGTGATGTTCAGCCCTAACCCTACGCTCAAGTTCGCTCCCTCCGGTCGCTGGGACGCGCCTTCGGCGCGCCCCTTAGCTGCACGTTAGGCCTCGCGATGATCGACGTGCCAGCTACAGAGAAATTTGAGCGCCTTTCCCAAGTGGCAGACGCAGAGCTTGGTGTTGCCGAAGAGCTTGGGTGGGCTATCGCTGTCTTCGCGGCATTGGCCACCTACCTCAAGTGGGAGTCTTGGCTGCTAACTGCTGCAGTCGGCGTCAGTGCTTACGTGCTTGCCATCTATCGCTACCGCAAGCGAGCCGCAGTCGCGGAAGACATTTACTACCGAGCGGCGGGGCTCGGCAAGTACGCTGGCAAGCGAGAGCGCGGTGATGCCTAACCCTACGCTCAAGTTCGCTCCCTTTGGTCGCTGGGACGCGCCTTCGGCGCGCCCCTTAGCTGCACGTTAGGTCGCACGCATGATTCGGCTATATACATACGCTGACAGCTCTGATCTCGAAGCCCTAGAGGATAAGCTGCTGGAGGCATTTACGGCGTTTGCTAGTTCGTGGGGTATCGACGGCATTCTTCTGACGAATCGAAAATCACCGGTTTTCGAAGGCCGGTTTGATTGGAACCTCGGCCTACGCGTCCAAGCGGAGGCACTTCGGAGAGAAGACATAGATAGCTTGCTTCTTTTCCTCGCTCAGCTGAGTCGGGAAGTGGGCCTACGATTTGTGGTTGGCACCTGGGATCACCAAAGCCGAACCACTGACCTGTGCTTTGTTGATCGTCTGGTGCCAGATGGAGCAGTTGGGGAAATCTTGGAGGGTTTGAATGCAACCTAACCCTACGCTCAAGTTCGCTCCCTCTGGTCGCTGGGACGCGCCTTCGGCGCGCCCCTTAGCTATACGTTAGAGCGCAAGAATGGATATGCCGTCTAAAGAACTTTTCGCCTATTACGCTGCTCGCAAGCCGCTAGTTTGTGAACTCGATGACAATCCCTATTGTTGCGAGTTCTGGCCACAAGAAGAACTGTCGAAGTACAACGCCGAGTATCAAGTGCCGCTGTATGCTCCGGGCTTCTTTGGGTTTGCTACAAGCGGCGGTGGTGAAATGTTTGCTTTTTCGCCGTCTGGTGCAATCGTGTGCTTGCCGTTTATCGGCATGGAGCCAGCGGTTGCATTACCTGTTGCGCCTTCGTGGGCCGCATTCGAGGGCATGCTCCGAAATGCGCTCTAACCCTACGCTCAAGTTCGCTCCCTCCGGTCGCTGGGACGCGCCTTCGGCGCGCCCCTTAGCTGCACGTTAGGGCCAATCATTTACTTTCTATAGGAACTTTTATGCGTAATTTGTTTGCAGTCTTACTACTATGTTGTTCCTGCATGGGCGCTGATGTCATAGCTGCACCGATCGCGTGCGATACCGAACTGCGTGAGAAACTTATCTCACTTTATACCGCGTATCTTCAAGCTGCGAAAACCGAGGATATATCTGCTGTTAAGCGTTTTAGTACAATTGAAGACGCTACTGAAGTTACTCAAGCTGAAAAATCTGGAAATGATAAAACCAAGATTGGCCGTATGATGTATGCCTTTTCGCCTCGCTTGGAAGGAGCGAGGGAAATTCGTTGTGAGCAAAGCCAAAATCGCGCAAGACTAATCATCACTCACGAGGTTCGTAGCGAGACGAACGGTAAACCTAACGTTCCACGAGACGGATTTGGTGTAGTCATGTTTAAACAGCAAGGCAAGGAATGGAAAGTTGGAAAGAAGGCATCAACCCAGCCATTTGCGGATGCACCACTCAATGATTTACTAAAGTATGAAGCTCTGCAACTGCCCTAACCCAACGCTCAAGTTCGCTCCCTTTGGTCGCTGGGACGCGCCTTCGGCGCGCCCCTTAGCTTCACGTTAGGCCATTGCATGAAATTCAAGGAGCCACGTCGCCACAATTCGTTAGACACGAAGCACGGTGTGTCTCTGTCTATGGCAAACGACCTCGACTGGGAAGCCGCGCTGGTGTGGGTTGATGAACGGTTTGAATACGGCGAGACGAGAATGATTGCTCTCGCACCGCAAACCGAAGTTCTGTACTACGTGGCATTTGTAAACCGAGGCGAAGTGCGAAGGGTCATCAGCCTGCGCCGCGCCAATCGTCGCGAGGTGAAATACTATGTCGAAAATCTCTAAGCGCCCAACTATCCTCATGCCCACTGCGGAAGAGGATAAGGCCATTACTGCTGCAGCCAGAAGTGATCCTGACGCACTGCCACTTACGCCAAAGCAATTGAAAGCCATGGTGCCAAACCGAGTCTTGCGTGGTCGTCCGAAGTCTGAGAACAAGAAGCTGCTTGTCTCGGTGCGTTATAGCCCAGAGGTCGTTGCCTACTTCAAGTCAACCGGTGAAGGTTGGCAATCACGAATGGATGTTGTGCTGCGTAAATACGTGACACGTCATTCGCGTAGCGCTTGAAATGTGGCCTGCTTGTCGTGCTAGACCATCCGAACACAGTTCAATATCCGAACCAACAAATGTTTGTGGTTCACAGCCTACCGCACACAGTAATCAGATGGGCCGAGCAATATGGCTGCCCACTTTTTTGACTGACTCTGCGCGCCCCTGAGCTTCAACGTTAGCGACCGCCTGCCTGCTGCATCACGCGCGCTATCACATCCAGCCCTTCCTGGATGAATGAGGCGAGCAGCGGTGCGAGGAACGGCAGCATCAGCATCAGCGTGATGAAGCCGACGGCCAGCGTGATGGGGAAGCCGACCGCGAAGATGTTGAGCTGCGGCGCGCTGCGGGTGAGGATGCCGAGCGCCAGGTTGGTGATGAGCAATGCGCCGATCAGCGGCAGCGCGAGCTGCACCGCGTGGCTGAACATGGCGCCGCCCCATTCCACCAGGGTGCGGAACGCGCCGGCGGAAGGAGGGGCCGCGCTGATGGGGAAGGAGTGGAAGCTGTCCGCCAATGCGGCGAGCATGTACAGGTGTCCGTCCATGGCGAGAAAAGTGAGTGCGGCGATGATGCCGAGGAACTGCGCCAGCACGGGCAGATAGGAAGCGTTCTGCGGGTCGTAGAAGGTGGCGAAACCCAGGCCCATCTGCATGCCGGCCAGGTCGCCGGTCATCTCCACGGCGGTGAAGACGAGGCGGATGGCGAAACCCATGACCAGCCCGGCGACGATCTGCTGCGCCAGCACGAGCAGGCCCTGGGCGGACGCGGGGTCGAGGTCGGCGGGGATATCCAGCGTCGGCGCGACGATCACGGTGATGGCAAAGGCCAGTGCGACCTTGATGCGCGCCGGGATCTGCCGGTTGCCGAGGATGGGTGCGCTGGCGATGAGCGCCAGGATGCGGGCGAGCGGAAAGATGAAGGCGGCGAACCAGGCAGTGAGTTGCGCGCTGGTGATGCTGATCATGCTAGCCAACCATATAAGGGATGCTGCTAAACAACCGTGTCATGTAATCGAGCAGGATGCTCATCATCCACGGGCCGGAGATGATGAGCACGATGAACATGCCGATCAGCTTGGGGATGAACGACAGCGTCATCTCGTTGATCTGTGTCGCCGCCTGGAAGATGCTGACGACCAGGCCGATGATGAGGGCGGTGAGCAGCGGCGGAGCGGACACCATGAGCGTGATCTCCAGTGCCTGCTGTCCGATGGTCATGACTGATTCGGGCGTCATGATATTTCCTTATGTATAAAAGCTTTGTACGAGAGAGCCGATCAGCAGGTTCCAGCCGTCGGCCAGCACGAACAACATGATCTTGAACGGCAGCGAGATGATGGCGGGGGACAGCATCATCATACCCATGGACATCAGCACACTGGCCACCACCATGTCGATGATGAGGAAGGGGATGAACACCACGAAGCCGATCTGGAATGCGGTCTTCAACTCACTGGTGACGTAGGCGGGCACCAGTATCTTCAGCGGCACGTCCTCCGCGCTTTCCAGAGGCGGACTTTCCGAGATGCGCACGAACAGGGCGAGGTCGGCCTCGCGCGTCTGCCGCAGCATGAAGGTCTTCAGCGGCGCGCTGCCTTTCTCGTACGCCTGTTCCAGCGTGATCTTGTTCTGGCTGAAGGGCAGGTAGGCATCGTTGTAGATCTTGTCGAACACCGGCGCCATCACGAAGAAGGTGAGGAAGAGCGACAGGCCGATCAGCACTTGGTTGGGCGGAGAGGATGGCGTGCCGATGGCGGATCGCAGCAGGCCCAGCACGATGATGATCCGCGTGAAGCCGGTCATCATCAGCAGGAGTGCGGGCAGGAAGGTGAGCGACGAGATCAGGATCAGCGTCTGCAGACTCAGCGTGTAGGTCTGGCCGCCGCCGGGGGCGGGGGTGCTGGTCAGCGCGAGCATGCCGGTCTCGGCGGCGAAGGCCGAAGCGCTCAGCGCGAACAGCAGTGCCGCGGCGATGAGCTTCTTAACGGACATTGCGCTTCTCCATCATCTGTTTCAGCCACATCTGGAATTTGTTGTCGTCTCCCGTCATCGCGTTCGGGGCGGAGGGCAGGCTGCCTTTCGGCATGGTGTGCAGCGCATTCACCTGTCCGGGTGCGACGCCGACCACCAGCCAGGTGTCGTTCACTTCGACCAGCACGATGCGTTCGCGTTGCCCGACTGCCACGCCGCTGATGATCTTGAGCGCGTTGCCCGCGCCTTGCAGCGGCTGGTTGATGCGCTTGAGCAACCAGGCCACGACCACCACGGCGGCCAGCACCAGCAGCAGGCTGAAAATGACTTGCAGGATGCTGCCCGAGGTGAGCGCAGGGGCTGGCGGGGTATAGACCGGACGCGTTGTCTCGGCGGCGAAGACGAGCGGGGAGACGGATGCTGCAGCGAGGGCAGCAAGGATGTGTATCTGCATGGTGGGGCCGCCTATTTATTGATTCTGTGCAAACGCTCTGAGGGAGTGATGATGTCGGTGAGGCGGATGCCGAGCTTGTCGTTCACCACCACCACTTCGCCCTGCGCGATGAGGAAGCCGTTGATCAGCACGTCCAGCGGCTCGCCCGCCATGCCGGCCAGTTCGACGACCGAGCCCTGGGCCAGTTGCAGCAGGTTCTTGATCGGCATCTTGGTATGGCCGAGTTCCACGGTGAGCTGCACCGGGATGTCGAGGATCATGTCGAGGTCGTTGTGCGCGGTCGCGCCGCCGGCGCCGCCGAATTGCTCGAACACATGCGGTTGCACCGCGGCTGCGGGATCGGCAGAGACTTGCTCCGCCATGGCAGCACCCCAGTCGTCGGCACTGATCTGTTCTTTGGTCTCTTCAGCCATGATTCTTTCCTCCCATTAGCGATTCGCCACTTTCCGTGGCCAGCATCTTTTCCACTCTTACCGCGTATTGTCCGTTGGACGCGCCGTACCTGCATTCCATCACCGGCACGCCATCCACCTGCGCCTGAATGGTGTCGTTCACCTCCAGCGGGATGACGTCGCCGACGCGCATCCTCAGCACATGCTCCAGATTGGTCTGGGCATGGCCGAGCACGGCGGTGAGATCGATCTCGGCCGACTGTATCTGTTTGGACAACATGTGCAGCCAGCGTTTGTCGGCGATGACATGATCGCCCTGCATGGTGCTGTAGAGCAGTTCGCGGATCGGCTCGATCATCGCGTAAGGCATGCAGATGTGGATGGAGCCGCCGACGCCGGTGAACTCCACTTCAAAGGTCGTCACTACCACCACTTCGTTCGGCGTGGCGATGTTGGCGAACTGCGGGTTCACTTCCGAGCGCTGGAATTCGAAATCCAGCTTCTGTACCGTCTCCCAGGATTTGCCGTAGGCCTGGAACACCACATCCAGCATCTTCTGGATGATGCGATGCTCGGTCTGGGTGAACTCGCGTCCCTCGACACGGGTATGGAAACGTCCGTCGCCGCCGAACAGGCTGTCGACCACCATGAACACCAGGTTGGGGTCGAAGATGAACAGGGCGTTGCCGCGCAGCGGTTTGACCTGTACCAGATTCAGGTTGGCGGGCACGGGCAGGTTGCGGATGAACTCGGAGAACTTCATCACTCTCACCGGGCCGACAGATACCTCCGAACTGCGGTGGATGAAGTTGTACAGTGCGATACGGAACAGGCGGGCGAAGCGTTCGTTGATGATTTCCATGGTGGGCATGCGCCCGCGCACGATGCGTTCCTGCGTCGCCATGTTGTAGGGACGCACCCCCCCCTCCGGCGTATCCGACTTGCTTTCTTCGGTTTCGCCGGTGACGCCCCGCAACAGCGAGTCGACTTCGTCCTGGGAGAGGAATTCATTGCTCATGGCTTCAGCTCATGGTCACTGGATGATGAATGAGGTGAACAACACGTCCACTACGCCTGTGGTCTTGGGTGCGGGAGCGGGCTGAACGGCAACCGGCGCAGAAGCAGCTGCCTCGGCATGGGCGCCACCTTCATGTCCTGCATCATGTGCGGGAGCGGCGGCAGGGGCAGCGGGTGCAGCAGCAGGGGCGGCTCCCAGTCCGAGCACGGCATCGGTCTCGGCGATGATCTCGGCGATCAGCTTCTTCTTGCCTTCGGCGGTCTGGAGTTCGGATGGAAATTTGCCGGAGAGCAGGAACAACAGCTTGCTGCGGATCTCGGGCATCGTGGCTTTGATCTTTTCTTCCAGGTCGGGCTGCAGGATCTTCAGGGTGATACCGGCCTGCAGGTACTGGTCGCCTTCTTCGCGTTGCAGATTGACGGTGAAGTTCTCGCCCAGCGGGATGAATTTCGCTTCGTGGACGGGTTCGGCTTTTGCTTCTTCCGCATGGCCGTCTTCCGGAGCGTGGCCTTTGGTGAAGAACCAGCCCGCGCCTCCGGCGATGATCACCAGCAACAAGCCGATGATGATGACCAGCATCTTCTTGCTTTTGGGTGGCGCAGCAGCCGGCGCTTCTTCTTTGGCTGGAGCGGCAGGCTTGGCAGGTGGTTTAGACATCGCGCGATTCCTTTATCGTTGGTTGGCATTATGGTGGTGGTCTATCGCCTGCCATCGGTGGAATAAGACGGAAAACCGGCCTTATTTTCGAAACTCGCCTTGCGTGCCGCGCGGCGTGTTTTCACCGTCAGGCGAATGTGTCCACTATACCGTTATGCCGCGAGATTGGGGATACCCGGGCGGCATTGCCGCCGCTGGCAGCGCTGTCGCGCGGGTCGTTGTTCGTGCCGGCAGCGGAGCGCTGGCTGTCCGGTTTGCTCTGCTCGCGCGGCGCCTGGTCGCTGACCGTGGCGTTGCCCAGCGTGATGCCGTTGTCGGCCAGCATGTCGCGCAGCCTGGGCAATGCCTGTTCGATCGCTTCGCGCACTGCCGCATGCGGTGAGGTGAACAGCGCGGTGGCCTGGTCGCCGCTGACCTTGAGCACGACATCCAGCGGTCCCAGCTGCGGCGGATTGAGATGCAGTTCGGCGCTTTGGTCAATTTTGGAGGACGCCAGCCAGGTGATCTTCTGGCTGAACTCGTCACCCCATCTTGGCCGGCTGACAGGCGTGTTGACCGTCAGTTGGGCGGTTTGCACGGCGGGTGCGGCGATGCCGGCGGCGGCATTCTGTATCGCGGTCATCGCGGCGACATTCGGCTGCTGGGCGGCGACTGAAGCGGTGGCAGCCACGGCGGCCGCAACGCTCGCTTCGCGCGCGACGGCAACCGCTTCCATGTGGGTCGCGGTGCGGCTGGCCGAGCCGGCGAGCGCGGCGGCGAAAGACTGTTCCTTGAGCTGCGGGTCGGCAGCGGTGAGCGGGGCGGCTTTGGCCGCGACATCGGTCTGGCTACCGGCGGGGCTGTCCGTCTTGGGAGAGCCGATGCCAAGTCTGTCCTGCAAGGCAGTTGCGGTGTCATCTGTCCCGGCGGCCGCGGGAGTGGTACCAGTGCCGGCGACGGACGTGTTCATGACTTGCGGCAACAATGCGGCCAGCATGTCGGTCGGCAATGCGACCGCCGCGACTTCGGGGGCTGCCTTGTCGTCTTTCTTGATGTCGCCTGCATCGGCGACGGTCTGAGCGGCCAGTTCGACGGCGGGCTTGTCGTCGCGTTTGGCGACCTTTATCTCCGGTGTGCTGATCTGGCGCGCCAGCACCTCGCCGAACGGCTGCGCGGATGCGTCACCGCTGTTGGCGGCGTTCGCGGCCCGTTTGCCGGGTGCGGCGGTTTGCGGTGCGCTGGTGGTGATGGGCAGGTTGGTCATGGTGTCGCTCCTGTGATCATTTGTCGCCGTCTTTTTCCGCCGCGCGGTGGGCGGCGAAACGTCCGGTGAATTCGTCCTGTGTGCGTTGTTCGGATTTCGCTTCCAGCTTCTTCTCCTCGTCGAGATGGCGCTGTGCCAGCGTGTCGAACGATCTCATCTTGCGCGTGGTATCCATCAGTTCAGTGCGGCCGGTCTGCACGCCGACCTTGGCCTTTTCGATGGTCGCGGTCTGCTGTTTGACGGCCTGGTCGAGACGATCGATGAAGTCCTGGAAGTTCTTCATGTCGGCCGGGGCCATGCCCTGTTTCGCCGCTTCCTGGAACTGCGTCTGATAGTCCTTGCGGAACTGCAGCAGCGCATCCAGCTTGGCCTGGGCGCTTTGCTGTTGCTGGTTGAGCTGGCCGAGTTTTTTGGTGGCGGCATCGTTGCGTTGTTGCGCCAGATGGACCAGCGGTTGCAGTGTGAAGGGCTTGATCATGTTCGTTCATCAACTCTCGTTCGGGAACAGTTCGGAGAACTTGTCCATGCTGGAAGTATAGGCCTCCGATTCGTACATGCCCTGTTTCAGGAAATGTTCCATGTGCGGGTACAGCGCGATAGCCTTGTCGAGCAAAGGGTCGCTGCCCTGGACGTAGGCGCCCACGCTGATGAGGTCATGGTTGCGCTGGTAGTGCGCGTACAGATGCTTGAAGCGTTGCACCTGCTGGAAATGCTGCGGGCTGACCAGATGGTTCATGGCGCGGCTGATGGAGGCCTCGATGTCGATGGCCGGGTAATGGCCCTGTTCGGCCAGACGGCGCGACAGCACGATGTGGCCGTCGAGGATGGCGCGCGCGCTGTCGGCGATGGGGTCCTGCTGGTCGTCGCCTTCGGTCAGCACGGTATAGAAAGCGGTGATCGAACCGCCGCCTTCCGCGCCGTTGCCCGCGCGTTCCACCAGTTGCGGCAATTTGGCGAACACCGAGGGCGGATAGCCTTTGGTCGCGGGCGGCTCGCCGATGGCCAGCGCGATCTCGCGCTGTGCCATGGCATAGCGGGTGAGCGAGTCCATGATCAGCAGCACGTTCTTGCCCTGGTCGCGGAAATATTCCGCGATGGTGGTGGCGTAGGCCGCGCCCTGCAAGCGCATCAGCGGGCTGGTGTCGGCGGGGGCGGCGACCACGACCGAGCGATTCATGCCTTCCTTGCCCAGAATATCGGTGATGAATTCCTTCACTTCGCGGCCGCGTTCGCCGATCAGCCCGACCACGATCACGTCGGCGCTGGTGTAGCGCGCCATCATGCCGAGCAGCACGCTCTTGCCGACACCGGAACCGGAGAACAGGCCCATGCGCTGGCCGCGGCCGACGGTGAGCAGGCTGTTGATGGAACGCACGCCGACATCGAGCGCGTCCTTGATCGCGGCACGCTCGAGCGGATTGATGGGGCGGCTTTGCAGCGGCGCGCTCTTGCCTTCCAGCAAGGCGCCGTACTGGTCGAGCGGACGCCCGGCGCCGTCCAGCACGCGGCCGAGCAGGTGTTCGCCCACCGGCAGATGACGCGCCAGATCGGCGGTGCGGCGACGCGGCTGCTGCGGCTGCCCGATGGTGGCGGGAGTGCGCAACAGCTCGGCCGGCGTCACGCGCGCGCCGGGCACCAGCCCCTGCACATCGTTCTCCGGCATCAGGAACAGTCTGTCTCCGGCGAAACCGACCACCTCGGCCTCGATGCGGTTGCCCGGTAGTTCGATCCAGCAGGTGCTGCCCACCGCCATGCGCAGGCCGACCGCTTCCATCACCAGGCCGGTGACCTTGGTCAGGCGGCCGCTCACCAGCAAGGGGCTGCTCTGCTCGACCATGTCGCGGTTCAGGTGCAGCACGTTCTGCCAGTTCTGATGGTGGAGGTTCATTCTTTTATCAGCCATTCAGCGTCTTGTCCCAGCGCGGCGACCACGCGGTTCCAGCGTGTCTCCAGCGAGGCGTCGATCTGGCTGTTGGCCGTCTCGATGCGCGCGCCGCCGCGTTCGATGCGGGCGTCCTCGAAGATCTTCCAGCCGGAGTGGGTCAGTTGTTCGCCCATGTGCTCGCGCACCAGCGCGGCATCGTCCGGATGCATTACCAGGTGCGCACCCTGGTTGAAATGCGGCAGTGTGCCGATGGCTTCGCGTACCACGCCGAGCAGCAGTTCCGGATTCACCTTGAGCGCCTGATGCAGCATCTGGCGCGCGATATCCAGCGACAGCCCGAGCAGTTCCTGCGCGACCTGTTCGTCCGCCTGTTTGGTCAATGCATCGACCAGCGCGGTCAGGCGCTGGTTCTCGCGGGCGGCTTTTTGCATGCCCTCGGCATAGCCGTTCTGCAATCCTTCCTCGCGCGCCTGCCGTTGTATCTCCTCGATCTGAGAGGCGGTGGGCAGCGCCACACCGTTCGCGCCCACTCCGCGGCCCGCCTCGAAGTTGGGCAGTTCCCAGCGTTGCCAGGCGGTGAGTTTCTCGGGAATGACGGCGGCATCAGACATAGGCTTCCTCGCCCTTGCCGCCGATCACGACCTGGCCCTCGTCGGCCAGACGGCGCACGACCTTGAGGATCTCCTTCTGCTCGGCTTCCACATCGCTGAGTTTGACCGGACCCTTGGATTCCAGGTCCTCGCGCAGCATCTCGGCGGCGCGTTGCGACATGTTCTTGAATACCTTCTCGCGCAGTTCCTCGCTGGCGCCCTTGAGCGCGACGATGAGCGATTCGGACTGCACTTCGCGCAGCACCAGTTGGATGCCGCGGTCCTCCACTTCGAGCAGGTCTTCGAACACGAACATCTCGTCCATCATCTTCTGCGCCAGTTCGGCATCGTGGGTGCGCACCGATTCCAGCACGGCTTCCTGGTTGCCCATGTAGTTGAGGATCTCGGCGGCGGTCTTGATGCCGCCGCGTATGCTCTTTTTGCCGCCGGCGTTGCCGGCAAGCAGTTTGACCAGCACATCGTTCAGTTCCTGCAATGCGGTCGGCTGCACGCTGTCCAGCGTGGCGATGCGCAGCATCACGTCGTTGCGCACGCGCTCGGCCAGCAGCGCCATCACGCTGGCGGCCTGGTCCGGCTCCAGGTGCACCATGATGGTGGCGATGATCTGCGGGTGCTCGTTGGCGATCAGGTCGGCGACGGAAGAAGGCTCCATCCACTTCAGGCTTTCGATGCCGCTGGTGTCGCTGTTGTGCAGGATGCGGTCGAGCAGGCCGGCGGCCTTGTCGTCGCCCAGCGCCTTGGTCAGCATGTCGCGGATATAGTCGCCGGAATCCATGCCGATGGTGGTCTTCTCCGAGGCGAGCTGGTGGAACTCGTCGAACACCTCGGTGATCTGGCCGCGCGAGAGGTCGCGCAAAGTCACCATGGCGGCGCTGATCTTTTGAACCTCCTTCGGCTCCAGATATTTCATCACGTCGGCGGCCTCGTTGGCACCGAGTGTCATGAGCAGGATCGCGCTCTTGTTGATGCCTTCGTCACTCATTCTTTGTTCACCCATTCCTTGACCACCGTGGCAACGATCTTGGGGTCATCCTTGGCCAGTTGTTTGGCCAGTTGCAGATTGTCTTCATAGGAGCTGGCCGATTGCTGCGGCGCGTATTGCCCGGCTGCGCCCCCCGTATTGTGCGCGACCTGACCGTGCGACACCGTCGCCCAGGCTTCTTCCTGCGCCGCGCTTTGTTCGACAATCGTTTTGAACGCGGGTTTGATGACGCCGAACAAAAGGAAGCCGATGCCGCCCGCGATCAGCAGGAACTTGAAGATGTCCTTGGCCATCGCGATGGTATCCGGCTGTTTCCAGATCGGTGTTTCCGGGATTTCGACCTGCTCGTTGTTGAAGGCGCTGTTGAGCAGGTTGAGGCTGTCGCCGCGCTTCTCGTCGAAACCGACGGTCTCTTTCACCAGCGCGGTGATCTGCGCTTTCTCGGCATCGGTGTAGGGGCGTGAAGTGACCTTGCCGTCGTTGTCGGTACTCGACGGGTTGTTCACCACCACGGCGATGGACAGGCGCTGGATGTTGCCCGTCGGCGATTTGGTGTGCTGGATGGTGCGGTCCACTTCGTAGTTGGTGGTCAGTTCCTTGTGCGCGTTGGTCGGGGCGGTCGCGGCTCCCGTCGCGGCGGTCGCAGCCGGTGTGGTGATGGGCGCGGTGGCCGGGACCGGCGGCTGGTTGGACAGCGCGCCGGGCACGCCGCCCGTGGTGGTGCTGCCGCTCTGTGTCTCCAGCGTCTGCAGACTGCGCACGGCGGCCTGGTTGGGCGGCTGGTTGGGTTTGTAGATCTCGGCGGTTTGTTCGCTCTGCGAGAAATCGAGGCTGGCGGTGACCTGGGCGCGCACGTTCTGCGCGCCGGTGATCGGGATCAGGATGTCCTCGATGCGTTTGACGTAATCCTGCTCGATCTGGCGTATGTATTTGAGCTGGGTCGCATCCATCACCTGTTCGGCGCCGCTGTCGCGCGCGGAGCTCAGCAGGGTGCCGGTCTGGTCCACCACGGTGACGGCCTGCGACGGCATGTTGGGTACGCTGCTGGAGATCAGGTGCACGATGGAGCTGACCTGGCCGGCTTCCAGCGACCGTCCGGCGTGCAGTGCGAGCACCACCGAGGCGCTGGGTTTCTGCTGTTCGCGGGCGAACACGGTCGGTTTGGGGATGGCCAGATGCACGCGCGCGCCGGATACGGAGGCCATGGTCTCCACCGAACGCGCCAGCTCACCTTCCAGCGCACGCTGGTAATTCACCTGCTCGAGGAATTGGCTGGTGCCGAATTTCTGGTTCTCCATCAGTTCGAAGCCGACCGCGCCGCCCTTGGGCAGGCCTTTGGCGGCCATCTGCAGGCGCATCTCGTGCACTCTGTCGGCGGGAACCATCAGGGTGCCGCCCTCGGAGAATTTGTAGGGGACGTTCTGTTGTTGCAGCGCTTCGATGACCGCGCCGCCGTCGCGTTCGGACATGTTGGCGTAGAGCACGCGGTAGTCGGGGGTCTGCCCCCACATGAACAGACCGGTGAGCAGTGCGACCGTGGAAGCTACGGCCACGATGAGGCCGAGCTTTTGCTGGCTTGGCATGCCGAACAGCATGCGGCTCAGGGAAGCATTCATATTGGTGTCATCAGCCATGCTTTTCTACCCGGTGGAAACAAGGGTCAATCCCTCATGCTGGCCATTATCTGCCCGGCGGACAAGTTCGGTAGGCCGAAAAGCGGGGGATTTCGGGCGCTTTTCTCGTGCTGGAAGGCTTGCACGCGCGCGTACAGTGGCCGCCATGGATAACGGAGGTGTGCCATGAGTATGAACGTCAGCAATGTGGATAGCCTGTTGAGCCAGATGCGTGCCGCGATGGCCGCGGCACAGGGACAACCGGCGCAGGCACCGACTGCCGCCACGGGCGGGGTGGATTTCGCCAATGTGCTGAAATCCTCGCTGGACGGCGTCAACCAGAACCAGCGTCAGGCCCAGGCGATGCAGGAAGCCTTCGTGCTGGGGGACGACAAGGTCAGCCTCTCCGACACCATGATCGCCATGCAAAAGGCCAATATCTCGTTCCAGACGGCCGTGCAGGTGCGCAACAAGATGGTGTCCGCCTATAACGACATCATGAACATGCAGGTGTGAGTGGCATGAACGCCCTTGTGACCAACCGCAACAACCGGTTAAAGACCGAATGACGACCGGTACTCCACCGCATCAGGATGTTACGCAGGCGATAGAACAGGCGTTCGTCCTGGCCGTCACCCATCATCAGGCAGGACGCACGCAGCAGGCGGACGAGATGTACCGCGGCATCCTGCAACTCGATCCGCGCCACGCGCCGACCAACCACAATCTGGGATTATTGGCGATGCAGGCGCAGCAGGCGGACGTCGCGCTGGGCTATTTCAATACCGCTCTCGATGCCGATCCGGCGCAGGGCCAATTTTGGCTGAGCTACATCGATGCACTGGCGCAGACCGGGCAGCAAGACACCGCGCGCCAGGTGCTGGCGCTGGCGCAGCAGCAAGGTTTGCAGGGCGACAAGGTTGAGGAGCTGAAGGCGCGCCTTGAAGGCTGCGCCCGGGTTGCGCAGCCGTCGGATTCACAACAGGGCAAGGGCAAGCCTGTCAAAAAATCACATCCACACCAAGGAAAACAGCCTGCCGCACGGGAGATCGAGAGCCTGGTTGCATTGTTCAACCAGCGGCGTTTCCCGGAAGCGGCAGTGCTGGCCAAGACGATGACGGAACGTTTTCCGCATCACTGGGCGGGCTGGAAGATGCAGGGGGTGCTGTTTCAGCAGGCCGGACGCAATACGGATGCTTTGATCCCAATGCAGAAAACGGTGTCGCTATTGCCGGGGGACGCGGAGGCACACAACAATCTGGGCATCGTCCTTCAGCATCTCGGCCGGTTGCGTGAAGCGGAAACCAGCTACCGCAGTGCGATAAAACTCAACCCGAAATATGCGCATGCGTTCGGCAATCTGGGTTCCACCCTTCAGGATATGGGACAACTGCCCGAGGCTGATGCATGCTATCGGCGGGCGCTGCAAATCAGTCCGGACTACGTCAAGGCCCACAACAATCTGGCGGCTTTGCTGCTCGATCTGGGGCGACTGGAAGAAGCGGAGGCAAGCTGGCGGAATGCGCTGCGTTTCGATGCGGGCAACGTCGAGGCGCTCAGCAATCTGGGTAACCTTCTTCAGAAAATGGGGCGATTGGGCGAAGCAGAAACAATCCACCGCCGCGTGCTGGAAATGGGCGCCCATCTCGGGGAGGCGCACTACTATCTTGCCAACGCTCTCATGGGGCTTGGCAAGTTGGAGGAGGCCGAAGCCTGTTATCGGCAAGCGCTACAGATCAAGCCTGACCTTGCGGAGGCGTATGGCAATCTGGGCACCTTATTGCATGACCTGGGGCGTCTGGACGAGGCGGAAGCTTGCTATCGGCAGGCGTTGCAGGCAAAACCGGATTACGCCGAGGCATACAGCAATCTCGGCAGTACCCTGAGTGCATTGGGATATCAGGATAGAGCTGAGGCCAGTTATCGGCAGGCGCTACAGATCAAACCTGATATCGCGGAGGCGCACAGCAACTTGGGCAGCTTATTGCATGACCTGGGGCGACTGGACGAGGCCGAAGCCAGCCTGCGGCGAGCGCTGGTGATAAAGCCGGACTTCTCCAAGGCATACAGCAATCTGTTGTTTTGTCTTAATCAGAATGCCAATGTGGATGCGAAAACATTGTTTGCCGAGCACTGCAGATTTGGCGAGAGATTCGAGGCTCCATTCATTGTCCAGCGGCCAAGGCATCGCAATTCGCGCGATGCTTCGCGCCGGCTGGAGATTGGTTTCGTCTCGGGCGATCTGCGCGACCATGCGGTGGCGTATTTTATCGAGCTGGTCATTGAGCATCTGTCCGGCTTTTCGCAACTGTCTCTGCACGCCTATTCCACCCATAACATTAACGATAGCGTCACCCAGCGGTTGCGGGGGTATTTCGCGCACTGGCATTCGGTCGCGGCGCTGCCCGATGCGGCGTTGGCAGAAAAGATACGCGCCGACGGTATCGATATCCTGATCGATTTCTCGGGCCATTCTGCCAAGAACCGCCTGCCTGTTTTTGCACGCAAACCGGCACCTGTGCAGGCAACCTGGATGGGTTACCCGGGAACGACAGGTATGCAGGCCATGGATTATTATTTTTCGGATTGCTTCGCTTTGCCGCCTGGCCAATTCGACGATCAATTCACGGAAAAGATCGTCCGCTTGCCTGCCAGCGCACCGTTCTTGCCGAGCAGGAATGCACCGCCAGTCAATGATCTGCCGGCATTGAACAACGGCTACGTGACCTTCGGCAGCTTTAACCGGATGAGCAAACTCAGCCCGGCAGTCGTTGCCCTGTGGGCGCAGTTGCTGCGCGCTTTGCCTGATTCCCGTATGGTGCTGGGTGGTATGCCGGAGGATGGCAAATATGAAATGCTGATTGATTGCTTCACACGGGAGGGCATCGCCAGGGAACGGCTGGATTTCCATAAACGCAGTGGCATGGGCGCTTATCTGGATTTGCATCACCAGGTCGATATCTGCCTGGATACTTTTCCGTATAACGGCGGGACGACCACGTTGCATGCGTTCTGGATGGGGGTGCCGACGGTCACCCTGGCGGGCGACACTGCCGCCGGGCGTACCGGTGCAACAGTACTTGGCCATGTCGGGCTGGAAAGTTTTATCGCCCGTGATGCGGCGGATTTTGTGCGGAAGGCATCGTCCTGGGCGGGCAATCTGGCCGCGCTGTCCAATATCCGGGCCGGATTGCGGGATCGCTTCTCCGAGTCTGCGATAGGCCGACCGGAAATCATCGCCGAAGGATTGGCTCGTGCCCTTCGCATCATGTGGCAGCGCTGGTGTGCGGATGAGCCGCCGATATCGTTCGAAGTGACCCGGGAAATGGCAGATGCTGCGCGGGAGACAGAAAAATGACTGGAAACAAGAACAATCCGCCAATCTATGTGACGCAACCGTTGCTGCCTCCGCTGGAGGATTTTATCCCCTATCTGCAACAGATATGGGATAGCAAGTGGCTGACCAACAACGGTCCGTTCCACCATCAACTGGAGCAGGCGCTGTGCGACTATCTGGGGGTCAAACATGTGGCGCTATTCACCAGCGGTACCGTGGCGCTCATCACTGCCCTGCAATCATTGCGCATCACGGGTGAGGTGATCACCACGCCATACTCGTTCGTGGCGACGGCCCACTCACTGCTCTGGAACGGTATCAAACCGGTGTTCGTGGATATTGATCCGGTCACGCTCAATCTCGATCCGGACAGGATCGAGGCAGCCATCACACCGCAGACCACAGCCATCATGCCGGTACACTGCTACGGTCATCCCTGTGATGTGGATCGAATCGAAAAGATCGCCGATAACTACGGACTGAAAATCATTTACGACGCGGCTCATGCATTCGGCGTGCAGGGGCGCAATGGCAGCGTACTCAATCACGGTGATCTGTCGGTGCTGAGCTTCCATGCCACCAAGGTGTTCAACACCTTCGAGGGCGGTGCCATCGTCTGTCACGATGCCAAGACCAAGCAGCGCATCGATCATCTGAAGAACTTTGGTTTCGTCGACGAGGTGACGGTGGTCGCCGCCGGCATCAACGGCAAGATGAGCGAGATCAATGCCGCTTTCGGTTTGCTGCAACTGAAAGGCATCGATGCTGCCCTGCAAAAACGCAGCGTCATCGACGCCCGCTACCGGGAGGTGCTGGCCGGGGTGCGGGGTATCCATTGCTTGTCCGCTGCGGGGGAGACGGCTGCGAACTATGCGTATTTCCCTATCCTGGTGCAGCAGGACTATCCGCTTGACCGGGATGCATTGTTCAACAAACTGCGAGAGAACAGCATTTATGTGCGCCGGTATTTCTATCCCCTGATCAGCGACTTTCCCATGTATCGCGGCATGCCATCGGCGGCTCACGCCAATCTGCCGGTGGCGAAGAAGGTGGCGGAGCAGGTGATCTGTCTGCCGATCTATCCGGATCTGTCCATGGAACAGGTCGATGCCGTCGTCGAATTGATCGCGCGTTGAGAGTGCGATGAAAAGCGTTGCCATCATGCAGCCGTACTTCATGCCCTACATCGGCTATTTCCAATTGATCGCGGCAGTCGACCAGTTCATCGTGTATGACAACATCAAATACACAAAGAAGGGCTGGATCAACCGCAATCGCATGCTGCAGAACGGCAAGGATGTGATGTTCACGCTGCCGTTGAAGAGCGGCCCGGATTCCCTGGATGTGTGCGAGCGGGAACTGGCGGCGGATTTCAACCGTGAAAAAATGCTTAACCAGTTCAAAGAGGCATACCGGCGTGCTCCGTATTTCGGGCAGACGTTCCCGTTACTTGAGCAGATCGTGCACTTTGAGGATCGGAACCTGTTTCGTTTCTTGCATCACTCGATAACCAGGATCTGTGAACACCTGGAAATCCCGACGAAGATTTTGGTTTCTTCCGGCATTGCCATCGATCATGGGCTGAAGAATCAGGACAGGGTGCTTGCCTTGTGCGAAGCGGTCGGCGCGACGACCTACGTGAATGCCATCGGCGGCATAGAGCTGTACTCCAGGGAGGTGTTCCGCGCGAGGGGTGTCGAGTTGAGATTCATCAAGTCGAAAGAATTCGAGTATGGGCAATTTGGCGACCCGTTCGTGCCCTGGCTTTCGATTGTCGACGTGTTGATGTTCAATCCGCTCGATGCCGTGAAGGCTTGTATCACGGCAAACTATGAGTTGATCTGAGCCATGTTCAAATGGGAAAAATCGGGCAAGGTGTTCACGCCGCAGGAGGTGGAAGGGCGCAGTTGGCTGAAAGAGTTCGCGCAAGCCCCGGCAACCCTGATCTTCGATGATTTTGTGCGCGTGTATTTCTCCTGCCGTCCTCCGGCGGACGAGAGCGGGCAGTATGTGAGCTACTCAGCCTATGTCGATCTGGATCGTGCCGACCTGTTCAAGGTGCGTCATGTCGCCGAACAGCCGATCCTGGGTCTGGGCGGCTTGGGCGAGTTCGACGAGTTCGGCACGTACCCCGTTTCCGTCATCCGCCACGGCGACGAAGTGCGCGCCTATTATGCGGGCTGGACTCGCTGCGAATCCGTTCCGTTCAATGTGGCCATCGGCATGGCGACCAGTCGCGACGGTGGCAAGACTTTCACCCGGCTCGGCAACGGCCCAGTACTGTCGTACTCGCCGGATGAGCCTTTCGTGCTGAGCGGGCCCAAGATACGGCGTTTCAACGACACCTGGTATCTGTGGTACATCGCCGGGCGCAAGTGGAAGTTGGTCGATGGCCGGGCGGAACCGGTCTACAAGATCCGCATGGCGCTGTCGGACGATGGCATTCATTGGAACAAGCTAAACAAGGACTTGATCGAAAGCCGCATCGAGGAAGATGAAGCGCAAGCCAGTCCGGACGTGTTCTATGCCAACGGCAAGTATCACATGTTCTTCTGCTATCGCTACAGCAGCCACTACCGCGGCAAGCAGAACGGTTACCGCATCGGTTATGCCTCCAGCACCAATTTGACCGATTGGGAACGCGACGATGCCAGGGCGGGTATCGACGTGTCGGAAGAGGGATGGGATGCCGAGATGATCAGCTATCCGCATGTGTTCGAACTGGATGGCAAGACCTGGCTTGCCTACCTGGGCAATCAGGTCGGCCGGCATGGTTTCGGTCTGGCAGTGCTGGACGGAAGGCTGGAGTAAACGATGAGGTGGAACAAACTCGGCAGGATATTCGATCCGGCGCAGCACAAGCTGCCGAACGGATGCGTGCAGTTTGCCCAGTCCCCGCAGGCGCTGGTGTTTGACGATTTCGTGCGCATCTATTTCTCCACGCGTGCGGTGGACATGAACAACGGAAAATATCTGAGCCATATCGCCTTCGTCGATATGCAAAAGAACTTGCGCGATGTGATTCGTGTGTCCGACAAGACCGTGATCCCGCTCGGCGGGTTGGGTTGTTTTGACGAACACGGAATTTTTCCAATGAGCGTCATGCGCCACGGCGATGCAGTGTACGGCTATACCTGCGGCTGGAATCGAAGGGTGTCGGTCTCGGTGGATACCGCTATCGGACTGGCCATCAGTCGCGACGACGGGCTCACCTTCCAGCGTATCGGCGATGGCCCGGTGCTGGCGGCCTCGCTGCATGAGCCCTGTCTGGTCGGCGACGGCTTCGTGAAGGTCGTCGGCGGTGTGTTCCACATGTGGTACATCTTCGGTACCGGCTGGAAAAAGTTTTCACCGGATGCCGCGCCCGATCGCACCTACAAGATCGGCCATGCGACTTCTACAGACGGCATCAACTGGGTGAAAGAAGAGGCACGCCGGATCGTGGCAGACAGGCTGGGGCCGGACGAAAGCCAGGCGCTACCGACGGTGATACAGATCGACAGCCGGCACCATATGTTTTTTTGTTATCGCCAGTCGTTCGACTTCCGCAAAAACAGCGGACGCGGCTATCGTATCGGCCATGCATGGTCGGACGACTTGCTGAATTGGACGCGGGACGACGAGAACCCGTTGCTCGATGTCACGCCGGGCGGTTGGGACTCGGACATGTTGTGCTATCCGCATGCATTCGAATGCGATGGCAGACAGTACTTGCTCTATAACGGCAACGAGTTCGGGCGCCACGGGTTCGGTCTGGCGGTGCTGGAACGATGAGCGCAGCAGTTGAATACTCAACCAACAAGGCGACTGCGGCGCAGATCGCCGCGCACTTGTCGGATGGCGATGCCGATTTTGTGCCGCCATTGAGCAGCCGGATCGAGATTAGGAGCTATGCGAATAAAATCTGCAACAATGCAGTGCGATTCGAGGCATGGTCCGGCGGCATGCTGATCGGTTTGGTGGCGGCATATTGTAACGATAATGAAGCGCGCATCGCCTACATCACCAGCGTCAGTGTGCTGAAGAAATGGACGGGGAAAGGCATCGCCGCGAGCTTGTTGAAGCAATGCGTAGCGCATGCAAATGCATCGGGGATGCGGCTGATCAGGCTGGAAGTGTCGGGGAATAATACGCCGGCCATCAGGCTCTATGAAAAAATGGGATTCGTTGCGGATAGGTCGTACCAGCCATCTGGCAGCAGGCATTTTTGTTTGGCGATCGGGGAATAACATGGACAACAAACGCGACTACGACAACGAAATCAAAGATACGAATGGCCACAAGTACGCTTACGACTTCGATTTCGATGTGATGCACCCGTACATGATCAAATCGTTTGAGCCTTTCTTCCAAAAAGGCAGCTTGCTCGAGTTGGGGAGCTTCAAAGGCGACTTTACCCGCAGACTCCTTTCGTATTTTGACGATGTGACCTGTGTCGAGGCCTCGACATCCGCTATCGAGGAAGCCGGAAAAGGATTGACTGACAAGGTGACATTCATCAACTCGACTTTCGAAACAGCGAAGCTTCCCCGGCGCTATGACAATATTGTGCTGACCCATGTTTTGGAACACCTGAATGATCCCGTGTCGGTGTTGCAACGTATCAACGATGAATGGCTGGCGGAAGGTGGAAGATTGTTTCTTGTGTGCCCGAATGCCAATGCACCTTCGCGGCAGATTGCCGTGAAGATGGGACTGATTGCGCACAACTCGGCGGTCACTCCGGACGAAGCAGCGCATGGGCACTGGCGCACCTATGCACTGGATACGCTTGAACGCGATGCGGTGGCCTCGGGGTTGCGGGTGGTTCATCGATCCGGCATATTTTTCAAGGCGCTGGCGAATTTCCAGTGGGATCGCCTGTTGCAAACAGACATCGTTTCAAAAGAGTATCTGGATGGCTGCTACAAACTGGGGCAACAGTATCCCGATTTGTGTGCCAGCATTTTTTTGATGTGCGAACGCGGCGAGTAACCGGCCGGAATGGAAACAATGAACAAAAAGATTCTGATCTTTCCGGCCGGGATGCCGCGCTCGCTGGAGCATTTAAAAAAATGCGTGCGGGATGGACGCGAAGTTATCGGCTCTTCGTCACTGGCATATGATACGGCGCGTGAACAATATCCCGCGTGGGTGCATCTGCCCTATGTGACAGATCCGGAATTCGATGAGGCGCTTAGGCAAGCTGTGACCGAGCTGGGTGTGGGTGAAATCTACACGCCCAATATCGTTGTCTGGAATTATCTGAATCAGAATCTGGGCAAAATGTTGCCGCGGGTGGTGTTGGCCAATGCCTCTCCTGTAGACGAAGTTTTGCGCGGATATCGCGATGCGTTTGCAAAAGCGCGTTATCTTTCGGGTAATCAACTTCCTTTGTCATCGGATGTTTCGTGCCGCCCGCTTCTTTCCGAAATCGAAATTGCGGGATTGAGCCGCTATACGGAAATGATTCCGGGTATGTGTGACGACGACAAGTTTCACGCGCTGCTTGAAATTGCTCGCCGTGCTGTGCGGGGCGATATTGTTGAAATTGGCAACTGGTGGGGGAAATCGGCCTTCATCTTTTCCTGGCTGGCGCACCATTTTGAGATCGGAAAGTTGCTGTGCGTTGATCCCTGGACCAACGAGCATCTGGTACAGGGCGAGAAGATCGTGGACAGCGGATCGGAGCAGGTCGACGCGGAGGAGGCGCTGCGGGTGTTCCAGATCGGGTTGCTGCCGTTTAACTCCAACCACATCAACTATCTGCGTATGACCTCCGTTGACGGGGCTGCGTATTACGCGGGCAGCAGATCGGTCAGCACCGAGGCGTTTGGCAAAACCGAATATGCAGGCAGCATTTCTATGCTGCATATAGACGGAAACCACGCATATACGGCGGTGAAGGCAGACATCGAGTCCTGGCAGCCGTTTATGAGCGAGGGGGGCTGGATCGTTTTTGATGACTATATCTGGGCATTTGGCGATGGGCCGCAGAGGGCGGGAGATGAGTTCCTGGAGAGCAATAGGCCCGGAATCGCAACCGCTTTTGTCATGGGCACTGCCTTGTTCATCCAATTGTCTTCACGCGGTTGAGCCGTGCTGAAGGTGGGGCCGGGGCGCTCACCATGAACGGATGCGCTATTTCGCGGCCGCCTGGATGCTGGCTTGCTGCATATGTGCCACGTAGCGCTGCAACAGCATGGTGGTCTGCCCGCTCGGCTTGATGAATACGCAGCCGGCGCGGTGTTTGATGTTGCCGTTGCGGTCGGTGATCTCGAACGAGTTCTTCACCTCTATCGAGGCTTCCACCGTGCCGACATCGGGCAGTTCGATCTGGCAGTGTTCATATACCATGCCCGGTTGCAGTTCGATCCCGCTCGCCTCGCAGACCAGTGCCACACCGCCGATGCTGATATCCATCACGGTGATCTCGTGCTGGATGTGCGCCTGGGCTGGAACGGGGCGGATGACGCATTTGAGCGCATGGGTCTCGGGGGTGACGAGGCGGAAGTAGTCGCGCCGTTGCAGGCGCAGCAGCTTCCTCGGCAGGGTCATGTTGAATGCGGGGGCGTTCTCGAAGGTTCCCAGTGTCGCGCTGCTGGCGACGAACTGCACTTTGGCCTGGTTGTGCGTGCTGACGAAGACGATGCGGTTGCTGCGTTCGATGTGGCGGTTGTCGAGCGGATTGGAAGCGGCATCTATCCAGACGCCGTTCTCGTCGGCGGCAAGGATCATGGTCAGCACCATGCTGTTGCCCTCGTTGTAATACAGGGCGACGCGCGATTTGCGCTGCGCGATGATTTGCAGGATGGAGACGATCTCTTTGGGGTTGGTGATGAGGTATTCGTTTTCCTCGTCACTGGAGAACAGCTCGATCTTCAGGGGGATTTCTTTGGTACGCATGGGGCAATCGTCAACGTGGTTTCACTTGTGACGATTGTAGCGGGTTTGCCATCGGGGCAGTACGCGGAATTGGACCGGTTTCCCCCCGTTCCAAACGGTATAGCCAGGCCAGCAGTTCGGCCACGGCCAGATAGAGTTGCGGCGGGATGTGCTGGTCCAGTTCCACCTGCATCAGCATGCCGACCAGTTCCTCCGATTCATGCACATAGACGCCGTTTTCCCTGGCGCGCTCGATGATGGCCTTGGCGATCAGGCCGCGCCCGCTGGCGACGACCTTGGGCGCGGCATCGCCGTTGCGATAGGCGAGGGCGACCGCCAGTTGGCGTTTATCGGGCAGGCTCATTTTCCAGGATTGTGGTCTGGGTGACGGGGATGCCGCGCTCGGTCAGCGCGGCGATCAGTTGCGAACTGGCGCTTCCCAGCATGGTGCGCGTCTGTTCGTCGGATGCTTCGAGCTTCAGGTTCAGCGCGTTGCCGTTGAAGCTGAGCCGGGCGGAGATGCCGCCCAGATTGGGCAGGTCCAGGCTGATCTGGGTGATCCACTGACCTTCCTGGTCGCCCTGTGCGCTGCGGTGCGGCGATTCCTCGCGCACTTCCCAGCGCATCTCCTGGCCCTGCCAGACCTGGCCTTGCCATAGTACTTGCCGTGTTTCCAGCGCGCTCATCTGCTGTTGCACCAGAGTGCGCAGATGCTCCGGGATGGCGGCGGTGCCGCTCGTGCGCTGTTCGTTCCCGGCCTGAGGGGGCGGCATGGTGCCGGCGGGTGTGTCCGCGTTCTTTGCGTTCTCACTCTGCGTGAGCGCGTTCTGCGTCCGGGGGAGCTGCGCCAGCTGGTTCTGCGGTTCCAGCAGCAGTTGCGTGGTGGGGCGTGTACCCGAGATCCACTGTGCCTGGTGCGATTCGTAGAACAGCCCGCTGTGGCTCAGGGCATCGTGCAGTTTGCCCGCAAGCTGGGTGGTGTCAGGCAGCGCCTGGCCGCCCGTCCACAATGGCGAACTCTGGATAGGGCGGACATAACTTCTTTCCAGCGGCTGCTGTGACAACGATGAAAGCAGGCGTGAAGCGGCGCTGAGTGATTCGGGGGTGGAGACCGGGTTGGAAGAGGCGGCCAGGGTGAAGGTCAGGCGCGGTTGCAGGGAGGCGACTTGCAGGGTGATGGTGTCGCCGGAACGGATGAAGCTCGGCAGCTGCATCTGCAGCAACTGGTCGGCGACACGGACGTTGTAGACGTTGGGGGCGATCTGGGCCTGCACCGTCCCCTGCAGTTTCTGCCCCAACTCGAATTGTTTGCCCGCATTGGCGCTGTTCTTGTCCGGGGTCGCCGTGATCAGCGGCTTATCGTGCAGTGCGAGCGCGTTGAGCGTGGAGATGAGGTTGGCGGGCAGCATGCATCGTGGTGCAGCCTAGTAGTTGGCCAGATAGGTTTGTTGCAGCTGCTGTTCGCTGCGGGTGCTTTGCATGATGCGCTGCAACTGGCCCATCCAGGTTTCGGTGCGGCTGCGGATGTCGGCATCGTCGGCCAGCATCTTTTTGATGAGGGCAATCTTTTGCCGGCGCTCGTCCGGGTTGGAGGGAACGACATCGCGCGGTTTTAGTTCTTCCACTTTGCGTCTGCACTCCTGTTCCAGCGAGATGAGGCGATCCCATTCGCCCTGCGCGGCGGCATCGCGCATCTTGCCGGTGATGCTGGAAAGAACTTGATAGTCCTCGATGACCATGCTCATGACTTACATCCTTCCGTAAACCAGAGCGGGCTGCTTGCTCTTCACGGCTTGCGGAGCGGGTGCAGCAGGCGCGCTGACAGCCTGGCGGATACCGTCCCATGCACCCTTCAATTCGTTCAACAGGCCCGCCACCTCATCCAGCGCGGCAACATCGTCATTCACATTGGCGACCAGCAGCCGGGTGCACATATAGCTATACAGAGCATCCAGGTTCTGCGCCAGTTCACCGCCGACATTCTTGTCCAGACTGGCCTGCAATCCTTCGCCGATGATCATGATGGCTTTGGAGATGGCGGCTCCTTTGGCGGGAATATCCTTGTGCAGGATGCCGTTCCTGGCGTTGGCGATCGCCAGCAACGCGCCCTGGAACAGCATGGAGATCAGCTTGTGCGGGTCGGCGGCGTGGACGCCGGACTCGATCTCGACAGAGGCATAGGCTTTGGTGGCTGTATTTGCGTTCATGATGTCGTCCCCTGGTTATAGCTTGGCAAGTTGCTGGGTCAGGTAAGAACTGGTCGTGTTCAAACCGGCCAGTGTCACATTCAGTTGGCTGTATTGCTGGCGGTACATTTTCTCAAGGCTAGCCATGCGCGTCTCCAGCGCAAGGCGCTGGTTGGAGATGGAGGTGAGCGTCTGGTTGAAACTGGAAGTGCGGTTGGCGAACGCGCCGTCGAAGGCGAGCGCGGCGCTCGACCAGGTGTCGAAACGGGTACCGAAACCGGTCGTGGAATTGAACAGGCTGGCGACATCGCTGAAATTGCCGGCCATCTTGCTGCTCAGCGTGCCGCTATCCAGTTGCAGGGTGCCGTCCGATTTGGAGCTGACGCCGACTTCGAACAGGTTGGCGAGGGCGCCGCCGCTGGCTGCCGTGGCGGCGATCTCGCGCATCTCCGATTGCAGCGAACGCAGCGTGGTGTCGCCTGCCAATGCCGAGCCGGATTTGTAGGCGAAAGTGTTCTTCATCGACGTATACAAGTCGTTATAGGCGGTGACGAAACTGGCCACTGCCGCGGTAACGGCGGTGGTGTCGCGCTCCACGGTCAGCGTGGCGGTCGACGCTGCCTTGCCCAGCGTCAAGGTGACGCCATCGATGACATCGGAGACGGTGTTGCTGGTCTTGCTGACGGCGATGCCGTTGACGCTGAAGGTGGCATTCTGGGCGGTCACCGTCTGTGCCAGGTTCTGCGTTGCGGCGGGGTCGTGCGCCAGCAGGCCGGTGATCGCCGCATTGGCGCCATCGGTGCTGATCTTGATGCTGTTGCTCACGCCGCTGTTGTCCGAAGACAAAGCCAGCCGGTAGGGTGTGCCGCTGCCGTCGTTGACGATGGTGGCGGAGACGCCCATGTTGGCGGTGTTGATCGCGTCGCGTATGCCCTGCAGTGTGTTGTTGCTCGAGTCTATCGTGATGTTCGCGGTGGTACCGCCCGAGTTGAAGGATGCACCGCTATAGACGCCGTTGGTCAGGGTGCCGCCGCTGATGGTGCCGAAATCGAAGGTGACCACGGTCGAGGTGCCGTCGCCGATGGCGGCGGTGCTGCTGGCCTGGCCGGCGGCGACCAGTTTCTGCGACTGTGCCAGTGCGGTGACCGCCAGGGAATAGGTGCCGGCGACCGCCGAACTGGTGGCCGTGGCGGTTACGACGCTGGAATCGGAAGAGTTCGCCTTGAAGGCGGACAGGCTGCTCGAACTCGAACTGCCCAGCGCTTGTGCGGCAGACTGGAGCGTGGACATCTTGCTCTTGAGCAGGCTCAACGCGCTGAGCTTCGCCTCGAAGCTGGTCTTTTTTGCATCCAGCCTGTCGATGGGGATGCGCTCAACGGACATCAGTCCCTTGACGACGGCATCGACATCGATGCTGGAACCCGAAGTTGCCGAGGATACTGCCATGATGCGGCCTCCCTCTTATGCCTGTTGTTTCAACAGTTGACCATGCTGGAAATCGTCGATGCTGCGCGCGATCGCGAGTACGGTATCGGACGGGTATTGCATCAGCGTGTCTCCCGTTTCCTTGTCGGTCAGTTTGATCACCTGTTTCTTGGTGGATTCATCCACGCTGATACTCAACTCGAGATTCCGGTTGCTGCGCTGTAGTGCAGAGTTGATCTTGCCGACTTCGCTTTCCAGTTGGGCGGGCGAGGGTTGTTGCGCCACGGCCGGTTTGACTTCGGCCCGCGCTTCCTGAACATGGACGGCAACGCTGCCAGGCCCGCCATTGCTGGCGTGCCCCGCAGGCGTTGGAGCCTGAGTCACACTACTTGTATTCTGGATGAGCATTTTGCCTCTCCTTAATCAACAGCCCCGACCGTGTCACCGGTCGGGGTTACTGCTCTACCTTTAACGCAGCAAGGTCAGGACGTTGTTCGGGATCTGGTTCGCTTGCGCCAACATCGCCGTACCTGCTTGTTGCAGAATCATGTTTCGGGTCATGGTCGTGGTTTCGATCGCATAGTCGGTATCCATCACGCGGCTATAAGCGGCTGCGGTATTCACCGACTGTGTCTGCAGGTTGTTGATCGCAGACTGGAAGGTCGCCATGTCCGCACCGTAGGTCGCACGGGCAGTGGTGACGAGGGTGATGTTCGCATCGATGTTGGTGATGGCCAGACCTGCACCCAGTGTGGCTACAGTGCCCACCCCGGTGACTGTACCGCCACTGGAGTTGACCACCACAGCACCGGTCGCGGTCGCCAATCCCAGGATGCGGGTGTTCTCCGCGACCAGAGCGGTCGTTTCTGCACCTGAGGCCGTACCGCCCAACTGCACCGCGATCTCGCGCAGGCGCTGCAGGTTCTCATATACCTGCTGGTGGTAACCGTCGTTGATCTGGGCGGTGGAAATACCGTCATTCGCGTTACGGGCAGCTTGTGCCGCGCCGCGCATGATGCTTTCGTATCCGCTGGCTGTCACCATGCCGGTGGCATCGTCCTTCGCGGTGTTGATACGTACGCCGGAAGACAGGCGTGCCATGGCAGTTTGCAGGGCCAGGTTGGATTTATTCAGGGCTGCTCCACCGAACAGGGCCGAGACGTTTGTGTTGATGACTTGTGCCATTTTAGTTCTCCTTAGCTTCGTTCACATTCGCGACTTGTCGGTCGCTTACATTGGTCGCCGTTTTGTGTGCCTAGGCAACCGCCGTTGAACCAGTTATCGGAGCTTTGCGGGAAAACTTTAGGGCTGGATGAAAATCGGGAAGGGGAAATAACCTCATTCCGAGGCCACCACCCGGTTCTTGCCGGTCTGCTTGGCTTTGTACATGGCCTTGTCGGCGCGACCGATGAGAGCGTCCGCATCTTCTTCCTCGCGGCGCAGGGCAACCCCGGCGCTGAAGGTGACCAGGATGCGTTCATTATTGTGCAGGAAGAACTTCTTGGTCAGGTCGCGCTGCAGTCGCTGCATCGCTTCCACCGCCGAATTCAGGTCGGTGTCCGGCAATACGATGAGGAACTCCTCGCCGCCGTAGCGTCCCACTGTATCGGCAGGGCGCAGCGTTTCTTTAATGACTTTTGTCAGGTGCTTAAGGGCGAGGTCGCCCGCCTGGTGGCCGAGCGAGTCGTTCAGGTGTTTGAAGTTGTCGATATCGAGCAGGGCAATGCTGACCGGGACCTTGCTGCGGTCGGAGCGCTTCAGTTCCCTGTCGATGGACTCGTCCAGACCGCGCCGGTTAAGCGCGCCGGTGAGTTGGTCTTCGCGCACCAGTTCGCTGACTTCTTCCAGTTCATGTTCCAGTTCTCTGATACGCGTCTCGGCTTCGTCGGCCTGTTTCTTGTGGCTGATCAGTACCTCGTGCGAACGCAGGGCACTGGCCTGGATGATGCGGGTGTCGTGCATCACATCCCTGAGGATATGGCCGAGTTCGGTGAGATTGTCGGCCTTGCCGATCTTCTGGCTGTAGCCCTCGATCTTGTTGTGGTATTCGCCGGTGCTTTCCGTCAGTTCACCCAGACGGTCGATGAAGGTGGTCATCAGACTCTTCAGCGTCGCCTTGGCGTCGGTCAGACTCTGTTTGAGCGTGCCCTGCTTGATGACGGCATCGCGCAAACTGCGTTCGGCGTCGGCGATTGCGCGCCGGTCGAGCGGCTTGGCGACGATCTCCTGCAGTGCGGCGATCTGGCCGTGCAGCCATTTGTCGTCTTCCACCATCTCGCTGACGTTCTCGACCAGCAGACGCAGCAGGCGCACCAGTCCTTCCTGTATCTTGGCCTTGTCGCCGCCGCGCAGTTCCAGTTTCAACCAGAATTGGCGCAATTGTTTGGCGAGGTCGTTGATGCGGTCGCTGTTGTCGGTGGCGCGGATCTGCGCTGCCAGCGACTGTATCTCGCTGTCCAGCTCGGGCTGACTGGCGAGGGTGTTTTCCATCGTCTGAGCCAATAATTCGCGCAGCTTGCTCAGCATCTCGGGGTTCTCGGCCGACGGTGTGGCTGCCGCGACCGCAACAGGCGCTGCTGCACCGGTGGCATGAGTCAAAGGTGCCGGAGCGATTGGAGGGACCAGCTCGTCGGGACTAGTGAGGGTCGGGGCGGTGGACCATGAGCGCATCAGGTTCTGCAACTTGCCGAACAATATCTCAGGGTCGTTGGCGAAGCGGCTCAGCACAGTCTCGACACCTTCTTTCTTGCGCGTGACGGTGATGCCCTTGTGCTGGATCTCCAGTTGGCGCAACAGGTCGCGGATCAGTTCCGACCAGGCCGGAACGAGCGTGCCTTTGCCGGCCGTCGCTCCGGTATCCTCCGCGGCGGGTACGCCGCTGATCTCGTGGTACATCTGCGCATAATTCTCCGGCGTCGGCGCCAGCTTGCGCGAAGCGAGCGCGATCAGCGTTTCGCGGGCGACGTCCGAAGGGTTCTTGGTTTTGCTCATGGGCGGATGTTACAGGGAGAATTCATGCTGGGTATTATCCGGTTGCGGTGCAGTCATGAAGCGGGGAATAGCGGCAGTTTATCGCCCCAATTTCGGCGCGTCACTCGATCAGGTGATTGCTGATGGCGTAATGGATCGCCTCGGCGTTGTTCTTCAGCTTCATCTTTTCCAGCAGGCGCGAGCGGTACACACTCACTGTTTTCGGGCTGAGCGACATGATGTCCGCCATCTCGCTGAGTTTCTTGCCGGAAGCCATCAGGCAAAGCGTCTGGTATTCGCGGTTGGACAGCGTCTGGTGCAGCAATTCCTGGTATCCCTGCGACAGGCCGTTGGCAAGTTGCTCCGCCAGTTCGGTGCTGATGTATTTCTTGCCGCTGGCGACCTGGCGGATGGCGGTGACCAGCTGCACCGGGGCGCTCTGCTTGTTGAGATAACCGGCGGCCCCGGCTTTCATCGAGCGCAGAGCGTATTGTTCTTCCGGGTGCATGCTGAGCATCAGTACGGGCAGTTGCGGGTGAGCGGCCTTGATCTGCTTGAGTACATCGACACCGTGTTTGTCCGGCATGCTGATGTCCAGCAGCACCACGTCGTAGGCCGACTCCTCCACCATGCGGATGGCCTGCATGCCGTTCTCGGCCTCGCCCGTCATGCGCATATCGTCGGTGTCATCCAGCAATTGCTTCAAGCCTTTGCGGATGAGTGCGTGATCGTCCGCTATCAGCACTTTGATCATTCGGTATCGCTTCTCAGAATAGGTTTTGCTGTGCCAACAGGTCTTCCGCTGTCGCTCTTCCGGCTTCGCGCGGGATGAACACGCGGACCCGGGTTCCTTTGCCGGTCTGGCAGTCTATGTTTACCCTGCCGCCGAAGTATTCTACCCGTTCGCGGATGCCGCGTAAGCCGAATGAGCGGGGTTTGGCGCGGTCGGCTTTGCTGATGCCGCGCCCGTTGTCATGCACCGTCAGTTCGAGGATGCCGTCGAGGTCTTGCATCCGCACTTCGACCCCGCTGGCCTGCGCGTGCTTGGTGATGTTGGCCAGCGTCTCCTGAAAGATGCGGAACAGGGCGATGGAGATGTCCGGCGGGATCTCGGCGATCTCCTTGCCGTGCTCGACGACGCAGGAGATGCCGGTGCGCAGTTCGAATTCGTCCGCTTCCATCTCGATCGCGGCAATCACGCCGAAGGTGTCGAGTACGCTGGGGCGCAGACTGCGCGAGATGTTGCCTGCCGCGGTGGTGCATTTGTCCACCAGCGATTCGATGCTTCTGGCTTTCTCCGCGAGCACCGGGTTGTCGGCGAGGCGTCCGGCCAGCCAGGCGATATCCAGCTTGATGGCGGTGAGAGTGCTGCCCATGTCGTCATGCACTTCGCGCGCGATGGCGATGCGCTCCTGTTCGCGCACATCCTGGATATGCGAGGAGAGTTCCTGTAACTGCACCTTGGAGTGCTTGATCTCGAATTCGGCCAGTTTGCTCTGGGTGATGTTGAAGATGATGCCTTCCCATTGCACGCCCAGTCCGGTCCGGCGCGGGCTGCAGCGCAGGTTGATCCACTTTGTCTCGTTGTCGGGCATGGTGAGGATGCGCCCCTCCCAGTTCCAGAACGACAGATCTTCGGCCGAGGCGTGCATGCTCAACTGGTAGGAGGCGAAATCTTCCGGGTGCAACAGGGCCTCGAACAATGAAGAGACATGGGTCAGGTCCTGCGGCGTGATGCCCAGCAAGGCCTGGCAGCCTTCGCTGACATACGGGAAGGTCACGCTGCCATCGTTGCGCAGCAACATCTGGTAGGCCATGCCGGGGAGGTCGGCGATGAAGGCGTGCAGCCGCGTCTGGTTCTCCTGCAACGCCAGCTGGGCGGCACGGTGTTCCTGGCGGATGCGCGCTTCGCGCAGATTGTGTTCGATGGAAGGGGTGAGGCGGTTCAGGCTGCCTTTGAATATGTAGTCATCAGCGCCGTGCCGCATGGCATGGAGGATGGTCTCCTCGCGCAGGTCGTGGGACAGGAACAGAAAAGGAATATCTGCACCGCTGTTTTGCATCAGATCGAGCGCGGGTAAACCGCCGAAGCCGGGGGGGTCGTAGCTGCACAACACCACATCGAACCGGTTCGCGGACAGGGCGGATCTCATCGCTTTGGCGCTATCCACTCTCCGCTGCTCGAGCACATAACCGGCCAGGGCCAGTTTGCTCAAGGTATGCTGTGCATCAGCATTCGAAGATTCGACCAGCAATACGCTGAGTTTCTTGGCAGTCATTCTGGTTTTCCGTACTAATTGGCGGGATTATAAGCGGCGTTGCCATCCCGCACTAGGCGGGAGTTTGCGGTAGAATGCCGCCCGTCACCGAAACTTTTTCATCATGCCTTCCGCCCGCATCGCCACCACGCCAGAGAGTCTGATCCGCCCAGAGATACTGGCTCTGAATGCCTACCATGTTCCCCCTGCCGTCGGCATGGTCAAGCTGGATGCGATGGAGAATCCCTATTTGCTGCCGCAAAGCCTGCGCGACGAGATCGCGCGACTGGTGGCGGACGCCGCCATCAATCGCTATCCCGATGCCGCTGCGCATCAGCTCAAGGCCGCCATCGCCCAGGCGACGCAACTGCCGTCCGGCACGGAGGTCTTGCTGGGCAACGGCTCCGACGAGATCATCCAGTTGCTGGCGCTGGCTGTCGCCAAGCCGGGTGCGGTGCTGCTGAGCGTCGAACCGTCATTCGTGATGTACAGGATGATCGCCGCATTCACCGGCATGCGCTACGTCGGCGTGCCGCTGACGCAGGACTTTTCGCTCGATCTGCGGGCGACGCTGGATGCCATCTCCCGCGAAAGGCCCGCGCTGGTGTTCCTGGCCTATCCAAACAACCCCACCGGCAACCTGTTCGATGCGAACGCCGTCCGCCAGATCATCGAGGCTGCGCCGGGACTGGTGGTGGTGGATGAGGCCTATTACGCCTTCGCCAGCGACAGTTTCATCCCGCATCTGGCGAGCTGCGATAATCTGCTGGTGATGCGCACCTTCTCCAAACTCGGCATGGCCGGGCTGCGGCTGGGCTTTCTGGCGGGTTCTTCGGCCTGGCTGGGCCAGCTGGAAAAACTGCGCTTACCGTATAATGTTGGCGTGCTGCCGCAGCTGGTCGCGGCGAAGCTGCTGGAACATCACGATGTGCTGCTGAAGCAAGCCGAGAGCATCAGGCAGGAACGTGTTAAATTGCTGGCCGCATTGTCTGCCATCGCCGGTGTGCATGCTTACCCCAGCGAAGCCAACTTCATCCTGTTTCGCGCGGCCAAAGCCGCGCAGGTATTCGAGGGGCTGAAGCAGCGCGGGGTGCTGATAAAGAATCTGAACGGCGGGCATGCGGCATTGACCGACTGCCTGCGTGTCACAGTCGGCACCGCGGAAGAGAGCGCGAAGTTCATCGCGGCATTGCAGGACACCATTAACCAACTCGCTTAAGGCGGATCATGCGCAGTGCAAAAGTCAGTCGCAACACCCTGGAGACCAAGATCAGCGTCGAGCTGAATCTGGACGGTACGGGCAAGGTCAAGCTGGACACCGGTCTGCCCTTCCTCGAGCACATGCTGGACCAGATCGCGCGGCACGGTCTGCTCGATCTGGACATCAATGCCAAGGGCGATCTGCACATCGACGCGCACCACACAGTGGAAGACATCGGCATCACGCTGGGGCAGGCGTTCACCCAGGCCATCGGCGACAAGAAAGGCCTGCGCCGTTACGGTCACGCCTATGTGCCGCTGGACGAGGCATTGTCGCGCGTGGTGCTGGACATCTCCGGCCGTCCGGGTCTGGTGTTCAATGCCGAGTTCGTGCGTTCCAATGTCGGCGAATTCGAGGTCGATCTCATCCGCGAATTCTTCCAGGGTTTCGTCAACCACGCCCTGGTGACGCTGCACATCGACAATCTGGCGGGCGACAACGCCCACCATCAGGCTGAGACCATCTTCAAGGCATTCGGGCGCGCGCTGCGCGTCGCGCTCGAACTCGACCCGCGCATGGCGGGCGTCATGCCATCCACCAAGGGAACGTTATAACGTCTCATCATGGTTGATATCGCGATCGTCGATTACGGCATGGGCAATCTGCGCTCGGTGCAACAGGCCGTGCGCAAGGTGGCGCCGGAGGCCGGCGTGAGCGTCACCGATGACGCCAAGGTCATCGCTGACGCCAAGCGCGTGATATTCCCCGGTCAGGGGGCGATGCGTGACTGCATGCGCGAGCTGGATGCGCGTGGTCTGCGCCAGGCCGTGCTGGATGCGGCGCGCAACAAGCCATTCCTCGGCATCTGCATCGGTTTGCAGATGCTGTTCGAACACAGTGCCGAGGGCGATGTGCCTGGGCTGGCCGTGTTGCCGGGGGAAGTGGTGCGTTTCGCGCATGACCTGAAAGATGCACAGGGCAACAAGCTCAAGGTGCCGCATATGGGCTGGAACCAGGTACACCATGCCGAACATGTCCTGTGGAACGGCATACCCCAGGACGCGCGCTTCTATTTCGTGCACAGCTATTATGTGCAGCCGAGCGATACTGGCCTGGTGCAAGCCACCAGCGACTACCCGCAGCCCTTTGTCTGCGCGGCGGCGCGTGATAACTTGTTCGCCGTTCAGTTCCACCCGGAAAAGAGTGCGGCAGCCGGTTTACAGCTGCTGCAAAATTTCATCAACTGGAATCCTGCCTGACACCCAAATCATGGATACTAAAACGCTGATCATTCCCGCGATCGATCTGAAAGACGGCCAATGCGTGCGCCTGCGCCAAGGCGTGATGGAGGGCGCGACCGTGTTCTCCGACGATCCGGCCGCGATGGCCAAACACTGGCTGGCACAAGGGGCGCGCCGCCTGCATCTGGTCGATCTGAACGGTGCCTTTGCCGGCAAACCCAAGAACGAAGCTGCAGTGAAGAGCATCATCGAGGCTGTCGGTAGCGATATCCCGGTACAACTGGGCGGCGGTATCCGCGACCTGGAAACCATCGAGCGCTATCTCGATCTGGGTATCACTTATGTCATCATCGGCACTGCCGCGGTGAAGGTGCCGGGCTTCCTGCACGAGGCCTGCGATGCATTCCCCGGCCACATCATGGTCGGCCTCGATGCCAAGGGCGGCAAGGTGGCCGTGGACGGCTGGTCCAAGCTCACCGGGCACGACGTGGCCGATCTGGCACAGCGTTTCGAGGGCTATGGCGTGGAAGCGATCATCTACACCGATATCGGCCGCGACGGCATGATGAGCGGCGTGAACATCGAAGCGACCGTCGAGCTGGCGCGGCCATTGCACGTGCCGGTCATCGCCAGCGGCGGAATCACCAATCTGGACGATGTGCGCGCGCTGTGCGCGGTGCGCGCCGAGGGCATCACCGGTGCCATCACCGGACGTGCGATCTACGAAGGCACGCTTGATTTCAGGGCCGCCCAAGCCCTGGCCGACGAACTGTCGCCCAAGATCTGATGCTGGCCAAGCGCATCATCCCCTGTCTCGATGTGACCGCCGGCCGGGTGGTCAAGGGTGTCAGTTTCGTCGAGTTACGCGACGCGGGCGATCCCGTGGAGATCGCCAGGCGTTATGACGACCAGGGCGCGGACGAGCTCACCTTCCTCGACATCACCGCCAGTTCCGACGACCGCAGCATCATCTTCCATATCATCGAAAAGGTGGCGGAGCAGGTGTTCATCCCGCTGACTGTGGGCGGCGGTGTGCGTGAGGTGCAGGATGTGCGCAACCTGCTCAACGCGGGCGCGGACAAGGTCAGCATCAACACCTCTGCCGTGGTCAACCCGCAGCTGGTCGCCGATGCGGCCGGGCGCTACGGTTCGCAGTGCATCGTGGTCGCCATCGATGCCAAGCAGGTCGCACCCGGCAAGTGGGAGGTGTTCACCCACGGCGGGCGCAAGGCTACCGGGCTGGATGCGGTGGAATGGGCGAAGAATATGCAGACACTGGGCGCGGGCGAGATCCTGCTGACCAGCATGGATCAGGACGGACAGAAGCGCGGCTTCGATCTGGCGCTGACGCGCGCGGTGACCGATGCGCTGGAGATCCCGGTGATCGCCAGCGGCGGTGTCGGCAACTTGCAGCATTTGGCCGACGGCGTGAAACTGGGCGGGGCGGATGCGGTGCTGGCGGCCAGCATCTTCCATTTCGGCGAATATACGGTGCAGCAGGCAAAGCGATACATGGCACAACAAGGCATAGAGGTGCGGCTATGAATGATGCGTGGTTGAACAAGGTGAACTGGTCGGCAGACGGCCTGGTTCCGGCCATCGCGCAGGATGCGGCGACCGGGCGCGTACTGATGGTGGCCTGGATGGACCGCGAAGCGCTCAAGCGCACCGCCGCGACCGGCGAGGCGATATACTGGTCGCGCTCACGCAAGAAGCTGTGGCACAAGGGTGAAGAATCCGGCCATATCCAGAAGGTGAAAGAGATACGTATCGATTGCGATGCCGATGTGATCCTGTTGCAAGTGGAGCAGAGCGGGGGTATCGCCTGTCATACCGGGCGCGAGAGTTGCTTCTACAGCAAACTGGAGAACGGCGAGTGGGTGGCCACCGATGCGGTGCTGAAGAACCCGGACGAGATATACAAGAGATGAGCAACGATATCCTGCAACGACTGACCGAGACGCTGGAGGCGCGCAAGCGCGCAGCGCCGGATTCGTCCTATGTCGCCAAGCTGTTCAGCAAGGGTGACGATGCCATCCTGAAGAAGGTGATCGAGGAAGCGGGCGAGGTCCTGCTGGCAGCCAAGGATGCAGACAAACAACATTTGGTATACGAAGTTGCCGATCTGTGGTTCCACAGCATGGTGTTGCTGGCGCAAAAAGGGTTGAGCGCGGACGATGTGCTGAAAGAACTGGCACGTCGAGAGGGCGTGTCGGGCATCGCCGAGAAAGCGGGCCGGAAATGAGCGACAATTGTCTGTTCTGCAAGATCGTGCGCGGCGAGATACCGTGCCGCAAGGTGTATGAAGACGAGGAGGTGTTCGCCTTCCATGACATCAATCCGGTCGCACCGGTGCATTTCATGCTGGTGCCCAAGCTGCATCTGGTTTCGTTGCTGGATGCCGGGGAAAAGCATGCCGCCTTGCTCGGCAAGATGCTGTTGCTGGCACCCAGGCTGGCGCGCGAGCAGGGGCTGGAAAACGGTTTCCGCACCGTCATCAATAGCGGCAAGGGCGGCGGGCAGGAAGTGTTTCACCTGCACATTCATGTCATCGGCGGCGGCAACATCCCGCCCATGGTCAAACGGGATTAAACGAGGAGAGCAAAATGGGTTCATTCAGTATCTGGCATTGGTTGATCGTGTTGCTGGTCGTGGTGTTGATCTTTGGTACCAAGAAGTTGCGCAATATCGGCAGTGACCTTGGCGGCGCGGTGAAGGGTTTCAAGGAAGGCATGAAGGGCGAGGAAGATTCGGCCAAGCCGCAGGACCCCAGGGTCATCGAAGGCGAAGTCAAAGAAAAAGACAAAACGCACTAGCATCGGGCCGACTTAATTCATGTTCGATATCGCATTCTCCGAACTGGTGGTGGTCGCGCTGGTGGCGCTTATCGTCGTCGGTCCGGAGCGGCTGCCGAAACTGGCGCGCACGGCGGGCCATCTGTGGGGCCGCGTGCAGCGCTATGTGAACAACGTCAAGCACGACATCAACAGCGATCTGGCGCTGGAAGAGGCGCGCAAACTGAAGAGCGACCTCGAGCAACAGGCGTCCGAGATCGAGCAGTCTGTGCAGGAGAAAAGCCGCGCCCTGGAACAGCAAGCCGCAGAGATCGAGCGAAACCTGCAAGCGGACGGCCTGACTCTGGAGCAGCATATCCTGCAGGCGCGCTACAAGAAGCCCGGCGCCGACGAAGCCGGCGCACCATCCATACCTCCCGAAGATCCGCCTAAATGAGCACGTCCGAAACCTTCATCGCGCACCTGATCGAGTTGCGCTCGCGGCTGATGAACGTCGTTATCGCGCTGTTGCTGGTGTTCGTCTGTCTGTTCCCGTGGGCTTCCGACCTGTACGCTCTGCTGGCGCAGCCGATGCTGGCCAAGCTGCCGCAGGGCGGCCAGATGATCGCCACCGATGTGACCACGCCGTTCTTCGTGCCGCTCAAAGTGACGCTGATGACGGCTTTTCTGATCGCGTTGCCTTATGTCCTGTACCAGGGCTGGAGCTTCGTCGCGCCCGGCCTGTATGCGCACGAGAAAAAACTGGTGCTGCCGCTCATCGTCGCCAGTACGCTGCTGTTCTTCTGCGGCATGGCCTTCGCCTATTTTGTGGTGTTCCCGGTGGTGTTTGGTTTCATCGTCGCTGCGGCTCCGCAAGGCGTGGCGGTGATGACCGATATCGACAAATACCTCAGTTTCGTGCTCGGTATGTTCGTGGCCTTCGGTCTTGCTTTTCAGGTGCCGGTGGTGGTGGTGGTGCTGGTGAGGATGGGGATGGTGTCGGTGGCGAAGCTGCGCGAGATACGTTCCTACGTTATCGTCGGAGCCTTCGTGGCCGGTGCGATCTTCACACCGCCCGACGTGGTCTCGCAGTTCATGCTGGCGATCCCGCTATGGCTACTCTACGAAGCCGGGATCGTGGTATCCAGTTGGTGGGTGGCTCCTCCCCCGGCCAAATAGAACCTGACCCGGCAATGCTCATTCCTGTGGCTTGGGTTTGGGTCGTTTGCCTACCTTGACCTGGATCGCGACCTCGGACTGGTTCCGCATCAGTTTGAGCAGGGCCACTTTGCCGGGCGGCAGTGCCGAAATGGTTTCCAGCATGGTGGTGGAATCGGCCATCGCTTTACCGTCGATACTGACCAGGATATCCCCCGCCTTGATGCCCGATTTGTCCGCCGGGCTGCCGCGCACCACTTCAGCGATCAACACGCCCTGCGTGTCTTTCAGCTTGAACGACTCCGCCAGTTCGGGCGTGAGTTCCTGCACCGCGATACCCACCCAGCCGCGCGTCACCGAGCCGCTCTGGATGATCTGCTCCATCACTTTCTTGGCCGTGCTGGTCGGGATGGCGAAGCCGATGCCGAGCGAGCCGCCATTGGGAGAATAGATCGCGCTGTTGATACCGAGCAGGTTGCCCTCGATATCCACCAGCGCACCGCCCGAGTTGCCGGGGTTGATCGCGGCGTCGGTCTGGATGAAGTTCTCGAAGGTGCTGAGTCCCAGATGATTGCGCTTCAAGGCGCTGACGATACCCATGGTGACGGTCTGGCCGACACCGAAGGGGTTGCCGATGGCGAGTACGATGTCGCCGACGTGCGCCTGGTCGGATTGGCCGAAAGTGATGGCCGGAAGATCTTTGGCGATATCCACTTTGATGACGGCGAGGTCAGTGTCCGGATCCGAGCCGACGATGTGTCCTTTGGCGGTGCGACCGTCAGCCATCGCGACCTCGATCTCGTCCGCCGTCTCGACCACATGATGATTGGTGAGGATGTAGCCGTCATGGCTGACGATGACACCGGAACCCAGGCTGGAGCTTTGCTGCGGGGTATTGTCGTCGAATTCATCGCCAAAGAAGAAACGGAAGCGCGGATCGTCCATGAATGGAGCCGACGGCGATTTCACCTCGCTGCTGGTGAAGATGTTGACCACGGCAGGCATCACCTTCTGCGCTGCCCGGCTGAAGCCGACCGCAGGCAGGTCGCCGCCGTCGCCGGTGGCGCTTTCATACAGCGTCACAACGCCGCTGCGTGCCGCATTGGGCAGCAGCGATGGCCTGAGCGTGTGGATGACGAACAGCATCGCGAGGCCGACCGTGGTAGCTTGGGCGAACAGGAGCCAGAATTTGCGCATGTTATGATTTGAACCGCTTAATTATGGGACTAGCCCGATGCGATTGAACGAATTGCGCGATTATATCGAAAGCGAGCTGGCGGTCAGCCGATTTCGTGACTATTGCCCGAACGGGGTACAGGTCGAGGGGCGGGCGGAAGTTCGCCGCATCGCCACGGGCGTCACCGCCTCGCAAGCGGTGCTGGAGGCGGCGACTGCATGGGGGGCGGATGCCATTCTGGTCCATCACGGCTATTTCTGGCGCAGCGAAGATGCCGCCATCACCGGCATCAAGAAGCGCCGCGTCGCCCATCTGTTGAAGCACGACATCAGTCTGCTGGCTTATCACCTGCCTTTGGACGCCCATCCCGTTCTGGGCAACAACGCGCAGTTGGGCGACCGGCTCGGTTTCATCGAAAAAGGACGCTTTGGCGAACAGGATATCGCCATGCATGGCGTCCTGTCCCAGCCGCAGACGCTGCAACAACTCGCCCGCCATATCCAGCATACCCTGCAGCGCGAGCCGCAGGTCATCGGCAATGCCAATCCAAATATCGCCCGTATCGCATGGTGTAGCGGCGCAGCGCAGGGCTATTTCGAACAGGCCGTGGCATTGGGCGTGGATGCGTTCTTGACCGGAGAGATATCAGAACAGAACGTTCATGTCGCGCAGGAATCCGGCGTTGCTTTCATCGCTGCCGGGCATCACGCCACCGAACGTTTAGGGGTGCAGGCGCTGGGGGAGCATCTTGCCGCCCGCTTTGATCTGGAACACCGCTTTTTCGATCAGGATATCCCGGTCTAGCGGCTCAATTTCGCGCGTGGGAAAGCGAGAAGTCTTCCACGCCTTCCAGGGTGCTCAACCCGCTGGCCAACTGGTTCATCGGTACGCCGCTGTTCTTGCTCATGGCGATGGCGACGAAATGCCATTCCAGTTTTTCATTGCTGGAGCGGATGGCGAAAGAACCGGAAGCGATCTCGTAGCCGTTGCCGGATACGACTTCGCGCAAGGTGTGCTCCTGCGGCACGAAATTCTTCTGGAATTCCAGCGTGACGGCGATGGCAGGGCGCGAGGGCAGCCATTTTTCCAGCTTGGAGACCCACATCATGCAAAGTGCGGCAAGCAAAGTGAGCAATACCGCCGAGGTGTAGAAGCCGACCCCGACCATGATGCCGATGGCTGCGCATGCCCAGATCGAGGCGGCGGTGGTCAGCCCGCTGATATTGAATCCGTCGCGCATGATGACCCCTGCGCCGAGGAAGCCGATGCCGGTGACGATTCCCTGGATGATGCGGGTGGGGTCGGCCGCCAGATAGGTGTTCACTTGCCCGCCGAACCAGTAGTTCGGATAACCGGCGATCACGGTGAGCGCGGCAGCGGCCATGCAAACCAGGCCATAGGTGCGCATACCGGCGGCACGTCCGTGGTAGGTGCGTTCATAACCGACTACCAGGCCGAGCAAGAGCGCGCCGAGCAGATTGAAAAAGACGACGATATTGGTCGTCACGACGGGCGTCGACCAGTAAGCCGCCAGATTCCCAAACGACAACTCGTTCATTCTCGTTCCTTTTGAAGATTGCACCGCATGGGCGCCAGTGTACAAGAATCGGGCGCGGATTACTGCCGCAGCGGTTATCGCCCCATGCCGGAGCTGGCAATCGCTTGCAGCACAATCCATAACCTTTTGTTAGGCATGGGTTTATCCGGAACCCTAATGACCGTGCTTGCGGCTGGTTGTGTTACTGGGTAATATTAAGAGTTGTTAATGGTTGCGGTGAGTGTTGGGGGAACTTGCCTGGGCAAAGAGGCTGCTTCTCCTTCCGGTTCCGGTTCTCGTAACAACCAGTGGCGTGCGTAAATATATTTAACCAGCTCGAATCGCTGATTCTGGCCGGGAATAATGCGATTTTTTCTTTAAGAAGGGATGAGAGTTATGACTGACAATGTTGATCGCAGCAAGCGGCGACTACTACTCGCCGCGACCTCGGCGGCTGGCGGTGTGGCCGCAGCGGGGATGGCTACGCCTTTTGTGCTGAGTTTTATGCCCAGCGAACGCGCCAAAGCGGCCGGCGCACCGGTCGAGGTGGATATCAGCGCCATCGAGCCGGGCACGATGAAGGTCGTCGAATGGCAGGGCAAGCCAGTCTGGATCGTGCGCCGCACCCAGGAGATGATCGATCTGCTGGCAAAGCACGACGGCGATCTGACCGACCCCGCCGGTACCGTTCCGCAGCAACCCGATTATTGCAATAACCCCAACCGCTCCATCAAGCCCGAAGTCTTCGTCGTGATCGGCATCTGCACCCATCTGGGTTGCTCGCCGAGCTATCGTCCGGAGGTGGCACCCGCCGATCTGGGTGCTGACTGGGGTGGTGGCTGGTTCTGCCCTTGCCACGGTTCGCGCTTCGACCTGTCCGCACGCGTCTACAAGGGTTCGCCCGCACCGACCAACCTGATCGTCCCCCCGCACCAGTATCTCAGCGAAACCATGCTGCTGATCGGTGATGACAAGCAAAAGGGAGCTGCATAATGAAACTATTGAAAAATCTGGTTGGCTGGGTTGATGACCGTTTTCCCTTGCTCGACACCTGGAAAGAACATCTGTCCGAGTATTACGCGCCGAAAAACTTCAACTTCTGGTACTTCTTCGGCTCGCTGGCGTTGCTGGTTCTGGTCATACAGATACTGACCGGTGTTTTCCTGACCATGAGTTACAAGCCGGACGCGCTGTTTGCCTTTGCTTCGGTCGAGTACATCATGCGCGATGTGCAATGGGGCTGGCTGATACGCTACGTCCATTCCACCGGCGCATCCATGTTTTTCGTGGTGGTCTACCTGCATATGTTCCGCGGCATGATGTACGGCTCCTATCGCAAGCCGCGTGAACTGCTGTGGATCATCGGTGTGGTCATCTATCTGGCGCTGATGGCCGAAGCCTTCATGGGTTACCTGTTGCCTTGGGGGCAGATGTCATTCTGGGGTGCGCAGGTGATCGTTAACCTGTTCTCGTCCGTGCCTTTCGTCGGTCCCGATCTGTCCGTGCTGATCCGTGGCGACTATGTAATTTCGGATGCAACCCTGAATCGCTTCTTTGCGTTGCACGTGATCGCGGTGCCGTTGGTTCTGGCAGGCCTTGTGTTCGTGCACATTATCGCCTTGCACAAGGTGGGTTCCAACAATCCGGATGGTATCGAGATCAAGAAGAACAAAGGCCCGGACGGTCACCCGCTCGACGGCATTCCGTTCCATCCCTACTATACCGTGAAGGACATCATGGCCACGGTGGCTTTCCTCATCGTGTTCTGCGCAATCGTGTTCTTTGCGCCGGATATGGGCGGATACTTTCTGGAAGCCAATAACTTCGTTCCGGCCAACCCGATGCAGACGCCGGCACATATTGCACCGGTCTGGTATTTCACCCCGTACTACGCCATTCTGCGCGCTGTTCCGCCCCTGTTTGGATCGCAGTTCCCCGGCGTGATCGCCATGGGTATCGGCGCGATCGCCGTCGTGTTCCTGCCCTGGCTGGATCGCGGCAAGGTCAAGTCGATCCGTTATCGCGGCCCGATCTTCAAGGCATTCCTGGCTTCTTTCGTGATCAGCTTCGTCGGTCTCGGCTATCTGGGCATGATGCCGGTGACGCCGACCTACACGCTGATCTCCCAAGTGCTTTCGGTGGTGTACTTTGCATTCTTCATCTTGATGCCTTGGTACACCAAGATCGACAAGTGCAAGCCCGAGCCTGATCGCGTGACGTTCAAATAATTGAGAGAGGTTCGTTGATATGAAACTAATCAAGAAACTATGGATGCTGGTGCTGTTATCGACAGTGCCGGTGATGGTGCTCGCCAGCACTGAAGCTCACTTGGACAAGGCTCCGGCCAGTTTGAGCGACCAGGCTTCGCTGCAACGCGGAGCGAAATTCTTTGTTGCCAACTGTACAGCGTGTCACAGCGCTGCCTACATGCGTTACAACCGCTTGGCCGACATCGGGCTGACCGAGGCCGAGATCAAGAGCCTGCTGCCGGAAGGCAGCAAGCTGGGTTCGACCATGAAGGCCGCGATGGATTCGGAGTCGGCGAAAATGGCTTTCGGCGCTGCACCTCCGGATTTGTCCGTGATCGCCCGTTCGCGCGGAAACGACTGGTTGTACACCTATCTGCGCAGTTTCTACGTGGACACAGCCCGTCCGTCCGGCGTGAACAACGTACTGTTCCCGCTGGTCGCGATGCCCAACATTTTGGGGCCGCTACAGGGTGATCAGGCATTGCACGTTGAAAAACACGAAGGCGGCCATGAAGTGAAAACATTGAAATTGGTCGCCCCAGGTTCCATGAGCACCCAGGAGTTCGATGCGACAGTCGGCGATCTGGTCAACTTTCTTGATTTCATGGCTGAACCAGCCAAGCTGGTGCGTTACAAGCTCGGGTATATCGTGATCGGTTTCCTGTTCATCCTTCTGATTCTGACTTATCTGCTGAAGAAAGAGTTCTGGAAGGACGTTCACTGAGGTCGAATTGAAATCAGGGGTGTGTTTGTGGTAACTTGCGCACCCCGTTTCACCCAGTGCCAAACGGGCGGAGCCATTAAAGCTTCGCCTTTTGGTTTTTTGTTGCTGCGATTTATCGTGTAGGTGGTTCTTTATGATGACACTGTATTCCGGGACGACCGATCCCTATAGCCACCGTTGCCGCTTCGTCCTGTTCGAGAAGGGCATGGACTTTCAGGTTATCGACGTGGATGTGTTCAACAAGCCGGAAGACCTGGCGGTGATGAATCCTTATAACACCGTGCCGGTTCTGGTCGAACGCGACCTGATCCTGTACGAAGCCAACATCATCAACGAATACATAGACGAACGTTTCCCGCATCCGCAACTGATGCCGCCCGATCCGGTGATGCGCGCGCGCGCCCGCTTGTTTCTGCATCGTTTCGAGAACGAGCTGTTCTGCCATATCCCCGGCCTGGAAAGCAGCAACGCCAAGGTCGCGGAAAAGGCACGAGCCGCCGTGCGCGAGAACCTGACGCAGATCGCGCCTGTCTTTGCCAAGCAGAAGTTCATGCTGGGCGACGAGTTCTCCATGCTCGATGTGGCGATCGCCCCCTTGCTCTGGCGTCTGGATCACTACGGCATCCAGCTCGACAAGGAAGCCGCACCGCTGATGAAGTATGCCGAGCGCCTGTTTTCGCGTCCGGCCTACATCGAGGCGATGACGCCAGCCGAAAAGGCGATGCGCAAGTAATCGTTTGTCCGCATGAGCGAACCGTCCACCAAGCCCTATCTTATCCGCGCCATCTTCGACTGGTGCGCGGATGCCGGATACACGCCGTATCTGGCGGTGCAGGTGGACGAATACACGCAAGTGCCGATGGCCTACGTCAAGGACGGCAAGATCGTGCTGAACATCGGCGTGGATGCGGTGCGCAACCTGCAGCTGGGCAACGAAGACATCACCTGTGGCGGCCGATTCGGCGGTGTGGCACACCAGATCATTGTCCCGATGTCTGCAGTGATCGGTATCTTCGCCAAAGAGACCGGGCAGGGGCTGGTGTTCCAGGGGCAGGAATCCACACCGGTCGGCGGTACCGGCAAGAGTGGCAAATCGCCGGAAGATCCGCCGCCGCAGGGCAGGCCTACGCTCAGAGTGGTGAAATGAAAAAAGCCGCAGAGAAATCTGCGGCTTTTTAATTACAGCGCTGCGGTTTTCAGACCCTGGCAGGGAGTGCCAACAGTGCCTGCATCTTGCTCAAAGCCTTCTGCTCGATCTGGCGGATGCGTTCAGCCGAAACATTGAACTCGGCTGCCAACTCGTGCAGAGTCGCGGCATGCTCCTCCTCTTCACGGAGCCAGCGCGCTTCCACGATACGGCGGCTGCGTTCATCCAGGCTGGACAGCGCTTGCGCCAGACCGGCGGTGTGCAGACGCTCATGTTCGCTTGCCTCCAGAATGCTGGCAGGCTCATGTTCCTCGTTGTCGGCCAGATAATTGATGGGCGCGTAAGCGTCTTCCTCATCGCTTGCGAGCGGGTCGAGCGCCAATTCGTGTCCGGCGAATCGTGCTTCCATCTCCACCACATCGCGTTCGCTCACGTTCAACTGCTGGGCGATCTCGCTGACCTGTTGGGGTCTGAGCGGTTCCAGCCCCTGCTTCATGCTGCGCAAGTTGAAGAACAGCTTGCGCTGCGCCTTGGTGGTGGCGATCTTCACCATGCGCCAGTTGCGGATCACATATTCATGGATCTCGGCGCGTATCCAGTGCAGGGCGAACGAAACCAGACGCACCCCGCGCTCCGGATCGTAACGTTTGACGGCCTTCATCAGACCGATGTTACCTTCCTGTATCAGGTCGGCCTGAGGCAGGCCGTAACCGGCATAACCCCTCGCCACGCTGACCACCACGCGCAGGTGAGAAAGCACTAACTGACGGGCAGCTTCCAAGTCGTTCTGCAACTTGAAGCGGATCGCCAAATCAAGCTCCTGCTCATGCGTCAGCACCGGGAAGCGATTCACAGCCTGAACATACCCCTCCAGACTGCCCACGGCAGACGGCATCGGTAGATTCATGGTTGCATTCATGGCATTTCCTCCTTGGTATATAAAGATTCTAGCACTCGCGGACTGAGAGTGCCAAGAAGCTGAAAGGTTCGCCGCAGCCAAACTTGCTGCACCAAAAGGGGTGGTTACCGCAAATACAGCGGAAGACAAAAAAATACAGTGGAAGACAATTGTCTCCCCTTGGCTGCCATGAATAGCCCTGGGAGAATTAGGATATCCGTGCGCGTTGTGACTCAGGCAGGAGGGGCGCTGTGATTCCCAAACGCTCAAACTTGTCCTTCGTGCCCCCTCTGTTACCCAACCAGACCATTTATTCCTGGGGAGCGGTCTTCCATGAGAAGTCGGGGAATTCGACCGTCGATCAAACCCGGCTACAGCTATTTGGCACGGCCAGAGGTAGGTGGCATTTCCATATCCCATCCCATCTAAACGAGCTGTGTGCGAGCACACAAATACGCCTAGGGCCGCCGGAAGCCATCGTTCGCAACGCAACTACAATTCCCTATTACACCCAATTTCGCAATCCAAGCGTGGCGTCCAGTGTCTTGGAACAGGTCAGAGGTAACAACAGCAGAGGACTGGCGAAGGATCTCGGGATGACCAAGTCGGCATTCAATGCACACCCTCCTCGCCGCAGCTGCCATGAATGCGTTCTCGCCGATGAAAATGAATATGGATTTGCCTACTGGAGGCGAGATCACCAACTACCTGGAGTATTGGTTTGCCAGAAGCATGGTACTCCGCTCTTAGCCTTACCTTACGACCGCGATTCTGTTCACAGAGAGATATTCCTGTGGCCGAACGATGACTGGACCAAGAAGCAAGCCCAATCGATAGCCGTTTGGTCAGATACGACGCTGAACGATTTGCAGCGTCTTGCGCAGATTGCGGCTGATATGGTTGGAGGAAAACTTGCAGGCGGGCGCGCTTCGTTTTTGGTCGAGCATTCACTTGCGATTGTGGCAGTTAGCCCAATCTCTCTTGCATTTATCCGTCTAGGAGCGATCAGAAGACTATTTGTCTCCACTTTTATATAGGACAGGCGTTAATTGGTCTTGATTGATCACCTTGATTTTGAAGGGTTGAGTGTCTTCCGCTGTATTTTCGCGGACCAAGGGGCATTTGTAAGGCACGTATCCTGGCGTGGTAGAATCCGCGCCTTCCTGTTTTACAACTATATTTTTAGGATACTTGCCATGTTCTCCGCCAAAAACACCATTGCCGTGACCGATCCCGAAGTTTGGGCCGCGATTCAGAACGAAAACCGCCGTCAGGAGGATCACATCGAGCTGATCGCCTCGGAAAATTACACCAGCCCGGCGGTGATGGAAGCGCAGGGCAGCCAGCTGACCAACAAGTATGCCGAGGGCTACCCCGGCAAGCGCTATTACGGTGGCTGCGAATTCGTGGACGTGGCCGAGCAACTGGCGATCGACCGCGCCAAAGCGCTGTTCGGCGCGGAGTACGCCAACGTGCAGCCGCATTCCGGCTCGCAGGCGAACCAGGGCGTGTACGTTTCCGTGCTCAAGCCCGGCGACACCATCCTCGGCATGAGTCTGGCCCACGGCGGCCACCTGACCCACGGCGCCTCGGTAAACATCAGCGGCAAGCTGTACAACGCAGTGCAGTACGGTCTGAACGACAAGGAAGAGATCGATTACGACCAGGTGCAGAAGCTGGCCAATGAACACAAACCCAAGATGATCGTGGCCGGGGCTTCCGCCTATGCGTTGGTCATCGACTGGAAGCGCTTCCGCGCCATCGCCGACAGCGTCGGTGCCTACCTGTTCGTGGACATGGCCCACTATGCCGGTTTGGTCGCTGCCGGTTACTACCCCAACCCGGTCGGCATCGCCGACTTCGTCACCACCACCACGCACAAGACCCTGCGCGGCCCGCGCGGCGGCCTGATCCTGGCCAAGGCGGAGCACGAGAAGGCGCTCAACTCCGCCATCTTCCCGGCACTGCAAGGCGGTCCGCTGATGCACGTCATCGCGGCCAAGGCGGTTGCGTTCAAGGAAGCGGCAAGCAAGGAATTCAAGGTGTACCAGAAGCAGGTCATCGACAACGCGCGCGTGATGGCGAAAGTATTGACCGAGCGCGGTGTGCGCATCGTCTCCGGCCGCACCGACAGCCATGTGTTCCTGGTCGACCTGCGCGCCAAGAAATTGACCGGCAAGGACGCCGAGGCGGCTTTGGGCAAGGCGCATATCACCGTGAACAAGAACGCCATCCCCAACGATCCGGAAAAACCCTTTGTCACTTCCGGTATCCGCATCGGTTCTCCGGCAATGACCACGCGCGGCTTCAAGGAACTGGAAGCCGAGAAGCTGGCACATCTCATCGCCGACGTGCTGGATGCACCGAACGACGAAGCCGTGATCGCGCGCGTGGTCGGCGAGGTGAAGAAGCTCACCACCCAGTTCCCGGTCTACGGCGCGTAAACAGAAATCATGCGGTGTCCATTCTGCAAAGGGCCAGACACCCAGGTGGTGGATACCCGCGAGAGCGAGGAGGGCGACAGCATCCGCCGCCGCCGCCGTTGCCTGTCATGCGACAAACGCTTCACCACTTATGAGATGGTGGAACTGCGCATGCCACAGGTGGTCAAGCAGAACGGCATGCGCAGCGAGTTTGATGAAGAGAAGCTGCGCACCAGTTTCACCCGGGCGTTGCACAAGCGGCCCGTGTCCACCGAACTGGTCGATGCCGCCATCGATCATGTCACGCAGAAGGTCTTTGCCTCGGGCGAACGCGAGATCGGTTCGCGCCTGATCGGCGAGATGGTGATGAAAGAGCTGCTCAAGCTCGACAAGGTCGCCTACATCCGTTTCGCCTCCGTGTACAAGAGCTTTCAGGACGTCGGCGATTTCTCGGATGCCATCGATGCGGTGAGAAAGCGCGCACCGCGCCGCCGCGAAACCGACAAATCATGATCATTGCCGACAGCGGGTGGATGGCACATGCATTGCGCCTTGCAGAGCACGGCCTGCATACGACCAGCCCGAACCCGCGGGTCGGCTGCGTGCTGGTGAAAGAGGGCAAGGTCGTCGGCGAGGGCTGGCACATGCGCGCCGGTGAGCCGCATGCCGAAGTACATGCCCTGCGCGCGGCCGGCAAGGCTGCGCATGGCGCGACTGCCTACGTCACGCTGGAACCGTGCAGTCACCACGGGCGCACGCCGCCCTGTGCCGATGCGCTCATCGCGGCGGGCGTCACGCGTGTGGTCGCCGCGATGCAGGACCCCAACCCGCTGGTCGCCGGACAAGGTTTGAAGAAGCTGGCTGCAGCCGGTATCGCGACCGATTGCGGGCTGATGGAAGCCGCCGCGCGGGAACTGAACATCGGTTTTTACACGCGCATGTCGCGGGGGATTCCCTGGATACGCAGCAAGATCGCCGCCAGTCTCGATGGCCGCACTGCGCTCAACAACGGCACCAGCAAATGGATCACCGGGGAAGCGGCGCGGCGCGATGTGCAGCATTGGCGTGCGCGCTCCTGTGCAGTGCTCACCGGCGTCGGCACAGTGCTGGCAGACGATCCGCAGCTCAATGTGCGCGCGATTCCCGCCGGACGGCAGCCGTTGCGGATCGTGCTGGATAGCCACTTGCGCATGCCTCCAAACGCCAGCATCCTTTCCGGCGGTGCACTACTGATCTACACCGCCTCGGCAGATGCGGACAAACGCGCGGCGCTGCAGCAAAGCGGGGCTGAGATAGTGCTGTTGCCGGGTGCGAACGGACAAGTCGATCTGCATGCCGTGATGCGGGATATGGCTCGGCGGGGCATCAACGAGGTGCTCGTGGAAGCGGGGCGCACGCTCAACGGCGCGTTACTGAAGGCGGGGCTGGTGGATGAATTGGTGCTGTACCTTGCGCCGCAATTGCTGGGCGATGCGGCGCGCGGTATGGCGGAATTGGGCGAGCTCACGCAGTTGCAGCAGCGCGTGACGATGCAATGGCAGGATGTGCGGCAGGTGGGCGGCGATCTGCGCATCGTCGCAAGAATCACAAAGGAGAAATGAGAATGTTCAGCGGAATCATTGCGGATGTGGGCCTGATCAAATCGGCGCAGGACAGGGAAGGCGGCTTGCGCCTGACCGTGGCGACCGAACAGCTCGGCATGGATGATGTGCAACTCGGTGACAGCATCGCGGTGAACGGCGTGTGCCTCACCGTGGTGAAACTCGACGGCAACGATTTCACCGTCGATGTCTCGCGCGAGACCCTGAATTGCACTGCCGGACTGGAGTTGCAGGGCGGTCATGTCAATCTGGAAAAGGCCCTGCGCCTGTCCGACCGTTTGGGCGGCCACATGGTCAGCGGCCATGTCGACGGCGTGGGTGAAGTAGTGGCCTTCAATGATATCGGCGAGAGCTGGAGGCTGGTGGTGCGTGCGCCGCAACAACTGGCGAAATACATCGCGGTGAAAGGCTCCATCACCATCAACGGGGTGAGCCTGACGGTGAACCAGGTCGCCGGGGCGGAGTTCGAAGTGAACCTGATCCCGCACACGCTGGACATGACCACCCTGAACGAACTGAAGGTCGGCACGAAAGTGAATCTGGAGATCGACCTGATCGCGCGCTATGTGGAGCGCATGCTGACGGCAGAAGACAAATAAAAGGCGGGATCACTCCCGCCTTCCATGCGACCGACTGCGTACGTCAGAACTTGAATACCGCCATCAGCGTGGTTCCGCCCACTGCGCTGGTGTATGCGTCGTCCTTGTAAGAGACGATCTCGGTGAACAGGCGGAATCCGACAGTCTCGTTCAGGTTGTACTGGCCGCCGGCACCGAGCACCAGGCCGGTCGAATTCTGATCGGCACTCCCGACTAAAGTCCATCCCGGATCGGCTGTGTATTTGGAGTTCACGCTGGCCAGACCGAGTTTGGCGAAGACGGAGAAGCCATGCGGGAAGACATATCCCCCTTTGGCAGCCAGCGTGAAAGCGGAGACTTTCACCGTCCCGACGACCGTCCCCGCTGCGTTCTGGGTCTTGTAGGAGCCCAGCCCTGACAAGCCTGCTTCGACCCCGATATATTTGTTGAAATCATATCCGCCGACCAGGCGCAGGTGACCGCTGTCCTCCGACTTCGTGTCGTAATAATTGCATGAGGTGTTGACGCAGGATGACATCTTCCCGTTGGCCCCGCCTATACCCAGATAGATGCCTGTATCTCCGGCCAGCGCGGGTTGGGCGATGCAGAGCAGGGAAACCGTTGCGATCAAGACAGAACGTTTCATGGCGACTCCTGTTGGTTGAGAAAGGACTGCAACGGTCCGACTTTATCAGTGCCCACGAGTTCAAAGCAAGAACGGGAGATAACGCTTGTTGCTTTTCATGTACTCCCGATATTTTGCGCCGAAGTAGCGGATATTCTCCTGTTCTTCCGCCAGCGAAGCCAACACCAGAAAGAAGGCGGCGGTCAGGGCAACGACACCGCTCAGCCAGGACATCTGTTTGAAGAACAGACCGCCATCAAGAAAGATCAGCGAGCTGTACATCGGGTGGCGGATATAACGGTATATCCCGTGCGTGACCAGTACTGTCGTCTTCTCGAACACCAGCAGCGTCGCGTCGTTGCGATTGTCATCCTGTTGTCCGAGCTGGCGCAGCGTCGAATAACTCGTGATGACCAGCAAGAGCGAGATGCCCATCAGCACTCCGGAAATGGCCTGATCGAGGGTGAGCGGGGCATCGTACCAGCCGTCCAGGTTGTATACGACCAGAACCAGCATCGACACCCAGGCGATGAAACGGTAGAACCCGTGCGACTTCGGGCTGCTCAGAGAGGCGCGGGAAATATAGGCCAAGACTGCCGTTCCGGCGATGAAAGCGATCCATTCCAGCATGGTCATCGAGTTCCAGTATTCGGATGCGTGGATACTATACGCACTCTGGCGGGAGTTGAAGTGATGATAGAATCCGCACTCGAACTTTAGACCTGCTGAGCCGCAACATGACCGATATTGCACCAATCACCGAGATCATCGCCGAGATACGCGCCGGGCGCATGGTCGTCCTTGTGGACGAAGAAGACCGCGAGAACGAGGGCGACCTGCTGTTTGCCGCCGAATTCGTCACGCCGGAGAAGATCAACTTCATGGCCAAGCACGGGCGCGGCCTGATCTGCCTGACCCTAACGCAGGCGCATTGCCAGCAACTCAACCTGCCGCTGATGGTGCGCGACAACGGCCTGTCGCTGGCAACCAACTTCACCGTTTCCATCGAGGCGGCGACCGGCGTCACCACCGGCATCTCCGCCGCAGACCGTTCGCGCACCGTGCAGGTCGCGGCCGACAGGAACGCCAAGCCTGCCGACATCGTGCAGCCGGGCCACATCTTCCCCCTGCGCGCGCAGAACGGCGGCGTACTGGTGCGTGCCGGGCATACCGAAGCGGGTTGTGATCTGGCGCAGTTGGCCGGTGTCACCCCGGCCTCGGTGATCTGCGAGATCCTCAAGGAAGACGGCGAAATGGCGCGCCTGCCCGACCTGATCCCGTTCGCCAGGGAACACGGCCTCAAGATCGGCACCATCGCCGACCTCATCGAATACCGTATCAACAACGAAACGCTGATCGAGCGCGTTTCCCGTCGCAAGGTGCAGACCGCCTACGGCGAACTCGACCTGGTGACCTATACCGACAAGACGTCGCAGCGTACCCATCTGGCATTGGTGAAAGGCGACATCCAGCCGCAGAGCGAAACGCTGGTGCGCGTGCACGAGCCTCTGTCGGCGCTGGACTTCCTCGAACAGGTCAGCCTGCCCAACACCACCAGCGTGCATGATGCACTGAAGAAGATCAGCCAGTCCGACGCGGGCGTGCTGGTGCTCATGCACCATGCGGAAAGCTCGGCAGACCTGCTGGCGCGCGCTGCCGCCAAACCGGAAACGCAGCACGCGCAGTGGGACCCGCGCAGCTACGGTATCGGTGCGCAGATATTGCGCGACCTCAATGTCGGCAAGATGTGCCTGATCGCCACACCGCGCAAACTGCCCAGCATGGCCGGTTTCGGTCTGGAAGTGGTGCGTTACTGTCAAAACAAGGACAAGAAATGAAAGAGATCGAGAAAAACCTGAACGGCAAAGGCCTGCGTATCGGTATCGTGCAGAGCCGTTTCAATGAAGTGGTATGCGAAGGTCTGCTCTCGGCCTGCCGCGCGCAGCTGGTGCAAAGCGGTGTCAGCGAGAACGACATCACCCTGGCCAACGTGCCCGGCGCGCTGGAGATCCCGCTGGTGCTGCAAACCATGGCACAGAGCAAGAAGTTCGATGCGCTCATCGCATTGGGTGCGGTGATACGCGGCGACACCTACCACTTCGAGGTCGTCTCCAACGAGTCGGCGCGTGGCGTCGGCGAAGTGCAGCTGCACAGCGGCGTCCCCGTCGCCAATGCCATCCTCACCACCGACACCGACGAGCAGGCCGAAGTGCGCATGAGCGTCAAAGGTGCCGAAGCGGCGCTGGTCGCCATCGAGATGATGCATCTGCTGAAAGCGCTCGCATGAGCGAAAGCAAGCCGAACAACCCGGCCAAGAGCCAGCGCCACCGTGCGCGCGAACTGGCGATGCAGGGTATCTACGAGTGGCGCCTGTCCGGCAAGAGCGCGAAGCTGATCGAAAAGGCGACGCAGGACGAGAAGAGTCTGGGACGTTACGACAACGAGTTCTTCGGCCAACTGCTGCACGGTGTGATCGCGCAGCAGGAAACACTGGCAGCGCAGGTGTCGCCGCATCTGGACCGCAAACTGGATGAACTCAGCCCGGTCGAATATTCCGTGCTGATGCTGGGCGCTTTCGAATTGACGCAGCATCCCGAGATACCCTATCGCGTGGTCATCAACGAAGCGGTCGAGCTGGCCAAGACCTTCGGCGGCAGCGACGGGCACAAGTTCGTCAATGGCGTGCTGGACAAGCTGGCAGCGCAGGTGCGCGCGACCGAGGTTGCCGCGAAATAATCCTTCGGAGCCGCCTTGTCGGAATTCGATCTGATCAAACGCTATTTCACCCGCCCCACTCCCCGCGCAGCCCTGGGAGTGGGCGACGATGCGGCCCTGCTGCGCATCGCGGAAGGAATGGAAGTCGCGGTCTCCACCGACATGCTGGTGAGCGGCACGCATTTCTTTCCCGATGCCGATCCCTACCTGCTGGGGCACAAGACATTGGCGGTCAACCTGTCCGACCTGGCGGCGATGGGCGCGCAGCCGTGCTGGGCTACATTGGCCATGTCATTACCCGAGGCGGACGAAAGATGGCTGCAGCGGTTCAGCGAGGGTTTCTTTGCGCTGGCCGATGAGTACGGCGTCGAGCTCATCGGCGGCGACACCACGCGCGGCCCGCTCAACCTGTGCGTCACCATCATGGGCCTCGTGCCGAAACGCAAAGCACTACGCCGCAGCGGCGCCCAGGCCGGCGATGACATCTGGGTGTCGGGCAAGCTGGGCGATGCCGCATTGGGGCTGGCGCATCTGCAGGGAAAGATCAAACTGCCCGAGCATGCCCGCGTTTCCTGCCTTGCCGCGCAACAGCAACCGCAACCGCGGATCGCGCTGGGATTGGCGTTGCGCGGTATCGCCAACAGCGTGATCGACATCTCCGACGGACTGCTGGCCGACCTCGGCCACATCCTCGAAAGCTCCAGTGTCGCCGCCGAAGTGCGTTATGACAGATTGCCGGTCTCCTCGCTGTTCGCTTCCAACGGCGATGCGATGCTTGAGCTGGCACAGAGATGCGTGCTGTCCGGTGGCGACGATTACGAACTTTGTTTCACCGCGCCGGACACGCAGCGCGGCGAGATCGAGGCGCTCTCGTCCACCCTGCGCCTGCCGCTGACGCGTATCGGCAAAATCGTTTCAGGGCACGGTTGCAAGCTGCGCACGGCCGACGGCAACGTGATGACGGTAAAGGAAGCAGGCTATGACCACTTCGCATGACCAGCTGAAATTCCAGCCGAACTGGCGCTTCCTGTTCAGCCATCCGGCGCATTTCCTTTCCTTCGGGTTCGGCGCCGGGCTGGTGCCGAAAGGGCCGGGCACGGCAGGCACGCTGGTCGCTTTTCCCATGTACTGGTTCCTCGCGCCGCGTCTGACCGACGCGATGTTCCTGCTGGTGCTGATCTGGGCTTTCGCTTTCGGCGTCTGGGTATGCGACATCACCGGCAAGGCGCTGGGTGTGCAGGATTACGGCGGCATCGTCTGGGACGAGATCGTCGCGTTCACGCTGGTGCTGTTCTTCACGCCGGAAGGCGCGGTGTGGCAGATACTCGCGTTCACCCTGTTCCGTTACTTCGACATCGTCAAACCCGAACCCATCCGCCATTTCGACAAGACCTGGCACGGCGGACTCGGCGTGATGTTCGACGATATCCTCGCGGCGGGATACACCCTGTTGTGTCTGGCGGTCATCAAAAGCATCCTGATATGAGGTTGGCGGTTGCGCTGACTTGCTGCCTCGCGCTGGGCGTGCAGGCGGAAGTCTTTCCGGCCAAAGTGATCGCGGTGCTGGACGGCGATACGGTGCTGGTCCTGCGGGAGGGGGGCGGCAAGGCCGCCAAAGTCCGCCTGGCCAACATCGACGCGCCGGAGAAGGAGCAGTCGTTCGGCAAACAATCAAAACTTTCGTTGCAGGAACTGGTGCACAAGAAACAGGTGAGGATCGACAGCCGGGCCGTCGATCAGTATGGGCGCATCATCGGTCTGATCACCGTGGACGGGCTTGATGTCAATCAGGAACAGCTGAAGCGCGGCATGGCATGGGCTGCGGTAGGGTGGCGGCAAAGCCGCCGGGAACCCACCGGCGTCCCCCTTGCGGGGGCGTATTCCTACTACCACAGCGACAAGACCTGCGTTGCCCTGCAAAAAGACGCACAGCAGGCGCAACGCGGATTGTGGGCTGACTCCAACCCGCAATCCCCCTGGCAGTGGCGCAAGCAGCATCCATCAACGAAACCGGACACACAGAAACAGGCCTCTACCCGGCGCGGGACGCCGGTGATGCTGTACGACATGGAATGCGGCAGGAAACAGCGTTGCTCGGAAATGGTCTCATGCGACGAAGCGCGCTTCTATCTGACCCGTTGCGGTGTCACGACACTGGACGGTGACCGCGACGGCGAGCCGTGCAAGGCATTGTGCGCAGACAGGCAGTAGCGGACGCTTTATTTCAGCACGATCTGTTCGATCCCGCCCGCATCGCAACGCAGGATGCTGGCGCGGGCTTCATCCCAATCTCCCAGCACCCAGCGCTCGCAGAGGTGTCCGTCTGGCCGGTGCAGGTGTTTGGCCGGGCGGTGGGTGTGGCCGTGGATCAGGCGCGGGTAGTGATAACGGCGCAGCAGTTCATCCACCGCGTCGCCGTTCACATCCATGATATCCATCGCCTTCACCTGCTTCTCGTTCTTGCTCTGCGCGCGCAACTGCTCGATCTGGGCTTTGCGTTGCGCCAGCGGCTGTGCCATGAACTGTGCCTGCCAGTCGCTGTTGCGCACCAGCTTGCGGAACTGCTGATACTCGGTATCGTCCGTGCACAGCACATCACCGTGCGTGAGCAGGGTCGGCGTGCCGTACAGGTCGAGCAGCGTGGGATCGTCGAGCAGCGTCGCATTGCAGGCCGAGCCAAGCTCCTCGTCCATCAGGAAATCGCGATTGCCGTGCATGATGTAGATGCGCGTGCCACGGGCATCCAGACCGCGCAAGGCGTCGCAGATGCGTTGATGGAAAGGGTCGCCCAGATCGTCATCCCCCGCCCAGTATTCGAACAGATCGCCGAGGATATAGAGCGCTTCTGCCCCGGGGGCGACTTCGGCGGCAAAGCGCAGGAACAACTCCGCGCTGCGCGGATGGTCGGTGCTCAGGTGCAGGTCGGAGATGAGGAAGGAATGTGGCATGAAACAAAACGGCGCCGAAGCGCCGTTTTTCGTTATTGCACCACTTCAGCCTTGGTGATGATGACGTCCTCTTTGGGCACGTCCTGGTGGAAGCCGCTGCTGCCGGTCTTCACTTTGCCGATGGCGTCGACCACTTCCTTGCCCTCGACTACTTTACCGAACACGCAATAGCCCCAACCGTCCTGACCCGGATAGTCGAGGAAATCGTTGGTCTTGGTGTTGATGAAGAACTGCGCGGTGGCGGAATGCGGGTCGCCGGTGCGTGCCATGGCGATGCTGTAGATCTCGTTCTTCAGGCCGTTCTTTGCCTCGTTCTTGATCGGTGCATTGGTCGGTTTCTGCTTCATGCCGGGCTCGAAGCCGCCGCCCTGGATCATGAAGTTGGGGATGACGCGATGGAACACGGTGTTGCTGAAGAAGCCGCTGTTCACGTAGTCGAGGAAGTTCTGCACGGTGACAGGCGCTTTCTCGGCGTCGAGTTGCAGGGTGATGATGCCGTGGTTGGTATGCAGTTTTACCATTTTCATTTTTCCTTTGGTTGCGGGTGTAGATGCGGCTTGAGCGGGCAGGACACAGAGTCCGACCAGCAGGAATGCGAGGACGATACGGATCAATTTCATTTTATGCGGCTCCTTCATAGACGATCTGCCAGCGCCCGTCGCGTTTCATCCAGTATTGGCGCTTGTGCATGCGGTTGGACAGGTTGTTGCTCTCGTAATCCTGCTCGAAGTTGACCACCGCCATATCCGGCTGGTTGGGATAGGGGAAGACGCTCAAGTCGGAGACCCTGACCTTGATCCAGGTCTTGCCGGAATTGACCAGGCGTTTCTGCTGCGCGAAAGCGGGCAGGGTCACGGCGCCGGTGGAGAAATCCCCGGCGTAGTGGGAGAGATAGCTCTCCGTGTCGCGGCTGGCCCAGTCGTTGCGCCATTGTTCTATCGCCTTCAGCAGCGCGTCGCGTTCGCCGAGGTCGCTATCGGCCATCCAGTCCATCTTGCGCGTGATGATCACCGGGGTGACGCCGACCTGCAGGTGACTGCCCAAGTGGGTGAGATCGTCGTTGTTGAGCACCACGCAACCGTTGCTGGCCAGCGGCGGGCGGCTGTAGGTGTCGCTCGGCGTGCCGTGCAGCCAGATGCCGTGGCCGTCGCGTCCCAGACGTTTGTCCCACTCGTTCGGGTAGCTGATCGGGTAAGCACCGGAGCCGTAGAAATCGGTGAGCTTGTCCCTGGTCAGATGCTGGTTGACGAAATACACACCGAGCGGCGTCTTCTGGTCGCCCTCGGCGAGCTTGTCCGCGCCTTTCTTGCCGACGCTGATGTAGAAGTCGGCCACATAGCGCGGCTCGCCCTTCACGTTCTCGTACAGGTAGAGCGTGGACTTGCTGGTGTCCACCACCACCGCATAGCGCTGCTTGGGCGAGAGCTGCCACAGGTATTTCGGCACGGCGATGGGCTGCTGTTGCTGCACGCGCTGCAGGCGCGCATTCGCTTCCTCGCGCAGATCCTGCACGCGCTCGCGCGGCGCGTTGGGGGCATCGCCGAAATTGCTGATCGGCTTGGAACGCGCCAGCAGCAGATCTCCGCGGACCAGTTGCGCCAGCTTGAAATTGGGGTTGAGCTTGAGCAGCGAATCGACCTCGTTCAGCGCCACGTCCAGACGGTTGTTGCTGACCGCTTGCAGGCTCTTGGCCAGCGCCAGTTCGAGGTCGCGCGAAGGCGTCTCGGCTTGCGCGGGGAACGCGAGGGCAGCGGCTAGCAGGAGACTGGTGGCGTTGCGCATGGCATTATTTGCCGGAATGATCGGCGGCGATCCGCCACTGGCCGTCCGTCTTCACCATGTCCAGCAACTTGCCGGACATGCTGTTCAGGTGGCTGGCGCGGTAAGACTGGCGGAAGGAGATGGTCGCGTGGCTGGCATCAGCCAGCTTGACCTTGGCATCGCGCACTTCGACCTTGATGGATTTTGGTGCGGCGATGCGCTGCTTGCGCTGAGTCTCCCAGGCGCTGCGGCTCAGGCCGTCCGGTGTCTTGAACTCCTTGGCATAGAAACTCAGGTATTTCTTGCTGTCCTTGGCGGACCAAGCGGCAGCCCAGGCCTGGATGGTCTTCACCACCTCGGCGGCAGGGTCGTCTGCGGCGGGTTCGGGCTTCTTGGCGACAGCGACCGTTGCAGCGGGTGTCGAAGCGGCGGTTGGCTCGACCGCGGCGACCACCACGGTGGTCTTGGCGCCGCGGGCGCTCTTGGGATTGTCGCCGAACAGTTCGCGGATCAGCGCCAGCTTGGTCTGGGTGCCGGTGTTGCTTTTTTCCAGTTGCAGCGCGCGGTCATAGGCCTGGCTGGCCATCTTGGCGTAGATGTCGCCGAGGTTCTCGTGCGCGGTGGCATAGGTCGGATGGGTGCGGATCGCCATCTCCAGCGCGACCTTGGCTTTTTCGTACTGGCCCTGGCCGGCATAGATCACGGCGAGGTTGTTGTAGGGCTCGGGCAGTTCGGGATAGTCCTCGGTCAGGCCGGTGAAGGTCGCGATGGCATCGGCCATGTTGCCCTGTTCGGTCTGGATCAGCCCCTTGAGGAAGCGCGCCTGCGCATCTTTGGGTTTGCTCGCGAGGACGGTGTTGACCTTCTCCATCGCCTGGGCATGCAGCCCCTGTTTGAACAGCTTGTTGGCATCCTGGATGTCGTCGGCCAGCGCGGCGAACGAGACTGACAAGAATGCGCACAGCGCAGCGATGCGGCCCAGTTTTTTGATCTTATTCATTGCTTGCTAGTGTTCCGATGAAAATCCGGCGGCCAAGTCCGCCCGAAGAGCCGCGATTCTATCAAATAAGCGCCGGACTCACACGGATTGCGCCCGGTCTGGAGGGGGATATTTTCAGGTAGAATTCCGCACCTTCATCGCAGAACGTTTTACGAATCCAAATGAGCAGCGACACATCGACCCCGGCCCCGGTTTCCAACTTCATCCGCACGATCATCGACGGCGATCTGGCCAGCGGCAAGCACAGCAGCATCGTCACCCGTTTCCCGCCCGAGCCGAACGGTTATTTGCATGTCGGCCACGCCAAATCCATCTGCCTCAACTTCGGTCTGGCCAGGGATTATCAGGGCAAGTGCAACCTGCGCTTCGACGACACCAACCCGGAAAAGGAGAGCGAGGAATACGCGCAATCCATCCAGGACGACGTGCGCTGGCTGGGCTTCCAGTGGAACGGCGAAGTGCGCTGGGCCTCGGATTATTTCGATGCGCTGTACGACTACGCGGTGGAATTGATCAACAAAGGCCTGGCCTATGTGGACGACCTGACGCCGGAACAGATGCGCGAATACCGCGGCACACTGACCCAGCCCGGCAGGAACAGCCCGAACCGCGACCGCTCGGCCAAAGAGAACCTCGACCTGTTCACGCGCATGCGCAACGGCGAATTCACCGACGGCGCGATGGTCTTGCGCGCCAAGATCGACATGGCCTCGCCCAACATCAACATGCGCGACCCGGCCATCTACCGCATCCGCCGCGCTCACCACATCCGCACCGGCGACAAGTGGTGTATCTACCCGATGTACGACTACACCCACTGCATCTCCGATGCGCTGGAAGGCATCACCCATTCCATCTGCACGCTGGAATTCGAAGACCACCGCCCGCTGTACGACTGGGTGCTGGACAACATCGCCATCCCCTGCCACCCGCGCCAGTACGAATTTTCGCGCCTTGAGCTGCACTACACCATCACCAGCAAGCGCAAACTGCTGCAACTGGTGAACGAAAAGAAAGTCAGCGGCTGGGACGACCCGCGCATGCCCACCATCAGCGGCATGCGCCGTCGCGGCTACACGCCCGAAGGCATCCGCGAATTCGCCAAACGCATCGGCGTCTCCAAGAGCGAGAACATCGTCGACATGGCGATCATGGAAGGCGCGATCCGCGAAGACCTGGAACTGCGCGCCCCGCGCGTGATGGCCATCATCAACCCGCTCAAGGTCACGATCACCAATGCCGAAGGCGCGCAAACGCGCGAAGCGGATTTCCATCCCAATGTGCCGGAACTGGGCAAGCGCGTGGTGCCCTTCGGCAAAGACCTGCTCATCGAGGCCGACGACTTCGCCGAAGTGCCGCCCGCGGGCTGGAAGCGTCTCACCCTCGGCGGCGAGATCCGCCTGCGCCACAGTTACGTGATGCGCTGCGACGAAGCGGTGAAGGATGCGTCCGGCAAAGTCGTCGAACTCAAATGCAGCATCGACCACGCCACGCTGGGCAAGAACCCGGAAGGGCGCAAGGTCAAAGGCGTGATCCACTTCCTGTCGCGCGAACACGCGCTGCCCGCCGAGATCCGTTTGTATGACCGCCTGTTCACCATTCCGGAACCGGATGCGGACAAGGAAAAGGATTTCCTCGAATTCATGAATCCGCATTCCCTGGAAGGGGTGCAGGGCTGGATAGAGGCCTGCGTGAAAGATGCCGCTCCGGAAACGCGCTACCAATTCGAGCGTCTGGGCTACTTCGTCACCGACCGCCGCGACCATCAGGCGGGCAAGAAGCTAGTGTTTAACCGCACGGTGACATTGCGGGATTCCTGGGCGAAGGAACAGGGCTGACCGTCATACCGGCCTGCGCCGGTATGACGGAGTGGTCGAGATGAGCAAGCTTCCTTGTGCTTATCTGCTCGCCAGCAAACGCAACGGCACTTTGTATGTCGGAGTCACTTCGGATTTGGTGAAACGGATATGGGAACACAAGAATCACGTGGTCGATGGTTTCACCAAACAGCATAGCGTGGATCAACTGGTTTGGTATGAAGTGCATGAGACGATGGAAACTGCCATTCAGCGCGAAAAGGCGCTCAAGGAATGGCAACGTGCATGGAAGTTGAAGTTGATCGAAGAGAACAATCCAGACTGGACGGATTTGTATACCTCGATATGTTAAATCGTCATACCGGCGGAGGCCGGTATCCAGTGAAAAAACAACCCGCGCGAAGCGCGGACAAGACCAACCGCATATTGAATAAACCCGCTGGATACCGGCCTGCGCCGGTATGACGGCAAAAGTAAGAAGTGGACATGCTGAGAATCTACAACACCCTCGCCCGCGACAAGCAGGACTTCAAACCCATCGAGGCCAACAAGGTACGCATGTACGTGTGCGGCATGACGGTGTACGACTATTGCCACTTGGGTCACGCGCGCGTGATGGTGGTGTTCGACATGGTGTATCGCTGGCTCAAGGCGAGCGGGTACGACGTGAACTACGTGCGCAACATCACCGATATCGACGACAAGATCATCAAGCGCGCGGCGGAGAACAGGGAATCCATCCACACACTGACGCAACGCTTCATCGACGCGATGCACCAGGATGCCGACGCGCTGGGCGTGCAGCGCCCGGACCACGAGCCGCGCGCAACGCAGTTCGTGCCGCAGATGCTGGAGATGATCGCGCAACTGGAAAAGAACGGCCTGGCCTATCTGGCAGCGGACGGCGACGTGAACTACGCCGTGCGCAAGTTCGACGGTTACGGCAAGCTCTCCGGCAAATCGCTGGAAGACCTGCGCGCCGGTGAGCGCGTGGAAGTCGCGTCGGACAAGAACGACCCGCTCGACTTCGTGCTGTGGAAGCACGCCAAGGACAGCGAAGCGGAAGAAGTGAAGTGGGATTCAAAGTGGGGCAAAGGCCGCCCCGGCTGGCACATCGAATGCTCGGCCATGGGCTCGGAGCTGCTGGGCAAGCACTTCGACATCCACGGCGGCGGCGCCGACCTGCAGTTCCCGCACCACGAAAACGAAATCGCCCAGAGCGAAGGTGCGCACCAGTGCCAGTACGTGAATTACTGGATGCACAACGGCTTCGTGCGCGTGGACAACGAGAAGATGTCCAAGAGCCTGGGCAACTTCTTCACGATTCGTGAGGTTCTCAAGAAGTACGACGCCGAAGTCGTGCGCTTCTTCATCCTGCGCGCGCACTACCGCAGCCCGCTCAATTATTCAGACCAGCACCTGGATGATGCCAAGGGGGCGCTGACACGGCTGTATACGGCACTGAAGGGAGTTCCCTCTCCCACAAGTGGGAGAGGGATTGAGGGAGAGGGTGTTGTTGATTGGAACGCCCCCTACGCCCAGCGCTTCAAATCCGCCATGGACGACGACCTCAACACCCCGGAAGCTGTCGCCGTACTGTTCGACCTTGCCAACGAAGCGAACCGGAGCCAGTCGGAGCAAGCTGCCGCACAACTTAAAGCATTGGCCGGAGTGCTCGGACTACTGCAGCGAGATGCGCAGGAATTCCTGCAAGGTGGTTCAAGTGATGGCGGGATGGATGATTCCGCCATCAGCGCACAGATCGAAGCGCGCATCGCCGCCAAGAAAGCGAAGAACTTCGCCGAGGCGGACCGCATACGCAAGGAGCTGCTGGAGGCGGGTGTTGTTCTGGAAGATACGGCGCAGGGAACTAGCTGGCGCAGGGCTTAGTAGGGCAGCTTGCCTGCCGCGACCATGCGGTTGAATAGCGTATGAGGCGAAATCCAGACGACATGATCGTCAAAAGTCTGGGACTGTTCATGGCTGACAAAGGTGAGGCCACCGTTGGAATTGTCGACTTGATCCAAGTCTGCACTTGCATTCAGTTGTGATCCCTGAGGCGTGTAAGCTCCAGCGCCATCAACGCCATGAGATACCAGTACGGCAGGCACACCGGATGCTACCGCAGTACCTGCTGCAACACTCAGTACGTTAAGGTTGCCTACTGATGTAAGCGTAAATGAAGTACCAAAGGTGCCAGTCACGGAACTTGCGACCGAGTAGGTAAATCGTCTTTGCCAAGCATCAGTTTCACTGGTTCCCAGTGTGACCCAGGGCAGCACACCAGTCGATATAGCGCAATTTTCAACGCCCGCGCCAACGGTTCCTGTGGCGAGTGACGGGGTGGCCGGACAAGGCAGTCTGGGCGGAGTCTGGCTGGTGGCAAACCCGACTAGGGCGTTGCGAATCTCTTCCATTGCTTTTCGCGTCTCGGAGCGGTGCTGCTGCTCTATTTGCCCTGAGATCATGGGTAGCAGGCCGGCCATCAGCAGGCCGACGATGGCCATAACTATGGCCATCTCAACCAATGAGAAGCCTTTGTGATTCAAATGTGCAGGATGACTCATTGCAATATTTCCCATCATGGTGCGACGACGATCACTTGGTCGTTGAAGCTGCTTGAGCGTGCTTTGTTTTCGAAGATGAAGTTGCTGGATGCATTCTCATCTTCAAGGTAATGCGTCACGGTGCTTTGCGGGTGGGTTTGTCCCAAACCGGCGAGCTCACCGCTGGTCATTATTACAACAGCATGGTTGTTGTTAACACTGCTGTTGCCATTAACTGTGAGACATGAGGGGATTCCCAGGGGGGTGCAGCTATTTGCACCATTGGGAGCGTAGCCCGAGGACATCGAGTAATACGCGACTTTGTGCCAGTTGTTGCCATAGGTCGATTCGTCGAACAACCATTTTGGAATTACTGGGGAGGCAGGGGTGTTGGAGCAGCTACCTGTATTAGAGTTGTTTTCTATATCGGTATTATAAGAACGTATGTCCCTGAGCTCGATGCGCTCCAAAACTGTGTTTCCTGCTTTACCAGTAGCTGTAAATTGTATTTGGGCACTGCCATCTGCATTCAGGCTATTTACTATAGAGACAGAGTTGGGGGCGAATAAGCTGGTTACGAGCACGGAAGTACCGCTTGAATTTCTTGCGCGAACCTCGCAAATGTCATTGATATTGTGAGGTCTCCAAAAACCAAGACCAACGCCATCTAGATTTCCAGTTACTGTCACAGTGACGCCGGCTGGAATAGTAATGTCGCTATTTAAACAAGATGGCGGAGTGTCGGTGTAGTCCACTTTACAGCAGCGCCAGCGTGAATAGTTACCTCCTCCAACGTCGTTGCTCAATATGCAATTCATCGGTCCGCCGCTTATCGCGCCATCGAAGGAAATAGTTGGTATGGCAGCCCATGTTGGCAAATAACTCTGGTCATCAACAGGTAGCAAGCCAGAATAGGTTGCGGGCGAAGCCTTACCCTTGAAATTTGATGGGACGGAGGGGTCATTGAAAGTCGCTGCAAATGGATATCGGCCCCAGGCGGAATAGTAAGTCTTCAGGAGACTTCTAATTTCCCCGCCAACTCGTTTTTCGATGAGAGGCATCAACTCATCAATGGTGATGTAGATCAGCTTATCGTTGAAATTGTAGGTTGTATCTTCGATTTGATTTCCAGGATTTCCGGGGTCGTCAATCCAGCGATGTTCTTCCCCAGAGATGAAATCTTCATTTGCATCGGAATTGCTGTAGGTTCCCGGTACGCAAGGTGCCGTACATCCTGCCGGAACAGTGATGCTATCCAAATATTGAGTCGCGTCACCGAGGCTGGGGGATGAGGGGCGCGTTTTTCCGCTAATCGGCAAACCGGGGATGAATACGATAAAAGCCACGCGATTGCTCAGCACATTGCCTTTCATGTCTCGTACGGTAAGCCAGGGATGCGGGAAGGCGGTCAAAAGCTCTGAGTTAAAAGTAACGCCGGTTGGATCAACCATGTTGGCAGATACTGCGTACCATGGCATGACACCTGTTGGGTCGTTCTCCGAGGGCGAATCGATAGACATCCTGAGTGTGCGCCAGGGGAGTCGGCCGAGGCAGCCCGTCGGCCCTGCGCAACCATCCTGGTCTCCATCGTAATTGCCATTATTTGCCTCGCTAGGAGTTGCAAGGCGATCCTGATAAGGAAGATCGCCCGGGCGTGAGCCGCCGTTTATGGCGTAACCGATCAATGCTTCTTTTGATTGGGACAGCATATCGCTGCTTTTGGCGTTACGTTCGGTATGCAAGACTACCTTGCCGAGCGCACCAACCAAAACGGCGATTACGCCCATGATCATGATGACCAGCATCACGATGAATACTGCGCCTTTTTGCGGGTGTCTGTTCAGCGCATTGGAATCGAGGTGGAGGTGCGACATGGCTCAGTCGTCATCTGCTGCTGGCTTGCTTTCATCCGAGTCGGGGGCGGGTGTGTCGAGTATCAACCGTTGCCCGACCTTGAGATGCACCGGATCGATCTTGCCCGGAACGCTCACCGGGACGGAAGCGGGGGTTTTGTCGTTGCCGCGCTCTGCGGCTTGGGGTGCGCCGTTGATCCAGACGGTGCGGTTGCCGCCCTGCTTTTGCACCACGCCATTGACGATGATGTAGTTGCGCTTCACGGCTTCCGGGCTGTCAATGTCGCCGCGGCTGTTGGTTGCCTGGAATTCCATTTGCTGGCGCTGCTGCGGGGTGTTGAACAGGCGACCGAGTTCGCCCGCATGGGCGGCGGGAAGCAGTGTCAGCATGATCAGCGTGGTCAGGTATCTGCTCATGGCATGTTCCGGTTCTTCATGGTGAACCAGCCGCCTTTGCAATCCGCTTTGAGCGGCGAAGCCTCGCTATCGGCGACTGCACGCGTCAGGCTGCAGCCGTCGAGCATGAACCAGCCTTTCATTTGCGAGCGCAGGGCGGCGATGAATTGCAGCAGTTGTTCTTCATGCAGCAGGTCGATCTGCATCGACATGTCGCTGCGGTTGAGCTGGAAGTTGCCGGCCTCCACGGTGGGATTGGGAGCATAAGCCTGCTGCGGGGCGATGGTGTACTTGAAGTCGAGCACGATGCCCTGCTGGCGCAGTTTTTCCATGCCTTCTATCCAGTCGAGGCGTTGCTCGTTGCCGATGACTTTCTGGTCCTGCAGCGCGAGATATTCCAGCGAGTAGGACGACATGTTCTCCTGGTCGCCTTGCGTCGCGACAAGCTGGAGGCGTGCATCTGAAAGCTGTTTCTGCACTTCCATGCGGGCTTTCTGGGATTGTTCGAGATAGCTTTCGCTGTAACTGGTCATCGCGCCGGCCAGCGCGATGCTGAGCGCGAAAGCACCCAGGCTGTACTTGAGGAAAGGCAGGTCGTTTTTGGAGAAGCTCATTCTTTCTGTCTCCAGGTGATCTTCAGCGTGAACTGCGCAGAACTGTTGTTGCTTTGCATGTCTCCGGTGATGCTGCCCTGGGAGCTGACATCCAGCGGCATTTTCTCGGCCTTGACAGTATACCCCCGCTGGATGAGCGTTTGCTGGAAGCGTTCCAGGTAGTCGAGCGCCCTGCGGAACTCGGTGCCGAAACCGCTCAGGCTGCCGTCGAAGGTGATGACCTGCGCCGGGTAGGCGGAAGGCGCGGCGTCTGCGGCGCTCGGTTCCCAGGATAGTTTGTTGACATTGATCTGCTTGAACTGATCCAGCACGTGCGTCAGTTCGAGCAGGATGTCTTCCGGGGGCGGCGCGTATCCGCTCAACTTGCGCGCCATGAGCACGGCGGTCTTCATGTCGGCGGCAGGAACGCTGGAGTTGGCGAAGCTGCGCTGGATCAGCTGGCTCTGTTGCTGGGCCTGTTCTGTCTGCATGCGGATCGGTTCGGTCTCGGCGACATATTCGCGGCCCTGCAAAATGGCGAGGCCGCTCCACAGTGCACTGACCAGAGTGATCGTCGCCGCCACACCGAACAGGATGCGGCGGAACTGGCCCAGCAGGTGGAAATGCGTGTGATCGGAATTGGCGTAATGGCTGGAAGGCGGATTGACCGCAAGCAGGTGCAGCAGCAGCGATGTGGCGTCCGAATTGGTGTATTCGTTCTTGGACTTGATGCGTTTTGCCAGCTCCTGGATATCCAGATAGGTGTAGCGCAAGTCGCTGTTGGCTTCGAGGTGCGCCTGCAGCGAGACACGGTCGTTCGCATGGCAGATGATATACACGTCCAGCACCTCGCCGGGCGGGGGCAGGCTCAGGCTCTTCAGGTATTGCTGGGTGCGCGGTGTCTCGGTCGCGACTGATTCGCTGAATGCGTTACTGTCGCCGTTGATCGGGATCAGGCGGGAGAAGTGCAGCCGCTTGCTGTTGAAATAGGTCTGCCGCAATCCGGCGTCTTTTTCCCAGGACAGCAGCAGCACGTGGTCCGAATCGATGTTCTTGAGCAGCGGCGTGCTGATGTTGGGCAGCGAGTAGATGCCGACCAGCGGGATCTGGTTCGCCAGCAGGGCATCCAGCCACGGGGAGATGCGTTGCGGGTTGGTCAGCGCGGAGAACAGCATCTCGTCGTCGCGGCGGCCTTCCTCCTGGCGGTGCAGCAGGGTGGCTTGGCGGAACGGCGAGCCGCGGTAGAACTGTTCGAATTTGCGCGCCAGCAGATCCCGGCGGGCAGGGCCGATCAGGTGCGGCACGGTCTCGAGGCGGAAGTCCTCCTCGATGACATCGACCAGCAGGTAGGCGGGGTTGCGATGCCGTTTCAGGTAAAGCGAGAACTGTTCGCGGCCATCGGCATCGTTGGAAAAATATTGCGGCGCACCCAGCTTGCCGCCCTGCCAGAGGGAGGCATGGAAGGAGTCGGCGCTGAGGAATAACAGGGTGCTGGACATTAGATTTTCACCTTGCTGATGAGGTCGTAGATCGGCGACAGCACCGACAGCATCACCCAGCCCAATATCGCGCCGAGGATGATGGTCATGGTCGGTTCGATCAGCGCCTGCACCCTCTTGATCGATTCTTTCACGTCGCGATCATAAAAATAACTGACGTTGAGCAGTGCATGGTCGAGTTGGCCGGTGGCTTCGCCCACTTTCAGCATCCGCACCACCAGCGGCGGAAAGATGCCGGTCTGCTGAAAACTCTGCGTCAGGTTCTTGCCCGCCTCGATCTCTTGCATTACGTTCTGCAGGCTTTTGGCGATGACCTGATTATTGACCAGGTCGCGCGAATTGGCGATGCAGTCGAGGATGGTGATGCCGGAACTGTACATCATGGCGAAGGTATTTGCGAAGCGTGCCAGGATGATCTTGCGCAGGATCGGGCCGGTCGGCCAGATGTGCAGCTTGAGGTTATCCACATGGTATTGCAGCCCCGGATTGACGTACAGCGCGAGTTTGTAGATGCCGAACAGGGCTGGCGGGGTCAGCAGCACGACATACCAGTAATTGACGAAGAACGACGAGGTCGCCAGCAGCATGCGCGTCTGGATCGGGATATCCTGCCCCATGCCCTTGATGAAGCCGACCAGTTGCGGCACCAGATAGATCATCAGGAAGAAGGTGATGGCCAGCACGATCGTGCCGACGAAGAGCGGGTAGATCATCATGCTCTTGGTCTGCGATGCCATCTCGTCCTGCCACTTGAGCGACTCGGTGAGGTGGGCGAACACTTCGACCAGGCGTCCGCTGTCCTCGCCCGCGCGGGTCAGGCTCACGGTGATCTTGTCGAAGGCGTTGGGGTGCTCTGCCATCGCCTGCGAGAGTTTCTTGCCGCTCTCGATGGATTCGACCAGGCTGGCGATGATCTCGCGGAAAGAGGCTTCTTCCATGCTGTCGCGCAGGTCGCCCAGACATTCCAGCAGGGGCACGCCTGCGCGGACGAGTTGCTCCAGGTTGAAGAAGAAGGTGATGAGGTCGGTGCGCTTGACCTTGCTGCTGCCGAAGGAGAGCGCATTCTCTTCTTCCTTGGCGCTGATGAGATCCAGCCCCGAGCGCTTCAGGCGCATCTCTAGGTCGATGATATTGCCCGCATCCTGCAGACCCTTGGCGGTCTTGCCGGTATTGTCGATCGCCTTGTAGGAATAGAGCGCCATGGTGTCGTGTTACATCCGGTCGCTCAGGTCGACCACGCGCGAGACTTCGGCGATGGAGGTGACGCCTTGCAGGATGCGGCGGATGCCGTCCTGCGCCAGCGGCCGGAAGCCGCGCTCCAGCGCCATGTTCTTCAGGTCGCGGATGCTGGCGCGGCGCGCGACCAGGTCGTCCATCTCGCTGTCCATCTTGAGGATCTCCATGATCGCCTGGCGTCCGCTGTAGCCCTGATGATGGCAGGCGTCGCAGCCGGCGGCACGGTAGATGGTGATGTTCTCGTCATGGCGAACGCCGAGCATCTTGCATTCGTTGTGATCCGGGTGATAAGGATATTTGCAGTGGCGGCACAGTACCCGCACCAGCCGCTGGGCGACGACGCCGATGATGTTGCCCGCCATGATGTCCGGCAGGATGCCGATGTCGAGCAGGCGCGGTATCGCGCCGATGGCGGAGTTGGTGTGCAGCGTGGAATAGACCTGGTGGCCGGTCATGGCGGCGCGGAACGCCATCTCGGCGGTCGGATGGTCGCGAATCTCGCCGACCAGGATGATGTCCGGGTCCTGGCGCATCAGGGAGCGGATACCGCTCACAAAATCCAGTTTCGCCGCCTCGTTCACCGAGCTCTGGCGGATCAGCGGAATGGGATATTCCACCGGGTCTTCCAACGTCATGATGTTCACCGACTCGGTGTTGACATGGTTGAGCACCGAATACAGCGTGGTCGTCTTGCCGCTACCGGTCGGGCCGGTCACCAGCACGATGCCTTCCGGTTTGGCGATGATGCCCTTGAGCGTGTTGAGCGCGGCCTCGTCCAGACCGATCTGGTTGATCGGCACGATGCCTTTCTGGCGGTCCAGGATACGCAGCACCAGATTCTCGCCGTACGAGGTCGGGTGAGAAGCGACGCGGAAGTCGATCGGGCGGCCGGACAGGCGCAGGGAGATGCGGCCGTCCTGCGGAGCGCGGGTCTCGGCGATGTTCATGCCGCTCATGACCTTCAGGCGCACCACCATCGCGGGCCAGAAACTCTTGTGCAGGCTGCGCACCTGGCGCAGCACGCCGTCGACGCGGTAGCGGATGCGCAGGAAGCTGCTCTCGGGTTCGAAGTGGATGTCGGAGGCGCCCTGCTGCACCGCCTCGGTGAGCAGCGCGTCGATCAGGCGCACCACCGGCTGGCTGAATTCGTTCACCCCCTGCTGGAGGTTCTGGTGCTCCATCTCGCCCGGCTCGATCTCGTGCAGGATACCGTCGATGGAGAGCTCGAAGCCGTAGTACTGGTCGATGGCGCGCAGGATGTCCGATTCGCTGGCGAGCTGGGTGACCAGGCGGTATTCGTCGCGCAGCAGCGCACGCACCTGGTCGAGCGCGATGATGTTGTCCGGATCGGCGATCGCGATGGTCAGGTTCTTGTTGGCGGTATCGACCGACAACGGCAGCAGGATGTAACGGCGCGCGATCTCTTTGGGGACCAGCACGATCGCGGCCGGATCGACGATGACGCTGGCCAGCTCGACGCTCTCCTGCCCGAGGTTCTCGGACAGCACGTCGCGGATGGTCGCTTCAGAAAGGAAACCGAGCCTGACCAGCAGGCGCCCTAACGGTTGCGGGGATTTGTTCTGCTCCTGGGTGGCGATGCGAAGTTGGTCTTCACTGATCACCCCCTTCGCTATCAGCAGGTGCCCGATGGGCTGCTGGCTCTGTTGTTGCGGTGCAGCCATCATATCCTCAGCGGGCGGTGGTCAGTTCATTCAAGCGTTGTTGTGCTTGCGCGTGGTCGAAGCCGGAGTTGCCGGAAGCATCAAGTTGCAAAGCCTGTTGATAGTGCTGGGCGGCGAGCTTGCGCTGTCCCAGATGATCCAGGCTCACCGCCAGATTGAAAGCGAACTGCGCATTGGTCGGTTCCAGCGAGTACGCGTTGAAGAAATACTGCTGCGCTTCCGCCCAGTTCGATTGCTCGGCATACAGGTTGCCCAGCGCGAAGTTCAATGCGCCGGAACGCGGTTGTGTGGCCAGCAGCTGTTTGAGTTTGCTCTCGCTGTCGGCAGCATCCCCCGGTGAATAGGCCGACAAAGCGGCATGGGCAGCCGGATCGCGCGGATCGAGTATCAGCAACTGGCGGTAGTAGCGCTGTGCGGCTTCATCCATTCCCTGTTGTTGCGCGGTCGCGGCCATGCCGAGCAAAGCATCGCGGTTGTTCGCATCCTTGCCCAGGACCTGACGATACCCCTGGGATGCCGTGACGTAGTCGCCGCGCTGATAGGCCTGCCAGGCTTCGAGCAGAGCGGCGGTGACGCTGTCGGTCTCGACGTTGCGCTGGAAGGCGACGCCGGTTCCGGCAGACCTGCTGCGCGGTTTTGCGGTTCTCGGAGTGCTGCGCGGTGTGTCGAAATCGTCGTTGCGGGCAGTGACCACGGGTTGCTGTTCCGGCTGCGGCACGACAGCTTCTTCAGGCGCAGGGACGAAGGGAACGAGCGGGACTGCGGCAACGAATACAGGTGCCGGCGCGGGGGGCGGCGCGGTACGCTGCGCTATTACGGGCTGGCTTGGTGGCTGCAATTGCAGCCAGACGTAATATCCATAGACGGCGCCGATCACCGAACAGATCAACAGCGTGGTGGGGACCAGCCCCAGCTTCCAGCTCGGACCGGACGATTTTTTCTTCTTCGCGGCAAACAGAGTCTCCCCGGCGGCGCGCGATGAGGAGGCGGAAGCGGCGTTGGAGGAAGCGCGGGAAGGCGATGATTCTTCCAGTGACAGGTCGGACAGACCCGTGCCTTTGTTCTGGTTATCGCCGGATTTTTTCAGGGCGTCGAGGAGCAGGCTCATGGCTTCTTCTTCTCATTCTCGGGCTTGAGGAAGTCGGCATCCGGCAGGTTGTTGCGGTAGGCGCTGTAATCGCCTTCCATGCTGGCATCCTTGATCACCACCGGGCGCAGGAAGATCACCAGTTCGGTCTTGGTCTTGGTGTCGTTGCGATTCTTGAACGCGACACCTGCGATCGGGATGTCGCCCAGTAGCGGAACAGCGTCGGTCAGATTGTTGATCTCATCCTGCATCAATCCGCCCAGGATGGCGATCTGGTTATTTTCGATCTTCAATACCGACTCCATCTCGCGAGTGGAAACTTGCGGAATCGAGTTGGCGACAGCTAATCCCGGCGTAGGATCTTGCTTGGGTGCCAGCAGTCGTGTGATGGTTGGGCGAATATTGAGAAGCACAGTATCGCTATCGTTGATCTGCGGAGTCACGCTCATGGAAAAGCCGATGGGAACGCTGTTGACCGTCGTGGTATAGGTGATGATGGGCGTACACGGAGCCGGAGAACACGGAGTGGTAGTCGAGTTGACGATGAAGTAAACATTGTTGTCGACCACGCGCAGCATGGCGGTCTGGTTGTTCATGACACTGATCTTCGGGCTGGAGAGCACCTTCACATCGCCGAAGGATTCAAGCAGCGAAACCGAGGCGCTCAGATTGCCAAGTTTCGAAGTCGGATTGGCGTAGTTCAATATCATCATGCTGCCAGTCAAGCTGGCAGGCAGCCCCGCTGTTCCCGCCTGTGTCATCTCAAAGCCTTTGGCGCCCAGGCGCAATCTGGACCAATCGATGCCTTGCTGATAATTGCTGTTCAGACGTACTTCGGCGATGGTTGCTTCGATGAGTACTTGTCGGCGGGCATTGCGCATGACCTGAGAGATGAAATCCTGGATTTTCCCATGCTGTTTACCTGTCGCGCGTACGGTGATGATGCCGGCTTCGGGGCTGGCAATGACCGAAGCCGCCTGCAGTATCTGGTAGTCCTGGTAATCTTCGCTGCTTTTGCTTTTGGTTTCCCCGGCAGCTTTACCACTTTCGCTGTTCGAAGTTTTGTTGTTCGATTTGGCGTCCTGCTCGCTGGCTGCCTGTTCCTCTGCGCTTGATTTGCGGCGACCGACGATTTCCTTGTCGGTTTCCCTCAGGATGTCTTTGATGTTCTTTTCCAACGTTTCCCAGAAACGATTCTTGGAAGAATTTTTGATGGAAAGTTGGGAGTTGTTGCCACTCGAGCCTCCTCCGGTCGATGTGCCGCCGATTTGACCGGTGCTGGTGATGCCGCTATCCGAATCTCGCGACATGTTCACGTAATCGATCTTGTAGGTTCTCAGGAACGGTGTGTCGGGCATCACGATCAGGTTGCCGTTCTCCAGTTCGTAACGCATGTCCACTTGCTTGGAGATGCGATCGAGGATCTGCGGCAAAGTCTGGTTGATGGCGTTGAGAGTAACGGTGCCGTTGATGCCGGGATGGATGTCGATGTTGACCTTGGCATCGCGCGCCAGTGCGAACAGGATATCGCGGGCGGGCAGGCTGGTGACGACGACACTGTAGGTTTCTACTTTTGCTGCAGGTTTGGGAGGGGGAAGAACGACTGCGCGTTTGCTGGGTTGCGGGATGTTTCCGGCTGCTTGACTGGCCTCCAGACTGCTCTGCTGGATGTGCTTGTCGGACGGTGTGATCTGCTTCGTTCCGCAAGAGATGAGCGAAACGCAAGCTGTACACAGCATTATGTGAGTGAACCTCATTCCCTTTTCCCCCTTTGTTTCGGCGCAAGGTAACATCATTTTCCGACCTCGGCAATATGTCATTTGGCCTATATACTTTTTCCTTCAATCGCTTATGGCATGTTCTGCGACCCATCTAGCATGTGCAAAGTGGGGGCAAAAGCATCTTTGTATCGCTGCGGCAAATCCTGTATTCCTGTGAGAGCCGCTTCGTTGCTGGAAAAGTTGCCAAATAACACGCGATATCCGTCTTTCCCGCTTAACTTGATCGGTACGATATATATCTCGGCAAGTATCCCCAATCTTTGAGCGCGACCGAGAAAACGTTCCATGCGCTCGGGGCGGATGTCGTCGGTGTAGAACAACTGGATGCTGACGTTTCCGCGTTCGGGTTTTGCCAGCATCGCCTGGGTGGCGTCCAGCCGTTGCTGCAGCATCGTCTGCGGTTGCGCGACAGGCGCCGTTGGCGCGGCGGTGGCGGGAGTCGCGGCTGCGGCATGTTTGACGGCGGGCTTGGTTGCAACTACGGGGGCGGGTGATTTTTCAACTGGCGCAGCAACCGCGACAACAGGCGCTTCGGCATTGGCGGCTTCGGCCGGGGGCACGAGGGTTGCGGCAGCAGCGGGCGACGAAGCGACAACCTCGGCCACTGCGCTGGCTACATCAGCTTGCGCCACGACGATGGGTTGCGTCGCCGCCTGGGCGGGAAGGTGCGTATTCTGCTGTCCCATGAACCAGCTTGCGCCAGCCAGCGTGGCGGCGAACAGGATGGCGCCGCCCGTCATCGAGATGCTCTTGCGGTTGAGCAGGTTGCGATTGCTGGTCATCTCGCTGTCGCGGATGGCCGCCAGCACATGGCGCGATTCGATGCTGTGCGTGTTCTCCACGAAGGCGGCGAGCAGCGATTTATCGGCGAGGATGTTGACGCGGCGCATCAGGCCTTGCGAGGCCTTGCCGATGAGTTGCACGGCGGCGGGCGAGAACACGTCCGGGCCTTTGTATCCGGCCGCACGCATGCGGAACATCAGGTAATCGTTGATCACCTTGCGCGAGATCGGCAGGATGTTGAAGTGATGCACGATGCGGTCTTTTAGCTGGCGCATGTTGGTCTGCTCCAGCTTCACATCCAGTTCGGGCTGGCCGAACAGCACGATCTGGATCAGCTTGTGTTTGCCGACCTGCAGGTTGTAGAGCAGACGCAACTCTTCCAGCGTCTCCAGCGGCATGGCATGCGCCTCGTCCACCAGCACCACGCAGCGTTCGCCGCGCTCATACATCGCTTCCAGATGGTTCTGCAGGGTCTGCAGGATGATGTTGACGCGTTTGCCTTCGAGGTCGAGATCGAGCCGGTCGGCGATGGCGTAGAGCAGCTCGTCGCGCGACATGCTGGGGTTGGCCAGATAGATGGCTTTGATGTTGGAGGGCAGACGGTCCAGCAGCATGCGGCACAGCATGGTCTTGCCGCTGCCGACTTCGCCGCTGATCTTGACGATGCCTTCGCCGTCGGTGATGGCGTAGACCAGCGCATCGAGGATCTCGCCCCGGTTCGCCCCGGAAAAGAAGAATTCGGTGACCGGGGTGATCTTGAAAGGCGGCTCGGTCAGGCCGAAGTGCTCCAGATACATCTGCTTCCCCTTTACTGAACTTTCTGCGCTCTGTGTTTTTGTACCGCTTCCATGCGGCTGTAAAGCGTGGTGCGTGCGATCCCCAACAGTTTGGCGGCCTCGCTGACGTTGCCGTGCGCCAGCTCCATGGCGGCGTCTATGTAACGGGCAGTATAGCCTATCAACAGTTCATCCAGATCGAAATTGCCCTGTTGCAACACATGTTTGGCTTCGCCGGACAGGTCGGCCGGGGTGGAACCTGCCTCCTCCGGCTGCGGATCGAACTCGGCTTCCAGTTGTCTGGCATTCACCTTGAGACCGGGGTACTTGGTGGTCAGGCGGATGACGATGTTGCGCAACTCGCGCGTGTTGCCGGGGAAGGGGTAGTTCTTCCAGGCGTCCAGCGCGGCGGGGTCGAGGTCGAACGGCGGGCGTTGTGCCTGGGTGGCGTAGAAGCTCTTGAAATGTTCCAGCAGCAGCACCTTATCCTCGTCAAGCGAGCGCAGCGGCGGCACCTGGATGGTGAAGATGCTCAGGCGGTGGTACAGGTCGTTACGGAAATTACCGCTGCGTACCGCGAGCTTCAGGTCGCGGTTGGTGGCCGCTATGATGCGGGCGTTGCTCTTGCGCGTGGCGGCTTCGCCGACGCGCTGGTATTCGCCGTTCTCCAGCACGCGCAGCAGCTTGGCTTGCAGTTCCTGCGGCATCTCGCCGATCTCGTCGAGGAACAGAGTGCCGTTCTCGGCGCGCTCGAAGAAGCCGCTCTGCGCGCTGGTCGCTCCGGTGAACGCCCCTTTGGCGTGTCCGAACAGAGTGGACTCGAGCAGGTTGGGCGAGATGGCGGCGCAGTTGAGCACGACGTAGGACGAATCAGGCTTGCCGCTCAGGCGCTGCAGGGCGGTGGCGACCAGTTCCTTGCCGCTGCCCGATTCGCCCTCGATCATCACCGGATAGGGCGTCTTGGCGTACAGCTCGATCTGGCTGCGCATCGCCTGGATGGGCTGGCTGTTGCCGATGATGCCGAACAGCGACTGGCTCTCGCTGAGGCCGGTCTGTTCGCTTTGCTGGATGCGCAGGGCATCCAGCAGCAGGGTGCGCAAGGTCTCCGGGCCGCAGGGTTTGGCGACGAATTCGATGGCGCCGAGCGTGCGCGCGTGCCGCGCATTGCTTTCTTCGTTCTGGCCGGACAGCGTGATGACCTTGATGTTGGGCGAATGCGCCAGCAGTTCGGTGATGAGCTTGAAGCCCTCTTCCGGGCGGTGCGGCGTGGGCGGCAGACCCAGATCGACCAGCGCCAGTTGCGGCGGGCTGTCCATGTCGCGCAACAGGCGGATGGCATGCGGACGGTCTTCGGCGAGATGGATGTCGAAATCGTCACCCAGGATCAGGCGCAGGGAATCGCGGATGAGCGGATCATCATCGACGATGAGCAGGGAAGGGAGTGTCACGCTGTTATCCTGAAAGTAAGCACGAGATATGTGTAACGCCGCGCAGGATAGCCCGCAATCGCGCCAAGCTCAAGTAATCAGCGATTTCCAAGTTCCGGTGGCGTGGTTTAGAATGCGCCCCTCTTCAAACCGCGATAGGTTCATAAGTGTCCGCACCCCTGGTCGAAGTCCGCGATGTCAATTTTGCCTACGACAGCCGTCCTATTCTGAAAGGCATCAATATGTCCTTTCCGAAGGGCAAGCTCATCGCCATCATGGGCGGGAGCGGCTGCGGCAAGACCACCCTGTTCCGCCTGATCGGCGGCGCGATCAAGCCCACCAGGGGCGAGATCAGGATAGACGGGCAGGATATGCATGAGCTGGACCAGCAGGGACTGTATGACATGCGCCGCAAGATGGGCGTGCTGTTCCAGTTCGGCGCGCTGTTCACCGACATGTCGGTGTTCGACAACGTGGCGTTCCAGATGCGCGAACACACCGATCTGCCGGAAGAGGTCATCCGCGATCTGGTGATGATGAAGCTGCATGCGGTCGGCCTGCGCGGCACACATGATCTGATGCCCGCCGAATTGTCGGGCGGCATGGCGCGGCGCGTGGCGCTGGCGCGCACCGTGGCGCTGGACCCGATGCTGATCCTTTACGATGAACCGTTCGCCGGACTCGACCCGATCTCGCTCACCGTGGTGGGGCAGTTGATCCGCAAGCTGAACGACGCGCTGGGCGCGACCTCGGTGATCGTGACGCACGACGTGCAGGAGTCGCTGAAGATCGTCGATTACATCTATTTCATCGCCGACGGCGTGATCGTCGCCGAGGGTACGCCGGACGAGATAAGCGCTTCCGACAAGCCGTTCGTGCACCAGTTCGTGCACGGCGAGATGGACGGCCCGGTGCCGTTCCACTATCCCGGCGGGGATTACCGCAAAGATCTGGGAGTGCCGGCCTGATGCCTGTCGCCAAGAGTCTGAAGGTCATCGGTCGCCGCAGCATCAATGCGGTATGGCGCATCGGCTATGCCTCGCGCTTCTTCGTGATGACGCTGTTCTATTCCGGCACCAGTTTCAGGCGTTTCCGCCTGACCGTGAAGGAGATGTTCTCCAGCGGCGTGATGTCGCTCATCATCATCCTGGTGTCGGGCATGTTCGTCGGCATGGTGCTGGGCTTGCAGGGATACGAGACGCTGAAACGCTACGGCTCGGAATCGGCGCTGGGCTCGCTGGTGGCGCTGAGTCTGGTGCGCGAACTGGGGCCGGTGCTGGCGGCGCTGCTGTTCGCCAGCCGCGCCGGTTCGGCGATGACCGCCGAGATCGGCCTGATGAAAGCCACCGAGCAGATCGCCGCGATGGAGATGATGGCGGTCAACCCGATCGCGCGCGTGGTGGCGCCGCGTTTCTGGGCCGGCGTGATCTCCATGCCCCTGCTGGCGGCACTGTTTTCGGCGATGGGGGTGTTCGGCGGTTATGTGGTCGGCGTGGTGATCATCGGCGTGGACGAGGGTTCGTTCTGGTCGCAGATGCAGGCCTCGGTGGATTTCCAGCATGATGTGCTGAACGGCGTGATCAAGAGTTTCGTGTTCGGTCTGGCAGTCACGGCCATCGCCCTGTTCGAGGGTTACGATGCGCCGCCCACGGCGGAAGGCGTGTCGGGTGCGACGACGCGCACGGTGGTGCAGTCGTCGCTGGCGATATTGATGCTGGATTTCATTTTGACCGCATTCATGTTTCAAGGAGCTTAAAGGTATGGAACGTACGACACTGGATCTGTGGGTAGGCGCTTTCGTGGTGGCGGGTCTCGGGGCGCTGGTGGTGCTGGCGCTCAAGGTCGGGAACTTGAGTACTTATAATGTATCGGAGTCGTATGTGTTGCAGGCGCACTTCACCAACGTCGGCGGCCTGAAGCCGACCGCCTCGGTGCGCAGTTCCGGTGTGCTGGTGGGGCGGGTGACCGGTATCGTGCTGGACACCGAGCGTTACGAAGCCAGGGTGACCATGAGCATCGACAAGCGTTACCAGTTCCCCAAGGACACCTTTGCCAACATCCTGACTTCCGGTCTGCTGGGTGAGCAATACATCGGTTTGATGCCCGGCGGCGACGATGTGATGCTGAAGAGCGGCGATGAGTTCAAGAAGACGCAGTCGGCGGTGGTGCTGGAAGATCTGATCGGCAAGTTCTTCACTTCGAGTGTCGACGCGAAGTGATACACGGAAAACTATAGAACATGAAAAAGATATTTTCTTTGGTGTGCGGTGCATTGCTGTTGTGCGCAGCGGCGGGCGTACGCGCCGACGTGCCGGAGCCGGATGTATTGATCAAGAACACGGTGCGCGAGGTGCTCGATATCGTGCGCGCCGACAAGGATCTGCGCGCCGGCAACCAGAAGAAGATGCTGGAACTGGTGGATGCCAAAGTGTTGCCGCACTTCAATTTCGAGCGCATGACCAAACTCGCCGTGGGCAAGGGCTGGCGCACTGCCACTCCGGAACAGAAGCAGGCCTTGCAGTCGGAGTTCCGCATCTTGCTGGTACGCACCTACACCAAGGCCTTCACCTCCTATCGCGACCAGATCATCGAGGTCAGGCCGCTCAAGCTGGATGCCGCCATGGATGAGGTGACCGTCAAGACCGAGATCATCAAGCCCGGCGCACAGCAGCCCATCCTGGTGGACTACGATCTGGAAAAGACACCGAACGGCTGGAAGGTGTTCGACCTGACCGTGGAGGGTGTGAGTCTGGTGACCAGCTATCGCGGCACCTTTGCCGATCAGATCCAGCAAGTCGGTATCGACGGTCTGATCAAGACGCTGGTCGACAAGAACAAGACGGCGGCGGACAACGCCGCCATGGCGCAGAAAGCGGAGTCGAAATGATCCGGCGCGAGGGCGATCGTCTGATCGTGTCCGGCCGTTTGACCATGGACAGCATAGGCGCATCGTTCAACGACGCCATGCAGCCGCTGGAAGGAAAGAGCTGGACCGTCGATCTGGCACAGGTCGAGGCGGCGGATTCAGCCGCGGTCAGCCTGTTGCTGGGCTGGCTGCGCAATGCGCAACGTCATGATGCCAGGGTCGCCTTCGCCAATGTCCCCGACAACCTGCGCAGTCTCGCCGGCCTGTATGGCGTGGCGGATGCGTTGCCGTTGAACCACTCACCCCAATAAGCGCCGCGTCGCCGGCGAGAAGAACATCCATGCAAAAATTAGCTATCCAGGGCGGCAAACCACTGCGCGGTGAAGTGCGCATCTCCGGTGCCAAGAACGCGGCGCTGCCCATCATGTGCGCCAGTCTTCTGACGGCGGACACGCTGCACCTGACCAATCTGCCCGACCTGCACGATGTCGGCACCATGCGCAAATTGTTGCAGCAGATGGGTGTGAGCGCGGAGGCGGCGACGGGCGAGATCACTTTCAAGGGCGACAAGATCGAAAACTGGGAAGCCCCCTACGACATGGTGAAGACCATGCGCGCGGCCATCCTCGTGCTGGGCCCGCTGGTGGCGCGCTTCGGTGATGCCAAGGTGTCCCTGCCCGGCGGCTGCGCCATCGGCTCGCGCCCGGTCGATCTGCACATCAAGGGTCTGCAGGCGATGGGCGCCGAGATCGCCATCGAACACGGCTATATCCATGCCAAAGCAAAACGCCTCAAAGGCGCGCGCATCTTCTTCGATATCGTCAGCGTCACCGGCACCGAGAACCTGATGATGGCGGCCGTACTGGCCGACGGCGTGACCGTGCTGGAGAACGCGGCACGCGAACCGGAAGTGGTCGACCTGGCGAACTGTCTGCGCGCCATGGGTGCAAAGATCACGGGCGACGGTTCGGATGCCATCACCATCACGGGTGTGGACAAGTTGCACGGCGCGAGACACCACATCATGCCGGACCGTATCGAGAGCGGTACCTTCCTGGTGGCGGCGGCCGCGACCGGCGGCAGCATCACCCTGCGCGAGACGCGCGCCGACATTCTGGAGACGGTGCTGGAGAAACTCACCGAAGCCGGCGCGAAGATCAAAGTCGCGGGCGACACCATCCATCTGGAGATGAGCGGCCGCCCGAAAGCGGTGAACGTGCGCACCGCCCCGCATCCCGCCTTCCCCACCGACATGCAGGCGCAGTTCATGGCGCTCAACTGCATCGCGGAAGGCAGCGCGATGGTGGTGGAGACCATCTTCGAGAACCGCTTCATGCACGTACAGGAACTGCGCCGTCTGGGTGCGCAGATCGACGTGGAGGGCAATACGTCCGTGGTCAAGGGCGTGGATCATCTGGAAGGCGCGACCGTGATGGCCACCGACCTGCGCGCATCCGCCTGTCTGGTCATCGCCGGGCTGGTGGCGCAGGGCGAGACCGTCATCGACCGTATCTACCACCTCGATCGCGGTTACGAGCACATCGAAAGCAAACTGTCGCAGCTCGGTGCTAACATTCGCCGGATTAAATAAGCATAATTGGGCGGCACAAGCGCCGCCTGAAACAACAGGAAGTAAAAAATGATCACCATCGCCTTATCCAAAGGCCGCATCTTCGAAGAGACCCTGCCGCTGCTGAAAGCCGCCGGGATCACGCCGCTGGAAGACCCGGAGTCTTCGCGCAAGCTCATCCTGCCGACCAACCGTGCCGACGTGCGCCTCATCATCGTGCGCGCTTCCGATGTGCCTACCTATGTCCAGTACGGCGCGGCGGACATGGGCGTGGCGGGCAAGGATGTGCTCAACGAACACGGCGGCGAAGGCTTGTACCAGCCGCTGGACCTGAATATCGCCAAGTGCCGCATGATGGTCGCGGTGCGCAACGGTTTCGATTACGAGTCGGCGGTGAAGCAGGGCGCGCGTCTGCGTGTCGCCACCAAATATGTGAAGACCGCGCGCGAGCACTTCGCCTCCAAGGGCGTGCACGTCGATCTCATCAAGCTGTACGGCTCGATGGAGCTGGCGCCACTGGTCGGCCTGTCCGATGCCATCGTCGATCTGGTGAGCAGCGGCGCAACGCTGAAGGCCAACGACCTCAAGGCGGTGGAAGAGATCGTGCAGATATCTTCGCGTCTGGTGGTGAACCAGGCCTCGCTGAAACTCAAGCGCGAGACGATACAGCCCATGCTGGATGCTTTTGCCGGAGCTGTGAAATGAACATCACGAGACTATCCACCCAACAGGCCGACTTCGATGCCCGGCTGAGCAAGTTGTTGGCCTTTGAAGAGACCGCCGACGAGAAACTGGAAGCGACCGTCGCGGCCATCATCGCCGACGTCAAGCTGCGCGGCGATGCCGCCGTACTGGAATACACGCGCAAGTTCGACCGCCTGCCGCTGGCCGATGCCGCCGCGATGGAATTGCCCAAGACCGAGTTGGAGGCGGCGTTCGACGGTCTGCCTGCCGACCAGAAGGGCGCGCTGGAAAAGGCGGCGCAACGGGTGACCGAATACCACAAGAAACAGATCCAGGCTTCCTGGAACTACCTCGACGAAGACGGCACCATGCTCGGCCAGCAGGTCACCCCGCTGGATCGCGTCGGCCTGTATGTGCCCGGCGGCAAGGCGGCCTACCCCTCTTCCGTATTGATGAATGCGTTGCCTGCCAAAGTGGCGGGTGTGGCCGAGCTGATCATGGTGGTGCCCACGCCGGATGGCGTGAAGAATCAGCTGGTTCTGGCGGCAGCCCACCTGTCGGGTGTGGACCGCGTGTTCACCATCGGCGGCGCGCAGGCGGTGGCGGCGCTGGCCTACGGCACGGCGAGCATTCCCAAGGTGGACAAGGTGGTCGGTCCCGGCAATGCCTATGTGGCTTCGGCCAAGCGCCGCGTGTTCGGCGTGTGCGGCATCGACATGATCGCCGGCCCGTCCGAGATTCTGGTCATCTGCGACGGCAAGACCGATCCGGACTGGGTGGCGATGGACCTGTTCTCGCAGGCCGAGCACGACGAACTGGCGCAGGCCATCCTGTTGTCGCCGGATGCCGCCTTCATCGAAGCCGTGGCGGCGAGCGCCGACAGGCTGCTGGAGCAGATGCCGCGCAAGGACATCATCCGGACCGCGCTGGAGAACCGCGGTGCGCTCATTCATGTCGAGGATATGGATGAAGCCTGCCGCATCAGCAACCGCATCGCGCCCGAACACCTGGAATTGTCCGTCGGCGAACCGCAAACCTGGCTGCACAAGCTCAAACATGCCGGCGCCATCTTCATGGGGCGCTACACCTCGGAATCGCTGGGCGACTACTGCGCGGGACCGAACCATGTGCTGCCCACCTCGGGTACGGCGCGTTTTTCCTCGCCGCTGGGGGTGTACGACTTCCAGAAACGCAGCAGCCTGATCCAGGTTTCCGCCCAGGGTGCCCAAAATTTGGGCGAAATCGCCTCGATTCTGGCGTTTGGCGAGGGTTTGCAGGCCCACGCACAGTCGGCCCTGTATCGAAAAGCAAAGTAGGGTTGTGCAATCGGGGTGCTTTAGGTAGAATCCGCGCCTCTTTGAAAAATGGTTGGAGTGATTGTCATGGCACGCGTCTGTCAAGTAACCGGGAAGAAGCCCATGGTGGGCAACAACATCTCCCACGCGAACAATAAAACCAAGCGTCGTTTTTTGCCGAATCTGCAACGCCGCCGCTTGTGGGTAGAGTCTGAAAATCGTTGGGTGTCTTTGCGCCTGACCAATGCTGCACTGCGCACCATCGACAAGAACGGCATCGATGCCGTTCTGTTCGAAATGCGTGCACGCGGCGAGAAGGTATAAAGGAGAATTACTGTGGCAAAAGGCGCACGCGAAAAGATCAAACTGGAATCCTCCGCTGGTACGGGGCATTTCTACACCACCAACAAGAACAAGCGTACTACCCCGGAAAAGCTTGAATTCATGAAGTTCGACCCGGTTGCACGCAAGCACGTCGCATACAAGGAAACCAAGCTGAAGTGATTTCGGCTCCGGTTGAATTGAAGAAGCCCGCAGAGATGCGGGCTTTTTTATTGCGCCAGCAGTTTGGCGGAGATCGGTTTGGGATCGTCCAGCGAGTCGAGGAAACGCTGTGTGGTGGTATTAAGGTAGCTGTCGCTGCAGCTACCCTGGTATTCCAGCCAGTGGATCGTGTTGTTGGTCAGGACGATGCTGCCGGAGACGATGAGACTGCCTGCGGATACCGCGAGTATCACGGCCAGACAGGCTTCATCATGACAGTTGGTCCGGCCCAGATTAACCTCGACCGGTTTGAGTGACATGCTCTTGGTATAGGTGTCGCAGGAAGATGCGGCGATTTCGTCTTCTACCGGAACGACGACACAGGCCGACAAGGCCAAAGCCAGCGAGACGGTCGAAAGCGGTTTCCGGACAGTCATCTCGTCTGGCTTTGCAGAAGCGTTATTTTTGTGCCCAGTCCTGCGCTTGCGTGTAATCGCCGAAGGCGCGGATATCCGCATCCACGAACAAACGCGACAGCCAGGCCTGCCAAGTGAGCCATTGGTCGTCGGTGACCACGGCGATCTTGTTGAAGTCGTGGTTGTGTTCGCGGCTGAAGAATTTGATCTCTTCCCACGCCACGTCCGGCGTGTAGGCCAGCATGCCGCGCAGATCGAACAGCAGGTTGGTTTTGCCGCCGCTCTTCAGCTTGTACAGCGCATGCTCCTCGAACTGCTTGAAGTCGGCGATGGTGAACTCCCCCATGACGGCGATGTTGACGAGATTGTTCTTTTCTTCGATGGTGATCATTTGCGTGCCTCTGTGTTGGTTGCTGCCAGACGCAAGCTTAACATGCCGCTGGCGATGATGAGGGCGATGCCGAGCCATGCGCTCAGGCTCAGCAATTCCTGCCAAAGCAGCAGGCCGAACAGCGCCGAGAACACGATGGTGCTGTAGGCCAGGCTGCCAACCACCAGTGTGTGGCCGGTGCGGTAGGCGCGGGTCATGGCAAGTTGCGCGATGGTGGCCGATGCACCGAGGGCGATCAGCAGCGGAAGGTCGGCGAGGCCGACCGGATGCAGCGTACCCGGCAGCATCCACAAGCCGCTCGCGACGGTGGCGATCAGGTTGAAATAGAACACCACGCGCATCCCCGGTTCGCCCAGCACGCCCAGTTGCCGCACATTGAGCAGGGCGATGGCGGCGAGGAAGCCGGAGCCCAGTCCCAGCAGGCCGCTGGCAAACTGATCCTGTTCCAGCGTGGGGTGCAACAGCAGCACCACGCCGATGAAACCGATCGCCAATGCGCTGCTGAGCGGCAAGTGGAACTTCTCTTTCAGCACCAGCACCGTCAAGGCCGAGATGAACAGCGACGAGGTGTAGTTGAGCGTGATGGCGGTCGCCAGCGGCAGCACGGTGATGCAGTAGAAGAACAGCAGCATCGCGAACGTGCCGGAAAGCCCGCGCCAGAGGTGGCCTTGCCAGTGCCGGGTGGACAGTTTGACTTTGGCACGGTGCAACACCGCATACACGATGAGCAGGCTGAAGAAGGAGCGGTAGAAGACCAGCTCGTTACTGGAAAAATGGGCCGCGCCGAGTTTGACCAGCACCCCCATGCAGGCGAACATCAATCCCGCGACCAGCATCCATAACGAGCCCATGCTATTTCGTCATTCCGGCGAAGGCCGGAATCCAGATGGGAAGGAAATCCCCCGCGAGGCGGGGACGAAACCATAAGGCATTTTATTAGTCACTGGATGGCCATACCTCGAAACTCGCTACCTGCGGCTCGTTTTCCGGCTTTCGCCGGATAACCAGCGACTGCCCGCTTGCGGGCTTTGTTGAATGGCTAGTAGTTCCATCAATGACGTTCAAAGGTGTGGTTCAAGGTTGCGGCGCAGGAACTCATGAAAGTGCAGCATGCCGTCTTCGGTCGGCGACTGGTACGGGCCGACCTCTTCCACGCCCTGCTTGTACAGCGCGCTGCGTCCCTGCTGCATGCGCAGGCAGATGACGTCGTCTTCCACCGCCGTCTCACGGTAGGCTTTCTTCTCGGCTTCGACGTAGTCGCGCTCGAACAGCACGATGTCCTCGGGGTAGTAGAACTCCACGATATTGGTGCAGGCGTCGGTGCCGCGCGGCACGATGGTGCTGACCACCAGCGTGTTCGGGTACCACTCGACCATGATATTGGGGTAGTAGGTCAGCCAGATCGCGCCGTACTTGGGCAACTCGCCCTTGTTGTAACGCAGCACCTGTTCCGACCACTTCTGGTAGACCGGGCTGCCGGCCTTGCGCAGATCATGGATGCCGACGGTTTGCACGCTGTAGTTCTCGCCGAACTCCCACTTCAGTTTGTCGCAATCGACCATCTGTCCGAGGCCGGGGTGGAAGGGCACGACGTGGTAGTCCTCCTGATAGACCTCGATGAAGGTCTTCCAGTTGAAGTTGTATTCATCCACTTCCACACGGTCGAGCATGTAACCGGAGAAGTCGATCTCCTTGAAGGCGGGTACGGTCGCCAGGTCCCTGGCGATGTCGCGCTGGCCCGCGAACAGCAGGCCGTTCCAGTTCTGCAGCGGCGACTTGTTCAAGTGCAGGCAGGGATTGGCGGGGAAATGCGGGGCGCCTATCAGTTCGCCGTCGTTCTTGTAGGTCCAGCGGTGCAAGGGGCAGACGATGGTCTTCGCATTGCCGCGACCTTCCAGCATGGTGGCCTGGCGGTGGCGGCAGATGTTGGAAAGCAGCTCCACGCCGCCTTCGTTGCGCACCAGCATCTTGGCCTTGTCCATCCATTCGATCACATGATAATCGCCGAGATTCGGTACCATCAGTTCATGACCGACGTATTTCGGGCCGGCGTCGAACAGCACACGCTGCTCGATCTCCAGTACTTTCGGATCGAAGAACCAGCGCAACGGCGGTTGTGCGGAAACGGGATTGAATTGCTTGAGCTTGGCGATTTCGGACATACCCACGTCTTTCTGTGAATACCGTTTTGCGAGCATCCGCTTTGCGGATTGCCTGCTGGAAACATTTCAGGGGCAGGGATTGTCCCCGAAATCGTAAGGGGGGGCAATAAAAATTGGCCCTGCACCATGCCGTTGGGTAAAATGCTTCCCTTACGCAGATTTGGATGCACATGGGAATCGAGATGGCGGCAAAATCCGGTAAAACACAGAGTTTCGAAGCGGCGCTGATCGAGCTGGAGCAAGTGGTGGCGGACATGGAGTCGGGCAAATTGCCGCTGGAAGACTCGCTGGCTGCCTACAAGCGCGGTGCGGAACTGCTGTCGTTCTGCCGTTCCCGCTTGGACGATGCGCAACAACAGGTGCGTGTGCTGGAAGAAGGTACGCTCAAGGATCTCGCCGCATCGGGCGATGCGAACAAAGACTGATGATGTCCGATTTTTCTTCCTGGGTATCCGCCCGTCAATCCCGTTTTGAAGACGTATTGAAACGACTGCTGCCGCAGGCCGATGCCACGCCGCAGCGCCTGCATGCCGCGATGCGTTACAGCGTGCTGGACGGCGGCAAGCGCGTGCGTCCGCTGCTGGCCTACGCGGCGGGCGAACTGGGAGGCGCCGCGGTCGAGCGCGTCGAGATCGCCGCCGCCGCGGTCGAACTCATCCACGCCTATTCGCTGGTGCACGACGACATGCCCTGCATGGACGACGACGTGCTGCGCCGCGGCAAGCCGACCTGCCATGTCGAATACGACGAAGCCACCGCGTTGCTGGTGGGCGATGCCTTGCAGAGCCTGGCGTTCCAGTTGCTGTCCGAACATCGCCTGAGCGATGACGCAAGCAAACAATTGCAGATGGTGAAGCTGCTGGCCGTGGCCTCCGGTTCGCGCGGCATGGCGGGCGGGCAGGCCATCGACCTCGCCAGCGTCGGCAAGCAACTGACCCTGCCCGAGCTGGAACAGATGCACATCCACAAGACCGGCGCCTTGATCCGTGCGGCCATCCTGCTCGGCGCACATTGCGGTGAACTGGATCAGGCGCAACTCGACAAGCTCGACCGTTACGGCAAATGCATCGGCCTCGCCTTTCAGGTGGTGGACGATGTGCTCGACAGCGAGGCCGACACCGCCACCCTGGGCAAGACCGCAGGCAAGGATGCAGACAACGACAAGCCGACTTATGTGACTTTGCTCGGGGTACAGGCCGCGAAGAAGATGGCCGCGGAGCTGCATCAGGAAGCGATGGATGCATTGATCGAATTCGGTGCCCCGGCACAGCGCCTGCGCGAGTTGGCCGATTTCATTGTGATGAGAAAGTATTGATGTACCCGCTACTGCAAACCATAGAGACCCCCGACGACCTGCGCAAACTGGAGCGCGAGCAACTGCCGCAACTGGCGGACGAGTTGCGCGCCTTTCTGGTCGAGTCGGTGAGCAAGACCGGCGGCCATCTCTCCTCCAACCTCGGCACGATAGAACTCACCATTGCGCTGCATTACATCTACAACACACCGCAAGACCGTCTGGTATGGGATGTCGGCCACCAGACCTACGCGCACAAGATACTGACCGGACGCCGTGCAGCGATGGGAGGTTTGCGCATGGCGGGCGGCATCTCCGGTTTTCCAAAGCGCAACGAGAGTCCGTACGATGCATTCGGCACGGGTCACTCCAGCACCTCCATCTCGGCGGCGCTCGGCATGGCCGTGGCTTCGCGACTGGCCGGGAATGACAACCGTTCCGTCGCCATCATCGGCGACGGCGCGATGAGCGGCGGCATGGCGTTCGAGGCGTTGAACAACGCGGGAGCGATGGATGCCAACCTGCTGGTCATCCTCAACGACAATGACATGTCGATCTCGCGCCCGGTCGGCGCGCTCAACAACTATCTGGCGAAACTGATGTCGGGCCGTTTCTACGCGGCGATGCGGCGCGGCAGCGAGAAGATGCTCAAGGGCATGCCGCCGGTGCTGGAATTCGCCAAGCGTGCGGAAGAACACATCAAAGGCATGGTCACACCGGGCACACTGTTCGAAGAGCTCGGTTTCAACTACATCGGCCCCATCGACGGGCATGATCTGGATGTGCTGGTCGAGACGCTGGGCAACATCCGCAAACTCGAAGGGCCGCAGTTCCTGCATATCGTCACGCAAAAGGGCAAGGGTTACGCCCATGCCGAAGAGAACTGCGTGCTGTATCACGGCGTCGGCAAGTTCGATCCCGATCACGGCATCACCGCCAAGCCAAGCGGCAAGGTCAGCTACACCCAGCTATTCGGCGACTGGTTGTGCGACATGGCCGCGCACGACGAACGGCTGGTCGGCATCACCCCGGCGATGTGCGAAGGCTCCGGCATGGTCGAGTTCGCCGAGAAATATCCGCAGCGCTATTTCGATGTCGGCATCGCCGAGCAGCATGCGCTCACCTTCGCGGCGGGTCTGGCCTGCGACGGCTACAAGCCGGTGGTGGCGATCTATTCCACCTTCCTGCAGCGCGCCTACGACCAGCTCATCCACGACGTCGCCATCCAGAACCTGCCGGTGGTATTGGCCATCGACCGTGGCGGCCTGGTCGGCGCGGACGGCGCGACGCACGCGGGCTGTTTCGACCTGTCCTACCTGCGCAGCATCCCCAACATGACGGTGATGGCACCCGCCGACGAGAACGAATGCCGGCAGATGTTGAGCACCGCGTTCAAACTCGATACCCCCAGCGCCGTGCGCTACCCGCGCGGCACCGGACCGGGCGTGGCGGTGCAGAAAAACCTGCATACACTGCTGGTGGGCAAGGGCGAGGTGCGGCGCAACGGCAAGCAGGTCGCCATCCTGTCCTTCGGTTCGATGCTGGCGCCCGCACTGCAAGCCGCCGAACAGCTCGACGCCACCGTCGCCAACATGCGCTTCGTCAAACCGCTGGATGAAGAGCTGGTGCTGCAGTTGGCGCGCACTCACGATCTGCTGGTCACGGTGGAAGAGAACACCATACAGGGCGGTGCAGGCAGCGCCGTGGCAGAATGTCTGGCGCAGCACGGTATCCATGTCGCCATGCTGCATCTGGGGCTGCCGGACGTGTTCATCGAGCAGGGCGACCCGGTACAGATGCTGGCCGATTGCGGCCTGGATGCGGCGGGAATCGCCCGCGCCATACGAGAAAGAAAGCAGGGTTGATATTGCCCGACCAAAACAGTCGGGCAATAGGTATAATCCAACAACAGACAACACTATAGAGAATCCGAAATGACTCCTGCCAAACCCATCGCCGACGTGCAAAGCAGTGCCGATACCCGCCAACTGGCGATCAACAAGGTCGGCATCAAGAGCATCCGCCACCCCATCCAGGTCAAGGACAAGAGCGTCGGGGTGCAGCACACCATCGCCACCTTCAACATGTATGTGCATCTGCCGCACAATTTCAAGGGCACGCACATGTCTCGCTTCGTGCAGATACTCAACCAGCACGGGCGCGAGATATCGGTGGAATCGTTCGAGAGCATCCTGCGCGAGATGGTGGCGAAGCTGGAAGCCAAATCGGGTTTCATCGAGATGTCCTTCCCCTATTTCGTCAACAAGACCGCGCCGGTCTCCGGCGTGCAGAGCCTGCTGGATTACGACGTCACCTTCATCGGCGAGATCGTGGACGGCACCTACCGCTTCAACATGAAGGTATTGGTGCCGGTGACCAGCCTGTGTCCCTGCTCCAAGGAGATCTCGGACCGTGGCGCGCACAACCAGCGCTCGCATGTCACCATCACCGTGCGTACCAAGCGCTCGGTCTGGATCGAAGAAGTGGTGCGCTTCGCCGAGGAACAGGCATCCAGCGAATTGTATGGTTTGCTGAAGCGTCCCGACGAGAAGTTCATCACCGAACACGCCTACGACAATCCCAAGTTCGTCGAAGACATGGTGCGCGACGTGGCGGCGGTGCTGAATGCGGACGAGCGAATCGAGGCTTACGTGGTCGAGTCGGAGAACTTCGAGTCCATCCACAACCATTCGGCGTATGCATTGATCGAACGGGACAAGACCAGGGATTGAGCGGGCAGGATGGGTGGAGCGCCGCGATACCCATCGTTGGATCGGGATGATTGATGGGTACGCGTTGCTCCGCCCATCCAGCGCTGTTGCCGCTCTTGAAAATCTGACTGCCCATCCTCATCTCTCCCGCACTTTGTACTAAACCCGCAACAGGAGATAAGAAATGACCGAGAGCACCACCGCCAGCCGCGAGACGCTGGGATTCCAGACCGAAGTCAAACAACTGTTGCACCTGATGATCCACTCGCTGTATTCCAACCGCGAGATTTTCCTGAGAGAACTGGTTTCCAATGCGTCCGATGCCTGCGACAAGCTGCGCTTCGAGGCGCTGCATAACGATGCCCTGTACGAAAACGCTTCCGACCTCAATATCCGCATCAGCTTTGACAAGGAGGCACGCACGCTGACCATCCGCGACAGCGGCATCGGCATGAGCCGCGACGAAGTGATTTCCAACCTTGGCACGATTGCCAAATCCGGCACGCGCGACTTCTTCAGCAAGCTCTCCGGCGACCAGCAGAAGGACGCCCATCTGATCGGCCAGTTCGGCGTGGGTTTCTATTCCGCCTTCATCGTCGCCGACAAGGTCTCCGTGCTCACCCGCCGCGCGGGCGAGAAGGCCGACCAGGGCGTACGCTGGGAATCCGACGGCGGCGGCGAGTTCTCCATCGAGATGGTGGACAGGGTCGCGCGCGGCACCGAGATCACATTGCACCTGCGCGAAGGCCAGGACGACCTGCTCGCCGGTTACAAACTGCGCGAGATCATCAAGAAATACTCCAACCACATCGTGCAACCGATCCTGATGCAGAAGGAAGAGTGGAAGGACGGCAAATACGAGACGCTGGCCGAAGACGAGACCGTCAATCAGGCCTCCGCGCTGTGGGCCAAGTCCAAGAACGAGATCACCGAAGAGCAGTACAGGGAATTCTACAAACACGTCGGCCACGACTTCGATGATCCGCTGGCCTGGAGCCATGCGCGCGTGGAAGGCAAGCAGGAATACACGCAGCTGCTGTACATCCCTTCGCACGCGCCGTTCGACCTGTACGACCGCCAGGCGCGCCACGGCATCAAGCTCTATGTGCGCCGCGTGTTCATCATGGACGATGCCGAACAACTGATGCCGCAATACATGCGCTTCGTGCGCGGCGTGGTGGATAGCGCCGATCTGCCGCTCAACGTCTCGCGCGAGATACTGCAGGAATCGAAAGACATCGAAGCCATCCGCAAGGGCTGCACCGGCAAGGTGCTGGGCTTGCTGGCCGACATGGCCGAGAACGACAAAGAGAAGTACGCCAAGTTCTGGGGCGAGTTCGGCCAAGTGCTGAAAGAAGGCGTCGGCGAAGACTTCGCCAACAAGGACAAGATTGCTGCACTCATGCGCTTCGCCACTACCAAGGCCGACACTGCCGAGCAGATCGTCTCGCTGAAGGAATACATCGCGCGCATGAAAGACGGCCAGGAAAAGATCTACTACGTCACCGCCGACAGCTTCAATGCCGCCAAGAACAGCCCGCACCTGGAAGTGTTCCGCAAGAAAGGCATCGAAGTGCTGCTGCTGTCAGACCGCGTGGACGAATGGGTGGTGAGCAACCTGCACGAATTCGAGGGCAAGCAGTTGACCTCCGTCGCCAAGGGCGGCCTCGACCTGGGCGCGCTGGAAGACGCAGCCGAGAAGCAGGAACAGGAAAAGCAGGCCGGCGAGTTGAAGGGGCTGACCGACAGGATCAAGAGCAGTCTCGCCGACAAGGTGAAAGAAGTGCGCATCACGCACCGCCTCACCGACAGTCCGGCCTGCCTGGTCGCGGGCGAACACGACATCAGCGGCAACCTCGCGCGCTTGATGAAAGCCGCCGGACAGAAGGCGCCGAACGCACAACCCATCCTCGAGATCAATCCAAAACATCCTGTGGTGCTGCGCCTGCAGGAAGAGAATGGGCGCTTCGACGACTGGGCGGCGGTGCTGTTCGATCAGGCCCTGTTGGCCGAAGGCGGACAGCTCGATGATCCGGCAGGCTTCGTCAAACGCATCAACCAGTTGATGCTCGAGATGGGGAAATGATCTTGAAGCCTGTCGCCGTCTTCCGTCATTCCCCCACCGAAGGCGCAGGCCACCTCGCGCTGTTCCTCACCCAGCATGCCATTCCCTGGCAGATGATCCACATCGACCAGGGCGAGGCCGTGCCGGCAGATGCCGACGCATTCGCGGGTCTGGTGTTCATGGGCGGGCCGATGAGCGTGAACGACGACTTGCCCTGGATTCCTCAAGTACTCGATCTTATCCGCGATGCCTATGCCAAAGATATCCCGCTGCTCGGCCATTGTCTGGGAGGGCAGTTGATGTCGAAGGCATTGGGTGGCGTAGTGAGCAAGAACCCGGTCAAGGAGTTGGGCTGGGGCAAGGTCGAGGTGACGGACAACGAGGTGGCGAAGCAGTGGCTCGGCGACATCAAGCAGTTCGACTCGTTCCACTGGCACGGCGAGACCTTCTCGTTGCCGCAGGGCGCAGTGCCTCTGCTGGGCAGCGCCTACTGCCCGAACCAGGCCTATGCCATCGGCAAACATCTGGCCATGCAATGCCATGTCGAGATGACCGAGCAGATGATCCGCGACTGGTGCCGGGTCGGCGCCGACGAGATCGCCGCCAATAGCAGCAGCCCCGCCGTGCAAACCGCCGAGGTCATGCAGGCACAGATGGACGACAAGTTGCCGCAACTTCATCTTGTCGCCGAGCAACTTTACCGTCACTGGATTCACGGCATCGCACCCCGAAAGAGTTAGAATGCGCCATGACCTACGTCGTCGCTGAAAACTGTATCCGCTGCAAATACACCGACTGTGTCGAAGTGTGTCCGGTGGACTGTTTTCGCGAGGGCGAGAACTTTCTGGTGATCGATCCGGACGAGTGCATCGATTGTGCGCTGTGTGTGCCGGAATGTCCGGCGGGTGCGATCTACGCCGAGCATGACCTGCCGGAAGACCAGAAGCAGTTCACCGCGCTGAATGCCGAGCTTGCCAAAAAGTGGAAGCCCATCGTCGAGAAGAAAGATGCACCTGCCGATGCGGACGAGTGGCTCAAGGTTAAAGAGAAACTTCATCAGTTGAAGCGGTGAGCAGCGCTAACGTTCTCTTCGATCGCGTCGCCCAGCGCATCCTTGCCGCGCATCCTGCTCCCGACCTTCGCGGCATCACCATCCTCCTTCCCAATTTCCACGCCGCCCAGCCGCTGGCGCAAGCACTGATGCGCGCTGCGCAATGCCAAGCGCTGCTGCTGCCGCAGATGGTGACGCTGAATGAATGGGCGCAAAGCGTTCCACTGGAAGTGGCGGTCGCCACCGACAGCCAGCGCAGCGCCTTGCTCTACCAGCAACTGCGCAAGCAGCAATGGTTCGAGAGCGCCGACCTGTGGAGCATGACGCAGGAACTGCTCAAGTTGTTTGATGAACTCACCCACTCGCTGAGCGAACTGCCGGGCGATGCCGAGTCGTTCGCCGCCGCCGTGCAGCAGGCCTGGAAGGCAAGGCAGAACGCCACGCTGCAACTGGAAGCTCGGCTGGTGTTCGAGTTGTGGCATGCCATGCAGATCGGTGCGGAGCTGGATGCGGCGCGCGCTTACCAGCAACGGCTGGCGAAACTGGCGCAACAGGCCGACCGGCCGCTGTATGTGCTGCGCGCATCGGAGTGGGATGCGCTGGAGCGGCGCTTTCTCGATGAGTATGAGCAGCGCGCGGCGGTAAAGGTATTCGACTTGCGCGAGATGGAAGCAAGACCTTCGGCACCGTTATTCTTCGCTGCGACTTCTTTGGAGCAAGAGGCAAGTGCCGCCGCCATGCAAGTGCGTCGCTGGCTGGCTGCGGGCAAACGCGACATTGCTATCGTGGCGCAGGACCGCGTGGTGGCACGCCGCACGCGAGCTTTGCTGGAACGCGCCGAAGTGCTGGTGGCAGACGAGACCGGCTGGACCTTCGCCACCATGTCGGTGAGCACGGTGCTGGATCGTTGGCTCACCGCGCTGCAAAGCGATTTTTACCATCACGACCTGCTCGACCTACTCAAGTCGCCGTTCATCTTCGCCGACATGACGGTGAGCGAACGCAAGTCGGCGGTGTATCAACTCGAACAACTGCTGCGCAAACAGGGCGTGGTCGCCGGGCTGGAGAAGTTCAGCGAGCTGACCATGCGCGAACTCGCGTTGCACCAGCCGCTGGCGCGTCTGCGCCAGGCGGCGGCATTGCTGGAACAGAACAAGAAGAAAACCTTGTCAGAATGGCTGGCCGCATTGCAGCAGAGCCTGAATATATTGAGTATCGACACCGGCTTGCAGCGGGACGAGGCGGGCCAGCAACTGCTGCGCGCGCTCGAGACCTGGCGGCAGGAGCTGCATGGCGACGAAGGCCGCTACCGTTACGCCGAATGGCGGCGCTGGCTGGCGCAGCAACTGGATACCGAGACCTTCCGCGACAGCAGCATCGAAAGTCCCGTGCGCTTCACCCACCTGGCGGCCACGCGCTGGCGGGATTTTGATGCGGTGCTGCTGCTGGGTTGTGATGCCGACCATCTGCCGAGCGCGGCGGACGGCGGGCGCTGGTTCAATGATGCGGTGCGCTCGGCATTGAATCTGCCCACGCGCAGCACCCATTCCACGCGCCAGAGACATGATCTGCTGGCGCTACTGGCGATGAACGATACCGTGCTGGTCACCTGGCAGAAGGACAAGGACGGCGAAGCGCGGTTGTTGAGTCCGTTCCTGCAGATAGTGCGCGATGAATATGAGCAGGTGCATGGCAATGAATTGGCCGAGCGTGAGCTGCATGGCGTGCTTGCGGCGGAAGAGGCGCATCAGGTGGCGCTGCCGCAGTCGGTGCAGCCTGCACCGACTGCGGCGAGCGAGGCAGTTCCTGAACGCATCTCCATCAGCGGCTATAACTCGCTGGTTGCCTGTCCCTACCAGTTCTATGCGCGACACATCCTGCGCCTGAACGAGCTCGACGAAGTACAGGAGGCCATCGAGAAGCGCGATTACGGCGAGCGCGTGCACGGCATCCTGCAACGCTTCCACGAACAGTATCCGCAAGTGAGCGGGCGTGACATGGAAGAGATGGAAGCCGCCTTGCGCCGCATCAGCGAAGAAGTGTTCGCCGACCTGCTGGCGCAGGATTTCGCGGCGCGGGCCTGGCTGGCGCGCTGGTACAAATCCTTGCCGGCCTATCTGGAATGGCAAGCGGAGAACGAAGCACAGGGCTGGCGCTATGCCGAGTCCGAGAGCGCCTTCGATTGGCAACTGGAAGGCGTGCGCCTGCGCGGCCGTATCGACCGGCTGGATGTGCGCGGGGAAGAGAAACTGGTGCTGGATTACAAGACGCTGGATGCGCAGAAGCTATCCAACAAATTGAAAGAGCCGGGCGAGGACGTGCAGCTCGCCTGTTACGCCTATGCGCATGAAGCCGCGGATGCCGCCTTCGTCAGCATTGAAGACGGCAAAGTGAAACTGGTCGCGCCCAAGGATGATGTGCCGTTGCTGGCGCAACTGAATGCAGAACGTCTGGTGCAGGTGATGGCTAGTATTCGCGACGGCGCTGGAATGCCCGCGAACGGTATCGATATGGCGTGTACGCATTGTGAAGTGCGCGGGGTGTGTCGCAAGGGGGAATGGGTATGAGCAACCACATCGCCCTCGACCCCAAACACAGCGTCGCTGTCGAAGCCTGCGCCGGCAGCGGCAAGACCTGGCTGCTGGTGTCGCGCATCGTGCGCCTGCTGCTGGACGGTGCACAGCCCTCGCAGATCCTTGCCATCACCTTCACGCGCAAGGCGGCGCAGGAGATGCAGGCGCGTCTGCAGCAGTGGCTGCGCGATCTGGCGATGGGTGACGAAGCATCGGTGCGCAAGTTCTTCGCCGAGCGCGGCATCGGGAAACTGAGCGAAGAGCAGGTCCGGCGTGCCCGCAGCCTTTACAGCGGCGTGTTGCTGGCACAGCCGGCTATCACCATCAGCACCTTTCATGGCTGGTTCATGCAGGTCATGCAGCGCGCCCCGCTGAATGCCGATGTGATGCAGGGCTCGTCGCTGCTGGAACGTGCGGGTAGCGAACAGGAGGAAGCCTGGGAGGAGTTGCTTGAGCAGATGCGCAAGCAACCGGACAGTGTCGAAGCTACCCGCATGCAATGGCTGTTTGGCGAGTGCGGCCTGTTCACCACGCGCAAGCTGCTGTTCAACTTCTTGGGCAAGCGTGCCGAGTGGTGGGCTTATGCCCAGGGACAAAAGGATACGCTTGGGTTTGCCCTGGACAATCTGCGCCGCGATTTGGCCGTGGACATGGACATCGACGCAGCCGAGGACTGGGGCATGTGCGGCAACAGCGAGGAGGTGTTGTTCGCCTGCGTGCGGCAACTGGCCGGCAACGGCACCGAGGCGCAGCAGAACAAGGCCCGGGAGATCGAGAGTGCCTGGACGGACAATGAGCCGGAGAGGCGTTTCGAAGCCGTGTGGCCTTTGCTGTTCACCCAGGCCGGTGAGCCGCGCAAGCTTAAACCCACCAAGAACCAGAACGAGGCCGCTTTCGTCGCGACGCTTGCCGGGGTGCAGGACAGTTTGCAGGCCGCGCAGGATGCGCATGCCGAACAGCAGGCCTACCGCCTGAACGAGGCGGTGCTGCATTGCGGTATCGCCTTCCTCGATCGCTATCAGGCGCTCAAGGCGCAGAAGCAGCAGATGGATTTCTCCGACCTCGAATGGCAACTGTGTCGCCTGTTGCAGCAGAGCGAGCACGCCGAGACCATGCAGTACAAGCTCGACAGCCGTTACCGCCATGTGCTGCTGGACGAGTTCCAGGACACCAACCCGCTGCAATGGCAGATCCTGCGTGCATGGTTCGATGCCGCGGTGGCGGTGGAATCGCAGCCGACCGTGTTCGTCGTCGGCGACCCCAAACAATCCATCTACCGTTTCCGCCGTGCCGATGCGCGCCTGTTTGGCGTGGTGCGCGAATACCTGCAAGAACACTTCGCGGCCGAGACACTGGGCAACAACCTCACGCGCCGCAACTCGCAGGCCGTGGTCGATGCAGTGAATGCCGTGTTCCGCGAACAACCGGACGGCTTCGAGTTCGTCGAGCATCAGACCCACCAGAAGGAATTGCCCGGTCATGTGCTGGTGCTGCCGCTGGTGGTTGTACCCCCTCTCCCGCAGGCGGGAGAGGGCTGGGGTGAGGGGCTGTCCGAAGCACTCACCCTCCGCAATCCCCTAACCACACCGCGCACCGAAACCGAAGAAGGCGCACGCCACCTTGAAGCGCAGCAATTCGCCGAACTACTGCAAACCATCACCCGCGACTGGTCGGTGAGCGGCGAGGGTGAAACGCGTCGCGCCACCTGGGGCGACATCATGGTGCTGGTGCGCACTCGCACCCACCTTGCCGTCTATGAAGAAACCCTGCGCGCGAAACACATCCCCTTCATCAGCTCGCGCCGAGGCGGCCTGCTCGATACGCTGGAAGCGGAAGACGTGCAGGCGCTGCTGATGTTCCTCATCACCCCCTTCGCCGATCTGGCGCTGGCACAGGTGCTGCGCACACCCATATTTGCGTGCAGCGATGCAGACTTGATGCGCCTGGTGCAAAACAGTGCTGAGTCCGGAGTGCCGAGTAGCGAGAGAGGTACGGAGGTCGTTACTCAGCACTCAGCACTCAGCACTAATAATTCATGGTGGCAACGCCTGCAACAGCTTCCCGATCCATCTCCCGCTTTACAGCGTTCCCATCAACTGCTGAAGAACTGGCTAGCCCTCGCCGACAAGCTCCCGGTACACGACCTGCTCGACCGCATCTATTTCGAAGGCGACGTGATTGCGCACTACAGCGCCGTGCTGCCGTCCGAGATGCGCGCCAAGGTCACCGCCAACCTGCACGCCTTCATGGAGATCGCGCTGAGCGTGGATGCCGGACGCTACCCCAGCCTGCCGCGCTTCCTACAAGAGTTGCGCGAATTGCGCGACAGCACAGACGATGCGCCGGACGAAGGCAAACTTGGTACCGCAGGCGATGCGGTACGCATCTACACCGTGCATGAATCCAAAGGTCTGGAAGCGCCCATCGTCTGGCTGCTGGACACGAATGCGGAAAAGAAGAACCGCGACGGCAGTGACGTGCTGCTCGATTGGCCGACGCACGAAGCGCAACCGCTGCATTTCTCGCTCTACACCGACCAGGCCTCGCGCGGCAAGAAGCGCATGCCGTTGTTCGAGCAGGACGCTGCCGAACAGGCACGCGAAGAGATGAACCTGCTCTACGTCGCCATGACCCGCGCACAGCAGGCGCTCATCGTCAGTGGCAATCAGGGGGCGAGGGAAACAAAACAGGTCACCTGGTATGCCCGCATCGGGGCAGTAGTTACCGAACAGTCGAATCGTTTGCTCGCAGTTTCCCCTGATGGAACTACTAGCCATTCGACTAAGCCCGCAAGCGGGCAAGTCGCTGGTTATCGCCCGCAAGCGGGAGAGGGGCAGGGGAGAGGGCTGGAGTTCAAAGAAACGGAACTCCCTGCCATCCTCCCCACCGGCAAACGCGCCGCCCGCAACACCACCCAACAACAGCGCGGCATCTGGCTGCACGCCCTGCTGCAACACCTCACCGTCTTATATTCCCCTCGCCCTCTGGGAGAGGGGCCAGGGGTGAGGGAGATTCTCCAGCAACGCCTCGCCATCCCTGCCGAAGAGATCGAGTCACTCTGGCAACAAGCCCAAAACCTGCTCACCTCACCCCAGCTCGCCCGCTTCTTCGACACCAAGCAGTACCGTGCCGCCAGCAACGAGATGCCCTACGTCAACGCCGAAGGCGAACTGAAACGCATCGACCGTTTGGTGGAATTCGACGACGAAGTGTGGGTGTTGGATTACAAGCTGGGGGACTCGGAAGATGCAGGTCGCTATCGCGCGCAGATGCAGGAGTATCAAGCCGCGATGCAAGCGGTGTATGCGGTAAAAGCGGTACGCTGTGCGTTGGTGTTTGCGGACGGGGTGTTGAGCGAATTGGTATAGCAGGCTAGTTTGAACGTCTGTTATTAACCATACGAGACGGTCGATCCGCGTGCAATGCATGGCTGTTATCGGCCATTGCGGAACTTCAAGGTCGGCTCACAGAACTTCCGCTGTGTAGGACGAAGGAGACATACGAGATACAAAGTTCGTATCGCCACGCCAGTCAACAGACTGAAAGCTCTCATTTGTGCTCTTCGAGTTGAATCGTGTGCTTTTATTTTGCACCGGATTTTTTCTCCTCGTGAGGAAGATTGGTGCCATCCGCATTTTGCATTTGAAACAGGCGCAATGAATCACCGCGTCACTCATCAACCCTTGCGGGAATTAACGTCTGCAAGGGTATTCCGCATATCAAAACAGGAAAAAAATGAAGAACTTGACAGCTGTAGCCGGCGGGCTACAATGGGCTATGGTCGAAATTCGCAAAACAGAGAAATATGCCAACTGGATTGACGGTCTTCGCGACATGCAAGCACGGATGCGAATCCTGGCTAGGGTCGAAAGACTCAGGGCTGGCAATGCAGGGGATGTAAAACCCATTGGTGCTGGCGTATCTGAAATGCGTATCGACTATGGACCCGGTTACCGAGTCTATTTTGCCAAGCGCGGCGATGTGTTAATTATTCTTCTTGCAGGTGGCGACAAGCGATCGCAAGCAGCAGATATTAAAACAGCGTTGGATTTGGCTTCAAAGTTAAAGGAGGGCGAGAAATGATCACAACGACACGCTACGACGTGGCAGAACATCTTCGTACGCCGGAAGAAATGGCGATGTATCTGGATGCTTGCATCGAGGAAGCTGATGGAGACGCAGCTTTCATTGCCAAGGCTCTCGGGGATATTGCTCGCGCTCAAGGCATGGCTCTAGTTGCCGAGAAGACAGGACTCTCTCGCGAGAGTTTGTATAAATCGCTTTCTGGTGAGCGAGTTCCAAGCTTCGACACTATCTTGAAAGTGACTCAGGCATTAGGCGTAAAACTGCATGCCAGTGTTTAAGTTTAAGTGGGCAGCAGGCGTTTGCATATCTGGGTGTGCTTTAACACAGACACTTGGATGTGATCGTTGATGTGGTTCAGAGAGGCTCTACTTGGCTGCAATAGGGTCTGAAGAGGTCATTCCATTGTGTTTTGTTAGATGTCGCCTATGGCCGAGTTTGAGATGTTTGCCCTCAACGGGCTGATCGTCCGCTTCTGGCCGGTAACGACATTGATCTTTCTTGGAGCTTCCCGGCAGGCATTCCCCGCAACGGATATTCAATACTGCGCTCTTCTGGATATTTCGCTGTTGAGTTCCGTGACCCATTCGTTATAGGTCGGGCTGATGCATTTGCCGTTGATTTTGATCGGTCCGTTGGGTGTTTTGCTGGTACAGCCATTCAGGTATTCAAGGCCGGTGCTGTCCTTGTATTTGATGCTGTAATGGGTCGAGTTGAAGGCGATCTCTACCGTGGCTGATGTCTTCCCGTCGATCCGGGTTGCTCTCATTCGTTGCGGTGATTCGCCGGGGATTATGTTCCATCCGGCTTTGGTCGCGGCCATGCGAATGTCAATTTGAATTTCCTCTATGCTTACCCCGTGGTTGCCAATGTGTTTGATGGGCTGATCTTCATAGCTGATGATCTGGACAGGGGGTGTGTTGCAGCCCGGTAATGCGAGCAGGGCGAGTGATATTAGGAATGTCTGTTTCAATTTGCGCTCCTTGGTGTGGGTTCCATTTTGGTCGTCGGCGATGATCTCGCGTATTTTGTGTGTCATGCCCGCCTCTTCAACGAAATCGTCAGCTTGAACCTGGCCACCGGTTCATCACTCAGTGACGGTACCGTGGCGATCACACCAAGCTGTCTTTCGACTCTCTCTTCTGACGCTGCCGCCTGAGCAACCAGTTCGGCGATCTCTTTTCCCTGTTCGCAGGTGAAATGCACATCCCCCTCGGCGCGCTTGAGGAATTCTGCCTGAAAGTCTTTGAACACCATGCTGATGCGTACAGGCTGCTGCCGGATGAGGTACATGGTGTAAGCGCCGGGTGCGACATCTGCGCCGATGCAGAGTGCGCCGAAGTACATGGAGCCGAGATGGTTCTTGTTCCGGCGTCGCAAGGGGATGCGCACGACCATGCGCTCGGGCGACAGTTCGACGACGGAGACGCCGACGTAGAACAACAGGGGAATCCTGGCGAGGCCGAACAGTCGCAGCCAGAGGCTTTCGCGCATCCTTTCCGGTAGCAGTTTGGTCAGCCAGCTCATGGATTCCTCCGGTCACGCATGGAATGTACCGGAGCCGGATCGCTTTGCAAAGCAAGAGCGGTTCAGGTTCCGCTTTGTGCCGGGCCGGTCAGATACATCCCCCGCAACTCCCGCATCGCCAGTCCTGTTTGTTTGCCTTTTGATAGAAGAACCGAAAGCGCTTTTCGTTGGTGGGGGATGTTGTGTGATATGCAGGGCGGGTTAGCGCAACCCGCCCTGTAGAAATATTCGGCAGGGCGTTTTGGATTCGCCCTGCACGGTTGGAGGACTGCTACATCACCCCATTTGGGGTTTCTTGTTTCTGTGCTGCGCTACTGCTTGTAGGCGCCGCTTGGGCAGGTGTCGTCGGAGCCGCTGGTGAGGAGTCGCCAAAAAAGTCCTTGGATCGATTGATGTCAGCCAGCGAGGGTTGGTAGGTGCTCCACTTGTCCGTTTCTTTGACTTTGTATCTCAATGTCTTATTTTCAATGTCGAACTCATAGAACGGATATACGCCATTCAGGTTGAGCAGCATCGCGGGCGTGAAGAACAGGATATCCAAGGCCAGCATCCCACCGTTGAACTTGCGTGGGAGCATTCCATAGAACGGTTCGCGACCGGGGAGCACGGCCTTGAATTCATATTTGCCAAAGGTGGAAACTGGGAATGACTCGCTTCGTGGTGCGGCGGAAGCGACCTTCTGATCAAGCGTTCCATCTTTTACCTTCTTGCTTGTAGAGTCGTTCTTGATATGTATCAGAGGTTCATTCTGAAGCGACGAAATCTTCGCTGTTGTTGAACATGCTGAAAGAAGCAGAGTAGCAAGGGCAACGAATAGCAGGTTGGTGTTGATGCGCATGGATTCCTCTTTGTGGAATTGTGTTTGGAGCGAGCTTTTTACCTGAAACCGGTTGAGCTAACAATCGTCTTGACGGTCTATATAGTTATATAACCATGCCTAACAGATTGATCACAAATGAATAGCCTGTAGTAATGGGCTAAAGATGGATTCGAGAGAATCCGAATCGAGATATTGATGCCGGGTTTGCTACATGCATCCCCCGCAACTCCCGCATCGCCAATCCTGCTTGTTCACGGCCTGATAGAAGAAACGAAAATTCGCTTCGTCGGTCGGGATGTCGTTCGCGATGAAGAGGTGCGTCAGCCAGTCGAGGTTTGCGTCGATCCATTCGTCTTCATGCAGGCCTTCCGCGAAGACGTCGTCGTCCGGGAAGATGAAGCTGTAGATGGCATAGGTGCCCATGTCCTTCTCTTTGCGCTCGGCATCGATCTCCAGCGGCTGGCCGAGATAGGTGAGCTCCCATAAGCCAAGGCAGAGATTGCTGCCGGTCGCGCTCCACTTGGCGGTGAAAGGGTTGGGCGTGGAAGCCGTCATTGCTGCTCGAGCTGCCGCTTTCTTTCGAGGTGACGCTGCAAACCATGCACCAGATTCTGGGTGAGTTCGGCTTGCAGTTCTTCCCAAGGCAGCGTGATGCCAAGTTCAACGCATTGCGTTACTTTCAGCCCCTGATAGCCGCAGGGGTTGATGTTGTCGAACGGGGCGAGGTCCATGTCGACGTTGAACGACAGGCCGTGATAGCTGCAGCCGTTCTTGATCTTCAAACCCAGCGCCGCGATCTTGGCATCGTTCACATACACGCCCGGTGCGTCTTCGCGGCCCTCCGCTTTGACGCCGTATTCGGCGAGCAGGTCGATGACGGCCTGTTCCATCAGGCGTACCAGTTCGCGCACGTTGATCTTCCAGCGGCGCAGGTCGATCAGCAGGTAGGCGACGATCTGGCCGGGGCCGTGGTAGGTGATCTGGCCGCCGCGGTCGATCTTCACCACCGGGATGGTGGCTGGATTCAGCAGATGCTCCGGCTTGCCGGCCTGGCCTTGCGTGTAGGTCGGCGGGTGCTGCACCAGCCAGATCTCGTCCACGGTGTCGGCGGTGCGCTCGGCAGTGAACTTTTGCATGGCGCGCCAGGTCGGTTCGTATTCGACCATGCCCAGCGCGCGTACATGAACTGGCGGATGGGAAGTCATAGCACCATTTTGACCATTGGGTGCGAGGACAGATCGCGATACAGGTTGTCGAGCTGTTCGCGCGAGGTGGCGCGGATGGTGCAGGTGAGGCTGATGTATTTTGCGCCGGTACTGCTGCGTATCTCGATGCTGGCGGCGTCGAAATCCGGGGCATGCACTTGCACGACGGTGGCGACAGCCTGGGAAAAACCCGGCTTGGCTTCGCCGAACACTTTGATCGGGAAGTCGCAGGGGTATTCGATGGGGGAGTCTTTCGGATCGATCATTTGCGCATCACGTCCCGTTTGAATGCCTGATACAGCGGATGCAGCCTGGCGAATATCGCGCCGGGTTTGCCGTTGCTTACCGCTTTCCCGTCGAGCGTGGTGATGGCGAGCACTTCCTTGGTGCTGGAGGTGAGCAGCAGTTCGTCGGCGCTGAACACTTCCGCTTTCGATATGCGCCGCACTTGATGTGGGATACCGTTGGCGGCAGCGAGTTCGAGGATGACGTCGTAGGTGATGCCGGGCAGCATGAGGTTGTCCTTGGGCGGCGCGAGCAGGGTGCCATCCTTCACCACGAAGATGTTGCTGGCCGCGCCTTCGGTGAGGAATGCGTCATCGCGGATCAGGATGGCTTCGGCGCAACCGGTTTCGACGGCAGCCTGACGCAGCAGCACGTTGGGCAGCAGCGAGATGGCCTTGATGTCACAGCGCAGCCAGCGGTTGTCTTGCACGGTGATGCAGGCGATGCCGCTTTGCAACAGTTCAGCAGGCGGCGTGGTGAGCGGGTTGCTCAACACGAACACAGTGGGCGGAACGGGCGGAACAGGAAACGCATGGTCGCGCTTGGCGACGCCGCGCGTGATGTGCAGGTAGAGGTATTGGTCTTCCTGTTCGTTGCGCTTGATGAGTTCGCTGAGGATGTCGGTCCACTCGCGCTCGCTGTGCGGGTTCTGTAGCTTGATACCGTCCAGGCTGTGTTGCAGGCGCTTGAGGTGTTCGGCCATGCGGAAGGCGCGGCGCGAATAGACGGGGATGACTTCGTACACGCCGTCGCCGAAGATGAAGCCGCGATCCAGCACCGACACCTTCGCCTCTTCGATCGGCATGTAGGTGCCATTCAAATAGATCGTCATAACTTGCTCCTTATTGGAACAGCAATCGGATGTTATCCACTCCCCGTGAGAATACATTCGCCAGGCGGATATCGTCCAGTGCAACGACAGGGATATCCAGGTACGGTACTTCGTTCAATGTCAGATGCAGGATGCCGATCTGCTGGCCGCGGCTGACCGGTGCGAGGATGGGCTGCCGGGTCTCCAGTGTCGCTTTGAGCGCACTGCGCTGGCCCTTGGGGATGGTGATGTAACGATCTGTGCGGAAGCCAAGGTTGAGGCGCTTGAACGTGCCTTTCCAGATGCGCTTGTCGCTGACGGCCTGTTCTTTGGAATAGAGTTTGATGGCTTCAAAGTTCTGGAAGCCGTAGTTCAGCAAGCGCTGGCTTTCGCTGCTGCGCAGTTTCTCGGTGTCGGTGCCGATCACGACCGAGATCAGGCGGCGTTCGTCGCGTTTGGCCGAAGCGGCCAGGTAGAAATCGTCGGTCTCGCTATAGCCTGTCGCCAGTCCGTCCACGAACGGGTCCAGCCACAGCAGGCGGTTGCGGTTGAACTGGTTGATGCCGTTGTACTGGTATTCGCGCTGCGCAAAGATGAAGTAGTACTCGGGAAAGTCGCGAATCAGTGCGGCGGAGATCAATGCCATATCGTGCGCGCTGCTGTAATGCTGCGCATCGGGCAGGCCGGTGGCGTTGACGAAGTGCGTGTCCTTCAGGCCCATGCGTTGCGCTTCGCTGTTCATCGTGTCAGCCAGCGCCATCTCGTGGTTGGCGATCACTTCGGCCAGCACGCGCGCGGCATCGTTGGCCGATTGCACGATCAACCCGCGCAGCAACTCTTCCACGGCCACTTCCTTTCCCGTGTTCAGGAACATGCGCGACTCTTCGCTCTGGATGCGCGTGGCATAGGCCGAAGGAGTAAGGCGCTGGGTGAGCGATAGCTTTCCCTGTTTGATCGCGCCGAACACGACATAGGCCGTCATCAGTTTGGTCAGGTGGGCCGGAGGGATATGTTTGTTCGCGTTCTGTTCGGTCAGAAACTGCCCGCTGGTGTAGTCATACAGCGCGTATGAATCGGCAGCGATGGTGGGGGTGGTTTGTGATTGCTGTTGCGAGAATGCCAGCGTCGAGAACAGGGTGATCAGGAGTGTCAGAAAAAACTTCATGTTGGATCAACAGGTTGGTGAAGAAAAAAGATTTGCTCGTGTCGGGCGCGAGTCTTGTATGGCTTGTTTTATATGTGCCCGGATTATAGCAGGCATGCGCCTTGGCGGGCAGCGGACTAGATAAGGTATAGGTAATCTCTAAGGGGGATATAGGTATGGTCTAGTCCGTACGGCATATTGTTTCTACTCATCGTTGGCACTGACAATGCGGCCATCTTGGTAATTCGGTTCAGGGAGATGATCATGCAAGTAATCAGCGAGAGAACAGGGCAAGAGATCGGCAGAATGCCGGGTAGCTTAATTCAGGCCCCGAGCGATTTGCCGATCGGGATCGATTTTGTGAGTGTGGCCGAGTCGCATGTGTTGTTCTTCGGACGGGTGAAGGATTTCGTGCATGGGGAATTGCCTCATTCCTTGTCGGACCTGACCGAACTGGGACAGTGTTGCGAACTGGAACGCTGGCTGAAAGGTGTCGGCGCATCCCGCTTCGGGCAATTGCGCTCCTTCGGCCGTTTGCTGGAAGCTCATGCGGAATTCCATCATCTGGCTTCAGAGGTGCTGGCGATGATACAAGCGGGAAGCTGGATCTCTGCCGAGCGCATGCGCAAAACCGAATTGTCCCAGTCGTTGCGGCGCGTACTGATCACGATCACCGAGCTGAACGAGTCGATCAACAAGCAGGTGTGGAACGTCAGTTAAACGTACTTGCGAACTGCGTCGCCTGTTCGGCCTGTTCGGCGGCATGCGCCGCGATCTCTTCGGCACTTTCAGGTTCTATGCCAAGCGCCGTCCACTCTTCGGGGGCGATATGGTTTCCGACGAATTCACGCAATCCAAATGAAGGGATCAGTCTCTCGGTGATGTTGACGATGCGCACCAGCGGTTGTGCCCCGCTGGCTGCATCAATATCCGGGGTATGGTGATAGCGGATCACCGCGACGATCTCTTCCGGCAGGTTCCAGTGTTTGGCCAGTTCCGCCCCCAGTTCATCGTGCGTCACTTCCAGTAGCTCACGCTCCACTTCGATAGCGGGCCTGTTTTCCTCAATGACCAGGCGAGTGTGCAGATCATCGCTACGCTTGGTGTCCAGATGCGCAAGCGCCAGATAACCGATGTCGTGCAACATGCCGGCGAGGAAGATAGCGTCGTCCTGCGGACGGTTCCTTGCGGGCATGGCGCGCACCACCGGCAGCATGGCGAATGCCACACCCAGATTGTGCATCCAGAGTTCCAGCGGATCGAACCGTCCGATGGGTCTATTCACCAGCGACATGACCGCAATGCCGGTCGCGACCGATTTTACCCGGGCCAATCCAAGCAGCATGGCAGCATCCTTGATGGTGCTGATCTTGCGTGTGGCGCCGAGTAGCGGCGAGTTCGCCAGTCCGACGATCTTGGCGGAGATCATCGGATCCTGTGCGATCAGCAGCATCATTTGCTGTTCGCCTTCATCGCTGTCCAGTTTGAGTGCCAGCAGCTTTTGCGCAATTACGGGCATTGCAGGCAGGCTGCTCAGATTGCGGACAGCCTCTTTCAAATTGACATGCTGGTCGTTCATTGCTTCCCCGGGATTTATTCGAATGATCGATATGCGGGGATTCTAACTCGTCCGGCGTGAGACGAGGCGGGGAGTTGCAGCTGAAGTTTTAAAGGCCTATTGGGCGTTTCGCCAGTTTCCGTTGCAGGGTGCGGCGGTGCATGTTGAGCACGCGCGCCGTGGCGGAGATGTTGTCGCCGTTCTCGCGCAGCACGCGCTGGATGTGTTCCCACTCCAGCCGTTCGACCGTGGCGGGGTGTGCCTCGAACCGCACGTCGGTGCTGGCGTTGTGGCCAAAGGCGGCGACGATCTCGTCGGCGTTGGCCGGTTTGGAGAGATATTGCGTCGCCCCCAGTTTGATCGCTTCCACCGCGGTGGCGATGCTGGCATAGCCGGTCAGCATCACGATGCGGGTGGCGGAATCGAGTTCGTGCAGTTTCTGCACCAGCACCAGCCCGGAAGCGCCGTCCATCTTCAGGTCGAGTACGGCATACTCGGGCGGGTTGGCGATCGCCAGCGGCAAGGCTTGCTCCACGCTGTTCGCCGCAGTCACCGCGAAGCCGCGCTTTTCCAGCGCGCGTGTCAGTACTGTGCGGAACGTCGCATCATCATCCACCAGCAACAGCGAGGGGCGTTCGTTCTGGCTCAAGTTTTTCTCCCGCGCAAAGGGATGATCACTTCGGTGGTTGCGCCGCCGCCTTCGCGGTTGGACAGGCGTACGCTGCCGCCCATTTGATCCAGCGTGGCATTGGCGAGGAACAGTCCGAGTCCGCGGCCTTCCTGTTTGGTGGTGAAGAAGGCGGATCCCGCCTTTGCTGCAGCCTCGGGGGTGAGGCCGGGGCCGTGGTCCCGGATCTCCAGTACGATGCGCTCTTCGTTCCAGCGCAACAGGATGATCATTTCCTCCGGCGAGGCACCGGAAGCATCGGCGGCGTTGTTGAGCAGATTCAGCAGCGCGGAACGCAAAGCCTGGTCGGCGCGCAATCGCGGCGATGGCTGGATCCCTTCGAGTTTGAAACGGTAGCGCACGGTCGGGCGCAGCAACTGCCATTCGTCCAGAACGTTGCGGATGTATTCCTCCAGCGAGAGCTCGTCGCTGGTCTCTTGCGCATGCGAGAGCAGGGAGTCAAGGATACGTTTACAGCTTCTTACCTGTTCGTCGAGGATGGTCAGGTTCTCCAACTGTTCCGGCGAGGTGCAATCGTGGCGCATCTCGCCGATGACGACCGACATGGTGGAAAGCGGTGTGCCGAGTTCGTGCGCGGCTCCCGCTGCTTGTGTGCCCAGCGCGACGATGCGCTCATTGCGCAGGGTCTCCTCGCGCACCCGGGTAAGTTGCGCATCGCGAATGCGTACCGCACGCGCCATCTCCGCGGCGAAATAAGCCACCACTACAGCGCTGATGACGAAGCCCAGCCACATGCCGAGCACATGCGTGTTGAATGCATCTTCCAGCGGCGAGGCGGTTGCGGCAGGGGGCGTCATCGCGCTCATGTCGTGTTGGGAATGATCCATGCCCTGCATCGCGGCAGCCGGCTCATGTTGCGCATGCCCGCTTGGGAGCGGTACATACCACACCATCAGCAAGCTGTAGCAAGCCAGCGTCAGCGCGGCCATGCCCCAGGTGTGGCGCCGCGTCAGGGTTGCGGCAGCGATCACCAGTGGCAACAGGTAGAGCGAAACGAAAGGGTTGGTCGAGCCGCCGCCGTAATAGAGCAACACCGTCAGTACCAGCACATCGACACTCAATTGCAGGAACAACTCCAGATTGCCTACCGGGAGATCGAGCGACAGCCGCCACCAGGTCAGCGCGTTCACCAGCACCAGGAAGCCTGCCGCACCCAGCATCGGTGTCCAGGCGAAGTCGGGGCTGAGAAAACGGTGCAGCAGAATCAGCGTCGTGAACTGCGCGAGGATGGCTACGCAGCGCAGCAGGAACAAGCGACGCAGATGCGAATGACCGGTCTGGATGGCGAGAAGGGGGGGATTCATGAAGCGGGATTCTACCGGAGTCGCTTTACACAATGGGTGCGGCAATATGTCGCAGGGATCCCGGAATAAATTTCCCTACAATCCGCAGCGGATTTACCACGACAAACTTTGCGGAGAATTTAAATGGATATGAAGTCGAGAATGAGCGTAGTCGCTGTCGCACTGGCGATGAGCAGTATGGCTCAGGCTGTGGATACGCTGGATGAAGTGGTGGTGACTGCGCCACAGAGCACCGAGCCTTTGACCGTGAAGACCGACCCCAAGAAGCCGCGCCAGCCGGTGCCTGCTCACGACGGAGCCGACTATCTCAAGACCATTCCGGGATTCTCGGTCATTCGCAAAGGCGGTACCGACGGCGATCCCGTGTTCCGCGGCATGGCGGGTTCGCGCCTGAACATCCTGCTGGATGGAGAGCAGATCCTTGGTGGATGCGGAATGCGCATGGATCCCCCGACGGCATACATTTTCCCCGCTTCATATGATCGCATCACCTTGCTGAAAGGCCCGCAAACCGTGCTGTACGGACCGGGCAACTCGGCGGGTGCGGTGTTGTTCGAGCGCGTCATCGATCGCGCCGCACAGGTTGGAACAAAGGTGCAGGGTTCGCTCATGCTCGGTAGTTTCGGACGCAATGACGAAATGCTGGATGCCAAAACAGGCGCCGAGAATTATTACCTGCGCGCAGGCGCGACACGTACGCATTCCAACGACTACGAGGATGGTAGCGGAAATGCCGTGCATTCTAAATACACGCGATGGAGCACCAATGCCGCGCTAGGCTGGACACCAGACGACAATACTCGTTTGGAATTAACGGCGGCCAGGAGCGATGGCGAAGCGGCCTATGCCGATCGCTCCATGGATGGTACCAAGTTTGCTCGTGAAAACGTCGGCTTGAAGCTCGACAAACAGCACATGGGCGGGGTGCTGGACCGGGTTGAGGCGCAGGTCTACTACAACTATGTTGATCACGTGATGGACAATTACAGCCTGCGCACGCAGCCTGGCATGAAGATGGTCAGCAATCCTGACCGCGAGACCGTGGGTGGGCGATCAGTGTTTGGCTTGGCTATCAGTGAGGCTACACAGGCCAAGATCGGTGTGGATTACCAGAGCAACAAGCATACGCTGCGTTCGACCATGAACCAGGCAACGACACCCTATGAACTAATGGCGCGCACCGAGGATGCCAACTTCCGCAATTATGGCGTGTTCGGCGAGGCGACCTACGATGTGAACGACAGCGGTCGGGTCATCGGCGGTCTGCGCATCGACAGTTGGCACGCGGAAGACAAGCGGGCCGCCATGCTGATGGCTCGGGATGCAAACAACGTAACATACAACGTTGCCAACCCGACCTCCGGGCAGAGCCGTGACAAGCTGTTGAACAGCGGTTTTGTCCGTCTTGAACGCGATCTCGCAGCCACGCCTGCCACCGTCTACGCCGGTATCGGCCACACCGAGCGCTTCCCCGATTATTGGGAACTGATCTCGGCGAACAAGGAAAGTTTGACCACGACCAGCGCTTTCAACACCAACCCGGAAAAGACCACGCAACTGGATGCAGGACTTCACTACAGCGAAGGTGCGGTATCGGGATCGATATCGGCGTTCTACAGCAAGGTCAAGGATTTCATCCTGATCCAGTCGGGCGTCGTCAAGACCGCCCCGACGACGAGGACCATAACCGTTACCCGCAATGTGGATGCCACCACCTACGGTGCTGAAGCAGGCATGGCATGGCAACTGGCGGAGAGCTGGAAGGTGGATGGCAGCCTGGCGTATGTACATGGCGACAACGATACCGACGGCACGGCACTGGGGCAGATCCCGCCGCTGGAGGCGCGTCTCGGCCTCAACTATGACGATAAGGTGTGGTCGTTTGGCGGCCTGCTGCGCGGCGTTGCGGCGCAGAAGCGTGTCGCAGTGAAGCAAGGCAATATTGCCGGACAGGACATCGGAGCATCAAGTGGCTTCAGTGTGTTCTCGGTCAACGGTGGCTGGCGTGCCAACAAGGCGGTGCAAGTCAGCGCCGGTGTGGATAACGTGTTCAACAAGACCTATGCGGAGCACATCAGCCGTTCTGGTGCCATGGTGAGCGGATATACGCAAACCACGCGTGTCAACGAAATGGGGCGCAGTGTCTGGTTGAAAGCCAACATCGATTTTTAATTAACTGATTTGGGCTAGAATGACGCGCTATATCGTTATGGGTATGGCGCGTATTTTTTTGGAGGATTTGAAATGAGTAAATATCTGTGGGCAGGTCTGGTCGCATTGTTCTGTGCAGCAACGGCATCCGCCGCTGATGTGAAAGTGAGCGAGGCTTGGGCACGCGCCACCGCGCCGGGGCAGGACAGTGCATCGGTGCAGATGGTCATCACCAGCGACAAGGCGGGTGCGTTGGTCGCCGGAGACAGCGGCATCGCCAAAACCGTGGAGATCCATACCATGGTCATGGAAGGCAATATGATGAAGATGCGCGCCATCGAGGAATTGCTGTTGCCGGCCAAGACCGCGGTATCGTTAGGGGCCGATGGTAACCATATGATGCTGATCGGCTTGAAGAAGCCGCTCAAGGCCGGAGACAGCGTGCCATTCGCACTGACCATCAAGTTCGCCGATGGCAGCAAAGCGACAGTCAAATCGCAGGCACTGGTCAAACCGCTGGAAACAACGAATAATCAGGGGCACGAACATCACCATTAGGAGCTAGTCATGTGGCGCAACCTCTTCTGTGCGGCAACGCTGTTGTTGGCGGGTAATGTATGGGCGGGCGCCAATGACGTGATGGTGGACAAGGTCTGGATGCGCGAGAGTGTGCCGGGGCAGACATCCGCCACGGTGCAGCTGAATCTCTATGTCACCAAGGCGGCACTGCTGCTGTCAGTAAGTAGTCCGGTGGCCGGATCGGGGGAGATTCAGGGGGTGGTGATGCGCCGCGGCAAGCCGCAGACCGGGGTTGTTGACAGCATGAAGCTGGATGCACATAGCACCACTCTCTTTGGTACGCGCGGCATATATCTGACGCTGGTCGGGTTGAAGCAGCCTTTGAATGTGGGCGAGCGCATTCCGGTCACCCTGGTGCTGGAAGTGGCTGGCAAGAAGCAGACCGTCAATATTGAGGCGGAAATTAAAGCCTTGGAGTTGAGTTACCAGCACTACAACAATCCGACTGTAAAAGATCACCGGTAAGGAAGCATTAACTTCGACGGAAACGGGCGGCTTCATGCCGCCCGTTTCGTTTTTGTATGCGGTAGAATGCGCGCAGATTTTTGAAGGAATCCACATGCCATTGACCGCAGCCACTGCAGCCCAGAAAGCCCATACCCTGTCTGAAGCGCTACCCTATATCCAGCGCTTCTTCGACAAGACCATCGTCATCAAATACGGCGGCAACGCCATGACCGATCCCAAACTGCAGGAAGGCTTCGCGCGCGACGTGGTGCTGCTCAAGCTGGTCGGCATGAACCCGGTGGTCGTACACGGCGGCGGCCCGCAGATCAACGACTTGCTGCAAAAGGTGGGGAAAAAGGGCGAGTTCATCCAGGGTATGCGCGTCACCGACGAAGAGACCATGGACGTGGTCGAGATGGTGCTGGGCAAGGTCAACAAGGACATCGTCAACCTCATCAACCGTTTCGGCGGCAAGGCGGTCGGCCTGACCGGGCAGGATGGCGGCTTTATCCGTGCCGACAAACTGTTGCTGGAAAGCAACGACGAGCCGGGCAAGATGCTGGACATCGGTCTGGTGGGCGACATCAACAAGATCGATCCCTCCATCATCACCTTCCTCGACTCCGGCGATTTCATCCCGGTCATCGCGCCCATCGGCGTGTCGCCCGATGGCGACACGCTGAATATCAATGCGGACGTGGTGGCGGGCAAGCTGGCGGAGGTGTTGCGCGCCGAGAAGCTGGTGCTGTTGACCAACACGCCTGGTGTGCTGGACCAGAAAGGCAACCTGCTCACCGGCCTCACGCCCAAGCAGATCGATGACCTGGTGGCGGACGGCACGCTGTCGGGCGGCATGCTGCCCAAGATCGGGTCGGCGCTGGATGCGGCGCGCGGCGGCGTGCGTTCGGTGCATATCATCGATGGACGGGTGGAGCATGCTTTGCTGCTGGAAATCCTTACCGATGAAGGTGTCGGTACATTGATCAAAAGCAAGTGAACGAGCGCGTCTGGATCTTCGATTTAGATAACACGCTGCACAACGCGACGCCGCACATCTTTCCGCATATCAATCGCAGCATGACGGCGTATCTGCAGGAACACTTGCAGCTGAGCGAAGAGGAAGCGAACGCGATGCGCGTGGATTACTGGCAACGCTACGGCGCGACGCTGACAGGTTTGATGAAGCATCACGGCACCGATCCGGATCATTTTCTGTGGCACACGCACCAGTTTCCGGAGCTGCACGACATGGTGCTACGCGAACCGCGTTTGCGTCACATGCTCAAGCACCTGCCGGGCCGGAAAGTGGTGTTCTCCAACGCGCCCGAGCATTATGCGCAGGCGGTGCTGAAGCTGCTGCGGATCGACGACCTGTTCGACGACGTGTTCGCCATCGAGCATTCGCGTTATCGGCCCAAACCGCAGCTGTCGGGTTTTCAGCGTTTGCTGCGAAAGCACCGTTTGCACGCGATACAGTGTGTGATGGTGGAGGACAGCGCGGAGAATCTGTTGACGGCAAAACGCATGGGGATGAAAACGGTGTGGGTAAGTACGGCGCCGCGCGCGCCGGGTTGTGTCGATGTGAAGATCAGAAACGTGCTGGAACTGCCGCGCGCAGCTTCCAAACTTTGAGGGGGAGATATGGCAGCCAAACAACCGGGCGAAAGAAAACTGCAGATCCTGCAGACCGTCGCCGAGATGCTGGAACAGCCCAAGGGCGAGAAGATCACCACGGCCGCGCTGGCGGCGCGGCTGGAACTGTCCGAAGCTGCGCTGTATCGCCACTTCGCCAGCAAGGCGCAAATGTTCGAAGGCCTGATCGAGTTCATCGAGCAGACCGTGTTCGGTCTGATCAACAAAATCACCACCGAAGAACAGGATGGGTTGAAGCAGGTGGAAGGCATCCTCGCGCTGCTGCTCGGTTTTGCCCAGAAGAACCGCGGCATGACGCGCGTGCTGCTCGGCGACGCACTGGTGAATGAGGACGAGCGCCTGCAGCAGCGCATCAACCAGTTCCTCGATCGTGTCGAGACCACGCTCAAACAGTCTTTGCGCATCGCCGAGACGCAGGGGTGTCTGGCGGCCGGTGACGACATCGGCGCCCATGCCAGCCTGTTGCTGTGTTTTGTCGTCGGCCGCTGGAACCAGTTCGGCAAGAGCGGTTACACGCGCGATCCCATGGCGCAATGGCCGCAGCAGTGGGGCATCATCCGCTCGCAGTTCAAGTAGGCCGTATTCCGGTCGGGAATGAGAAAGGGGCGATGCCGCCAGGCATCGCCCCTTCTCGTTGGAAGCGGCTGCTCAGAAGCGGAAGCCGAGTTTCAGACCATAAGACGAAGTGCCGCCGGTCTTGTCGCCTTCCAGTGCGATGTTGGTCATCCCCAGATTCACATTCAATCCGGCGAACACCTTGCTCTGGGTGAAGCTTTCGGCCCCAAGCCCGGTGCTGGCGCTTGCCGTGCTGCTGACCCAGACCTGGCCGACGCCCGCATAGGGGGTGAACATGGCGAAGCCCTTGGAAATGGAGACGTCCAGGCCTTTGGTGTTGAAGGACAGTTGCTCGACGCCGCTCATCTTGGTGTAGGAACCGCGGATCGCCACCGCCGGGGTGGCGCCGCCGCCGGGCAGCACGGCATAACGCAATTCAGCGCCGACCAGTTTGACGTTGGTTGTAGGGATGGCGGAATAGAACGCGGCCAAGTCGATGTTCAGCGGAAGTCCCTTGGCGATGTGTAGTTTGGGCACATAGAGGGTGCCGATGCCGCTGGTGCTGTTGGTTGCGGTCTTCCAAGCCTGCTCGCTCTTGGTCATCTTGGTACTGGTAACTTCGATGCCCATGTCGAAACCGGTGACGCCCAGCGGTTCGGCGGGAGTGATCGGCTTGTAGCTCAGGGCGGAGCCCAAGTCTTCGGATAGTGCGCGGAACTCGCTTTGGGCGAGGGCCTGCAGGTTGTTGATGTCGTTCGCCGCCAGGGCGGGTTGGGCGGCAACGCCCAGAACGCAGAACAAGGGAAGCAGCTTCTTCATGGTGACTCTCTTTCTGGTTGTTGGAGTAGGTGACGCCGGATGATATCAGGGCGCACGAACCCCAAGACAGGGCCAAAACGATAAAGTTTCATTCCGAAACCGGCTGGCAGGCTGGTGTTGTTGCGCACCCCAATAAAAGCCGCTATATTCCTGCCCATGCACTTCTCTAGACACATCTCGCAATTGCACTCCACCTTCAGCCTGCTGGCGTCGCTGAAGCTGCGCTCGCGCGCAAACTAAACCTACCCCACAAGTAACAAGGCAGGCGGCTCGGTTGGTGTGAGCCGTGGATGAACAATTGCGATGGAGCAAAACATGACTGACAAATTAATCATATTCGACACCACCTTGCGCGACGGCGAACAAAGTCCCGGCGCGTCCATGACCAAGGAAGAGAAGTTGCGCATCGCGCGCCAGTTGGAAAAACTGGGCGTGGATGTGATCGAGGCGGGCTTCGCGGCCGCCAGCCCCGGCGATGCCGACGCGATCCACAGCATCGCCAAGGTCATCGAGCGTTCAACGGTGTGCTCGCTGGCGCGTGCCGGCGAAAAGGATGTGCGCGCGGCGGGCGAGGCGATCAAGCCGGCCAAACACGGGCGTATCCATACCTTCATCGCCACTTCGCCGATCCACATGCAGCACAAGCTGCGCATGACCGAGGATCAGGTGGTGGAGCGCGCGGTGCAGGCGGTGAAATGGGCGCGCGAGTACACCGACGATGTCGAGTTCTCCGCCGAAGACGCGGTGCGTTCGGACATGGATTTCCTGGTGCGCATCTTCGATGCCGTCATCAAGGCGGGCGCGAAGACATTGAATGTGCCGGATACGGTGGGTTACAGCATCCCGGTGTTGTGGGGCGAGCGCTTCAAACAGTTGATCGCGCGCGTGCCGAACAGCGACAAGGTGATCTGGTCCACGCATTGCCACAACGATCTGGGCATGGCCTCGGCCAATTCGCTGGCCGCGGTGATGAACGGCGCACGCCAGGTGGAATGCACCATCAACGGTCTGGGTGAACGTGCAGGCAATGCGGCGCTGGAAGAAGTGGTGATGGCGATCAAGACGCGTCGCGACATCTTCACCTGCGATACGACCATCGATACCGCGCAGATCGTGCCGACGTCCAAACTGGTCTCCAGCATCACCGGCTATCCGGTGCAGCCGAACAAATCCATCGTCGGCGCCAACGCCTTCGCGCACGAGTCCGGCATCCATCAGGACGGCGTGCTCAAGCACCGCGAGACCTACGAGATCATGCGTGCCGAGGATGTGGGTTGGGGCGCGAACAAGATGGTGATGGGCAAGCACTCGGGCCGTGCCGCTTTCCGTGCGCGCCTGCAGGAACTGGGTATCGTGCTGGAAGGCGAAGAGGCGGTGAACGCAGCGTTTGTGCGCTTCAAGGACCTGGCTGACAAGAAACACGAGATATTCGACGAAGACTTGCAGGCGCTGGTGAGCGACGAGGAAGCCACGCAAGTGAGCGAACATTTCCGCCTGGTGGCGATGGGCGCCCATTCCGAGACCGGTGCGATGCCGGTGGCGCGCGTAGTATTGAGCGTCGGCGGCAGGGAACATCAGGCCGATGCGCAGGGGGGCGGGCCGGTGGATGCGACGTTCAAGGCGATCGAGCAAGTGGTGAAGAGCAATACCGAGTTGTTGCTGTACTCGGTGAACAACATCACCAGCGGCACCGATGCGCAGGGCGAGGTGACGGTGCGCCTGTCCAAGGGCGGACGCGTGGTCAATGGGCAGGGTGCGGATACCGACATCGTGGTGGCCTCGGCCAAGGCTTACCTGAATGCGCTGAACAAACTGGATGCGGGGGCTGTGCGAGCCCACCCGCAGTTGTGAGATCCTTGGTTTGGGAGATTTGTGATGAAACGTACAGTGAGGGTGGTGCTACTGGGGACGATGCTGCAGGGCGGTGCTAGTGCGGCTGAACAGAATGTGAACGCCAATCCCTCTCTGGACAAAGGGCAGGGCAAGGTCGCGGCGGTTCGGCAAGATGCGCCCGCTGCCAAGAAGCCGAAATCGATCCGGGGCAAAAAGCCGGGCACTGCAGCAAAGTCACCCAATCCTGCCAAAGATGACTCGCTGGCAAAAGAGAAGCAGGAGGGTGAAACGGGAAATCCTGCGGATCAGGTTGAGCAATCGGTTCAGCTCAAGGGCGTGCGCGGCTAGCGTTGCCGTTTTGCAGCGCCGCAAACGGGGCATCGTTCGCGATGCCCTTTTTTCCGGTCACGATTCCAGCAAGCTCAGCGCCTGGGCGCCGTCTTGCACAGGGGCCGGAAAGTCGTGCCGGACGGTGCGTTCATTCAGGCGCAGGTCGTAGCCGTCGCAGTCAATCCCGATCAGCGTCCCTTGGCCGGGTGTGCGTCTTGCATTGGTCTTGTCTAGCAACGCATCTTCTTCCGCGGCCAATGTGTTGGCGGGAACCTGATAGCGGTCGGCTTTTACCCAGTGGATGTCGCCGAAGCCGCCGATGTAGCGCAGTGCCAGCGGCACGATGCGGTAGAACTGGAAGTCGGGCATGTCGTAATAGGTCTGCGCTTCCGGGAAATAACGCAGATAACGTTTTCCGGCCAGTTTGCGTTCCGCGACACGTGCGGCCGTGCCGATCACGGTAAGACGCCCCTGGGTCTGGATATGCGGGTCTTCCTGGTTGTGCGTAATGAGACTGACACGCGGATCGTGCATGATGTTCTTGGTGTGCTCCGCCAGCGCGCTGATGAGGATGAGCAGGCTGCCGTCGTGGTCCACCAGATACGGTGTGATGGAACCGAATGGATGGCCATCGAACTTTTTCGACAGGGTGCCGAGAGCGCCGTAACGATGCGTGCGCAGCAATTGGCGTGCTGCAAGGGCGGTGGTTTGCGGAGTGCCGTTGTCGGTTATCATGTGCGCATTGTATTCAGTTGTCGGTGCTTATGAAACTTTCTGAATTGAATTTCAAACTGCCGAATCTGGGCATCATGGATGCTTTGCGTTTCTTTCGCTACGTCACCGTGCGTTTGCAGGAAGACCGCTGTACTCAGATGGCGGCGAGCCTGACCTTCACCACGCTGTTGTCGGTCGTTCCGCTCATCACCATCGCTTTGACCCTGCTTTCCGCATTTCCGGTATTCAGCGAGTATTCCACGCATATCAAGGAATTCATCCTGACCAACATGATGCCGGAGACCGGGGGCAGGATCATCACGCGCTACATGGAACAGTTCGCCGAAAGCGCGTCACGCCTCACGGCGGTCGGTCTGGTGTTTCTGGCTGTCACCGCGATGCTGTTGATGCTGACCATCGACAATGCGTTCAACATGATCTGGCGCGTGTCGCGTCCGCGCAGTCTATTGCAGCGCGTGCTGGTGTATTGGGCGGTGATCACGCTGGCACCGTTGCTGATCGGCGGCAGTCTGTCACTCACCTCCTGGCTGGTGGGGTTCTCGTCCGACTACGCGCAGCGGATGCCGTCCATCGGCATGGATGTGCTGAAGATATTGCCGGTGCTGATGACGACAGCTGCTTTCACGCTGCTTTTTCGCATCGTGCCCAACCGCTTCGTGCCGATGTGGCACGCCATCATCGGCGGTCTGATCGCGGCGGTGGCGTTCGAATCGATGAATCGCGCGTTCGCTTTCTATATTTCGCATTTCCCCACCTACAAACTGGTCTATGGCGCCTTCGCCAGCGTGCCGATCTTTCTGATGTGGGTCTATTTCTCCTGGCTCACGGTATTGTTCGGCGCGATCATCACCGCCTCGCTTTCGCACTGGCGCAGCACCCATTCGCTGCGGCTGGATCAGGCGGCCAAACTGTATTACGCAGTGAGCATCCTCAAGCTCATGCACAAGGGCCTGGGCAAGGGCGAGGTGCAGACCCTGCAGGGATTGTCGCGGCAACTGCATATCGGCTATGACGATGTCGAGCGCCTGCTGGACAAGCTGACCGCCGCCAGGATCGTGGGCAAGTTGTCCGGGGTGGGGTGGAGCATGGTGCGCGCGCCGGAAGCTGTGCAGCTGAGCGATCTGCTGAAACTTTTCATGCTGGACACCGCGACCCTGCCGAAGCGCAGCGGGGACGGCGATATCAAGGCTTGGTTCGCTGCACTGGAGAACCGCATGAACGAGCCGCGCGGGACAACCTTGTACGACTTGTGGAATAAGACGGCATGACGTATTGCCGACCATCCGCTTTTACGTTTTAATGCGCGCCTTTCACGTTGGTTGATTCGGAGGAAAAATGATCAAATTCTTTGAAGGTCTGTTTGAAGGCGCTCTGTGGAACAGCCGTTTCGTCATTCTGACTGCGGTGGTCGGTAGTCTGCTCGCGGGTTTTGCCATCTTTTACATGGCGACGGTGGATGTGTTCATCCTTTTCCAGCATGCCATGCATTATGCCGACACCAGCATGACCGAGGAGGCGCGCAAGGCGCTGCATGATTCGACGGTATCGCATATCGTCGAAGTGGTGGATGGCTATCTGCTGGCGACCGTGATGCTGATCTTTTCGCTGGGGCTGTACGAGTTGTTCATCAGCGACATCAACCAGGCGCACGGCAGCAAGGCTTCCAGCAAGATACTGGTGATCAACAACCTGGACGACCTGAAGTCGCGCCTGGCCAAGGTGATCCTGATGATCATGATCGTGACCCTGTTCGAAGAAGCCCTGAATATGCATATCGCCGCTCCAATCGATCTGGTCTATTTCGGTGCAGCTATCGCTTTGATCGCGCTGGCGCTCTACTGGACACATGCTGCCGACGGTTCCGGGCATGGCGGCAAGGAATCCACCGAAGAAGAAAGACACTGATGAAGCTGAAGCACATACTGTCTGCCACGATCCTGTTGCTGGCGGCGGGAAGTGCCAGCGCGCAGGATTTTGTCTTCAAGGACCTGCAGGGGCAGGCACAACGCCTGTCCGACTATCGCGGTAAATGGGTGCTGGTCAATTTCTGGGCTACCTGGTGTCCGCCCTGTCTGGAAGAGATACCCGATTTGATCGCATTGCATGAGGCGCACAAGAATACCGATCTGGTGGTGATCGGCGTGGCGCTGGATTCAACCAAAGAGTCCGTGGTTGAGTTTGTTGCCAAGAAACGGATCAGCTATCCCATCGTATTCGGCGATTACGACATGGCAACACAAGTGGGCGAAGTCGAGGCCTTGCCCACCTCGTATTTATACGATCCGTCGGGCAAGCTGGTGAGTTATCAGCAGGGGATGGTGACGCGGTCCAGCGTCGAGTCCTACATCAAAAGCAAGAAAAAGAAATAACGGCGGTTAACTGGTGCTGCGCGGTGAATTGTTCTGCGGTCTGTTCCAGTGTTTGTGCCAGGCCGCTTTGACCATGTTCGGATATTCCGGTTTGCCCAGACTGCCGTTGTAACGCCCCAGCGCGCGATAGAGATCGCCTTTTTCCTTGTCCAGATAGTATCGCAGGATGGTGCAGCCGTAGCGCAGGTTGGTGCGCAGGTGGAACAGGTTCTGGTCCTTGGTGCCGATGGCCTTGGTCCAGAACGGCATCACTTGCATATAGCCGCGCGCACCGACCTTCGATACCGCGTATTTCCTGAATCCGCTTTCCACCTCGATCAAACTCAGTACCAGGTGCGGATCGAGTCCGGCTCGCATTGCTTCGTAATGAACCGTACTCAGAAAATCAAAACGATAGTTCGCATCCGGGATGCGCTTCGCCAGACGTTGCGACATCTCGTCCAGCCACAACTGCGCTTCCTGCTGCGAGGAGAAAGCCAGTTTGGGCGCGGCCTGGTCAGCCACGGCGCGATGCAGCATGCTGCGTACGCTGGCAGAGAGCTTCTCTTCTTTTTGAGCACCCGCTTGTGCGCCGAAAGCAATACACAGACCCGCGGTCGCAAGCGACAGCGTAAGCACGGATTTGTGGAGTGTTTTCAGTCTCATAGTTTGGATTGTACGAGCTTCGCCACATCTTGCAAGGGGATGACCTGTGCCGCATCGTCCTTGCGGCCCTGGTATTCCACGTTGCCTTCTTTCAATCCGCGATCACCGATCACGATGCGGTGCGGGATACCGATCAGTTCGAGGTCGGCGAACATCACGCCGGGACGTTCGTCGCGGTCGTCCAGCAGCACTTCGATCCCCGCGGCAGTCAGTTCTGCATACAGTTTGTCGGCAGCCTGTTTCACCGCTTCGCTCTTCTTGTAACCGATGGGCGCGATGGCGACCTGGAACGGCGCCATGCCGGCGGGCAGCGCGATGCCTCGCTCGTCGAAGTTCTGCTCGATGGCGGCGGCCACGATGCGCGACACGCCGATGCCGTAGCAGCCCATCTCCATGATCTGCGCCTTGCCGTTCTCATCCAGGAAAGTGGCTTGCAGCGCTTCTGAGTATTTGGTGCGCAGTTGGAAGATATGTCCCACTTCGATGCCGCGGCACAATTCCAGCGAGCCTTTGCCGTCGGGTGACGGATCGCCTGTCACGACGTTGCGGATGTCTGCAACCAGGTCGGGTTCCGGGAGATCGCGTCCCCAGTTGATGCCTGCGGTGTGGAACTTGGGTTTGTTGCTGCCAGCCACGAAGTCGCTCATCACGGCGACCGTGCGGTCGGCGATCACGCGCGTCTTCTCGCGGGCTATGCCGACCGGGCCGAGGAAGCCGGGCGGGCAGTTGAAGAAGGCACGTATCTCGTCTTCGCGCGCGAAGCGGAAACCGTCCAGTCCGGGCAGTTTGCCGACTTTCACTTCGTTCAGGTTGTGGTCGCCTCGCAGCAGCAGGATGACGAGCTTCTCGTCGGCGATGACGGCGAGCAACTTGACCGTGCGGCTCAGCGGGATGCCGAGCAGGGCGGCGACTTCCTCGCAGGTGGTCTGGCTGGGCGTGGAGACATCGCGCTTGGTTTCGGTTGCGGCTGCGCGTGTTGTGGTCGGTGCGACGGCTTCGGCCAGTTCGACGTTGGCGGCGTAATCCGAGTTGGGGCAGAAAGCCAGGCCGTCTTCGCCCGAGTCGGCCAGCACATGGAACTCATGCGAGCCGGAACCGCCGATCGCACCGGTGTCCGCTGCCACCGCGCGGAACTGCAAGCCCAGGCGGGTGAAGATGCGACTGTAGGTTTCGTACATCACGCGGTAGGTCTGTTCCAGGCTCTCGAAGCTGCTGTGGAAAGAATAGGCATCCTTCATCACGAACTCGCGCGCGCGCATCACGCCGAAACGCGGACGGACCTCGTCGCGGAACTTGGTCTGGATCTGGTAGAAGTTCAGCGGCAGCTGACGGTAGCTCTTCACCTCGCGCCGCGCGATGTCGGTGATGACTTCCTCGTGCGTGGGGCCGAAGCAGAAAAGGTTGTTGTGTCTGTCCTTGATCTTGAGCATCTGCGGGCCGAACACTTCCCAGCGCCCGGTCTCCTGCCACAGTTCGGCGGGTTGCACTGCGGGCATCAGCAACTCTATGCCACCGCTACTGTCCATCTCCTCGCGCACGACCGCCTCCACTTTGCGCAGCACGCGCAGACCCAGCGGCATCCAGGTATACAGGCCGCTGGCGAGTTTGCGGATGTAACCCGCGCGCAGCATCAGGCGATGACTGGGCAGTTCGGCTTCGGAAGGGGCTTCTTTGAGTGTGGAGATGAAGAATTGAGAAACGCGCATGATGCTTCCTTGTTTGATGAGGCGCGGATTTTACAGCGAAATATCCCCGTCTGGCGCGGCGCTTGTGCCTTTGTTCTTTTCAGGGTGTCTGAAATGTGGAACAATCCGGCCATCGAAAAACAGTATTGGGGCGAATCATGATAGACCGAGAAGGTTATCGCCCGAACGTCGGTATTATTCTGACTAACGCAAAGAATCAGGTTTTCTGGGGCAAGCGCATCAGGCAGGATGCGTGGCAGTTTCCGCAAGGAGGCATCCAGCACGGCGAGACGCCGGAGCAGGCGATGTACCGCGAGTTGCACGAGGAAGTCGGACTGCAATCCTGTCACGTCCAGATATTGGGACGTACCCGCGATTGGATGCGTTATGAGGTGCCGCAGACTTGGGTCAAGCGAGAATCGCGCGGCAGCTACAAGGGGCAAAAACAGATATGGTTCCTGTTGCGGCTGGTCGGGCGCGATTGCGATGTGTCGTTGCGTGCGAGTGAGCATCCGGAGTTCGATGCGTGGCGCTGGACCGAGTATTGGGTCGAGTTGGACAGTGTGATCGAGTTCAAGCGCGAGGTATATCGTTTGGCGTTGAACGAGTTGGTTCGTTTTCTGCCGACTCTTAGGAGTGGCGGGCATAAAGAGCAGGTCAGGAATACATCGGGCAGTAAGGAAGAAACCAGGCAGTCAATTCAAGGAGATTAATAATGACCAAGAGTTTCACAGCGTTGACCAGTCACCCATTCAGAACAGGTACGGATATCGCCAGACCGACGCAGGTTTTGCCTGAGCATGTCACCCTGGAGGACCCGGCAGTCAACGTGATGACCGATCTGCGCAGCATTTCGGTACTTAATGTGCGAGCCAAAACCACCCTGGATAAGGCGAATGCAAAAATGATCCGTTATGGCGTGCGTATGTTGTTGGTGACGGACGACTCCGACAAGGTGTGCGGCGTCTTGACGGCGACCGACGTGTTGGGCGACAGGCCGGTGCGTTTCCTGCAGGAGATGGGCGGAACGCATGCCGATATCCAGGTGCGCGATGTGATGTCGGTGGTCCGTGAGATGTCGGCGTCGTTACTGGAAGATGTGCTTAAAGCCAGGGTGGGGAATGTACTTGCCATGCTGACGGTCGCCGGACGTCAACACGCGCTGGTGGTCGAAACCAATGCCGACGGCAGTCAGACCGTGCGCGGTTTGTTCTCTGCCACGCAGATCGCACGTCAGTTGGGCGTGCAGATCGGCACGACTGAGATCGCGAAAGTGTTCGCCGCGATCGATGCCAAGGTGCGTGCGAAGTAAACATGATCTGGCCCACGCTCATTTCGGGCATGGGCATAAAAACTCAAGTCCGGGTGGGGGTGTGATGAGTCGTTTAGCCAAGTATCTGATTTCAGCTGTAGCAGGGGTTGTTTTGGCAGGCTGTTCCGGCATGATGGATGGCAGCAATGAGATCAGTATCCGCGAAAGCCAGCAGCCCAATCCGGATGCCCCCAAGGTGAAATACGCCGCATCCATTCGCGTCGCGGGTTATGCCGACGAGCGCAAGGTTGGCGATGCGCGCAAGGTCGGGACTGCAAAAGTAAGAGTGTCCGGCATGAGCGGTTCCGAGATAAGGCTGGATAGGGATGTCACTCGGGTCGTGTCTGACTCGCTCTCAAAAAAGCTGGATGACACCGGATATCAGGTACTGGAGCGTGAAGACAAGTCAGCCCTGTTCGAGTTGAGCGGCGTCGTCAGGGAAATGAGCATCGACGCCAGGGAACGCGACTATGTGTCGATCTCTGTGGAAACGACCCTGAAAGATATTGCCAGCGGCAAGGTGGTCTGGTCCGGTGAAGTGGTTCAGAAGAGCGACCGTTTTGCGGGTGTCTCCGGCAACGACAAGGAAGACATCGCGAATTACCTGCACCATGAGTTGGAAGTCGTGTCCGGCAAGACGGTGGAGGCGATCGGTGCGACTTTGATGGCTTCGCGTAGCGATCTGTTCAACCTGACCCCGGGAACCAAGGCGATACCGGGAGTGACCGTATTTGTGTCGCCGAATGGGCAAGGGTCGTCTGCGCCGGATACTGCCATGTTGCAGCCGATGAACGCAGCACCAGGTACGCTGGTTGTGAGGACCGAACCTGCTCGTGCCAAGGTCTATATTGATGGCGTGTATTTTGGATTGTCTCCGCTGAATATCGAATCCTCCGCTGGCATTCGGACTATCCAAGTAAAGCTGAAAGGTTATCGAACCGCATCCGAGAAAGTTGCAGTGCGTGTTGGAGCCCTGACTGAATTGGAATTTCAGTTGGAAAAATAAAGCTTGGTGTCTGCAACAAAAAAGCCCGCGTGAAGCGGGCTTTTTTTGTCGATGACAATCTGTTCAATGCTTGCCGGTACTGCCAAAGCCGTTTGCGCCGCGCTGGCTCATCGGGAAATCTTCAACGATATTGAACTGCACCTGTGCCACCGGCACGATCACCAGTTGCGCGATGCGTTCCATCGGCATCAGCGCGAACGGGTGATGGCCGCGGTTCCAGATGGAGATGAAGATCTGGCCCTGGTAATCCGAGTCGATCAGGCCGACCAGATTGCCGAGCACGATGCCGTGTTTGTGGCCGAGGCCGGAGCGCGGCAGGATCACCGCCGCGTAATGCGGGTCGTTCAGGTGCAGCGCGATGCCGCTGGGGATGAGTTCGCATTGTCCCGGCTGGATGGTCATGCTGCCGTCGATGCAGGCGCGCAGGTCGATCCCGGCGGAACCGGGCGTGGCATAGGCGGGCGGGTGCTCGTGCAAGCGCGGGTCCATTACCTTCACATCGACTTTCTTCATTTTCATTTCCCTTTCGTGTAAAGCATGGCGGCATGGCGCAACAACGCCCGTGCCAGAGTGAGTTTGTCCGCGCGCGGCAGCATATGCTCGCCCGCATCGTCAAACAGGATGATCTCGTTATCGTCCGCGCCGATGGCACTTTGCGCCAGATTGGCTGCCAGCAGCGGGATATTCTTCTTCTTGCGTTTTGCGGTCGCATGTTCGTGCAGCTTTTCGCTTTCCGCTGCAAAGCCCACGCAGAAGGGCGGCTTGGGCAGGCCGGCGACATAGGCGAGGATGTCCGGATTGGGAATCAATTCCAGTGTCAGCGGTGCATCGCTCTTCTTGATCTTCTGTTCGCTGGGCCGCGCGGCGCGGTAGTCGGCCACCGCCGCCACGCCGATGAACATATCGTTTTGTGCTGCCCCCTGTTTCACCGCCTCGAACATCTCGGCTGCGCTGGTGACGTTCTCCACCTGCGCACCGGCGGGCACGCACAGCGCTGTCGGGCCGGAGATCAGCGTGACCCGCGCGCCCATCTCAAGTGCCGCCTGCGCGATGGCATAGCCCATCTTGCCGCTGCTGCGGTTGGTGATGCCGCGCACCGCGTCGATGGGCTCATAGGTCGGCCCGGCGGTGATGAGTACCTTCACGCCTTCAAGTTCGTTGGTCTTGTTGCGGTGCAACACAGCGAGGATGCTCTGTGCCAATTCTTCCGCCTCCAGCATGCGTCCCATGCCTTCCTCGCCGCAGGCCTGTGCGCCGCTCGCCGGGCCGAGCAAGCTCACGCTGTCGTCGACTAGTCGCTGCACATTGCGCTGCGTCGCGGCATTCGCCCACATCTGTTTGTTCATGGCGGGCGCGACCAGCAAGGGACAGTCACGTGCCAGACATAAAGCGGAAAGCAGGTCGTCTGCCAGTCCGGTCGCCAGCTTGGCGATGAAGTCGGCCGTGGCGGGGGCGATCACGATGGCGTCGGCGACGCGGCTGGAATGGATGTGAGACATCCCCTTGTCGTCCTGCCACTGATTGGTCAGCACCGGCTGGCCAGTCAGCGCCTGCATCGTCGCGGGCGTGATGAAGTGTGTGGCCGCCTCGGTCATCGCCACCTGTATCGTGATGCCTTGTTTGACCAGCAACCGCGCCAGTTCCGCCGCCTTATAGGCCGCGATGCCGCCGGTGATGCCGAGCACGATGCGTTTTGTCCGGGCTTGTTCCATAATGATGGCATCTTACTAGAAAGATGCGGGGATGGTAATCGCAGCACATGTATGATTCCAGATCATGGCGGGAGTGGTTCGGTTGAAGTAATGATAATTTCGGCGAATATTTCGGGGGGCAGCGATGGCGTGCATGGAATGGACTCAGGAACTGGAGACGGGTATTCAGGCGATCGATAGTCAGCATCGGCAGATTGTTAATTACATAAACGAGCTTGACGACGCTATTCAAACCGGCAATACGGACGGGATCAAGCATGTGATCGAGGGGGTGCTTAATTATACGGTCACGCACTTTGAGTTCGAAGAAGAGTTGATGCAGAAAGCGGGATTTTCAGCACTCAAGGCGCATCAGCAGACCCACGAGTTTTTCATGAGAAAGGTCGCTGTACTCAGGGGGCGTTCCAATGCTGGAGAAGATGTGTCTTCGCTATTGCTGAGCATGCTCAAGGGTTGGCTTGTCAACCATATCAAGGGTGAGGATCGCGACTATATCGAGTCTGTGAAAAAAATCACTGGTGATAGCTGACAGTAATAAAGAATCAGGGGATTTTCATGCGGGGTGAAATAAACTTCCGTTTATGAAGGTAGGGGAGGGGACATGAGCCTCGCGGACGACCCTGTCGGTGAGCGTCCTTGAGAACAACTACTTGAGTATTTGGCACTGTTGTACTTTTCGATTCGAATAGTCTTTCCAAACTGTTTCGCTAGGGTATAAGCGGCCGGGGTGCCTACATGGCCTGCGAATTCCGTTATGCTGCCTCACTCTGAAGCAGTAAGGCATTGCATCAGCTTCTATTTCGAGCAATCGTCTTTTTGAAGTGAGGTGAAGCATGAGCATCACTGACTGGCCTGCCGGAGAACGGCCGCGCGAGAAGCTGTTGCAACGCGGGGCGGCGGCATTGTCCGACGCGGAGTTGCTGGCGATATTTTTGCGCACCGGGGTGGTCGGCAAGAGTGCGGTCGATCTGGCACGCGAATTGTTGGCACGCTTCGGCAGCCTAACGCAGCTGTTCGCAGCCGGCGAGAAAGCATTCTGCGATATTCACGGCATGGGGCAGGCGAAATTCGTTCAGCTGCAGGCTGTCGTGGAGATGGCGCGGCGGGCATTGCATGAAGAGATACGGGCGGGTGATGCCTTGAACTCTCCAAGAGCGGTGCGCGACTACCTGCAATTGTTGTTGCGGGCACGCCAGCAGGAGGTGTTCCTTGCCATCTTTCTGGATGCGCAACACCGCGTGATCGAATCGGAGGAGCTCTTCCACGGTACCTTGACGCAGACCAGCGTGTACCCGCGCGAGGTGGTGAAGCGGGCTTTGCATCACAATGCGGCGGCTTTGGTCTTCGCGCATAACCATCCCAGCGGTGTGGCGGAACCCAGCGATTCCGACCGTTTGCTGACAGATGAGTTGAAGAAGTCGCTGGCGCTGGTCGATGTGCGGGTATTGGATCATTTCATCGTCGGAGGCGCGGGCTGTTTGTCGTTCGCGGAGAGAGGGTTGTTGTGACGACAAATGGGCGGACGGAGAGCTCGTGTGGGGTGAACGGTTCGCCGCGACGATGTTCTCCGTCATTTATTTCCTAACTCTTTGATCTCATGAAGTACGCGTGCTGGGGCGGCGCTGTTCGGTCATCTTGGAGCTGCGGAATCTTCCGGGAGATAAACATAGCCGTCTGAGTTGCCTCTCGTTCAAGACGAGCTGCGGTGGGTTTGGCCTGTTTTTTGCTGAATATCTGTATATTCCCTTTGACAAGGTATGCGGTTGAATGGATAATCGCGCGCTCTTTTTGGAGGGGTGGCCGAGTGGTTAAAGGCAGCAGACTGTAAATCTGCCCTCTTAGAGTACGAAGGTTCGAATCCTTCCCCCTCCACCAGATTTTTGCAGTTTGCAGTTAAGTAGGTTTTAGTGGGCTGGTGTTGGGTTTTGCGGGTGTAGCTCAATGGTAGAGCAGAAGCCTTCCAAGCTTATGACGAGGGTTCGATTCCCTTCACCCGCTCCATAAAGTTAGGCCCATGTGGCTCAGTGGTAGAGCACTCCCTTGGTAAGGGAGAGGTCGTGAGTCCGATTCTCACCATGGGCACCAAGTTTTTTGTGATTAATGTTTGGCATTGATAGGGGATAAATCATGGCAAAGAGCAAATTTGAACGTACGAAGCCGCACGTGAACGTAGGCACGATTGGCCACGTTGACCACGGCAAGACCACCCTGACGGCGGCGATTACGATGGTATTGTCGAAGAAATTTGGCGGCG
>JACQYW010000002.1 GCA_016208015.1 Nitrosomonadales bacterium | reverse complement strand
TCTTCGGGCTTCTTATAGCCAGACAGCAGGCTGTCGATTAAATCTGCGGGTAGTGCTTTTGCTGCGGTCATTGCTACTCCTTTCAAAGTGGCGGCAGTTTCCTGCCAAATGACCGTTTACACAAAAATTCTTACCCCCCCCTGTTTTTGGATTGATTAGGTTGCTTTTATCATAGTAACGATGGCTGCCAATCATAGTTGCCAGAACAGTTTGAATGCGACCGCTTTAATTACGAGGTTATACTTTGTTAGTTCTTTCCAATTACATTATTCTTCCACTGCCATGATAAAACTCATTCCAGCAATCTTCATTGTTTCCATTCTTTCAGGTTGCGCAAGCATTCGGGATGCTTTGCATCCACCTGGCGAAATGGGGTCGGATGGTAAGGTAAATCCCTGCCACGGTTTTCAAACCAATCCACAAGCTTGTGGCAACGCACTTTACAACGCTGCACACGTTATAAAGCTAAGCATCGGGCAAACACTCCAGCAGGCAAGAGAAGTGATGGGGCGTGATCCCGAAGAACGTACCCTTAAGAAGCAAGGTGAACAAACCATCGAAGTATGGAAGTATCTAATTTCTTATCGCAGTACCAGTTTTTCCGTCATTACTTTTGTTGATGGAAAAATTGCTTCAATTGAAACAACTCAAAGATAGCTGGATTTGAACGAAGGCCGCATATGAGCGAATTAAGTTCATCTCAACAACAAGCGCTACAGCCTGTTGTCTATGAACTTGGCGCGACCGTGTACCTATGTCAGCAGTTCGAAACCAGCCTTTTGTTTCTGTTGTCTATCCTCACTGCTCATGAAGGTGTTGTTACGGCAGAATCATTCAAAGAGGGTGTCGTTACTTATTCGGAGAAAACTCTCGGGCAGTTGGCAAAAAGTTTCAAAACAAAATTGAAGCTTCCCGAGAATTATGAAATTTTTATCCGCGAAGGTGTCGATGTCAGAAACCGGGTTGTGCATGGTTTCGTGTTGCGCAATTCTCATAAGTTCTTAACTGACCAGGGGCGCACTGAGCTTATCGACGAGCTACGGGCTGCACAACATGTTATTGATGAGCGTCAAATATCAGTGCAGCGTGTGCTTGATCGAGCGCTCCAGTTGTTTGGAGGCTCGCTTGAACAAATTCGTAAAGAAAAGGTACTCCGCTTTGAGCGGGATGCTATCTAATAGTACTGAAGTGTTCGAAGTCGAATTGTATTGGCTATCGCACACAACCGTGACCAAGAAGTAGGCAGGGGACTACTTGTTGCCTAAACGAGCTTCCTGCCCAGCCAGCAACTCCGCAATCTCAACAAACCCAGCCCTCTCCGCCATCACCCGCGGCGTTTCGCATTCGTCGATCCGCGTACGCAGGCGCGGGTCTGCACCAGCTTGCAGGAGTAGTTGCGCGGCAGCCAAATTGCGCTCGCCCACCGCCATGTGCAGCGCAGTGTAGTCGTTGATGCCGCGCTGGTTGGGATCGGCTTTGAATTCGAGCAGGAGTTTCAGTATCTCCAGTACGTCCTTCCTGCCGGGCGAGCCGGGATGCGGATGGCTGCACGATAGTGCGGCGATCGGGGGCGGGAAGCCGGTGTGATCCTCGGGGTTCGGGTCGGCGCCAATCTCCAGCAGTGTGCGGATGAACGGCAGGGGGCTGTGATAGATCGCGTATTCGAGGCAGTGGCCTATCGTCATCGGCATAGTGCCGTTGGGGATGTCGGCAGGGTCGTCGACTGCGGTGCGCAGCGCGGCGAGATCGCCTGCGCGGAAAGCCGCATCGATCATTTTGAACTTGCGGTATTCAGCGCAGCGTGTGTCGTTCGAATCCATCATGGCCTCGATTGGTCGGGCGTCAAAATTGCCGATAGTTCCTGCATGCCGCGCTCTGTGGCAAGGTCGTAAGCAGTCTTGCCTGCAAAACCGGGCGCGCCGCCTCCGCGTAGCGACTGGTCGGCGCCCGCCCGGACAAGCAGGACTGCGATCTCCGTATGACCGGCCACGATGGCGAGCATCAGGGCGCTGAGTCCGAACTTGGCTGTTACGTTCAGGTTGGCGCGATGGGCAAGCAGCAACTCGACGACCTCACGCTGGCCGCCATGTGCAGCGAGCATGAGTGCGGTCTGGCCGAAGCGATCGCGCGAATCGACATCCGTGCCTTGCGCGAGCAGAGTGCGCGCTGTCTGCGCGTCACCGCGAGATACCGCTTTTTCCCATGAGGCATCCATTAACCCAGCACCTTAAACAGCAACTTCGTCGCCAACACGATCAGCATCACCGCGAACAATTTGCGTAGCAATTCCACCTTCATACGATGCGCAGCCTTGGCGCCGAACGGAGCGGTGAGCACGCTGGCGAGCGCGACCCAGAACAGGGCGGGCAGGTAGACGTAGCCCAGGTGCAGGTCCGGCAGTCCGTCGATGTGTGAGCCGACGGCGATGTAGCCTAGCGTGCCGCCGATTGCGATGGGGAAGCCGATGGCGGAGGCGGTGCCGATGGCGTTGCGTATCGGCACGTTGCACCAAATGAGGAAGGGCACGATGATCGCGCCGCCACCGATGGAGACGAGGCTGCTGATCCATCCGGTGAGGGTGCCGGCGAGTGTCATGCCTGCCGGGCCGGGCAGTTGGCGCGAGGGGTGCGGGTCTTTACCGAGCAGAATCTGAGCGGCGACGAAGAAGACGAACAGCGTGAAGAAGATGCCCAGTCCGCGCGCCGGGATGATCGAAGCGGACGCTGCGCCGAGTGCTGTGCCGAACAGGATTCCGGGGGTGATGCGGCGCACGACCTGCCAGTTCACCGCGCCGTGCTGGTGGTGTTTGCGCAGGCTGGAGAGCGAGGTGAAGATGATGGTGGCCATCGAGGTGCCGAGGGCGAGGTGTAATGTGTGTTCAGAGTTGAAGTGTTGCGCGTCGAAAAGTATCAGCAGCACGGGCACCAAAACCAATCCGCCGCCGACGCCGAAGAGGCCGGCGAGGAAGCCGGTAAGGGCGCCGAGTATCAAATAGGCTGCGTACCATTCCATGGCGGAGTCTCTGGTTAGCCGTTCGTGGTGAGCCTGTCGAACCAGGAATGGGTATTAAAAAGCACCCTTCGACAGGGCGAACGGCGTGTTTAATAGTTGTGCACCAGCTTCGTCGTGATGAACTTCCACTCCGCCGGATCAAGCGGTGTGATGGACAGGCGGTTGCCTCTTTGCAGCGTGCGCATGTTCTCCAGTTCCGGATGGCGCTTTAATTCATCGATGGAGATGAGCGCGATCTTCTTCACCAGCTTCACATCCACATTGAACCAGCGCGGTGTCTCCAGCGTGGCTTTCTCGTCGAAGTATTTACTCTTCTTGTCGAACTGTTTGGCATCGGGATAGGCGGTGCTGCATACCTCGGCGATCCCGGCGATGCCGGGTTCTTTGCAATTCGAGTGATAGAACAGCACGCCGTCGCCGACCTGCATCTGGTCGCGCATGAAGTTGCGTGCCTGGTAGTTGCGCACGCCGTACCAGGCCACGGTCTGGTCCTTCATCGCCGCCAGATCGTCGATGCTGCAGTCGGAAGGTTCGGATTTCATCAGCCAGTAACGCATGATCCAGCCCCACAAAAGAAAAGTGCGATCCCGAAAGATCGCACTGGAATAAAGTTCCCCGCCTGTGCCGTTGACTCAATGTCTTGAACCTGGGTTCAAGTGGGTCGGTTCCCGGTCGCATCAGGTGCATCCGCGGGGGATGCTCACAACAGCAACTTTGATGGGGCGCAACCTAAGCATTAGCTCATTGGTTCAAAGAATTATGAATCTCACGTACACCGCAGGGAACAAACTAGAACAACTCATCTTGCTCTGCTACTGCAGCATCGATGGTTGCCTGCATGGAGTCCATTCTACGCTTGAATTCGGCGAGGTCAAACCCGCCGCCGAGACGTGTGGTGAGAAGCTCGTGGGTGATGTTGAGTGCGGCCATGATGGCGATGCGTTCGATCGAGGCGATCTTGCCTGCATCGCGTATCTCGCGCATCTTTTTATCCAAATAAGCAACGGCATCGAGCAGTTCGGCACGTTCGTCATCGGGACAGGCGACGCGCATTTCGCGGTCGAGGATGGTGACATCGAGCGAGCTGATCTTGGGGGCGTTCATTGTGCGTCCTGGGGGAGTTGGGTGAGGAGTTTCTCCAAACGCTGGGCGGCCTCTTCGATCTTGTCCTGACTCTTGCGCTGCTGGCTCAATGCCGAGGCGACTTCCTGACGCAATTGCAGATTCTCTGCGCGCAGGCGCTGTGTGAGCTGCACCAGTTGGGCCAGTTTTTGGTCGAGGGCATCGAGTTCGCTATGCATGGGCGAACTATAAATTTAAAAACCCTGTTAAGTCAATCGGTAACGGAGTGTTTTGCAAGTGCTTTGGAATTTTGAGGGGTAAGCGCCGGAAAAAGCTCTGGTAGAATCCGTTCTGCTTCAAGGTGCAGAAAGGCGCGAGCCTTTCAGTTAAACGGGAAACAGGTGAGGAAGCATTAACTCCGATGCCTGTGCTGCCCCCGCAACGGTAAGCAAGTGTGGATTTGCCAATCGGCCACTGTGCGCAAGCATGGGAAGGCGGCAAATAAATCTTGCGAGCCCGGATACCGGCCTTGGACTAGGTTCAGGAAATGCGCGTGGGGCGCATGGATGCCCGTATTCCCAGGTTCATTCTTAACTTCCCGCCGTATTCCTGATTTTGTTCAATGTTCCAACGGGGACGCTTGGAACTTAAATTAGGAAGCATCATGAAACAAAGACATATATTCGCCGCCTTGCTGGTCGCGGCAACTCCCTTGGCGCAAGCCGCAACTGAAATGCTGGACGAGGTGGTGGTGACGGCCACGCGTACCGAGCAAGCACTGACTCAGACGTTGTCGCACACCACTGTCATAACCCGCAAGGATATCGAAACTTCGCAGGCGGCCGATGTGCCAGCGCTGCTGAAAGGTCTGGCCGGGGTGGAGGTCTATCAGAACGGCGGCATCGGCAAGCAGAGCAGCCTGTTCATGCGGGGCACGAACTCAAGTCACACGCTGGTGTTGCTGGACGGCGTGCGCATCAATTCCGCGACGGCAGGCACGACGCAGATCGACCAGTTGATGCTGGATCAGATCGAGCGCATAGAAGTCGTGCGCGGCAACGTCAGCAGCTTGTACGGTTCCGAAGCCATCGGCGGCGTGATCCAGATATTCACCCGGCGCGGCAAGGGCGAGCCATCGGTCAACGGTAGCATCGGGGTTGGTTCATATAAAACCAGGCGCATTACTGCGGGTTTTGGCGGCGGGGCGGAAGACGACACTTTCAATCTGCAGGTCTCGAAGTACAAGACCGATGGCGTTTCGGCGGTAAAAACCAGTTTGGTTCCCGGCGTGAATCCGGACAAGGACGGCTACGATAACGCCAGCGTGTCGGCGAACCTGCGCCACGCTTTTGGCAGTGCGCACAGCATGTCTGTATCGATGTTCGACAGCAAGGCGACCAGCCAGAACGACAATGCGTTCGGATTGAGTACCGATGTGAACAGCAGCAAGTCGCACATCCAGAAGTTCGCGGTGGCATCTGACAACCGTTTGAGCGAGGGTTGGCTGAGCAAGCTGCAGTTCTCGCGCGGGATGGATGACACCCAGAACTATTTGAATGGTGCACCGGATGCCATGATGGGTGCGCAATTCAAGACCACGAGCGACCTATTTTCGTGGCAGCACACTTTGCGTGTCGGCGGCAGCGACGCATTGGTCGTGGGATGGGAGAAGCTGAAGCAGCAGGTGGCCAGCAGCACATTGTTTACACGCACCAACCGCACCGATGACAGCCTGTTCGCCGGTTACACCGCCAATTTTGGCGCGGAGCAATTGCAGATGAACTATCGCAAGGACAAGTATTCGGACTTCGGTACGGCCAAAACCTGGTTGCTGGGGTATGGCGGCAACATCGCGGAGTCGTGGCGCCTCACTGCAAGCATGGCAACTGCCTTCAAGGCGCCCACGCTGAACGACCTGTTCTATCCGTTCGTGGATTGGGGTTTCGGTTATTCATACATCGGCAACCCCAACCTGAAGCCGGAACACTCGCGCAACAAGGAATTGGGATTGCACTACGCCAAAGCCGGACAAAGGCTGGATGTGGTGTATTTCGAGAATCGCATCCATGATCTGATCGCCATCAATACCTTGCCGGCATCCACCATGGTCAACCTCAACGAAGCACGTATCGAAGGCGCGGAGTTGACCCTCAACGAGCAATTCGGAGATACCGGAGTGAAGTTATCGGTGACGCGACAGAATCCGCGGGATGCCAACACCGGCCAGACTTTGCTGCGGCGCGCCAGGAACTTTGCCAGCCTCGTTGTAGTGAAGCAGTACGGCGCTTTGAAGATGGGGGGGGAGTGGCAATACAGCGGAGTGCGCACGGATATCGACATCAATTCCTTTGCGCGTACCACGCTTGCGCCGTACGACTTGGCGAACCTCACGGCGAACTACGCGCTGGACCAGCATTTCGAACTGTCGGTACGGGTAGACAACCTGTTCAACAGAGACTACATGCTGGCGCACGGTTATAACACTCTGCGCCGCACCGTTTTTGTCGGGCTGAACTACCGTTGATATCAGGCAGGGGCGGGCGGCTGTCGCCTGCCCCCGCCTTTTCTGTTAAAGTTCGCGCCAATTCAGCATTGGCGCGAACAATCAAGGAGACAACATGAAAGTCCTGCAAAACAAAACCCTGTGGATCGCAACGGCGCTGGTCGCGCTGATGGCGATGACGCGTTTCAACCACTTCGGTTCGTCAGTGGCTTTGCCCGATGCATCGTATGCGGTGTTCTTCCTGGGCGGCCTGTTTCTCGGCCGCGTGCGCGCTGCGCTGGCGATCTTGTCGGTGCTGCTGGTCGAAGCTGCTCTGGTCGATTACTACGCGATCAACTTTGCCGGTGTCAGCGGCTGGTGCGTGACCCAGGCCTATGGGTTCCTGGTCTTCGCCTATTCGGCGTTGTGGTTCGTCGGACGCTGGTATGCGCCGCGTCATGAGTTGACCGGCAAGGGCCTATTGGGCTTGTTTGCGGCTGCTGTTGCAGCAGGCAGCTTGGCCTTCATCATCGCCAACGTGAGCTTCTATCTGCTCGCCGGCTATTTCGGCAGCATGGGCGTCGCTGAATTCGCCGCACGTGTCGCGCAATACTACGGTTCTTATGTCGCCGTGGCTGTGGCTTACATCGGTTGCGCCGTGCTGGTGCAGATGTTGCACGCCATGCTGACCGGCAAGACACAACGCGATTCCAGGGCTGTCTGATTGTCGCAACGTGACGGACGCAGCAGTACGCAGATGACCTCTACCCAGCTTTACCTGCGTCTGCTTGCCTACGTCCGGCCTTACTGGAAGGTGTTCGCCATTTCCATCGGTTGCATGGCGATCACCGCCGCCACCGAGCCATTGCTGCCCGCGCTGCTCAAACCGTTTCTGGACGGTACCTTCATCCACAAGGATGACAGCGTCATCCGCTGGGCGCCGGTCTTCATCCTGGTCATTTTCTTTGTGCGCGGTGTGGCCGGGTTCATCGGCACCTACGCCATCAACTGGGTGGGCAACAAGCTGGTGATGGACCTGCGCGCGGAGATGTTCCGCAAGCTGATGTCGCTGCCGACGCGCTTCTACGACGACCATGCCACCGGCTCGCTGATCTCCAAACTGACCTTCGACGTGACGCAGGTCACCGCGGCCGCCACCAGCGTGGTCACCATCGTCATCCGCGACACCATCATCATCATCGGCCTGCTTGGCTGGTTGCTCTATCTCGACTGGAAACTGACCATGCTGACGCTGGTGATCGCGCCCATCGTGGCCGTGGTCATCAGTGTCATCAATCGCCGCCTGCGCGAATCCAGCCGCGACTCGCAGCGCGCCATGGGCAGCATCACCCAGGTGATCGAGGAAAGCGTGAGCGCGCACAAGGTGGTCAAGCTGTTCGGCGGACAGAGTTACGAGCAGCAGCGCTTCAATGAAGAGACCAACTGGGTGCGCCGCCACGCCATGAAGCAGGCGGCCGCGGCTGCCGCCAACGTGCCAATCGTGCAGATGGTGGCGGCGATCGCGCTGGCGGTCATCGTCTATCTGGCCATCGCGCAGACCAAGGCCGATGCCACCACGGTCGGCAGCTTCCTTTCTTTTGTCGCCGCGATGCTGATGCTGACCGCGCCGCTGAAGCGCCTCACCAGCGTCACCGAGTTCCTGCAACGCGGCCTGGCGGCGTCGGAGAGCGTGTTCGAGCTGATCGATACGGCGGGCGAGACGGATGATGGCAAGACGGTGATGGACCGCGCCACGGGCGCGCTGGCCTTCGAGCATGTCAGTCTGTCCTACCAGTCGGACGACCGTTTGGCGCTGGACGACGTAAACCTGGATATCCCCGCCGGCATGTCGGTGGCACTGGTCGGCGCATCCGGCAGCGGCAAGAGCACCATGGCCAATCTGGTGCCGCGTTTCTACACGCCCACCGGCGGGCGCATCACTCTGGACGGACAGGATATCCGCGACCTGAGCCTTGCCAGCCTGCGTTCCAACATAGCTTTGGTGAGCCAGGAAGTGGTGCTGTTCAACGACACAATTTCCGCCAACATCGCCTACGGCCAGATGCGCGAAGTGCCGGAGAGCGAGATCATCGCGGCAGCCACCGCGGCACATGCGATGGAATTCATCCGCGACCTGCCGCAGGGGCTGAATACGCTGGTCGGCGAGAAGGGCGTGCGCCTGTCGGGCGGGCAGCGCCAGCGCATCGCCATCGCGCGCGCGATCCTTAAAGATGCGCCCATTTTGATTCTGGACGAGGCCACCTCGGCGCTGGACAGCGAATCCGAGCGCCATGTGCAGGCCGCGCTGGAGACCCTGATGAAGGGCCGCACCACGCTGGTCATCGCGCACCGCCTGTCCACCATCGAGAAGGCCGACCGCATCATCGTCATGCAAAAGGGCAAGATCGTCGAGACCGGTACCCATGCCGAGTTGCTGGCGAAAGGCGGCGTATATTCGCAGTTGCACCGCATCCAGTTCGACTGGCACGAGACCGTCAAAGAAAATTAACCATTAGCCGGTTGACACTATTGGCATATCTGGTAAATTGGATACCCAAGCAATTCAGTCAACCAAATCAATCAACCCCTCTCAAGGAGATCAACATGGCCGTACTCGTAGGTAAGCAAGCCCCGGATTTCAGCGCTGTCGCCGTCATGGGCAACAACGAGATCAACGAATCCTTCAATCTGAAGAAAGCCACCGCAGGCAAATACGCCGTGGTGTATTTCTACCCGCTGGACTTCACCTTCGTGTGCCCGTCCGAGATCATCGCCTTCGATCACCGTCTGGACGAATTCAAGAAGCGCAATGTCGAAGTCATCGGCGTGTCCATTGACTCCCATTTCACCCACCTGGCCTGGAAGAACACGCCGGTGAACAACGGCGGTATCGGTCAGGTGCGTTACACACTGGTTGCCGACATCAAGCATGAGATCTGCAAGGCGTACGACGTCGAAGCCGAAGGCGGCGTGGCATATCGCGGTTCTTTCCTGATCGACAAGAGCGGCGTGGTGCAGCACCAGGTCGTGAATAACCTGCCGCTGGGCCGCAACATCGACGAGATGCTGCGCATGGTCGACGCCCTGCAATTCACCGAAGAACACGGCGAAGTCTGCCCGGCTGGCTGGAGCAAGGGCAAGGCCGGTATGGGCGCCTCGACCGAAGGCGTCGCGAAGTACCTGGCAGCACACGCCAAAGAACTGTAAGCATTTCGGTTCGGCTCGACAAAAAGGCTCCCGCGGGAGCCTTTTTCATTGCAGGAGAGCCGTTGTCTTGCTTTAAAATGCGCGACGTTATCTATGACGGAGTCTTCCATGCTGACCTGGTTCGTCGTGCTCTATCTGCTTGTTTCCATCGGTATCGGTCTGTACGCCTCGACGCGCGTGCACAACTCCCGCGACTTCGTGGTGGCGGGGCGGAATCTGCCCTTGCCCATCGTCACGGCGACGGTGTTCGCCACCTGGTTCGGGGCGGAGACGGTGTTGGGCATCTCGGCGACTTTCGTCAAGGAGGGGCTGGGCGGGGTGGTCGCAGACCCGTTCGGTGCCAGCATGTGTCTGATCATCGCCGGACTGTTCTTCGCGCCGCTGTTGTACCGCATGAACCTGCTCACGATCGGCGATTATTACCGTGTCCGTTACAATCGCGTGGTGGAACTGATCATGACGGTGTGCATCATGATCTCCTATCTCGGCTGGGTATCCGCGCAAGTGGTGGCGCTGGGGCTGGTCTTCAATGTGGTCAGCGATGGCGCCGTCACACAGCAGGCGGGCATGGTCATCGGCATCTCTGTCGTGCTCACGTACACCATCTTCGGCGGCATGTGGTCGGTGGCGCTGCTCGATTTCGTGCAGATGACCGTGATCATGGCGGCGCTGCTGCTGATCGGTGTGCTGATCAGCGGCGATGCAGGCGGGGTGGGTCACGTGGTGAGCCATGCACAGGCGGCCGGCAAGCTGAATCTGCTGCCCGCAGGCGGCATGGAAGTCTGGATACCCTTTATCGGGGCGGCGCTGACCATGATGCTCGGCTCCATCCCGCAACAGGACGTATTCCAGCGCATGACTTCGGCCAAGGACGAGAAGACCGCCGTGCGCGGTTCGGTGACGGGCGGCGTTTTGTATTTCGGTTTCGCTTTCATCCCGATGTTCCTGGCCTACGCCGCGACGCTGATCGACCCCAAGGTGTTCGGGAATCTGATCGAGAGCGACTCCCAGATGATCTTGCCCAGCCTGATCCTGAACCACACGCCGCTGGTTGCTCAGGTACTGTTCTTTGGTGCGCTCCTGTCGGCGATCATGAGCACGGCCTCGGCCACCCTGCTGGCCCCCTCGGTGATGTTCACCGAGAACATACTGAAGCACTTTGCGTTCAGACAGATGAGCGATCGGCAGATGTTGCGCACCATGCGCATCATCCTGCTGACCTTTGGCGGAATGGTGTTGTGGTTCGCGCTGCATTCCGAATCGAGCATCTTTCACATGGTCGAGAATGCCTACAAGATCACGCTGGTTGGCGCGTTCGTGCCGCTGGCATTCGGCTTGTACTGGAAGCGTGCCAACAATCAGGGAGCGTTCCTTTCCATCGCTTTGGGACTGGGTTCTTGGATGCTGATGGAGGTACTGCAGCCTGACACCTATTGGCCCCCGCAACTGGTTGGTTTACTGATGAGTTTCTCCGGCATGCTGGCTGGTTCTTTGCTGCCCAACTTTATCGGCAGATATGCCGAGCCGCACCGCAATCCCCAACACCCGACCTCGCCCGGGGAGATGGGTATCGGCGATTAAAAACGCTGCTGTCATGTTACTGTCATAATTCTTTCATACCATCACTGGCAACTTAAAGACGAACGATGGAGAAAATGATGACGACAGCGAACATACTGCTGGTGGAAGACGAACCGGCAATCCAGGAACTGCTGGCCTTCAACGTGGCGCAATGCGGTTTTCGCGCCATCCAGGCCTACGATGTGCCCAGCGCACTGGCCGAGATCAACCGTGCCTTGCCCGATCTCATCCTGCTCGACTGGATGCTGCCCGGCGCTTCCGGTATCGAGATGGCACGCCGCCTGCGTGCCGACCAGCGCACCCGCGACATCCCCATCATCATGTTGACCGCACGTACCGATGAGCGCGATAAGATACTCGGCTTGGAGTCCGGCGCCGACGACTACATCACCAAGCCGTTCTCGCCGCGCGAGTTGATGGCGCGCATCCGTGCCGTGTTGCGGCGCCGTGCGCCGCAGATGAGCGACGAGACCGTGCGCGTCGAGGGGCTGGAGCTGTCCCCGACCACACATCGCGTCAGCGCCGGGGGCGCGAACATCGATCTCGGGCCGACCGAATTCAGATTGCTGCATTTCTTCATGACCCACGTCGAACGCGTATACAGCCGTGCGCAACTGCTTGACCAGGTGTGGGGCGACCATGTGTTCGTCGAAGAGCGCACCGTCGATGTCCACATCCGCCGCCTGCGCCAGGCGCTGGAGCCTTCCGGCAAGGATGCACTGGTGCAGACCGTGCGCGGCAGCGGTTACCGCTTTTCCCGGGAATAGTACTCCGGCAGATTCGCGGCAACCCGTATAATGCCGCCAGTCAATCATCGAGGTTTCGCCGTGAGCGATTTCTGGCAGCGCGCTTTCGTCTATCCGTTCTTCCTGTTCCTGATCACCATGTTCGTGTGGGCTGTAGCCGGGGCGTTGCCTGCGGCACTGTTCTTCGGCATCGGCATCATGTTGCGGGTGTTCTTCCACCTGCGCAATCTGGAGGCGCTCGACCGCTGGCTGGCCGATCCGGAAAAGCTGCAGGTACCGGACGGCAAGGGATTGTGGGAGGACGTGTTCTCGCAACTCAACAAGATCACCCGATTGCAACGCAAGGAACGCGAACAGCACGCCGCCGCCCTGCTGCAGATGAAACAGGCCACCTCGGCCTTGCCAGAAGGCGTGGTGATCCTCGACGAAGCGGACCGTATCGAGTGGTGCAACCCGCTGGCAGAACGGCATTTTGGCCTCGATGGCGAGCGCGACAACGGCCAGCAGATAACCTACCTGGCGCGCCAGCCCGAGTTCGTGCAATACCTGGCGATGAAGAGTTTCACCGAGCCGCTGATCCTGCGCGACACACGCCATGGCGATCTGGTGCTGTCGGTCAAACTCATCGCCTACGGCGACAACAAACGCCTGCTGATCAGCCGCGACATCACCCATCTGGAACGCATCGAGACGATGCGCCGCGACTTCGTCGCCAACGTCTCGCACGAGCTGCGCACACCGCTCACCGTGGTCAACGGTTTCGTCGAGACCTTGCAGGACATGCCGAATCTGGAGAACGACATGTCGCGTCGCGCCCTGCAACTGATGGGTGAGCAGACCACCCGCATGGAGAGCCTGGTGAACGACCTGCTGACACTGTCGCGTCTGGAGAACGAACAGAACGCATTGCAGGAAGAGAAGGTCGATCTCGCGGTACTGCTACGGGCGCTGCTGGAAGAGGGACTTACGCTGAGCAAGGGACAGCATCAATTGCGGCTGGAGGAGGAGAGCAAGGCGTGCATACGCGGCAGCACCAACGAGCTGCACAGCGCCTTCGGCAACCTGATCACCAATGCGGTGCGCTACACGCCGCCGGGCGGGGAGATCGTGCTGCGCTGGGAGGAGGCACCGGACGGTAACCTGCGCTTCAGCGTCAGGGACAGCGGCATCGGCATCGCGCCGCAACATATCCCGAGACTGACCGAGCGGTTCTACCGCGTGGATCGAAGCCGCTCGCGCGAGACCGGCGGCACCGGTCTGGGGTTGGCCATCGTCAAGCACATCGCCATCCGTCACCAGGCGCAGTTCGACATCGTGAGCGAAGAGGGCCAGGGCAGCACCTTCAGCATTGTGTTCCCGGGCAAACGCCGCTGTTCGGAAGTCACTTCGGCGTAAAGCTCACGCGTTCGAAGTCGTTGCCTTTTTCCACGCTGATACCCAGCGCCACATTCTGTTTCACGCCCTCATGCAGCGCGAGTTCGAGCGTACGTCCGCCCTGGAACCAGTCGCGCGGCATCAGGATGCTCGCCGGGATGCGCAGATTGGGGATCTCCGGCAAGGCCAGTGCCGGCGTCGCACCGGAGATCTGATTGCCGCAGGCGCTGCCGCGCACGATGGCGGCCTGTGGCGTGCCGGGCAGATAGCGCACGCCGAGATACAGTTGGCCGCTGCGCGTCACGCTGACCAGCGTGGTTACGCCGACCCGGTAGGTCGTTTCGTCCGGCTTGTGTACACAGACAAGCTGATTCAGGCCGAGGCTGGAGCCGGAGGTCGTCTTGCGCAGCAGCCGCGCATGCAGCAAACCATCTTCCTCGACCAGCCATTCCTCGGCCAGAAAGCCGAGTTGTGCCAGATTGATGCGATCGGTTTCATCCAGCACGCGACCGAAAGTTTCGATCTGCCTCTGCGCTTCCTTGTCCGCGATGCCGGAAACGCCGGGCAACTTGAACGGCTTGCGCGCGATGTGCGCATAGATGCTCTCCAGCCCCTGGCACATCTGGGCGGGCGGCGCGTCGCGCGGTTCGTCCGCCAGCGATTCCTTGCGTTGTTCGCACCAGCTGGAATGCAGGCGGTTGAGCAGGTCGACACATTCCTTGCTGCTCTGCTCTTCGCCGAGTTCCAGCTGTTGCGGTGACTGGCCCTGTTGCAGCAGGATGGTCTTGACCCGGATCTGTTTGGACAGCGGCACCATCGCCATGAACCGCATGCTGGGGTCGGCAGTGGCGCGCTGTATCGCCACGAATCCGCGCGTTCCGGCCAGGTCGACCGCCAGCGGCGGTGCATCGCCCCTGCTCATGCTGCAACGCGGTTCGATGGTGAAGGAGTCGCCCCAGTGATCCAGCCAGTGGGCGGCGATATGCCACTGGCCGCGTCTCAGTCCCAGCAGGCGGGCGCGATGCAGCAGCAGGATCTTGGCATACAGGGTGCGGCAGGAGAGCGCAAGACCGCTGCGGTTGTACTTGTCCTTGACGGGCTCCAGTTGCAGCCCCTCTTCCTCGACGTGCGCATAGATTGCGTGCAGGCGTTGCCATGACCTGCCATCCGGCTCGCAGCCCACGTGCAGGAATTCGCTGATCGACTGGCTGCAGTACAACAGGCAGCGGTGGGTCAGCAGCGCCGCCTCGGAGGAAAGCGACGAGTCGCCGTTGGCGGACGATTGCAGGCAGCGCAGATAGCCGTTGAGCATGCTTTGCCACAGGCTGGTGAGGGTGATGAGCGACTTGAACTCTTCGTCGGAGAGCGGCAGTTTCTTGCCGGCCAGTTTCTTGGCGAAATCGGCCTGCACGGTCCCCACCGTCTCGCGCAACGCTTCCAGCGTCTGCAAACGCTCCTTGCCGCGCAGGGGGTAACGGTTGAACTCATCCAGTTGCGCGCGCAGCGTGCCCTGGGCCAGATTCAGGTTGGTCAGTTGCAGTTGGTTCAACCACTTCGCGCATGACGCAGCATCCTTGAATGCGGGTTTGGCGAGATCGTCGGTCGGTTCCAGAGACAACATTTTATGTTCCTATAACAACACGCGTTCGATGCCGCCGTCGTTGGCCTTGGCTACATAGTCTTCCATCCAGGTGGAGCCCAGCAGATATTTCGCCATCTCCACCACGATATAGTCGGTGCTCGTGCCGCCGGCATCATCGGCATAACGGCTCAGGCCCTGATAACAGGCCGGGCAGGAAGTGAGTATCTTGACCTCGCCGGAATAGCCGTCGTGGCGCAAAGCATCGGTATCCTTGCGAATCTCTTCTTCCTTGCGGAAGCGCACCTGGGTGGCGATATGCGGGACAGCCAGACCGAAGGTGCCCGCCTCGCCGCAGCAGCGGTCGCTTAGCGGAACCGGAGACGCCATCAGATCGCTCGCGACCTTGAGCGGTGCATGGGTCTTCATCGGCGAATGGCAGGGGTCGTGGTACATGTAACGAATGCCGGTCGCCTTATCGAGTTTCACGCCTTTCTCGAGCAGATATTCATGGATGTCGAGCAACCGGCAACCGGGGAATATCTTCTCGAACTGGTATTTCAGCAACTGGTCCATGCAGGTGCCGCAGGAGACGATCACCGTCTTGATGTCGAGGTAGTTCAGCGTGTTCGCCACACGGTGGAACAGCACGCGGTTGTCGGTGGTGATCTGGCTGCCCTTGTCGTCGAAACCGGCCGCTGTCTGCGGATAGCCGCAGCACAGGTAGCCGGGCGGCAGCACAGTGATCGCGCCGACCTCATACAGCATCGCCTGCGTCGCCAGGGCGACGGGCGAATACATGCGTTCTGAACCGCAGCCGGGGAAGTAGAACACAGCTTCCGACTCTTCGTTCACTTTGCGCGGGTTGCGGATCACCGGCACGATGGTGTTGTCCTCGATGTCGAGCAGCGCGCGCGCCGTCTTCTTGGGCAGATTGCCGGGCATCGGTTTGTTGATGAAGTGGATCACCTTGGCCTGGATGGGCGGCTTGCCGACCGTGGCGGGCGGGTGGGCGATCTGCTGGCGGAACAACCCCAGATATTTGGCGAACTTGTAGCCCAGGCGCTGTGCCGCGTAGCTCCACTTGAACATCACTGTGCGCAGCAGTTTGGTGGTGGTCGGGTCGGTCGCGCTGAGATAGAACATGGAGAGCGCGGTGACCGGGCTGAACTTCTTCTGTCCCTGCTTGCGCAGGAAATTGCGCATCGCCACCGACACATCGCCGAAGTCGATATCGACCGGGCAGGGTTTGACGCACTTGTGGCAGACCGTGCAATGGTCGGCCACATCGCCGAACTCGGCAAAATGCTGGATGGAGACGCCGCGCCGCGTCTGCTCTTCGTACAGGAAGGCCTCGATCAGCAGCGACGTGGCGAGGATCTTGTTGCGCGGCGAATAGAGCAGGTTGGCGCGCGGCACATGCGTGGAACAAACGGGCTTGCACTTGCCGCAGCGCAGGCAGTCCTTGATCGAATCGGATATCTCGCCCAGCTCGCTCTTCTCGAGGATCAGGCTTTCCAGCTCCATCAGGTTGAAGCTGGGTGTGTAGGCGTGTTCGAGGTTGCTGCCCTTGAGCAGCTTGCCCTTGTTGAAATGCCCGTCGGGATCGACCTTCTGCTTGTAGGCGGTGAACGGTGCGATCTCGCTCTCTTCGAGGAAATCGAACTTGGTGATGCCGATACCGTGCTCGCCCGAGATCACGCCGCCGAGGTCCTTGGCCAGCTTCATGATGCGGTCCACCGCGCCATAGGCCTGTTGCAGCATGGCATAGTCGTCGGAGTTGACGGGTATGTTGGTGTGGACGTTACCGTCGCCCGCATGCATGTGCAGGGCGACGAAGACGCGGCTTTTCAGCACACGCTGGTGCGTTGCGTCGCACTGCTCAAGGATGGGCAGGTAGGTGCTGCCGCTGAAGACATGACGCAAAGGATCGCGCAGTTCGCGCTTCCACGAGGCGCGCAGCAGATGGCGCTGCACCGCCTCGAAAACGGTGCGCGCATCCTGTGCGTCGACGGGGGCGAACGGGCAGGACGACAGCGGCGCATCCAGGTGTTCCAAGAGCCAAGTCCAGCGGGCGCGCACGTCGGCGAGCAACTGCTGTGCGTTCTGCGGACGGCTGCCCAGCAGTTCCTCGTCGCCCAGTTGCGCGTCGTCCTGGTAGCGTAGCGGCAGTTCGCCCGCGAACAGCTCGTCCAGCGCGCCCAGCAGCTTGATCTTGTTGGAGAGCGACAGCTCGATATTGATGCGCTCGATGCCGTCGCAATAGTCGCCCATGCGTGGCAAGGGGATGACCACGTCCTCGTTGATCTTGAAGGCATTGGTATGTTTTGCGATGGCGGCGGTGCGCGCGCGGTCCAGCCAGAATTTCTTGCGCGCTTCGGCCGAGACGGCGATGAATCCCTCGCCGTGGCGCAGATTGGCCAGCCGCACGATCTCGGAAGCGGCTTCGCCCACGGCGCGCTCGTCGTCGCTCACCACATCGGCGACCAGCACCATCTTCGGGCGCGTGCCGCGCTTGGACTTGGTGGCATAACCCACCGCTTTCAGGTAGCGCTCGTCCAGATGTTCCAGGCCGGCGAGCAGGGCGGCCGAGTTGCCGTTGCGGCGGTCGAAATAGCCGGTGATCTCGACGATGGCGGGCACGGCCTCGCGCACCTGGCCGAAGAACTCCAGGCATACGGTGCGGGTGAACTTGTGTTCTCTATGCAGGATGAAGCGTGCCGAGGTGATGATGCCGTCGCAGCCTTCCTTCTGGATGCCGGGCAGGCCGGAGAGAAATTTGTCGGTGACGTCCTTGCCCAGCCCCGCCTTGCGGAAATTGCTGCCGGGGATGATCAATATCTCCGGTTGGCCATGCTGCGTTCTGCCGTCCGCCTCGAAACGCGAGATCAGGAAGCGCGCTTCCGGTGCATCGTGGATCTTGCCGAGATTGTGGTCGAGGCGCTCGACCGTCATCCACAGGCCGTCGGGCGTGACCATCTTCCACGAAGCCAGGTTGTCCAGCGCCGTGCCCCACAGCACGGCTTTCTTGCCGCCCGCGTTCATGGCCACGTTACCGCCGATGCAAGAGGCGTCCGCCGATGTGGGATCGACCGCGAACACCTGGTGTGCCGCTTCCGCCGCCTCCATCACGCGCCGCGTCACCACGCCCGCTCCGCAGTGGATGGTGGCATAGGGTTCGCTCAAGCCCGGCAGTACGCGATGCTCGACGGGCGAGATCGTGTCCAGCTTCTCGGTGTTGATGACGGCGGAATATCTGGTCAGCGGGATGGCGCCGCCGGTGTAGCCGGTGCCGCCGCCGCGCGGGATCAGCGTGAGGCCGAGCTCGATGCAGGCGCGCACCAGCGGCGCGACCTCTTCCTCGCTATCCGGATGCAATATCACGAAGGGGTATTCCACGCGCCAGTCGGTGGCGTCGGTCACATGCGAGACGCGTGCCAGACCGTCGAACTGGATGTTGTCCTTGCGGGTGATGTGGCAGAGCGCGCGCAGCGCGCGTTTGCGCAGTTGCAGGGTATGTTCGAATTCGGCGGCGAAGCGGTCGACCGCTGCGCCGGCGAGTTCGAGCAGGCGTTTGACCTTGGGGTTGTTCTGGCGGCGGGCCTCGATGGCGTTCAGGCGGTGGTGCAGTGCGCCGATCAGCGCTTCACGGCGCTTGCGGTTGGCGAGCAGGTCATCTTCCAGATAGGGGTTGCGCGTGAGTACCCAGATGTCGCCCAGCACCTCATACAGCATCTGCGCCGAGCGTCCGGTGCGGCGCTCCTCGCGCAGGGTGTTGATGATCTCCCACGCTTCTTCGCCGAGCAGTCGCAGCACGATCTCGCGGTCGGAGAACGAAGTGTAGTTATAGGGTATTTCGCGTAAACGTACAGTCATGATCTTTGCCGTTCAACAAGGCGCGCATTCTACAGCATCCGGACAGACGCAAGAATAACTCCGCGCTGATGAGGATGCGGAAATCGCACTTTTTCGACCCTGACGGGAGCAGGCCGAACTGATAAGCTGAAATCATGGAACGGATCGAAAAAGAAGCATCGCGGCGTTTGTTCTTCGCCCTGTGGCCCAATGATGCCGGGCGTGCCGCCCTGGCCGCATGGCAAGCGCCGCTACGCGATTCATGCGGCGGCAGCCTGATGCGGCGGGAGACCCTGCACGCCACGCTGGTGTTCCTGGGCGAGGTGGCCGAACCTCGCATGGAGTCTCTGTTGCTGGCGGCGCAGGAGACGCACGCGCGCCGTTTCGAGCTGAAACTGACGGCGGCGCATTACTGGGGGCATAACCACCTTGTTTATGCCGCGCCGGAAACCACGCCGCCGCCGCTGGCTGAACTGGTACGAGAGCTGGAACACAATCTGCGCAGGCACCGCTTCCGGTTCGAAGACCGTCCCTACAAACCGCATGTCACCCTGCTGCGCCATGCCAAATGGAGCGATGAGGCCATGCCGCCCATGCCCGCCGTGCGCTGGCCGGTGGGGGACTTCGTGCTGGTGCAATCCCTGAGCGACGAGCAGGGCGCGCGTTATGAAGTGTTGGCGCGTTTTGGCGCATCCGAATAGCAGGTTGTTGAAAAACGTAGCGAGGATGGTCGGATGCAAGGCGCACGGAGTACAGCGACCAAGACATACCTGTAGGTAGGCGAAGGAGCGAGTACCGCGCAACGCAGCAGATGACCACTGCAGTAGTTTTTCAACAGCCTGCTAGAATGAGGTTCACTGAACGGGGAGCTCTATGCTGCATGCATTCACGCTGAAGAACGGACGTCTCAATCGCATCCACATCGAAATCGGCGCCGACCTGAGCAACGAGCAGCCGGTCTGGCTGGACATGGTCGCGGCCACGACGCCCGAGGTGGAGTGGGTGGAGAGCATCTTCGACCTGCACCTGCCGCGCCCCGAGCATCTGCGTGACATCGAGGCAAGCGCGCGTTTCTTCGAGCACGAGGGCGACCTGCACTTGCGCTCCGACTTCCTTTCCGGCACCGAGAGCCATTCGCACAGCGTGGCCGTGGCGTTCGTGCTGTCCGGCGAGACGCTCATCAGCGTCCACGAGGAAGACCTGCCCATCTTCCGCCTGCTGCGCATGCGGCTGCATGCCGAGTCTGGCGATATCCTCGATGCGCGCGACGTGCTGGTCGATCTGTACGGCATGGACATCGAGTTCTCCGCCGATACGCTGGAAGAAGTGTATGCCGACCTCGGTGCCGTGAGCCAGAACGTGCTCGGTTCGCCCTTGAGCGACAAGCAGGCGGTGAAGACGCTGGCCGAGATCGCGCATGCCGAGCATGTCAACGGCCGCATCCGCCGCAACGTCATGGACACGCAGCGCGCGCTCTCTTTTCTGATCCGGGGCAAGCGCCTCAGTGCGGCGCAGATCGAAGAGGTGCACCAGATCCAGCAGGACATCGAATCGCTGGACGGCCACACCGCCTTCCTGTTCGACAAGATCAACTTCCTGATGGATACCACGGTGGGTTTCATCAATATCAACCAGAACCGCATCGTGCGTCTGTTCTCGGTGGTGTCGGTGGCGCTGCTGCCGCCCACGCTGATCGCGTCCATTTACGGCATGAATTTTCAGGTCATGCCGGAGCTGGGCTGGAAGCTGGGCTACCCGTTCGCGTTGTTGCTGATGGCGCTTACAGTGGCGATCCCGTTCTGGTTTTTCTGGCGCAAGGGCTGGTTGAAGTAATAAATCCGTTCGCGGTGAGCCATTCGACTTTGCTCAGGACTGGCCTGTCGAACCACGAAAGAACTTATTCAGTCACTTTCCAGCAACTGCTTCAGCACCGCACCCGCCAGCATGAGCCCGAACAACGGAGGCATGTAACTGATGGTGCCGTTCACCGCGCGCGCGCGGCCGCGGTCGGTGGGTTGCGGCGGCAACGGGTCGCTCGCCTGTTCGTCCGAGAATACCGTCAGCACCCCCTTGTTGATGCCGTGATGCTTGCGCAAACGCGTTCGCATCTGCGCCGCCAGCGCGCACATGTTCGTCTTGCTGATATCGGCGATTCTGATCCGCGTCGGATCGCGGCGGTTGCCCGCCCCCATGCTAGATGCGACCTTCAACCCGCGCTTGAAACTCTCCGCCACCAGCGCCTCCTTGCAGGTCAGCGAGTCGATGCAGTCGATCACATAGTCGCAATCGCCCGGCACCAGCTCGTTCACGTTCTCGGAGCTGAGGAAGGTGCGCAGTAGCGTCACCCGGCAATCCGGGTTGATATCGGCGATGCGCGCGCCCATCAGTTCCGCCTTGGACTGCCCGACGGTGGAAAGCAAAGCGGGCAACTGGCGGTTGATGTTGCTGGCCACGACCACATCGTGATCGAGCAGCGTCAACCTGCCGATGCCGGCGCGCGCCAGCGCTTCGGTGCAATACGAGCCGACGCCGCCCATGCCGGCGACGAAGATGTGTTTGCTCTTGAGTTTCTCGATGCCGGTGTCGCCGAGCAGGATGTGGGTGCGGGTGAATTGGGGTGGGGTGGGGTTTTGCATGGCGCGGATTATAAGGGCGATGGGCTCAATGCAGGCATTGCTGCCAATGCATTTGCTGTTGTAGATTTCGCAATTTCTTCCACCGACATGCTGCGTAATTCGGCCAAAGTCTGTGCGATACGGGGCAAATGCTTCGGCTCGTTCGGCAAGCCGCGTTCAAGAAAGTCCGGCGGGATGTCGGGTGCGTCGGTTTCAAGAACAATAGAGTCCAGCGGCAAGGTCGCGGAGAGTTCGCGCAGTCGGGTGGCGCGCGGGTAGGTCATCGCGCCGCCGAAACCGAGTTTGAATCCCAGCTTGATGAATTCATCCGCCTGCTGGCGGCTGCCGTTGAATGCGTGGGCAATTCCACCCCTTACCCTGACCTGGCGCAGGTGTTTGAGGATGGTGTCCTGCGCGCGGCGGATGTGCAGCAATACGGGCAGGTCGAATTCGCGCGCCAGCTTGAGCTGTTCGACAAAGAAATGTTCCTGGCAGGCTTGGTTGTAATGCGGGATGAAGAAATCCAGGCCGATCTCGCCGATGGCGACGGGTGAGTGCTGTTTGAGATAGTCGCGCAATGTCGCCAGATCGTCCGGTGTGGCATCGTCGGTGTACATCGGATGGATGCCATAAGCGGGAGCGCAGCCGGGATATTGCTGGCAAAGCGTACGGACGGTCTCGAAATTCGAACGCGCGACCGAAGGCACGACGATGCGGTTCACGCCCGCTGCCTCGGCATCGCGCACGACGTCAGCCTGGGTGTCGCCGAATTCGGCGGCGTCGAGATGGCAGTGGGTGTCGATGAACTCAGTCATCACATCGTCAACACTATCTTGCCGGTCATGCCGCCCACCTCGATCAGGCGATGCGCTTCGGCGGCCAGTGCCAGCGGCAGCCGGTGGGTGATCTGCACGCCCAACTTGCCTGCATCCACCATCGCCGCAGCCTGCTCCAGCAGCTTGCGCTGGCGAACGCGGTCTTCGTTCATGTGCATCACCTGCGGGGTGAGCATCAGTTCGTAGCACAGCGACAGGTTGCGCAGCCGCGCCAGTTGCGAGTCGGCCAGCGAAAGCGGGGTAGAGAGCAGGCTCACCACTTTGCCGTACACGCGCACCGCACCCAGCGAACGCAGGAAGGTGTCGCCGCCAACGGTGTCAAACACCACATTCGTCCCCTTGCCCCCGGTCCAGTTCAACGTTTCCTGCACGAAGTCCTGCGTCTTGTAGTTGATGATCTTTTCCGCCCCCAAGCCGCGCGCGATTCCGGCCTTTTGCTCGTCGCTCACGGTCACTGCGATGCGCGCGCCGAGGTGGCGGGCGATCTGCACGGCCATCTGTCCCACGCCGCCTGCTGCTGCGTGGATGAGCACGGTCTGTCCGGTTTGCAGATGGGCGCGCTCGACCAGCGCTTCCCAGGCGGTGATGAACACCAGCGGCAAGGCGGCACAGTCTTGCAGGCTCATGCGGGCGGGCTTATTCGCGCAGTAGTTTTCGTGCAGTGTGGTGAATTCGGCATAGCTGCCGGGTTCGTCGCCGAAACCACCATTGCAGTAGAACACCTCATCGCCGACCCTGAAGCGCGAGACCATCACGCCGGTAGCTTCGACCACGCCCGCGCCGTCGCAACCGAGGATGGCTGGCAGCTTGTCGGGGTGGTAAGCGGGTTTGGCGCGCAGCTTGGTGTCTACGGGATTTACTCCCGCAGCAGCGAGTTTCACGCGGATGTGGTGCGGTGACGACAACTCCGGTTTGGGGATGTCACGCAGTTGCAGGACTTCGGTGCCGCCGGGGGCGATGGCGAGGATGGCTTTCATACGGATGTCTCCACGTTCGTCATTCCGGCGCAGGCCGGAATCCAGCCAATCAAAATGATTCTCCGCAAAGCGGAGATAAAACTTGAAAAGCATTTTGAATAAACCGCTGGATTCCGGCCTGCGCCGGAATGACGGGGTTAATCAAGATGGTGCCTATGTTAAACTTCATGCACTCTTTAAGCGAGGCAACATCATGTCTGGAAACACATTCGGCACCCTGTTCACCGTCACCTCCTTCGGCGAATCACACGGCGCGGCCATCGGCTGCATCGTGGACGGCTGTCCGCCCGGAATGGTGCTGACCGCAGAATACATCCAGACCGACCTCGACCGCCGCAAACCCGGCACCTCGCGCCACGTCACCCAGCGCCGCGAATCGGACACCGTGGAGATACTCTCCGGCGTGTTCGAAGGCAAGACCACCGGCACGCCCATCGCGCTGCTGATCCGCAACGAAGACCAGCGCAGCAAGGACTACGGCAACATCGCCGACACCTTCCGCCCCGGCCACGCCGACTACACCTACTGGCAGAAATACGGCATCCGCGACCATCGCGGCGGCGGTCGCGCCTCGGCGCGCGAGACGGCCGCGCGCGTGGCGGCGGGCGCCATCGCCAAGAAATGGCTGCACGAGACCTGGGGCGTGGAAGTGCGCGGCTATCTGGAGCAACTCGGCGAAATCAAGATCCCGTTCAAGAGCTGGGGCGACCTGCACGAGGACGGCAACACCTTCTTCGTCGCCGACGCGAGCTACATCGCGCAACTGGAAGACTACATGGACGCCCTGCGCAAATCCGGCGACTCCATCGGCGCCAGACTCGCCGTGGTGGCGCACAACGTGCCGGTGGGTTTGGGCGAACCAGTGTTCGACAGACTGGATGCCGACATCGCGCACGCGTTGATGGGCATCAACGCGGTGAAGGGTGTGGAGATTGGCGCGGGATTCAATTGCGTAACGCAAAAGGGCAGCGAGCACGGCGACGAACTTACGCCGACTGGATTTTTATCCAATAACGCGGGCGGCATCCTCGGCGGCATCTCCACCGGGCAGGATATCGTTGCGCATTACGCGATCAAGCCGACTTCGAGTATTCGCATTGAGCGCAATTCGATCAACAAGGCGGGGGAGGCGGTGAAGGTTTCCACCGAGGGGCGGCATGATCCCTGTGTGGGGATTCGGGCTACGCCGATTGCGGAGGCGATGGTGGCGTTGGTGTTGATGGATCATGCACTGCGCAATCGGGGGCAGTGTGGGGATGTGGTTTGTGAGACGGTGAAGTTGCGGTAGGAGAAGCCTTGAGCGCTATCGATAAATGGGCCGAGAGGGTTTATGCTGAAACCGATTTTGGCCGTAGTGTCGCCATCTCGATTGCGGGCTTGCTGGGGCTTGGCATCTACCTGTACTGGGGAGATTGGGTAATTGCCGCATTCTGCTCAATTATCTTTTTCCCCATTGTGCGTTTGGTTGCGTCAGCACTCCATTCAAAATTTGCAGAATCTACTGAGCTAAAAGCTAAAAGAAAGCGTGCGGAAGATTTATATGCCCGTTTGAGCCAAGACGAAAAAGAAGTTGTTTCTGCTTTTGTAATGGCTGGTGGTTGTGTCCTAACCTGGGGGCAAGTTAATAATTTGTCTATTCCTAGTGCTGGTGTCGAGTCTCTGATTCAACGGGAGATTCTGTGGACTTCAATGACCGCTGATGGGATGAGAGAAACCTTTGTTCTCGACTCAGATGTTTTTGACATTGGGCAAATCAAAGGCAGCAAGCGTAGGGCGCAATAACCAACGGGCATTGCGCCGAATGGTTTTAGTGCAAAACCGTCGGGGGTAGCCCGACAGCTAGTTACTTTTCTTGTCTTGCCAAGAAAAGTAACCAAAAGAAGGCGCCCCCGGTGCGCCGCCCCTTCGGGGTTCCCTCGATATTTCCCAAACAAGCGGGGCTGCGCAACTCGCCCTAGCAGGGCACACAAAACGTGCCCTGCCGCGGAGCTCAGACAGTGCTCGCCTAAACCTCCGCTTGTTTGGGAAATATCGAGGCGGCGCACAGGGGAAGGAAAGTCAAAGACGGTTTTGTGTGCGCTTCGCGCACGCTTCTTTTTTTGATTTTGGCGAGGCGGGCTTTGCCCGCCTCGCTGGTTTTGGGGTTCGGTTTTTTGTTTTCTGTCCCTTGTGCGCCGCCGAGTAGCGCAGGCTGGTCAGGGGTAGTCCGACGAATATGTTTGAGCACGTGACCGCGCAGCGGGTCGTGCGAGTTTATGAGGAGGCCTGACCAGTCGAGCAACGCAGGGAACCCCGAAGGGGCGGCGCACCAGGGTCGCCTTTTCTTTGGTTTCTTTCTTTTGGCGAAGCAAAAGAAAGAAACTTGCTGTCGGGCAACCCCCGACGGTTTTGGGTTTGAAAGAGTGGGGAACAAAACAAGTTTTCCCTCACCCTAACCCTCTCCCAGAGGGAGAGGGGATGAGAAGCGCAGGACGAACGATCCGGTGCGGAAAAACAAAAACTACTCCTTCACCCTCCGATACAACCTGAACCTCTCCTTCGTATCCCCCTTGCGCCCGCCTTCCCACATCTTCTCCCAGCCGATCTCGTCCTCGATGGGCTTGGCGATGCGGTCGCCCTGCACCAGCAACAGGTCGCAGACGTTTGAGGCGTTGCGTTTCGGGTTGAGGTTGCCGAAGTATTGCAGCATGGCGCGCTGGCTGTCGCCGATGCGCACGCCGGCGATGCATTTGTATTTCTTCGGCAGGTTCTCTTTCAGGTCGTCCACCATGTGGCGGTAACTCTTGCCAGTGTCGAGCCAGGGCAGCCAGATGGTCATCAGCAGTATCCACAGCAGGGTGACGCTGGCGGCCCAGTTGATGAGCGAACGGCGCACGGAGCGGCCGACACGCCACACCAGCACGATCCAAAGCACGGTCGCGGTGACGGCGATCCAGAACGGGGTGGCGTAGAAATCGGGCTCGAAGCCGGGTTGGTAGTCTTTCAGCCAGTGGGTGATCTTGGCGTTGTTGTTCAGCAGCAAGCCAGCCCAACCCCACCACAGCGCGATGGCGAGCATGGCGAAGGTCATGATGCCGAACCAGTCGAGCGCATTGGCGGCGCCGCGGCGCAGGGTGGAGAGCGAGGCGGTGGCGAGCAGCGCGATCGGCAGCAGCATGGGCAGCGCGAACACTTCCTTGATGTCCGGCACGATGCTCAGCGTCACCAGCATGACGAGGAAGCTGACCAGCAGCAGCTGGAATTCGGCCTGATGCCAGACTCTCTTGCGTGCTTCCCACACCGCCCAGGCGGCGAGAGGCAACGCAGGCCAGGCCAGCCATGGCAATATCTTCACGTAGTAGAAGACGTCGCTGTAATCGCCGCCTTTGACGAAACCCAACCAGCGTCCGATATTGAGCGTCCACATCCACTCGACGAACAGTTGCGGCGAATGCTGGAACAACAGCCATGGCCATACCGTGAGCAGCGGAAGGGCACAGACGATGGCGATACCGACAGTGGTCAGGAAAGCGCGGGTGCGCCATTCGCGGAAGCTCAGCAGCAAGATGCTGATGAGCAGGAACAGGATGGGGGCGATGAAGCCTTTGCTGAGGAAGCCGATGCCGATACCGATTCCCATCAGCAGACCCGCGAGTTTTGGACTGCGCAGGCTGAGGGCGTAGGCGTAGATCATTATGGCGCAGCCGGCGAGCAGCGCGGTATCGGTGATGATCTCGTGGGCGCGCACCAGCATGCCAAGGCAGCCGATCAGGGCGATGGCTGCAGGCCAGCCGCGGTTCTCGCCGAACAGTTCGCGGCCGCTCAGGCCGACGAAGAGCATGGTCAGTGCGATGTAGAAGCCGCTCGCCAGGCGTGCGCCGTCATGCAGCGGCAGGATGGGGGCGAAAAGTTTGGCGAAGATTGCCGCCGTCCAGTAGTACAGCGGCGGCTTGTCCATGTAGGGCTCGCCCGCCAGCGTGGGCACGATCCAGTCGTTGTTCTGGATGATGTGATAGATCAGGCCGAAGCTGTAGGCTTCGTCCGGCTTCCAGGGATCATGGCCGACAAGCCCGGTGAGCAGCCACACCGCGCACAGCAGGAGCATGAATCCTGCCTTGACCGGGGTGATCTCGGGTTCTTTCAGTTTCGTGTAGTAGGCGTACATCCGTTTTTTATTCGATGATCTTGAGTGTCTGTCCGACTACGGGTTCGCCCGTGGGGTACTGCGCATTGATGAGGCGCAGATAACTTTCCGCATTCTTACCTAATGGCGAGCGCTGCGCCAGTTTTGCGTAGCTCTCGCCCTTCTGCGCAGTGACGAGTCTGATGGTCAGCGGTTTGATCGATTTCTTTTCGTCGTCGCTCAGCACATGGAAGCTGCGTATCGTTTCCTTCATCGCGCTGCGTTGCGCTTCCAGCGTCGCGGTGGTCTTGGCATTGCCCACGATGTGAAACGCTTTGCGGTCGAAATAGACGATGCCGAGCACGACCTTGCCGGTGTCGCCGATGGCGGCATGCAGTCGTTCGATCTCCAGCGTTTCGATGCGGGCGTCGTTGCCCAGCACGCGGCGGGTATATTCGGTGACATTGCCGGTCGGCTTGTCGTCGATCTTCAACTGGATCGCGGCATCGACCTGGGGGCTGAGGGCGACGAGCTGTGTGGTCGAGTTCTTTATGCTCCAGCCCGGCGGGAACGTGAGCGAGATGCCGAGGTCTTTATGCATGAAGCGGTTGTCGCGCACGATACCTTCCTCGACGCTGTCGTTGAATACCATGCCTTCGGTCTGCTTCAGGAACTCGCTTCTGCCCTCTCTGGGTTCGGCAACGGTCAGGCTGCCGGCTTCGCCGACCACCTGTTGCAAGCGCGTGTCGTTGTCCGGGTGGGTGGCAAAGGTGCCGTGATAGCGGCGCGGTTCGCGCCCTTCCTGTTTTGCGAGCTCGGCATCGTGGAGTTCCTGGTTCTTCAGTACGCCGACCACGCGAATCATCGCCTGTGGGTCATATGAGGTGCGCGCCAGATACTGGGCGCCGAGGCGGTCGGATTCCAGTTCATGCTCGCGCCCGTAGCCGGAGAGCAGTGCGCCGCCGAACAGATTGGTCAGGTCCTGTCCGAGCTGGGTGTTGAGTTCAGGTAGGAAGATGGAGGCGATGGAGATGCCGATGTTGGCGGCTTGCGCCGCGCTTTGCTGGCGCACGCCGTGGCGTGCAGTGACGTGGCCGACCTCATGCCCCAGTACCGCGGCCATCTCGGCTTCCGAATTCAGATAGGCCAGGATGCCGCGCGTGATATAGACATAACCACCAGGCAGGGCGAAGGCATTGATCTCGGGCGAATCAAGTACGGTGAAACGGTAGCGGATGTTGGGGCGATGGCTGTGTTCGGCGACTTTCTGGCCGACGCGATTGACGTAGCTTTGCAGGGTTGGATTGGCGTAGACCTTGTATTGCTTGCGCACCTCGGCATCGGATGTTCGGCCCAGCGCAATCTCCTGTGACTCCGACATCATCACGAAATCTTTTTCCCCGCTGACGGGGTTGGTGGCGCAGCCGCCCAGCAGCAAGGCGACGATGACGATCAGCAGTGTGCAGAGCTTGTGCATGTTGTCGTTCCGGAAAAGAAAAAGGCAGCCTACGCTGCCTTTTGATCTTTGTGCCTAGCGAAGTTCCATCAAGCGGCGGTCTTGGCGCCGGTGTTGTACTTGCTGCGGAACTTCTCGATGCGACCTGCGGTGTCCACGATCTTCTGAGTGCCGGTGTAGAACGGGTGGCACTCGGAACAGACTTCAACGTGCAGTTCCGATTTGCTCATGGTGGAGCGGGTGGTGAACTTGTTGCCGCAGCTGCATGTCACTGCGATCTCTTTGTACTCTGGGTGAATGGCGGCTTTCATTTTGTCTTCCTTGCTAAAGTTAGGCGCGGCTTTTGTACGCGCACGGATACCGATAAGGGGGCGCATTATCCATAAAAAGAGGGGGTTGGGCAAATCCTTTTCGGGGGGCGAATTATGCCGCATGGATAGAGACGGAACGCTATTGCAGCAGGGCGTGGCGGCGACAGTCTATATAGACGCGGCGGATCGATATCTGCGAAACCTGCGTTACGCACCCAATCTCTTGTTGACGGCACCGCGGTACTTCTGTAGAGTTCGCCCCCTTCTCAGACGCGGGGTGGAGCAGTCTGGCAGCTCGTCGGGCTCATAACCCGAAGGTCGTAGGTTCAAATCCTGCCCCCGCAACCAACACTGTAGAATCAAGCCGCAAAAAATGAGTTGACGAAAGTCTTTCGCTCTATATAATGCGCACCTCTTCGCCGCTGAGGCAGCGAAAAAAGTTTCAAGCCAGCTCTTTAAAAGATAGAAGAAACAACCGATTAGTGTGGGTGCTTGTGCTTGTGCAGACGAGAGCGCTTAGGTGTTCGAGTCGAACTC
>JACQYW010000004.1 GCA_016208015.1 Nitrosomonadales bacterium | reverse complement strand
GCTGCGGCGTTTGATCTCGCGGGTGCTCTGGGCGGCGATCTCCTGGGCGACGATGAGGTCGTATCTGGCCTGGGCTTCTTGGGTGTCGGTGATGGTGGCGGTGCCGACTTCGAAGTTGCGTTTGGCCTGTTCCAGTTGTTCGGCGATGGCGGTCTTTTGCGCAGCGGCGAGTTGGACGCTGTCCTGGGCGATGAGCACGTCGAAGTAGGCTTGCGCGACGCGCAGGACCAGGTCCTGTTCGGCCAGTCTGAACTGGGCTTCGCTCTGGGCGACCTGCAGTTCGGATTCGGTGTACACGGCCCAGTTCTGTTCGCGGAACAGGGGTTGGACGAGGCTGACGGTGTAGCCGTGGCTGTTGTATTTTTTGGTCGAATCCACGGGCAGGACGGTGTGGACGTCGTTCTGGGTGGTGTTGGCGGAGAGGTTGACGCTGGGCAGCATGAGGGCGCGGCCCTGGGTGAGCTTCTCCTGGCCGGCATCGCGCGCGGCGCGCGCGGCGCCGAAGGTGGCGTCCTGGCTCTGCGCGGCGCGGTAGAGTTCGAGGAGGTCGGCTGCCTGCGCCTGCGGGCTGATGCCGAGGGCCAGGATCACGCCGAGTGTTGTTTTGGATAAATTCATCGCCTGCTCCAAATATTAGAGATTTCTAATATTACATGCTGCGACTACACATTACAAGCTGACATCACCCTTTCGACCATGCCAAAGAGAGAATCTGAACAGGTCTAAATTCGTCACACCGGGGAAGGCAGGTGTCCAGTCGACTGAAAACACTGGATTCCGGCTTGGTCGCCGGTCAACCTGTCCTGAGCCTGCCGAAGGGCCGGAATGACGACTTGTTCAGCGTATTCCCTAGAACACAAAACGCTGCGGCTGCGGCGCGTTCGCCAAAGGCGCGACGTTGGTTTCAAACAGGGTGGTCGTCTCGAAGACGCCCGGTGCGCAACAGCTCACCAGCATCGCCTGCATCGCCGGAGCATCTCCCACGATGGCGAACAGGCGACCGCCGACATTGAGCATCTCGTACAGTGATTGGGGTTGCAGCGGCACCGAGCCGGTCAATACGATGGCATCGAACTTCTCGCCGCCCCAGCCCTTGGAGGCATCGCCGACTTCCAGCGTGACGTTATCGAAATGATGCGCCGCCAGATTGCGTGCGGCGCGGGCACTCAGTTCCTGTACCAGCTCAACGCTGGTCACATGATCGGCCATGCGTGACAGCAACGCGGTGAGGTAACCGCTGCCGGTACCCACTTCCAGCACACGATCGCTGCGCTTGAGCTTCAGCGCCTGCAAGGCACGCGCTTCCAGTTTGGGCGACCACATCTTCACGTCGTGCCCCAACGGGATCTCCACATCCATGAATGCCAGCGACTGTTTGTCCACCGGCACGAATTGTTCGCGTTTGACCTTCTTGATGAGGTCGAGCACATTCATGTCCAGCACGTCCCAGGGACGTATCTGTTGTTCCACCATATTGAAGCGAGCGAGTTCCACGTTGTTCATCCCCCAGTCCCTTTATCGCATAAGTGTTTTTGTGAAGGCGCAGTATAACAAGCACTTCCGGCCAGTACAAAGCATTGAACCAGTTCCTTCCCCCTTGCAGGGGGAAGGTCAGGATGGGGGTAGAGTCGGTGGGATGCCGCGTTTCTACCCCCTCCCTAGCCCTCCCCCTGCAAGGGGGAGGGAATGGTATGGAGCTTTTTGGATCAATGGCGTCAAGCTTTCCCGACACGAATCGTCAACTTGCCTTCTCCCCGCCTTTCCAGTACCTTGCCACCTCGCTGGGGGTCTTCGTTACGAAGTGAGAAACACCCTTTGAACCTGTACGGGTAATGCCGTCGTAGGGAAGCATCCTTCCGGTGCTTTCTGCATTTTTGGAGCACCATCATGAACGCCAATCCCCAATTCCTCGCCAAGGCGGCGCATGTCGACGAAGCCGCGATCAAGCCGCTGCCGAACTCGCGCAAGATCTACGTGCAGGGCAGCCGCCCCGACATCCGCGTGCCGATGCGCGAAATCACGCTGACCGACACCCACCTGAACAACGGCGTCGAGAAGAACCCGCCCATCTACGTCTACGACTGCTCCGGCCCCTACACCGACCCTCAAGTTGCGATCGACATCCGCTCCGGCCTGGCCGAGATGCGCGCGCCGTGGATCGCCGAGCGCAACGACACCGAAGCGCTGCCGCGCCTGACTTCTGAATACGGCCAGCAACGTCTGAACGACCCCGCGCTTGCCGACATGCGCTTCGACCTCCAGCACACGCCGCGCAAAGCCAGGCCCGGCATGAACGTCACGCAGATGCACTATGCGCGCAAAGGCATCATCACGCCGGAGATGGAGTACATCGCCATCCGCGAGAACCAGAAACGCGATGGACTATCCGAAATGATGCTCAAACAGCATCCGGGCGAGAACTTCGGCAAGGCGATGCCCAAGGAGATCACTCCCGAGTTCGTGCGCGCTGAGGTCGCCGCCGGACGCGCCGTCATCACCGCCAATATCAACCACCCGGAATGCGAGCCGATGATCATCGGCCGCAACTTCCTGGTGAAGATCAACGCCAACATCGGCAACTCCGCGCTCGGCTCCAGCATTCAGGAAGAAGTGGAAAAGATGACCTGGGCCATCCGCTGGGGCGGCGACACGGTGATGGACCTGAGCACCGGCAAGAACATCCACGAAACCCGCGAATGGATCATCCGCAATTCGCCCGTGCCCATCGGCACCGTGCCCATCTATCAGGCGCTGGAAAAGGTGAACGGCAAGGCCGAAGACCTGACTTGGGAAATCTTCAAGGACACACTGATCGAGCAGGCCGAACAGGGCGTGGACTATTTCACCATCCACGCCGGCGTGCTGCTGCGCTACATCCCCATGACCGCCAAGCGCATGACCGGCATCGTCTCGCGCGGCGGCTCCATCATGGCGAAGTGGTGCCTCGCGCACCATCAGGAAAACTTCCTCTATACGCACTTCGAAGATATCTGCGAGATCATGAAGGCCTACGACGTGACCTTTTCGCTCGGCGACGGCCTGCGTCCCGGTTCGGTCTACGACGCCAACGACGAAGCGCAACTCGGTGAACTGAAGACGCTGGGCGAGCTGACGCAGATCGCGTGGAAGCACGACGTGCAAGTGATGATCGAAGGCCCCGGCCATGTGCCGATGCACATGATCAAGGAGAACATGGAGCTGCAACTGAAGTGGTGCCACGAAGCGCCCTTCTACACCCTTGGCCCGCTGACGCAGGACATCGCCCCCGGCTACGACCACATCACCTCTGCCATCGGTGCGGCGTTGATCGGCTGGTTCGGCACCGCCATGCTCTGCTACGTCACGCCCAAGGAACACCTCGGCCTGCCCAACAAGGCCGACGTGAAGGAAGGCATCATCACCTACAAGATCGCCGCCCACGCCGCCGACCTCGCCAAGGGTCACCCCGGCGCACAGATCCGCGACAACGCCATGAGCAAGGCGCGCTTCGAATTCCGCTGGGAAGACCAGTTCAACATCGGCCTCGACCCCGACCGCGCGCGCGAATTCCACGACGAAACCCTGCCCAAAGAATCCGCCAAAGTCGCCCACTTCTGCTCCATGTGCGGCCCGCAATTCTGCTCGATGAAGATCAGCCAGGACGTGCGCGACTTCGCCGCCGCGCAAGGAATCGCCGAGGCAGAGGCTCTAGCGAAAGGTATGGAAGTAAAATCGGTGGAGTTTGTGAAGCAGGGGGCGGAGGTTTATCACAAGGCGTGATGTCTTCCTCACTCTGCAAAGAAACGGGCCGCATTGCGGCCCGTTCTTCATTTATATATTGCCGAGCTCCAAGTAACGCCTCACGCGACCAGCGACCCGCGCCGAACTGTCCAATTGATGCTGCCAGATTCGCACAACCCGCCATCCGGAACCGCGAAGCTCGCGATTAACAAGACGGTCTCTTTTCCGGTTGTTTGCAATTTTGGTGTCCCAAAATTTCCGATTGCTCTTGGGGCGCTTGTAGCACCTCGGGCAGCCGTGCCAAAAACAGCCGTCCACAAAGACAACAACCTTTTCCCGCCTGAAAGTGAAATCCGGTTTGCCGAGAAGCGGCTGATTGCGCCGCCAGCCGGTGATGCCGTGCTCCCGATATATTTCAATCAGACGCAATTCTGTTGCCTTGTTTCCGCGCGAGCGGATCAATGACATGACTTCCGAGCGTTTCTGTTTGCTCCAAATGTCGGCCATGGGTCTAGGTTAGCAGCGCATAGCGCTTGGTCACGGCTTTCCAATCCGTTGCTTTGAACAAATCGGCCGCTTGCACCAATTCGAAAGGGAATCTACCGGATCGAATACTCATCTTGATTTGCGACCCCAATGGCTGCGCATAGCCCAATTCAAACAGCCAATACTCGTCACTTGAAGAACTTGCCTTGCCCGCCTGCTCGGCGGAAATTTCGCTTCGCTTCACAATCTGAACCGACTTGACCTCATAGAGATGCGAAATGAAGCGGTCCTGTTGGTGCGCGTTTAAAACTACCCAGCCCTGCGCGTTGAATTTTACCCAGGCACTTTAGCCGCCATTTTGGGTGACGGCTGCAAATAAGTGTAGCTCAGTTTCACTACTTTTGACTTCCAAGATGGCCGAGTGGAATG
>JACQYW010000001.1 GCA_016208015.1 Nitrosomonadales bacterium | reverse complement strand
TTACTTTACCCAGTAATTTCATGGTGATCATCTCCTTGGTTTCTCCATTCCGAAAATCGGAATGGAGGAGGTTAATCACCTGGGTAATTTTCAGCGCGCAGAGGCTAGGTTTTCTGGGTAATATTCAACGCGTACCAACACGATCCAGACCATCTAATGCTTCTATTACTTCATTCCTTTGTTGTGGCAAATCCAAGGATGGCAATAATTTTTTGAAATCCTCAATCGCCTTGTGTCCAGCCTCTGCCCCCTGTTCTGCGGTAGCAGCTACCGTTTGCACGACTTCTGGAATATCGGCAGCAATATTTCCAGCCCAGCTCAAAGCAGGAACATATTTTAGATATTTCAGATGCTTTAAAAGACCAACGTAACCAAGCAACTTCTGTCCAACTTCGATTCCTTTATTGCCAACGGAGATATCCTTGCCTATCGAAGCCGCAATTTGACCAATCAGAGCCTCTACTAAGGCACCTGTGTTACTAACCATCCAAGGATTAAATTCCACCACAATTGGCACGCTACCCTCGGTTACGCTAGCAAAGTTCTTTGTAACAAAGCCAATGAGTGTGCTCTTACCGGAGCCCCAATTCCCCTCGATACCGACGACTAGGCCGTGACTGCCCTTTGGTAGCAGCAGAGAACGAGACAGAGCCACTGCAAAATGCGAGCGACCAAATGAATCTTCTGCTGCGGGGCGATCTGGAATATAGAAGGGTAGTGCCATGGACTATTTGCTCCGTTATTAGTACGCCAGCCGCATACCCGTAGCAGCTTGTTGTATTGAGGCGAATGTGCAATTGGGCTGAACTATACGGACATGGCAGTAGTGCAGCAAGGGTTAAGCCCCTGTTTTGACAGGCTGGAGGAAGCGAAGCCATTCATGCTTCGACAGGCTCTGCGCGAACGGGATTTTTCCCTCTATTAATCCTGATTCTGTCAGTTGGGAAAGCTTCCGTTTTCGCGTATATTGTCCAGTCGCTCTTCTGACTCTCTGCTTGGCATGGAATACATAAAAATACGCGGTGCTCGCACCCACAATCTCAAGAACATCAGCCTCGATCTGCCGCGCAATCAGCTGGTGGTGATCACCGGTCTTTCCGGTTCGGGCAAGTCCTCACTCGCGTTCGATACGCTGTATGCCGAGGGGCAGCGGCGTTATGTGGAGTCGCTTTCGGCATATGCGCGCCAGTTCCTGCAGTTGATGGAGAAGCCGGATGTGGACCTGATCGAGGGGCTCTCGCCCGCCATCGCCATCGAGCAGAAGGCGACATCGCATAACCCGCGTTCCACTGTGGGTACCGTGACCGAGATTCACGATTACCTGCGTCTGTTGTTTGCGCGAGCGGGCGATCCGCATTGTCCGCAGCATGACATCATCCTGCAGGCGCAGTCGGTGGGGCAGATGGTGGATGCGGTGCTGGCGCTGCCGGAAGGCACGAAGGTGATGATCCTGTCGCCCATCGTGGTGGAGCGCAAGGGCGAGCAGGCTGATCTGTTCGACGAGTTGCGTGCGCAGGGTTTTGTGCGCCTGCGCGTGAACGGCAAGGTGTGCGAGATGGATGCGCTGCCGAAGCTGGCGAAGAATTCCAAACACACCATCGAGATCGTGGTGGACCGGCTAAAGGTTTCGCCGGATATCAAGCAGCGTCTGGCGGAGTCGTTCGAGACGGCGCTGCGCCATGCCGATGGCCGCGCGCTGGCGGTGGAGATGGAGTCGGGCAAGGAGCATCTGTTCTCGGCCAAGTTCGCCTGCCCGGTTTGCAACTACTCGCTGCAGGAGCTGGAACCGCGCCTGTTCTCGTTCAACAGCCCGATGGGCGCATGCCCGAAGTGCGACGGCCTGGGCGTGATCTCGTTCTTCGATCCGGCGCGCATCGTGGTTTTCCCCAACCTGTCGCTCTCCGGTGGCGCGATCAAGGGTTGGGACAGACGCAACCAGTTCTATTACCAGATGCTGGACAGTCTGGCGAAGCATTACGATTTCGATCTGGAGCGGCCGTTCGAGAGCTTGCCGCAGAAGATCCAGCAGGTGGTGCTGTACGGCAGCGGGCACGACGAGATCGCCTTCACCTACCTGAACGAGCGCGGCAAGAAGATGCTGCGCGAGCATGCCTTCGAGGGCATCGTGAACAATCTGGAGCGGCGCTACAACGAGACGGAATCGCCGACGGTGCGCGAGGAGCTGGCGAAGTACCTCAACTCCTGTTCCTGCCCGGACTGCAATGGCACGCGCTTGCGCGAAGAGGCACGCCATGTGCGCGTGGCCGACCGCGCCATCTATGAATTAAGCGCGCTGCCGCTGAAGCAGGCGCTGACTTTCTTCCAGGGCGTGAAACTGCCCGGCAACAAGCAGGCCATCGCCGAGAAGATCGTGCAGGAGATCGCCAGCCGTCTCACTTTCCTCAACAACGTGGGGCTGGATTACCTGTCGCTGGATCGTTCCGCCGAGACGCTCTCCGGCGGCGAGGCGCAGCGCATCCGTCTGGCTTCACAGATCGGCTCGGGACTGACCGGCGTGATGTATGTGCTGGACGAGCCATCGATCGGATTGCACCAGCGCGACAACGACCGCCTGCTGGACACGCTGAAGCGCCTGCGCGACATGGGCAACAGCGTGATCGTGGTAGAGCACGACGAGGACGCGATACGCACCGCCGACTATGTGGTGGATATGGGGCCGGGTGCGGGCGAGCATGGCGGCCAGGTGGTGGCGCAAGGCACGCCGGATGAAGTATGTGCCGACCCGCAATCGCTCACCGGCGATTACCTTTCCGGCCGGCGTAGCATCCCGCTGCCGACCCAATACTGCAAGCCCGATGCCGAGCGCCATCTGCGCATCCTCGGCGCCTGCGGCAACAACCTGAAGGATGTGACGCTGGATCTGCCGGTGGGGCTGCTCACCTGCATCGCGGGCGTGTCCGGTTCGGGCAAGTCCACACTCATCAACGACACGCTCTACAACGCGGTGGCGAAGCATCTGTACGGCAGCAATGCCGAGCCTGCACCATACCGCGAGATCGAGGGACTGGAATTCTTCGACAAGGTGATCAGCGTGGACCAGTCGCCCATCGGGCGCACGCCGCGTTCCAACCCGGCGACCTATACCGGGCTGTTCACGCCGATACGCGATTTGTTCGCGGGCGTGCCGACCTCGCGTGAGCGCGGCTACGGGCCGGGGCGCTTCTCTTTCAACGTGAAGGGCGGGCGCTGCGAATCGTGCCAGGGCGACGGCGTGATCAAGGTGGAGATGCACTTTCTGCCGGACGTGTATGTGCCCTGCGACGTGTGCCACGGCCAGCGCTACAACCGCGAGACGCTGGAGGTGCAATACAAGGGCGCGAACATCCACAAGGTGCTGAACATGACAGTAGAGCAGGCACACGAGTTCTTTTCTGCCGTACCTATCCTCGCGCGCAAGCTGAAGACGCTGCTCGACGTGGGCCTGGGTTACATCACGCTGGGCCAGAGCGCGACGACGCTCTCGGGCGGCGAGGCGCAGCGCGTGAAGCTGTCGCTGGAGTTGTCCAAGCGCGACACCGGACGCACGCTGTATATCCTCGACGAGCCGACCACCGGCCTGCACTTCCACGACATCGATATGCTGCTCAAGGTGATCCACACCCTGCGCGACCAGGGCAACACGCTGGTGGTGATCGAGCACAATCTGGACGTGATCAAAACCGCAGACTGGGTGATCGATCTGGGACCGGAAGGCGGCGACGGCGGCGGCATCATCGTGGCACAGGGTTCGCCCAAGGATATCGTGGCGAGCAAGGACAGCGTGACCGGGCCATACCTCAAAAAACTACTAAGCCAATGATGTAATTATGAATTAGCAGCCTTTCCGCTTGGACTGGAAGGCTGCTAATTCTTGACTTTCTTGATTGGTTATTGTTAGATGATGATGCGTTTCCTTCGGTAATTCATACAAGGAGAACGATCATGAAAACCAGGCTTTTGATTCCCCTCTTCCTGGCGCTTGCTTATGGCCAGGCTCTGGCAGCAGACGGCAAGATCACCATCAACTCCCCCGCCAACGGCGCCATGGTCAGCGCCACCGCGAAGGTTCCGGTCAACTACGAAGCCATGCTCGGCCCCAAGGGCGACCATCTGCACCTTTATCTCGACGACAAGCGCATCGATGTCCTGCGCCAGTTGAAAGGCAATACCGAGCTTGACGCAATGACACCCGGCAAACACAAGATCTGCCTGACCGAGAATACCAAGTGGCATATGTCGACCGGGCTAGAGACCTGTGTCGAGGTGACGGCGCAATGAGCGATGTTCAAAACCTGAGCTATGCAGCGATCCAGGTTGTGCATAACCTGGGGGCGGTAGCAGTGGTGGGAGGTTCGCTGCTCGCCCTGAAGTGGCGTGATCGCGCCATGCGAAGGAAGATTGCGCAGCTTGTGCTGATCGGCTGGTTGACGCAGGCGGCAAGCGGCGCCACCTTCGGGATGACCACTTACTATTACTACCACGAGCTACCTGACATCTCCGGGATCGCTACTTACGCGCTGGGCATCAAGATGATCTGTGCGACGCTCGGCATCCTGATGCTCGCGGCATACCTGTGGTCTGGCGAACGCTGGAAGGAACAGCGCCTGGAAAGGGTGTGGATCTCATCTGCCGTGCTGGCGGTCACCGCGATCTCCGCCGCCGCCTTTCTGCGCTGGTTCTCTTAAGGCCGCACAAAAAACAAAGCCGGAACAAGTCCGGCTTTGTCTGGTGTTGCTTGCGGCGCTGAGGCTTATTCGCCTGCGACTTCTACCACTTGTGCATCAGCCGGGCGGTCCAGCAGTTCGACCAGTGCCATCGGTGCATTGTCGCCCTTGCGGAAACCGAACTTCAGGATACGCGAGTAGCCGCCGTTGCGGGCCGCGTAGCGCGGGCCGAGTTCGTCGAACAGCTTGGTCACGATCTCGCGGTCGCGCAGACGGGCGAATGCCAGACGCTTGTTTGCCAGGCTGGGGTTCTTGCCCAGTGTCAGGATAGGTTCGGCGACGCGGCGCAGTTCCTTGGCCTTCGGCAGGGTTGTCTTGATGACTTCGTGACGCAGCAGCGAAACGGTCATGTTGCGCAACATCGCCAAACGGTGGCTGCTGGTGCGGTTGAGTTTTCTAAGTCCTAAACGGTGACGCATGATTTTCCTCTCTTGCTTCCAGCCTCACGGCTGAAGAAGTTTATTTCTCGGACATTGCCGTCCAGTTTTCCAACTTCATGCCCAGCGACAGACCGTGTTCGGCCAGCACTTGCTTGATTTCGTTGAGCGACTTGCGGCCCAGATTCGGGGTGCGCAGCAGATCCGCTTCGGTGTTCTGGATCAGGTCGCCGATGTAATGGATGCTCTGGGCCTTCAGACAGTTCGAAGAACGCGGAGTCAGTTCCAGATCGTCGACAGGACGCAGCAGCATCGGATCGACCTTCGGCGCTGCGGGCTTCTCGACCGGGGCCGGAGTACCTTCCAGTGCGGCAAATACGGACAGTTGGTCCATCAGCACGCGTGCGGAGTAGCGAATGGCTTCTTCCGGATCGATGGCGCTGTTGGTCTCGATGTCCATGATCAGCTTGTCAAGGTCGGTGCGCTGTTCGACACGGGCGCTCTCGACTGCGTAGCTGACGCGGGAGATCGGGCTGAACGATGCGTCCAGTGCGATATGACCGACCGGGCGGGTCGCGCCGGGTTGCATGCGCGAGATGGCGGAAACGTAACCGCGACCTTGTTCGACCTTGATCTCCATGTCCAGCTTGCCGCCTGCAGTCAGGTGGGCGATGACATGGGTCGGGTTGATGACTTCGGTGTCGGCAGTGACTTCGATGTCGGCAGCCGTCACGACGCCGGCGCCGGACTTGCGCAGATGCAAGGTCACTTCACGGGAATTGTGCAGCTTGAGTACCAGACCCTTGAGGTTCAGCAGGATCTCGACCACGTCTTCCTGCACGCCGTCGATGGAAGAGTACTCGTGCAGCACACCGGCGATCTTGACTTCAGTCACGGCGTAGCCGGGCATGGAAGACAGCAGCACGCGGCGCAGCGCGTTGCCCAGCGTGTGACCGTAGCCGCGTTCGAACGGCTCCATCACGACCTTCGCCTGTGTGGCGGAGATGCGTTGCACGTCGATGATGCGGGGCTTCAACAGACTATTGTTAGGCATATTCGACTCCGCGTGGATTACTTGGAATACAACTCGACCACGAGATGCTCGTTGATCGTGGCTGGCAACTCAGAACGCTGAGGAACGGCTTTAAATGTTCCCTTGAGTCCCTTGGCATCCACTTCGAGCCATTCCGGGAAACCGCGTTGTTCGGCAGCTTGCAGGGCGGACTTGATGCGCAATTGGTTTTTGGCGCGTTCTGCCACTTCCACCACATCGCCGGGGCGAACCATGAAGGATGGGATGTTGACGCGTTTGCCGTTGACCATCACGCCGTTATGGCGCACGGTCTGACGCGCTTCAGCACGAGAGCCGCCGAAGCCCATACGATAAGCGACGTTGTCCAGGCGCGATTCCAGGTTCTGTAGCAGTGTTTCGCCGGTGATGCCGCGAGCCTGTTCGGAACGCTTGTAGATCAGGCGGAACTGACGCTCCAGCACGCCGTAGATACGGCGCAGCTTTTGCTTTTCACGCAGCTGGCCACCGTACTCGGACAGACGGGTGTTCTTCTTCTGACCATGCTGACCGGGCGGATAGGCACGGCGTTCGACCGCGCACTTGTCGGTGAAACACTTCTCTGCCTTCAAGAACAGCTTTTCGCCTTCGCGGCGGCACTTGCGGCACTTTGCATCAAGATTTCTAGCCAAGATCTATGCTCCTTAGATACGACGCTTTTTCGGAGGACGGCAACCGTTGTGCGGTACCGGCGTGATATCCGAAATGCTTGTTATTTTGAAACCTGCGGCATTCAATGCGCGCACTGCGGATTCGCGCCCCGGGCCCGGGCCCTTGATGCGCACTTCCAGGTTCTTGACGCCACACTCGACAGCGGACTTGCCCACTGTCTCGGCTGCGATCTGGGCAGCAAACGGCGTGCTTTTACGCGAGCCCTTGAAACCCTGCGCGCCACTGGTAGACCAAGCCAGCGTGTTGCCCTGACGGTCCGTGATGGTCACGATGGTATTGTTGAAGGAGGCGTGAACGTGCGCGATACCTTCGGCAACGTTCTTCTTAACTTTCTTGCGCACTCTCGTACTGGGCTTAGCCATTTCTCTGTTCCTCTACTAGATTACTTCTTCGCGCCTGCGATGGATTTACGCGGACCTTTGCGGGTACGTGCATTGGTGCGGGTACGCTGACCACGACACGGCAAGCCGCGACGGTGGCGCAGACCACGATAGCAACCCAGATCCATCAATCGCTTGATGTTCATGGTCACTTCGCGACGCAGGTCACCTTCCACCGTGAACTTGGCGACTTCGTCGCGCAGCTTTTCCATATCGGAATCGCTGATGTCCTTCACTTTGGTGGTTGTGACGACCCCGGCCGCAGCACAGATTTGCTGTGAGCGAGTGCGCCCGATACCGTAGATCGCGGTCAACGCGATCACGGCGTGTTGATGGTTTGGAATGTTTACACCGGCAATACGAGCCATGCAGCTACCCTATTCATTCAAAAGTCGTAAATTGTACCATCCAGCGGCGATTTGTCTCAATCAACCCTGGCGCTGTTTGTGACGCGGATCGCTACTGCAGATCACACGAACCACGCGATTGCGCCGCACGATCTTGCAGTTACGGCACACTTTCTTCACGGATGCTTGCACTTTCATTTGCTTCTCCTTGCTTCTCTCAACTTACTTGGCGCGGAAAACGATACGCGCTTTGCTTAAATCGTAAGGCGACACTTCAACCGTCACCTTGTCTCCCGGCAGTATGCGGATGTAGTGCATGCGCATCTTGCCCGAAATATAACCCAGTACGACAAAACCATTTTCCAACTTCACCCTGAACGTTGCATTCGGCAACGATTCCTCAATCTCACCCTGCATCTGGATGACATCTTCTTTCGCCATGTTTCTCTAACGCGTCAGTCCGGCCTTAAAGTTGGCCTTTTTCAACAGGTTTTCATACTGGTGCGTCATCAAGTACGACTGCACCTGCGCCATGAAATCCATGGTCACCACCACCAAAATCAGCAGCGATGTACCGCCAAAGTAGAATGGTACGTTCTTCCACACCACCAGGAACTCAGGCAACAAGCACACCAGTGTGATGTACAGCGCACCGACCATGGTCAGGCGCAACATGATCTTTTCCACATACTTCGCAGTCTGGTCGCCGGGACGTATACCGGGCAGGAACGCGCCGCTCTTCTTCAAATTGTCTGCCGTCTCTTTCGGGCTGAAAACCAGCGCCGTGTAAAAGAAGCAGAAGAATATGATGGCTGAAGCGTAGAACAGCACATAGATCGGCTGCCCCGGCGACAACATGTCGCTCGCATCCTTCAACCAGCTCATTCCTTCGCCGGATCCGAAAAATCCTGCCAGCGTCGCCGGGAACAGGATGATGCTAGAAGCGAAGATCGGCGGAATGACCCCGGCCATGTTCAGCTTCAGCGGCAGATGCGAACTCTGCCCGCCATAAATCTTATTACCCACTTGCCGCTTGGCGTAATTCACCAAAATCTTGCGTTGCCCGCGTTCCACGAACACCACCAGTGCCGTTACCGCGATCGCGCCAAAGAACAACAGCAGTACGAACGGGATGGAGAAAGCGCCGGTACGCGACATCTCCAGGGTATTGCCGATCGCACTCGGCAAGCCGGCTGCGATACCCGCGAAGATGATCAGCGAGATACCGTTACCCAAACCGCGCTCGGTGATCTGTTCACCCAGCCACATCAGGAACATCGTTCCGGTGACCAGCGTGATCACGGTGGTCATCTGGAACAACATGCCCGGATGCAACACTAGATCCTTTTGCGACTGCAGCATCACCGCGATGCCGAACGACTGGAACAGAGCCAACACCAACGTCCCGTAGCGCGTGTACTGCGTGATCTTGCGGCGTCCTGCTTCGCCTTCTTTCTTCAACTGCTCCAGGTGCGGCACGGCAATCGCTGCCAGTTGCATGATGATCGACGCCGAGATGTACGGCATGATCCCCAACGCCAGAATTGTGAATCGCTCCAACGCGCCGCCCGAGAACATGTTGAACATGCCCAAGATGCCGCCCTGTTGCGACTTGAACAACTCCGCCAGCACGTTCGGGTCGATACCCGGCACCGGGATATGCGCACCGACGCGGTACACGACCAGAGCACCCAGCAAAAACCACAGGCGCTTGCTCAGATCGCCGTACTTATTCTTGCTCACTGCTGCGTTGCTCACAGACTACCCTTACTCAGCGATGCTACCGCCGGCAGCTTCCACTGCGGCGCGTGCACCTTTGGTCAACAACAGACCTTGCAATTTGACTGCGCGGGTAATCTCGCCGGCCAGCACAACCTTAGCGGTCAGCGCGTTGGCGTGAACGACACCGGCTTGCTTCAATGCCAGCAGGTCGATGGTGTCGATCGGCATTTTTTGCAGATCGGACAAGCGCACTTGCGCGGTGTCGTTGCGAGTCAGCGAAACGAAGCCGCGCTTGGGCAGGCGACGTTGCAAAGGCATCTGACCGCCTTCGAAACCAACTTTGTGGAAACCGCCGGAACGGGACTTCTGACCTTTGTGACCGCGACCTGCAGTCTTGCCGAGACCGGAACCGATGCCGCGACCAACGCGGCGCTTGGCATGCTTGGAGCCTTCAGCAGATTTGATTTGATTGAGTTGCATTTACGCCTCGCACTTGACCAGGTAATACACTTTGTTAATCATGCCGCGCACTGCCGGAGTATCTTCAACTTCGACGGTTTGATGCATACGACGCAGCCCCAGACCGCGCACGCATGCACGATGGGATTCCTTGGTGCCGATGACGCTCTTGACCTGAGTCACCTTCAATGTTTTTTTGGCTTGCGCCTTCTTGGTTGCCATGGCTTACCCCGTGATTTCTTCTACGCTCTTGCCGCGCTTGGCAGCGATCTCCGACGGCGAATTCAGCGCCTTCAGACCGTTCAGCGTGGCACGCACCACGTTGTAAGGATTGCTGGAACCGAGACATTTGGCCAGCACGTTGCGCACGCCGACCGCCTCGAATACTGCGCGCATCGCGCCACCCGCGATAATGCCGGTACCTTCGGAAGCAGGCTGCATGTAAACCTTGGCAGCGCCGTGACGCCCGATTACTGCGTGATGCAGTGTACCGTCCTTCAAATTCACTTTGAGCAATTTGCGGCGGGATTCTTCCATCGCCTTCTGCACGGCGACCGGCACTTCCTTGGATTTGCCCTTGCCCATGCCGATACGACCATCGCCATCGCCCACCACGGTCAGCGCAGCGAAACCCATGATACGACCACCCTTGACAACCTTGGTCACGCGGTTCACTGCGATCATCTTTTCGATGAGGCCGTCGCCCTTGTCTTCCTGTTGCTGATTCTTGCCTTGTTTAGCTTGTGCCATGGTTCACCCCAGATTAGAACTGCAAGCCATGTTCGCGCGCGGCATCTGCCAGCGCCTTGATGCGACCATGGTACTTGTTGCCGGAACGGTCGAATGCTACTGCCGTGATTCCGGCGGTCTTGGCCTTTTCGGCGATACGTTTGCCGACCGCTGCTGCAGCAGCAGCGTTGCCGCCGTTGCCCACGCTCTTGCGCACATCCGCTTCCAGCGTGGAGGCACTAGCCAGCACCTTGCCACCGTCGGCAGAGATCACTTGTGCATAGATATGCAGGTTGGTGCGATGGATCGCCAGACGCACAGTTTTTTGTTCAGCGATGCGTGCACGGGTTTTGCGTGCTCTGCGCTGACGCGCTTCATTCTTGTTCAACATATCAACCTCGATTATTTCTTCTTGGTTTCTTTCAGGATCACTACTTCGTCGGCATAACGCACACCCTTGCCCTTGTAGGGCTCAGGTTCACGGTAGGCGCGAATCTCGGCAGCGACTTGACCGACTTGTTGCTTATCCGAACCGGTCAATACGATCTCGGTCTGGGTAGGCGTTGCGACCTTCACACCTTTTGGCATCTTGTGCACCACGGGATGCGAGAAGCCCAGCGTCAGGTTAACTGCATCACCGGCAGCTTGTGCACGGTAACCCACGCCAACCAGCGTCAGTTTGCGCTCGAAACCTTTGCTCACGCCGGCGACCATATTGGCCAGCAACGCGCGCAGCGTGCCCGACATCGCATCAGCCTGGGCGCTTTCGTTGGTCGCCTTGCACAACAGCTTGTCGCCATCGCGCTCGACTGCAACATCACCCTTCAGCACTTGTGTCAGGGTACCCATCGGGCCCTTGACGGAGATTTTATCGGCAGCCACCGTCACTTCGACACCGGACGGGACCACGATAGGATTTTTAGCGACTCTAGACATGTCTCCCCCTTATGCCACGATGCAGAGCACTTCGCCGCCGATACCGTTGGCGCGTGCCTTGCGGTCTGTCATCAGACCTTTGGAGGTGGATACGATCGCGATGCCCAAACCGTTCATCACGCGCGGAATATCTTCGCTGCCCTTGTACACGCGCAGGCCTGGACGGCTCACGCGCTGGATCTTCTCGATCACAGGACGATCAGCGTAGTACTTCAGGCCGATTTCCAGTGTGGGCTTGCCGTCGTTTGCCACGACCTTGAAGCCCTCCACATAACCTTCGTCCTGCAACACCTTGGCGATCGCCGCCTTGATCTTGGAAGAAGGCATAGCCACCATTGTTTTTTCCGCCATTTGCGCGTTGCGAATACGCGTCAACATATCGGAGATCGGATCACTCATGCTCATAGATTCACCCTTACCAGCTTGCCTTGACTACACCGGGGATTTCGCCGCGCATCGCGTATTCACGCAATTTTGTGCGCCCCAAACCGAACTTGCTGAACGTGCCGCGCGGACGACCGGTCAGCGCGCAGCGGTTACGCAGACGCACCGGGCTGGAATCGCGCGGCAACGCTTGCAATTTTTGACGCGCAGCAAAGCGCTCTTCCTCGCTCAACGACATGTTTGTCGCGATCGCTTGCAACTCGGCGCGCTTGGCGGCGAATTTCTTCACCATTTCGCGGCGCTTTTGCTCACGGTTAATCACAGCGGTCTTAGCCATATCACCCTCAGTTCTTCAATGGGAATTTGAATGCCAACAGCAATGCCTTGGCTTCTTCATCAGTCTTCGCCGTGGTCGTGATCGTGATGTTCATGCCACGCAAAGCGTCGATCTTGTCGTACTCGATCTCCGGGAAAATGATCTGCTCTTTGACGCCCATATTGTAGTTGCCACGGCCGTCGAAGGACTTTCCGGAAATACCGCGGAAGTCGCGGATACGGGGGATCGCAACCGTCACCAGACGATCCAGGAATTCATACATGCGCTCGCGGCGCAGGGTCACTTTGCAGCCGACCGGATAGTTCTCGCGAATCTTGAAACCGGCGATGGACTTCTTGGACTTGGTCACCACCGGCTTCTGACCGGCGATCTTCTGCATATCGCTGACTGCGTGATCCATCACCTTCTTGTCTGCCACCGCTTCGCCGACACCCATGTTCAGGGTGATCTTCTCGATGCGCGGCACTTCCATGACGGACTTGTAACCGAACTGCTTCATCAGCTGTTCAGTCACATTCTTTTTGTAGTAGTCGTATAAACGAGCCATGCTCTTACCCCTTACGCAATCACTTCGCCGTTGGACTTGAACACGCGCACCTTGGTGCCGTCCTCCAACTGCTTGACGCCCACGCGGTCGGCCTTCTTGGCGGTCGCGTTGTAGATGGCGATGTTCGAAATATGGATAGGCTTCTCGATTTCCACGATACCGCCCGAAGTACCCTTCACCGGGTTCGGCTTCTGGTGCTTCTTGACCTTGTTGATGCCAGCCACCAGGACGAAGTCGCCGGCAACGCTCAAAACGCTGCCACGGTTGCCCTTGTCCTTGCCGGTGATGACGATCACATCGTCGTTCTTTTTGATCTTGTTCATGATTTATCCTCGACTGCCGCTTACAGCACTTCCGGTGCCAGAGAGACGATCTTCATGAACTTCTCGTTACGCAGTTCACGGGTCACCGGTCCAAAGATACGGGTACCAATCGGCTCCAGCTTGTTATTCAGCAACACGGCCGCATTGCCATCGAACTTGATCAGGGATCCGTCCGAACGGCGCACACCCTTGGCGGTACGCACCACAACGGCGCTGTACACTTCGCCCTTCTTGACGCGCGAACGCGGGGCCGCATCACGGATGCTGACCTTGATCACATCGCCAACGCCGGCGTAGCGACGCTTGGAACCGCCCAGCACCTTGATGCACATGACGGAACGAGCGCCGGTATTGTCGGCCACATTCAAAACAGACTGCATTTGTATCATTTTTCAATCTCCAACTTTGTCCGCCTGCGGCGGCTAGTTTTGGAACCCGTTCGGGTTAGGCCGTCGCAAGCGACGGTGAAACGAAGCCGCGCATTCTATTCAAACTTGCCGAGTTGCACAAGCTTTAATTGATAAATTATGCTTCCTGGGCTTTCTCCAGCAGCTTGGATACGCGCCAAGTCTTTGTTTTCGACAGCGGACGGGTCTCTTCGATGGTCACAACGTCGCCCTCATTGAACTCGTTGTTCTCATCATGAGCGTGGTACTTTTTCGAGACACGCACCACCTTGCCCAGCACTGGGTGCTTGACCTTGCGCTCGACCAAGACGGTGACGGTCTTGTCCATCTTGTTGCTGACGACAGTACCGGTCAGCGCGCGTTTCAGATTCGTTGCACTCATTGCTGCACACCCTTCTCAGTCAATACCGTTTTCACACGCGCGATGTTGCGGCGCACCTTTTGCAATTGGCTGGTGTTGCTCAATTGCTGGGTTGCCGCTTGCATACGCAGGCCGAATTGTTCCTTGTTCAGGGACAATAGCTCTTGTTGCAGATCGGCTACCGATTTGGCTTTCATCTCTTTTGCCTTCATGATCACGCCCCTACCTGTCTAACTACGAATGTGGTCTCGATAGGCAGCTTGGCGGAAGCCAAACGGAACGCCTCGCGCGCCAACACCTCATCCACACCGTCCATCTCGTACAGCATCTTGCCCGGCTGAATCTCGGCGACGTAGTACTCGGGACTCCCCTTGCCGTTACCCATACGGACTTCGGCAGGCTTCTTGGAGATCGGCTTGTCCGGGAAGATACGGATCCAGATACGACCACCGCGCTTGATGTGGCGCGTCATGGCGCGACGAGCGGCTTCGATCTGGCGTGCAGTCAGTCGACCGCGACCGACGGCCTTGAGGCCGAACTCGCCGAAACTGACCTTGTTGCCGCGCGTAGCGATGCCGGTATTGCGGCCCTTCTGCTCCTTGCGGTATTTTCTTCTAGCTGGCTGTAGCATGTTTAGCTCCCGACTTTCTTACTTTCTTTTCCGGCTCGGCCGCGATCGGCGCAGCGACTTCCTGCTGTCCGGCATCGCCCTTGTAAACCCATACCTTCACACCGATGATGCCGTAGGTGGTCTTGGCTTCGGAGAAGCCGTAGTCGATGTCGGCACGCAATGTGTGCAACGGCACACGACCTTCGCGGTACCACTCGGTACGGGCGATCTCGATACCGTTCAGACGGCCGCCGCTCATGATCTTGATGCCCTGTGCGCCCAGGCGCATCGCGTTCTGCATCGCGCGCTTCATTGCACGGCGGAACATGATACGTTTCTCGAGCTGCTGGGTGATGGAGTCGGCGATCAGTTGCGCGTCAACTTCAGGCTTGCGCACCTCTTCGATATTCAGACCAACGTCGGGCAAACCCATGCGTTTCTTCAGTTCGTTGCGCAGGGACTCGATATCCTCGCCTTTTTTGCCGATCACCACACCCGGACGTGCCGTGTAGATGGTGATCTTGGCGTTCTTGGCCGGACGCTCGATGATGATCTTGGAGACACCGGCACCCGCCAGTTTCTTCTTCAGATAGTCGCGAACTTCGATGTCTTTCAGCAGCAACTCCGAAAAGTGCTTGCTGCTGGAATACCACTTCGATGTCCAGTTCTTCTGAACGCTCAGGCGGAATCCAATCGGATGTATTTTCTGACCCATGCTTAGCTCCCGACGGTGATCGTAATGTGGCAGGTTTGCTTCTCGATGCCGGTGCCGCGACCCTTGGCACGCGGGATCATGCGCTTCAGCGAAGTACCCTTATCCACGTAGATGGTGGTGACCTTCAGTTCATCGATGTCTGCACCGTCGTTATGCTCGGCATTGGCGATTGCGGAATCAAGCGCCTTCTTGAGGATGGCGCCGCCCTTCTTCGGACTGAAAGCGAGGATGTTCAGTGCTTGTGCGACAGGCAGACCACGGATCTGGTCAGCGACCAGGCGGGCTTTCTGTGCCGACAGGCGAACACCACGAATGACTGCTTTTGTACTCATCATGTCTCCTTATTTCTTGGCGACTGCTTTTTTATCGGCAGCGTGACCTTTGAAGGTGCGGGTCAAAGAGAACTCGCCAAGTTTGTGCCCCACCATGTTTTCGGAGATGTACACCGGAATATGCTGCTTGCCGTTGTGCACCGCGATCGTCAGACCGACGAATTCGGGCAACACGGTGGAACGACGCGACCAGGTTTTCACCGGGCGCTTGTCGCTGGTTGCGCGTACTGCTTCCACTTTTTTCAGCAGATGCAGATCGACGAACGGGCCTTTTTTAACTGAACGTGCCATATCTAGTTACCCCTTAAACCTGAAAGCGACGGCGCACGATCATGCCGCTAGTACGCTTGTTACGACGTGTACGGAAGCCCTTGGCTGGCACACCCCACGGGCTGACCGGATGACGGCCTGCCGCTGTTTTGCCTTCACCACCACCGTGCGGGTGATCGACCGGGTTCATGGCCACACCGCGCACCGTCGGGCGGATACCGCGCCAACGGTTCGCACCGGCCTTGCCGATGGAACGCAGGGAATGTTCGCCGTTACCGACTTCGCCCAGTGTCGCGCGGCAGTCGATATGCACCTTGCGGATCTCGCCGGAACGCAGACGCAATTGAGCGTAGCTGCCTTCGCGGGCCAGCAGCTGCACGGATGCACCAGCCGAACGCGCCAGTTGCGCGCCCTTGCCGGGCAGCATCTCGATCGCATGAATGGTGGAACCGACCGGGATATTGCGCAGCGGCAGGGTATTGCCCGCCTTGATCGGCGCTTCCGATCCGCTCACCAGTTGTGCACCTGCAGAGATGCCCTTGGGTGCCAGGATGTAGCGGCGCTCGCCGTCCGCGTACACCAGCAAAGCCAGGTGTGCGGTACGGTTCGGGTCGTATTCCAGACGCTCGACCCTAGCCGGGATGCCGTCCTTGTCGCGCTTGAAGTCGACGAGGCGATAATGTTTCTTGTGGCCGCCGCCCATGTGACGGACGGTGATATGACCGTTATGGTTACGACCGGCGGTGCGTGTCTTCTTTTCCAGCAAGGATGCCTCGGGCTTGCCCTTGTGCAGTTCCTTGTTGACCACGCGCACGACGGCGCGCGTTCCCGGAGATGTCGGTTTGAGTTTGATCAGTGCCATGGTTTACCCCTGCTCGCTTGCGGCAAAGTTGATTTCCTGACCGGCTGCCAAGCACACATAGGCCTTCTTCCAGTCCTGACGACGACCGAGGGAACGGCCGAAACGCTTTTGCTTGCCCTTGACGTTGCTGATCTGCACGCTGTCGACGGTGACGTTGAACAGCTTCTCGACCGCCGCCTTGACTTCGGGCTTGGTGGCATCGGACACCACACGGAAGATAACCTGCTCGTTCTTCTCCGCGACGAAAGTCGCCTTTTCGGAGATCTGCGGCGCCAACAGGATGTTCAGCAAACGCTCTTCATTGAATTGTTGTGCGCTCATGCCAGCATCTCCTCGATTTTAGCGATCGCGCCGCGCGTAACCAGCACTTGCGGGAAACGCACCAGGCTGACCGGGTCAGCTTGATGAGCTTCGACCACCAGCACGTTCGGCAGATTGCGCGACGACAGATACAGGTTCTCGTCCATGCTGTCGGTGATGATCAGCACGCGATCCAGCCCCATGCCCTTAATCTTCTGCGCCAGCAACTTGGTCTTGGGCGAATCGACAGACAAGGTATCGACCACGCTCAGACGACCATCGCGCACCAGTTGCGAGAAGATGGAAGCCAGACCGGCGCGATACATCTTGCGGTTGATCTTTTGTGTGTAGTTTTGGTCCGGGCTGTTCGGGAAAATCTTGCCGCCCCCGCGCCACAACGGGCTAGATGCCATACCGGCACGAGCACGACCGGTACCCTTTTGGGCGAACGGCTTGCGTGTGGATTTGGCGATCTCGCTACGGCCTTTTTGCTTGCTGTTGGCAGAACGGGCGTTGGCTTGATAAGCCGTCACCAGTTGATGCACCAGCGTCTCGTTGTACTCTCGACCGAACAGGTCGTCGGAGGCGTTCATGCTCTTGCCCGCCTTGCCATTTTCGTTGATGACTTTCAGTTCCATTATGCCCCCGCTTTCACTGCCGGGCGGACGATCACGTCGCCGCCGGGCGCGCCCGGCACGGCACCGCGGACCAGCAACAGCTGGCGCTCGGCATCGATACGAACGATCTGGAGATTTTGAACAGTACGCTGCACGTCACCGAGGTGACCGGTCATGCGCTTGCCCGGGAACACGCGACCCGGATCCTGCGCCATACCGATGGAACCGGGAACGTTGTGCGACTTGGAGTTACCGTGTGTTGCACGGCCGGATTTGAAGTGGTGGCGCTTGATGGTACCGGCATAGCCTTTACCAATGGTCACGCCTGTCACGTCTACCTTCTGACCGACCTGGAACATGTCCACGCCGACTGTGCCGCCGAGAGTCAGGCTGGCAAGTTGTTCCGGCGTGGCGGTGAATTCTTTCAGCACGCTGCCGGCTTCGACGCCGGCTTTGGCGAAATGGCCCGCCGCAGCTTTGGTCACACGGCTGGCGCGGCGCGTACCGTACGCGACCTGCACTGCACTGTAACCATCCGTGGGAGCGGTTTTGATCTGGGTGACACGATTGTTGGACACGTCCAGCACTGTCACCGGCAACGATGTTCCGTCGTCGGTAAATATGCGGGTCATGCCAATCTTGCGACCGACAAGTCCTAAGCTCATTTTATATTTCCTTTTATTAAGGGGCTGACTTCAATTGGTCAGCCGATCCGTACTGCTTAAACTACAAAAAACAATTACTGCAATTTGATCTCTACATCCACACCTGCTGGCAGATCCAGTTTCATCAGCGCATCCACGGTCTTGTCCGTCGGATCCACGATGTCCATCAGACGCAGATGGGTACGAATCTCGAATTGATCGCGCGAAGTCTTATTCACGTGCGGGGAACGCAGCACATCGAAACGCTCGATCTTGGTGGGCAACGGAACCGGGCCCTTGACCACTGCACCGGTACGCTTGGCCGTTTCCACGATTTGCAACGCGGATTGGTCGATCAAACGATAGTCGAACGCCTTCAGGCGAATGCGAATTTTTTGACTTTGCATAATCTTCTCTTGCATCTACGCGGCATTGCCGCTGGTTTAAAGAACGAAATCGCGCGGCCGCAGCCACTTACTCGAGCACCTTGGCAACCACACCGGCGCCGACGGTACGGCCGCCTTCGCGGATCGCGAAGCGCAGGCCCTCTTCCATCGCGATCGGGTTGATCAGGTTAACCGTGATGCTGACGTTGTCGCCGGGCATCACCATTTCGGTACCTGCCGGCAATTCGACCGCACCGGTCACGTCGGTGGTGCGGAAGTAGAACTGCGGACGATAGCCCTGGAAGAACGGGGTATGACGGCCGCCTTCGTCCTTGCCCAGAACATAGATCTCGGCGGTGAACTTGGTGTGCGGCTTGATGGAGCCCGGCTTGCACAGCACTTGGCCGCGCTCGACTTCTTCGCGCTTGGTGCCGCGCAGCAGTACGCCGACGTTGTCGCCCGCCTGGCCCTGGTCCAGCAGCTTGCGGAACATTTCCACGCCGGTGCAGGTGGTCTTCAGCGTGGGCTTGATACCGACGATCTCGAGTTCTTCGCCAACCTTGACAACGCCGCGCTCGATACGACCGGTCACAACGGTACCGCGACCGGAGATGGAGAACACGTCCTCAACCGGCATGATGAAGGCGCCGTCGATGGCGCGCTCGGGTGTCGGGATGTAGGTGTCCAGGGCTTCGGCCAGACGGAAGATGGCGGGTTCGCCCAGTTCGCTTTGATCGCCTTCCACCGCCAGCTTGGCGCTGCCGTGGATGATCGGGGTGTCGTCGCCGGGGAAGTCGTACTTGGAGAGCAACTCACGGATTTCCATTTCGACCAGTTCCAGCAGTTCGGCGTCGTCCACCATGTCACATTTGTTCATGAACACGATGATGTACGGTACGCCTACCTGGCGCGCCAGCAGGATGTGCTCGCGGGTCTGCGGCATGGGGCCGTCGGCTGCGGAGACAACCAGGATCGCGCCGTCCATCTGGGCGGCACCGGTGATCATGTTCTTGACGTAGTCGGCGTGGCCCGGGCAGTCAACGTGCGCGTAGTGGCGGTTGGCTGTCTCGTACTCAACGTGCGCTGTATTAATAGTGATGCCGCGCGCCTTTTCTTCCGGCGCTGCGTCGATCTGGTCGTAGGCTTTGGCTTCGCCGCCAAATTTCTTCGACAATACCATCGTAATCGCCGCCGTCAGGGTGGTCTTGCCGTGGTCAACGTGGCCAATCGTGCCTACGTTCACGTGCGGCTTCGTACGTTCAAATTTGCTCTTTGCCATGATTTATCTCTCCGACTAGTCTGTGTTATTTCTTGCTGCTCATCACTGCTTCAGCAACGCTCTTGGGTGCTTCGGTGTAGTGCTTGAATTCCATGGTGTAGGTTGCACGCCCCTGGGTCGCGGAACGCAACGAGGTCGAGTAGCCGAACATCTCGGACAATGGCACTTCCGCCTTGACAGACTTGCCTCCACCCGCCATGTCGTCCATACCCTGCACCATACCGCGACGCGAGGACAAATCGCCCATCACCGTACCGGTGTAGTCTTCCGGCGTTTCCACTTCCACCGACATCATCGGCTCCAGCAGAACCGGGCTTGCCTTGCGCATGCCGTCCTTGAATGCCATCGACGCGGCCATCTTGAACGCGTTCTCATTGGAGTCCACGTCGTGGTAGGAACCGTCGAACAATGTGATCTTGACATCAACCACCGGGAATCCGGCCAGCACACCGCTTGGCAGCGACTCACGCAAACCTTTTTCTACCGCGGGGATGAATTCGCGCGGAACTGTACCGCCCTTGATAGCATCGACGAATTCGAAACCTTTTCCGGTCTCGTTCGGCTCCATCTTGATCCATACGTGACCGTACTGACCGCGACCACCTGTCTGCTTGGCATACTTTCCTTCGACTTCCACAGACTTGCGAATCGCTTCGCGGTAGGCCACTTGCGGTGCGCCCACATTCGCTTCCACGCCGAATTCGCGCTTCATGCGGTCAACCAGGATCTCCAGGTGCAACTCGCCCATACCGGACATAATGGTCTGGCCGGATTCTTCGTCAGTGCGTACACGGAACGAAGGATCTTCTGCTGCCAGACGGCCCAGCGCTATACCCATCTTCTCCTGGTCTACCTTGGTCTTCGGCTCTACAGCGACGTGAATCACCGGCTCGGGGAATATCATGCGCTCAAGGATGATCGGCTTGTTCGGATCACACAGCGATTCGCCGGTGGTCACATCTTTCAACCCGATACAAGCGGCGATGTCGCCCGCCAGAATCTCGTCAACTTCCAGGCGCTCGTTTGCGTGCATCTGCACGATACGGCCGATACGCTCTTTCTTGCCGCGGATCGGGTTGTAAACCGTGTCGCCCTTCTTCAGCACGCCGGAATAGACGCGCACGAATGTCAGCTGACCAACGAACGGGTCGGTCATCAGCTTGAATGCCAGCGCAGAGAAGTTCTCGCTGTCATCAGCCTTGCGGGATGCCGGAGCACCCTCTTCGGTCTCACCGGTCACATCCGGAATATCAACCGGAGAAGGCAGGAACATGATCACGGCATCCAGCATGCGCTGCACACCCTTGTTCTTGAACGCGGAACCGCACAGCATCGGCTGTATCTCGCAGGCGATGGTACGGGTGCGGATACCCAGAATGACCTGCTCTTCGGTCAGATCGCCATTTTCGAGATACTGATTCATCAGATCTTCGGACGCTTCGGCAGCCGTCTCGACCATCTTTGCTCGCCACTCATTGGCGCTCGCCAGCAATTCGGTCGGGATCTCCTTGTACTCGAACTTCATGCCCTGGGAAGCTTCATCCCAGATGATGGCGCGCATCTTTATCAGATCGACAACGCCAGTGAAGCCTTCTTCCGCACCGATAGGAATCACGAGCGGAACCGGGTTGGCTTTCAGGCGAGTCTGCATCTGCGTGACCACCTTGAAGAAGTTGGCCCCGGTACGGTCCATCTTGTTGACGAAAGCCAAACGCGGCACCTTATACTTGTTGGCCTGACGCCACACGGTTTCGGACTGCGGCTGTACGCCACCCACGGCACAATAGACCATGCAGGCGCCGTCCAGCACACGCATGGAGCGCTCCACCTCGATGGTGAAGTCCACGTGCCCCGGCGTATCGATGATGTTGAAACGATGCTCAGGGTAGGAGTTGTCCATGCCCTTCCAGAAACAAGTCGTCGCGGCAGAGGTAATGGTGATGCCGCGCTCCTGCTCTTGCTCCATCCAGTCCATTGTGGCCGCACCATCGTGCACCTCACCGATCTTGTGGCTCACACCCGTATAGAACAGGATGCGCTCGGTGGTAGTAGTCTTGCCCGCATCAATATGCGCACTGATGCCGATGTTGCGATAGCGTTGGATTGGAGTTTTGCGTGCCACGATAGATTACCTGACTGTAGATTCTTCTTAGAAACGGAAATGCGAGAATGCCTTGTTGGCGTCAGCCATACGATGGACTTCCTCGCGCTTCTTGACCGCACCGCCGCGACCTTCGGAAGCATCGATCAACTCACCTGCCAGACGCAGGCCCATGGACTTCTCGCCGCGCTTGCGCGCAAAATCCTTCAACCAGCGCATCGCCAGCGCCATACGACGGGACGGGCGCACTTCGACCGGAACCTGGTAGTTGGCTCCGCCGACACGGCGACTCTTCACTTCGACCTGGGGCTTGGCATTTGCAATCGCCTGATTGAACACCTCGATCGGGTCCTTGCCGCTCTTCTTGCCGACCTGCTCCAGAGCGCCATACAGGATGCGCTCGGCGACCGATTTCTTGCCGGCTGTCATCAGCACATTGACGAACTTGGAAAGATCCTGGTTGCCGAACTTTGGATCGGGCAGGACTTCGCGCTTGGGGACTTCTCTACGTCTTGGCATATCAATACCTCAGTTATATCTGACTAATTCGGAATTACGCTTTTTTCGGGCGTTTCGCGCCGTACTTGGAACGGGACTGTTTACGATCTTTCACACCAGCCGTATCCAGGCTGCCGCGCACCATGTGGTAACGCACACCCGGCAAGTCTTTCACACGACCGCCGCGTAGCAGAACCACGCTGTGTTCTTGCAGGTTATGGCCTTCACCGCCGATGTAGGAGATGACTTCGAAACCGTTGGTCAAACGCACCTTGGCGACCTTACGCAGCGCCGAGTTCGGTTTCTTCGGAGTCGTGGTGTAAACGCGCGTGCAAACACCGCGTTTTTGAGGACTACCCGCGAGAGCCGGCACCTTGCTCTTGGTCACTTCGGCCGTACGGCCTGTGCGCACTAACTGGTTGATGGTTGGCATTATCTATTCGCTTCCTGAAAACTGTTTAAAAACCAAAGGTTAAACCTAAAATACCGCTCTGCGACTACCTCTGTGCCGATTTACACAGAAATGCGCGGACTAAAAAGACCGCGCATTCTATTGACGAAGCCCTTGCCTGTCAAGCAACTACACGCCTTCCTGAGCCTCCGCAGCAGCCGCGACTTCGGCCAGACCGGCACCCTCGGCGATATCCAGACCGAGACGCTGTTTGCGACGGGTCGTGTGGTAAGCCAGACCGGTACCGGCCGGGATGAGTCGACCGACGATAACGTTCTCTTTGAGACCGCGCAGATCGTCCTTCTTGCCCATGATCGCCGCTTCGGTCAGCACACGCGTCGTTTCCTGGAAGGAAGCGGCGGAGATGAACGAATCGGTCGACAGCGACGCCTTGGTGATACCCAGCAGCATGTACTGGAATGTCGCCGGCTCCTTGCCTGCCGCCACCACGCGCTCGTTCTCGGCCAGCAACTCGGCACGCTCCACCTGCTCCTTCGGAATGAAGGTGGTGTCGCCCTCGTCTACGATCGCGATGCGGCGCAACATCTGGCGCACGATAACCTCGATGTGCTTGTCGTTGATCTTCACGCCCTGCAAGCGATACACGTCCTGCACTTCGTCGGTGATGTACTGCGCCAGCGCCTCGATGCCCAGCAAACGCAGGATGTCATGCGGATCGGCCGGGCCGTCCACGATCATCTCGCCCTGGTTCACCACCTGGCCGTCGTGCACCAGCACGTGCTTGTCCTTGGTGATCAGGAACTCGTGCGCCTCGCCGGTCACATCAGTGATGACCAGACGCTGTTTGCCCTTGGTTTCCTTGCCGAACGAGGCCGTGCCGGTGACTTCCGCCAGCATGCCCGCATCCTTCGGCGAACGCGCCTCGAACAACTCGGCCACACGCGGCAGACCACCGGTGATGTCGCGGGTCTTGGAGCTTTCCTGCGGGATACGCGCCAGCACATCGCCGACGCCCACATGTTGACCGTCTTCCACCGTGATGATGGAGCCGACCTGGAAGGTCACCGAGATCGGGGTATCCGTACCCGCGATCTTGATCTCGTGTCCGGCATCATCCAGCAGGCGCACCAGCGGGCGCACGCCCTTGCCGGTGGTGGAACGCTTCGGATCGATGACCACCAACGTGGACAGGCCGGTCACTTCGTCGATCTGTTTGGCGACGGTGGCGCCCTCTTCCACGTTCTCGAAACGTACACGGCCGGCGTATTCGGTGATGATCGGACGGGTATGCGGATCCCAGGTCGCCAGCACGTCGCCGGCGCGCACAGCCTTGCCTTCGCGCTCGGTCAGGTTGGCGCCGTAAGGCACCTTGTGACGCTCGCGCTCGCGGCCGTGGTCGTCGGTCACCAGCACTTCGCCGGAACGCGCCACGACCACCAGTTCGCCGCGCGCCGTGGTCACGGTGCGCATGTTCGGGCTGTACTTGATGAGACCGTTCGATTTGCCTTCGACCTGGCTTGCCACCACGGTACGCGATGCCGCGCCACCGATGTGGAAAGTACGCATGGTCAGCTGGGTACCCGGTTCGCCGATGGACTGCGCGGCGATCACGCCGACCGCTTCGCCCACGTTCACCAGACCGCCGCGGCCCAGGTCGCGTCCGTAGCACTTGGCGCACAGACCATAGCGTGTATCGCAGGTCAGCGGAGTGCGCACGCGCACTTCGTCGATACCCATCGATTCGATCAGCTCGACCTTGTCCTCATCCAGCAATGTGTTGGCTTCGAACAATGTCTCGCTGGTTTCGGGATTAACCACATCGGCAGCCACCACACGACCGAGGATGCGCTCGCGCAGGGCTTCGATCACTTCGCCGCCCTCGACCAGTGCCTTCATGGAACGGCCGTTGGTCGTACCGCAATCATCTTCGGTGATCACCAGATCCTGCGTCACGTCCACCAGGCGACGCGTCAGGTAGCCGGAGTTCGCTGTCTTCAACGCCGTATCCGCCAGACCCTTACGTGCGCCGTGCGTGGAGATGAAGTACTGCAACATGTTCAGACCTTCGCGGAAGTTCGCGGTAATCGGCGTCTCGATGATGGAGCCGTCCGGCTTCGCCATCAAACCGCGCATACCGGACAATTGGCGGATCTGCGCGGCAGAACCGCGCGCGCCGGAGTCGGCCATCATGTAGATGGAGTTGAACGACTCCTGAGTGACCGCCTTGCCCTTCTTGTCGAAGAGTGCCTCACCCGTGAGACGGTCACGCACCGGCTCGCTGCCGAGTTGATCCATCATGGCCTTGGCGACCTGGTCGCCGGTGCGGCCCCAGATGTCCACGACCTTGTTGTAACGCTCGCCCTGGGTCACCAGACCGGAGGTGTACTGGGTCTGGATCTCGTGCACTTCCTTCTCGGCGGCGGCGATCAGTTCGTTCTTCTGTTGCGGCACCAGCATGTCGTCCACGCAGATGGAGATACCGGCGCGGGTCGCATAGGCGAAACCGGTGTACATCAGCTGGTCGGCCATGATCACGGTGTCGCGCAGACCGCAACGGCGGAAGCTGGCGTTGATCAGGCGCGAGATCTCTTTCTTCTTCAGCGTCTTGTTCACGGCGCTGAACGGCAGGTTGGTCGGCAGGATCTCGGACAGGATGGAACGACCGACGGTCGTCTCATAACGCGTACGCTTTTCTTCCTTCTCGCCCGCTTCGTTGGTGAATGATTCCTTGATGCGCACCTGCACCTTGGCTTGCAGGTCAACGTGACCGGAACGGTAGGCGCGCAGCACTTCGGACACATCGGCAAACATGGAACCTTCGCCCAATGCGCCGATCTTCTCGCGCGTCATGTAGTACAGACCCAGCACAATATCCTGCGACGGCACGATGATCGGCTCGCCGTTGGCGGGCGACAGCACGTTGTTGGAGGCCAGCATCAATGTGCGCGCTTCCATCTGCGCTTCCAGCGACAGCGGCACGTGGACGGCCATCTGGTCGCCGTCGAAGTCGGCGTTGAATGCCGAGCACACCAGCGGATGCAGTTGGATGGCCTTGCCTTCGATCAGGATGGGCTCGAATGCCTGGATACCCAGACGGTGCAACGTCGGTGCGCGGTTCAGCATCACCGGATGCTCGTGGATGACTTCTTCCAGGATGTCCCACACGATCGGCTCTTCAGCCTCGACCATGCGCTTGCCGGCCTTGATGGTGGTGGCCAGACCCATCTTTTCCAGACGCTCGAAAATGAACGGCTTGAACAGTTCCAGCGCCATCTTCTTGGGCAGACCGCACTGGTGCAGCTTGAGTTGCGGACCCACCACGATCACGGAACGACCGGAGTAGTCCACGCGCTTGCCCAGCAAGTTCTGACGGAAACGACCGCCCTTGCCCTTGATCATGTCGGCCAGCGACTTCAGCGGGCGCTTGTTGGCGCCGGTCATGGCCTTGCCGCGGCGGCCGTTGTCCAGCAGCGAGTCAACGGACTCCTGCAGCATGCGCTTCTCGTTGCGCACGATGATTTCCGGCGCCTTCAGTTCCAGCAGCCGCTTCAGGCGGTTGTTACGGTTGATCACGCGACGATACAGATCGTTCAGGTCGGAAGTCGCAAAACGCCCGCCGTCCAGCGGCACCAGCGGACGCAACTCCGGCGGCAGCACCGGCAGCACTTCCATCACCATCCATTCCGGCTTGATGCCGGACTGCATGAACGCTTCCAGCACCTTCAGGCGCTTGGCGTACTTCTTGATCTTGGTCTCGGAGCTGGTGGCTTCCAGTTCGGCGCGCAGCTTCTCGACTTCGGCCGGTACATCCAGCGCACGCAGCAAGGCGCGCACGCCCTCGGCGCCCATCAGCGCGGTGAACTCGTCGCCGTACTCTTCCAGCTTGGCGAGATAGTCGTCTTCCGACAGCAACTGCGCACGGTTCAGCGGGGTCATGCCCGGCTCGGTCACCACGTAGGCTTCAAAGTAGAGCACGCGTTCGATGTCGCGCAGCGTCATGTCCAGCACCATACCCAGACGCGATGGCAACGACTTCAGGAACCAGATGTGTGCGACCGGCGAAGCAAGTTCGATGTGACCCATGCGCTCGCGGCGCACCTTGGATAGCGTGACTTCGACGCCGCACTTCTCGCAGATCACACCGCGATGCTTGAGGCGCTTGTACTTGCCGCACAAGCACTCATAGTCCTTCACCGGTCCGAAGATCTTGGCGCAGAACAGACCGTCGCGCTCCGGCTTGAAGGTACGGTAGTTGATGGTTTCCGGCTTCTTCACTTCGCCGTAGGACCAGGAACGGATCTTCTCGGGAGAGGCCAGACCGATCTTGATCGTGTCGAACTCTTCCTTCTGGGTAACCTGCTTGAACAGATCGAGCAATGCTTTCATGTGTGACTCCTTTTATCCTGTGCGTGCGCTTAGCAACAAAGTTACGCAATCCTCTATGCGATAAATCGCATGAGGAGTTGTCAGTGGCGTTCCAGATCGATGTCGATACCCAGAGAACGGATTTCCTTGGTGAGCACGTTGAACGACTCGGGCATGCCGGCGTCGATCTTGTGGTCGCCCTTGACGATGTTCTCATATACCTTGGTACGTCCGTTGACGTCGTCCGACTTGACCGTGAGCATCTCCTGCAGCGTGTACGCCGCGCCGTAGGCTTCCAGCGCCCAGACTTCCATCTCGCCGAAGCGCTGGCCACCGAACTGCGCCTTGCCGCCCAGCGGCTGCTGGGTGACCAGACTGTACGGACCGGTGGAACGCGCGTGCATCTTGTCGTCGACCAGGTGGTGCAGCTTCAGCACGTGCATGTAACCCACGGTGACCTTGCGGTCGAAGGCATCGCCGGTGCGTCCGTCGTACAACTGGATCTGGCCGGAACGCGGCAGATCGGCCAATTCGAGCAGATCCTTGATCTCCTCTTCGCTGGCACCGTCGAACACCGGTGTCGCGAACGGTACACCTGCACGCAGGTTGCGGCACATCTCGACCACTTCTTCGTCGGTGAAGGTGGCGATCTCTTCGGCCTGGTCGCCCTTGTAGATCTTGCCGAGGAACTTGCGCACGTCGGCGATCTTGGCTTGCGTTTCCAGCATCTGGGCGATCTTCTTGCCCAGGCCTTTGGCCGCCCAGCCGAGGTGAACTTCCAGCACCTGACCGATGTTCATACGCGATGGCACGCCCAGCGGGTTCAGCACCACGTCGACGGTGTTACCGTCGGCCATGCGCGGCATGTCTTCCACCGGCACGATGCGCGACACCACGCCCTTGTTACCGTGGCGACCGGCCATCTTGTCGCCGGGTTGCAGACGGCGTTTCACTGCCACATACACCTTGACCATCTTCTGCACGCCGGCCTGCAGCTCATCGCCCTGCGTCAGTTTCTTCTTCTTCAGCTCGAACGCGGCATCGAATTCCAGACGCTTCTGCGCCAGACCATCCTTGACCTGCTCCAGTTGCGTTGCCGCTTCGTCGCTGGCCAGACGGATGTCGAACCACTGGTGATGCTCCACGCCGGAGAGATAGTCCTTGCTCAGCTTGGTGCCCTTGGCCAGTTTCTTCGGACCGCCGTTGGCGACCTTGTTCAGCAGCAGCTTTTCCAAACGGGCAAACACGTCGGCTTCGACAATGCGCATCTGGTCGGCCAAGTCTTTCTTGTAGCGGTTCAGTTCATCGTCGATGATCTGCTGTGCGCGCTTGTCGCGTTGCAGACCTTCGCGGGTGAACACTTGCACGTCGATGACGGTACCGGAGATGCCAGCCTTCACGCGCAGCGAGGTGTCCTTCACATCGGATGCCTTTTCGCCGAAGATCGCGCGCAACAGCTTCTCTTCCGGAGTCAGTTGCGTCTCTCCCTTCGGCGTCACTTTACCCACCAGCACGTCGCCCACACCGACTTCCGCGCCGATGTGCACGATGCCACACTCGTCCAGACGCGCCATCTGCGCTTCGGACAGGTTGGGGATGTCGCGGGTGATTTCTTCGGTACCCAGCTTGGTGTCGCGCGCCATCACCGTCAGCTCTTCGATATGGATCGAAGTGAAACGGTCTTCGGCGACCACGCGCTCGGAGATCAGGATCGAGTCCTCGAAGTTGTAGCCGTTCCACGGCATGAACGCGACCATCATGTTCTGGCCCAGTGCCAGCTCGCCCATGTCGGTCGAAGCTCCGTCTGCCACCACGTCGCCGCGGGCGATCACATCGCCCACGCGCACCAGCGGACGCTGGTTGATGTTGGTGTTCTGGTTGGAACGGGTGTACTTGGTCAGGTTGTAGATATCCACGCCGACTTCGCCAGCCGTGGTCTCGTCGTCATTGACGCGCACCACGATACGACCGGAGTCCACGTAGTCCACACGACCGCCGCGCCAGGCTTGCACTGCCGTGCCGGAGTCGACCGCCACGGTACGCTCGATGCCGGTACCAACCAATGCCTTCTCGGCACGCAACACAGGCACTGCCTGGCGTTGCATGTTGGCACCCATCAGGGCGCGGTTCGCGTCGTCGTGTTCCAGGAACGGGATCAGCGAAGCAGCCACGGACACCACCTGCGCCGGAGCCACGTCCATGTATTCGATGTTCGCCGGCTCGGCCAGCACGAATTCGTTGTGCTGACGTGCGGAGACGATGTCGTTGGTGAAGTGCCCCTTCTTGTCCAGTTCGGCGTTCGCCTGGGCGATGGTGAACTTGCCTTCTTCGATCGCGGACAGATATTCCACGTCATCCAGTGCGCGGCTCTTCGCCACCCTGCGATACGGTGTCTCGATAAAACCGTATTCGTTGGTGCGCGCATACAGTGCCAGCGAGTTGATCAGGCCGATGTTCGGGCCTTCCGGTGTCTCGATCGGGCAGACGCGGCCGTAGTGGGTCGGGTGCACGTCGCGCACTTCGAAGCCTGCGCGCTCGCGGGTCAGACCGCCCGGTCCCAGTGCGGAGATACGACGCTTGTGCGTCACTTCCGCCAGTGGGTTGGTCTGGTCCATGAACTGCGACAGTTGCGAAGAACCGAAGAACTCCTTCACCGCGGCCGAGATCGGCTTGGCGTTGATCAGGTCGTGCGGCATCAGGTTGTCCGCTTCGGCTTGGCCGAGGCGTTCCTTGACGGCGCGTTCGACGCGGGCCAGACCGGTACGGAACTGGTTCTCGGCCAGTTCGCCCACGGCGCGCACGCGACGGTTACCCAGATGATCGATGTCATCGATCTCGCCGCGACCGTTGCGCAACTCGACCAGGATACGAATCACTTCGACGATATCTTCGTTGGACAGGATCACAGCACCCGTCAACTCTTCGCGACCGACGCGGCGGTTGAACTTCATGCGACCCACGGCGGACAGGTCGTAACGGTCTTCATTGAAAAACAGCCCGTTGAACAGCGCTTCCACCGCATCTTCGGTGGGCGGTTCGCCGGGGCGCATCATGCGATAGATTGCCACGCGTGCAGTCCACAGATCGGTCGTCTCATCTGTGCGCAGTGTTTGCGAGATGAAAGCGCCCTGATCCAAGTCGTTGGTATACAGGGTATGGATCTTGGCGATACCGGCTGCCTGCAATTTGCCCAGCAGGGTCTCGGTAATCTCGTCGTTGGCATTGGCAATGATCTCGCCGCTGTCCTTGTCCACGATGTTGTGTGCCAAAACGCGGCCTACCAGGAAGTCTTCGGCTACGGTCAGCTTGTCAATGCCCGCTTCCTGCATCTCGCGGATGTGGCGCACGGTGATGCGCTTATCCTTGGCAACGATGAGCTTGCCCTTGCCTTCGATGTCGAAGCGCGCGATCTCGCCGCGCAGACGTTCCGGCACCACTTCGAACTGGATGCCCTTCTTGCCGAAGTGGAAGGTGTCGTTGCTGAAGAACATTTCAAGGATCTGTTCCGGCGTGTAACCCAGCGACTTCAGCAGGATCGTTACCGGCATCTTGCGGCGACGGTCGATACGGAAATACACGAAGTCCTTGGCGTCGAACTCGAAGTCCAGCCAGGAACCGCGGTAAGGGATCACGCGGGCGGAGAACAGCAATTTGCCGGAAGAGTGGGTCTTGCCGCGGTCATGCTCGAAGAACACGCCGGGAGAACGGTGCAGCTGCGACACGATGACGCGCTCGGTACCGTTGATCACGAACGAGCCGGTGTGCGTCATCAACGGGATCTCGCCCATGTAGACTTCCTGCTCTTTGACTTCCTTCACCGTCGGTTTGGACGCTTCCTTGTCCAGCAGGGTCAGGCGCACACGTGCGCGCAGCGGCGACGCATAGGTCAGGCCGCGTTGCTGGCACTCGCGCACATCGAACGGAGGCAGACCCAGCGTATAGCTGACAAAATCCAGACGGGCGAACTTGGTGTGGCTTTCGATCGGGAAAATCGAATTGAAAGCCGCTTGCAAGCCGATGCTCTTGCGCTGCTCGGGGGCGACCCAGGCTTGCAGGAACTCGCTGTAGGATTCCAACTGGGTAGACAGGAGGAAGGGCACCGGCAAAGCGCCTACGCGCTTTGCAAAACTTTTACGAATCCGTTTTTTCTCGGTAAAAGAATAGCTCATGGTATCTCCACTACAGTAGGAAAAGGTAAGGGACAATCGGCGCTCGCGCACCGCTTAACCGTTAACTTCTACAGCCCAACTCAAGTCTTTCAGCTTTCGTTTCCAGAAGCGGCAAAAGGCTGACGGGTTTTCCGTCAGCCTCTCTGCACACGCTATGCTTACTTGACTTCAGCGGTTGCGCCAGCTTCGATCAGTTGCTTGGCGATCGCGTCGGCATCAGCCTTGCTCACGCCTTCCTTCACTGTCTTGGGTGCGCCGTCAACCAGATCCTTGGCTTCCTTCAAGCCCAGACCGGTGATCGCGCGCACAACCTTGATCACGTTGACCTTGGCTTCGCCAGCGGCCTTCAGGGTCACGGTGAACTCGGTCTGCTCAACAGCAGCAGCACCGGCAGCAGCACCGCCGCCAGCAGCAGGAGCAGCCATCGCAGCAGCGGATACGCCGAACTTCTCTTCGACAGCCTTCACCAGCTCGTTCAATTCCAGCACGGACATACCGTCCAGAGCTTTCAAAAATGCGTCTTTATCAAATGACATGTTGTTCTTCCTGAATTAAGAGATCGAAATAAATTGCGCGGTAGCAGTTCTGATTAAACGGTAGCCGTTTTCTTTTCTGCCACTGCGACGAGTACACGCGCCAAACCGGAAATCGGCGATTGCAACACACCCAGCAGTTGCGCCAGCAGAACTTCCTTCGACGGCACGGTGGCCAATGCGGAAACGCCCGCCTTGTCCAGCATCTTGCCGTTGTAAGAACCTGCTGTGATCACCAGTTTTTCGTTTGATTTGGCGAAGTCATACACCACTTTCGCAGCGGCGACAGGATCGGCGCTGATGCCGTAAACCAACGGCCCCACCATCTTCTCTGCCAACGCTTCGAACGGAGTGCCTTGCACCGCACGGCGTGCCAGCGTGTTTTTAACCACGCGGAAATACACACCAGAGTTGCGCGCATTGGCACGCAACTTGGTGATGTCGCCGACTTCGATGCCGCGATACTCAGCCAGTACGATAGTCTGTGCCTGCGCCACTTGTGCGCTGACTTCCGCAACCACCGCTTGCTTTTCTTGCAGATTAAGACCCAAAGTCTTCCTCCATCTTCACAGCGGGATATCGCACCGTAGTTTGACATCCCTTGATTAACGACCGCGTCCTCAAGACAGGGAACAACAAATACTTCCTGCTCGCGGGCACACCATCTACGTTGGTCGACGCGACTGCCGTCAATTAAGTCTCCGGCCAACGGCACCTTCGACACCTACGGTCTTTGATAATCTGCCTGTGCTGCCAGCAGTCAAAGAACAAATGGCAACAGGGAAAACCCCGTCGCCAAATTCAAAATTTTACGCTATCAGGCTTGCCTGTTCGACGCGGATACCGACACCCATGGTGCTGGAGATCGCGACCTTCTTCAGGTACACACCCTTGGAAGCAGCAGGCTTGGCCTTGTTCAATGCCTCGATCAGGGCCAGCATGTTCTCGCGCAGCGCTTCCGCCGCGAACGAGGCTCGACCGATGGTGCACTGGATGATGCCGTTCTTGTCGGTACGGTATTGAACCTGACCAGCCTTGGCGTTCTTCACTGCGCCTGCCACATCGGCAGTCACCGTGCCCACCTTTGGGTTAGGCATCAAACCGCGCGGACCGAGGATCTGGCCCAGTTGGCCGACGATACGCATCGCATCGGGAGAAGCGATGACCACGTCGAAATCCATCTTGCCGGCCTTGATGGTCTCGGCCAGGTCGTCGAAACCGACGATGTCGGCGCCTGCAGCCTTGGCTTCTTCAGCCTTTGCACCCTGTGCGAACACCGCCACGCGCATGGTTTTGCCGGTGCCCTTGGGCAACACGACGGAGCCGCGCACCAACTGGTCGGACTTCTTGGCATCGATGCCGAGGTTCACTGCCACGTCGATGGACTCATCGAACTTGGCCTTGGCGGTCTCTTTCACCAGCTTCAGCGCTTCATCCAGCGCGTACAGCTTGTTGCGGTCGACCTTGGCGGCCAGCGCCTTGTAACGTTTGGAAACTTGTGCCATGTTATTTCACCCCTTCCACGGTAATGCCCATGCTACGCGCGCTACCGGCGATGGTACGCACTGCCGCATCCAGGTCAGCAGCCGTCAGGTCGGGCTGCTTGGCCTTGGCGATGTCTTCCGCCTGTTTGCGGGTCAGCTTGCCGACCTTGTCGGTATGCGGCGTCTTGCTGCCCTTTTGCACACCGGCGGCCTTCTTGATCAGAATGGTCGCGGGCGGGGTCTTCATCACGAAGGTGAAGCTCTTGTCCGCGAACGCGGTGATCACCACCGGGATCGGCAGACCGGGCTCGACACCCTGGGTCTGGGCGTTGAACGCCTTGCAGAATTCCATGATGTTCAGGCCGCGCTGACCGAGAGCGGGACCGATGGGGGGACTGGGGTTGGCCTTACCGGCCGGGACTTGCAGCTTGATATAGCCGACGATCTTCTTTGCCACGTTGCTACTCCTTACTTAGTGGGTTAAACGCATGCCGCAACAGCTCCGGTACGCTCCCCGTTTGTCATGCCGGAAATTCCGGCGCTCAACATCAGGCTTTTTCGACTTGCCCGAAATTCAGTTCCACAGGCGTCGACCGACCGAAAATGGTGACCGCGACCCGCAGCTTGCTCTTGTCGTAATTTACGTCTTCCACCATGCCGTGGAAATCGGTGAACGGACCTTCCTTGACGCGCACCGCCTCGCCCACTTCGAACAGCACCTTGGGGCGCGGCTTCTCAACACCCGCCTGCATCTGCTGCATGATGTTGTCGACTTCTTTTTGACTGATCGGCGTCGGCTTCATCGCCGAGCCTCCGAGGAAGCCGGTGACCTTGGGCGTATTCTTCACCAAGTGCCAGCTCTCGTCGGTCATGTCCATCTCGACCAGCACGTAACCGGGAAAGAATTTGCGTTCACTGATGTTCTTCTGGCCGGACTTCAACTCGACCACCTCCTCGACCGGAACGAGGATCTGACCGAACAGGTCTGCCATGCCTTCACGCGCGATGCGCTCCACCAAAGCACGCTGCACGCTCTTCTCGAACTGCGAGTACGTATGCACCACATACCAACGCTTGGTCATCACTCACCCCGTCCCATCAATTTGTTGACGATCAGCAACAGACTCGCATCTACCGCCCACAGGAACAACGCCATCACGATCGCGAACAGGATCACCACGCCGGTGGTCTGCATCGTCTCTTTCTTCGTCGGCCACACCACCCGCTTGGCCTCGGCCACCGAATCCTGAGTGAAACCAAAGAAGACTTTGCCGGACGCCGTCGTCCAGAACATGCCCGCCGCCAGCAATACGCCGAACAGCACCGACAGTACGCGGAGTACCAGTGCGCTATCGCGCAATACATAGAAGCCAGTCACCCCTGCCGCAATGAGCATGAAGGCAACCAGCAATTTGATCTTGTCAGCCATGTATGAACTGTCCGTTTCTACTTTACTAACTGGCAGGCCAGGAGGGTCTCGAACCCCCAACCCTCGGTTTTGGAGACCGATACTCTACCAATTGAGCTACTGGCCTATAACCTGCAAATGATGACGACGGAGTGAATCGCTTCGCTCCGCCGACATCGACTTTTATTACTCGAGCACCTTGGCAACCACACCGGCGCCGACGGTACGGCCGCCTTCGCGGATCGCGAAGCGCAGGCCCTCTTCCATCGCGATCGGGTTGATCAGGTTAACCGTGATGCTGACGTTGTCGCCGGGCATCACCATTTC
>JACQYW010000005.1 GCA_016208015.1 Nitrosomonadales bacterium | reverse complement strand
TTACTTTACCCAGTAATTTCATGGTGATCATCTCCTTGGTTTCTCCATTCCGAAAATCGGAATGGAGGAGGTTAATCACCTGGGTAATTTTCAGCGCGCAGAGGCTAGGTTTTCTGGGTAATATTCAACGCGTACCAACAGCACCTATCAGTTCGTTACCGTAGAATGGGCGCAACGGCAGCTTAGTCTCTCCGCTGCCGTCGTATTCGTTGTGGAGCAGCCATACCTTAGCAAATTCATCGAGCAGCACTTCATCGAAATCACTCCGGAACTGGTGGTGGAAATTGTTTCCGATGGAATTACAGCGCAGAAGGTAGAACAGTCTGATCAGTGTAGCCGCACCTCCATCATCACTTCCCACGGATTCGATTGCCAGCCCCTTTTCTTGGAGGTGTTGCATGAAGGAGGAAAGACCCAGGATGGGTAATTCGAGTCCGTGGCGTAACACGAACTGATCGATAGCGCGGGTGTGCAAATTGGCCGGATCAAAATCGCCCATCCGCTGTATGAGTTCGTTGTCGCTCGTCCCGAACAGATTGTCGGGAAGGTATCTGTTTCCAAGTAGTAGTTGATGTATGAAATCCAGCAGGGCCCGGGCAGTAATAAACTGATCCTTGATGAGGCGCACCTTAAACAGGTTGGTGATAATGGCATCCTGCACGCAGTCCAAGGCAAGCAGCTTGTAGTTGGCGAGGAGAGCAGGATCACGCCGTTCACTCTCATCTTTCAGACTAAGCACATAAAATGGGTTCTTGTCGCTTGGCTCGGCCAGTCGTTGGAGTATCTGCTTTGCAAATCTAGAGTGGGAAGAAGTGGTATCTGCACAGAACTGGAATTTGGGATAATTTTCAAAATCAAAAAAATGATAGGCTTTGCCAGCACTCTCACCGTCAAGAAACTTCTCAATTGCTTCTTTTACGGGAAAATGGCGCAACGCACCTTCTTTGCCATAATTGGCTAGCATTCCGATGTTAATGCCAACAACCAATGGACGGTCGTCGGACTGACTGGCATCGAAAAGTTGATCCAGAGTGTCGATGGCGGACTGGTGCGGGGAAAAACTATGGGTGCCGTCGAGGTGAAAGCGGATTTTGTCCCGGTATTGTTCTTGGCATCTTGCGAGTATTTCGGATTTTCCGTCGCCGCTGCTTCCGCACAGAAAAACTACAGTACCACGAGCGAGTGATGAAAGTATCTTGCGAAAATCACGCTCTATGTCCTGTTCGATATAGAGCCATTCTTTGGCTTCGTCCAACAGATCGCGGGGTTTCCCGCTGAGGGTCTTTACCGAGAACGGCGATGCCTTGGACAGAACGGACAGCGCATCTCGCAACGTAAGATCCATTAATCCTCCAAAAATCGTCTGGCGAAGTTGTATAGCGGAAGGCGCGTCAAGAGGCGGACAAGTGCGAAAAAATGGGGGGCAACGGAATCGAAGACAAGCATGGACATCGCACTCGATTTAGTCGGCAAAACCTTTTGCAAGTCGAGCTCCCACCAATTTTTCTTACTTGCTTTTTCTCGACGAAGAAGCTGCTTTATGATTGAGCTTATCACGCTGCAACGCTGATTGTGGCTGGGCTTTTTCCATTTTCTCGTTCCCGAGAAAAATACACTCGATTACGTAAAAATTGCAGCAAGGTATGTATTAAAAACTGTCTTGTACGTTATAATTAACACCATTACACATACAGACAGGCTATGGACCCCTCATTCGAATACATTTTTCCAGCCATCCGAGGCATACAGGCGGGGCGAGAATATTTTGTCTCAATGTGTCCTCTCAGAGTCATTCCAAGGATATTCCTGTTCGATGAAGAAGAGCTAATGCCCGAGTTCAGAGCCCAAAGGATATTAAATCGGGCGAGGGTCCCCGAAATCACTCAATACGTATTGAAAAATAAAAATAGCTACGTATTTTCAGCCATAACTGCCTCGTTGGATGGTGCCGTGCACTTCAAGTCCATGGGAACGAGTGGCGAGGCTGACCGGTTAGGAGCTCTGCACGTTGATATGTCTGCACGTTTCATCATTAACGATGGACAACATCGACGTGCGGCAATCGAGCAGGCTCTGGCCAATGCACCAGAACTCGGCGACGAAACCATAGCGGTCGTATTCTTCATCGATCGCGGGCTTGAGCGAAGTCAGCAGATGTTTTCTGATCTGAATAGACACGCCGTCCGCCCTAGTCGCTCCTTGGGGCTTCTCTACGACCACAGGAACGACCTTTCCAAGATCGCAAAGTTGGTCGCTTTGAAATCGACTGCCTTCAAGGATTTGGTGGAAATGGAGCGCAGCACCTTATCCGAGCGCTCACGCAAACTCTTCACGCTCAGTGCCATATATACGGGATGTTCGGTGCTGCTCGATACGGATGAATACACAAATGTCGAACATGCTTCAAATGTCTGTATCGAGTTTTGGGATGAAATTGCAAACTACATTCCCGAATGGGAACTGGTGCGCTCATCAAGGATGACGGCGGGAGAAATACGGCGAGACTTTCTTCACTCCCATGCCATCGCGTTGCAAGCCTTCGGTATGGTGGGGCGCGACTTGATGCAAAGTGATCGTAATAATTGGAAAAATCGCTTAGCGGCAATTGGGAATATCGACTGGTCAAAATCGAATGCAAACATTTGGGAAGGGCGAGCTCTGATCGGCGGCCGGGTTTCAAAATCATCCAATAACGTCACCCTGACAACCAATTACATTAAGCGCCAGCTCGGCCTGAAGCTCGGACCCGAAGAAAAGCGAGTGGAGCAGATGTTTGAGCGTGGTCACAAGAACCCGAAATAAATATGGGCACAAAAAAATCACTATGAAAGACCGTATTGAGACAGCGATACGCAACACCCAAGACCTTTACCTGAGCGACACATTACCCTGGGTTGTGGGTTACAGCGGCGGCAAGGATTCGACCGCAACCTTGCAACTGATTTGGAAAGCAATAGCGGCACTTCCCGTTGAAAAACGTTCTAAGCCGATCCACGTCATAAGCACCGATACGTTGGTGGAAAATCCCGTAGTGGCTATTTGGGTGACAAACTCATTAACGGCGATGCAACAGGCGGCAAGGGAACAGGAAATGCCCATTATCCCTCATCGTTTGACACCAAAATTGGAGGACAGGTTTTGGGTCAACTTGATAGGTCGGGGATATCCCGCACCGCGCCCTTTGTTCCGCTGGTGTACCAGTCGATTGAAGATCAACGCATCGAACACGTTCATTACGGAGCTTGCGAACAATCAAGGAGAAGCGATTCTAGTTCTTGGCTCACGCAAGGCCGAAAGTTCTGCGCGAGACAAAGTGCTGGCCCATTACGAAAATAGCACGCGCGACCTACTAAGCAGAAATGCGGACGCGAGCTTGGATCGGGTGTGGGTTTACACACCAGTTGCAGCTTGGACCAGTGACGATGTATGGGAATATCTCATCGAAAACGAGAACCCTTGGAATTACAACAACATTGAGTTGTTCCATATCTATCGGGGTGCCACACCTGATGCGGAGTGCCCGCTCGTCGTGGATAAGAGCACACCGAGTTGCGGCGATAGCAGGTTCGGTTGCTTCGTCTGCACGATGGTATCTGAAGACAAATCAATGCAGGCAATGATCCAGAACGACGAGGACAGACGATGGATGATGCCGCTGCTAAATTTCCGAAACGAATTTCTGAAGACCGAGGGCGACAGGGATCTGCGTGAATTCACCAAGATGGGCGGAAGCCTCCAACTCCAGTTCCTCAGCATGAGAAGCGGAGGCCGCGCAGTAGCCACATCGCGCCAAGGCAAGGTCGTCGATGAAAAGGTAATGAAAAGATTGACGGCAACGAGCATCAACGAAGAGGGTTATCCGTTGCCAAACCGCAAGGTGCTCATCCTTGAGACTCGTGTCGTCGAGGAAAACGGGGGAAAGCGTGAAACGACATGTAAAGTGGAAAAGATCGCCACATTGGTTCACGGTCCATATACGCAGAAATATCGCGAAACTATGCTCGAAGAGCTTCTGCGGGCACAGGAGACCATCCGTGGGAATCTGCCCGAATCGGTATCCGAGTTTTCGATTATCACTCCAGAGGAGGTCGAGGAAATCCGCAGGATATGGGTCATCCAGAAACGAGAGTTCGAGGATTCCGTGCCTGACATTTACTTGAGGGCAACGGGAAGAAGCTACCCAAGCCCCGAGCTGGACGAAACGACGCCTTTCAGGCCTGATGACATCCGTCTCCTCCGCGATGTTTGCATGGAGATGGCGATCGAAGCCCCGCAGAGCGGGCCACTGGATTCGAAGCAACTACTGTTCAACGTCTTGCGCGAACAGCTGGGGATCCAGCATGGCTATCGCGGTGCCATCCGTCGTGTTGGCCTTCACGGCGAACTGGAAGATGTGCTCGAAATGCGTTCTTTCGAGAACGAAGATCAGGCGCTCGATTTTGCCCTCCAGCGAAAAGCGGGGGGCAACGAACTGATGTACGAGATGCGCGATGCCTCCGATGTCTTTACATACATCCCAGAAGAACAACCAGCACAGGAACTGGAAGCATGATCTTTGAGCAGGTGGTTTTGCACAATTTTGGCGTATACCGAGGCGAGCACAGAATAGATCTCGATGTAACCCCAGAAAGACCCGTGGTCCTGATAGGTGCGTTGAACGGGGCAGGAAAAACAACGTTCCTAGATGCGATGCAACTCGCCCTCTATGGAAAAAGCGCCCGTTGTTCCGGGCGGGAACGGGTGGGCTATCCAGAATATCTGGAATCCATGATTAATCGCGATGCTCCATCACACCAAGGGGCGGGGGTTGAGTTCACCTTCCGTGCCCGCGCCAATGGCCAGGATGCACGTATTCGTGTATCCAGAACTTGGCAAAAACGTGGGGAAAGTATAAAAGAAAACCTAGAGGTATTCCGCGACGGGGAACATGACGTCGTCGCGTCGGAGCGGTGGGTAGAGTTCGTCGAAGACTTTATGCCTTCGCAAATAGCGGACCTGTTTTTTTTCGATGGCGAGAAGATTGAAGCCCTTGCCGATCCACTGCGCTCTGCCGCCTTGCTCAGAGTAGGCATTCATTCGCTGCTTGGGATAGATTTGGTGGAAAGCCTGTTGCGTAGCCTCCAACAGGTGGAGCGCAAACGGATGACTGATACGGCATCGGAAAGCGACAAGTCCATGTTGCAGGCCATCGAAACACAGCGCCACGATATCCAGCAAGCGCACGAAGAGAATATGCTGAAGCGTGCGTCTCTTCAGAATGATATCGACTGCATTGATAAGAAAGAGGCTGCGGTCGCGGAGGAATTCAAGCGCTTGGGTGGTGATCTCCTTGCCCAGCGCAACCAGCTCGTTTCTGAACAAGTGTTTTACCGGAAGAAGAAGGCCGAAATCGAGGACGAGTTGCGGATGTTGGCGGCCGGAGCCTTACCATTGTTGATACCGACGAAGACGCTGGAAATTGCCTATTCGAAGGCGCTGGAGGCCAGACGCAATGGCAATGCCGAGCTGCTCAAGACAGAAGCAGAAGCAAGGGATGTCTCCATAGAAAAGTTCGTTGGATCTCTGGGAGTAAGGCGGGAAGCATTAACGAAGTTGCGTTACCATCTAAAGGCCGATCGGGCGCAGCGTTATCAGTCAGATGTTCCAATCAGCGCGATTTCAGAAGAAATTCTGAACCAGTTTAGCCTCGAAGCAACCCACGCCATGGGTCGTGTCGCCGTTCATACGTTGCAATCACTTTCGGATATTGAAGAACATCTGTCAGCGGTTGAGAGGAATCTTGCTGCAGTTCCAACAAGCGCAGAGGTGTCACGCATACAACAAGAAATGGACGCGTTCCGGACGGAGCGTGCCAGGGCAGAGGCAACTATTTACTTGCTGGATGATGAGGTCGCAGCCCAAAGAACCCAAATGGCACGACTCCAGGCGCAGGCGGAACGTGAGGCCGAAAAATTGGGCGAGCGATTGACGCGCGACGAAGTGTCGAGGCGCATGATCGACCACTCAACCCGAGGCCGTAGGGTGCTAGCAACCTTTCGAGAACGACTCCTTGCGAACAATTTGCATCGGCTGGAACTCTCGATTTTGAATTACTTCCAGCAGCTCATCAGAAAAAAAACGTTGGTGCACGGTATCGCGATAGATGCGAAGTCCTTCCAGATATCGGTCACGAATCAGGCGGGACAACTCGTTCCGGCACACCGACTCTCCGCTGGAGAACGTCAGTTATTGGCGGTAGCAACGCTTTGGGCATTAGCGCATGCATCAGGGCGTTATTTGCCCGCTGTCATCGATACGCCATTGAGTCGGTTGGACAGCAAACATCGAGGCACTTTGGTCCAGAATTATTTCCCTACGGCCAGCCATCAGGTCATCCTTCTATCGACGGACGAAGAGGTGGTGGGCAAGTATCTGGCCCAGCTGAGCCCCTCCGTCGGGCGGTTTTATCTGATCGAGCACGACGAATCAGCGAACACGTCGAGGTTCGTTAATAGCTATTTTTCACACTCACTCTCCGAGGTGCGCGTATGACCCCAATCGAAACAGTGAGGATTTCCGAGAAGGCCAAGACGCAGTTGATCACAATGAAACGTCGCACGGGCATAGCAAACTGGAACGTGCTGTGCCGGTGGGCATTTTGCCTCTCGATAAACCAGCCGACTAAACCACCGGAAGAAGTTATTCCGTCCGATAGCTCCGTTGAAATGACATGGAAAACTTTTAGCGGTGGTGCCGAAGATGTTTATTGGGGATTACTGTTGATCCGCGCCGAGGAGGATGGGATCGCACCAAAAAAAGAGGCGCTCTCGCATTACTTTCGCCTACATCTGCATCGTGGCATTTCCTACCTATCAGGAGCCAATGGCCCGAACGATCTGCCCCAGTTTATTCGCTTGGCACTTCCCAAAAATTAAACGGTTCCTGACTATCGGTAAAGCTGATTATCGTTAGCTGACCGAATATGGGTGATTTGCGAGGACAGGGGCTGTCGCATCCCAACTAATCGAGCAACAACCCCAGCCCCCTTTAGCGCAAGGCAAGCTCCGGATACTTTCGAGCCCACTTCGGAAAGCCTGTCAGCATTTTGCAGGGGGCAAATATGTCCGACAGATTGACGCTCGCAGATTCGAGCGCAGGCTGGTCTTTTAGAATATCAATCCCCAACTGATCCATAACGGCCTTGCGAAACTTTCTGACTGTTGATGGAGCATAGTGTTCGGTCATATCCTCTCCATGCGCCCACAGAATGACTATCGAGCGCAATTTCGGGTCCTCTATCTCAGTGTACAATTTCGGCAATTCGGGCAGGGCGGGTATCTTGCCAAGTCCCAGCAATTCCAACTCTCGTACGAACACCTCAGTAGCAGTATTTGCAGCCCAAGCCTTGCCACGATCCAAGCCATGTGCTCTCAAGTATCTTTTGCTGAGCTTCAATTCAGCGCGAACGCTTTTCGATGCGAGCCTCAAAAGTAAGTCCTTAACATGCTCGGCACCATCACCAATCACTGCCCGTAAATACTTTTGCTCCTTCGTGCGCTTATCGCTGAACTCTTGGCGTTTGTCGTAGAACAACCAGACGGCCTTTCCGTGGGGAGCCTTTAGGGTTACCCCAATACCCTTGCGTAATGACGACGGACACAAGGTCTCACTAGAATATCGCTTAATGTGAAAAATCACTTTGCGAACCATCGGATACTTGCTCACAAGAAAGCGATTGGTAACGTGCAATTCATCAACTTGAAATTCCCCCCTCATCCAATTCCGCAGCTGAGCTTTCGATGGTTTGATTTCAAGCTGTCTCAGCACCTCGACGATAAGCCTTGTCGATAGTTTCATCAGGCTATTGGTTCCAAATACGTTGTGTCCTTGGAATATTTTCAATGGGCAGCATCGAATATTGATTTGTGTGCCATTGTTCAGCGACGTGACGAAAACCGGGACATGGTTGATGTACAGTGTTTTTGTAAATTGTTTAGTTTTAACCTCTCCATCTTCGGTCTCTTTTTTCCTAACCGATCCGAATGGTTTGTGAGGTATATCATCCGTAATACTGAGCAAATCAATCATGGTCAACCCTTTCCTTTAAATATGGTAATTTCTAGCGCGTATCAGCTAGTATGCAAATGCATGGAGCCCTGTTTGAGCAGGCATACGGAGATGTGTTGCGTGTTGCGAATGTATAGCGCGTTGCAACACGCAACATGCTCCGGCTAGAGTTGCTGTTTTTTCAAAGCCCGGCAAACTGTTGCTCGGTCAACGCCCAGCTTCTTGGCTATTTGAGACTGGCTCAGCCCTTGCCCTTTCAGCTTGATCATTCGCACCAACCTTTCATCAGATCGATCCTGAACGACCTCCCACACCCAGTCATGCTTCCCGTCCTCATCCTTTGTCAGCCGGACTTTTATGGGGGCAATATCCTCCCCCACCAAATGCCGATTCTTCTCGAACCGGATTTCAAAACACGCGCCTTCACTCGGGGTCGACTGAGGGGGCTTTTTTAAAGCCAAGACAACATCCAGCAAATCCTCCCTGCGACTCGTGCCGCGTTGCGTACCAGCTTTGCCGCTGTGATGGATGAAGATAATTGAGCGCCCCGCAGCCCGGTGACGGAGAGCCCACTCGGCAATCGGTGCCCAAGTTTCGGAATCTTCACGACCCGACTTTGACCAGCTCGAAAGGTTGTCTACAACAATCAAATCGGTGTCTGGATCGATTGCCGCGTTAATCAACTCCTGCTCCTCGCGATTGGACAAGTCAGGCAGTACTCCAGGCTGGAAATCAGGTGTCACCATCTTTAGCATTCCATGTGCTGGCCTCATGCGCTTTGGGATAGCCCTTGTTCGGGCCTGGAGCATTCCCGACGACATTTCACCATCAAGGTAAACCACCTTCTTCGGTCCGGCACACTTCCAGCCAAACAGATCTTGCCCAGCAGCAACGGCACAGGCGATCCAAAATGCGAGAAATGTCTTCCCCTCCCCTCGTGCGCCATGAATCATGCACAGGCCTTGAACATTCAGCCAATTGCCAAGCAACGGTGCTGGCGTGGGTATTGGCATTCTTACAAACTCTCTCAAATCCATTGCCTCAAGAGGCTTTGGTGTTGAGTGTTTCTTAAAATAGTGCGCCGGAAGCTTTGGCTTAACCAAATTTTGCGAATTGGATTTTTGGGTATGAGTCATTATTTAGTCCCTCCTTCCAAGCCGTTGCAGGCTGACGCCTCAATTTTTCGCAGGCATGTTCTCAGCGGCCCAACTTGCCATGCCGTAAGCCTGCTCCCCAGCCTAACGGGCGAGGGAATGCGCGAGCTCTTTACCCAGCGCCAAAGGGTTGCTTTGGAACATGAGAACAAACCGAGCACTACAGCCTGCCGGACAAATGCGCTATCAGGGAGTTGATCAAAATTCCCTAACGGTGCAGGGGTGCGACCGTGCATCTTTGAGATGGATGTCGATTGTGTTTGCTGCCTATTGCCTGATCTTGGCTCGACTTTTATCAAGCCATTTGTGCTGCGGCATGCTGCATTGGAAGTCGCAGCAACTAGTGATGATCCGATATTAGATTTCATGAATGCTCCTGAAAGATTGGAAAGTGCACTGGCCAGTACAAGTGCAATTTTCCCAGGAGCCGACGTGTTTCCTTTGGCAATTGAAAGAGCATACTCAACTGCCAGATACTGTCATTGCGCTAAGGGTATGCGTTTCCCGTTGGGCTTCCCTTTTAGAACTGATAAATGGAGATAACCTTCTTCGGCCATTTTCTTGGCAGAGTTGATAGGATTTTTCACAGCTTGCCTCAGATAGTTTTCTGTCTGCGCATTGTTTACCTTACCTGGAAAAACCTGCTGAGCGCATTCAAGTGGCGACGCGCCCGCATTCAGTAGATCAAGAAGTCGGATGTATATCCCAAAGCTCACTGCTTTGTACTTGTGGCTCGCAGCCTCTTTTGTGATGATTTTCTCGTACACAGCCAAACGTTTCTTAATGCGCTGCTCGGCCATACGGAATTGCTTGTCCAGAGCTTTTTTCTCTTGAATTACCGGCGCCAAGTTGAAGCGAACCAACACCTGTGCATAACCTAATCTAATCGCTACGCGACGACCATCAGTGTTGTCGCAATCCAGATTTGTCCAGCTTGAAATCGAGCCCATAGAGAATCGGGGCATACCGGAAGGGCCTTTGTACCCTTCTGAATACTCCTTGAATTTCTTCAATCCAAACTGCTGCGCTACAGCGAGCTTTTCCGCATCAGTACCACTCCGCAATCGTTTGCATTCGGCGATATATTCTGGATTTCTGCGAAGAAATTCCCAAGCCCACTTGCGGTAACTCCATTTTTCAAGATTCTTATATCGATTTGTATCAACTCCATCAGGACGTTTCTTCGCTCCGCTGCTTTTGCTTATGTCTTTACTGCCTGCAACATTTGCCATTTCAACACTCCTGTGTTCAATCTATAGAAGGCCGAAGCATCGAAGCGCTGGCTAGATCTGACAACGGTCGACGTACCGCAATTGAAACTGCCACTCCTTACGCATTACGCTACTTTCTCTAAAGGAATGACCTCAGCCCCTTTTTTCAGCTTATCCAGATAATCAGCCCAAGCCTGCATCATTGCCGTGCGCTCAACGAGGTACATGCGCCATGCATCGCGCTTATATGCCGCTTTAATTTTGTTTGGCTCTTCATGCGCCAATTGCCGCTCCAACCATTCCTGTTTGTAGCCCATGTTGTCCAGGATGGTGGATGCCATTGCCCTAAACCCGTGAGGCGTCATTTCCTCGTTCGACCATCCCATGCGACGCAATGCCGATCTGATCGCGTTGTCGCACATCGGTCTGTCGTGATCTCGCTCACCGTGAAATACATACCTGCCTTGGCCTGTCAGTGGCTGCATCTCGCGCAGCACTTCAACCGCCTGCTTTGCCAATGGAACGATATGCGTCACCCCCATCTTCATTTTTTTGGCAGGGATGATCCACTCCGCTCTGTCCAGATCGAGCTCAGACCATTCCATCTTTCGCAGTTCGCCGGGGCGGACAAACAACAGCGGTGAAAGTTTGAAGGCACTTTTCACAATATATGACCCTTGATAGCCATCTATGTCACGCATCAACTCACCTACTCTCTTCGGGTCGGTGATCGCTGCAAAATGTTTGTCTCGTCTCACCGGAGGTAACGCGCCGCGCAAATCACCAGTTGGGTCACGCTCTGCCCTGCCAGTTGCTACGGCATAACGAAACACTTGCCCGCAGGTGGCGAGCGCACGGTGCGCAGTTTCCAGCGCTCCACGATTTTCAATCCGACGCACCACTGCCAATAGTGCAGGTGCGGCAAGCTCCGCAATGGGGTTGGAGCCGATCCACGGGAATACATCATTTTCCAGTCTGGCGATGATTTTGCTCGAATGGTTTTCCTTCCAGTTGGGCGAATGACGGTTAAACCATTCACGCGCGATTGCTTCAAAGCTGTTTTCTGACTGCACGATAATTGCTGCTTTTTGGGCCTGCTTTGCCAAGCCCGGATCGACGCTGTTTGCCAGCAGCTTGCGCGCTGCGTCTCTGCGAGCACGCGCGTCAGCCAATCCGACATCGGGGTATACCCCCAGCGCCAATGTTTTTTGCTTTCCGGCAAAACGGTATGCCATCCGCCAATACTTGCTTCCCTTTGGTTCCACTTGCAGATAAAGCCCAGCCCCATCTGTCATTTTGTAAGGCTTGGCTTCCGGCTTTGCTTTCTTGATTGCCAATTCAGATAGCTTGTTCATCGCTCATCTCCTTTTCAGTTGAAAATAAAAGTGCGAGCCGCTGCCTTGTTGCTTGCAGAAAGCTCGATGCTTGGATTGTTTATTTACAGTTGGATGTATCGCTTTTCGGTGAAACTTGAAAAACGAATTGTTTTGATCAAGGGCATGGCAAACCAATCGGCTTGCCCGGAATTCCCGCCACTTGTTTACAGCGTCAAAAGCCGATTCTTCAATTTCAGCAAGAATCCAGCTAATGCAATCTAGGTTGTACGGCTTATGGTTTGAAAAGCTGCCGGAATGGCCATATTGGCCAGTTTTCCGCATTTGTTGGTATGTGGGTATTGCAGACCCCCGTATACCAACAAAACTACCAACAAAAGCGTGAGATTCAGTGAAATCACATGAATGCCACTGACCAACAAAAAACCCGCAAAGCCTTACGCCTTGCGGGTTTGTGTAGGTTTCTGATGCTGCTTGAAACCATTTTTTGGTGGTGATAGGTGGACTTGAACCACCGACCCCAGCATTATGAGTGCTGTGCTCTAACCAACTGAGCTATATCACCTTGATCTTGCGCCCAAGCCAGTCGTAAACAGCAAGCGCACTTCAAAGAAGGGCGGCATTTTGCTGATTTCACCCCTCCCTGTCAATCTTCGCATGCCAATACTTTGAGTTCGCTGTCCGGAAAATCCTTCTGCAGCGCGTCGAGCTTGTCCGCCGTCCCGCTGTCGAGCGCCTTGACCAAGAATATGGTGGATTTCAATTTGCTCTTGCGCTCGCCTATTTTGGCCGTACGCACGCCTTTTGCCCGCAATGTAGTCAGGTATTTCTGCGCTGCTTCTTCGCTCTTGAATACTCCCAGCGAGATCGCGTTCAGCCAGCTCCCTTTTTCCTGCACCACGAAATAATCTTTTACGCCGCGCTCTTTCAATTGCGCGATCTTTTTCTCCACTTCAGCACGATTCTTCTGCGGCGGGAAATAGACCCAATAGCCGTGGTTCTGCTCCACAGTCCGTTGCGACAGATCGTCGCCCAATTTCAAGGTTGCCAGTGCTTCCTGAGCGAGGACCAGGTCGCTGCCGGAGAACTCGCCCCATTCGGCGCAACTGGACAGCTTCGGCGGAATGACCTTTGCCTCTTCCGGTAGCGGAGTAGCCACTGGGGCGCTGTGCGGCGTTAGCGCGACAGGAGCGGGGGGCTCCGGCAAGGACGCTGCGGCCGGTACAGACACGGAGGCTGGGGTCTGTGCCAGCATCGGCAACGGAACCGCAGGGGGGGGCGACAAGGGCAGCGGCACGCCCGGCGCCACGCTCGAAGCAGGCGAAACCGCAGAGGCAGGCAGGTATTCCAGCAATTTGACCTTGTCCGGATTCAATGCCGTTTGCGCCAAAGCCGCATCCGCGTCGACGGTCAGCGCGCCGCCCCAGCGCATCCAGCCGAACAGTCCCAGATTGGCCAGCAACAACAATCCCACGATCCACTTCGTCATGCCTTTGTCTCTCCGATGATCTGCAAACCCCGCAATACCAGGTTGTCCAACCGTTCCAGCGGCAATTGGAGATGCTCTCGCACCACCTCCGCCGCGCCGCCGCCCAGCAGGCAGCGCACTTCCCGGTGCCGCGACTGCAGCAGTCCGAACTGGTGCCGGACCGCGCCCAGCGTGGCGCGCAGCATCCCGCTATGGATGGCATCCGCAGTGTTGCGCGGAAAATCCCGCAGCATTCCCTGTTCCGCAATCAGCTGTGCGGTGTTGGTGGCAAGGCTGTGCTGCATCAGGCTGACGCCGGGCAGGATCAGGCCGCCAAGGAACTCGCCCTGCGCCGACAGCGCATCCACTGTGGTCGCCGTACCGCAATTCACCACCAGACAGGCTCCGCGCACCCGCTGCCACGCCGCGATCAACGCCACCCAGCGGTCGCTGCCCAGTCGTTCGGGTTGCTGATAGCCGTTGCGCACGCCGCACCGTTCCGCAGTCGCCGTCACGAATTCGAGCGGGCATTTCCATTCGGCACAGCTCGCGCGCAACCGCTGCGCCATCGCTTCACCCGCCACATTGGAAACCAGTATCCGCCCAGGCGGCGGCAGGGCCGAGAACGCATGCTGCAGGGCGATCCATTCGGTGTTACCCGCCGCGCCCTGATGCGTCCATATTCCGCCTTGCACCAGCGCCCATTTGCAGCGGCTGTTCCCCACATCCAGTAGCAACACCCTATGCACTCCTTAGACTGACCTCGCCCGCATTGAACAACTGCTCGCCCTGCCCGGTCAGCAAGCGCAAGACACCGTCATCCGTCACGCCCAGTACTGCACCGACGACATGGGATCCGTCGGGCATCAACATCTTCACGGTGCGCCCCTGAAAGACATGGCGCTGTTCCCATTCTTCACGTAGCGGCGCGAACCCGCCATGGCCGAATCCGCGCAGCACGACCGCCAGATGTTTTAATGATACCGCAAGCACCCGGTTACGCTCCGCCTGCGGCATGTCCAGGGAGGCCAAGTCGCTGACCGGTTGTTCGATGCGCTCACGCAACGCCTCCGGCACGGTCAAGTTGAGGCCGATGCCGATCACCACCGCGCTGGGGCCCAGCATGTCGCCCTGCGCTTCGATCAGTATCCCGGCGAGTTTGCCGTCGTTCAGCAATATATCGTTCGGCCACTTGAGTCCCGCCCCTGCTATGCCGAGTTCTTGCAGCGCGCGCATCATGGCGACTCCGGCCGCCAGGCTCAGGCCGGACAAAGTTGCCAGCCCACCGCCGAAGCGCCATAACAGAGAAAAAGTGAGTGTGTCACCCAAGCCCGAGTGCCATGTCCGGCCCAGACGTCCGCGTCCGGCGGTCTGCCACTCAACCGCCAGCACGGTTCCGCTGGGCGCACCCTGCGAACAGCGCTGTAACAGCAAAGCGTTACTGGAAGGCGCCTGATCGAGAATCTCGATATGCAGACCGTCACCCGCCGCGCCGAGTTCGCTGCGGACCAAGCCGGCATCGAGCCATTGCAACGGCCGTGCCAGGCGGTAACCGCGGCCGCGCACGCCATATAAAGTCAGGCCGAATTGACCAACGCCGTGCAGTGCATTGCACACGGTGGCGCGCGTCACGCCAAACTGCCGCGCCAATACCTCGCCGGAATGGAACTCGCCATCCGCAAGACGGCGCAGCAAGGCAAAGGTCAGGGGTTTGGGCGCATCCGTCGCGCTCATTGCGGCATGTCGCAACTGGAGGCCGCCGGATCGCAGCCGAGGAACTTCACGATCTCTTCGCGCCGCTTCAAGGCGTCCTGATAACCGAGGTCGATCAGCGCGCGGCAATAGTTCTTGTCGAACAACAGATAGCTCACCAGATTGGCGCCGCTGCGCCGCATGACACCGACCGAACGCAGCAGCAAACGGATGGTCCACGGCAGCTGCGCGATATGGCGCTCGGCGATACCCTCCAGCGGCTGGCTGGGGGTGATGACCAGAAAATCGATGTGGCGGATGTCGGCGCTCGCGCGCAATTCTTCCGGGATCAGCAGAACGGTCTCGTTGATGCGCTGCAAACGCTCAAGGTCAACCTCCAGCCCGTCAAGGAATATGCTGTCCAGTGCATGTCCGGCGATCTGCGCCAGCGTCGGATAGGTGTCCATCTTGCCGCGCCTGCCCTCGTCATCGTCGACGTGCCATGCGCCCATCAGCATCACCTTGTCGGCGCCCAGATGCAGCGCGGAACTGATCGGCGCGATCTGACGCACCGAACCGTCGCCGAAATACTCGCGGTGGATGTGCACGGCCGGGAAGATGAAAGGGATGGCGGCGGATGCCATCAGGTGTTCGATGCCGATCTTGGTTTCCACCCCCAGACGGCGGGTGCGCTTCCAGGGTTGCAGTTCCGGCACGCCCTGATAGAAGGTGACCGAATAGCCGGAGCCATAGCCCGACGCGGTGATGCTCAAGGCGTGCAGCATGCCGGAATCGATGTTCTCCTGGATCTTCTCGCACGGCAGCGTCTCTTCCAGAAACAGTTCCAGCGGAGAGTTATCGAGCAGCGACACACGGTTCATGCGGTTGATGCCGAGCATGCTCAGCAACAATCCGGCCAGCCAGCGCCCGCTATTGCCGGCCACGCCCAGCAGATCGGAGCGATAGATGTCGCTCACCTGCGCGTTGTGCCAGATACCGAGCAGATATTTCACCCCCTTGCGGAAATTTCGCGCGTTCACCGCCAGCGTCACCGCGTTCAGCGCCCCCGCCGATGAGCCGCAGATGACCTGGAACGGAGAATGCGCGCGGCGCGGCATAAATTCGGCCATGGCCTTGAGCACGCCGACCTGATAGGCGGCACGCGCGCCGCCGCCGGTGAGGATGAGTCCGATCTTTTGCTTTTGCGGGGTCTGGCTCATTGCTGCCCTAACATCTAAGCTTCATCCGGCTCCGCATGCACCGATTCCAGTGCGTCTCTCAGCGTCTCTTCCGGCAACTCGTTCAACATCTCGGACAATACCTCCGCGGCTTCCACCGCGTTCGGCTGCAGCTTTGTGGCATCCGCGTTCGCCACCAGCACGGCCGCCGCACCGACCACCTTGAGCAACCGGGCACGCTCCGTCATCAACATCTCGATCTCTTCACTCAGCATCTGCGCTTCTTGTTTGTTCATGCGACCTCCCAATGAGTGATTTATTCTGTCCCCGGCGCCATGCGCCGGATGTCATATCAGGTTGTGGCGATTATAGCCCAGCCCTCAGTCCGGCTTGCAGCTTCCGTCCAGCCGCAACGTGGCCAGCGTCCTCTTGCGCACCTCGTGCAGCAGCCTGACGTTCTCGTCCAGCGATTCGCCGTAGGACGGGACCATCTCCTTCATCTTTTTCTTCCAGCCCGCCGTATGCATGCGCGCCTTGAAGCAGCGCTCGATCACCTCGATCATCGCCTGCACGGAGGTCGAGGCTCCCGGAGAAGCGCCGAGCAACGAGGCCAGCGTGCCGTCTTTGGAGGTGACGATCTCGGTGCCGAATTCCAGCTTGCCGCCCTTCTTGTCGCAGCCCTTGATGATCTGCACGCGCTGTCCGGCCGAGGCCAGTTTCCAGTCATCTTCTCTGGCTTCCGGATAGAACTCGCGCAGGGCCGCGATCCTGTCCTTGTGCGACTTGAACGCTTCGCCGATGAGGTAGCGCATCAGGTCGAGATTGTCGCGCGCCACCGCCAGCATCGGTTTCAGGTTGCCCGTTTTCAGCGAGGTGAACAGATCGAACACCGAACCTTCCTTGAGGAAGCGGGTGGTGATGCTGGCGAACGGCCCGAACAGCAACGCCGACTCGCCGTCGATGATGCGCGCGTCCAGATGCGGCACCGACATCGGCGGCGCCCCCACGGCAGCCTTGCCGTAGACCTTGGTGGTGTGCTGCTTCACGATCCTCGGGTCGCGGCAGATCAGCCACTGGCCGCTGACCGGGAAACCGCCGTAGCCGTGCGCCTCCGGGGTGCCGGATTTTTGCAGCAACGGCAATGCGCCGCCGCCCGCGCCGAGAAAAACGAATCCGGCATTGATGGTCCGCACCGCATCCGTATGGTTGTCCTTCACCCGCACGTGCCAGCGGCCGTCGTCATGCTGTTTCATGCTCGTGATGGTGTGGCTGAGTTTCAGTTCGAAATTGGGCAGTTTCTGCAGGGCCTTCACCAGCTTGCGGGTGAGAAAACCGAAATCCACATCGGTGCCGTGTTTCACCTGGGTCGCGGCGACCTTCTGTTTCGGGTCGCGATGCTTCATCACCAGCGGCATCCATTTGTGCAGCACGGCATGATCGTCGCTGTATTCCATTTCCTCGAACAGATGATGCTTGTGCAGCGCCTTGTAGCGCTTGTGCAGGAAAGCGACATTCTCCTCGCCCCACACGAAACTCTGGTGATAGACCGGGTTGATGAACTTCTCCGGCGTCGGCAGCAAGCCCTGCTCGACCAGGTAGGACCAGAACTGCAACGAGACCTCGTACGCGGCATTGATCTCCAGTGCGCGCCCGATCCTGATGCTGCCGTCGGCCTGTTGCGGGGTGTAATTGAGCTCGCAATAGCCGCCATGCCCGGTGCCGGCATTGTTCAGCCCGTGCGAACTCTCGTGCGCGACATTGGCCAGCCGTTCCACCATCACGATGCTCAGCGACGGATCGAGCTGCGCCAGCAATTTCCCCAGCGTCGCGCTCATCACGCCCGCCCCGACCAGCAACACATCCACTTTTTTCTGCGTCATGACCCATCCATCCCGATTCCATATATGCCGATTTTAGCTTAGTCCGGCCAGTATCTTCTCCAGACGCTTGACCGACACGATCACCGGCGTCTTCAACTCCTGTGCGAACAGCGAGACGCGCAGCTCCTGCAGCATCCAGCCGAAATCCTCCAGCCGGGCATCCGCCTCCCCCTGCTGCGCCTGCAGCCTGCGCTGCCATTGCTGCAACAACGTGGCAAGCTGCGCCATGTTCTGCGCGTCGCGCGCCGGATTTCCGCGCAACTTCTCCAGCCGCACGTTGACCGCCTTCAGATAGCGCGGCATATGCTGCATGCGCTCGAACGGCGTGCGCCCCACCCATTCCTTGCCCAGCATCGATTCGCACTGGCTGCGGATGTCCTGCGTGGCCTGCCCGTGTGCCTTGAAGCCGGGCAGCGCCTTTTGCGACGACTGGTACTCCGTTAGCACCGCGCCGACCAGCCGCGCGATCTCCTGCGCCACCAGATTCAATCGCGCCTTGGCGTCCTTGCAGCGCGCGGCGAACTCCTTCTCGCTTTCCGGCCACGGCTCGTTCAGACAACAACGGTCGAAGGTCACGGCGAGGATCTGGCGTTGCAGGTCCTGCTGCGACCCGAAGGGCAGGAACTGCATGGACATCGCCTGCAGACCGGGCAGATTCTTCTCCAGATACTTGACCTGCTCCTTCAATGCCAGCATGAACAGGCGCCGCAAGCCCAGCCGGTGCGCGGCCTTCGCCGCATCCTGCGTATCGAAACTCTGCAGACTCACTGCATCGCCTTCGTCCATCAGCGCGTTGAACACGGTGATGGTCTGTCCGGCGCGTTGCTCCGTGCTGGTGGGTTTGAAGTCGCCGAAGTCCCAGGCGGCGTGGCGCTTCGATTCCTCCCCCTCCCCAGCCCTCCCCCGGTGGGAGAGGGAGTTGGGTTGAACTGCTCCTGTTTTAGCCCCTCTCCCACCGGGGGAGGGGGCGGGGAGGGGGTTAGGGGTTGGCGCCCACTCTCCGCGCAAAGCGGCGAAGTTGCGCGACATGCCGAGCTGGCGCCCGTGCTCGTCCATCACGCGGAAGTTCATCAGCAGGTGTGCGGGCAGTTGCTCCAGCCGGAAGGCATCCGGCGGCACATCGATCTGCTTCTGTTCGCGGATGTAACGCGCCAGCGCCTGCAGCAGCGCCGTATCCGAAGGCTGCACCGCCGCGCAGAAAGCCGCCGCGAATTCCGGCACCGGCACGCAATGGCGACGCAGTTTCTGCGGCAGCGATTTCACCAGCTGCACGATCTTCTCGGCCAGGATACCCGGCACCAGATATTCGCAGCGCGTGGCCGACACCTGGTTGAGCAGAGCCTGCGGCACGGTCAGCGTGACGCCGTCGTCGCTCTTGCCCGGCGCGAAGTTGTACGCCAGCGCATAGCTCACGTTGTTCATCAGCATCTGCGGCGGGAACTGCTCGGTGGTGATTCCCGCCGCCTCGTGCCGCATCAGATCGTCTTTTTTCAGGTACAGCAGTTTCGGCTGCTCGCGCTCGGCCTCCTTGCGCCAATGCTCGAACGCCGCCCCGTTGTGCATGCCAGCCGGAATACGCGCATCGTAGAACGCGAAGATGAGCTCATCGTCCACCAGCACGTCGGGGCGGCGCGCCTTGTGTTCCAGTGCCTCGATGTCGGCGATGAGTTTCTGGTTGTGCGCGAAGAACGGCGCCTGGGTATTGAACTCGCCGTTCACCAGCGCTTCGCGGATGAACACCTCACGCGCCTCTTCCGGGTTCATCGGCCCGTAATGCACGCGCTTCTTCGGGTTGATGAGCAGGCCGTACAGGGTGCTGCGCTCCCACGCCGCCACCTGCGCCGCCTTCTTCTCCCAGTGCGCATCGAAATAGCTGCGCTTGATCAGGTGTGCGCCGACCTCTTCCAGCCATTCGGGCTCGATGCGCGCCACGCAGCGCGCGAACAGCTTGGTCGTCTCCACGATCTCGGCCGCCACCACCCACTTGCTGCCCTTCTTCGCCAGCACCGAGTTCGACGCGATGAAGAACTTGATCTCGCGCGGGCCGAGGTAATACGGCTCCTTGTCCACGCTCTTGCAACCGATGTTGCCGAGCAGGCCGGTGAGCAGCGCCTTGTGGATCTGCTCGTAGGTGGCGGGCTGCTCGTTGAAGCGCATGCCCATCTCCGACACCTGCGCATGCAACTGCTGGTGCAACTCGTGCCACTCGCGCAGACGCAGCGGCGACAGGAACTTCTCGCGGCACTCGTTCGCCCATGCTTTATTTGACATCCGGTGTTTGATCGCGTCCTGGAACCAGGCCCACAGCTTGATATAGGCGAGAAAGTCCGAGCGCTCGTCGTTGAAGCGCTGGTGCGCGGCATCCGCCGCCTCGCGCCGCTCGCTTGGCCGGTCGCGCGGGTCCTGCAGGGCCAGCGCGCTGGCGATGATGAGGATCTCGTTCAGGCAATGGTATTGCCGCCCCGCCAGCAACAGGCGCGCGACCTTCGGGTCGAGCGGCAGCTTGGCCAGCTCGTGACCGAGCGGGGTGAGCGATCGCTTGTCGTCGATGGCATTCAGTTCCTGCAACAACTGGTAGCCGTCGGCGATCGCACGCGATCCCGGCGGTTCGATGAACGGAAACTCTTCCACCTCGCCCAGGCCCAGCGCGCTCATGCGCAGGATGACGGTGGCGAGCGACACGCGGAATATCTCCGCATCGGCGAACTCGGGACGCTGCAGGAAATCCGCCTCGTCGTAAAGGCGGACACAGATACCGCTCATCACGCGACCGCAACGACCGGCGCGCTGGTTGGCGGCGGCGCGCGCGATGTTCTCGATGCGCAGTTGCTCCACCTTCTGCCGCACGCTGTAACGGTTGATGCGCGCCAGGCCGCTGTCGATCACGTAGCCGATGTTGGGCACGGTGAGCGAGGTCTCCGCCACATTGGTGGCCAGCACCACGCGACGCATGCCGGAGGCGGGCTTGAACACGCGGTCCTGCTCCGCGATGGACAGGCGCGAGAACAGCGGCAATATCTCGATGCCTTTGTGCTGGTGCTTGCGCAGCGCCTCGGCGGTGTCGCGTATCTCGCGCTCGCCGGGCAGGAACACCAGCACGTCGCCTTTCAGCCCGCCGATGCCGATTTCGTCCAGCGCACTGCAAATCGCCTGCGGCACATTCTCTGTATCGCCTTCCTCGTTCTGCTGCGGCGGGCGGTAACGCACCTCGACCGGGTAGGTGCGGCCGGAGACTTGCAGCACGGGCGCATTGCCAAAATGTTTGGAGAAACGCTCCGCATCCAGCGTCGCCGAAGTGATGATGAGTTTCAGGTCGGGACGGCGCGGCAGCAGTTGGCGCAGATAACCCAGCAGGAAATCGATGTTCAGCGAGCGCTCGTGCGCCTCGTCGAGGATGATGGTGTCGTAGTTTTTGAGCAGCGGGTCGTGGTGTATCTCGGCCAGCAGGATACCGTCGGTCATCAGTTTGATGCAGGTGTCGGGCGAGACCTTGTCGTTGAAACGCACCTTGTAACCGACCAGCCCGCCGAGTTCTGATTTCAGCTCATGCGCGATGCGCGCAGCCACCGAGCGTGCCGCCACCCGGCGCGGCTGGGTATGGCCGATCACGCCGAGCACCCCGCGCCCGAGGCTCAGGCATATCTTGGGCAGCTGCGTGGTCTTGCCCGAACCGGTCTCGCCGCAGACGATGACGACCTGATGCTTCTCGATGGCAAGCGCCAATTCCTCTCGCCTTGCCACCACGGGCAGGTCGGCAGGATATTCGATGGCGGAGAGTTGCTGGACACGCGCCAGACGGCGCTGGGCGATGGGAGATAAAGCTGGCTTCATGGCGCGCGATTTTACCCGCTGCCAATCATGTGCGCATGACAAAGAGCCGGCACGCGGATATCCGGCGGCCTATTTCGCCTTGCTCAGCCGGAACGTCACCTTGCCGTTCTTGTTTTCGCTCAGTTCCAGACAAAAGCCGGACTGTTTCGCCCAGCGCGCGACCTGGTACAGGCCGACCCCCATGCCGTCTTCGGAGGACACGATGGTATTCAGCAACTGGCTGGCGATGCCCTCCGGGATCGCGTTGCCGCCGTCGCTGATGCTGAGGCTGAACGGTTCCATCTCAAGCGTGACTGAGATGGCGATACCGGGTTGGTTCTGGCGTTTCTTGCAGGCATTGTCGATGAGGTTGTCGGCGACGCAATCGAACAGCGGTGCCGGGATCAAGCGCATGTCCGGCCCCTTTTGCACGGTCCACAACAGGTCCCGATGCGGATGACGCTGGCGCAAGCCTTCCCACCAGGTCGCCAGCGGCAATTCCACCACCTTGTCCTGCGCTTCCGGCACCTTGAGCTTGGCCAGAACCGCTTCGATACGCTGGGTAAGCACGGGCAGCTGGCGTTGCAGGATGGGCTGCGCTTTTTCCGGCTGGTGCTGTGCCACCGAGGTCAGCGCGAACAGGGATTGCAGCATGTTCTTGAGGTCGTGGGTCAGGCGCGCGCCGGTTTCGTAGATCACCTGTTGCCGGGTGATCTCGCGCAGCGACTGTTCGCGCCGCTTGGCTTGATAGAAATGCCCCAGCAACTGGGTGAGCAAGCGCACATGCAGCAGCACGGTCGGCGAGACGGCCTGGCGGATGAAGATGGTCAGGCTCAGGTCCTGGTCGGACATCTCGATACGGTGCGGGCTGGAGACACCCAGGGTGCCGTGCCCGCGATCCGATACCCATGACAAGCCCGATATCCAGGGCATCTCGGTGAGGTATCCGGTCGCGTGCGTCAAAAAAGCCTCGGGATTCTGTTCCTGGCGGGCCGCTTCGGCGAGTCGTTCGAGCCATATCTCCAGCGGCGTACCGATACTCAGCAAGTAGCGCGAGAACAAGGCCTGGAAACCGGTGAATCCCTTGCGCGGGTTCCACAGCCCGCCCAGGGTCAGCAGCATGACGGCGATGATGAACATCGTGCGCATCAGGGCATCGAGATAGGCGATCTTGCCCAAGGTCATGAACGCGAGACTGCCCAGCACCAGCAAAGTCAGCAGGGTGAACAACAGCAGAATGTAGATGAAATCCACCGCCTGCTCGGAACCCGCCTGTTCACGCTCGACGGGAATGAAGGCCATGACCAGCAGCAACAGCGGCAAGCCGACATTCATCAAGTTACCCATGACCTCGCCCAAGCCGGGCAGCGCGAACAGGTTCGGTGCGATGAACAGGACAAGGATAGCCAGCAGGTAAGCCATCACCAACAGGTAATAGATCCGCTGCCAGCGGGCATGGAAAGCGAACACGCGCCCGCCGACCAGCGCGAACAGCACGCTCGCCCAGAATGCCAGCACCCACCAGTTGAGCGAGATCATCGCGATCAGGCTCATCGCGACGATGACCGCCGCGCCGCCGGTCCTCAACTTGCTCTCGCCGCGCCACAGCGGCTGCCACATCAGGAACATGCCCAGATGCATCAGCAGCAGCGGGCGCATCCACAGGCTTTCCGCCCCCAACCAAAGCGCAAGATGCAGAACGACCAGCATGGCAAAAGAAAGCCAGCGGCTGGAACGCATCAATTGCCCTAAAGAATCTGTCAGCATTTCGTCATCTTTGTCCGTACTTCGTCACTTTTCCGTCACCGGCTCGCAGTCTAACCCAGATTTTCTGTTGGCTATTTGCGAACTTCTGGCTGCAAACCCTTCAATATCCGAAGATACCTTCACCCAATACCGCTATGCCACACCGCAAGCATTCGGCCCAGGAACGTTCTGCCAAAAGGCCTTGGGGAACAAAACCTCCCAAATCAGTCTGAAATTGGCACGAGTATTGCTGTAAATGGCGCGCAGGGCTTAATAAGCAAACACCGAACCAATCTGGAGAGAGAAAAAAAATGAAACGTAACCAATCCGGTTTTACACTGATCGAAATCGCCATTGTGCTGGTGATCATCGGCCTGCTGCTCGGCGGCGTGCTGAAAGGTCAGGAACTGATCAATAGCGCAAAAGTGAAAAGCTTGGCTACCGACTTCCGCAACATTCCCGTGTATATCTATGGTTACCAGGACAAGTACCGCGCCATCCCCGGCGACGACAAAATGGCAGCCAGCCATGTGGCTGCGGCTGGCGTCACCGTCACCAATGGAGACGGCAATGGCTTGATTGACGATAACTGGAACGGCGGCGCCAACGAATCGCATACGTTCTGGCAACATGTGCGCTTGGCTGGCTTGGCCCCCGGACCGACTTCCACAATCGCAGACGATTATGTGCCGATCAATTCGGTCGCCGGCGAGATCGGCATCCAGAGCGGAACCACGGTTCTTGATAATGCTACATTCGGCGCACCTATCAAAGATACTGCGGGGCCCAACACCCCGATTCGCGGAACTTACATCATCTGCTCGAAAAACATCTTGGGCAAATTTGCCAAGCAACTGGACATCCAACTGGACGACGGCAATACCGGCACCGGCGCAATGATGGCTGGTCCTTACGTAGCTGCGGGCACCACGATAACTGCCGACGACTCCCTTGATGATGCCTCAGTCTATACCGTCTGCATGGGTGTCTGATCGAACTCCGGCGTGACATCTCAAAGCCCGCTTCGGCGGGCTTTTTTGTCGCCCCGGTTTCCTCACGGAAGCAAGCGGCTTCCATCCGTTTCCCGTCAACCACCGTCAGGGCTCCGTCAAACGACCCGCTCATCCACTTCATGAGATCCGTCATCGCCTTGGTTGGCGGGCATTCCAGCCGAATACCCATGCTGGCATAGTTGTTGCAGGCAGTCATTCCAATTTAACAACCAACCGAAACAGGCGATGCGACGCAACCAATCCGGTTTTACCCTGCTTGAAGTAGCCATCGTGATGGTGATCATCGGTCTGATGATCGGCCTGGCGGTCAAAGGGCAGGAGTTCGTCAACAATTCAAGAGTGAAGAGTCTCGCCGACGACTTCAAAAGCATCCAGGTCGCCCTGTATGGCTATCAGGACAGGTTCCGCGCCCTGCCGGGCGATGACCGCAACGCATCCTCGCATCTTCCCGATGCCGGCACGCCCATCTACAACGGCAACGGGAATGAGATCATCAGCGGAAATTGGGATTCGGGTTCGGGAGAGTCGTTCAACCTGTGGCAACACATCCGCCTGGCCGGCTTCCTGCAGGGCACGACAGACATCGGCCTGGATGCCTATGTCCCGCTCAACACCTCGGGTGGCGCCCTCGGCGTATCCGAGACTGCCGCCGCGCCCATCAAGGGATTGAAGGGAAACTTCATCATCTGCTCGGACAACATCGCCGGGAAACTGGTCAAACAGCTCGACCTCACCATGGATGACGGGAATACCGCCGTCGGCTCGATGAGGGCCACCGACGCGACCATGGACGGCAACGGGATAGCGACGAACGACATCGACGAAAGCGGTTTCTACCTGACCTGCCTGGGCGTCTAGCCCTTGCGCAGCCGCTTCTCCGCCGCTTCCAGCGTGACCGGCTGGCCCAGCATCACCAGCACATCGCCCGCCCGCAGCACCATGTCTCCGGCCGGATGGCTGCCTTCCACGTTGTGGCGGCGCACGGCGTTCACTTCGACGTTGAGTTCGTCGAGCCTCATCTCCTTCAGGCATTTGCCGACCGCCACATCGCCTTCGTACAGCAGCACGTTCTGGAAGCGCGGCTGCAAACTCTCGGTATCCTCGCCCACCGTCTCGTCGTCGGGCTGCGCATCGCGCAAGTAGCCGCTGAACATGCTGTAGCGTTTCGCGCGCGATTCCTGCACATGGCGGATGACGCGGCTGAGCGGGACGCCCGACAGCAGCAGGGCCTGCGAGGCGAGCATGACGCTGCCCTCGGTGACCTCGGCCACCACTTCGGCGGCGCCGGCCTGCTTGAGCGCGGCGATGTGGGTATCGTCGGCCGTGCGCACCACCACCGGCAGGTCGGGGCGCGCGGCCTGGACGTGGTGCAATATCCTGAGCGCGGAATGCTTGTCGTCGTAGGTGATGGCGAGCGCCTTGGCGCGCATCAGGCCGGCGGCCAGCAGGACTTCGCGTTTGCCCGCATCGCCGTAGACCACGCGCTCCCCCGCTTCCGACGCTTCGCGCACGCGGCGCGAATCGAGGTCGAGCGCGATGAAGCTGATGCCTTCCTCGCCGAGGAACTTCGCCAGCGCCTGGCCGCTGCGTCCGTAACCGCAGATGATGATGTGCTGGTTGCTCGCCATGCTGCTCACCGCGATCTGGTGCATCTGCATGGCGCGGCTCATCCATTCTTCCGGCGACAGGCGGCGCACGATGATCTCGGCATGCTGGATCAGGAAAGGCGCGACGAGCATGGAGATGAGCATGGCCGCCAGCACGTTCTGCATCACGTCGTGCTGCAACAACTGCGCACCACCCGCCAGCGTCAGCAGCACGAAACCGAACTCTCCCGCCTGCGCGAGGCCCAGACCGGTGCGCAGCGCCGCCCCCCATTCGCCCGCGAACGAGCGCACCAGCAAGGCCACCACGGCGGCCTTGAACGGGATGAGGATGAGCAGCAACAACAGTATCCAGCCCCAGCCTTCGATCACCGCATTCATGTCGAGCATCATGCCGATGGTGACGAAGAACAGACCGAGCAGCACATCGCGGAACGGCTTGATGTCCTCCTCCACCTGATAGCGGTATTCGGTCTCGGAGATCAGCATGCCCGCGACGAAAGCGCCCAGCGCCAGCGACAGACCGGAGAGTTCGGTGAGCCAGGCCATGCCGAGCGTGAACAGCAGCACGTTGAGCATGAACAGTTCGGAGGATTTCTGCCCTGCCACCAAATGGAACCAGGGGCGCAACAGGCGTTGCCCGAAGGTCAGCAGGGCCGCCAGCAGTATCACTGCCTTGAGCATGGCGATCGAGATCGTGGTGCCGAGCTCCGCACCGCTCTCGGCCAATGCCGGAATGACGATGATGAGCGGCACCACCGCCAGATCCTGGAACAGCAGCACGCCCATGATCTTCTGTCCGTGCGGCGCGTTCAGTTCGGCGCGCTCGACCAGCATCTTGCTGACGATGGCGGTGGAAGACATCGCCAGGATACCCCCCAGCGCCAGCCCGGCGCGCCAATCCAGTTCGAAGAACAGCGACGACAGCATCACCAGCACCATGGTGGAAACAACCTGGGCCGTACCCAGACCGAACACCACCCGCTGCATGGCGCGCAGGCGCGCAAGGCTGAACTCGAGGCCGATGCTGAACATCAGGAACACCACGCCGAATTCGGCGAGGTGGCGCGTCTCCGGCGCATCGGGTATCCAGCCCAGCGCGTGCGGACCGATCATGATGCCGACCAGCAGATACCCGAGCATCGCGGGCAGACGCAGGATACGGAACAGCACCACCACGCCGACGGCGACGGCCAACAAAATGAGGATGAGATGAAGAGAGCTGTTCATGGCCCGATGATGCCATATTTTCAAAAGGGCGCGGCCCCCAAAAGGCACTGATATAATCCGCCGCATGAATAAACCGATCTCCGCCGCACCGCATGCACTCGACCTCGCGCGTCAGGTGCTCAACATCGAAGCCGACGCCGTCAGGGCGCTCGTGCAGCGCATCGACGACGATTTTCTGCAGGCACTGAACCTCATCCTCGCCTGCAAAGGCAGGGTCATCGTCAGCGGCATGGGCAAGTCCGGCCACATCGCGCGCAAGATCGCCGCGACCATGTCCAGCACCGGTACGCCCGCCTACTTCGTGCATCCGGGCGAGGCCAGCCACGGCGATCTCGGCATGGTCACGTCCCAGGACGTGTTCATCGGCCTCTCCTATTCCGGCGAGAGCGAGGAACTGCTCACCATCGTGCCCGTGCTCAAACGCCAGGGCGCGCACCTGATCACGCTGACCGGCAATCCGAAATCCAGTCTGGCGCTGGCTGCCGATGTCCACCTCAACGGTGCGGTGGCGGAAGAAGCCTGCCCGATGGGGCTCGCACCCACGGCCAGCACCACCGCCGCGCTCGCGCTCGGCGATGCGCTGGCCGTGGCCCTGTTGGATGCCAAGGGCTTCGGCGAGGAGGATTTCGCCCGCTCGCATCCCGGCGGCAGTCTGGGCCGCCGGCTGCTCACCCATGTACGCGATGTCATGCACGCGAATGCCAGCATCCCCTCCGTGCGCGAGAGCGCGACGCTGGCCGATGCGGTGCTGGAGATCTCGCGCAAGGGCTTGGGCATGACCGCCATCGTGGACGACGGCAAGCGCCTGCTCGGCATCTACACCGACGGCGATCTGCGCCGCACGCTGGAAAAGAAGCTGGATTTCAGCACCACGCCGATCACGGCGGTGATGTCGAAGAACCCGCGCCATATCGGCCCGGATGCCTTGGCAGTCGAGGCCGTGCAACTGATGGAACAGTACAACATCAGCCAACTGGTGGTGGTGGATGCCGACAAAAAGCTGGTCGGCGCACTGAACATGCATGACTTGCTGAAGGCCAAGGTGATTTAATGTCTCTCGCAGAACGAATCAAACCGCTGCGCCTGGTCGCCTTCGATGTGGATGGCGTGCTGACCGATGGCGGTCTGTATCTTTCCGACTCCGGCGAGGAGTTCAAGCGCTTCAATTCGCTCGACGGCCACGGTCTCAAGATGCTGAAGAACAGCGGTGTAGAACTCGCCATCATCACCGGCCGCACGTCCAAATGCGTGGAGTTGCGCGCGAAGAACCTCGGCATCACCCGCCTTTATCAGGGCGTGGAAGACAAGCTCGCGGCGATGCAGTCGCTGCTGGCCGACCTGAAGCTCGCCCCCGGGCAGGCTGCTTTCATGGGCGACGATGTGGTCGATCTGCCGGTGATGCGCCGCGTCGGGCTGGCATTGAGCGTGCCGGCCGCGCCGCAGATCGTGCGCGACCATGCGCATTACATCAGCCAGCGCGCCGCCGGGCATGGCGCCGTGCGTGAGGTGTGCGAACTGATCCTCGGCGCGCAAGGCAACCTGGACGCGCAACTCGCGCCCTATCTGAAGTAATGCGAACTCCGACCTTTGTCGAAAAAACGCGCGCATGGCTACCGCTGTTGCCGCTGCTGCTGTTGCTGCTCGCCACCTACTGGCTCAACCAGCAAGTCCAGCCTTTGCCGCAGAGCCAGGGCCAGCAACGCCATGACATCGATTACTCCGTCGACCGTTTCTCCGCGGTGACGCTGAACACGGAAGGCCAGCCGCGCTTCGTCATCGCGGCCGAGCGGCTCTGGCATTATCCGGACGACGACACCACGCACCTGCAGATGCCGCAACTCACCAACCTCTATCCGGATCGTCCGCCCACCCGCACTGCGGCGCAGACCGGCATGATCTCGAGCAAAGGCGACCATGTGTACCTTTACGATGAGGTGCGCATCTTGCGCCCCGCCAGCGACGGTAGCGGCGAGCAACGCTTCGCCACCGATTACCTGCACGTCGTCCCCGACAGCGACTGGGCGGATACCGACCAGTCGGTGGTGGTGACCGACCCCTATAGCACCCTCCGTGCCGTTGGCATGGAACTCGACAACAAGGCGCGCACCGTCAGGCTGCTGTCGCGCGTCAGAGCGAACCATGAGCCGATCCCCGAGTAGCGCTGTCATGTTCGGTCTTCTGCTGCTGGGTTGGGGCAGCCTGTTGCACGCCGAGAACGCGGACCGCGAGAAGACTATCCACATGGAAGCGGATAGCGTGGTCATCGACGACCTGAAACAAAACAGTGTGTTCGAAGGCAAAGTGGAACTGACGCAGGGCACCTTGCACATCCAGGCCGAAAAGATCGTGATGAGGCAGAACGCGAAAGGTTACAAGCACCTGACCGCCACCGGAAAACCGGCCAGCTTCCGCCAGAAACATGAAGGCACCGACGAGATCGTGGAAGGTTACGGCGAGCGCATCGAATACGACACGCGCGCCGAGACCGTACACTTCTTCGGCCAGGCCCGCGTCAAAAGGGAACAGGACGACCTGAAAGGCGACCATATCGCCTACAGCACCCGCACCGAGGTGTTCCGGGTCAGCGGCGACCCGGACAACCCGGACGACCCGAACAAAGGCCGCGTACATGCGGTGATCCAGCCCAAAACCGCCGAGCCGGCCAACGTCCGCGTAACCCAGGACGCGCCGCTCACCATCCAATCCAGCCCGACCTTATCCAAACCCAAGCCATGAGTGAACTCCGCACCGTCTCGCTGAAAAAACGCTATCGCGCCCGCACCGTCGTGCAGGATGTCTCTCTGTCCGTGAGGAGCGGCGAAGTGGTCGGTCTGCTCGGCCCCAACGGCGCGGGCAAGACCACCAGTTTCTATATGATCGTCGGCCTCTGCGCCACCGACGGCGGCGAGATCTTCATCGACGACCAGGATCTCACCCACTTCCCCATCCACCGCCGCGCCCGCCTCGGGCTGGCCTACCTGCCGCAGGAAGCCTCCATCTTCCGCCGCCTGACCGTGACCGAGAACATCCAGGCGGTGCTGGAATTGCAGGGTTATGCGCCCGCCGAGATGAACGCGCGTCTGGAATCGCTGCTGAACGATCTGCACATCACCCATATCCGCGACAACCCGGCCATCAGCCTGTCCGGCGGCGAACGGCGGCGTGTGGAGATCGCCCGCGCGCTCGCCTCCGACCCGCGTTTCATCCTGCTCGATGAACCCTTCGCCGGGGTCGACCCCATCGCCGTGCTGGATATCCAGAAGATCATCCGTTTCCTCAAGGAACGCGGCATCGGCGTGCTCATCACCGACCATAACGTGCGGGAAACATTGGGTATCTGCGACCGCGCCTACATCATCAACGCCGGCTCGGTGATGGCGGAGGGCAAGCCCGAGGAAATCATCTATAATGAGGGCGTGAGGAAGGTGTATTTGGGCGAGCACTTCAAGTTATAAGATCGCGCCGCTCCCACACCAAGACCCGGCAATGAAACACTCTCTCCAACTCAGGCAATCCCAGCAACTGACGCTGACCCCGCAGTTGCAGCAAGCTATCAAGCTGCTGCAACTGTCGACGCTCGAGATCAATCAGGAGACCGCGCGCCTGCTGGACGAGAACCCCTTCCTCGAACGCGAGGACGAGAACACCAACCAGACCTACAGCGGCAACAGCAGCACCGACACCCCGGCACCGGCCAATAACGCCGAGAACGGCACTCCCGCCGAACCCGAATCGCGCAACGACAGCAGCGACTGGCAGGAACCCACCTTCTCATCCTCCTCATCTTCCAGCCCGGACGACGAGGACGACGGCTACGCCGAAGTCGCCGCCGACCGGCCCAGCATGCGCGAGCACCTGCTGTGGGAATTGAACATGAGCCAGATGGACGCGCGCGACAAGAAACTGGTCGGCCTGCTCATCGACGCACTGGACGAGAACGCCTACCTGTCGCAGCCGCTGGAAGAGATCTTCGAACTGTTGCCGCCGGAACTGGATGTCTCGCTGGACGATCTGGAGACCGCGCTGGTGCAGTTGCAGCATCTGGACGCACCGGGCATCGGCGCGCGCAGCCTGAGCGAATGCCTGGCGCTGCAGTTGCGCGACATGCCGGAAGACGTTCCCGGCCGCGACTTGGCGCTTGCCCTCGTGACCAATCACCTTGACCTGCTCGCCGCGCGCGACTTCAACAAACTGAAGAAAGCCCTGCGCTGCGACGATGCCGCTCTGCGTTGCGCGCAAGACCTGATCGTCCACCTGCAACCCAAGCCGGGCACCGCATTCGAGCATCGCGCGGCGGACTACGTGGTGCCGGATGTACTGGTGGAGCGCCACGGCGGCATCTGGCGCGCGCGCCTGAACCCGGAAGCGATGCCGCGTCTGCGCATCAACCAGGTGTATGCCAACATCCTGCAGCAGCGCGGCGAGAAGAGCGCGCAGGAGATGTCCACCCAGTTGCAGGAAGCGCGCTGGTTCATCAAGAACCTGCAGCAGCGTTTCGAGACCATCCTGCGCGTGTCGCAGGCCATCGTCGAGCGCCAGCGCCAGTTCTTCGAGCACGGCGACATCGCCATGCGCCCGCTGGTGCTGCGCGAGATCGCCGACCAGCTCGAACTGCACGAATCCACCATCTCGCGCGTGACCACGCAGAAGTTCATGCTCACCCCGCGCGGCATCTACGAATTCAAGTATTTCTTCGGCAGCGGTCTCGCCACCGAAGCGGGCGGCGCCTGTTCTTCCACCGCCATCCGCGCTCTCATCAAGCAGCTGGTCAACGAGGAGGATGACAAGCATCCGCTCACCGACAGTCGCATGTCCGAAATCCTGGCACAGCAGGGCATATTGGTCGCCCGCCGTACCGTGGCAAAATACCGCGAGGGAATGAACATCCTTCCGGTAAATCTTCGCAAGTCTTTTTAACCAAACAAGGAGCAGGCCATGAACCTCAACCTCACAGGACGTCACCTCGAAATCACCCCGGCCATCCGCGAACATGTGACCAGCAAACTGGACAAGGTCAAACGACATTTCGACAACGTGATCGACATCAACGTGATCCTGTCCGTGGACAAGCTGGTCCAGAAGGCCGAAGCCAACGTCCATGTTTCCGGCAAAGCCATCTTCGCCGAGACCGAGGACAGCAACCTGTACGTCGCCATCGATGCACTGGTCGATTCGCTGGATCGTCAGGTGCTGAAGCACAAGGAGAAACACACTGCGCGACGCCATGACGAAACTGGAAAACACGGTACCGCAGAATAAAACGAGTCACGAGGCAACCGCTTGGTTGCCTCGTTTTCATTTGGTGAACCATCATGAGCCTTATCAGCAAGATTTTGACCCCGGAATGCGTGCTGCTGGATAACGAATCCGCCAGCAAGAAACGCGTGTTCGAACGCGTCGGGTTGTTGTTCGAGAACACACAGCAGATCGCGCGCAGCCAGGTGTTCGACAGCCTGTTCGCACGCGAGAAGCTCGGCTCCACCGGTCTGGGACAGGGCGTCGCCATCCCCCACGGACGCGTGAAAGGCCTGCGCGATGCGGCCGCCGCCTTCGTCAAGATGCAGAACCCCATCCCCTTCGATGCGCCGGACGGACTGCCGGTGAGTTTCATCTTCGTGCTGCTGGTGCCCGAGCGCGCGACCGACATGCACCTGCAACTGCTGGGCGAGCTGGCGCAGATGTTCAGCGACAAGACGTTCCGCGACAAACTGCAAGGGACTGACGATCCGGCCGAGATCTACAAGCTGTTCGCCGAATGGCAGGGATGATCACCCCGCTTCTCTGAAAGGAAACAGTCGTGGCCCAGGTCAACATCCAGCAGCTCTTCGAAGACAAACAGGAACGCCTGAGTCTCACCTGGGTGGGCGGCGCCAAGGGCGCGGATCGCATGCTGGAAAGCGAGACCGTCAACACCTCCAACCGCGGCCTGATCGGCCACATGAACCTGATCCACCCGAACTGGGTGCAGGTGCTGAGCAGCATCGAACTCGACCATCTGCATGCGCTCTCCCCGGCCGAACTGGCTGAAGCACTCTCCAAGCTCGAACAAGGCCAGCCGCTTTGCCTGATCGTGGCAGGCGAGACCGACATCCCCAAAGGCCTGCTCGACTTCGCCAACCGCACCCACACCCCGCTGTTCCGCTCGCCGCTGGGCAGCGTGCAACTGATGTGGATGATCCGCCACTACATCGTCAAGGCGCTGGCCGACTCCACCACGCGCCACGGGGTGTTCCTCGATGCGCTCGGCGTCGGCGTGATGATCACCGGCGACAGCGGCGTGGGTAAAAGCGAACTGGCGCTGGAACTCATCACCCGCGGCAGCGGCCTGGTCGCGGACGACATCACCGAGCTGTACCGCATCTCGCCGGAGACGCTGGAAGGGCGTTGCCCCGACCTGCTGCGCGACTTCCTCGAAGTGCGCGGCCTCGGCATGCTCAATATCCGCACCATGTTCGGCGAGACCGCGGTGCGCCGCAAAAAGAGCCTCAAGCTCATCGTGCATCTGTACCGCCCGCCGTTCGACGATCTTTCCAAACTCGAGCGCCTGCCCACCTCCGGCTCCGAGGAGATCCTGGGCGTCAAGATCAGCAAGGTGGAGATCCCCGTGATGGCCGGCCGCAACCTCGCCGTGCTGGTGGAAGCCGCCGCGCGCAACTTCGTGTTGCAGCAGCGCGGCATCGACACCATGCAGGAATTCATCGCGCGGCACGACCAGCACTTGCAGGATCAGTGACCATGCAGTTGTTTCTCATCAGCGGTCTTTCAGGTTCGGGCAAGAGCGTCGCACTCAATGTATTGGAAGACAGCGGCTACTACTGCGTGGACAACCTTCCCGCCGAGATGCTGCATGTGCTGACCAACAACCTCACGCTGGCCGGGGTGAGCAAGATCGCGGTCAGCGTCGACGTGCGCAGCGGCAACAACGTCGTGCTGCTGCCGCAATACATCGACAAGCTCAGACAACAGGGCATCGACGTGCACCTGCTGTTCCTCGACGCCAAGAACGAAACGCTGGTCAAGCGCTTCTCCGAGACACGCCGCCTGCATCCGCTCAACGATGGCGTGAAAACATTGCCCGAATGCGTCGCGCTGGAGCGCGAACTGCTGGCCGAGATCGCCAACATCGGCCACCACATCGACACCAGCGACCTCAATGCCAACGCGCTGCGCGCCTGGATCAAGCAGTTCATCACGCTGGATCGCGCGCGCCTCACGCTGCTGTTCGAATCCTTCGGCTTCAAGAACGGCCTGCCGCTGGATGCCGACCTGGTGTTCGATGTGCGCAGCCTGCCCAATCCGCACTACGACCCGCTGCTGCGCCCGCTGACCGGGCGCGACCAGCCGGTGATCGCCTTCCTCGACAACACCGAACAGGCACAAAAGATGTACGCGGACATCCGCAACTTCATCGAAAGCTGGCTGCCCAGCTTCGTCGCCGACAACCGCAGCTACCTCACCGTCGCCATCGGCTGCACCGGCGGCCAGCACCGCTCGGTGTATTTCGCCGAACGCCTCGCGCAGCATTTCAAACCGCAACAGCAGGTGCTGTTACGGCATCGCGAACTCGCGCAGCAAGCCTGACTGTGCTCGCACTTCGCCACATCAAACCCGGCGATTACCTCACCCTGCTCAGCGGGATATCGTTCACCGTCTGGATATCGTTCACCGTCTGGTCCGGCGGCATCGCCGACACCGCGCTCATCCGCAGCGGCGGCAAGGTGTTCAAGGAAGTGCCGCTGTCGCGCGACCAGCAGATCGAAGTGCCCGGCCCGCTCGGCAGCAGCATCATCACCATCGAGAAACGCAAAGCGCGCATCAGCAGCGACCCCAGCCCGAGGCAATACTGCGTGCGCCAGGGCTGGATACAGCAGGCGGGCGAGATCGCCATCTGTCTGCCGAATGAAGTGAGCGTGGAGTTGACGGGTGGAGCAAAGAAATATGACAGCCTCAACTATTAAACTCGCCACCTCAGCAGAAGACCACCACATCGCCAGGATGGCCGCCGTCGCGCTCGGCCTCACCGTGCTGGAGAACGCCATCCCCACCCCGCTGCCCGGCGTGAAACCGGGACTGGCCAACATCGTCACGCTGATTGTGCTGGCGCGCTACGGCTGGCGCGCGGCGGCCTGGGTCTCGCTGCTGCGCGTGGTCGCAGGCAGCCTGCTGTTCGGCAACTTCCTCGCACCGGGATTCTTCCTGAGCCTCTCCGGCGCAGTGTGCAGCCTCGCCGTGCTCGCGCTGAGTATGCACTTGCCGCAGCGCTTCTTCGGCGCGGTGACGCACAGCATCCTCGCCGCCTTCGCCCACATCGCCGGACAGATGGCCGTGGTCTACCTGTGGCTCATCCCGCACAGCGGCATCGCCTACCTCATCCCCATCTTCGCCACCGCCGCGCTGGTGTTCGGCACCGTGAACGGCTTGATCGCGGCAAGATTCATGGATAATGGCGACAAACCCGAACCGGAACCGCAACCATGAAGACGATAACGTTAGCACTCACTGGCGCCTCCGGCCTGCCCTACGGCATCCGCCTGCTCGAATGCCTGCTGCAAAGCGGCCACCGTGTGCATCTCATCTACTCGCAAGCCGCGCAGATCGTCGCCAAACAGGAACTGGACTTCACCCTGCCCAGCCGCCCGCAGGACGCGGAGCAGATCTTCGCCGACCGCATCGGCACCTTCAGCGGCGAACTCAAAGTCTTCGGCATCCAGGACTGGTACGCCCCCATGGCATCCGGCTCCAACCCCGGCGACGCGATGGTGGTGTGCCCCTGCACCATGGGCACACTGGGCAAGATCGCGGGCGGCATCAGCGATGACCTGATCTGCCGTGCGGCGGATGTGATGCTGAAGGAGAAACGAACGTTGATATTGGTGCCGAGAGAGATGCCGTTCTCTTCAATTCATCTGGAGAATATGCTGAAGCTGTCGCATGCGGGCGCGGTGATCATGCCGCCGAATCCGGGGTTTTATCATCATCCGCAGAGTGTGCAGGATATGGTGGATTTTGTGGTTGCTCGGATATTGGATCATTTGGGGATCGAGCAGGCTTTGATGAAGAAGTGGGGAGAGTAACTCCATACCGTTCGCCCTGAGCCCTTCGACGCTGCTCAGGACAGGCCTGTCGAAGGGTCGCCGCGAAGCGGCGTGCTATCTGTGAATTTCTGAGACCGTTCGTCCTGAGCTTGTCGAAGGATGGGCGAAGCCCGCTGGTTTGGTTTATTTGAAAGCAACACTGTCGGGGGTAGCCCGACAGCTAGTCACTTTTTCTTGCTTCGCCAAAGAATAAGTAACCAAAAAGAAGGCGACCCCAGCGCGCCGCCCCTGCGGGGTCCCCTGCGTTGCTCGACTGGTCAGGCCTCCTCATAAACTCGCACGACCCGCTACGCGGTCACGTGCTCAGACATATTCGTCGGACTACCCCTGACCAGCCTGCGCTACTCGGCGGCGCACAGGGGATGGAAAGCCCGCGTAGGATGGGTTGAGCGCAGCGATACCCATCAATCAAATCCCCGCCGCTCACCGCATTCTAAATTCACTCCCACATCACCCGCCCAATCCATCGGCAGGATACCCGCCCGTACATAACGATGAAATGACGAGTGCGGCCAATCGGCAACCCGCATCGCCCATCCGTGTTTGACCGGGTTGATGTGGATGTAATCGATATGACGTGCAAAATCCGCTTCATCACGGATGTAATGTTCCCAATATCGCCGCTGCCATATGCCGCGCTCACCTTTGCCTTGTCGGCTGTCCGAGCGTCGCTCCCCATGCGGCAGGCCGCGCGAGAACACTGTTTTGATCAATCGCCAGCGCAATGCGAAATCGCTGTCACCTTCCGGCAAAGTCCAAATCGCGTGCAGATGTTCGGGCAATACCACGATGGCATCGACGATAAAGGGGTGGCGCTCGCGAGTGTATTCAACAGCACTGCGCAATGATGCGATGTGCTCTGTTAGCAAAGATTTTGAACGGTCAGCCAGATTCACCGTGAAGAAGTAACTGGCTCCGGCAATGTCGCTGCGGCGATAGTTGGTCATGCGGGCATAATAGCGATGGGTATCGCTGCGCTCAACCCATCCTACGAGTGAGTTCCTGCAACATGCTGCGGACAGGTGTTGGTATCGCTGCCCCCAACGCCTCTTCCACCTCCAACCAAACACTCCCCGGCTCCGCAGCACGCAGCGGCTTGCGCGCAAGCTCGATCTTCAACGGCGTGATATGCAACCTGAAATGCGAGAAGGTATGCGTGAACGTCTCCAACTTCTCACCGCCCCTCGCTTCCATCCCATTACGCTCAAACCACTCCCGCGCGGCAACCTCATCATCAAATTGCGGCGGGCACCACAACCCGCCCCAGATGCCGCTGCCGGGCCGCTTCTCCAGCAGGATGTCGTTTCCGTGCATGAGCAACAGAAAAACCGCCGACCGTTCCGGCACGGCCTTCTTCGGACGCGGCGTGGGAAGTTCGGCGGTGCGGTCGGTCTGCACGGCCACGCAATCCGCCTGTACCGGACAGGCCGCGCATCGGGGTCGGCTGCGCACGCAGACGGTGGCGCCTATGTCCATCAGGGCCTGGGTGTAGATGGCGACATCGCCTGGCAGCAGCAAGGCTTCGGCCTGCTGCCACAGTAGTTGTTCGACCTTCTTCTCGCCCGCCCATCCCGCGATGCCGCAATACCGCGCCAGCACGCGCTTGACGTTGCCGTCGAGTATCGCGCGGCGTTCGTGATACGCGAGTGCGCACACAGCGGCCGCAGTAGAACGGCCCACGCCGGGCAATTCGACGATGTCTTCGAACTTGCGCGGGAATTCTCCGTTGAATCTCTCGACGATGATCCGCGCGGCCTTGTGCAGGTTGCGCCCCCTGGCGTAGTAGCCGAGGCCGCTCCAGTGGGCGAGCACTTCATCTTCGCTTGCGGCGGCGAGGGTTTTCACATCGGGGAACGAAGCGATGAAGCGCTGGTAGTAGGGGATGACGGTGGCGACCTGCGTCTGTTGCAGCATGATCTCGGACAGCCACACGCGATAGGCTTCCTGCCCCTGCCAGGGCAGGTCGTGGCGGCCGTGCGTGCGTTGCCAAGCGATGAGGCGGGATGCGAAGGAGGGCATCGTGGAGCGGCTCAAATACTGGACGAACCATTCATTTGAACAAGCCCTTCAGTCCTCGCTTCAGCTCTTCGCGCGCCTTGGCCTTGGCGTCTTCTTTGAGTTGTTCTTTTTTCTCGTCGAACTTCTGCTTCGCCACATCTTTCAGTAGCGCCGCGTAATCCACCTTGAACTTGAGGTCGTCGAACGGACCGCTGACGTTCACCGGTAGCGTGCCGGTCTTGCCCTGCTCGGTCTTGGCGAAGATGGCCTTGGCGTTGTAATTGATGCTGTCGCGGCCGATGTCGATGTCGCCGTTGCCGGTGATGCGCAGCACGGTGGATTTCACGGCGAGGTCGTCGTTGTGCGCGACGCCGTTCCTGATCTTGAAACCGGCCTTGAATTCGCTGAAGGCGGTCTTTTCGTTCTTGTCCACGCCCAGCGTCTGGGTGGTGGTTTCTTTGCTCAGAGTCTGTATGCCCCGAACCAGTTTGCCGAGATCGACGCCTTTGATCGCACCGTTGGCCAGATCGACTGTGGCTTTGCCGTTCAGCGCTTTTTTCAACGCACTGACCGTGTTGCCTTTGCTGGTGAGGTCAAGTGCGATGTTGCCCTTGCCCTCGACCAGCTCCAGATCGGCGGCATCTTTCAGCAGCGGGGAGATGTCGATGCCGGACATTTTTGCATTGGCGATGAAGCCATTGCTTGCGGCGTTCACACTTACCTTGCCGTCTATGCTGCCCTGATACATTTTCGCCGAGAGCGGTGCGACATTGACGATGCCGTTCTTCGCTTTCACATCCACGCGCAATTGTGCGACCTTGATGTTGGCGGCCTTGAGCGAGCCTGCACGCAGACTGCCTTCGAGATTCAATGTCTTCAATGCCGAAAGGTCGAACGGCTGCTCGGGTTCGCCCTTTTTGCTCTTGTCTTTCTCTTTGGCTTCCGCGGTCTTCTTCGGCATGTACGGGTCGGCATCGAACTCGTCGATCTCGAGGTCGTAGCGGATCATCGGCACGTTGAAGTTCTTCAGCGCGAACTTGGCCTTGATCCGGCTTTGCAACAGCCCGCCTTCCAGATTGGCTTCGATGTTCTGCCTGCCAAGATCGGCGCGGATGCCGCCTTTCAGTTCGCTGTCTATGCTTTTGCCCGGCAGCTTGTCGCCCGTGGCGTTGAGCGCCAGCTTGAGGTCGGACAGATTGAATTGTTGCGCCTCGATGCTGCCGGTGACGGGAGAGGAGAACTTCAATTTGAAAGTCTGTTCGGGTTGTTTCAGATCGACGTTCAGCTGCAAAGAGCTGACCTTGAAGGTACGCGCGTTGCCTTCGACATCGGGCAGCAAGAGCGATGCAACGACATTGCCCGCTGCGCTGTCGAGCTTGGCGTTCATCGCGATACGCTCGCCGGTGAACTTGTCCTCGGTCAGGCTCAGGTCCGGCGCATCCAGTCTGGCTTCGAAGCGGTCTTTACCTTTCACTCCGCTTGCCGTGAGTGCGAACTTCTTCAGTGCGAACTGCTGCGAGTCCGGCCGTGCACTGGCATCGCCCCCCGCCTTTATGGTCAGGTCGGTGACGTCGAGTGCCGCGCCGTTGGCTTGCAGATCCAGGGTCTGCACCTGATACAGATTCTTCCCCAGATCGAAGGTCAGCGAGGTTCTGATCTGCGCAACCAGATCGAGTTTTGGCTTGTTGGACTGGATGTGTGCGGCAAATTCGACGTTGGTCGGCACGCCGCTCGCGATGCGCCCCGATTTGAGACTCAGGTCTTTCACGCTGTAACGCGCGCCCGATGTCTCGTCGCTGTAACTCAGGGAAGTCTGGTCCAGTTGTACCGCCGCGATATCGAACGCCATCGGCACTGCGGCCCCGGTGGCGTGAGATACCGGCGCTTCGGCCGGAGCGGGTTCTTTGCCCATCAAATCGTCGAAGTTGGTCTTGCCGTTCCTGTATTTGATGAGTTGCGCCTTGACGCCGCTGACGGCGATCTCGTCCACCACGAGCCGCCTTGAAAGCAGGGGCAACAGTTTGAGCGAGATGGCGGCACTCTCGACCGAGACGAATTCATGCTCGCTCTGGAATTCGGATAATGAGACGCCGCCCAGACTGACGCCGATGCCGGGGAAGAAATTCAGCTTGATGTCGCCGTCCAGCTTGAGGGTGCGCTGCTTGCCGTCTTTCACCGCCTGGATGATCTGCGGCTTGTAGCTGTTGGGATCGAAAGTCAGCGCGATGAAGGCGATTGCCGTCGCGAGCAACGCCACCACGCCGCCGACCGCCCACAGACTGTACTTGAGATATTTGTTCATATCCTCACCTGGCTATATGCATGGTTGGATTATAAACGAGAGGTATCGACCTCCGCAGAAGCTGCAAATCCGTATCAGAATGAGACAAGCAGCATAAGCCCCTTGGCGTCCATGTTGGATTTGGGTTGGTGGATAAGCCAGGTGGCACCCGTAGTGTCGGTTGCCGTAACATCTTTTGAACGGCCGAAACGCCAGCTGTCGTAATAGACTCGCACATCGAACATGCTGTTGATGCGATAGCCCAGCTCAGCATAGCCGCTGGTTTGCCCTTCGGGGGAGAGACCGGGGTTGCTGGTGTATCCCATGCTGTCCAGATGAGCATCCTCCCAGGTCGAGACCGGATATTTGATGCCTATCTCCCCATGGAACCCCGATTCACTTCTTGATTTGGCCAGCCGAAGTCCAGCACGCATGAACAGGATCGAATAATCCTCGATCTGGTCACTGCCGGTATTGCGGATGCTGCGTCGCCAGGTATCCAGGCCGAGGCTGCCCAGATAGTCGAGCTTGTAGGCGCCGTGATCCTCGCGGTAAACCAATTGCGCCTCACTTGAGGCCCCGCTGTAATCAGTCTTGGTCGATACCGGTGCACCGGTGCTCATCAGGAAGGTATCGTAATCAACTGTGCCCCCGTACAGCTTGGCGCGCCATGCGAACAACGCACCGCTTTTGGCATCTTGGGTCCAGTTGACGAACACTGCGGAACGCATCCCGGTTTCTTTTGGAGTGCCGCTGAAGCCGACCGGATATTCTATCCACTGATAATCTTCAAGCCCACCGCCGACATCCCAACTTGCCTCTACGGATAAGGGAATAGTAAGGATGGATATTGCAAGCAGGATTCGGCCAATCATCGACTACCTTTTTCCGTTTATGCGGTTGAAGTGGATCAAGCGTCAGGCAATGCGATCTTGTTGTCGGTGCTGAACTGGTAGTCCTTGAAGATGTGTTCTGCAGTCAATATCCGGTATTTGCCGTCCGCCGTCTTGCGCGTGGTGTCCTTGAGGCGGTAGGTGAGATGTCCGCAGGTCCAGCATTTGTAGTTGCGCATGTGCGTGCACAAACAGGTCTTGTCGAACACGGCGATCTTTTTCTCGTCCGGATGCAGGGCGACTTCGCGGTTGTAGGAGTCGATGTAGTCGCAGTGGCCGTTGGCGTCGAGCAGATAGCCGTAGGATTCGCAGCCGGGGCGGATGCCGGAACCGATGGACGGGCTGTTCTTCAGCATGCGCATCGGGTAGCCGGTCGGCGAAGTGGCATTCACTTCGATGTCGTTCTCGCTGGCCTTGAAGTATTCCTGCTGCACTTCGGCGGGCAGGCCGCATTCATCGGCCACGGTGAAGCGGGTGGCCACTTGCACGGCGGCGGCACCGTCTTCCAGAAAGCCGACCGCGTCGCTGCCGGTGAAGATGCCGCCCGCCGGGATCACCGGTATGTCGAGCTTCTCTTCGCGCAGATACTGGTGGATCTCGTTGGTGATGGTGCGCAGGTCGTATTTCATCCAGTCGTCCAGCCCGAATCCGAGGTGGCCGCCCGCCAATGGGCCTTCCACCACGATGAAGTCGGGCAGGCGGTTGGTGCGGGCGTTCTTGCGCAGGAACAGTTGCAGCGCACGCAGCGAGGAAACGATGATGCCGAGCTTCACGTCGCGGAAGCGCGGATGATCTTCGATCAGCGCGAACGAACCCAGATGCAGGCCGGCCGCCAGCGTGATGCCGTCGATACCGGCGGAAAGCGCTTCCCACAACCGCACCTTGAGCGTCTCTTTGGGCGCGTTCATGGTGAGCTTTTCCATGCAGTTGATGAAGATCATGCCGGAGCCGCGTTTGGCTGCCATGGTCTTGCTCACGTGCAGGCGGGTGGATTCGGCGATATGGCCGAGATCGAATTTGACCTCCGATTTGTTGGAGTTGTCGATGTTGTATTTGAATTGCTGCAGCTTGGTCTTGACGAAGTCGGTTTCGTAATGGCGATCCGAAACGGTCGGCAGCATGGCGTCGGAGATGTGGCCCACGCCGCCCAGTCGGGCCGCTTCCAGTGCGAGTTCTGCCGTGGAGATGTCCACGCCCATGCCCCCGATCATGATCGGGACCAGTTCCTGTTTGCCGAACTTCAGGCGAAAATCATCTACACGTTTCATTGTTTCTCTCGCTCCTAAACGACTGTCATTTTACCCCAAAGCCCTAGATGACTTTGGAGTAGCGCGCGTGTTCTTGTTTTGCCCGCAGATATTTATCGAAGACCATGCAGATGTTGCGGATGAGCATGCGCCCCTTGGGCGTGACGCTGATCCATTGCGGCGAGAGTTCGAGCAAGCCCTCTTTTTCGTATTCGGCCAGTTCTTTCAGTTCGGTGGCGAAGTATTGGTCGAACTCGATGAGATAGGCGATGTTGAACGACTCCTTGGAGATCTCGAAGTGGCACATCAGCGCCTGGATGATGGCGCGGCGCACCAGATCGTCCGCGTTCAGCTCCATGCCGCGCATGATGGGCAGGACGTTGTGATCGAGCGCGTCGTAATATTCTTCCAGTTCGCGGAAGTTCTGGCTGTAGGTCGGGCCGACCTTGCCGATGGAACTGACGCCGACCGCGATCAGGTCGCAATCCGAGTGCGTGGAATATCCCTGGAAGTTTCGATGCAGCCTGCCCTGGCGCTGCGCCACGGCCAGTTCGTCGTCGGGTTTTGCGAAGTGGTCCATGCCGATGTACACATAGCCTGCATCGGTCAGCGTGTTCACCGCCAGCTTGAGGATGTCGAGCTTGGTCTGCGGTGCCGGCAGGTCTTCCTCGTGGATGCGGCGCTGCGGCTTGAACAGCTTGGGCATGTGCGCGTAGTTGTAGATGGACAGGCGATCGGGGTTCACGGCGATGACTTTGTCCAGTGTGGTCTTGAAGCCCGCTATGGTCTGCTTGGGAAGGCCGTAGATCAGGTCGATACTCACCGACTTGAAGCCGTTGGCGCGCGCTGCCCTGATGACCTGCAGTGTCTCTTCCTCGCTCTGGATGCGGTTCACCGCCTTTTGCACTTCCGGGTCGAAATCCTGCACGCCGATGCTGATGCGGTTGAAGCCCATCTCTCCCAACAGCGCGACTGTGGCATCGCTCACTTTGCGCGGATCGATCTCGATCGAATATTCGCCGTCTTTTACCAGCTCGAAGTTCTTGCGGATCGCACCCATCACCTGGCGTATCTCGTCGTCGCTCAGGAAGGTTGGCGTACCGCCGCCGAAGTGCAACTGCTCGACGCGGCGATCCTTGCCCAGCAGGGCAGCCTGCATCCCGATCTCCTTGATCAGATATTTGACGTACTGGTCGGCCTTGCTGAAGTCCTTGGTGACGACCTTGTTGCAGGCGCAGTAGAAACACAGGGTGTTGCAGAACGGGATATGGACATACAGCGACAGCGGACGGCTGATACCGCCGACTTCGCGTTTCCCCACCCATTGGGCGTACATTTCGGCGTTGAACGCTTCGACGAAGCGGTCTGCCGTGGGGTAGGAGGTATAACGCGGTCCGTTCTTGTCCAGACGGCGAATCAGTTCCAGATCGACTTCCAGCTGGGGGCTTATTTCTTTATTGACTGACATGGGAATGCTTCAACTTAATCGGTTTTTCGGAATGTGCCAGCATACCGCAAAATGCGTTTGATATAGGTCAAAAACCATGTCATATTCATGCCCCGAAAAATGCAATACCCACACAGAATATAAGTGCAAAACGCCGTCAACAATGTTTCTCTGCGCATCGCCTGTTCCAACTGCAACCTGCGCGAACTGTGTCTCCCGGTCAGTCTGTGCGGCAAGGAAATGGAACGTCTGGACGCACTGACCAGCCTTAAACGAACTTTTCAGCGCGGTGAATACCTTTACCGCAGCGGGGAGGGGTTCCGGGCCCTGTATGCCATCCGAACCGGCTTCTTCAAGACCCAGGCCTTGCATGAGGACGGCCGCGAACAGGTGACCGGTTTCCAGATGCCGGGGGAGATCATCGGCCTTGACGCGATCAGCTCGGATGCGCACACCTGCGATGCCATCGCGCTGGAAGACAGCGAGATCTGCGAGATCCCGTTCGACCGCCTGGAAGCGCTGAGCCGCGAATTGCCCGGCTTGCAGCGGCACCTGCACAAGATCATGAGCCGCGAGATCGTGCGCGACCACGGCATCATGATGCTGCTCGGCTCGATGCGCGCCGAGGAGCGCCTGGCCGCATTTCTGCTCAATCTGTCGCAGCGTTTCAGCGCGCGCGGTTATTCGCCCAACGCCTTCCTGCTGCGCATGACGCGACAGGAGATCGGCAGTTATCTGGGGCTGAAGCTGGAAACGGTCAGCCGCACCTTCTCGCATTTTCAGGAACACGGCCTGCTCAACGTGAAAGTGCGCGAGGTGGAGATCATGGACATGCTGCGTCTGCGCAGCTTCGTCGGCAGCATCTGATGCCCCCGGATGCGGCGTTTCGCCGCATCCCAACGGTTTGGAGAAACTGGTATCCTATCGCGGATAAAAAGCTTCTATAACCAGACATACCAAGGGAGACCACCATGCATCAGCGATTCGACATAGCACCCGAGGAGACCGTCCGCGCCAAATGGCCGCACGAGATCTTCCTGATCAACCTGGTGTTCAACCATATTCTGGTATTCGCCTCCACTTTCGGCGTGTTCAGCACCTTCCCGCTGATGGTACTGATCGTGCCGATCACTTCTTTCGCCATCACCGGCTACATCCTGGTCAAGGCCAAACTGATCGCGAAAAGCGATGAGACCTGGTTCGTCAAATCGCACTGGGTCATCGCCGACAAACGCAACAAGCACTTCATGTGGCTGCTGGTCATCACCTGCATCGTTGTCGGCGGCGGGCTGCTGATATCCAAATTGATGGGGTGGTCCAAGATCGCCACCATCGCGTTGATCGGCGGATTCGGCCTGTTGCCCTTCATGGTGACCTTGCTGGTGCTGATCGTGCTTGGCAACGATTCGATGTATCAGGCGCGCCACGGCAAATTGCCCAAGCGTTTTGTCGAGCAAAATCCGGACGCCTCAAATCCAACCACTTCCACTTAACCAACATTCTGTTCAACTATGTCAACTGAAAGCAAGATTTATTGGGGCGTCGGCATCATGTCGGTGCTGTTACTCGTCGGCACCTACTTCCTGCCGGGCAAAGCCAGCCGCGAGGATGATGTGCCATGGCATATCGAACATCCGACTCCGACCACCGTACGTGTCTTTGGCCTGACGCTGGGCGAGGCTTCCACTGGCGAAGCGGAGAAACGCTTCAAGGAGGAAGGCATACCCAGTCTGTTCAAGAGTAACGGCCAGTTGGTCGCCGAAGTGTTCTTCGAACAGGTCGAATTAGCCGGCCTGCGCTCCAAGGTCGTGGTGACCATCGCCGTACCCGAGGCGGAGTTGAAGGAGATGTACGAGCGCGGTTTGCGTATGGCAGCGATCGGCAGCGGCAAGAAGATCACCATGACCCCGGACGATATCGCCAGATTGCGTACCCTGCCGATCAGCAGCCTGACTTATATGCCGGGCGTGCGCGTGGAAGAGGCGATGTTCCTCAAACGCTTTGGACAGCCGGCGATGCGCATCAAGGAAAAGAAGAGCGGCGCCGTGCACTGGCTATATCCGCAGAACGGTCTGGATATCACACTGGGGGAAGGCGAAAAACCGCTGCTGCAGTTCGTACCGCCCAAAGATTTCGACAGGCTGCTGACCCCCCTGAAGGAGGGCGGCGAAACGCTGGCCTGACGATGATTGGCGCCGCCTACTTCTTGGCGGCGTCTGTTTCTTTCTTCTCGTCGGAACGATGTACTGACACATCGTCGTCGTCATCCAGCAGTATGCGGTTGGCGCTGCCTTCCATATCCTCGTACTGCCCCTTCTTCACCGCCCACACCAGCACGACGACGAACAGTACGCCGAAGAACATCATGCCGGGTATCAAGCTGTAGATCACTTCCATCGTTCACCTCATCGATTCTTGAACATGGTGCGGATGCGCGCCGCGTTGCCGATCACGATCAGCGAACTGATCGGCATGCTGATCGCCGCCACCAGCGGGCTGACTCTGGCCATCATCGCCAGCGGCACCATGATGGCGTTATACACGAAGGACAGGCCGATGTTCTGTTTGATGGTTCGCAGCGTGCGGCGCGACAACTGCACGGCCTGGCGCACCTTGTCCAGCTCGTTGTGCATCAGCACGATGTCGGCGCTTTCCACCGATACATCGGTACCGGAGCCGAGTGCGATACCGACGTCGGCACGGATCAGCGCGGGAGCATCGTTGACGCCATCGCCGACCATCGCCACGATCGCGCCGCTCTGCTGCAGGCGTTGGATCACCTGATCCTTGTCCTGTGGCAATACTTCGGCGATGACTTCCATACCGCCGAGTTGGCGTGCGATCGCTTCGGCAACGGTCCTTCGGTCACCGCTGAGCAGGGTCATGGTGATGTCTGCGGCGCGCAACTCATCCACCAGCTGCTTTGCATCGCCGCGCAGCTTGTCGGCCAAAGCGATGACCGCGACGTGCTTGCCATTTTGCGCCATGTACACGCAGCTCGTCGCCTGCATCTCCAGCTCATGCACCTTGGCTTGCAACACTGCATCGAGTGCGATGCCCTGCTGCGTCAGCCATCCGGCAGTACCCAGCAGCACCCGTTGACCGCCGCTGTCTGCTTCCACACCCAAGCCGGCCGTGGCGTGGAATCCGCTCACGGCGAGATCGCGGTAGGCTTGCTTTTGCTCCTCCGCGTAGCTGACGATGGCATTTGCCACGCCATGTTCGCTGTAACGTTCCACCGCCGCGGCATGGCGCAAAATATCCCGCGCATCTGCGCCGGCGGCGACATGCACCTGCGCCACGCTCATCTTACCCTCGGTCAAGGTACCGGTCTTGTCGAATACGAAATGTGTCACCTTGGACAAGGTCTCAAGCACCAGACCGTTCTTGACCAGGATGCCATGCTTCGCCCCCAGACCGGATGCCACAGCGATGGACATCGGCGTCGCCATACCCAACGCACAGGGGCAGGTGATGATGAGTACCGAGGTGGCTGCCATCAACGCGATCTCGAAATCGTGGCTGTTCCAGATGAAGAAGGTGACGGTCGCACAGATCAGCGTGACCAGCACGAACCACGGCACGATGGTGTCTGCCAGGCGCTGGATCGGGGCCTTGGAAGACTGCGCCTCTTCGACCAGACGGATGATCTTGGACAGCGTGGTGTCCTGCAATTGCGCGCGCACCTCGACCAATAGCACGCCGGTGGTATTCAACGTCCCCGCCGCGACCGAAGCGCCGATGCTTTTGCTCACCGGGACCGATTCGCCGCTCAGCATGGACTCATCCACAGCGCTGTGACCTTCCAGCACCACACCATCAACCGGCACAGTGTATCCGGGCTTGATCAGCACATGATCGCCCGGTTTCACGCCGCGTATCGCTGTCATCTGTTCCTGCCCTTCGCGCATCACCAGTGCCACGCGCGGTTGCAGCTCCATCAGGCGTTTGGTGGCCGACACCGCCTGATGGCGGAACATGCCTTCCAGATAGCGACCGATCAGGATCACGAAAGTCAGGTTGGTGACGGTGTCGAAAAAGACTTCGCCCTGCTGGTTGTTGGTGAGCGTGACATACAGGGAATAGACATAGGTGACGCTCAGGCCCAGAGCAATCGGCAGGTCCATGGTGAGATGACCCGCGCGCAATCCGCCCAGCGCCCCGCGGAAGAAGGGATAGCCGGAATACAGCAGGGTTGGTGTCGCCAACAACAGCCCCATCCAGTGGAAGAAGCCGCGGAATTCGTCCTGGTTCGCGCCGCTGTAGAGCGCGATGGCGATCCACATCATGTTCATCATGGCGAAACCGGCGAAGAACAAACGGAACAGCATGGCGCGGTTGGTCTTCTTGATGGCGCCTTCCGCGCTTTCCGGATCGTAGGGCACGGCGGAATAGCCGATGCGCGCAAGCGCGCGGATCAGGTCGGACAGCTTGCTTTTACTATTGTCCCAGCGCAGGTGCAGGCGTTTGCCCGCCAGATTGACCTCGGCGGAAAGCACGCCGGGAGCGCGCTGCAAACCGCGTTCGATCAGCCAGACACAAGCCGCGCAGTGGATACCTTCGACCAGCAGATGGATGTTGCGCACATCGCCCGAGCAGGAGGTGAATTCCTGCTGCACTTCGTCGAAATCATAGATCTCGATGTCTTTGGGCGGTTCCGGCGGCGGGCCCAGCAACACGCCTTCCGGTGTGCGTTGGTAGTAGCCCTGCAAGCCTGCTTCATAGATGGCACTGCTGACCGACTGGCAGCCAAAGCAGCAGAAATCGCGCTCCGCCGCGTCCAGACGGGCGTGGAAATCGGCTTCCGGCGGGATGGGCAGGCCGCAGTGAAAGCAGCCTCCGGCGGCAGAGTGGCTATGCTGCGACATGCAGACTACCTGTCAATTACGATGCCGCATCGACCATGAACTTGTCGGTATTGACTCCGAATCGTTCCTCGCCGCGTTGCACGCGGATATGCAGCTCCCAATAACCCTTGAGCGGGAAATTGATATAGCCCTGATAACGACCCGCAGCCACTTCCTTGAAGGCGCTAATGAAGTCCTTGCTGGCATCGGAGGCGCGGTAGGCTTCCACTTCCAACATTCCGCTCACCGGTTTGCCATTGCGGTCGGAGACACTGATCTCATAGACCACCGGCGTCCCCATGACGATGGATTTCGGTTTCTTGATCTCCGTCTGCCAGGCCAACGCCTGCTTTGTTCTGAGCTCACTCAGCAACAAATCGTTCGACTTGCGATCCTTGGTCTTGTAGTCGCGCTCGACCAGTTCAGAACGACCATCTTTCATGGTGAACCAGATGAAGGTGGCGTTCACTGCCAGTACCACGGCAATCAGCGCCATCATGCCCAGCACCCAGGGATTGCGCAGTCCCGACTTATTGCTTTGCGAAATCATGTCTTCTCTCCTTTTAAGGTTTCGGGCCGTTGAAGTTGCTGGTGTACTCGGCGAACACGGTCGGATCCTCAACGCCTTCCACCCTGAAGTGGATCGGAGTGATCTCCTGCTTCACGCTCTTGCCGGGCGCCTTGACGAAGATGGTGAAGGAAGTGCCGCGGCCGTGATGCGTCAACAGGGGATTCTCCGCGCCGATGAGTACCTGGCCCTCGATACCGCTCTCTGCCGTGACCTTCACGTGAATGTCGCTAGCGGTCTTGTTGAGTACCTTGAAAGCGTATTTGTTCTGGATCGAACCATCGCTCATGCTGACGAACAAAGGCTGGCGTTCCGGCAGGACTTTCAGCGACATCGAACCCAAATGGGTCAAGCCGTACACGATGCCGGCCATCGCAAGAACGATGATGGTGACATAGACCAGCGTACGCGGATGCTGGTACATCTTGTGCGCCGGTTTGCCCGCCATTTCCTCCAGCGAAGCGTAGCGGATCAGCCCGCGTGGCTTGCCGATCTTGTCCATGATGGCGTCACACGCATCCAGACACAGGCCGCAAGTGATGCAACCTAGTTGCTGCCCATGGCGAATGTCCACGCCGGTCGGGCAGACCTGTACGCACTGGAAACAGTCGATGCAATCCCCCTGTGGCGCGCCGGTTTCACCGCCTTTGCGCAACTTGCCGCGCGGTTCGCCGCGCTTGACGTCATAGGTCGGCAGGATGGTCTGCGCATCGCCCATCACACCCTGGATGCGGGCGTAGGGACACAACCAGATGCAGGCCTGCTCACGCAGGAAGCCAGCCAAGATATAGGTACCGAAAAAGAACATGATAAGTACAACCCAACCTACTTTCGGCAGATCGAGATGGATCAGGTTGTTCCAGTAGTCGAAGGCATCGACGAACCAGATGGAGAAGCTGATGCCGGTCAACAGGGCGAGCAGCATCCAGAGGGCGTGCTTGATCGTCTTCTTCTTGATCTTGTCCAGGCTCAGCGGTGCATCGTCCAGTTTGCGCCGGGCGAGCGGATTGCCTTCGATCTTGTCTTCCAGCCAGGTGTACCAGTCGGTCCATGCAGTCTGGAAACAGAAATAACCGCACCACACACGGGAGGCCACGGATGTCACGGCAAACAACGTCATCGCCGCGATCAGCAGTACCAGCGACAACATCCAGATATCCTGCGGCAACACCATGATGTCGAAGAAGTGGAACTGGCGGTTCTGGATATCGAACAGGATGGCTTGTTTGTCGTTCCAGCGCAGATAGGGAAGCAGGAAGAAGGGAAGCCAGAGAGCCAGTTGCGTATAATTCTTCACGGTACGGAAGAACCCCGGCATGCGCTTGGCATGGATGGTCTTTTCGCCCCGGTTGACCTGCCATGTCTCGAACTCATGGTAGATGGTCGTGACAGTGCCCATCTCCTTGTTTTCTTTTACATCGTTCACACTCGTTCTCCTTAAATTTTTTCGTTCATAATTTCATGACTGAACCCAAGATACTTCCGAATCTGCTCGCACCGCGGCTAGAGCGGATTCGCAAATACCTTGCCCCATATGAAAAAGGGAGGAGAGTATAGCTCTCCTCCCTTTCGCAGTGACCAAAAACTTACTTCTTGTCTTTATCCTTGGTGGCGTTCAGGTATGCCCTGATGAACAACCAAGTCGGCACGATGATCGAGCCGGCCAAAGAAATAATCACACTCCAAAAAACCATATCCTGATTCATCTCATTTCTCCTTCTGGTAAAGGTCTGCACGGAGTGAACCATGCAGACTGAGACTTACTTAGCTACTGGAGCATTACTTGCCGAACTTGTACACGTAAACGGCCAGCTTCTTCATCTCCGCATCGCTCAGCTTGCCGGCTGCCTGGAACGATGGCATCACTGCTACGCGCGCACCCGGACCGGCATTGACGCCGTTCTCGATGGTGTATTTGATGCCTTCGACAGAGCCGTCAAAACGCCAGATAGCGTCGGTCAGGTTGGCAGAGCCCATGGCTTGCATGCCCTTGCCATCAGCACCGTGACAAGCCGTGCAGCCCTTGTCAGCGAACAGCGGAGTGGAGGTAGGCTTGCCAGCGGCGACTGCATTAGCCAGTGTGTCGATCTCGGCAGCAGACAATGTCTCCTTGTGCGCGATCATCACAGCCTGACGGCCACCCATGATCGAAGTGTGGATATCTTCGATCTTGCCGCCATACAGCCAGTCATCGTCGTTGAGCTTCGGTGCGATCAGGCCTTGTTGGTCCGCTGCGCCAACGCCGTTGGTGCCGTGGCAAGCTGCACAGTTATCACCGAACAGCACCTTGCCGGAACGGGTCACGTACTCGGTCAGTTCGCTGTCAGCCAGGATCGCGGCGGGCGTCATGTCCTTCAGCTTGGCTTCATACTTGCCGCGTACTTCGTCCACCACGCTCTTGTCGGCTTCCATCTCGGAGATGGCTGTCCAGCCGCCGATACCCTTGAAGAAGCTGTTCGCATTGGAAACCGGGATGGACGGGTAGTACAGGAAGTACACCACGCACCAGATCGCACTGGCTGTCAGACCCAGCATCCACCACTTGGGAGGCTGATTGGTAAAGTCCCCCAAGTCGTCGTCCCAGACGTGCCCTGTCGTAGGCACGTCACCTGCATTGTGTTTATCACTCATCTTTTTTCTCCCACATTGATATGGTCTTCGTCATCCAGCGCCATACTGCGCTGGGACTCGAACGTGGCTTTGTTAGCGGGACGGAATACCATGAAATAGACCGCCACCATGCCGAGCGCAGAGACCAGGACGAAAAACACGCCCAGCCAGTCGTTCGTGGTCATGGCTGCTACATCCATGCCAAGGTACCCCATCAGCTTAGTCACGGTAGTTCACACCCTCTTCGAACTTGATGTGGTTACCCATGCCCTGCAGGTAAGCAATCAAGGCTTCCATCTCGGTCTTGCCTTCCAACTGCGCAGCTGCGCCGTCGATGTAAGCATCCGTGTAGATGGTCTTCGGAATCGGGTTGAACGGCATGATGGTCAGGACCTTCATCGTTTGCACGGTCTCTTCCACGTTCACCTTTCCGTTGGACAGCCAGAAGTAGTTCGGCATGACGGACTCAGGCACCACTTGACGCGGATGGCTCAGGTGACGCAGATGCCATTCATCCGAGTATTTGCCGCCGACGCGGGCCAGATCCGGACCGGTACGCTTGGAACCCCACTGATAGGTGTGGTCGTACATGGACTCTTCAGCGATCGAGTAGTGACCATAGCGATCCTTCTCGTCACGGAACGGACGAATCATCTGCGAGTGGCACAGGTAGCAACCTTCGCGGATGTAAACGTTACGTCCTGCCAACTCCAGAGGCTTGTACGGACGCACGCCGTCGCCGGCTTGCCATTCGTCCAGCGTCTTGTGGGCAGAGGTCGCCGGATTCCAGACGATCTTGTCCATCGAAATCACCGTACCGTCCGGCATCTTATGCTGCGTGTTATTACAAGTCGCATCGCTACCAGCCAGCGCGCTTGAACACATGGCAGTGTTAGGAAGATAGAACAGCGGAACGATTTCAACGATGCCGCCGATCGCCACGGCGATCGCAGTCACCACAAACATCAGAACGGTGCTGCGCTCGATCTTGTCCTGAAATTTGGTTGAATAGATTTTGTCGTGATCAGACATGTCTCACTCCTTATGCTTTAGCGGGAACGGAACCGGCTGAGCGCGTAGCGCCCGCCCGACTCACGGTCATCACGATGTTGTAGAGAGCAATCAACGTACCGATGTGGAATATCAGACCGCCGACTGCACGCATCGCGTAGTACGGATGCATCGCGGAAACCGATTCAACAAAGGTATAGGTCAGGGTGCCGTACTCGTCATAATCACGCCACATCAGACCTTGCATGATGCCGGAAACCCACATCGCCACGACATACACCACGGTACCTATAGTCGCCAACCAGAAGTGGACGTTCACCAGACTTTCGGAGTACATCTTTTCCACGCCCCACAGCTTCTTGATCATGTGGTACATCGCGCCGTAGGCAACCATCGCCATCCAGCCCAAAGCGCCGGAGTGCACGTGACCCACTGTCCAGTCAGTGTAGTGAGACAAGGCATTAACGGACTTGATGGACATCACCGGACCTTCGAATGTGGACATCGCGTAGAACGCCAGAGCCACAACCAGGAAACGCAGGATGTAGTCAGTACGCAACTTGTCCCATGCGCCGGACAGAGTCATCATGCCGTTCATCGCACCGCCCCAGGACGGGATGATCATCGCCAGAGAGACGGCAGCACCGAGGGAGCCGGTCCAGTCAGGCAATGCTGTGTATTGCAGGTGGTGCGCGCCCAGCCATACGTAGCCGAAGGTCAGCGCCCAGAAGTGCAACACGGACAGACGATAGGAGAACACCGGACGTTGAGCTTGCTTGGGCACGAAGTAGTACATGATGCCCAGGAAGCCGCCAGTCAGGTAGAAACCCACCGCGTTGTGACCCCACCACCATTGCACCATGGCGTCTTGTACGCCGGTGAACACGGAGAAGGAGTTGGTCAAGCTGACCGGGATCGCCAGGCTGTTGACCACGTGCAGATAGGTGATCATCACGATCATGCCCATGGTGAACCAGTTGGAGACGTAGATATGCGAGGTCTTGCGGATAGCCACGGTCATGATGTGGTTCAGACCGAAGGACAACCACACCACAGCGATCAGGATGTCGATTGGCCACTCCAGCTCGGCATATTCCTTACCGGTAGTCAGGCCCAGCGGCAAAGTGACAACTGCCGAGACGATGATCAGGTTCCAGCCCCAGAAGGTGAACCATGCCAGACCATTGCTCCACAGCTTGGTGCTACCGGTGCGTTGCACCATGTAGAAGCCGGTCGCCATCAACACACAGCCACCGAAGGCGAAGATCACTGCGTTGGTATGCAACGGACGCAGGCGCCCGAACGTGATGTATTCAAGGTCAAAGTTCAAAAACGGCCAAGCCAATTCCGATGCGATATACACACCGATCAGCGTACCTACCACTGCATAGATGGCAGCCGCGATGGTGAACCATCGGACGACTTCCATATCGTACTTTACTGGTGTCGCTTGCGTAGCTTCCACAGTAGTCTCCTCCTCGAGCAAGTTAACAATAATGCGCCAGTCACACTCTATAGCTGCTGAGTGTGTCTAACGCACCCTTCCCTTACAGCTTTCTTACAGCTTTCCAAAAACGGCGCAATCATGGCATAGCCCTCGGCGACAAGTAAAGGCAAAGTTGGTTCCAAAACCCAGCATACCCAAGCGATTGGCTCAGGTTATCGTGCAACAGCACAGCAAGATTTTCAAAGAAAAACCACAATGCAAAAGCTGGCTTACATCAACTTTCGCGCACGCAATTTCCAGTCTTTTCAAGACTGGTTGGGTGAATAAAAACTGGAGCGGGTGAACGGGATCGAACCGTCGTATGCAGCTTGGGAAGCTGCCGTTCTACCATTGAACTACACCCGCGTGTAGAATGCGGCGCGAATTCTAACACGGGCAACATAGACTAAGTGATCACCCTCATCGTCAACGGCGCGACACGCCAGCTTCCCAAGTCCGTCAGCGTCTCCACGCTCATCGACGAGATGGGATTATCCGGAAAACGTATCGCACTGGAACGCAACGGCGATATCGTGCCGCACAGCACATTCGCCAGCCAGCAGCTAGAAGACGGCGACAAACTCGAGATCGTCGTTGCCGTTGGCGGCGGCTGACAGATAAATACAGGTACAAAACAAATGAATGACAATCTGATCATTGCAGGAAAGAGCTACTCGTCGCGTCTGCTGGTCGGCACCGGCAAATATAAAGACTTCGCCGAGACCAAGGCTGCCATCGAAACCAGCGGCGCGGAGATCATCACCATCGCGATCCGCCGCAGCAACATCGGCCAGAACCCGAACGAACCCAGCCTGCTGGAGATATTGCCGCCGCCCAAGTACACCCTGCTGCCCAACACCGCCGGTTGCTACACCGCAGAAGACGCCGTGCGCACGCTGCGCCTCGCGCGCGAACTACTCGACGGTCACTCGCTGGTGAAACTGGAAGTGCTGGGCGATCCGCAATCACTGTATCCCAACGTGATCGAGACCATCTCCGCCGCCAAGACCCTTGTGGCCGAGGGTTTTCAGGTGATGGTGTATACCTCGGACGATCCTATCGTCGCCAAGCAGCTGGAAGACATCGGTTGCGTCGCCATCATGCCGCTGGCCTCGCTGATCGGCTCCGGAATGGGCATCCTCAACCCGTGGAACCTGCAACTGATCATGGATCGCGTGCAAGTGCCGGTGATCGTCGATGCGGGTGTGGGCACCGCTTCCGATGCCGCCATCGCGATGGAACTGGGTTGCCATGGCGTGCTGATGAACACTGCCATCGCCGCCGCGAAAGATCCGGTACTGATGGCCTCGGCCATGAAGAAGGGCGTGGAAGCCGGACGCGAAGCCTATCTGGCCGGACGCATGCCGAAAAAACTGTACAGCGCCAGCCCGAGCTCACCCACGGCAGGGATCATCGCCCCGACACGCAGCTGATGACCGAAGCAGAAGACCTCAGCAAGCGGCATATCCGCAGTTTTGTTCTCAGACAAGGCCGGGTCTCGGTCGCGCAACAGCGTGCCATCGACACGTGGCTGCCGCGTTACGGTATTCCTTATGTCGCGCGACCGCTGGCCCTTGACCAAGCTTTCGGACGCAGTGCGCCGAAGATCCTGGAAATTGGTTTCGGCATGGGCGACAGCACGGCGGCCATCGCAGAAGCGCATCCCGAGATCGACTACCTGGCACTGGAAGTGCATACGCCCGGCGTGGGCAACCTGCTCAAGCTGATCGATTCACAGCAACTGAACAACATCCGCATCATGCAGCACGATGCCGTGGAAGTGCTACGCGACATGATCGCGGATGGCACGCTCGACGGCGTGCATATCTTCTTTCCCGACCCGTGGCACAAGGCGCGCCACAACAAGCGCCGCCTGATCCAGGCTCCGTTCATCGCGCAACTTGTGCAGAAGCTCAAACCGGCCTGCCCTGAGCAAGGTCGAAGGGGGGCTTACATCCATGTCGCCACCGACTGGCAGGACTATGCGGAACAGGTGCTGCGCGTATTAAGTGAGGAACCGCTGCTGGAAAACACCGCTGCCGATTACGCGCCGCGCCCGGACTACCGCCCGCTCACCAAGTTCGAGCAGCGCGGCCTGCGGCTTGGGCACGGCGTGTGGGATCTGGTTTTCCGCCGCGTGTAGGATGGGTGGAGCGTAGCGATACCCATCGCCTGTAACTCATATCAATTGATGGGTATCGCGCAGCCTGTCCTGAGCGAAGTCGAAGGGCTCCACCCATCCTACTTTGAGTCGTTCAGGAATATCTCCAGCAGGTCATTGAGAAAGCGTTGGCCCATCTCGGTCGGTGCAATGCACTGCCGTTCGCGAACCAGCAAACCTCGCTTCTCGGCTTCTTCCAGTTCGCTCCGTATCACCAGCAGCGGCAGGCCGGTGCGTTCCTGAAACAGCGCGCTGTCGAATCCCGCGTTCAGGCGAAGCGCGTTCATCATGAATTCGAAGGCGAGGTCGGCAGGCGTGACTTCACGCTCCTCCTGCACCGGCGTACCCTGCATCACCGCATCCAGATACGCCTGCGGCTGTTTGTAGCGTGCCTGCCGCAGCACCTTGTCGTGGAAACTCAGCTTGCTGTGCGCGCCCGCCCCGATGCCGAGGTAGTCGCCGAACTGCCAGTAATTCAAGTTATGGCGCGATTGTTTTTTCGACTGCGCGAAAGCGGAAGTCTCGTAATGTACATAGTCGTGCGCGGCCAGTAATTCCTCGATGCGTTGTTGCATCTCGCTACTCGTATCATCGTCCGGCAAGGACGGCGGTCGGTGTGCGAACAGCGTGTTCGGCTCCAGCGTCAGGTGGTAACACGACAGGTGTTGCGGCGCGAACGACAGCGCGGTCTGCACGTCCTGTAGCGCCTGCTCCAGCGACTGCAGCGGCAATGCATACATCAGGTCGAGGTTGATATTGTCGAAATGCTGCTGCGCAATCTCGATCGCGCGTTTGGCTTCCTCGGCCGTGTGGATGCGCCCCAGCGCTTGGAGGTGCGCATCGTTGAAACTCTGGATGCCCAACGAAAGCCGGTTCACGCCCGCGTCGCGGTATGCCGCGAATCGCTCCGCCTCGACCGTGCCGGGATTGGCTTCCAGCGTGATCTCGGCATTGTGGTCCAGCGGCAGCAGCATGCGCACCTGGCGCAGGATTTCCGCAACGCTTTCGCCGCTCAACAGGCTGGGCGTGCCACCGCCGAAGAACACGCTATAGAACTTGCGCCCCCACATCTGCGGCAATGCCAGTTCCAGGTCGCGCACCAGCGCCGCGACATATTCGCTTTCGGGGATGGCTCCGCGCGCCTCGTGCGAATTGAAATCGCAATACGGACATTTGCGAACGCACCAGGGGATATGTATATATAAGGATAACGGCGGCGGCACCTGGAAGTTCACCGCCTGCGACTTGATTCCGACGGGCTGCAACGGATGGGTGGACATATTCGGCAGGACTGCGCCTAGTGCTTCAACTTCAATTTTTCCAGCAGAACTTTGAGCGCCTTGGCGCGGTGGCTGAGCTGCGCCTTTTCGTCGTGCGACAATTCCGCGCTCATCTTGCCCTGCTCGGGCAGCCAGAACATCGGGTCGTAGCCGAAGCCGCCGTCGCCGCGTTCCTCGTGCGCGATCTCCCCCCACCACTCGCCTTCCGCGATGATGGGCTGCGGGTCGTCGGCATGGCGCACCAGCACAAGCACGCAATAATAGTGAGCACGCCTGTCGGTCACGCCCTGCATGTTCTGCAGCAATTTGTCATTGTTGCGGCGATCCGATTTGGGGTTATCACCCGCATAGCGCGCCGAGATGACACCTGGCGCACCGCCCAGCGCTTCGACGCAGATGCCGGAATCGTCCGCCAGCGCGGGGAGTCCGCTTTCGCGGCTCACGTGGCGCGCCTTGGCCAGCGCGTTCTCGACGAAAGTGCAGTGCGGCTCTTCGGCTTCGGAGATGCCGAGCTGCGACTGGGTCAGCACCTCGATGCCGAGCGGTGCCAGCATCTTCTCGAACTCGCGCAGCTTTCCGGGATTGTTGGAGGCGATGACCAGCTTGTTCATTGCGCCAGCGCCGAGCGTTGCATCTGAGTCAGTTGCGCGATGCCGTGCTTCGCCAGCTCCAGCAGCGTATCCATCTCTTCGCGAGAGAAGGGGTGGCCTTCGGCCGTGCCCTGCACTTCGACGAAGTGGCCGCTGCCCAGCATCACCACGTTCATGTCGGTATCGCAATCGGAGTCTTCAAGGTAATCGAGGTCGAGCACCGGCGTGCCCTGGTAGATGCCCACCGAGATGGCGGCGACGGTATCCTTGAGCGGGTTCTCCTTCACCAGCCCCTTTTGCATCAGGCTGCTCACGGCATCCTGCAGCGCAACGAACGCGCCGGTTATGCTGGCGGTCCGCGTGCCGCCATCGGCCTGGATCACGTCGCAATCCAGCGTGACGGTGCGCTCTCCGAGTTTGCCGAGATCAACCACGGCACGCAGGCTACGGCCAATCAGGCGCTGGATCTCCTGCGTGCGCCCGGATTGCTTGCCCTTGGCGGCCTCGCGACCCATGCGTTCGCCGGTGGAGCGCGGCAACATGCCGTATTCGGCCGTCACCCAGCCCTCGCCGCTGCCTTTCTTGTGCGGCGGCACGCGCTCTTCGATGCTGGCGGTACAGATGACCTTGGTGTCGCCGCACTCGATGAGTACAGAACCTTCGGCATGTTTGGTGTAATGACGTGTGATCCGGATGGCACGAAGCTGGTCTGGCTTACGCTGACTGGGACGCATGACGGGAACCTCGGAAGTAATAAGAAACGAAACGGATTATAACGGACTTGTCAGAAGTCCTTGGGCGCAGGACGTTCGTCCAGCATGATGCACATGGGCATCTCGGTCGGGTGTTCTTCTTCTTGCTCGCCCAGACGCGCCACCACCGCTGTGGTGTTGTCTGCACGGATCGAATCGCGGAATACCGCCATCTCGGCCAGTTCGCCCAGCCTTTCCGGCAAATCGGGAACGGAGGACAACTTCGCCATCTCTTCGTCAGTCAACGGGCTCCAGAATCCGTCGCTGCACAGCAACAGCGTATCGCCGGAGTGTATGGCAGTCGGCGGCGAGACATCGACATAGAAGATGTCTTCCATACCGCCCAGGCAGTTGGTAATCTTGTTGCGGTCGGGATGTGTCTTCATCTCGTCCGCTCCGATGATGCCCCAGTCGGCCCACTGCTGCACCACCGAGTGGTCGTGTGTCACATCGGCCACTCTGTTGCCGCGCAACAGGTAACAGCGCGAATCGCCCGCGTGTGCCCACCATATATGTCCATCCTGCACTAGGGCGGCGACACAGGTCGTACCCGGACTGCCGCCCAGCTCTTCCTGGCGCGCATAGTCGAAGATGGCATCGTGCCCGGCACGCATGGTTTCGCGCAGGAAAACTTCCGGTTCTTTCACGCGCCCGTCCTTGAGGCGACCGAAGGCGCGCATGAAGGTCAACACAGCGATCTGCGCCGCGATCTCGCCGTGCAGATGCCCGCCCATACCGTCGGCCAGCACCAGCAACAACGCATCGTTGGTATAGGCATAACCCACGCGATCCTGGTTGTACTTGCGAGCACCGATATGATTGGTCTGGTGTACGGCGAACTTCATCTTATCCCTGGATTATTGCCCCCGTTGCAGTCCGGGAAGCGGTTATAGGCCGCAATCGTAATATAATGCGCCGCGTTCAGCCCATGTTTTTTCCATTTCACCGGAGTCCCGCAATGATCTACAGCATGACCGGCTTTGCCGCCGTCGCCGCCGAACTGGAGACCGGTTCGCTCACTTTGGAACTGCGCTCGGTCAACAGCCGCTATCTCGATCTGCAACTGCGCATGCCGGACGAGTTCCGCTCCCATGAACCCGCCCTGCGCGAGGCGATCTCGGCGCAGATGAGCCGCGGCAAGGTGGAATGCCGCATCAATTTCGCTGCCCGGCAAGCCACGCAGGCGACAACGCAACCCAATACCGAACTGTTGCAGCGACTGGCGCAATGGAGCACGCTGATCCGCAAGGAACTGCCGAACGCGTGCGAGCTCAGCGTTGCCGAGGTGCTGGGCTGGAAAGGCATGCTGGAGAGCACCGTGCTCACCGCCGAAACTTTGCATGCGACCTTGCAGGGCCTGCTGCAACAGGCCTTGGTCGATTTTGCCGCCGCCCGCCAGCGCGAGGGCGAAAAACTGAAATCCTTCCTGCTGGAACGCGTGGACCAGATCGAGGCTTTGCGCACCGCCGTGGCACCGCGCATTCCCGGCGCCATTGCCGCCTACGAGACCAAATTGCGGGTCAAACTGCACGAGGCGCTGGGCAGCGACGACGACGAGCGCGTGCGCCAGGAGATCACGCTTTACGCCAGCAAGATCGACGTGGACGAGGAGCTTTCGCGCCTGCAGACCCACCTGACCGAGATGCGGCGCGTGCTGGCCAGGGGCGGCGCCGTCGGCAAACGCCTGGATTTCCTGATGCAGGAACTGCACCGCGAAGCCAATACGCTGGGCTCGAAGTCGGTGGATGCAGAAGTCTCGCGCACAGCCATGGAAATGAAGATCCTTATAGAACAAATGCGCGAGCAGATACAGAACATCGAATAGGAGAGGACATGTCGGGCAATCTTTTCATCATCAGCGCGCCTTCCGGGGCCGGCAAGACAAGTCTGGTCGGCGCCCTGCTCAAGAGTAACCAGCAGATCGCCTTGTCCATTTCCTACACCACGCGCGCCCCGCGTCCGGGCGAAACCAATGGCAAGGACTACCACTTCGTCAGTCGCGAGATGTTCCTTGAGATGGCAAAAGACGGTGATTTTCTGGAAAGTGCAGAGGTGTATGGCAACCTGTACGGCACTTCACAATCGTGGATTGAAAATCAGCTCGCCGAAGGCCGCGACATCCTGCTCGAGATCGACTGGCAGGGTGCGGCACAGGTGCGCAAGCTGATGCCGCACGCCATTTCCGTCTTCATCCTGCCGCCGTCGCTGGCCGCGCTGGAGACCCGGCTCAAGGGCCGCGGGCAGGACAGCGCCGAGGTCATCGCGCACCGCCTGCAGGCCGCGCAGGAGGACATCTCCCATGTCGCCGAGTTCGACTATGTTATTATCAACGACAAGCTGGACGAGGCACTGCAACAACTCGCCGCGGTGATCACCGCCGCCGGGTTGCATCGCGATAGCCAACTCTCACGTCACGCACATCTCATCAATCAATTGCAGAAATAGGAGCACACCATGGCACGCATCACCGTCGAAGATTGCATGAAGTTCATCCCCAACCGTTTCGAACTGACTTTGGCGGCTGCCTATCGCGCCCGTCAACTGGCGAACGGCGCCGGCTACCTGGTCGAGAACACCAAGGACAAGGCCACCGTCGTCGCCCTGCGCGAGATCAGCGAGGGCAAGGTCGGCATCGAGATACTGAATCGCGGCATGGCCTGACCCAATGCCGCCTGAGTCTCTTCAGGCGGCTCATCTGTCTCATGTCCCATGCCGCAAACCGATGCCGAAACGCTCGTTCAAGAGGTCTCCGCCTATCTGAAGCCTAGGGATGTGGCGCAGATCGAAGCTGCGCTCGCCTTCAGCAGTTCCGCACATCAGGGTCAGTTGCGCCAATCGGGCGCACCTTACGTCACCCATCCCATCGCCGTAGCACGCATCCTCACCCCGCTGCATCTTGACGCACAGGCTATCTGCGCCGCGCTGCTGCATGATGTGGCCGAGGACACCAGCATATCCATCGAACAGATCGCCGAGCAGTTCGGCAAACCCGTCGCCGAACTGGTCGACGGCCTGAGCAAGCTGGACAAACTGCAATTCGAGACCAAGGAAGACGCGCAGGCGGAGAATTTCCGCAAGATGCTGATGGCGATGGCACGCGATGTGCGCGTCATCCTCATCAAACTGGCCGACCGCTTGCACAACATGCGCACGCTGGATTCCGTGTCCCGCGAAAAGAGCGAACGTATTGCGCGCGAGACGATGGATATCTACGCGCCCATCGCCAACCGCCTCGGACTGAATACGCTGTATCAGGAGCTGGAGGACCTGAGTTTCAAGTATCTGCATCCGAACCGCTATGCGGTGTTGTCGAAGGCGCTCAAGGTCGCGCGCGGCAACCGGCGCGAGGTGGTGAGCAAGATACTCGAGGCCATCCGTCAGCGGCTGGACGACAATCTCATCAAGGCGGAAGTGCGCGGACGCGAGAAGCACCTGTACGGCATCTACCAGAAGATGCAAACCAAGTCGCTGGCCTTCTCGCAGGTGCTCGACATCTACGGGTTCCGCGTACTGGTCGAGGACGTGCCTTCCTGCTATCTGGCGCTGGGTCTGTTGCACGGCTTGTATAAACCCTTCCCCGGCAAATTCAAGGATTACGTCGCCATTCCCAAGGCAAACGGCTATCAGTCGCTGCACACCACGCTATTCGGGCCCTTTGGTACCCCCATCGAAGTGCAGATACGCACCCACGAGATGAACAAGCTGGCCGAAAGCGGCGTAGCGTCGCACTGGCTGTACAAATCCTCCGAATCCCAGATCAACGAATTGCACCAGAAGACGCACCAATGGCTGCAAAGCCTGCTGGAGAGCCTTGCGCAAAGCGGGGATTCGGTCGAGTTCCTGGAGCATCTGAAGGTCGATCTGTTCCCCGACGAGGTTTATGTGTTCTCGCCCAAAGGCAAGATATTCGCATTGCCGCGCGGCGCGACGGCGGTGGATTTCGCCTACAGCGTGCACACCGATATCGGTAACCGCTGTGTCGCGGCCAAAGTAAACGCCGAACTGGTCCCGTTGCGCACCGAGTTGCGCAATGGCGACCGCGTCGAGGTCGTCACTGCCCCGCTCGCGCATCCGAATCCGGCTTGGTTGAGCTATGTGGTGACCAGCAAGGCGCGCGGCGAGATACGCCATGCGCTCAAGACAATGCACCTGGAGGAGTCGGCCAAACTCGGGGAGCGCCTGCTCGGTCAGGCGCTGAGTTCGCTGGGACGCAGGCTGCAGGATATCGAAGATATGTGCTGGGAACGCGTGTTGCGGGAAACCGGGGCCAGGTCGCGGCAGGAGATCTTTGCCGACATCGGCTTGGGCCGCCGCCTCAACATGGTGATCGCGCGGCAGCTCGCCAAACTGAGCGAGGGAGAAGGAAGCCGGCCCGAATCCAGCCCCAGCGGCATCATCACCCTGCTCGGCACCGAAGGCATGGCGGTGCAATATGCCAAGTGCTGCCGCCCCATCCCCGGCGACCCCATCATCGGCGTCATCAAGAGCGGACAGGGACTCATCGTCCATACCCACGACTGCCCTTCATTGCGCAAGGGACGCAGCGGTAGCGAGGAATGGCTGGATGTGGTGTGGGACAAGAGCATCAACAAACTGTTCGAAGTCAGCATCAAGCTCATCGTCGCCAACCAGCGCGGCGTGCTGGCCAAGGTCGCTTCCTCCATCGCCGATGCCGAGTCCAACATCGAGAACGTGCACTTCACCAGCGAGGGGGACTACACCGCGCTCTATTTTACTTTGCAGGTCAGCAATCGCCTGCATCTTGCCACCGTCATGCGCGACCTGCGCAAGATCCCCGAAGTGATCCGCATCACACGGGTGAAGAGCATACCAACCTAGCTTGCAACAGGAGATTCGAATGAAAGCCAGCCTGAAACCGGGCCTCAAGTACGAACACAAGTTCCTGCTGCCCCCGACGAAAACGGTTCCTGCGCTTTACCCGGAAGCGGAAGAGTTCCTCGCCATGCCCGAAGTCTTCGCCACTGGCTTCCTGGTCGGCTTTCTGGAGTGGGCCTGCATCAAATGCATCAACCCGCATATCGATTGGCCGACCGAGCAGACCCTGGGTACGCATATCGACGTAAGCCATCTGGCCGCCACGCCGCCCGGCATGGAAATCACAGCGAACGTCGAGTTGATCGAAGTGGATGGCAAAAGACTGGTATTTCAGGTCGAGGCGCACGACGGTGTGGACGTGATCTCCAAGGGGAGGCATGAGCGCCACATCGTCAACAAGGAAAGGTTCGATGCCAAACTCGGCGAAAAGCTGAAGCGCTGACCTGCCGCATACTTAATATATGGCTTCCCGGCTTAGTCCGGGTTTCTGCCCAAGCGCTTAAGCAACTCCAGCATCGCGGACGCCTTGTCCCTGGTTTCCTGATACTCGGCCTCGCAGGTCGAGTCGGCGACGATGCCGCCGCCCGCCCAGCAGCGTATCTCTTCATCCGAATAAACGAGCGTACGAATGGCGATATTGGTATCCATATCGCCATCGTGTCCGATATAACCGATGACGCCGCAGTAGATGCCGCGGCGGTGAGGCTCCAGCTCTTCGATGATCTCCATCGCGCGCAGCTTGGGAGCGCCAGTGATGGAACCGCCGGGAAAACAATCGCGCAACAGGTCGAGCGCACTCTTGCCGCTTTGCAATCTCCCTTCTATCGTACTGACCAGATGGTGCACGTTGGCATAACTTTCAATTTCGAACAATCTGGTCGTCTGTACTGAACCCGGCACACAACTTTTCCCCAGGTCATTGCGCAGCAGATCAACGATCATCAGGTTCTCGGCTTTGTCCTTGGGATGCTGGCGCAGATCTTCCGCCAGCCGCGCATCCTCTGCTGCATCGGCACTGCGTGGGCGCGTACCTTTGATCGGTTTGGTCTGCACATGACCAGACTCGACGCGCAGGAAACGTTCAGGCGAGGCGCACAGGATCTGCGCTTGCGGCCAATCGAGGAACGCAGAATATGGCGCCGGACTGATCTTGCGCAGCTCAAGATAGGCCGGAAATCCATCGCCAGTCGCCCGGGCGGAATAGCGCTGCGCAAGATTGACCTGATAGCAATCGCCATCATGCAGATATTTCTGCACTGCATCGAAGGCACCGCGGTAAGCGGCAGGAGTGAAGTTGGAAATGATCTCGCCCACCACGCGTAGCGGCTCTTCTTTTTTTCGGGCCGCCGGTGATGCCTGCAAACGCGAGAGAACTGACGCCAGCGTCCCGGCTGTTTCCGCATATCGCAACCTCGACACCAGCCGCGTGCTCAGTTCCTGATGATCGACGATGATCGCCCAGTCGTAGATGCCGACCGCCATTTCCGGCAACTGCTCGCCATCTTCTGCGATGACCGGAATTTGGTGGTAACGACGCGCCAGGTCATAACTCCAATAACCCAGCGCCCCACCTGCAAAAGGTATATCCGCCATCGGAGCCACAGGTTCGCCCAACAACTTGCGCACGGCCTCGAAGGGGTCACCAGACTGTTGGCGCACACCGGATGCATCACGTATCTCGGTGCTCTCGCCGTGGGTCACCGCCGTGACCGCTGGCCCCGCAACGAAAATGTCGTAACGACCGCCGCCCCCGCTATCCAACCATGCCGGCCATGCCAGCTCACGGATCGCAGCGAAGTAGGCACTGGCATCGGCCTGATAGGGAAGAGGAGTGCTGTACAGCATCAATGATAAAATCGCGTTTATCGTCAAATTGGAAACTACGTATGACCACCATTGTCGCTGTCAAAAAGAACGGTTATGCCGCCATTGCTGCGGATACCCTGACCACTTTCGGCAACACCCGATTGCACGCAACGCAGGATGCCTCTCACGACAAGATCCTGCAAATCGGCGACAGCTTCGTCGGTGTCTGCGGCAGCGCGGCGCATCATCTGGTACTAACCAGCTTGCTGGCCAAGATGCCGGATGTGCAGCTTAACAGCAAGGCCGCGATCTTTGAAACATTCCGCAAGCTGCACCCTATCCTGAAAGAGGAATGCTTCCTGAACCCCAAAGAGGACGAGGAAGATCCCTACGAGTCAAGCCAGATCACCGCACTGATCGCCAACAGCAGCGGCATCTATGCCATTTATTCGATGCGGGAAGTGTTCGAATACACCCGGTACTGGGCCATCGGTTCGGGTCATGAGTTCGCATTGGGAGCCATGCACCAAGCCTTTGCACGATGTGACGATGCCAGCGATATCGCGCGTGCCGGTGTCGAAACGGGAATCGCTTTTGACAAGAACAGTGACACCCCAATCACTTTGTACAAGGCCAAACTTGCCCAGAACTGAAACCTTCCGGCATTTTCAGGCTCTTTATTCGCGAATAAAGAGGTTCACTTTTTTCGGAGGGAGCAGAACCCCTCCAGTGAATTGGATGTTTGTCTGCCACCTGTTTCGATAGAGGACACAAACCCCTCCACTTCCTCGTGGCAAAAAATCCCGAACTTGCCGTTGTCAGATAGCGGTGCGAGCCTTTGCACTACGCAGACCACCACGATACGCCAAGCATTACTACCTTACGTTTCTCTAGAGGGGACTAGCCCCGCGCACTTTCACAAGTACGAAAAAACATCACTTCAGAGCCTGTCCGGCTCGCTATCCGACAACCGTGAATCAGCCCCTATCTAAACTGTCCGATCGGGGCTGCTTTCACAGCCTCCCACCACATTAGTTCGGCTTGCTGATGCCGGGTGTGGGAAAAGGCCAAGTTGCAGCCGGACGCACAGGAGCCGGAGCGGAAGGAGCCAGAGTCGTTGCGGCCGGAGCTGCTACGGGTTTGGCTGCCACTGCTGGCTTCTTTGCTGCCGGTTTCTTCGCTGCAGCCTTTTTGGCAGCGGGTTTCTTTGCTGCTGCTTTCTTGGCTGCGGGTTTCTTTGCTGCTGCTTTCTTGGCTGCGGGCTTCTTAGCGGCTACTTTTTTAGCAGCGGGCTTCTTTGCTGCTACTTTTTTAGCAGCGGGCTTCTTTGCTACGGCCTTTTTGGCAGCGGGTTTCTTTGCTGCTGCTTTCTTGGCTGCGGGCTTCTTAGCGGCTACTTTTTTAGCAGCGGGCTTCTTAGCGGCTACTTTTTTAGCAGCGGGCTTCTTGGCTACGGCCTTTTTGGCAGCGGGTTTCTTTGCTGCTGCTTTCTTGGCTGCGGGCTTCTTTGCTGCTACTTTTTTCGCTGCCGGTTTCTTTGCTGCTACCTTCTTGGCTGCGGGTTTCTTTGCAGCCGCCTTTTTTGCTGCCGGTTTAGCTTTCTTTGCTGCTACCATTTCAACCTCCTTGAGTGATGAAAGTTAACAAAAAACATCTACAACTAGACAACTACCACACCCCCAACACACCGCAAGCGGCGTGAATGAAGCCCTTGCAACAAAGGCTGCCGAAGCAGCCTTTGAAAATTCCCCTCAGGACAAAGCAACACCCATCTGGAAAGCGAAAGATCTCGTCTTGACCGCCGCAACCTGCACGCCGCTCCGCGGCAGAAGCGCATTGCATTGCTTCGAAAATGTCTCGATTTGAATTGAACCCGTATTTGAAACCACCAAGCGGCTATATCTCATAGTCAGTTGTGGAATTGTGAGCAGCGAAGCAGGTCGTTCAAGCCGGCTTGACGACACTACAGATGACTTGGAAATTTGGAGGGAGGGAAACCCCTGAGAAAGAATCTCGCTTTTGATTTGCGCCATCGGCGCTATGTAAATTGAATCTCGAGCTTCAAGTTCGCGCAAGCGAAATCCCCTTATTTGCCTTTTTGTGCCTCTTTTGAACACTACAGCTAGTGTCTGGCGTAGAAATTTTTTACTACATCTTGCGGTTGCAACTTTATCTTAAATATGTTTGCTGTCAATATGTAAATTGGGGTTTTTGCATTTTTTTGTTATGTCGACGCAAATTTTTCCAGGCCGCACACTTGCACACTCTCGCGCAGAACATTTTCCCGACATCGCAGAATAATTTCTCTTCCCGAAAATGGTTCCTCTACACCGATCTCGTTGCATCACCCAAAATTCCGACGCATCACCCCGCCAAAAATCGGACTGACTAGCCAGCAGACTCCGCCCTGATCCCGCATCGTCAAACCCAAGTTGTCCAGCTACGGCCCTGCCTCATATTGCTTCAGCAAGCCGGCTGAGCAATATTGCCGGGTCCGGAGAATGAGAACGCTCCCTCTAGGGGAGCGTTCTGGCAGGCTATCCGCCTTGAAGGTCCGACCGGATCAATCCCAGGACAGTGCACCGCCTGTTTGATATTCAGTTACTCGAGTCTCAAAGAAATTCTTTTCTTTCTTGAGGTCGATCATCTCGGACATCCACGGAAACGGATTGGTCGCCCCAGGGAAGATCACATCGAGTCCGATCTGCTGGCAGCGACGGTTCGCGATGAAGCGCATGTATTCCTTGAACATGGTCGCATTCAGACCCAGTACGCCGCGCGGCATGGTGTCGTCGGCATAGGCTGACTCCAGTTCTGCCGCCTTGCGGAACAAGCCGGACAACTCCGCCTTGAACTCGGACGTCCACAGGTGCGGGTTCTCCATCTTGATCTGGTTTGCCATATCCACGCCGAAATTCAGGTGCAGCGACTCGTCGCGCAGGATGTACTGGAACTGCTCGGCCGCGCCGGTCATCTTGTTCTGGCGGCCCATGGCCAGGATCTGCACGAAACCGACATAAAAGAACATGCCTTCCATGATGCAGGCGAACACGATCAGGCTGCGCAGCAGCTTCTGGTCGTTCTCCGGTGTGCCGGTCTTGAACTCGGGATTGGTCAGCGTGTCGATGAAAGGCAGCAGGAACTCGTCCTTGGCGCGAATCGAATCGACTTCGTGGTACATATTGAAGACTTCGCCTTCGTCCATGCCGAGAGACTCGACGATGTACTGGTAGGAATGGGTATGGATGCCTTCGTCATAAGCCTGGCGCAGCAGGTACTGGCGGCATTCCGGTGCCGTGATGTGGCGATAGGTGCCCAGCACGATATTGTTGGCGGCCAGACTGTCGGCGGTGCTGAAAAAGCCCAGGTTGCGCATCACGATGCGGCGCTCATCTTCGGTCAAACCATTCGGGTTCTTCCACAGGGCAATGTCTGCCGACATGTTGATCTCTTGCGGCATCCAGTGGTTGGCGTTGCCGGCCAGGTATTTCTCCCACGCCCATTTGTACTTGAACGGCACCAGCTGGTTCACGTCGCAGCTGCTGTTGATGATGCGCTTGTCTTCCACCCGGATGCGGCCGAAGGATTTCGGGGCGGGAGCCTTATCCTTTTCGACCATCTTGTCGGCCACTGCGGCCCCCATATCCATGGTTGCCATGCGCAAGCCCGCTTGGGCGGACGGCGCCATATCTTCGTCAAAATTCAGCATATCGTTCCTTTACCACTTTGTATCCGCCGCACGATGCGGCGAACGTTAGTATTACTGGCAGGTTTCGCACTCCGGATTGTGGTTCCGGCCGCCCTACGGGTTTAACTTGCTTCGCAAGTTAGCCTTCACCGCAACCCCGATGTTCGGCTTGCCTTACTGGCAAGCCTCGCATTCGGGGTTGTCAATCGAGCAGAACTTCGTTTCTTCCGCTACCGGAGCTGCGGACATGCCCCCTGCACCCGCATCGCTGGATACCGAGTTCAGCGAACCGGCGCGAGAAGTCGACTTTTCGGCTGAAGTCGCGCCCATCGAGCGCAGGTAATAGGTGGTCTTCAGACCGCGCAGCCAAGCCAGCTTGTAAGTGTCGTCCAGCTTGCGACCGGACACGCCGGCCATATAGATGTTGAGCGACTGCGACTGGTCTATCCATTTCTGGCGGCGCGATGCAGCTTCGATAAGCCAGGTAGGCTCGACTTCAAAGGCGGTGGCATACAACTCGCGCAACTCGGCCGGGATGCGGTCGATCTTGGACAGGCTGCCGTCGAAGTACTTGAGGTCGGCGATCATCACCTCGTCCCACAGGCCCAGCGCCTTCAGGTCGTTCACCAGATGATCGTTGATCACGGTGAATTCGCCGGACAGGTTCGATTTCACGAACAGGTTCTGGTAGGTCGGCTCGATGCAAGCCGACACCCCGATAATGTTGGAAATGGTCGCCGTCGGCGCAATGGCCACGCAGTTTGAGTTGCGCATGCCGTTTTGCCGGATGCGGGCACGTAGCGCATCCCAATCCAGGCTGGACGAGGTATCCACCTCGACAAAGCCGCCGCGCTGTTCGCGCAACAGTTCCAGGCTGTCCTGCGGCAGGATGCCGCGATCCCACAGGCTGCCGCGATAGGTAGCATAACGGCCGCGTTCTTCCGCCAGTTCGGTGGATGCCCAGTAGGCGTAATAGCAGACCGCTTCCATGGAACGGTCGGCGAACTCGACTGCGGCGCCGGACGAGTAGGGGATGCGCAATTCGTGCAGGCAATCCTGGAAGCCCATGATGCCGAGACCGACCGGACGGTGCTTGAGGTTGGCATCGCGCGCCTTCTTCACCGCGTAATAATTGATGTCGATCACGTTATCCAGCATGCGCATGGCCGTGTTGACGGTGCGCTTGAGCTTGTCGTGATCGATCTGGCCGGCCTTGGCGTGCCCTTTGGGGAACAGATGCGCGATCAGGTTGACCGAACCGAGATTGCACACCGCGATCTCGCTGTCCGAAGTATTCAGTGTAATCTCGGTACACAGGTTGGAGCTGTGCACCACGCCCACATGCTGCTGCGGACTGCGGATGTTGCAGGGGTCCTTGAAGGTGATCCAGGGATGGCCGGTTTCGAACAGCATGGTCAGCATCTTGCGCCACAGCGATTGCGCCGGAACTTTCTTGAACAGCTTCAGTTCGCCGCTGGCGGCTTTGGCCTCGTAGGCCGTATAAGCTTTTTCGAATTCGGCGCCAAACTTGTCGTGCAGGTCTGGACAGTTCGAGGGGGAGAACAGCGTCCACTCGCCGCCTTCCATCACACGCTTCATGAACAGGTCGGGGATCCAATTCGAGGTGTTCATGTCATGCGTGCGGCGACGATCGTCGCCGGTGTTCTTGCGCAGCTCCAGGAATTCTTCGATGTCCAGGTGCCAGGTCTCCAAGTAGGCGCACACCGCGCCCTTGCGCTTGCCGCCCTGATTCACCGCCACGGCGGTGTCGTTCACCACTTTCAGGAAAGGCACCACGCCCTGCGATTTGCCGTTGGTGCCCTTGATATGGCTGCCCAGCGCGCGCACATTGGTCCAGTCGTTACCCAGACCGCCCGCGAACTTGGACAGCAATGCGTTCTCTTTCAACGCCTCATAGATGCCATCCAGATCGTCGGCCACCGTGGTCAGGTAGCAGGAAGACAGCTGCGAACGGCGCGTACCCGAATTGAACAGGGTCGGCGTGGAGCTCATGAAGTCGAAGCTGGACAGCAGGCGATAGAATTCGATGGCGCGTTCTTCGCGGTTGATCTCGTTCAGGCTCAAGCCCATCGCCACACGCATGAAAAATGCCTGCGGCAATTCGATGCGCTTGTCCTCGATATGCAGGAAATAACGGTCATACAGAGTCTGCAGGCCGAGATAGTTGAATTGCTGGTCGCGGCTCGCATCCAGCGCCTTGGCCAGACGATCCAGATCGAAATGAGCCAATTCCTCGTTTAGCAGCTCGGCTTCAATACCTTGCTTGATGTATTTGGGGAAATATTCGACATAACGCGCCGCCATGTCGGCCTGCAATACCTCTTCACCGAGGATCTCGCAAAAGATGTTGTTCAAAAGCAGTCGGGCTGTAACGAAGCTGTAAGCCGGGTCATGCTCGATCAGCGTACGTGCAGCAAGGATGGAGCATTTGCGCACCTCTTCGATGGCAACGCCATCGTACAGATCCTTCAAGGTCAGCTTGAGAACCCGCTCCGCATCGACCGCGGAAGCCAGTCCCGCGCAAGCCGCCTGGATCTGACCGGCCAATTCCGCCACATCCAGCGGACGGACGCTACCTCCCACTTTCACGTTCAACACATGGGCTACTTCAGTCTCTTTCTTTCCCTTGCTACGTTCGCGGGTACGCTGTTCGCGATACAGCACATAAGAACGCGCCACATCGTGCTCGCCGGAGCGCATCAGGGACAGCTCGACCTGGTCCTGGATATCCTCAATATGCAGGGTCCCGCCGTGCGGCTGGCGGCGAAGCAGCGCATTCACCACGTTTGCGGTCAACTGCTCGACCAGTTCGCGCACACGCGCGGATGCCGCCCCCTGCCCGCCGTTGACGGCGATGAAAGCCTTGGTCACGGCGATTGATATCTTCGACGGCTCGAACGGGACCACAGAGCCGTTGCGGCGGATGACTTTGTATTGATCTAGCGGAAGACTGCCGGAGGGTGCAACAGATTCGGAATTTTGATGTGCAAGCAAGGGTGAAACAGAAGAAGAAATACCATCAGAAGCAAGCAACATAAAACTCCCCTTTATTATTATTTGCTTGAGCCAGGTCAGAAAAACCCTCTCAGCTCGGCGAAAATCAAAAAACCACTACATCTAGTGGTCCAACCTCGAATTTTCACTAATTCTAGTGCATGAATATTTTTATGCAAGATATATTTTGGCCTATATCTTTTTATCCGGCGGGACCGCGGGTTATAAAAAATGCGGCGGGGCGGCGGCGCTTAACCGCGACTTTTATGGAGTCTTTCCCAGTCGAAAAACGGTCCGGGATCGGTCTTGCGGTCGGGAGCGATGTCGGAATGGCCGACGATGTCGCGGATGGGAAAGGTCCGCTTGAGATAACGGGTCAGCCTGATCAGTGCAGCATACTGGCGTTCGCTGAAAGGCTCGAAGTCGCTGCCCTCGAGCTCGATGCCGATGGAAAAGTCGTTGCAACGTTGCCGCCCCGACCAGTTCGAGACCCCGGCATGCCACGCCCGTTTGTTGCAGGGCACAAACTGGATGATGCGCCCGTCGCGCCGCACCAGAAAATGGGACGATACCCGCACTCCCTTGATCTGCTCGAAGTAGGGGTGCTCCATATGGTCCAGCACGTTGGTAAAGAAGCGCTCGACCGCATCCCCGCCATACTCATTGGGCGGCAGGCTGATGCTGTGGATGACCAGCAGCTCTATCGGCGTATACGGGGGGCGCGCGTCATGGTTGGGCGATGGCACTCGCCTCACCCCGCTCAGCCAGCCCTGCGCATCCAGCTTCAATCCGTATTGTCCTTATCCGTGATGGACAGGCGCTCCATGCGGTAGCGCAGGGCGCGAAAAGTGACTCCCAATATCTTGGCCGCGGCGGTACGGTTGAACCGCGTCTGGTGCAGCGCCTCCAGGATTGCATCACGCTCAATCCGGTCAAGATAGTCCGTGAGCGGATACTTACCCGCCCCGCCGTTCCTGATCTCCCCCTGAGACAATTGCACAGGGATCAATTGCAGATCGTCTGGCAGAATGATTCCTTCCTGGCACAGCGCCAGTGCGCGCTCGATGATGTTCTCCAGTTCTCGCACATTGCCGGGAAAATCATAAGCTGCCAGCTCGTGCAACGCCTCCGGGGAAAACCTGGCCTCTACATCCCCACGCAGGCGCCCCAGCATCCGGCTGGCAATCTCCGGCACATCCTCGCGCATCTCGCGCAGGGATGGCATATGCAGCGAAATGACATTCAGCCGGTAATAAAGGTCTTGCCGGAAGCTGCCCTGTTGCACGCATTTCGCCAAATCGTGATGGGTCGCACTGAGGATGCGCACATCCACCGGCTCTTCCTGCGTCGCACCGACGCGGCGTACGCTCTTTTCCTGTATGACCCGCAACAGCTTGACTTGCATCGCCATCGGCAGATCTGCCACCTCATCCAGCAACAGCGTGCCCTGATTCGCCGCCTGGAAGAACCCCTCGCGGTCCTTGTCCGCGCCGGTGAAAGCACCCTTTCGGTAGCCGAAGAACTCGCTCTCCATCAGGCTCTCGGGGATCGCGCCGCAGTTCACCGCAACGAAGGGCTGTTCGCGCCGCGCACTCTTCTCCACGATCAGGCGCGCGGCCAACTCCTTGCCGCTACCTGACTCGCCGCTGATGTGTACCGGCGCCTGGCTGCGCGCCACGCGTGCTATCAGTTCGCGCACCTGTTCCATGGCCGGGGAGTCACCCAGCAGCACCCGCTCACTGTTCTTTACCGCCGAGGCGACCGCAGGCAGGCGGAGTGCCGAAGTGACCAGGGTGCGCAACTGATCCAGCGCGACCGGCTTGGACAGATAATCGAAAGCCCCGGCCTTGAGTACCGCAACCGCATTTTCCAGATTGCCGTGTGCCGTGATCACCGCCACCGGCACGTCCAGTCCGCGCTCGGCGATATGACGCACCACTTCCAGCCCGTCGCCGTCGGGCATTCGCATATCGGTCAGACAAAGGTCGAAGTGACCGCTGTCGAGGCTCTGCCTAGCCTGTTGCACCCCGCCGGCACGCACAACTTCCAGCCCCATGCGCACCAGTGTCAGCTCCAGCAGCTCCAGGATGTCTGCCTCGTCGTCCACGATCAGCACGCGCGGAATGGATTTCACCTCACGTTTCATTGTTGCTCCCAAACAAGATGCGGAAACACGCGCCACCTTCAAGGGCGCGTCTGTATTCGATCGTTGCACCGTTCGCCTCGCATAACTCGCGGGCGATATATAGTCCCAATCCGGTTCCGCCCGAATCCGTGGTGAAGAACGGCTCGAACAGTTTTTGCGCCGCATCGGCCGTGACTCCGGGGCCGTCGTCCGTGATCTCCAGTATCGTCCTGCCGTCGTCGGGGACATGGGCGCGTATACGCACGCTGCCGTTACGCCGCTGACTATAACGCAAAGCGTTGCGGCACAGATTCCATAACACTTGCTCAAAATGGCCGCGATCGAAACGGACCGCACACGAAGGTTCGATAAGCATCTCGAAAACAGTGCGCGGCACCTGCTCCACCTGGCAGATATTCTCCAGCAATTCCTCCAGACACGCTGTCAGATTGAGCTGCTCCGCATGAAGCCGGTCGCGCCGGTTGACCTGCATCACATCCTGCACGATGCGGTTCAGGCGTCTGGTGTTATCCAGAATGATCTGGAACAGCCGCGCCTGTGCCACATCATGCTCCTGCTCTTTCAGCAATTCGGCTGCATAACTGATCGAAGACAGCGGATTGCGTACCTCGTGCGCGATATTCGCGGTCAACCGACCCAGCGCCGCCAGCTTGACCTGTTGCGCTTGCTCCTGTGCACGTTGCAAGTCTTCCAGCACCACCACCGCACCCCAGAAACCTTCGCGTTGCACCGGCAGGAACCTTACTTTGACCGGGTGGTTGGTTCCAGGCAACCGCAATACCTCATGCCCTAGGGCATTGTTCTGGCGCCAGGCAGCGAACATCGCATCCAGCAAAGGAGAGCTTTCCTCCAGACTGACCCTGCCGTTTGCGGGGAAAACGTAGCCCAACAGGCGCTCCGCGCCGGGATTCGATTGCCGCACGACCCCGCGTTCATCCACCACCAGCACCCCGTCCGGCATGTCCTGGATCATCAGGCGGTTGGCTTCGGCCATATTGGACAGGTCCACGCCCCTCCGCAACGCCAGCTTCTCGCTGGCAACGGCATACTTGGACATGGTATGCGCCAGCCAGGCCACCGCAAAATACGATGTGCAGAGGATGCCCGTCTGAAAGAACTGCGCCATGGTTCCATCGCGCGTCAACACTGCATAACCGTGCCCCAACAGCATGGCGATACTGGCCAGCGCCGCGAACAGCAGGGTGATACGTCCGCGACCTATCATCCCGGCCAGCGCCAGCGACACCAGCAGCAACATGCCCATATTGCTCTGGACGCCTCCGCCGTAATAGGTCAGCAACGCCACTGCCGCGATGTCGGTACAAATCTGGAATGCCAGTTGCAGGGTGGTACGCGGTTTGCGCAGTCCGATCGCCAGCATCGAAAGCAACACCAGTAGCGTATAGCCCACAGCGACCCAGAAGAAGAGCGACTGGTTGTGCTCGCTCGACGCAAACATCTCGCCGAACATGCCCGGCACGAGCAGAAGCACACCACCGAGAATCAGGCGATAGAGATTGAAAAAGCTGATGGAACGCCACTGACTTTCTTGCGACAACGGCGCCGCCGTCTGCAAGACTGGGAATAGGCCGGTGAGGGATAGACTATCCCGCATCGGACCTACTTGGAGGTATGTTCGCGCCGGTGCGCATCACTGCAATAGTGATTGCCGCCGGCAAGGATGCTTTCGCCCTTGGGCAGGTGCACGCCGCACTTGGCGCAACGCACCATCTCTTCCGCCGCGGCCGGTACATCCTGCTGCTTGGGAGCCTGCTTACGGAAAGAGCGCAGCAGAAGATAAACGACCACGATGACGGCCAGCAGAAATAACAAGCGACTCATGCGTCTGCTCCACAGAACGCCGCACACAGGCGGCTGAAGAATTGGTCGGGGTGAGAGGATTCGAACCTCCGACTCCTGCGTCCCGAACGCAGTACTCTACCAGGCTGAGCTACACCCCGAATCGATGAAACTAAAATTGCCGCGATGCGGCAAAGTGCGACAATTCTAACAGACACTGCTTGTATTTAGAATCGCCAAGTGCAGATATCGCCGCGCAAGCCTGCTCGACCTCGCGCAAAGCCTGCTGGCGCGTGAATTCCAGCGCGCCCGTGGCGTGTATGATCTCCAGCACCGCGGAAAATTTGCCGACGTCGCCCTGCTCGATCGCTTCGCGCACCACCGCAGCCTGCTCCTTCGACCCGTGTTGCATGGCATGGATCAGCGGCAGCGTCGGCTTGCCCTCGGCCAGGTCGTCGCCCAGATGCTTGCCGGTCTGCGCCTCGTCGGCGGAATAATCCAGCACGTCGTCGATCAGCTGGAACGCAGTGCCCAGATGCATGCCGTACTTGGCCGCAGCCTCCTCGTCCGCGGCGGAAGCCTTGCCGAGGATCGCCCCAAGGCGCATCGCCGCCTCGAACAGTTTGGCCGTCTTGTAGTGGATGACGCGCATATAGCTGGGCACATCGACATCCGCATCGTGGCAGTTGAGCAGTTGCAGCACCTCGCCCTCGGCGATGACGTTGGTCGCATCGGCCAGCGTCTGCATCACGCGCATCTCGCCCACGTCCACCATCATCTGGAACGAACGCGAATACAGGAAATCGCCCACCAGCACACTGGCCGCATTGCCGAACAGCGAGTTCGCCGTCTCGCGGCCGCGTCGCAGTTCCGACTCGTCCACCACATCGTCGTGCAGCAGGGTCGCGGTATGAATGAACTCCACCACCGCAGCCAGCTCGTGATGCCGTTTGCCGCTATAGCCAAAAGCCTGCGCCGACAGCAGCACCAGCGCCGGGCGCAAGCGCTTGCCGCCGCTGTTGATGATGTATTCGCCGACCTGATTGACCAGCGCCACTTCGGAGTGCAGCCGGGAGCGGATCACCGCGTCCACTGCTGTCATGTCCTCTGCGAGCAACTGTTTGAGATTATTCAAGGATTTCCCTATTCCGAATTCGATTTCATTGCCCGGCGCGTCTGTGCGCTCTTATGGGGCGCGCATTGTCGCACAAAGCGCTACTGGCTGATAAGCAGCTCGCGCCGCCGCAAATACAGCCCCAGCCCAACGCCCACCACACAAAGCGCCAACATATAGTGCACGGGTGCCAGCGCATCCAGCGGCAGCAGGCGGCTCACCAGCACCGGAGTCAGGCCGCCAAAGATGGCGTAGGCCACGTTATATGAGAACGACAGACCGGAGAAACGCACCACGGGCGGGAAGGCCTGCACCGCCGTACTCGGGATCACGCCGATCACGCCGACAAAGAAACCGCACAGCGCGTACGCCATATAGATGTCATCCGGCGCCACGCCCAGACGCTGATAGAGCAGCCACGAAGACGCACCCAATGCGATACAACCGAGCGCCAGCACACGACCAGCACTGAAACGGTCGGCCAGCGCGCCAAACACGATGCAGCCTATGCTCAGGAACAGGGTCGCGACACTGTTCGCCTGCAACGCCGTCACCGCGGGGATGGCATACAGTTTCTGGATCAGCGTCGGCGTCATCAGGATCATCACCACCACGGCGGCCGAGAGCAGCCATGTCATCAGCATGGTGAGCACGATGGCCGGGCGGTGCTCGCGCACCACCGTCTTCAAGGGCAGCTCGTCGGCCAGCTGCTGGCGCGCCTGCATCTCCCTGAACACCGGCGTCTCGTGCAGATACTGGCGCAGCCACACCGACACGAGGCCGAACACGCCGCCGAGGATGAACGGCAGACGCCATCCTTCCGCCAGCAATCCTGCGGGGTCATAGGAACGGTTCACGGCAGTCGCCACCAGCGAACCAAGCAGGATGCCGCCGGTGAGTCCGGCAGTCAGCGTGCCGCAGGCGAAACCGACATGGCGCTGCGGCACATGCTCGGCCACGAACACCCACGCGCCCGGCACCTCGCCGCCGATGGCCGCGCCCTGCATCACGCGCAGGGCCAGCAATAGCAGGGGCGCAGCGATGCCGATGCTGGCATAGGTCGGCAGCAGGCCGATGGCCAGTGTCGGGATCGCCATCAGAAAGATGCTCAGCATGAACATCTTCTTGCGCCCGAGCAGGTCGCCGAAATGCGCCATGATGATTCCGCCCAGCGGACGCGCCAGATAGCCGACCGCGAAGATGCCGTAGGTCTGTGTCTGGCGCAGCCATTCCGGCATATCGGGCGGGAAGAACAGTTGCGCGATGACGCCCGCAAAGAACACGAAGATGATGAAATCGTAGAACTCCAGTGTGCCGCCCAGCGCGGCGAGCGTGAGCGTGCGGTAGTCGTTACGGCTCAGATCAGACATGGGATGTTTCCCTTCTTCTTTGTTTCCACCAATGCTTCGCCTGCACGGCCGCAGCATAGATACCCAGCCACGGATCGAGCAGGTAGTCCCACAGATTGGGCGACTCGTACCAGCCGACACACCACGCCGCCACTGCCAGCGCGACACCGATGGCCAGCAACTGCGAATAGCGCAATGTCGACCACACCGCGAACCCCAGCAAGGCCAGCATGAACCACAGGCTGCCGTATCCCAGTCGATAGGGATCGAACATGCTGAAACCCAATACGAGGGGATAGAACAGCAGCGCGGCGATGGCGATCGCCTTCAGCGTCCGCAGCCGGTCCGTTTCAGCCACCGGCACGCGACCGTTCAAGGTCCGCACGATTGCCAGCAACAGGAACACCAGCGTGAGTACGCTCAGGTCGCCGGTGATGCCGCGCACCAGGCCGCTCAGCGACAAGCCCCACAGCGGAACCGATAGCACGACCAGCACCGCAAGCAAAGCTGCGGCACGCTGCGGCAGCGGCAAGGCCTGCACGCGCGGGATGCGCACCAGCAGCGCGAAGACGGCGAGCGTCACGCCGAACAGTCCGGTCAGGTCAGTGTCCAGTTGCATGGGCATCTTTCTTCAAGCGTCGCTGCAGCCATATCTGATCGAACGTGACATGTTTGATGAACACGCGGTTCCAGGTATAGCTCAGATGGAAATCGCCGTTACGCGACTGGATCAGATAAGGATAAGAGAACTCGAAACCGCAACCGCCATCCGCCCGCACCCGTGCTTTGGCGGACTCCACATATTCGCCCAGCGTCGCCTCCGGTGCATGCGCCAGACGCTGGTCGGAGTTCTGCAGCAGCCCCTGCACGATATTCAGGCATTGCTTCTCGTCCAGCTTCTTGTCGCGCACCACGCGCATCTCTTCCAGACGATGCAATTCTTTCCAGCTGCGCCCGCCGTCCACCGACGACATCAGCGACAGGCTGTCGCGCCCCTGCTCCTGGTGGTTCAGCACGGCCAGCAACATCCCGTCCGGCAACACCGTCGCGGACAGCGCCGCGTCCGGATTGGGGAAGGACGACTTCTCCACCACCCCCCAATGCTTGCCGCCATCTTCGGTCGAAAGACTGCGCGCCAGATGCGGATTGTCCTTGCCGGAATAACGTGTCAGCACCAACGCTTCGTCCGGACTGCGCACCAGTACCACCGGTTGCAGGGTGCCCTGTCCGGCTCTTGCCAATCGTTGCTTGTCGATCACGTTGCCCGCCGCATCCAGATGCAGCATCTCGGCGAACTTGCTGACCAGCTCGTGATACACCGGCAGACCCATGCTGCCGTCGGCATACAGGAAGGGGGCGGATTTCACCAGCGTGCTGATGTTGATGAACGGCGAAGTGATCAGACGACGCGGCGTACCCCAGGTCTCGCCCTCGTCGACCGACTTCATCACGGTGATGGAGCTGCCCGCCCAACCGCCCAGCGACACGGTCACGTAGAACAGATGCAGACTGCCGTCCGCCGCGCGCCCCACCACCGGGTTGCCCAACTTGGCGACATAGCGATGCAGCGCCCGCTGCGTATCGGCACGGCTGGTGACGATACGCTCGGCGCTCCACTCACCGCGTTGCGGATCGAACAGCGCACTGTTGATGGTCACGTCGGACGCGCCCTCGCGACTACCGGAGAACCAGAACGCCCGAATGCGCCCGTCCTTCAGCTCGATGAGAGAAGAGGCGTGGGTCTGGGCGTGCAAGCGGGAAGAAGCGAGATGACTGGCATAGCGACCGCGCGCGGCGCGCTGCTTCTCGGCAAGAAGCTCGCGGTATTGTTTCCGGGTCAGCGGCTTCTTTACCGCTGCCACCGGCTGCGCGGGCGCGGCTTCCAAAACGGGGATGCTGAAGCCGAACGCGGGTGCGGGCTGCTGCCAAGCCTTGTGCAGACCGAGTCCGAAGGCCAGCAGCACGGCGGCCAGCGCCAGATAGCGCGTCAACATGCCGCCCCCGTCATCGGCATTCGCTCCGGATCTTCGCGGGCGGGGTCAGTGTCTTGGCGGTGGATTCGATCAGCACTTCCTTGACGAACAGGTGCTCGAACACCTTGCCTTCCAGCAACATCTGTTTGATCTCCGGCGCGTACTGGCGGCCGTTGATCTCCAGCCGCTCGCCGATCACTTTGCACTCGGCACAGGGCTGCTCCTGGAATCCCATGCGTGCGGCGAAAACGCGGAAGCGTTTCGCCAGCGACTCCGCGTTCACGCCTTCGAGGTCGTCGTAATAGCCCAGCACGTTCGCGCCCGGCAGCAGGAAGCGGTGCCCTTCGTCCTTGCCGATGAACTTGTTGCACGGCACCCACACGTCCTTGCCCGCCAGCGACTGTTGCACTTCGGCGCTGAAATTGCCGCGCTCGCCATCGAAGGGGTGCAGGAAGGAGGCCAGCGTGAGATAGGTCAGCAGCATGACCACGTTCACCAGCAGCCGCGTGTAACGCGCGACGAAGATGCCGGCCAGCAACAACACGGAGGTGACAACCAGCAACACCCAGTAGCTCCAGTCGTACAGAGCACCGCCGCTCTCGTCTTGCAGGCGCAGCGACATGCGCACCAGCAGCGCCAGCACCAACCCCGCCATCAGCAGCGCGCCGACGAACCACTTGCGGTCGATGCGATCCCAATAGAAAGCCATCAGCACCGCCACCGCGGGCATCGCTTCCAGCAGGTAGCGCGCCGAGCGCTGGCTGGCCAGGCTGAACATGAAGAACAGCGCGGCCATCCAGATCCACAGATATTTCTCGGTGTCGGTGGTCTGCTTGCGCTGGCGGAACGCCGTCCACATCAGGCCGAGCACCGGGAATGCCAGCAGGCCCGCGTTCTGCGCATAGCCCAGCGACAGACTCCAGATGCTGCTCGGTCCCCACAGCATGGTGCCGAGATAATTGCCGCTCTGCACCTTGCCCATGTTCTCTTTCCAGAAGAACTCGTTCCACAGACCCACTGTGTCCGGTTCCAGCAGGAACCACAGGCCGAACACCAGCAGACCGATCACGCCGGTGATCACCGGCTTCCACGAATCCTTCAGCAGGAACTCGCGCCAGCGGTACTGGCGATGATGCAGATACCACCAGCTCAGGCCAAGGCCGACCGGCAGCACGAAGAAGAACGATTTGTACAACAAGCCCACGCCGGTGAGCAGACCCATCGCCACCGGTATCCAGAAGCGCGACTCAAAGGTGAACGGCCGCCAATACAAGAGCGTGAAGAACGGCAGGAACAGCCAGAACACGATGCCGGGATCGGTCAGGTATGGCCGCCCGAAACGGTAGGTGCTGAAGAAGGCCAGGAAAGTGAGCAGCGCGACGAAGCCGGTCTCGGTCTTGCCGGTCAAGCGCTTCGCCAGCAGAAACACCAGCAGCGAAGTCAGCAGGGTGTAGATCACGCTGGGATAGCGCAGATGCCACAAGTCCCATTGCTGACCCCAATCGGTCGCCACGATGGCGTGCCAGAACATCATCGGCGGCTTGAAGTTGCGCCCGTAATCGAGTTCGGATTGCAGCGGCAGCCAGTGGCCGCTCTCCGCCGTCATGCGCGCGACGTGGACGTACAGGTATTCGTCGCTGTTCTTGGGGATATGCTGGCTGCCGAGGCCGTAGAAATAGACGAACACGGCGAGCAGGCTCGCCAGGATGAACCACGCCAGACGCAGACGCGCGTCGCGATTTGAATTGAGCATAGTGACCAGACTTGATTAAAAACGGAACGCCAAAAACGGCACTCCCTGATGACCCGACCGCCTCGCAAATCGATCAGTGTCGCGGCGCGGCATGGTAGCATGGAAGCCTCGTTTCGAGCGATTCCCGCCCCTTGCGGGCGACCCCGAACTGACAGAAAGGAACACCTTGAGAGCACTCGTTCTCGGCGGCGGCGGCTTCATCGGCTCGCATCTGGTCACAGCGCTACTGGAACAGGGCGCGCATGTGCGCGTACTGGAACGCCCGTACCGCCAGCGCTCGCCCGTATTGCCCGTTCATCCGGCTTTGGAATGGCAGGAAGGCGACTTCGGCAACAGCCAGGATATCCACCGCGCTCTGGACGGCATGGATGTCGTGTTCCATCTCGTCTCCACCACGCAGCCGCAATCGTCCAACGACGATCCGTCTTTCGACGTGAGCAGCAACCTGCTCGCCACGCTAAGCCTGCTCGAACAACTGCGCGCGCAAAAAAAGACCCGGCTGATCTTCGTCTCTTCCGGCGGCACGGTGTACGGCCGACCGCAGCAGACGCCCATCCCCGAGACGCATCCGACCGAGCCGACCTGTTCCTACGGCATCGTCAAACTTGCCATCGAGAAATACCTTGCGCTCTACCAACTGTTGCACGGGCTGGATTACCGCGTGCTGCGCCTGGCCAACCCCTACGGCCCCGGCCAGGAAGCGAACCGCGCGCAGGGCGTGATCGGCACTTTCCTTTCGCGAGTGGTGCACGACGAACCGATCGAGGTCTGGGGCGACGGCTCGGTGGTGCGCGATTACCTCTATATTTCGGATACCATCTCCGCGTTGCTGCGTGCCGCCAGTCATCAGGGAACCGGGCGCGTCTTCAACATCGGCTCCGGCAACGGCCACAGTGTGCGCGAGATCATCGCCGCCGTGGAGCAGGTAAGCGGAAAAAAAGCAAAAGCCAGTTACACGGCAGCACGCAAGTTCGATGTGCCGGTGAGCGTGCTCGATATCGAGCGCGCCCGCAAGGAACTGGACTGGCAACCAAGGGTGAACTTGAACGAAGGCTTGCGCCTGACGCTCGGCCATATCAAATAACAGACAATAAATATGAGTACTTGCACCCTTTCCATCGTCATCCCCGTCTATCGCAGCGCGCCCATCCTGCCCAAGCTGGTGGGGGCCGTCGCCGCAGAGATGCACGCGGAAGGACTTTCCGACAGCTTCGAGCTGATCCTGGTCAACGATTGCAGCCCGGACAACAGCTGGCATGTCATCCGCGAACTGGCCAAGAGTAACGGTTTCGTCAAGGGCATCACCTTGCGCCGCAATGTCGGGCAACATAACGCGATCATGGCCGGGCTGCATCACGCGACCGGTGAATATGTCGTGCTGATGGACGACGACCTGCAGCATCCGCCCTCGGCCATCGCCGACATCGTCAAGGCGCTCGCCGACGGTTACGACGTGTGCTACACCAATTACCTCAACCGCCAGCATGCGGCATGGAAGAAACTCGGCAGCTGGTTCAACGACCGCATGGCGACCTTGCTGCTCGGCAAACCCAAAGGACTTTATCTCTCCTCCTTCAAGGGACTGCGCCGCGAGATCGTCGAGGAGATCGTCCAGTACGACGGCCCTTACACGTATATCGACGGACTCATCCTCGACGTGACGCGTTCGATCACCACGGTGGACATCGAACATCAGGCGCGTTTCGAAGGCGAAAGCAACTACACCTTCACCCGCCTGCTGTCGTTGTGGATGAAGATGGCGACCAGCTTCTCGGTGTTCCCCTTGCGTCTCGCCACCTATGCCGGCTTCGGCCTGGCCGCGTTGAGCCTGGTCATGATCTTCGTGGTGATCGTGCAGAAGATGATGTTCCCCGAACTGCCGCGCGGCTGGGCCTCGACCATCGCCACCATCCTGTTCATCGGCGGCATCCAGACCCTGTGCATCGGCCTGGTCGGCGAATATCTCGGCCGCACCTACCTGAAGCTCAACCGCAAACGCCAGTTCGTGATTGGCAGCACGACCTGGAAGAAGCGCGGCTAAAATGCCAACAAGTGACCCTTCACCCATGAATCCACCCGATACACTGGGCAAATACTCGCTCACCAAAAAACTGGGCCAGGGCGCGACCAGTACCGTGTATCTCGGGTTCGATTCCTTCGCCAAGCGCGAAGTGGCGATCAAGATACTGAAGCAGGACATCCTGAACGACCCCAAGATGGGCAAGCTGTACCAGCGCCAACTGGACAACGAAGCCTCGCTGGCGGGCAAGCTGTCGCATCCGCACATCGTGGCGATCTACGATGCGCTGATCGGCGACGATGCCAGCTATGTCGTGATGGAATACGTCAGCGGCGGCACGCTGGAGAAATATGCCGAACCGAACAACCTGCTGCCCATGGACAAGGTGGTGGAATACATGTTCAAGTGCTGCCGCGCGCTCAACTATGCGCAGTTCAACGGCGTCATCCACCGTGACATCAAACCCGCCAACATGCTGTTGACCGAGGACGGCGACATCAAGATCTCCGACATGGGCGCGGCCCTGCTGCTCAACATCGAACAAACGCAAGTCAGCAACATCGGCTCGCCCGGCTACATGTCGCCGGAGCAGGTGCGCGGCGAATTGCTCACGCATCAGACCGACATCTATTCGCTGGGCGTGGTGATGTACCGCCTGCTCACCGGGCGTGCGCCTTATCATGCGCAGAACCTGGCCAGCCTGTGCCAGCAGATCCTGCATACCGAGCCACCGCTGCCGCGCTCCCTGCGCAACGACATCCCGCCGCAACTCGAAAGGGTCGTGCTGCGCGCCATGCACAAGGACAAGAAGGAACGCTATCAGGACTGGAAGGATTTTGGCAGCGACCTCTCGGCTCTGGGGCGTTTCGAACAAAGCACTATCGAGGTCAACCAGACCGAGAAATTCACCAAGCTGCGCGCGATGTCTCTGTTCAAGGACTTCACCGATGTCGAACTGTGGGAGATATTACGCATCGGCGAATGGCAGAAGCAGCCACCGCAGACCGTGCTGATGCGCGAGGACGAATTGGGCGATGCTTTCTACATCATCATCGAGGGCAGCGTGAGCGTCACCAAGAACGGACGGCTGCTCAACCTGATCCGCAGCGACGACTGCTTCGGCGAGATGGCCTACATCAGCGGCCGCGCCGTTGCGCGCTCCGCCACGGTGACTGCCGGCACAGAAGTCACCGTGTTGAAGATATCGCCGCAACTGCTCATGAAACTTTCCGACCATTGCCAGTTACACTTCAACAATGCATTCCTGCGCGTGATGGCCGACCGCCTCAGAATGGCCGACGACCGTTTCGCCAAACTCGCCAACTAATGAATTTAAAATACATTTAGCCACAGAGGACACAGAGACCACAGAGAAGTCCCCGGCGATAGCATCGTGATGCTGTCTCATCTCAGGAATGAGCCAGCCAAAGAGTGAAACCGGCTTTTCACTCTCTGCGGTCTCTGTGGCTAGAATTGCAGTCAAATAGAATAAAAAGGAGAACAGCATGTCCAACAAATTCGTGATCCAGACCCCGGATGCGCCCGCCGCGATCGGCACCTATTCGCAGGCTGTGCGTGTCGACCACACCGTCTATCTTTCCGGCCAGATCGGGCTCGACCCCAACACCATGCAAATGGTCGAGGGCATCGAGGCGCAGATCCATCGTGTGTTCCAGAATCTGCGCGCCGTCGCCGATGCGGCGGGCGGCAGCCTCAATGACGTGGTGAAGCTCAACATCTTCCTCACCGACCTCGCCCATTTCGCCAAGGTGAACGAGATCATGGCGACTTATTTCCACCAGCCCTATCCCGCGCGCGCCGCCGTCGGCGTTGCCTCCCTGCCGCGCAATGCGCTGGTCGAGGCGGACGGCGTGATGTTCATTCAGGAATGACGCGGTCGAAAGCGGCCCCTTCCCGATGAACATACCTACTCACATCGGCAAATATCACTTGCTCAGGAAACTGGGCCAGGGTGGTACCAGCGTGGTCTATCTGGCCCACGACCCCGATACCGACCGCGAAGTCGCGCTCAAGGTGATCAAGCCGGAATTCCTCGACGACCCGCGTCTCGGCAAGCAGAATCGCAAGCAACTCGAGGTCGAGGCCGCACTGGCCGGCAAACTGTCCCACCCGAACATCGTCAAGACTTACGAGGCTGTCATCAGCGACGAAGTCAGCTATATCGCGATGGAATACCTGCCCGGCGGCACGCTGGAAAAACATATCCGTCCCGACAACCTGTTGCCGCTGGATCGCGTGGTGGAATACATGTTCAAATGCTGCCGCGCGCTCAATTACGCGCAGTTCAACGGCGTCATCCACCGCGATATCAAGCCCGCCAACCTGCTGCTCTGCAATCCGGACGAGATCAAGATCTCCGACCTGGGCGCCGCCATCCGGCTCGATCTGGAACACACCCAGGGCTCGGTCGGCTCGCCCAACTATATGTCGCCGGAGCAGGTGCGCGGTGACGAGGTCTCGCACCAGACCGACATCTACTCGCTGGGCGTGGTGATGTACCGCCTGCTCACCGGGCACTCGCCTTACACGCCGAAGAATCTGGCGCATCTGTATCAACAGATCATGCACGAAGAGCCGATCGCGCCGACCAAATTGCGCAAGGACCTGCCGCCGCAACTGGAGCGTATCGTCTTGCTCGCCCTGAACAAGAACCTCAAGGAACGCTACGCCACCTGGCGCGACTTCGGCAACGAGCTGGCCGCACTCGGCCATTTCGAGAAGAGTGACCTGGAGATCAACGAGAACCAGAAATACAAGGCGCTGCGCAAACTGGAACTGTTCAACGAGTTCACCGACCTCGAGTTGTGGGAAGTGCTGCGCGTCAGCGAATGGCAGAAACAGCCCGCCAAGACCATGCTGTTCCGAGAGGACGAGATGGGCGACGCGTTCTACATCCTGATCGAGGGTGGCGTCAGCGTCACGAGGCGCAACCGCCTGCTCAGCACATTGGGCAGCGGCGACTGCTTCGGCGAGATGTCCTACACCAACCGCAAGCACATGCCGCGCTCAGCCAGCATCACCTCCAACACCGAGATCACATTGATGAAGATCCAGCCGCAACAGTTCGACCAGCTCTCCGACCGTTGCCAACTGCATTTCATCCAGGCCTTCATGTACACGCTGGCCGACCGCCTGCGCATCGCGGACGAGCGCGTCGCCAGCATGGCGGGCTGAGGCCGTGCCACTGAAGATCCCGCCCGCGACGCAGAGCAAGTTCACCAAGCTCGGCATCCGCACCCCGTTCGACCTGGTGCTGCACCTGCCGCTGCGCTACGAAGACGAAACGAAGATCACGCGCATCGCCGACCTCGTGCCCGGCGAGAGTGCTCAGGTGGAAGGCGAGATCATCCACAGCGAAGTGATGTACCGCCCGCGCCGCAGCCTGGTGTGCCAGTTGCAGGACGACAGCGGCGACATCCTCTACCTGCGCTTCCTCAATTTCTACCCCAGCCAGCAGAAACAGCTCGCCGTGGGCAAAAAGATCCGCGCGCTGGGAGAGCCGCGCATGGGCTTCTTCGGCGACGAGATGGTGCACCCCAAGTGCCGCGTTGCGGGCGAGTCCGTCCCGCTCAAGCAGGCGCTCACGCCGGTGTATCCCACCACCGCCGGCTTGCCGCAGCCCACTCTGACCAAATACATCCACGCCGCATTGAATGCACTGCCACTCGACGACACGCTGCCACAAAAAATATTGCAGCGCCTGCACCTGCCGGAGTTCGCCGCCAGCGTAAAACTGCTGCACCAGCCGCCGCCCGATATCGACGAGAGCGCCTTGCTGGAAAGAGCGCATCCCGCCTGGATGCGCATCAAGTTCGACGAACTGCTGGCGCAGCAACTCTCGATGCGCGTGCACTACCGCGAACGCAGCAGGCGCGTCGCACCCGAACTCATTGCACATAACAAGCTCACCGATGCGCTGCTGAAAGATTTGCCGTTTGCCCTCACCGGTGCGCAGAAGAAAGTGTGGCACGAGATCAGCGCCGATCTTTCCCGTCCGCACCCGATGCAGCGCCTGCTGCAGGGCGACGTCGGCAGCGGCAAGACCGTGGTCGCCGCACTGGCCGCATTGCAGGCCATCGAGAACGGTTACCAGGCCGCCTTCATGGCACCGACCGAGATACTCGCGGAACAGCATCATTTGAAACTGCGCGAGTGGCTGGCTCCGCTTGGGATCGAACCGGTATGGCTCTCCGGCAGCTTGAAGAAGAAGGACAAGACCGCGGCATCCGAGCGCATCGCATCCGGCGACACCATGCTCGCCATCGGCACGCATGCGCTGTTTCAAACCGCGGTCGAGTTCAAGAAACTGGGGCTAGTCATCGTGGACGAGCAGCACAAGTTCGGCGTGCAGCAACGTTTGGCGTTGCGCGGCAAGGGCAGCGAACCCCACCAACTCATGATGAGTGCCACCCCCATCCCGCGCACATTGGCCATGAGCTACTACGCCGACCTCGACGTCTCCGTCATCGACGAGCTGCCACCGGGCCGCACCCCCATCGTCACCAAACTGGTGAGCGACGCACGGCGCGAGGAAGTGTTCGAGCGAGTGCGCGCCGCCTGCCTCGAAGGCCGTCAGGCCTACTGGGTCTGCCCGCTCATTGACGAATCGGAAGCGCTGCAATTGCAGACTGCGCAGGAAACCTTTGCCACGCTCACCCAGATATTCCCCGAACTGCGCATCGGTCTTGCCCACGGCAAACTGAGCAGCGCCGAAAAAGCCGAGACCATGGCCGCGTTCAAGGCGGGCGAACTGAAACTGCTGGTCGCCACCACCGTGATTGAGGTCGGCGTGGACGTGCCCAACGCCAGCCTGATGGTGATCGACCACGCCGAGCGCATGGGACTGGCGCAACTGCATCAGTTGCGCGGCCGCGTCGGTCGCGGTGCGGCGGAAAGCATGTGCGTGCTGCTGTTCCAGCAACCGCTCTCCGAACTGGCGCGCGCGCGGTTGAAGATCATCTTCGAGAACACCGACGGCTTCGAGATCGCGCAGCAGGATTTGAGATTGCGCGGCCCCGGCGAACTGCTGGGGGCAAGGCAGAGCGGCGTGCCGATGCTGCGCTTCGCCGACTTGGGCGAGGATGACAAGCTGCTCGACCGTGCCCGCGACATCGCCGACGAGATGCTGCGCGATTTTCCGCAGGAAGCGCAGGCGCATCTGCAACGGTGGATGGCGAACGAGCCGGATTATCTGCGGACATAAATATATATTCCGTTCGTACTGCGCGATATAACCCCGTTCGTCCTGAGCCTGTCGAAGGAACGAACGGCGCTCCGAACAATCACTTCGCAGTGAATGAAGCCGCACATGTTTCGATAATGCCTTTGGTCCTGAGCTTGTCGAAGGGTCACACAAACAGCTTCATGTTTTATTCGCCCCGCCTCAATAGCGTAAAATCCACCCCATGAATATTTCCGAACGCCTCTCTTTATATATCCAGCTCACCCGCCTGCACCGCCCCATCGGCATCCTGCTGCTACTGTGGCCGACGCTGTGGGCCGTGTGGATCGCGAGCGAGGGACATCCTTCCTGGCTCATCCTGTTCATCTTCACCCTCGGCACCGTGCTGATGCGCTCCTCCGGTTGCGCGGTGAACGACTACGCCGACCGCCACATCGACAAGCATGTGAAGCGCACACAAGATCGCCCTTTAACCTCCGGCAAGATCAGCGAGCGTGAAGCACTGTGGGTCGCCATCGTGCTGGCGCTGGTCTCCTTCGCGCTTATCCTGCCGCTCAACCCGCTCACCTGGCTGATGGCCTTTCCCGCCGCCTTCCTCGCCGCGAGCTACCCCTTCACCAAGCGCTTCTTCGCCATCCCGCAAGCCTACCTCGGCATCGCCTTCGGCTTCGGCATCCCCATGGCCTTCGCCGCCGTGCAAGGCACGGTCCCCGCAGTGGCCTGGGTGCTGCTGCTCGCCAACGTGTTCTGGGCCGTCGCCTACGACACCGAATACGCGATGGTGGACCGCGACGACGACATCCACCTCGGCATCCACTCCTCGGCGCTGTTCTTCGGCAAGTACGACGTGATGGCGGTGATGGCGTGCTACACCGTCACCCTGCTATTGCTGGCGGTGGCGGGACTGATGGCGGGATTGGGAATCGTTTACTTCGTCGGCCTGATCGTCGCAGAAGGCATCGCGCTGTACCACTACCGGCTCATCAAAGACAGAAGCCGCGAAAAATGCTTCGCGGCTTTTTTGCATAACAACTGGTTTGGGGTGGCGGTGTTTGCGGGGGTAGTTGCGGACTATTGGGTGAGGTAAGGTAGGTTGGGTGGAGCGTAGCGATACCCAACATGAAAAACGATGGGTATCGCGTTGCGCCACCCATCCTACGCTTACTAAATCATTTCGCTTTTTATTCCCAAAGCAGATTTAATGCCCTCAATCCGGCGATTTGCTTCTGGGTGCTCGTTGGTATTTGAAAATCCAATTAGATGCGTTGCCGCTCTCTCAGGTGCATAACCGCGAATTCGAAGCCAACGCTTATACCAATTGGGGAGCTCAAGAATACAAGCTGAAAGATCCGCTGAATGACGCCGATTTGATTCCACCCTTCGTTCGTATAGTTTTTGCATCTGCTCGTTTAGTCCATCCGCATTAGTCACCTGCGCATAGAAAATCAGATCAGCAAGAATCTTGCTTTTCAATTCTCTATATTGAAGTATTGGCTTCATCCAGAATGTCGTAAACCAGTAACCAGCTGCTCCAGCAACTACCCCTACCAGAACTGCAATCAACTTATCGTCCACAATTTTCCTTTCACTATTTCTAGCATCAGAATCACGCGACAAACTTCGCCGCATGAGTCCCCACCGAAAGAACGCCTGAGCAGCGAAACGTATTCTTCCGCTTATTCTTCGAGCAGACTCCTGAGCATCCATGCGTTCTTTTGGCACCGGCATCACGCGCTTCGCGCATGAGCCTCACCGAAAAAATGCATGGGAGCGGTAATAATCTTCATTACGGCTACTCTTCCAATAGGCTGCGTAGCATCCATGCATTTTTTTCATGCACCTCCATCCGCGCCGACAAGAGATCAACCGTCGGCTGGTCCCCCGCCTTCTCAGCAATCGGCAACACTTCCCGCGCAGTGCGCACCACGGTCTCCTGCCCAATGACGAGCTGCTTGATCATCTCTTTCGCGCTCACGCTGCCGCTGCTGTCCTTGATGCTGGTGAGCGAGGCGAATTCCTTGTAGCTGCCCGGTGCGGGATAGCCCAGCGCTCGGATGCGTTCGGCGACGAGGTCCACGGCATTCCAGGTCTCGGTGTACTGCGTCATGAACATGATGTGCAGCGTCTGGAACATGGGACCGGTGACGTTCCAGTGGAAGTTGTGGGTCTTGAGGTAGAGGGTGTAGGTATCGGCCAGCATGCGGCCCAGACCTTCGGCGATCTTTTTGCGGTCTTTCTCGTTGATGCCGATGTTGATGGGTGTGGATTTGGTCATGATCGTTCTCCTTTTCAGTTGTTGAAACAGGTGATGCCGTCATGCGACTGTCTTTCCGCAGCCGTGATGGTATCACCCTTGCCGTTCACAGCGGCAGCGCGCGCTGCCCCACCTGTTTGCTCATCTCGTTGCGTTCCGCAGCGTAGCGCCCGGTGAGCACGAAGCCACACATGCGCTGCTCCGCATCGATGAACTCCATCTTCACGCCATCGCTGTTGGCGCGCAGTTGCCAGGTGCCGACCGCATCGCGCGCCACCGGCAGCACCGCGACAGGATGCGCGGGCGTCTTCACCACCACCGGCATGGCCGGAAACAAAACCGGCGTCTCTTCGCCCGCCAGTGTCTTCGCCAGTGCGCGCGCCGCGTGCATGATGGGCAGCACGAAGGGTTGCACTTTGCCGCCGATCTCGGCGCAATCGCCCAGCGCGAAGATGGCCGCATCGCTGCTGCGCAGGTGCGCATCCACCACGATGCCGCGGTTCACCGCCAGCCCTGCCTGCTGTGCCAGCGCGATGCGCGGACGCAGGCCGACGGCGGAGAGCACGAGGTCGGCTTGCAACTTCGCTCCATCGGCCAGCGTGAGCAGATAGCCGGATGCGGCGCGATCCACACGACTGACCGAAGTACCGAAGCGCCAATCGACGCCGAGCGCGGCCAGCGGCGCGAGCAGTTCCCTGCCAGCCTGCTCCGGCATCAGGCTGGCGATAGGCCAGGGGCCGGGGTCGATGACGCTGACGGCATGGCCTGCCGCCGCCAGGTCGTTGGCGAACTCGCAACCGATGAGTCCGCCGCCCATGATGGCAATGCTGGCCTTGCTGCCGAGCAGACCACGGAAGCGCGCGTAGTCGGCGATGTCATTCACCGACAGCACCGCATCGGCGGCATCGCCCTGCACCGGGATGCGGATGGGGTCGGCGCCCAGCGCGATCACCAGCCTGTCGTACTCCAGTTCGCCGGAGGTGGTGTCGAGCTTTTTGTTCGCCCGGTCGATGGCATGGACCTCGGTCTCCACCAGCAGTTGGATGCCAAGTTGCGCGGCCATCTCCGCCGCCCGCGTCAGCACCAGCCCGGCGGCATCCTTGCCCTGTGCCAGCGCATTGGAGATCATGGGCTTGGAGTAGTAATCGCCGCTGTCGCGCGTGACCAGCGTGACCGGGATGTCGCGATCCAGCTTGCGCAGTTCGCGGACGACGGAATAACCCGCCAGGCCGCTACCGAGTACGACGATTCCTTTGTTATCCATGTCCATGCTCCCTGCTTTGCACGTTGTCAGACTTCGATCATTTCAAAGTCTGCTTTTGCGACTCCGCAATCCGGACAAGCCCAGTTCCCCGGAATGTCCGCCCACTTGGTGCCGGGCTTGATGCCTTCTTCCGGCATTCCCTTGGTCTCGTCATAGATGAATCCGCATACCACGCATTGCCATACTTTCATGTCGTTCTCCTTATTCGTTCGTTGATTTCAAGCCGTGACCTTCGCCAATTGGGCGCGGTACTGGTTGGCATGGCGCTCTTCCACCTTGGCCAGTGCCGCGAAGCGCTTGGCCGCTTTTTCCAGCGTGGCCTTGAACATCTCGGCGTGCTCCTTCGATTCGGCGATCTGCTGCTTGATCTCGCTTGAGGCGGCATCATGGCCCTCCTGCTGCGCGGTCTTGAGGAAGCCGGGGTACATCTCGGTGTACTCATAGGTCTCGCCCTCGATGGCCATCTGCAGGCAGCGCTCGGTGGTCATTTCCGACTTCGGATACAACAGGTCGAGGTGGCCCAGCGCGTGCATCACTTCCTGTGCGGCGGTCTCTTCGAACACGCGTGCCACTTCCTCGTGGCCTTCGGCGCGGGCGATGGCGGCGAAATAGCGGTATTTGGTATGCGCCATCGATTCGCCCGCCAGGGCTGCTTCCAGATTGGCATGTGTCTTGATATCGGGTCTTTGCATGGTGCTCTCCTTGGTTGGTTGATCGGTGGCGCGTTGCCCACGGACGCAATGTAGGCTTCTGCCACCTATCAATCCAATTGATTGTTTCAACCGGAGTGATTTATTATGCAAATCACTCAGGAGGCCCCCATGACCCTCAACGAACTGCGCTTCATCGTCGCCGTGGCGCAGGAACGCAACTTCCGCCGCGCGGCGGAGAAGGCTTTCATCAGCCAGCCCGCGCTGTCGCTGGCGATCCAGAAGCTGGAAGAAGAGCTCGGGCTCAAGATATTCGAGCGCGGCAAGAACGATGTCACGCTCACGCCGGTGGGCACGGCCATCGTGGAGCAGGCGCAGCGCGTGCTGGAAGAAGCGGAGCGCATCCGCGAGATCGCCGCGCAGGGCAGGAACCAGCTCAGCACGCCGCTGCGCATCGGCATCATCCACAGCGTCGGACCCTATCTGCTGCCCGATCTCATTCCCGCGCTGAAAAAGGTCGCGCCGCAGATGGCGCTGGAGGTGGAGGAGAACATCACCGCCAACCTCGACACCCTGCTGCGCAACGGCAAGCTGGATGTGATCGTCATCGCGCTGCCCTTCGGCGATGCGGGCATCCTGACCCATCCTTTATATGACGAACCGTTCGAGGTGGTGGTGAGCAGCGAGCATCGCTGGGCGGAGCGGCGCAGCATCAAATCGACCGAGCTTGCCGCAGAGAAGGTGCTGCTGCTGGATTCCGGGCATTGCTACAGCAACCAGGTGGACGAAGCCTGCCCCGGCAGCCGCAAGAACGCCAGCGTGCAGCACGGCACTTCGCTGGAGACCATCCGCAACATGGTGGCTTCCGGTCTCGGCATCACGGTGCTGCCCGCATCGGCCAACAGCGCACGCTACCGCAGCAAGCTGCTGAATGTGATCCCGTTCGCCAAACCGGTGCCGTCGCGGCGCATCGCGCTGGCCTGGCGCAAGAGCTTTGCGCGCGTGCAGGCCATCGAAGCACTGGCCCAAGCGGTGGCACAGGCTAAAATAACGGGCATCCTTCACCTGGAGTGAACATGCGCGACCAACCCTATCGCCAGAACCCCCTGCTGCGCATGAGCTACAGCCTCATCGCGCCGCTCTACGATGCCGTCATCGAACGTCCGATGCGCGATGCGCGCACACGATCGCTTGGCGCCCTGCCGACTTCCGGGAGCAGACGCATCCTGGTGAGCGGTGCGGGGACCGGGCTGGACCTGCCCTTGCTGCCCGCACAGCATCGTTACACTGCGCTCGATTTCAATCCGGCGATGCTGGCACGCGCCAGGCCGCGCGGTGAAAAACTGGACATCGAGTTCGTGCTGGGCGACAGCATGGCACTGCCTTTTGCCGATGTGCAGTTCGACCATGTCGTGCTGCATCTCATCGTCGCGGTGGTGCCGGAACCGCAACGCTGTCTGGCCGAAGCCGCGCGCGTACTCAAGCCCGGCGGCACCATCATCCTGTTCGACAAGTTCCTGCAACCGGATCAGTACGCGCCCATCCGCCGTCTGTTCAACGGCATCACCCGCCGCTTCGCCACGCGCATGGATGTGGTGTTCGAGGAAGTACTGGGTGCCGCACCGGAACTGGAAGTGGTGAGCGATGTGCCGATGCTGGGAAACGGCTGGTTCCGCGCGATCGTGTTGAGAAAAACAGAATAAGTCACGACAAAACCGTGCCGTCGTGCGTTTGCACAGTCAGAGGTCCTTACAGGACGTGATCCCAGGCATCGTCTTCAGATCCCGGTATCAACGTGCTGTGATACTGGAACAGCCGCAGCAACGCCGAGACGACCGACATCGGAAAACCCTGGCGTCCGCCGCGTGCGTCGAAGATGGTATCGCCGAGGTATTTGTGCAGCTCTTGAGATCCCCACATCACTGCGATCTTCTCGCCGACCTTGGGGTAGTGTTCCAGAATCAAAGAGACGTCGGGCGCAACAGGCGCTTTCGGAGCAACGATCTTGATGGCCATCTTTTCTCATCCTCTGCAAATGATTAACCGGTGACGCCAGGCATGCCGATGGGGAATGCCGAACAATGCGTTTCCGCCAGGATCGACTGCGTCTAATCTAACCATGTAGCCCTTACTGACATATATGCCAAAAGATATAGACACATATATAGGCCATGCCAGGACAATACCCATATAGGCGGCATTACTTGGCCTGAAAGTAGGGGAATCGGGGCATTCCGCCGCTCCCAGGAAAGATGATTTCCAAGAGCCCGATCGCCCTTTCCGGACAACTGAATCGCTGGGATTATCTGGTAAAGTCTGTCCCCCATATGTTCACCGAGCTCACACTTTCCGCCGTCAATTCCTACGCCTCCCGCGCCATCATCTGGCTGGGGATGCTGTCGTTCACTCTGGCCGCTCAAGCAACGCCATTGGTGATCGATCCGGCAATACCATCCTATATGTTGGCGAATCATGTGGACATACTGGAAGACCGGGAGGGCAAGCTGACCATCGCGGATATCGCGCAAGGTGCGCATGACGGCGCGTTCCGTCCAGCCGTGGCTCAAGGCAGCAGCCTGAAGAACAACGCACTCAACTTCGGCTACTCCTCTTCCGCCTGGTGGCTGCGCGTGACCGCGGACAATCCCGAAGCGGTGCAGAACAGGATGATGCTGGAGATCGCCTATCCCACGCTGGACCGGGTCGAATTCTATGCCCCCGTTAAAGACGGCTGGCTGAAACTGCAGGCCGGCGACCTGCTGCCCTTCGCCGCACGCCCGGTCGTCCACCGCAATCTGGTATTCCCGCTACAGCTTTCCGGCGGCACGCAGCAGTTCTACCTGCGCGTCCAGTCTCTCGGTTCGGTGACCGTGCCGCTGCAACTGTGGCAGGCCGATGCTTTTGAAAGCTACAACCAGCGCAGCTATGTGGCACTCGCACTCTACTTCGGCATGCTGCTCGCGCTGATGGCCTACAACCTGCTGCTGTATCTCTCGCTGCGCGAGCGCGCCTATCTGGTCTATGTCTTCTTCGTCACCACTCTGGCGATCGGGTTGTTGTCGCTGAGCGGGATGGGCAACCAGTTCCTGTGGCCGGATTGGACGACCTGGGGCAATATCGCGCTGCCGTTCGGCTTCTGCATGGCCGGCCTGTTCGGCACATTGTTCACGCGCGTCTTCCTCGACACCGCAAAGACCGCACCGCGTCACCACAAAGTGCTGGTCGCTCTCGGCTGGCTGTTCGTAGTGACCGGCGTGGCGGCGCTCTCGCTACCCTACCAATATTCCGCCGCCGTCGTCTCGCTGCTCGGCATGGTCACCCCCATCGTGGTCATCAGCAGCGGCATCATCGGGCTGCGTCGCGGACACCCCGGTGCGCGCTATTTCCTGCTGGCCTGGACACTGCTGATGATCGGCGTCTCGACACAGGGCATACGCAATGTCGGCTGGCTGCCGACCAACATGTTCACGCTGCATGCCATCCAGATCGGCTCCGCACTGGAGATGCTGCTTCTCTCCTTCGCTCTGGCGGATCGCATCAACGTGGTACGCCGCGAACGTGACCTCGCTCAGGCGAAACTGATCGAGGCAATGGGCGAGCGCTTGGATGTGATGATGAGCGTCATCCCCGACATCGTCTTCTACAAGGACAGGAGCGGCGTCTTCCTCGGCTGCAACAAAGCGTTTGAAGCGCTGTCCGGCCACACCGAGAATGAGATCGTCGGCAAGACCGATTTCGATCTGGTTCCCAGGGAGAAGGCCCTCTATTTCCGCGAGCAGGACGAGGCGATGCTGGAAAGCGGCAAGCCGCGACGCAATGAAGAATGGGTACCCACCGCCGACGGCAGGAGCATCCTGCTGGAGATGGTGAAGACGCCGTTGTATGGCACACAGGGTGAGCCGATCGGCCTGATCGGCATCGGTCGCGACATCACCGAGCGCTACCGCGGCATCGAACTGGAGCGCGTGCGCAACCGCATCTTCGAATTGCTCGCCAGCGGTGCGGAGATGTCCGACATCCTTACCCAGATCATCGACTACGTGGAGCAGTCGCGCAGCGGATTGCTATGCTCCATCCTGCAACTGGATGAGACCGGAAAATTCCTGTTGCCGGGGGCGGCGCCTCACCTGCCCGAGGCCTACAACCAGGCCGTGAGCAATGTCCCGATCGGCGAGGGGACCGGCTCCTGCGGAACCGCAGTGTTCCGTAACGAACGTGTGATCGTGGAGGACATCCGCACACATCCTTACTGGACACCTTATCCGGAGATCCTCGAGCTGGCAGAACAGGCCGGGCTGATCTCGTGCTGGTCGGAGCCGATACGTTCCAGCAAAGGCGAGGTGTTGGGTACCTTCGCCATCTACCGCCGGCAGACCGGCGCGCCGGAAGAATCAGACATCGACCTGATCCAGCAGGCGAGCCATCTGGCCAGCATCGCCATCGAGCGCAAACGCGCCGAAGACCTGATCTGGCAGCAGGCCAATTACGACGCGGTGACCAATCTGCCCAACCGTCGCCTGTTCCGCGACCGCCTGGAGCAGGAATTGCTCAAGACGCATCGCGACGGACAATCGCTGGCGCTGTTGTTCATCGATCTGGACCGCTTCAAGGAAGTGAACGACACACTCGGCCACGATATCGGCGACCTGCTGCTGATCGAAGCGGCGCAACGCATCCGCAACTGCGTGCGCGAAGCCGACACCGTGGCGCGCATCGGCGGGGATGAGTTCACCGTCATCCTGCCGCAGCTCGACGATATCAATCGCGTCGAGCAGGTGGCTGAGAAGATCGTCGATATCCTCGCCATGCCCTTCGCCCTCCGCGAGGAGGCCGCATTCGTCTCGGCCAGCATCGGCATCACGCTCTACCCCGACGATGCCGAAGACGCCGAGAATCTGCTCAAGAACGCCGACCAGGCGATGTATGTCGCCAAGAACAAAGGCCGCAACTGCTTCAGCTATTTCACCGGCCAGATGCAGGAACACGCACAGCACCGCCTGCACCTGATCAGGGATCTGCGCAACGCACTGCCGGGGAACCAGCTGCACCTGTACTTTCAGCCCATCGTCGATCTGCGCGACGGTCGCATCGTCAAGGCCGAGGCGCTGATCCGCTGGCAGCACCCGGAACGCGGACTGGTCAGCCCGATGGAATTCATCCCGATCGCCGAGGAGATCGGGATGATCAACGACATCGGCAACTGGGTGTTCCGCGAGGCAGCGGGCTGGATGAAGCGCTGGCACGGGCAGCGTTACTCCTGCGCGCAGGTCAGCGTGAACAAATCGCCCAGCCAGTTCTTCACCGAGAGCAGCCACGGCGTCTGGCTGAAACATCTTCGCGAGATCGGATTACCCGGTGAATGCATCGTCATCGAGATCACCGAAGGCGTGTTGCTCGACAAACGTGCCGATGTGACGAAAAAACTATTGCAGTTCCGCGATGCCGGCGTGCAGGTGGCGATCGACGATTTCGGCACCGGCTACTCCGCGCTGTCCTATCTGAAGAAGTTCGACATCGACTACCTGAAGATCGACCGCTCTTTCGTGCGCGACCTCGCCACCGACCCGAACGACCTTGCACTGTCCGAGGCGATCATCGTGATGGCGCACAAGCTGGGGCTGAAGGTGGTGGCAGAAGGCGTGGAAACCGCGGAGCAGCGCGACATCCTGAGCGCGGCCGGGTGCGACTATGCCCAGGGTTATCTGTATGCCAAACCGATGCCGGCGAAAGAGTTCGATGCGCTGCTGGCAAGCGGGAGTCCTCTCAAGAGCTGAAGTGGGGGACCAGCCCGGCGAGTCCGGCGCTTTTATCGTATAGACTAATGGTCTTTGGAGTGCATACCGGCCATCTGCCGGCACATCAAACCCAGTCTTTGGGCACCAGATACTTGTCGTACAACTCCGCTTCCGGCGTACCTTTCTCCGGATGCCAGTCGTAGCGCCACTTCACCAGCGGCGGCATCGACAGCAGGATGGATTCGGTGCGACCGTTGGATTGCAGACCGAAGATCGTGCCGCGGTCGACGACCAGATTGAATTCGACATAGCGACCGCGACGATAAAGCTGGAAGTCGCGCTCGCGTTCACCGTACGGTATGTCCTTGCGCTTTTCCAGGATGGGCACATAGGCCGACAGGTAATGATCGCCCACGCTTTGCTGGATGGCGAAGCAACTGTCGAAATCCGGTTCGCTCAAGTCGTCGAAAAAGATACCGCCCACACCGCGCGGTTCGTTGCGGTGCTTGAGGAAGAAATACTCGTCGCACCATTTCTTGTATTTCGCGTGCAGCGAGGGATCGAACGGGGCCAGCGAGTTCTTGCAGATCTGGTGGAAGTGCTGCGTATCTTCCTCGTAGCCGTAGTAAGGCGTGAGGTCCATGCCGCCGCCGAACCAGAACACCTTGCTGCCGTCCGGCTTGTGCGCCATGAACATGCGCACGTTGGCATGCGAGGTCGGCGCATAGGGGTTGCGCGGGTGCATCACCAGCGACACGCCCATCGCTTCCCAGCTGCAACCCGCCAACTCGGGACGGTGTTGCGTGGCCGAAGCGGGCATCTTGTCACCCTGCACGTGCGAGAACGCCACACCGCCGCGTTCCAGCACGTTGCCTTCCTCGATGATGCAGCTGATACCTTCACCTTTACTGATTCCGCCCAGTCCGGGAGCGCGTTGCCATTTGTCGCGCAGGAATTTTTTGCCGTCGACTTGCTCAAGACGATCGACGATGAGTTCTTGCAGTTCTAGCAGGTATGTCTTGACGGCGGCGCTATCCATTTTCTCTCCGGTGGCTTTGTCATCCCCGCGAAAGCGGGGAGCCAGCGTTGTTATCAAACACGCAGTTTGATTTTGACTCCGCATTGCGGAGAAATTTCCAATCGGCTGGATTCCCGCTTTCGCCGGAATGACGGGTTAATAATTATTTGCGCACGATTCTACCATCCGACCATGCGCGTATCGTCGAAGGTTGCTTGCGTTTTCCCACTCGCCCGCGCAATACCCACACTTTTTTTCCGAACAAGCGCTGGCACTCGGCCCAGGTCTTTGTGGGTCGTTGCCCACTGCGATTGGCACTGGTGGAGACCAATGCACAGCCTGCGCTGCGGCAGAGCTGTCTGGCGAACGGATGCGCGGTGAGTCGAACTGCCAGAGTGTCGTGCTCACCGCGCAACCAGCGCGGGCAGGACGGTTCTGTCGGCATCAAATAGGTGACCGCTTGCACGGTATCGTTCTGCATCCTGCTTTGCTCCGCGAGGGTGCGCGGCTGAAGATAGCGCGCCACCTGCTTGTACTCCGATGCGATAAGGATGAGGCCTTTGCGTTGCGGGCGTTGCTTGAGTTTGAGGATGCGCAGGACTGCTTTGCGATTGCGGGGATCACAGCCGAGTCCGTAGCAGGACTCGGTGGGATAGGCGATCAGGCCGCCGCGTTTGAGGTGGGCTTTGAGGTGGCGGGAAGAGATGGAGGTGTGTGACAAAACGCTTCTCTCCGATTAGAGCCCCTCACCCCCAGCCCCTCTCCCGCCTGCGGGCGAGGGGTGCGCGTTAGCGCGGGAGAGGGAGTGGAATTACTTGCGGCCGATAGCGCGGAAACCGATGTCCCTGCGCATCTGCTGGCCGTCAAAGTGAATCATGTCGGCAAACTCGTACGCGCGCTTCTGCGCCTGCTTCACCATGTCGCCCAGCGCCACAACGCACAACACGCGCCCGCCGTTGGTGACCACCTTGCCGTCCTGCATGGTCGTGCCGGCATGGAACACATGCCCGTCTTCCAGTTTCTTCGGCAAACCGGTGATGACATCACCCTTGCGCGGCGTGTCGGGATAATTCGCGGCCGCCATCACCACGCCAAGCGCGGTGCGGCGATCCCATTCCGCTTCCACCTTGTCCAGCGTACCGTTGACGGCATGCTCGACGATGGCGGCGAAGTCGCTCTTCAGACGCAGCATGATGGGCTGCGTCTCCGGATCACCCATGCGGCAATTAAATTCCAATACCTTGAGCTCGCCGTCCGGCGAGATCATCAGACCCGCATACAGGAAACCGGTGTAGTTGATACCTTCGCTCTCCATGCCCCGCACCACGGGCTGGATGACTTCGCGCAGCACCTTGGCGTGAAGGGTCGGCGTGACCACGGGCGCGGGCGAATACGCCCCCATGCCGCCAGTGTTGGGGCCTTCGTCGTTATCCTTGAGGCGCTTGTGATCCTGGCTGGTCGCCATCGCCAACACGTTCTTGCCGTCCACCATCACGATGAAGCTGGCTTCCTCGCCTTCGAGGAATTCCTCGATCACCACGCGCGCACCGGCATCGCCGAGCTTGTTGTCGGACAGCATCATGTCGATGGCGTCGAACGCTTCCTGCTTGCTCATCGCCACGACCACACCCTTGCCTGCGGCGAGACCGTCGGCCTTGATGACGATGGGCGCGCCGTGTTTTTCCACGTAGGCCTTGGCCGGCGCGATCTCGCTGAAGGTCTCGAAGAATGCAGTAGCAATGTTGTGGCGCGTCATGAAGCGCTTGGCGAAATCCTTGGAGGATTCGAGTTGCGCTGCGGCCTTGGTCGGGCCGAATATCTTCAAACCTGCTGCGCGGAATGCATCCACCACACCCGCCGCCAGTGGAGCTTCCGGACCGACCACGGTGAGTTCGATGTTCTCGCGCTTAACAAATTCGATGAGGTCCGGTATCGCGGTGATCGCGACGTTCTCGACGCCCTCTTCCAGCGCCGTGCCCGCATTGCCCGGCGCGACATACACCTTCTGTACTTTCGCGCCCTGCGCCAGACGCCAGGCCAGTGCGTGCTCGCGACCGCCGTTACCGATGACTAATATTTTCATTTCAACCCTTTTTGCCACAGAGAACACAGAGGCCACAGAGAAAACCTGCTTACCTCTCTGTGAACTCTGTGTTCTCTGTGGCTAATGTTTTTAGTGTCTGAAGTGCCTATAGCCTGTAAAGACCATCGCCAGACCATGCTCGTCCGCAGCGGCGATGACTTCCTCGTCGCGCATCGAGCCGCCCGGCTGGATGACCGCCTTCGCGCCGGCTTGTGCCAGCACGTCGATGCCGTCGCGGAACGGGAAGAATGCGTCGGACGATACTACGGAACCAGTGAGTGACAGTCCTGCGTTCTGCGCCTTGATGCTGGCGATGCGTGTACTGTCCACGCGGCTCATCTGGCCTGCGCCGACGCCCAGCGTCATGCCGCCCTTGCAGAACACGATGGCGTTGGACTTCACATACTTCGCCACGCGCCAGGCGAACAGCAGGTCGGTGAGTTGTTCCTTGGTCGGTTGTTTCTTGGAGACGACCTTGAGTTGCGACAATTGCACATTGAGCGCATCCGGCGTCTGCACCAGCAGGCCGCCGCTCACGCGCTTGAAGTCGAACTGGTTGTGCGCGTTGGAAAGCGGCACGGTCAGCACGCGCACGTTCTGCTTGGCGGCGGTGACTTTCAATGCAGTCTCGGACGCGGAAGGCGCGATGATGAGTTCGACGAACTGGTTGGCGGTGATCTGCGTGGCGCTCTCGGCATCCAGTTCGCGGTTGAAGGCGATGATGCCGCCGAATGCGGAAGTGGTGTCGGTCGAATACGCCAGCTTGTAGGCATTCAATGGTGTGTCGGCGATCGCCACGCCGCAGGGGTTGGCGTGCTTGACGATGACGCAGGCGGGTTGGTCGAAGGTCTTGACCAGTTCCCACGCGGCATCGGCATCGCCGATGTTGTTGTAGCTGAGTTCCTTGCCCTGCAGCTGGGTGTAGCCGGAGATGCCGCCCACCACCGGATTGAGGTCGCGGTAGAACGCGGCATGCTGGTGCGGGTTCTCGCCGTAGCGCATCTCTTGCGCCTTGGCGAAGTTGAAATTGATCTGCGCCGGGAATTCGCTCTTGCTGCCGTCGCTGTTGATGGCGGTGAGGTAGTTGCTGATCATGCTGTCGTAGGCGGCGGTGTGCGAGAACGCCTTCTTCGCCAGGTCGAACTTGGTGGCGGCGGAGACTTCGCCCTTGTTGGTCTGCATCTCGGCCAGCACGTCGCTGTAGTCGGCCGGGTCGGTGACGATGGCGACATGCGCGTGGTTCTTGGCGGCGGAGCGCACCATGGTCGGCCCGCCGATGTCGATGTTCTCGATGGCGTCTTCCAGCGTGCAGCCGGGCTTGGCGATGGTGGCCGCGAACGGGTACAGGTTGACTACGACCAGATCGATGGTGGGGATGTCGTGCTTCTTCAGCGTAGCAACATGCTCGGGCAGGTCGCGGCGCGCCAGGATGCCCGCGTGCACTTTGGGTTGCAGCGTCTTCACGCGGCCGTCGAGCATCTCGGGGAAGCCGGTGTAGTCGGCCACTTCGGTGACCGGGATCTTGTTGTCGGCCAGCAGTTTGGCCGTGCCGCCGGTGGACAGTATCCTTACGCCGAGGTCGTGCAGACCCTTGGCGAATTCGAGGACACCGGACTTGTCCGACACGCTGATGAGTGCTTGAGTGATGGGCATATTGATTTCCTGGATGTTTTTGAAATTATTTTATGCGGTGGTCCTGCATCTTTTTGCGCAGGGTATTGCGGTTGATGCCGAGCAACTCAGCCGCTCGCGTCTGGTTGCCGCCCGCATGGTGCAACACGGTTTCGATGAGCGGTTTTTCCGCGCAGCAGATCACCATGTCGTAGATGCCGCAGGAAGGCTCCTCGCCGTCGAGGTCCTTGAAGTAGTCGTTCACCGCCTTGCGCACATGCTTGGCGATGTCGTTCTCGTTGATACCGCAATCTTCCGTCATGCCGCGTCCCTTTCGTACAGCAGTCGTTCGCTGCTGGCTTTTTGTTCTTCAAAGAATTCCGTAACCGCCTGCATCTGTTCGTCGACGCTTTCCAGCTGGTTCATGCGATGTCTGAACACGGCCGATCCGGGTAGTCCCTTGGTGTACCAGGAGATGTGTTTGCGCGCGACGCGCAGTCCGGTGTGCTCGCCGTAGAAATCGTAAAGGTCCGCCATGTGGGCGACCAGCACGTTCTGGATCTCTTCCACATGCGGCGACAGCAGGTGCGTGCCGGTATCCAGAAAATGTTCGATCTCGCGGAACAGCCAGGGACGGCCCTGTGCTGCTCGGCCGATCATCACGGCATCGGCGCCGGTGTGCTCCAGCACGTATTTCGCTTTTTCCGGGGTGGTGATGTCGCCGTTGGCGATGATGGGGATGCGCACTTCGGCCTTCACGGCGCGGATGGTGTCGTACTCGGCATCGCCGGTGTAGGCGCAGGCGCGGGTGCGGCCGTGGATGGCCAGTGCCTGAATGCCGCTGAACTCTGCGATGCGGGCGATGTTCACCGCGTTGCGGTTGGCCTTGTCCCAGCCGGTGCGAATCTTCAGCGTGACCGGCACGTTCGCCGCGCCGACCACCGCTTCAAGGATCTCGGCCACCAGTTTCTCGTTCTGCATCAGCGCGGAACCCGCCATGACATTGCAGATCTTCTTGGCCGGACAGCCCATGTTGATGTCGATGATCTGCGCGCCGTTGTCCACGTTATATTGCGCGGCCTGCGCCAGCATCTTCGGATCGGCACCGACGATCTGTACCGAGATGGGATCAACCTCGCCGGCGTGGTTGGCGCGGCGCTTGGTCTTCTCGGAACCGTACAGCAGGGAATTGGAGGCCACCATCTCGGACACCGCCATACCGGCACCCATGCGCTTGCACAGCATGCGGAACGGCCTGTCGGTCACGCCCGCCATGGGTGCGACGATGAGGTTGTTCTTCAACTTGTAACGTCCGATTTGCATGGTCATTTCCGAAGGGGGCGGCGATTATAAATTAATCAACTCACCCATGCTATGATGCCCGCAAAATTTTCTGCGGGGAGTTCGAACATGGAGTTCGATATCGTCATCAACGGTGGCGGCCTGGTTGGCGCCAGTCTGGCAACAGCACTCAGAACAAGCGGTTTGAAGATAGCCCTGGTCGAAGGTCAGGCTTTGCCCGAGCTCGATTCCGACTGGGACAGTCGTATATACGCATTTACCCCGGGCAATGTGGAATTCCTCAAGGAGATCGGTGCCTGGCAGCGGGTGGATATGTCGCGCGTGCAGCAGGTGGAAGAGATGCGCGTATTCGGCGACACCGGTGCGGAGCTGGATCTCAGCGCCTATCAGGCCGGCGCGCCCGAGCTGGCCTTCATCCTGGAGAGCCGTTTGTTACAGCATGCGCTGTGGCATGGACTGCGCGAGCAGGAGAACCTCACCATCCTGCAACCGGCGCAATGTGCGGAACTCAACATAAATGATGAGGCCGCCCATTTGAAGCTGAAGGACGGGCGCGAGATCAAGGCCAGGCTCATCGTCGGCGCGGACGGGCGCGATTCCTGGGTGCGCAACCAGACCATCATGCCGGAAGTACCCACGCCTTACTTCCAGCACGGAGTGGTCGCCAACTTCAACGTCAGCAAGGCCCATCGCGGTATCGCCTGGCAGTGGTTCACGCCTGAGGGAATCCTCGCGCTGCTGCCCTTGCCGGGCAAACGCATCTCCATCGTGTGGTCGGTCAGCCCGGAGAAATCGGCCGAGCTGTTGGCGCTCACTCATGAAGAACTCTGCGCGCAGGTGGCCGCAGCGGCCAAACATACGCTCGGCGAGTTGCAAGTGATCACCCCGCCTGCGTCCTTTGCCCTGCGCGTGCTGAATCTGGCACATCTCACCAAACCGCGCCTGGCGTTGATCGGCGATGCGGCGCACAACATCCACCCGCTCTCCGGCCACGGCGTGAACCTCGGTCTGCGCGACGCGCACGAACTGTCGCAGGTGTTGCTGCAGCGCGGCACCCAGGATTGCGGCGACCTGGCGCTACTGCGCCGCTACGAAAGGGCGCGCCAGGGCGACATCATGTCCATGCAACTCACCACCGATACGCTCAAGCACCTGTTCATCAACGACAACCCGGTGCTGCGCATCCTGCGCAACCTCGGACTTTCTGCCACCAACAAGCTGACGCCGCTGAAGAACATGCTGGTGCGTCACGCACTTCACTGATACTCAAACAAGGAATCATCAAATGTTCAGAACCCTGCTGTTGCTGCTGCTCACGATCTCTTTCGCGCACGCCGCCGAAACCGACAAGACCGCCGCCTCGATCAAGGAGACGCTGCAAAAGAACTACGAACAACTCATCGGCCCGGTCGATCAGGTGAACAAATCGCCCATCCCCGGCCTGTACGAGGTCGTCACCGGCGACCACATCTTCTACACCGACAAGAGCGCGCAATACCTGATCGACGGCGACATGTTCGACCTGAAGGCTCGCAGGAACATTACCAAAGCGCGTTCGCAACAGTTGTTCGCGATCGATTTCAATCAGCTTCCGCTCGATCTTGCGGTGAAAAAGGTGAAGGGCAACGGCAGCCGCAAGATGGCTTATTTCACCGACCCCAACTGTAGCTACTGCAAAAAACTGGAGCATGAACTGCAGAACGTCACCGACGTCACGCTGTACCTGTTCCTCTACCCCATCTTCGACGGCTCCGCCGAGAAGGTGCAAGGCATCTGGTGCAGCGCCGACAAGATCAAGGCCTGGGACGATCTGATGCTGAACGGCGTGCAGCCTGCCGCCGGCAAGTGCGATGTCCCCACGACCAAGGTGATGGAGTTGGGCCGCAAACTCAAAGTGAACGGCACGCCCGCACTGATCTTCGCCAATGGCATCATCAATCCCGGCTACATGCCCGCCGCCAATCTCGACCAAGCACTCGACAACAACAAATGAACCCGCGCGACCTGCCCCGCCACCTCTCCGACCTGAGCATCACTCTGTGGGTAGGCGGCATGTGGATGCTGGGTTATGTGGTGGTACCCGCGTTGTTCAAGGTGCTACAGGATCGCCAGCTTGCGGGTTTGGTCGCGGGCAAGCTGTTCACCCTGCTGGCCCTCATCGGCATAGCCTGCGCGCTCTATCTGCTCCTGTATCAACTGCAACAGTTCGGGCGCGCCGCGTTGCGACGCACCGCTTTCCGCATCACCGCGACGATGCTGTTGCTCGTCCTCATCGGGCAGTTCATCCTGCAACCCATCCTGGCCGACCTCAAGGTTCAGGCATTGCCGCTCGATGTGATGAATAGCGTATTCTCCGCTCAGTTCAAGACTTGGCATGCCATCTCCGGTATCCTGTTTCTGGTGCAAAGCCTGCTCGGCATCGCGCTGGTACTCGACAGGAAAGCTTCATAGCCACACCGGCAGCAGGCGCACTGTGATTGCATATTGACGCGATCGTCCCATGAAGATAGTTTGAGCATCCTTGGACAGGGAGAACACGTGTTAAAGAATCTGCACCGCGAAATCTTTCCCGCCGGAGAGGTCATCTTCAGGGAAGGCGACCCCGGCAACACCGCCTATATCATCGAAGAGGGCAGCGTCGAGGTCATCGTCAGCAGCACGCAGACTTCGCGCATCTACAAAGGCGAACTCTTCGGCGAGATCGCGCTGATCGACCAGCAGCCGCGCACCGCCACCGTGCGCGCCGTCGAGAACACCGTGCTCATCCCCATCCCGCGCCAACTGGTGAAGGAACTGCTGGAGAAGACCGACCCGGTGGTGCGCCATCTGCTGCTGACCATACTCGAACGCTACCGCTCCACACGCAACCAGCCTGCTTTCAATCCCACGCGCTCGACCACTTTCCGGCGCGACACGACGCGCGGCGTCGCCACGCATCAATTGCGCCTGGCGCACGATATCGCCGAGGCATTGCGGGAAGGGCAATTCGAGATGTTCTACCAGCCCATCTGCGACCTTTCCAGCGCGCGCATCGCCGGATACGAGGCACTGATCCGCTGGCATCACCCGACCGAAGGCATGGTCTCGCCGATGGATTTCCTGTGGGTGGCGGAACAGACCGGACAGATACGCGAGATCGGCTTGTGGACGCTGGATCGCGCCTGCAGCGATTGGCCGGCATTGCGCGAGCGCATCAACCACCCCAAGCCCTTCGTCAGCGTCAACCTGTCGCCTTCGCAACTTACCGGCGATGGCTTCGTGGGTGAAGTGAGAGCGCTGGTCGAGCGGCGCCGGATGCCCGCAGCGGAACTGAAACTGGAACTGACCGAGACCGTCATCATCAACAACCCCGAGCTCGCGCTGCAACTGCTGAGCAAACTCACCGAATCCGGCAGCACCCTCGCGCTGGACGATTTCGGCACCGGACACTCCGGCCTGGATTCGCTGCACCGCTATCCCATCGGTACCATGAAGATCGACCGCTCCTTCGTCAGCCAGATGATCTCCTCACCGCACAGCACCAAGATCGTCCAGGCCTCCATCGATCTCGCCCACTCGCTCAAGATGGATGTGGTCGCCGAAGGCATCGAACTCGAAGAGGAACGCCTCGCCCTGCTGGAATGCGGGTGCGAATACGGGCAGGGTTGGCTATTCGGAAAGCCGGCGTCTTTGAAGAGCATTTGATGTATTGAACGCTTCCTGAATAGTCCCGGATAAATCGTTACAAAATGGCGGGGCTGCTTCAAACCCCGCAGCCACTCACCTTTGCTTGATTCTGTAAACAACTGTCGCCTCGGCCCAATCAACCGGATCAAGTTGGTTAAGTCGTTTTACAAGGTCGTTTATCATGCCTGTTGATTTCGCATCATATACTTTGTACATCCCTTCCCGAAAACCGAGAGGTACCAGCTCTTCTTTTTTCTTTGTGGCGATGATCTTTATTTTTTCCTCTGCAACCTTCCCTCTAAAATCAGGAAGGAGCATCGCCCTCAGCCTCATCCGGCTTTCAGTAGGTGGAAATTCGTATACCTTATCCGACTTGACAAGATTGTCCCTGTCTATTGAGTTGGGCAGCAGCAAAGTCACTGAGCCGTCTGCGGCTACAGAAAAGATATACGCATAACAATCCTTGCTCGATTGGAAGAATATCCTTACTTCATCCCCTTCAACCAAATCGGCCTTTGAGAGGGAGAGCTTGATCGAGATGCCTTCTCCTTTTTCGGGATGTACAGGCTGGACAAGCGCCTTGAGTTTGATCCGGTAGGTGTTCCTATCCTTTTCGTCCCAGCCTTCATTGAGCACTTCTGTCTTGTTTATGACTCCCCTGACAGAGGCGAATATCAAATCCTCTGAAAGCTGGCTATTAATGACGAGGGTGGAGGACTTCAGGAATATGCCGACAGCTTTCTCTATTGCCTTATTCTGTGCATCAATCTTTGCCCGTGCTTTAACATCTATCGGGGTTTCGATCTCCCCCATAATCGCCATACCATCCGACTCGACCCAGACAGGCTCCCCGGAGGAAAATGCGATGGCGGGAAGCAAAAGCAAAATGGCTACAAATATTCTTCTCATCTAATTCCTCAAGAACACCTTTTGTTTGGCTGGTGCAAGCAACTGCGGTGTCTGTTCATTGTTAAATACTTTCCTGGCGGCACTTCCAACATTGGGTTTTAAATAATCAAACAACTCACCCACCTCCGTAAGCCCATCCTTCATTCCCTTGAGCAGAAAATAGGTGAACAGGCCGTGTCCTTTTTCTTCGTAGGTCGAACTGATCTGATCTCCCGATGAGGCAGACATCACAACCATATTCCCGGAAACCGGTATGTCCTGTTCAAGATTCATGACAAGCGGTCTTGCGCCTTGCGCAATAACAGACTTTCCGCCCGCGCCCGAGAAGCATGAATCAAGCGCAACGATGACTTCCTTAGCAGGAAGTTTATTGAGCGACTCGTAAAGTCTCTTGAGCGGATAACCGGTCTGTTCGATAAATGCGGGGTCGCCGTCATAGGGCACCAGGTAGGCGTCTCCCGTTTTTACATTCGGCGCGCCATGTCCTGAAAAGTAGATAAATACGGAACTGTCCTTTTCAACATGATTGAAAAGCCACTTTTCAAAGTACTTTTCAAAGTCACTCTTTGTAGCGTGTTCATTTGTCAACGTCACCACATTTCCTTCGGGATAGCCCATGACCTTTGTAAGATATTCAGTCATTGTCTTCGCATCGTTAACGGCATGATCGGCATTCGGGAGTTTCTGCCGATATTTTTCAATGCCGATCACAATGGCAAAAGAATTCTTTTGGGGTTTTGCATTGATTGAAGGAAGCTCATCAACGTCGGACTTGATAGTGGTCAAGACAGGGACTGTCTCGTGAGCCTTAACTGAAATTTTCGGTTCTACAGATTTCCGGATCAATGCCAAACCTCGTTTACCATCACCGCCCGATCCTTCAAGAACCTGGATTGCGTCATCGACGTCAGCCCCTCTTTCAAGTAAATATTTCACGCTCTTACTATGACCAGCATATGCAGCCATTGCCAGAGCAGCTCCCCTTCTTTCATTTGCTCTTACATCAATGTCAGCGCCTGCATCGAGCAAGAGTTTTATTGCCTCAGTGCAACCAGAGCTTGCAGCCATGTGCAAAGGCCTCAACCCTCCACCACTATCACCATAATCCGCATAACCCGTTGCATTATTTATATCAGCCCCTTTATGTATTAAATACTTTACCGCCTCAATACGGCAGTGGTATGCAGCGTAGCTTAAAGGCGAGCCTGCTATAACACCCCCCATAGTAGCGTCTTCATTTATATCAGCCCCCCGATCGAGCAATTTCTGAATGTCTGCGATATCTCCCTCACCTGCAGCCCGTGTCAATGAGGTTCCGCATCCAGCCAGCAAAATAAGCATCGGCAAGATCAGAATCAATTCAAATATACGATTAATACGAGACATGGATCGACACTACGCTGCACCATTCTTCAGGTCAAGACGCGCGCGTGTTCTCTGGTGGATAGGTGGCAGGATTACTACAGTCGCCATAATCAGTTTGGATTATTAGCTGCCTATCCTGAATATCCGCCATGGCACACAAAGCGGACAAATGAATCCGAGCTAACTCGGTTTGCTGACGCTTGCGCCGACATGTATCCGCTGAAGCCGGACACATGCAGCACAGAACAAATGCGATCGATCAGAAAGTCGCTTCATGGATCTCCGGCATACCATCAGCTACCCATTTGGTGTATCCGCCGGCCATGTTGAGTACATTCTTGAAACCCATCATCTGCAATACGGCTACCGCCATGGCGGAACGGCCGCTGGTGGCGCAATACACGACCACCTGACGGTCGCGGGCCGCGGTCAGTTCGGGCAGGTGCTTGGGATAGGCGGGATCGGCGGCGGCTTCGAGGATGCCGCGCGGCACCAGGTGGGCCCCATTGATGTGACCGTTCTCGTATTCGCCGTGTTCGCGCACATCGATCAGCAGCAGGTCTTCCTTCTTGTTGAGCTTGTCGAGCAGCTCTTGCGGGCTGATCTCCTTGACGCAGGCCTTGGCCGAGCGGACGAAATCCATCAGGCCCATCGGTTGTTCGGGTTTGAAGGTGTTGTACATGAGTAGTGCTCCTATGTCGGTCTTGAAATGGTTGAAATCTGTTGATTGCGTTCTCGGGTTAAGGGAACATCGAGTAAGTCGTCACACTGGCGGAGGCCGGTGTCCAGTCGATTAAAAACACTGGATTCCTTCGCCGGAACGACCTGTCAGGAATTATCGGTGCATCCTTAATTCAACGCCGGTTCACCGCCCTTGGGAAACAGCACCCACATCTTGCCGCTCTGCTTCATGCTCCCCGCACGCACGGCGGCGATCTCGCCGAATCCCCAGTAGAAGTCGGCTCGCACCGCACCACGGATGGCGCCGCCGGTGTCCTGCGCGAACATCAACCGGTTGAGCGGTTCCGTGCTGTTGGGCCGGGTGGTGGCGAGAAACACGGGCACGCCGAGCGGGATGCTGCGCGGGTCGACGGCGATGCTGTATTCCTCGGTGAGCGGCACACCCAGGGCGCCGAGCGGCGCGGAGATGCTGTCCGGCAATTCGCGGAAGAAGACGTAGCTGGGGTTATGTCCCAACAGGGTGTAGAGCCGTTCCGGATTCTTCTGCGCCCAGTTCTTGATGCCTTGCATGGAGGCTTCTTCCGGTTTGAGTTCGCCGATATCGATGAGCTTCTTGCCGATGGAGGCATAGGGGTGGCCGTTCTGGTCGGCATAGCCGATCTTCACTCGTGTGCCGTCTTCCAGCTCGACGCGGCCCGAGCCCTGTATCTGAAGGAAGAAGAGTTCGACCGGATCTTCCACCCAGTAGAGTTCGCGCCCTTCCAGCAGCTTGGCATTGCCGGCATCGATCTCGGCACGATTGTAATAAGGCACCACGCGTTTGCCCTGCAGACGTCCGCGCACCCGCTGGCCGCGGAACTGCGGAAAGAGTTCGCCCATGTCCACTTCGAGCATGTCTTCCGGCGGCGCGTAGATGGGATAGGCAAAACGTTCGCTGCGGGTGCGGCTGCCCTTGATCAACGGTTCGTAATAGCCGGTGACGAGTCCGGTGTCGGTACCGTCAGGATTGAACACTTGATACGGCGTGAACCAGGTCTCGTAGAAGGTGCGTTGCGCCATCAGGTCGTCGCGGTCGACCTTCGCTGCCTCCGCGCAGATCGGTAGCCACACCGGTTTCAGCTTGAGGGCTTTGCAGCTCTGCAACAGCGCAGGCCAGGAGGTATTCAGATCCTGCGTGAGCCAGTCCGGCAGTGCTTCCCATTTGCTGAGCATGAAATCGGGCGTGAGCTTGCCCACGGGCGGTTTGATCTCTACGGGGGGAGATGTCTGGCAGGCTGCCAGCCACATGCTCAATACCAATACCAGCCAGATCGATCTACTCTTAATCATCTTTTCCTTAATGCAATACGCGCGGCACGCTCAGTACGAACTGCGGGATCGCCACGGCGAACTCTCCGCCGTCCACTACCTGCATCTGGTAGCTGCCCGACATGGTGCCCACCTGCGTCGCCAGCACGGTGCCGCTGGTGTACTCGAAGCTCTGGCCCGGCTTGATGACCGGCTGTTCGCCGACCACGCCTTTGCCCTTCACTTCCTGAATGTGGTTATTGGCATCGGTGATGATCCAGTGGCGGCTCAGCAACTGCACGGCATGTTCGCCCTCGTTGGTGAGGGTGATGGTATACGCGAACACGTGGCGGCTGTCGGCTTCGTCGGACTGGTCGGCGAGATAACGCACATGCACGGCGACCTGGATGCGATAGAGGGAGTTGTCTTCCATCGCCGCATTTCACCGTATTTTGCGCGGCGTGACAAGCACTGTTTCCGGCAGGCCGGAACGGGGTGTTGCGGGCTGTCAGCCTCGCAGCATCTCCAGGCCCTTCATGATGCTCATGGCGAAACCGGATGAGCGGACCTTCTCGGGTATCTCGACCTTGTGGGCATGCACCAGTTCCGGTGCCTGCTGATAAGTGAGATAGCGCTGCAGGGCGGAGTGTATCTGCGCTTTCATCGTCGAGACATTGATCGGCTTGTGCAGGATGCGGAACACCTGCGCCTGATTGATGAGGTCGATCACCAGCTCCGCGTCCTTGGCCTTGGTGGCGATGATGGAAAGGATCTGCGGGTATTCCTGCTTCAGCAGTTTCAGCATGGAGGCCACTTTCTCATGGCTGGATTCCACATCGGCGATCACCACGGCGATCTCGTTTTTCTTCATCATTTGCAGCGCTGCATCCGCGCCGTGGGCGTAAATCACCGGGCACAATCCGGCGACCAGCTCGCGGACGACGCGGAAGACTTCCTCGTCCTTGTCGATCACCAGCACGCCGGCAGTCATCTTCTCCGGCAGCGACACCGCTGTCGTCTTGGTGTCGGCCAGTTCCAGCGCGATGGTGGAGGCTTCCGCCACGATGGTCTGCAACGACGGGTTATCCCAGGGTTTGCTGATGAAGCGGTACACCTCTCCGTCGTTGATCGAACCGACGATGGCGGCCAGGTCGGAATATCCGGTCAGCAGGATGCGCACACTGCGCGGCGATATCTCGCGCGAACGGCGCAGCAGCTCCGAACCCAGCATGATGGGCATGCGCTGGTCGCTGATGATGACGTGCATCTGGTAACGGGTGATGAAATCGAGCGCCTTGTTGCCGTCGGTGGTGGTGAAAACGTGGTAGCGATGGCGGAACAGCGATTTCAGCGCGGTGAGGATGCGCTCCTCGTCGTCGACGATCAGCAGGCGCGCCTTCTTGACGCCGGTATCGATGCAGATGGGACTGTCTTCGTCCTGTTCCTCCGGCTGGTTCGCCACGTTTCCGTTGATAGTGTTTTCTGAAGCCGGGTTCTTGTTCAGCATGCGCGCGGCATTGAGCAACATGTCGGCATTCGGCGCCGCGGGGTGGGGCGCGGACACACCCAGCGAAACATCGATCGCCTTCTTGAAGGCTGCCGAGAATTCCGCAGCCGTCTTGTATCTGTCTGCCGGATTCTTGGCCAGGACTTTGCCCAGTACAACGTCGACTTCTGGCGAAAGTGTGGGGTTCAGGGAGGAAGGTTTTGCCGGCACCGTATTCAGCACCTGTTGCATGATGGCCGCCAGACCGCCGACGAAGGGGCGTCTACCGGTCAATAGTTCGTATGCGATGACGCCGATGGAATACAGATCGGTCGTCGCGTCGATCGTTTCTCCCCTGAACTGCTCCGGCGACATGAACGAGGGCGTACCGACCAGGTCGCCCACCCGGGTCAGGGTCGTGGAATCGATGCGGGCGATACCGAAATCGTTGATCTTCACGCGTCCGTCGTTGTTGATCATGATGTTCGCCGACTTCATGTCCCGATGTATCACGCCCTGCGCGTGGGCATAACCGATACCGTCCAGCGTCTGGGTGACGATCTGGGATATCTCGCGCAGACCGAAGCTGTCCTGACTCTCCAGATGGTGGGCGAGGGTCTTGCCGTGCACCAACTCCATGATGATGTAAGCCGCGTTCTCATCCTCGATGAAGTCGTATATCTGCACGATGCGTGGATGCACCAGCCGTCCGACCGCCTGGGCTTCCTGGCGGAAACGGCTCAGCACGGTCTCGCGCTCGCTGTCCTGCAGGGATTTCTTGTTGACACCCTTGATCGCGACCTCGCGCGAGATGGCCGGATCCCAGCCTTTATAGACGACGCCCATGCCGCCCGTACCGAGCTCGCCCTGTATCTCGTACTTGCCGATCTTCTTCAGAGGTTCGCTCATCTGTCAGGCACCTTCCAGTTGTGCTTCTGCCGGCGGCGTCAGCGGCAGCCACACGGTGAATTTCGTGCCCATGCCGGGCTTGGATTCGACGCTGATCTTGCCGCCATGCTGTTCGACGATCTTGTATGAGATAGACAGCCCCAGCCCGGTGCCCTTGCCGATCTCCTTGGTCGTGAAGAACGGATCGAATATCTTGGACATCACTTCAGGCGGGATGCCCGCGCCATCGTCCTGCACCTCGACTGCGACGCCATCGCCATCCTTGCTCGAAGTCAGCGTAATGGTGCCTTTCTCGCCCGGCATCGCCTGCACCGCGTTGGTGATGAGATTGAGGAAGACCTGGTTGATCTGCGAGGGCGCGCAAGTGATCTCCGGTATCTCGCCGAAGTTCTTGTTCACGGTGACCGCTTTGAGCTGGTGCTTGGCCAGCAGCAGGGTGCTATTGAGGCTGTCGTTCAGATTGGAATGGGCCACCTTGCTGCGATCGAGGCGGCTGAAGTTCTTCAGGTTGCCGACGATCTCGGCGACCTGGCCGGTGCCGAACAAGCCGTCCTTGACCAGGCTGCTCAGTTCTTCGATGACATGCTGTTGTCTGAGTGCGCCGACCTGGGCCGAGGTCTGCTGGAAGGCCAGCGACAACCCTTCCGGGTCGCTGCCTGCGCCCAGCATCTCCAGCAGTTTTTCGGAATTCCCCAAGGCGCTGTCGATCAGCGGGAGTTTTTCGGAAACCTGCCCGAGGCTGTTCTTCACGTAGGCCAGCGGTGTGTTGATCTCGTGCGCGACACCGGCCACCATCTGGCCGAGCGACGACATCTTTTCCGACTGGATCAATTGCGATTCGGATTCCTTGAGGTGTTTCAATGCATCAGACAGATCGCGGGTGCGTTCTTCGACGCGGTGTTCCAATGTCTGGTTGGCGATCTTGATCCTGACGCCGAAATACATCAGCAAGACCAGCAGGGCGGATGCGTAATAAACCAGGTAGATCCGGTAGCGTTCCTTTTCCTGCAGACTCTCTTCCAATTCGTTGTTGAACGACAGCGTCAGATTGATCAGTCGCGGGCCGGTACTCAATCTTCCCAGTTCGGAGAAATGCTCCAGTTCGAGCGGAACCTGTATCAGCAGGGTCTGTGCCGCCTGCTCTATCCGCTTGACCTGTTCATTCACCGCCGTCGCCGACCCCAATTGCGCGGCTGCCGTTTGCAGGCTTGCACGCTGCGCTTCCTGTCCATGCAGAAAATATTGCGTTGCGGTTTCGTCCAACCGGTCCAGAGCTTGTGTGAGCGTAACGGAGGGGCGCTTCTGGGTGGAATCCGCATTTAGCCCGGCGATATCTTGCAGCATCGCCTGTAGCGTCAACTTGTTGTTGCGGTTCTCCTGCCGGAATTGCCGGAACAGGTCGGACTTGTGTATCAGTGCGTTGCGCAGTTCGGTGAGGCCGGATCTGAGGGTATTGCTGGAAGTCAGTTGCGCGAAGCGGGTCACATCGCGCAAGGCCTTGTCTCCCGCGTCGTCGAGCGGCGACCCTTCCGGCTCGACGCCAAGATCGACCCGTGCACGCTGCACTTCCCTGTCCCAACGGCTGTCGATCTCCTTCACCCCGTTCAGCAGGCTCATCACTTCGTTCTGCTCGCGCAGATCGACCGCCTCGGTCTTGTCGTAGAAGAACACCAGCGCACCCAGCATGATGAGCGCAATCAAGCCCGTCAGGATACTTTGCAGTATCTCGGACTTGTTCATCTCAAGTCTGGTGTCTATTTTGCTGAATTTGATATTCACAATTTGTCTTCCCCGACTTCTGCCGCTCCGATTATTGTTTTTGTTGAATGCTTGCGCGTGAACCCTTCAGCAAATGCCCACTCCGCCTGCATTGTGGCGCCCGATTCCTTTATATAACAATACCATATGCCCATGTTGAAAAAATGGACTCCAGCTTTTTGCAGACGCAGAAATGCGACTCCACAGGATCCGCCCTCGCGTTCAAGTGGTATCGATCTCGACACCCGGTAAAATTTTCAAATCGAAACCCGCAGCTCAAATCGGCGGGGCTGTTGCACAGCTGGCTATCTACTTGCCGTCCAGCGCAATTGATCGGAGGTTGATGCCCGTATTCCCTTTGCGACGCATGATATACCTTATGCCTGCGGATGCACATATGGCCGAAGGTCTATATACCTGCCTATATACTCATCCCTTCCCAGGACGCTTTTCTCAGCCGAAACCCTTGCGCAAAGCCATCCCCATCACTTACCCACGTTAACGTGCCAACTTTCTATTGAAGAGTTTCGGTTAGAATGAGAAGTCAAGTCATCAACCGATTAAGGATAAAACCATGGACTACCAGATCGCCCCTTCGATTCTTTCCGCCAATTTCGCCAAGCTGGGCGAGGAAGTCGACAATGTACTCGCCTCCGGCGCGGACATCGTCCACTTCGACGTGATGGACAACCATTACGTGCCCAACCTGACCATCGGCCCGCTGGTCTGCGAAGCCCTGCGCAAGCACGGCGTGACGGCCCCCATCGACGTGCATCTGATGGTCAAGCCTGTTGACCGCATCATCCCCGACTTCGCCAAGGCGGGCGCGACCTACATCACCTTCCATCCGGAAGCTTCCGAGCACGTTGACCGCACCATCGGCCTGATCAAGGAAAGCGGTTGCAAGGCCGGTCTGGTGTTCAACCCCGCCACGCCGCTGGACATCCTCGAATACACATTGCCCAAGCTGGACATGGTATTGCTGATGTCGGTGAACCCCGGCTTCGGCGGCCAGAAATTCATCCCCTACGTGCTGGACAAGGCACGTGCAGTACGCAAAATGATCACTGCAGGTGGTTATAACTGCCGCCTGGAGATCGACGGCGGCGTCGGCCCGGCCAACATCAGGGAAGTCGCCGAGGCGGGCGTGGATACCTTCGTGGCTGGTTCGGCAGTGTTCGGCAAGAAGAACGACAAGGACAAGAACCACTACAACACCATCATCGCCGAACTGCGCGCGGAGCTGGCAAAGGCCAAGAAGTAATGGGCTTCAAGCAGTTCCCGCTGCCCGTCTCCGCCATCGTCATCGACCTGGACGGTACGCTGCTGCATACCGCGCCGGAGCTGGCGGAGTCGGCGAACCGCATGTTGCACGACATGGGCCGCCCGGCCGTGTCGCAAGACCTGCTGATGAGCTACATCGGCAACGGCATCCACTGGCTGGTCAAGCGTGCGCTCACCGGCAACATGCATGCCGAGCCGGAGGCTGCTCTGTTCGACCGGGCGTTGCCGATCTTCGAAAAGCATTACACCGAGTTGCTGCTCCACAGCAAACCTTTTCCGAATGTGGTGAAGGGACTGGATGCACTCAAAGCAGCGGGTTATCGTCTGGGCTGCATCACCAACAAGGTGGAGCGTTACACCAATCCTTTGCTCCAGGGCATCGGTCTGGCGCACTATTTCGACATCGTGCTGGCTGGCGATACTCTGCCGGAGAAGAAGCCGCATCCGCTGCCGCTGCTGCATTCGGCCAAGTTCTTCGGCGTGCCGATCGAACAACTGCTGTTGGTCGGCGACTCCCTCAGCGATACGCAAGCCGCACGCGCGGCGGGTTGCCCCATCATCTGTGTGCCCTATGGTTACAATCACGGCGAGCCGGTCGAAGGTCTTGACGTGGATGCAGTCATCCCCGATCTGACGGATGTATTGCCGCTCATCAAACGAGCCTGAAACATGACCTATAACGACCTCTACCCGAAGACGACCAACTGGCGATGGTGATCCTGCATCACCGGACACCGCGTCCGCCCGTCGTCATCGAATACATTTAGAGAGGTCTTTATGCTGTCTCCCATCACCGAATCCGAATTCCAGGCACTTGCCCAACAAGGCTATAACCGCATCCCGCTGGCGATAGAGACTTTCGCCGATCTCGACACGCCGCTGTCGCTGTATCTCAAACTCGCCAACGAACCTTTTTCCTATCTGCTGGAATCGGTGCAGGGCGGCGAGCGCTTCGGCCGCTATTCCTTCATCGGCCTGCCCGCCGACACGCGCATCACGGTGCGCGGCAACCAGGTCACGCTGACCACGGCCGCCGGCGAGACCACACAGGAGGTCGCCCATCCGCTGGATTACATCGAGGAATATCAGGCGCGCTTCAGGGTCGCGCCTCTGTCCGGCCTGCCGCGCTTCACCGGCGGACTGGCGGGTTACTTCGGTTACGACACGGTGCGTTATATCGAGCCGCGACTGGCCAACACAGTCAAGAAGGACATCCTTGGCACGCCCGACATCCTGCTCATGCTCACCGAGCAACTGGCGGTGATCGACAATCTTTCCGGCAAACTGACCTTCATCGTGTATGCCGATCCCGCGCACGACGATGCCTACCGCAGCGCATTGCAGCGGCTGCATGAGCTGCAACGCTCCCTGCGCCAGCCGGTGCAGATCCCCGATGCGCCGCAGATGCGCCGCCACGAAGCGAAATCCGAATTCGGCGAGGCCGCATTCAAGGCCGCCGTGGAAAAGTCCAAACAGTACATCTTCGACGGCGACATCATGCAGGTAGTGCTGTCGCAACGCATGTCGCAACCTTTCCCGGCTTCGCCGCTGTCGCTGTACCGCGCACTGCGCAGCATCAACCCGTCGCCCTACATGTTCTATTACGACATGGGGGACCATCACGTGGTCGGCTCTTCACCGGAGATATTGGCGCGACTGGAAGGCGACACCGTCACTGTGCGCCCCATCGCCGGCACGCGCCCGCGCGGCAAGACGCCGCAAAAGGATGCCGAGCTGGCGGAAGAGCTGCTGGCCGACCCGAAAGAACTGGCCGAACACCTGATGCTGATCGACCTCGGCCGCAACGACATCGGCCGCGTCGCACAGAACGGCACGGTGAAACTCACCGACAAGATGGTGATCGAACGCTACTCGCATGTGATGCACATCGTCTCCAACGTCGAGGCGAAGCTGAAGGAAGGTCTGAGTGCGATGGACGTACTCAAGGCCACCTTCCCTGCCGGCACGGTCAGCGGCGCGGCCAAAGTGCGCGCGATGGAGATCATCGACGAACTCGAACCTTCCAAGCGCGGCATCTACGCGGGCGCGGTGGGTTACCTCGGTTTCAACGGCGACATGGACGTCGCCATCGCGCTGCGCACCGCCGTGGTGAAAGACAAGATGCTTTACGTGCAGGCGGGTGCGGGCATCGTCGCCGACTCGGTGCCGGAAAGCGAATGGCTGGAGACGCAAAACAAGGCACGCGCGGTGTTGCGCGCGGCGGAGATGGTGCTGGACGGGCTCGACGCCCGCACGCACCGCTAGGAGAACACCATGCTATTGATGATAGACAACTACGATTCCTTCACCTACAACCTGGTGCAGTACTTCGCCGAACTCGGCGCGGAAGTGGTGGTGTACCGCAACGACGAGATCACGGTGGAGCAGATCGAGAAGCTCAATCCGCAGCACTTGGTCGTTTCTCCCGGCCCCTGCACGCCGAACGAGGCCGGCATCTCGGTAGCGGCGATCAAACACTTCGCCGGCAAGATTCCGTTGCTTGGTGTGTGCCTCGGCCACCAGAGCATAGGCCAGGCCTTCGGCGGCAGGATCATCCACGCCAAGACGCTGATGCACGGCAAGACCTCGCTGATCCACCACCACAGCAACAGCGTGTTCACCGGACTGCCCAGCCCGTTCACCGCGACGCGCTACCATTCGCTGGTGATCGAGCGCGAGACGCTGCCGGATTGTCTGGAGATCACCGCGTGGACCGACGACGGCGAGATCATGGGCGTGCGCCACAAGACGCTGGCGGTGCACGGCGTGCAGTTCCACCCCGAGTCCATCCTCACCGAGCACGGACACGACATGCTGAAGAACTTTCTGGAAGGGAAGAAATAATCATGATCACACCGCAACAAGCCCTGGTACGCCTGATCGATCAACGCGAGATCTTCTACGACGAAATGCTGTCGCTGATGCGCCAGATCATGGGCGGCGAGGTCACGCCCACCATGATCGCCGCCCTCCTGGTCGGCCTGCGCGTGAAGAAGGAGACCATCGGCGAGATCTCCGCCGCCGCCTTCGTGATGCGCGAGTTCGCCAGCAAGGTGCCGGTCAGCAAGCGCGACCACCTGGTCGACACCTGCGGCACCGGCGGCGACGCGGCGCATACCTTCAACATCTCCACCGCCAGCGCCTTCGTGACCGCGGCGGCCGGTGCGCGTGTCGCCAAACATGGCGGGCGCTCGGTGTCTTCCACCTGCGGCTCAGCCGACGTGCTGGAAGCACTGGGCGTGAACCTCAGCCGCACGCCCGAGCAGGTCGGGCAGAGCATCGACCAGATCGGCATCGGCTTCATGTTCGCGCCCAATTTCCACGGTGCGATGAAATACGCCGCGCCGGTGCGCAAGGAACTGGGCGTGCGCACGATGTTCAACGTGCTGGGCCCGCTCACCAACCCGGCCGGTGCCGAGAACCAGGTGCTGGGCGTGTTCCACCCCGACCTGGTCGGCATCCAGGCGCGCGTGCTGCAACGCCTCGGCAGCCGCCATGTGCTGGTGGTGAACGGCAGCGACGGACTGGACGAGATCACCATCAGCGGCCCGACCAATGTGGCCGAGTTGAAAGACGGCCAGGTGAACGAATACACCGTCACACCGGAGCAGTTCGGTCTGCAGAGCTCACCGCTGGATAGCATTAAAGTCAGCAACATCGCCGAAGCCAAGACCATGCTGCTCGACGTGCTGGAGAACAAGGCAGGCCCGGCGCGCGACATCGTGCTGCTCAACGCGGGCGCGGCAATTTACGCCGCGGACATGGCCGACACGCTGGCATCGGGTGTTAAAAAAGCGGCCGAGACCATCGCCACCGGCGCGGCGAAGAGCAAACTGGCGCAACTGGTTCAGGTCAGCAACAGCTAGCCACCTTCCGTGGTTTCCATCCAGCACCAATTCCCCCCGCTCGCCGGAGAGGACAGCGCCGACATCCAGAACTGGCTGGCGGCGCTGTCTGAAGTGTTCGCGCCCGCCGAGATCGAACTGATCCGCCATGCCTGCGAATTCGCAGCGCCGCTCTATCACGGCAAGACCGTGGTCACCGGCACGCCGTTGTTGCAGCATGCGCTCGGCTCGGCCTCCATCCTCATCGGTCTGAACATGGACCACGAGACCATCGCCGCGACCGCGCTGCATGCGGTGCCGGAGTTGCTAGAAGACTGGAACGAAGTACTGACCGTACGCTTCGGCCGCAACGTCACCGCGATGGTCGACGGCATCTCGCGCATGGAGCAGATCCGCCAGTTCAGCGAGGTTCGTTCTGCCGACAAAGACCAGGAAGCGCACGCTCAACAGATCGAGAGCCTGCGCAAGATGCTGCTGGCGATGGTGGAAGACATCCGCGTGGTGCTGATCAAGCTCGCCGAACGCACGCAGACGCTGCGCACACTTTCCGGCGCGTCGCCCGAGCAGCAGAAACAGGTGGCGCAGGAGACGCACAACATCTTCGGCCCCTTGGCCAACCGCCTCGGCGTGTGGCAGATCAAGTGGGAGCTGGAAGACCTGTCCATGCGCTATCTGGAGCCGGTGCTGTACAAGAAGATCGCCAAGCTGCTGGACGAGCGCCGCGTCGACCGCGAGCGCTATATCGCCGATGTGCTGGAACAGTTGCGCCAATCGCTGGCGCAGTCCGGCATCAAGGCCGACGTGACGGGGCGCCCGAAACACATCTACAGCATCATCAACAAGATGAAGCGCAAGCAGCTGGATTTCGACCAGCTCTACGATGTGCGCGCCGTGCGTATCCTGGTCGAGGATGTCGAGCAATGCTATGCGGCGCTCTCCCTCGTGCATGAAATGTGGACGCCGATACAGAGAGAGTTCGACGACTACATCGCGCGTCCCAAACCCAACGGCTACCGTTCGCTGCACACCGCCGTGCTTGGCCCGCGCGACCTCTCGGTGGAAGTACAGATCCGCACGCAACAGATGCACCACGATTCCGAACTCGGCGTGGCCGCACACTGGCGCTACAAGGAAAACAAGAAGACCGAGAGCGGCGTGGACGACAAGATCGCCTGGCTGCGCCAGATCCTGGCGTGGAAAGCCGAACTGGCCGACAGCGGCGAGTTGCAGGAACAGTTCCGCAACGAACTGCTACAGGATCGCGTGTATGTGCTGACCCCGCAGGGCAAAGTGATCGACCTGCCCAAGGGCGCGACGCCGGTGGACTTCGCCTACGTGCTGCACACCGACCTCGGCCACCGCACGCGCGGTGCCAAGGTCGACGGCAGCATCGTGCCGCTTAACTATAAATTGCAGACCGGCCAGCGCGTGGAGATACTCACCACCAAGGTGGGCGCACCCAGCCGCGACTGGCTCTCACCGCAACTCGGCTTCCTGAAGAGTTCGCGCGCCCGCGCCAAGGTGCGCCACTGGTTCTCCACACAGAACCTCGACGCGAGCATCGCCGAAGGCCGCATCATCCTCGACCGTGAACTGCACCGCCTCGGCGTCACCGACCTCAACCAGGAAAAACTCGCGCAGCGCCTGCGCTTCAACAAACTGGACGAACTGCTCGCCGCCATCGGCCGCGACGAAGTCAAACAGAACCGCATCGCCACCGCCGTGCAGCAGGAAGCGCCGACCAAGGTCGTCATTCCCGCCAAAGTAGTCGCGCAAAGACCCGCCGCCCCGCGCACCTCATCCAGCGGCGTACTCATCGAAGGCGTGAGCGGCCTGACCGTGCGCATGGCGAAATGCTGCAAGCCCGAACCTCCCGACCGCATCGTCGGCTACACCACCCGCCTTGGTATCACATTGCATCGCGAGGATTGCAGCTGCGTACAGCGCATGCCGCAGGATAGGAGGGATCGGTTGTTGGAGGCGGCTTGGGCGGTGAAGAAGGTTTAATCGCTCTTTGGCTATAAAGCTAAACCGTCGGGGGTAGCCCGACTGTGTTGGTGTTGAATTTGAAAACCAGCGGGCTTCGCCCATCCTTCGATACACCGCACTTCGTGCGGCACTCAGGACGAACGGCCTAGAGTGGCTTCAAACAATCCGCCACCGTCGGGTACCCCAACCTCACCTTCAACTCCTTCTTCATCCTTCGATTCACCAACCGCCGCGATTCATTCATGAACGACAGCAGCGATTCCGGCAGCACTCGCTGCGCCTCGACACGGCTGATGCGCGGCGGACGGGGCAGGTGATACGCATCGGCCACAGCATCGAAATAGTCCCCCATCTTCATCACACCGTCATCGCTCGCGTGGTACACGCGGTTCGGCTTGCCGAGGTGCAGCGCCGCGACAAGGATGCGCGCAAGGTCGTCGGCGTGAATGTGGTTAGTGTAGCCGTCCTCCACTGCGACGATGGCGGGCGTGCCGGAGCGGATGCGTTCCAGCGGCAGGCGTTCGGCGGCATAGATGCCGGGCACACGCAGGATGCCGGCTTGTACGCCGTTGCGTTGCGCCCAGCGGCGTATCTGTTGCTCGGCATCGACGCGGCGTTGCGCTCTGGCCGTTTGCGGATGCAGCGGATGCGTCTCATCCACCCTTGCGCCATTGCAGTCACCATACACACCGCTGGTGCTGACGTAGATGAGCCGCCTGGGAAGCTTGCCTTGCGACAGGGCGGCGAGCAGGTGGCGGGTGCGGTTGTCGCGCGTGCCGGCGTTCGGCGGCGGGGCGAGATGCAGAACGACATCGGCCAGCCCGGCTATCCGCGACAGCTGCCTGCGGTCGTCGAGATCGCCGATGACGGGGATGACGCCTGGCTCGCGCAACCCTGCACTGTGTGTGGCATTACGTATCAATGCGTAGATTCGGAAATGTCCTCCGAGCAGCGGGATGGTGCGCCGCGCGATGTCGCCGCAGCCGATGATGAGCAAATGTTTCATTCCGGAATTATGCGTTAAAATCGCGGCCTTTATTTGACGGATGCGACCCATGAGCTTCAAGACCACCATACAGCCCAGCAACCATTCCTTTTCCATCGACAAGGATGAGACCATTCTGGAGGCCGCACTGGAGCATGGTTTGACGTTGCCGTACAGCTGCCGCGATGGTGCCTGCGGGGTGTGCAAAGGCAAGGTGCTGAGCGGCTCGGTGGATTACGGCAAGGCGCAGGCGTTCGCCCTGAGCGAGGAAGAGAAGACAGCCGGGATGGCACTGTTCTGCTGCGCCAAGCCGCTCTCCGATCTGGTCATCGAAAGCCATGAAGTCACCACCGCGGAAGAGATCGTGGTGAAGACCCTGCCCTGCCGTGTGGAGAAGATGGTGAAACTGGCCGACGATGTGATGGCCCTGTATCTGAAACTGCCAGCGAACGAACGCCTGCAATTCCTTTCGGGACAATATATCGACATCCTGCAAAAGGAAGGCAAGCCGCGCAGTTTCTCGCTGGCGAATGCGCCGCATGCCGACGAGCTGCTGGAACTGCATGTGCGCAACATCGCGGGCGGCACTTTCACCCACCATGTGTTCAACGGGATGAAAGAGCGCGACATCCTGCGTATCAAGGGCCCGCTCGGCAAATTCTACCTGCACGAGGATTCGCCCAACCCCGTCATCTTCGTCGCCAGCGGCACCGGCTTCGCTCCGGTCAAGGCGATCATCGAGCATGCGCTGCACATCGGCTTCAAAAGCGAGATGCACTTCTACTGGGGCGTGCGCAAGCAGTCCGACCTTTACATGCTGGACAAGGTGAAGGAATGGGAAGCGCAGGGCATCAAGTTCACAGCCGTGGTGTCGGACGAACCGTGGCCGGGACGCGCGGGCTTCGTGCACCAGGCCGTGCTGGATGATTTCAAGGATATGTCAGGCTATGTGGTTTATGCCTGCGGCGCGCCGGTGGTAGTGGAGGCGGCCCACCGCGAGTTCACTACCCAGCGCGGTTTGGCCAACGATGCGTTCTATTCGGACGTGTTCACTTTCGTGCCGAAGACTTAAGAAGTCTCCAGCCTGCTTATTGTGCCTTCTTGCCGGAGCGGTTGGCCCAATAGATGAGATTGGGCTGAACTGCCTGGAAGCGCGCATCATTCTGTATCAGATCGCTCATTTCGCCCGGACCGGGGTCTTTTGTCAGAATCAGCAAATAGGTCTCACCGCCCAGAGCGTGAATCTCCCTGATCCCGAAATGTCCGAAAAGCTCTGTGAGTACGCTCTCTTTCACTTCGGGCGCGAGGGTGACCAGGTATTCATTGGGTACGCGCGCTTGCCGGTTGGCAAGCTCATGCCTTGATGCCGCTGGTGCGGCGGCAGGAACGGCGACCGCCGGAGCATGATTGCATGCCGAGACCGCCAGCACCACAGTGCCGACCAGACCCGTCGAAAGGATGCGCATCCCACGTCCCATCTCCATCTCCTGAAAAACCGCTGAATGCTGTTCGTAGAAACCGTGTTTGCCGAACCTGCTACCCGAACTCTAACAGTACTGCTCAAGATGGAATATAGACCAAAAGATATAGAACCCTGCCTATACCTTGTATTGGGACAACCGGCAGATTCGCCGCCTATTGCGTCTGCGAGGCCTTCTGGAAGTAGGCCAGCGCATGCTCCTGCTTGCCCATCTTCTCGGCAAGCTGGCCCAGTGCGGTAAAAGCAGCGCGGCTGATCTTCAGGCTGAGGCTGGCATCGAGGTAACTCTGCGCTTTGCCCCACAGTTTCTGGTGCATGCAGAGTCTGCCGAGAGCCAGTAGCAGTCCGGCATCGTCGGTATGCTGCGTCAGCCAACGCTCGGCCTGCTCGAGCTGCGCGATGTTGTTGTCGCTGTGGCATTCGCCGAACAGGGTGACCAGTTCGCTGTCCCATTGTGCATTGAGGCTTTCGGCCAGCAAGTGTTGCGCGCTCTGGCAATCGCCCAGTTTGCCGAACGCCTGCGCCGCGACGGCGGCGATCTTGCCGCGCCGTTTCAATTCGCTGGGTATGGATTTCCACAATGCGCGCAAAGCGGCGAGATCGGTCGCCTGGGTCGCCAGCTTCTCCAGCCAGGCCTGCTGGCGCATCTGCACGGCAACGACCTTGTCGATGGCATTGCGCTTCTCCAGTTGCGTCATCACTTCCAGCACGGCATCCCAGTTGCGCGCCTGCTGCTGCGCTTTCAGTTCCAGACCGAGGGCGCCGATGTGCTTGTGCATACCGGTGTCGCTCAGTTCCTTCAACGAGTTGAGCGCGGATTGGGGCTGCTTCTGGTCGAGCAGGAATTCGGCCTTCGCCATCAGGCGCATGGTGGATTCGCCCACGCTCTTGCCTTCGGCCTGCGCCAGATAGGCGTCGCGTTTGTCGAACTCGCGCTGCTCGTGCGCGGCACGCGCCGCGACGATGGGATTCAGCCCGGAATTCTCGCCCAGCTCCATGGCGCGCACGGCGGCTTTCTCCGCAGCCGCAAAGCGACCTTCGAAATAAGCCTTGAGTGCTTCCATCATCACCGTGCGGCCTTTGCTGGCGGCGCGCTCTTCGCGAAAGCCGCGCACATATTCGGGCAGGTTCAGTGTCAAGAAGGCCATCCGTACCAGCAGATAGGCGAGTACAAAGATGGCCAGCAGCGCGAAGGTGAACAGTGTCAGGGACATCTCCATCTTGTAGGGCGGGTAGATGAACTGCACGTAGCCCGGGTTGCGCGCCAACAGCGTCACCGCGACCGCGGCAGCGAACAGCCCGACCAGCCAGAGCAGCCATTTCATCGCGCACCCCGCTCATGCGAAGCGCGGTAATTACGCACTGCTTCCAGGCTGCCGCCGATGTCGGGCATCTCGATGACTATCCTGGAGGCGGCGAGTTTCTGCAACGCGCCCAGTGACTTCGCACCCGCTTCGGACTTGGTGTCGAAATAACGCTTGAGCCATTCCTGCGCGGTCTTGAGATCGCGGCGGAAACTCACCTCGTCGCGGGTCAGCAAAGCCATGCGCGCGGAAAGCAGGCGCAGCTTCAGGTTCTCCCGCAGGAAGAAAGACTGTGTCGGCGACAGCAGCGGCATCTCCTGCTGCTCGGTGTTCTCGATACGTACCAGATGCCGGGTCTCCCGCCAGAATTCGCGCCAGAAGCGTTTCAGCACCCCCTCGGACGGATCGGCGATTGGTTCAGTCTCTTGCGGCAATATGCGCCCATCCTGCGCCAGCGGCAGAGCATCCACGGCGGCGATCATGCCATCCAGCTTGAAGTTGATAGCGGGAACATCGACGTCGGGCAGTGCTCGCAACCTGTCGATATCCTGGTCGATGCGTTTGCGCAGGTTGGCGAAGGCGGGACGGTTCAGATGTTGCAGACGGCTGTCTGCCTGTTGCATGGCGATGAGTGCGGCCTTTACGTTGGCGGAGAGCTGCAGTTGCTGCCCGGCAATGAGCAGCATCTGTTCGACTTCGGCCAGCGCCGTCTGGTCGCGACTGCTCGACATGTCCTGATACAACGCTTCCAGCGCGGCGCGCTGGTTCTGTGTCTCGGCGTAACGGCTTTCGAGCAGACTGAGCTTGCCGCCCATCTCGCGCACCAGTTCCTGGTTCTGCGCCACCAGCATCTGGTTGCCTTTGTTCGCCGCTTCCACTTCGGACAGACGGCGCGCCACTTCCTGCTGCGTCTGGTCGAGCTGGTAGTGCGAATCAAGCCATTGCCAGACGAACACCACCACCAGCACCGCCAGGGTCAGTTGCGTCAGCGTCACGCGCGCCAGCAGTTTGGTCAGCAAGTTGCCATGAGCCGGCGCTTGCGGCGCGGCGGCGGGCTTTTCGGTAGTGGCAGGCAGTTGTGTCTGGTCGTTCATCGCGTCATTTCCGGTCCGTGTGCGCCCATGCTACCAAACTGGCGATCAAACCGTCATCTCCGGATTCGGTGACGACGATATTCGTCCATCCTTGATTCTGCGCCAGTTCGGCGATGCGCGGATGCGGCACGAACAATGCGGTGCCGGCCAGTTCCGTTCCTTCCAGCATCTCCCACAGATGCGCCAGTGCTTCGCTGCTGGTCACTGTGATGGCATCGGCTCTGGCCGCCCGCAGCATACCGACATCCAGATCATGTTTGCGCCGCAGATAGCAGGTGACATATTCCACCGTCGCACCGCGCGCCCCGAGCGTATCGCCCAACAGTTCGCGCCCGCCGTCGCCGCGCAGGATCATCACGCGCTTGCCGCCGACATCCTGCAGTTCCGGCATAGCCAGCAGTCCTTCGCTATCGAAACGTTCGGCCGGGACGATGACCCTTGCGACACCGTGTTCCTGCAAGGCCCTGGCGCTGCCCTGACCGACCGTGGCGATCTGCAGCATCGGCGGCAAACCGCCCGCCGCAGCGATCGCCGCCATGCCGTAGCGCACGGCATTGGGACTGATGAAGATGGCAAGGTCGGTTTGTTCGAGGCGGGAGAGTTGCCGGCGCAATGCCTGCGCATCCGGCACAGCCTCGATCTCCAGCAGGGAGAACGGCAGGGCGTTGCCACCCAGTCGTTCGATGCGCTGTATCAACCCGGCCGCTTGTTCACGCGGCCGCGTGACGACGATATGCAATCCGGCCAGCGGCAGATTAATGTGCAATTCGCGTAACGATTCGTTTGTCCCCTCTCCCGCTTGCGGGAGAGGGTTGGGGTGAAGGGAGCGCCCAGGCTCGTCAGCCATTCAGCGCGGCGAGGATCTCTCCAGCGCCCTGCTTGAGCAAGTCCTGCGCGATCAGATCGCCCAACGCCTCGGGTTGCGCGATGTCGCCGATATGCTCGGCGCGCAACAGGCGGGCACCGTCCGGCGTGGCAACGAAACCGCGCATGCGCAGCTTGCCGTTTTGCACTTCGGCGAAACCGCCCAGCGGCACTGAACAGCTGCCGGCCAGGGCGCGGCTCATCGCGCGTTCTGCCAGCACACAGGCAGCCGTGTCGGCATGGTGCAGCGGTGCCAGCACGGCTTTCAGGTCGGGCCGGTCGGCACGCGTCTCGATACCCAAGGCACCCTGGCCCACGGCGGGCAGGCTGTCTTCGCTGGAGATCACGGCGCGGATGCGGTCGCCCAGACCCAGACGTTTCAGGCCGGCGGCAGCGAGGATGATGGCGGAATACTGGCCTTCGTCCAGTTTGCGCAGGCGGGTCTGCACGTTGCCGCGCAGCGGTTCGATCTTGAGATGCGGGAAGCGCGCGCGCAACTGGCTTTCGCGGCGCAGGCTGGAGGTGCCGACCACGCTGCCCGCAGGCAGAGCGGCGAGGTTGTCGAACCTGTTGGAGACGAAAGCGTCGCGCGGGTCTTCGCGCTCGCCGATGCAGGCCAGGGTAAAACCGTCCGGCAGGTTCATCGGCACGTCTTTGAGCGAATGCACGGCGATGTCGGCGCTGCCGTTCTCCAGCGCGGTCTCCAGTTCCTTGACGAACAGGCCTTTGCCGCCGATCTTGGATAAAGTCACATCGAGAATCTGGTCTCCCTGTGTGGTCATGCCCAGAATGCTGACCGAAGTTTGCGGGTATAATGCGCGCAGTCTGTCGCGAATGTGTTCTGCTTGCCACATGGCCAATGCGCTCTCGCGCGAAGCGATCACCAGACGGGCTGGGGGAGTAAGTGAAGCCTGATTCATCGGGGTTTCCTAACGATAAATAATTTGCGGTCGATGCACGGCGCATTCTAACAGGTGCGCCGAGCTTTTGCGCCGCCGACATATACAGAAACGGTATGAACCTGATCTCTGCACCTGCCGACATCTCCAGCAAAGACCAGCCGCTACGCGACGACGTGCGGCTGTTGGGACGCATCCTCGGCGACACTTTGCGCGAGCAGGAAGGCGAAGAATATTTCCAGCTGATCGAGAATGTGCGCCGCGCCGCGGTGCGCTTCCGCAAGACGCAGGACGAACGCGACGGCGAGGCACTGGAGAGGATGCTGGATGCGCTCTCACCCGCCGAGACACTGGCCGTGGTGCGCTCTTTCAGCTATTTTTCGCAGCTCTCCAACATCGCCGAAGACCTGCACCACAACCGCCGCCACCGCGCCCACCTGAAGGCGGGCAGCGCAGCCAAGGACGGAACGCTGCAGCTGGCGCTGGACAGGCTGGAAGAGAAGAAGTTCGACAAGAAAACCCTGCAAGCCTTTCTGGATAGCGCGCTTGTCTCGCCCGTGCTGACCGCTCACCCGACCGAGGTGCAGCGCAAGAGCATCCTCGATTGCCAGCTCATCATCTCCAGCCTGCTGGCCAACCGCGACCGCATGGACATGACGCCGGATGATCTGGCCGAAAACGAGGAAGCGCTGCACCGTTTCGTGCTGATCCTGTGGCAGACGCGCATGCTGCGCACCGCCAAGCTGACCGTGCGCGACGAGATCCGCAACGGCCTGGAGTATTACCGCTATACCTTCCTGAACGAGATACCCAAGCTCTACGCCGGACTGGAGAGGCAGCTGGAGGCGCGCTTCGACAAGGACATCAAGGTACCGCCGCTGTTGCGCGTGGGCAGCTGGATCGGCGGCGACCGCGACGGCAACCCCTTCGTCACTCACGACGTCATGTCGGACGCGGTGCAATACCATTCCGCCCTGGCGTTCGAGCATTACCTGAACGAGACCCACGTCCTCGGCACGCGCCTGAGCCTGACCGACCGCCTGGTCGAGGTCACGCCGGAATTGCGCAAACTATCCGACGCCTCACCGGACAAGGCTGCCCCGCGTGAAGATGAGCCCTATCGGCGCGCGTTGATCCTGGTCTATTCGCGCCTGTCGGCAACAGCCAGACATCTCGGCCACAACCTCGCCACGCTGCGCCCGATCGATGCGCATGCACACCCTTATGCCTCGGCGCAGGAATTCATCGCCGATCTGGATGTGCTGATCGACTCGCTGTACAAACACGGGGCGGTGTATCTCGCGCGCGGTCGTCTTGCCAATCTGCGACGCGCCGCCGAAGTGTTCGGTTTCTATCTCGCGCCGCTGGACATGCGCCAGCACAGCGCCATCATCGAGCAGACGGTGAGCGAACTGTTCGCCCACAGCTCCGGCAAGGCGAACTATTCCGATCTCGACGAGAGCGGGAAGCGCACGGTGCTGCTGCTGGCGCTGCAGGAAGCCCGGATATTGATGACCGATGTCGCACGCTATTCCGACGTGCCGCAAAGCGAGCTGCGCATCATGCAGGCGGCGGCAGAGATCCATCGCCGTTTCGGCGCGGGCGCATTGCCCAACCACATCATCTCCAAGACCGATGCGGTCAGCGACATGCTGGAAGTCGCGCTGATGCTGCAGCAGGTGGGTCTGCTGCAAGGCAGCGACAAACTGCACGTCAACATCATTCCGTTGTTCGAGACCATCGAGGACCTGCGCGGCGGTGCCGCCATCATGGATGAGCTGTTCTCGCTGCCCTGGTATCGCAAGCTGCTGGCCAGCCGCAACGACACGCAGGAAGTGATGCTGGGCTATTCGGACAGCAACAAGGATGGCGGCTACCTCACTGCCAACTGGGAACTGTACAAGGCCGAGGTCGAGCTGGTGAAAGTGTTCGAAAAACACGGCATCGAGTTGCGCCTGTTCCACGGCCGCGGCGGCACCGTCGGTCGTGGCGGCGGCCCCAGCTACGACGCGATCCTGGCGCAACCGCCGGGCAGTGTGAACGGACAGATCCGCATCACCGAGCAGGGCGAAGTGATCGCCAGCAAATATTCCAATCCGGAGATCGGCCGCCGCAATCTGGAGACGCTGATCGCCGCGACCATGGAGGCCACATTGCTGCACCACCACGGTGCGGATAGCACCATGCCGGAATATCACCGCATCATGGAAGCGCTGAGCCTTGACGCCCTCGCCGTGTATCGCAAACTGGTTTACGAAACGCCCGGTTTCACCGATTATTTCTTCACCGCCACGCCGATCCGCGAGATCGCCGAACTCAACATCGGCAGCCGCCCCTCCTCGCGCAAGGCGTCCGACAAGATCGAAGATCTGCGCGCCATCCCCTGGGTGTTCAGTTGGGGCTTGAACCGCGTGATGCTGCCCGGTTGGCTCGGCTTCGGCAGCGCCGTGCAGAAATTCATCGAGCGCGAAGGCGAGGCCGGACTCAAACAGTTGCAGGCGATGTACAAGAACTGGGCGTTCTTCCGCGGGCTGATGTCCAACATGGACATGGTGCTGTCCAAGACCGACATGGGCATCGCCTCGCGCTATGCCGAGCTGGTTGAAGATGTGGAGTTGCGCGAGCGCATCTTCGGCGCGATCAACAGCGAATGGGAGATCACCGTGGAGATGTTGTTCAAGGTGACGGGCTCCGCGACCCTGCTGCAGGACAATCCGGCCTTCGCGCGCAGCCTGTTGACCCGCATGCCCTATATCGATCCGCTCAACCACTTGCAAGTCGCATTGTTGCAGCGCCACCGCGCGGGCGACAACGACGAGAAGGTGAAACGCGCGATCCATCTGACCATCAACGGCATCGCCACCGGTCTGCGAAATAGCGGCTAACGCATTCAGCCCGGTTTTCCCCGGACAAAAAAATTGGGAGACCGAAGTCTCCCAAATCGCTTTGCCTCTACTCGCTATTGTGTGATGAGTTAACGCTGTTCCTCCCTGATGCGATCCTCTGCGGCTCCCCTGTCCACCGGAGATCGCGAATTGCACAGCGTCTCACCCACATTGCTTGGTAGTTATTGTTATTCAGGACGCTCCCGGCAACAGAAATTGCCTGTCTTGCAGCCTCCCATTCCCCCTCCTTTATGCAGAGCACCGATCCGATTGGCAGAACGTGCTGACTGCACAAGACGGTTGAATAATAACGGTGTCTCTGTAAAGGGAACGTCAACAAAATGTGAGAAATGGGTTAATTGTGCGGTTCACGCGAAATAAGCGTCCCCGTGGCGGTGCTTTTAGCCCTTGCCCTTCACGCTCGCCAGTTGCCGGCGGCTGATCGGCAATCTTTCCTCGATGCCGTTCAGTTTCATCAGCCAGCCGCTTTCGCCTTCTTCCCCGCCCTTTTCAAACCCGGCGATGGCACTCTTTGCCACCAGGCAACTGCGGTGGGTACGCACAAAGCGCGTGGCGTATTCCTTTTCCAGCGCGGTGAGCGATTCTTCGATCAGATATTCGCGTTCGGCGGTGCGTACGGTGACATATTTCATTTCGGCGCGCAGATAGAGCACTTTCTCGATGGGAATCAGCAATACCTTGCCGCGCTCGTGCGCCGACAGGAAACTGCGCGGCTCCGGGGTGAGTTCCTGCAAGACCTCGGTACGGATCGGCACGGCATCGCGGGCACGGGACAGGGCATCGAACAGGCGACCCAGTCGGATCGGTTTGAGCAGATAGTCGATGGCGCGCTGTTCGAAGGCCTGGATGGCGTAGGCATCGTACGCGGTGGTAAAGATGATGACCGGCGGATGTTCGAGTTTGTTGAGATGGCGCGCCAGTTCGATGCCGTCCATCTGCGGCATGCGGATGTCCATGAGCACGACCTCGGCCGGATTCTCCGCCAGTTTGTCCAGCGCTTCATGGCCGTTGGCCGCCTCACCCGTCAGCTGAAGCGGAAACTGCGCCTCGCAATCGGCGAGCAATTCTTTCAATCGATTGCGCGCCGGCGCCTCGTCGTCCACGATGAAAACGGTGAGCGGCACGGTGATGGTGTCGCTCATGCTGGCTGGCCTTTCACATAGGGGATGATGATGTGAACCTGATAATGCGCGGCGTCATGCTCGACCTGGTACTGCGCTTCGACGTCGAACAGCAATGACAACCGTTCGCGGATGTTGGAAAGCGCCATCCTGTTTCCGTTCGGATGCAAAGAAGCCTGGCCTTGCGAAGGGTTGCGTACTTCCAGATGCAGTTCGTCGCGCGCCCGGTACAGCCTGACTTCGATGGTCCCGCCCTGCTGCAGCGGCTCAACGCCGTGATAGACGGCATTCTCCAGCAGCGGCTGCAGGATCAGCGGCGGGATGAGCGCATCCGGCGGCATATCCCCGGTATCCCAGTGCACTTTGAGACGCTCGCCAAGACGCAGTTCTTCGATGGCCAGATACTGGCGCGCCAGCTCCACCTCCTTGTCCAGCGCGACCAGTTCGCGAGGTTCCGTCATCGCCATACGGAACAGGTCGGCCATGTCTTCCAGCGCGGTCTCGGCGCGCTTCGGGTCGGCTCGCACGATGCTCAGTACGGCGTTGATGGTGTTGAACAGGAAGTGCGGGCGGATGCGCGCCTGCAGTGCCTGCAGGCGCGCTTCATGTTTCGCGGGAGCCAATGCCAATGCGCGCAGACGGAAGTACGCCAGCAGCAGCAATGCGACAGCGGCACCAACCAGCGCATGTCGCACATAGCGGAAATCGCCGGTGTCGTCCGGCGCAAACAATATTTCGCGGCCCAGCATGGAGACCATGACGGCGGCTACGGCCACGACCGCAGCCGCAACCGTAGCGCCCTGCCAGTAGGGTACGCGCGCGAATAGCGGGTTTAACGAATAAAGCAGCAACAGGCTGGTCAGCAGCACCGGTTGCAGCAAGGCGGAACCCTGCAGCAGGCTGCTTTGCAAATCGGCCAGCGAGACCGCCTGCGAGAGCGCGCCAAGCAGGGCGATCGCGTTGGTCAGCAGGACGATTCGCAATACCGTCCCCATATTGCGGAAGTCGGGCAACAGCTTGGGGGGAATGTTTTGATTTATACTGCGCGTCTCCGGCATATCGACCTTTCAAGTGCCGCTCATTCTGGACAAGACATGGCTACGATGCAAGACAATCAGACCTGGTCGGGACGTTTCAACGAACCCGTGGCGGAATTGGTGAAGCGTTATACCGCTTCGGTCGATTTCGACAAACGCCTGGCACTTTACGACATCCAGGGCTCCCTGGCGCATGCCCAGATGCTGGCGACCTGCAACATCATCAGCGCGCAAGATATGAAAGACATCCAGCGCGGGCTGGCCCAGATCGAGAACGAGATCATCAGCGGCGATTTCGTCTGGCAGCTCGACCTGGAAGACGTGCATCTGAACATCGAGAAACGTCTGACCGCGCTGGTCGGCGATGCAGGAAAACGCCTGCATACCGGTCGTTCGCGCAACGACCAGGTGGCCACCGACATCCGTTTGTATCTGCGCAGCGAGACCGACAACATCATCGCACTGCTAAAGGGACTGCAAACCTCTTTGCTCGACCTGGCACAACACCACACGCACACCATCATGCCAGGCTTCACCCATCTGCAAGTGGCGCAGCCGGTGAGCTTCGCCCATCATCTGATGGCCTATTTCGAGATGTGCCAGCGTGACGTTGGCCGTTTCGCCGACGCGCGTCGCCGCGTGAACCGCTTGCCGCTGGGTGCCGCCGCACTGGCCGGCACCAGCTATCCCATCAAGCGCGAATATGTCGCCGAGCTGCTGGGCTTCGACGGCGTCTGCGAGAACTCTCTGGATGCCGTGTCCGACCGCGACTTCGCCATCGAATTCACCGCCGCTTCCGCACTGGTCATGACGCACTTGTCGCGCCTGTCGGAGGAGTTGATCCTGTGGATGAATCCGCGTTTCGGTTTCATCGACATCGCCGACCGTTTCTGCACCGGCTCGTCCATCATGCCGCAGAAAAAGAATCCCGACGTACCGGAACTGGTGCGCGGCAAGGCCGGACGTGTGAACGGAAATCTGGTCGCGCTGCTCACCCTGATGAAGGGCCAGCCGCTGGCCTACAACAAGGACAACCAGGAAGACAAGGAGCCGCTGTTCGACACCGTGGACACCTTGACGCAAACACTGCGCATCTATGCCGACATGATGCGCGGCATCACTGTCAAACCGGAAGCCATGCGCCGTGCTGCGTTGCAGGGTTATGCCACTGCCACCGATCTGGCCGACTATCTGGTAAAGAAAGGGCTACCGTTCCGCGATGCGCACGAGGCTGTGGCGCTCGCGGTGCGCCATGCCGAACAAAAAGGCTGCGACCTGGCCGAACTCAAGCTGGATGAATTGCAGCAATTCTCGACGCTCATCGCAGACGACATCTACGCTGTGCTGACGCTGGAGGGTTCGCTCGCGGCACGCAACCACACCGGCGGTACCGCGCCCAACCAGGTCGAAGCTGCCATCGCACGCGCACGCAAACTGCTCGCCTCCTGAGTTCTGCGAGAATCGCAGGCAAAAAAACGGGCCACCTTGCGATGGCCCAGAATAGGAGGAGAGTATGAAAGATTGAGTTGGCTACAACTCAAGGCTCTAACAACTCAGGACGGATTGTAGGAGTCTGTTTCCGGGTTGCATATATGCCAAACGGCCTATATAACGGCCTATACCTTTCCCCTGCCGCCACCCCATCCCTTCCACAAACTTATTGAATTTTTGAAAAAATCCCGCCGCTGACCCGTTCTATCCCGGCAATATCCTTCGCCGAAAAGACATCCTCGTAACCATTCAGCAGCAATATCTCCCTGACGCTCTGCGCCTGATCATAGCCGTGCTCCAGCAAGAGCCAACCGCCGCGTTCAAGGAACTCACCTGCCCGCGCAACGATCTGGCGAATGTCTTCCAAACCATCGACCCCGGAAACCAAGGCAGACACAGGCTCGAAGCGCACATCCCCCTGCGCAAGGTGCGGGTCGGCCACCGCGATATATGGGGGATTGGAAACGATAATCTTGAAATGCTGTGCGCCCAATGCTTCGAACCAGTCGCTTTGCACGAAACTCGTATTGGAAATCGTCATTCGCTGCGCATTCTCGCGCGCCACTTCCAGCGCTCCTTGCGAAGCATCCACCGCCACCACCTCGACATCCGGCCTGTCGTGCGCGATGGACAGGCCTATCGCCCCCGTGCCTGTGCCAAGATCGAGCACGCGACATCCGCCATGTTGCGGGATTCTCTGCAATGCCAGCTCGACCAACAGCTCGGTTTCCGGTCGCGGGATCAATGCGGCAGAAGTGACTTTGAAATTCAATCCAAAGAATTCGCGCTCGCCGAGGATGTGCGCGATGGGTTCGCCCCGCAGACGCCGCTGCAACATGGTGTCGTACGCAGCCTGCTGACTGGCTTCGAGTATCTGTTCTGGGTGTGCCAATAGGTAAGCGCGGCTGACATGCAGTGATCGCTGCAACAGCATCTGCACTTCGATACGCGCTTCAGCAGCCGATTGTTCCAGGGCAGCTTTCAGCGACGCACCATCCCGAGACATGACATCCTGAATGCTGCGTGCCGCCATCAGCGCTCTTCCGCCAGTGCCGCCAATTGCTCGGCCTGATGCTCGGCCATCAGCGCGTTGGTGAGTTCGCTGATGTCACCGTCCATGATCTGGTCCATCTTGTACAGCGTGAGGTTGATGCGGTGGTCGGTAACGCGACCTTGCGGAAAGTTATAGGTACGGATTCGTTCGGAGCGGTCGCCGCTGCCGACCAGCGATTTGCGCTCGGCGGCAATCTTGCTGTGTGCGGCCTGCTCCTGTTTGTCCTTGATACGTGCTGCCAGCACGCGCAGGGCTTGCGCTTTGTTCTGGTGTTGCGAGCGGCCGTCCTGGCACTCGACCACGGTACCCGTCGGGAGGTGGGTGATGCGCACGGCGGAGTCGGTCTTGTTGATGTGCTGCCCGCCCGCACCGCTGGCGCGGAAGGTGTCGATGCGCAGGTCGGCTGGATTGAGTTCGACCTCGCCCACTTCGTCGGCCTCGGGCAGGATGGCGACGGTGCAGGCGGAAGTGTGGATACGCCCCTGCGTCTCGGTGGCGGGCACGCGCTGTACGCGGTGCGCGCCGGACTCGAACTTCAATACCGAGTACGCGCCCTGACCGATGATGCGGGCGATCACTTCCTTGTAGCCACCCATCTCGCCTGGGCTTTCGGAGATGACCTCGACCTGCCAGCGGCGGCGCTCGGCGAAACGCGAGTACATGCGGAAGATGTCACCGGCAAAGATGGCCGCTTCGTCGCCGCCTGTGCCGGCGCGCACTTCGAGAAAGACGTTACGTTCATCGTTGGGGGCTTTTGGCAGCAGTTGTTTTTGCAGTTCGACTTCGAGTTGTTCCAGCTTTTCGCGCCCGGACTTGACCTCGGCCTCGGCGAATTCGCGCATGTCGGGCTCGCCCGCCATTTCTTGCGCGGTGGCGATGTCGGCCTCACAGGACAGGAAAGCGTGATAGAGCTCGACCACCGGTTCGAGCTCGGTGCGCTCGCGGTTGAGTTTGCGGAACGCGCCCATGTCGCGGGTGGCTTCCTCGCTGCTCAATAGAGTGTTGACCTCGTCCAACCGTTCGCTGAGTTGGGCGAGTTTGGATGAGATACTCGGTTTCATTCGGAAGGATGCAGGTGATAGATGCGGTGCATCGCATCCAGCAAGGTATCGCGATCTGACGCCTGCGCCTGATTCAGCGTCTGCGTGGGCGCGTGCAGGAATTTATTGGTCAGGCCCATGCTCAGGGATTCCAGTACCTTTTCGGGCGCTTCGCCTTTGGCCAGCAGGCGTAGCGCTTTTTCCATCTCATGGCGACGCTGGCGCTCGGCATGGTCGCGCAAGGTGCGGATGGTCGGTACGACTTCACGCGATTCCATCCAGTGGATGAATTCGTTGACGCCGGAAGCGATGATGACCTCGGCTTCCTTGACCGCGCCCTGACGCGCATCCAAACCGTCGCGCACCACTTCAGACAGATCGTCCACGGTGTAGAGGAACACGTCATCGAGCTCGGCGACTTCCTTCTCGACATCGCGCGGCACCGCCAGATCGACGATGAACAACGGCCGGTGCTTGCGCTGTTTCAGCGCACGCTCGACCATGCCCTTGCCCAAGATGGGCAGCGGGCTGGCGGTACAGGTGACGATGATGTCGTGCTGTGCCAACTGGTCCGGCAACTCATTGAGCGTGATGGCATGGCCGTTGATGCGTCGCGCCAATACCTGCGCCCGCTCAAGCGTGCGATTGGCGACAGTGATGTGCTGCGGGGTGCGCGCGGCGAAGTGCACCGCGTTGAGTTCGATCATCTCGCCCGCACCGATGAACAGTACGCGCTGCTCGGTGATACTGGGAAAGATGCGCTCGGCCAGCTTGACGGCAGCAGCAGCCATGGAAACCAGGTTTGCGCCGATCTCGGTCTGCGTGCGCACGTCCTTGGCCACCGAGAAGGTGCGCTGGAACAGCTTGTGCAGCAGAAACCCCAGTGTGCCCGCCTGTTCGGCCTGACGCACCGCCTGCTTCATCTGCCCGAGAATCTGCGGCTCGCCCAGCACCATGGAATCCAGGCCGCTGGCGACGCGGAAAGCATGTTTTACCGCTTGTTCCTGCGGCATGCGGTAGATGTAGGGTTCGATCTCGGCGGTGGGGAGATGGTGATACGAGGCCAGCCAATCCACCGCCTGAACAGGCGCATTGGTGCTGCAATAGATCTCGGTGCGGTTGCAGGTGGACAGGATGGTCGCCTCTTTGGCGGCACCATTGCCCACAAGGTCGCGCAAAGCGGAGTCGAGCGTCTCGGCATTGAACGCGATCTGTTCGCGCACGGCGAGCGGCGCGGTTTGATGGTTGATGCCAAAGGTGAATAACTGCATGGGAAAAACGACCATCCGGTTCGCAAGGGAACGGATTATAGAGGCTGGGAGGGCTGAACACCAGCCAACCCAGCCTGCCGGGGGCTACTTCTTCGGTTGCAGCGATGCCAAGGCTTCTTCGGCATCAGGACGCAAGCGGCTGTCCGGGTGTTTCTTCAGGAAATCGCTGAATGCGGAATGTGCACCGGGCAAATCGCCCGCATCAGCGAGGGAAATGGCCTTCTTGAAAGCCACCAGTTCATCGGAATCGATGGGCTGGGCATTGGCTTCGCCCTTCCAGTAGACATCGTCCGCATCAGCCTGGGAACCGCGCACACCACCCACCGCCGTCGTGGTCTGGATCTTCTTTTTCGGGGTGAGCAATTCGATCTTCTTGCGCAGACGCTCCCACAGCGAGCCCTCCTGCTTCTCGTCGGCACTGTATGCCGGAGCCGCCAGCACCACGCCCAACAACACGAACAATGCGATCAATTTCTTCATGTGAATCTCCTTGGTTAAGGTTGCTACATGGTGCAACGTTACATCCGACTTAAAGCGCATTCAATAGTTCCAATGCCAATGCGCGGTGCTGTTCTTTGACTGCCGGATCAATGCCTTGCGCTTTGATGAATGCAGCCTTGGCCTTCTTGGTGTCATTGGTGGCCTTGTAGGCCCGTGCCAGATTCACCCACAGATGCGCATCTTTGGGGGTAATCTGCGTCGCCGCCAAGTATGCCTTTTGCGCCTCGGCATGCTTGTCTTCGATCATGAAGATATTGCCGCGGTTATTCATGGCGGCCGCATTCTTCGGTTGCAGGGTGAGTACCTTGTCGAAATACTTCATCGCTTCCTTGCGATCTCCGGCCTTGGCCAGGATGATGCCCATCTGCAGTTGCGCTTCGACATCGGCAGGATTCTTCTTGAGCGCATTGAGATAGCGTCGCGTCTTGGTCTGCGAACTGATCTTCAATACCGACATGTGATCGCTGGGGAATTTCTTTTCGATCTCGGCGCGCGATATCTCGCTCTGTTTCGCTGTCGCGGCTGGCAGGCTCGCGGGTTTATAGATCTCCCACTCGGCATGCACATCCAGCACGGTCAGGCCCTTGTCCTTCCACTTGTAATAGGCAGCCGCCCCCTTTTCCCATGCCTTGATGAAGGCGTTGCCGACCAGCGTGGTCTCGACCGGGATCCATAACTGGTCCTCATGGATCACATACATGTTATCCATGGTGTAACTGTCGTCGTCGGCTGCGATGCCGGTGGAGAACATCATGAACATATGCCCCGGCACCTCGACCACGCGCGTGCTGATACCCATGCCCTCCAGCGCCGAGGAATAGAACGCCACCAGGTCGTCGCAATCACCGGACTTGCGCTCCAGCGTCTCGCGCGGGAACTGGATATAGTCGACCGTATTCACCTTGCCGGAACTCACCTGATAGGGATTGCTCGGGTCCTGGATATAAGTCATGCCGTACACGCCCAGCATGTCGAACAGCGCGGCCGCCAATTGCGCCTCGTCTTTGGTTTCCTTGAACTGGGTTGCCACCGAGCGTCCCAGATTGATGAGCGGAGTGTCCTTCGGCGTGACGAAGGTGGCAAAACGACCACGCTCGTCCCAAGTCAACCGGTGCTTGTCATACACATTCACGGTCGGATTCTTGTTGAAGGTGACGCGTTTACCATTCTCGAAATAGCTGGCCTCGATGAGCGCCTGTACCGAACTATCCTCGGTCAGCGTCAGGATGCTGTTGTTGAACACCGCCTTGAGCGCGACTTCCTCGCTCTGGCCGGGCAACAATTTGTCCAGCTTGGCCTCGGTCGGAAAATCCATGAAGTCCTTCAGCTGGAAAGTGACCTTGAGACGCTCCATGCTCTTGTTGGTATTGTTGGTCAGCTTGATCCGACCGATGCCGTCGCGCTCATAGATCTTGTATGAATTCGAGAACACATCGCGCAACTGCACCACGTCGATCTCCAGCGGCGGACGATTGAACACTTGTGTGATCGCCTCGACGGAGACTTTTTCCGATTCCGTGCCGTCACTGCTGAATATCGAAACGGAATAGGTATACTTGGTCTCGGGTAGCAGTGCATCCTTGATGAATTCCGGCTGCGTCACTTCGCCGATCTTGGTGTAGGCCTCGCCCTCTTTCTGGTAGATGCGGTAGGCGCCGAAATACTTGGTATCCGCCGCCGTCCAGCTCATCTTGACCTGCCAGGGCGTGGTTTCCACCTGGATGGCTGTCAGCGCTGGCGGAACATATTTGGACGGTACTCCGCTCACCACGGCGCTGGTCGCGCCCTCATAGCCGAAATGCGTCTCGCTGCCTACGCGATAGTAGTAGCGCACATCGGCATCCAGCTCTGTATCCACGAACTGATTGGCGGCATTCGTACCCACTTGAACGAAGCCGCCGCTCTCGCTCTTCGAGCGGTAGATGCGGTACTGCTTGATGAAGGGCGAACTCGCCTGCGCCCAGTGCAATTCGATGGAATGCACCCTGCTCTGCGCCGTGAGTTGCTGCGGCGCCTCGGGTTTATACAGTGTCGCCAATGCCTGGATGCGCTTGTTACCGCGATCCGAGATCAGCAGATTGGAGCCGCCGCCGTGCGCGATGGCGACCGGCTCATTGAACCCGCCGACGCCGGATCCCTTGGCGCCAAACGAGCGCAGCAATTGCCCCTTGGGCGAGAACACTTTGACCTGATTGTTATCCAGCACCAGTACTTCGTCATTGGCCGCGAGTAATGCTACGGGATCGGACAACAGACTGACGCCCTCCTTGTTCCTGCCGAATTCGCCCAATGATTGTCCGCCCGAAGAATAGGCCAGTATGGTTTTGCGCGATTCATCCAGGATGTACAGATTATCGCGCTGGTCGAATGCCATGGAGACAGGCGTGCTCAATTTACCGGAATTCTCCCCGTTCAATGCATTCAGGAACACACCGTCGCCGCGGAATATCTGAACGTTATGGTTGGAACGGTCCGCCACGAACACCATGCCGGAAGTCGATACTGCAATCGCGGCGGGGTCCCTGAACTGTCCGGCACCGCTGCCACTGCTACCGAAAGTCAAAAGCACTTTGCCCGATTCATCCAGTTTCACCGCACGTCGCCCCTGGCTATCCAACACCCAGATCGCACCTGTTTTATCTACAGTCACGGCAGATAACTGCATGTCGTCCAGCTTGATCGAGCCTGCGACCGCCCCCTTGCGGATCATCTGCAGGCCTTTCTTGTCTTTGCTCACCGCATAGAAAGTCTCTTTGCCATCCCAGGCAAGTTGCTCCACCTCTGCAGGGATGCTCTCCAACCATTTCACCGACGCTCTTCCTGCCGCTTTGGGCAGCGGCTCCAGTGCTTTTCCGGCCTCGACCACAAAGGCATCGATCAGTGATTTCTTGCTGTCGCCGACGTACACCTGCTGCGCCTTGTCCACCGCCAGGCCGGACAGGCTCTTGAACTGCGCTTTGCCCTCGCCATTCGAACCGAAGCTGTACGCCAGGTTAAAGTCGAAATCATATTTCAGGATGGCGAAACTGCCTTCATCCGCCACATAGATGCCGTCCTCAGCCACGTACAAGGCGACCGGCTTGCCGGTCTTGGGTAGCGCGCGCAAATATGCACCATTCGGCCCATACACCTTGACCGTCTTGGTGTCCTCATCACGGACATAGATTCGTCCTTCCGTGTCCACCGCGATATCCGCTGGCTCTCCCAGTTTGTACTCCTTTTCCATGCCTGCCGAACCGCTCAGCGCCAGCGTGGTCAGAAATACACCGTTGATGCCGAACAACTGTATCCGCTCGTTGCCTGTATCCGCGACGTACACCACACCCTCATGTACGGCGATACCCTGGGGTTCGTCAAGCAAGAAATCCCCAACCAGACCGCTGGCCTTGCTGCCGAAACTGCCCTGATACTTGCCGCTGGCCAAGGCATACATGACCACTTGTTCCGTTCCGCTATCCACCACATAGACGGTCTCGCCGGACACGGCGACCGCTTCGGGATGCTTGAGTAATTCAGCGGCTCCGCTCTTCGCTGCCAGTGTCAGCACCGCTTTGCCTTCTTTGTCCACGACCTCGACCGAACCATCCTGCTTGGCGATATACAGATTACCGCCTCCCACTCCCAGCAATTTGAGCATCCTGGCAGAGGCGATCTCGCTACGAAAGTCGGCCTTGGAGAATCCATTGGTCGAACCCATCCCGGCATCCGCCGCGCAGGCGCCCGAAGTGACAAGCAATAGTGAAATTACGATGAATATGTTTCGCATGTCCCTGACCTATTCCGAATGGTGATTTGTCCCGACCCGGGGTGCACCCCGGTCGTTTATATCGGCGACCCTTATTTTTCTGCCCGGTTGAACACCCCATCCCATCCCTCTGGGGGCGGACTCTGCATGAAGTATTCGCAACGCTCGATGTATATTTTACTGGGTTTATCCTCAGGCGCGATATCCAGTACCGTCATAAAGGTAGCGCGCGCCTTCTCCCATACTCTCGCCCGGTACAAAGCCAGCGCAGCTTCAAAGTTTCGTGCTGGCGTCTCGTCCAGCATGGACAACCCTTCCAGCGGCTCGTAGATTGTAACGGGTAATTGTTTGCCCACCACGCGTATCTTGTCCAACTCCCTGTATCGGCAGATTTCGCGGGTTCTTTGATAGGTATCTTCACCCACCAGATAGGCCACGCCATAATATTTCGCCGTTCCTTCCAGCCGCGCGGCCTGGTTCACCGTATCGCCGATGACCGTGTATTCCATCTTCTTGCCAGCCAACCCCACGTTACCCGCCACCACTTCCCCCGACTGCACACCGCCACGGATAGTGAACGGCTCCAGACCTTCCGCCTGCCATTGGGCGCGAAGCTCGCCCATACGCTTGTTGATCGCCTTGATGCAATCGATCGCCAGCCTGGCATGGTCGGGCTGCGCCAGCGGCGCCCCCCAGTAAGCCATGATGCCGTCGCCGATGAACTTGTCGATGGTGCCGTCATGCTGCTCGATCACCTGCACCATCGCCCCCAGATAGCCGTTCAGGCGCGACACCACTTCCTGCGGCGGGTGCGACTCGCTGAACGTGGTGAACCCCTTGATATCGGTGAACAAAACAGTGACTTCCTTGTTGTCGCCGCCGATCTTGGCCGCATCCGGATCTTTCTCCAGGCGGGCCACCAGCTTGGGAGAAAGGTAACTGGAAAACATCGAACGCATCTCGCGCGCGTCCCGCTCCAGCACGAGATAACGGAAGCCACCGCCGACCAGCACTGCCACGATCGCCGACATAGCCGGATAGATCATGTTGATCCATTGCCCCGCCTCGAACATGTAATAGGTAAACCAGATATAAGCGGCCATCAGGACCGCCGTGGCGGGTATCGCGCCATACAGGCGCAGACGGGTCGTCAGAAAGAAAGCCAGCGCGCCCATCAGCACGATGAACACCATGTCGATCAGCGCTTCCATGCCGCCCTGGCGGATGTAACGCTCGCTGATGATGTTGTCGGCCACCGTGGCGTGCAGCTCCACCCCGGGCGAGTTCTTGTGGAAAGGCGTGACGCGCATATCGTAGACGCCCAGCGCCGTCGCGCCGACGAACAGTATTTTGCCCTTCAGTTCACTGACCGGAATGCGACCTTCGACCACGTCGATAAAAGAATAATATGGATAAGCGCCCGGACCGCCGACATAGTTGATCCACATCCGATATTCATCGTCCACCGGGATGCTGCGCTCCCCCAATGTGATTTCATAATCACCCGGGGCAATATCCTTCAGGCCCAATGCCAGCCTGGCACCCGTCAAACCCAAGGATGGAATCTGCACGCCATCTTTCTCGAGCAGCAACGGGATGCGACGGATCACGCCATCGTCGTCCGGCATCTGGTTGATATGTCCGACCCCGATTGCGCCGCGTTCGATCTCAGGCAGACTGCGGGTAACAGTCGTTACCCGCCCATCCTGATCGAAGTTGAAAGCGACCGCCAGCACCACATTCCCGGCACGCTTCGTCGCCGCGGCAAACAGCCTGTCGTTCGTTGCGTTCTCCCGTTCCGGGAAAAAGACGTCGAACATCACTGCCTTCGCTTTCGCCGCAGCCAGCCTGTCGATCAGCCGGGCATAGTTATCGCGACTCCACGGGTAACGCCCGAGTGCGGCAATGCTTTTTTCATCGATGGTGATGATGGCGATGTTCGGATCGGGCGCGACTGGACCGCGCATGACCTTGAAGCGAAGATCGTATGTCTTCTCCTCGAACGCTTCGAGAAAGGAATTCTGCGTGTAGTAGAGAAACAGGACGCTGAAAATGGAAAGCGCGGCAAGCAGCAAGGAAAGCACAGTCGTGTGTCCGCGCAACAGCAACTTTTTCCAAAATGGCGTAGTGGCCATGTTTGTTCTCCCCGATACGAACCGAAGCCGTCCCCATGCGACCCTGTCGCTGTAATGATGCCATAGCTTGATAAAACGGGGCTGGAAATGAAAGAAGCCCGACCATGGTCGGGCTTCTTTCATTATTTGGTGGCTCGGGGCGGAACACCCCTTCTCACCATTTTGCGTGCTATCGCACGCGAAATCTGGTGGCTCGGGGCGGAATCGAACCACCGACACGCGGATTTTCAATCCGCTGCTCTACCAACTGAGCTACCGAGCCGCTTTGTGCCCATCCCGGACGGGGTGGGTAAAACGAAGGCGCGCATTGTAGCGGCAAGCCGCATTGCGGGCAATATAAAAAACGAACCCCGCACCAAGCGGGGTTTGTTAGGTGCTGCAAGCGCCTGAACCGTAGCGAGCGGTTTGAGTGCAAGGCGCACGGAGCACAGAAACCGGAATGTACTCAAAGTACATGAGGATTTCGAGCACCGCGCAACGCCGCAATCGAGCCGCGCAGTAGGTTCAAATTACATCATGCCGCCCATACCACCCATGCCACCCATATCTCCGCCGCCCATACCACCGACCGGCTTGTCTTCCGGCAACTCGGCCACCATGCAAGCGGTGGTCAGCATCAGACCGGCGATGGAAGCCGCATTTTGCAATGCAACGCGCGTCACCTTGGTCGGATCGACCACGCCCATGACCAGCATGTCGCCATACTCGCCTGTTGCCGCGTTGTAACCGAAGCTGCCCTTGCCTTCCAGCACCTTGTTCACCACAACGCTGGGCTCGTCGCCTGCGTTCATGGTGATGGCACGGATAGGCGATTCCATCGCGCGCAGCACGATGGTGATGCCGGCGTCCTGGTCGTGGTTCACGCCCTTGAGGCCGGCTACCGCCGCCTTGGCACGCAGCAGAGCCACGCCGCCGCCGGGCACGATGCCTTCTTCAACGGCAGCACGGGTCGCATGCAATGCATCTTCCACGCGCGCCTTCTTTTCCTTCATTTCGACTTCGGTCGCAGCGCCGACCTTGATCACTGCAACGCCGCCGGACAGCTTGGCCAGACGCTCCTGCAGTTTTTCCTTGTCGTAATCGCTGGTGGAATCTTCGGCCAGTTTCTTGATTTCAGCAACGCGGCTCAGGATCGCCTCATGCTTGCCTGCGCCATCGATGATGGTGGTGTTTTCCTTGCCCACTTCGATGCGCTTGGCTTGGCCCATTTCAGCCAGTGTGGCTTTTTCCAAAGTCAGGCCGACTTCTTCGGCGATCACGGTACCACCGGTCAGAACAGCGATGTCTTCCAGCATTGCCTTGCGACGATCACCGAAACCGGGCGCCTTGACCGCAACCGTCTTCAGAATGCCGCGGATGTTGTTCACCACCAGTGTTGCCAGCGCTTCGCCGTCTACGTCTTCTGCGACGATCAGCAGCGGACGACCGGCTTTGGCGACTTGTTCCAGCAGGGGAAGCAAATCACGGATGTTGGAGATCTTCTTGTCGTGCAACAGGATGAAGGGGTTCTCCATCGCCGCGATCTGCTTGTCGGCATTGTTGATGAAGTAGGGAGACAGGTAACCGCGGTCGAATTGCATACCTTCCACGATGTCCAGCTCATCTTCCAGACCTTGGCCGTCTTCAATGGTGATGACGCCTTCCTTGCCGACCTTCTCCATCGCTGCAGCGATCTTCTCGCCGATCACGGTGTCGGAGTTGGCGGAGATGCTGCCCACTTGTGCGATTTCCTTGGTGGTAGTGCAGGGCTTGGAGATCTTCTTCAGTTCTGCCACAGCGGCGATCACAGCCTGGTCGATACCGCGTTTCAGATCCATCGGATTCATGCCGGCGGCAACGAACTTCATGCCTTCCTGCACGATGGATTGAGCCAGCACGGTTGCGGTGGTTGTTCCGTCACCGGCCACGTCGGAAGTCTTGGAAGCCACTTCCTTGACCATTTGCGCGCCCATGTTCTCGAACTTGTCCTTCAGCTCGATTTCCTTGGCGACGGATACGCCGTCCTTGGTGATGGTGGGAGAACCGTAGGAACGGTCCAGCACCACGTTACGGCCTTTGGGGCCGAGCGTTACTTTGACCGCATCGGCCAGAATGTTGACACCCACGACCATCTTGGCACGTGCTGCATCATGGAATTTCACGTCTTTAGCTGCCATGTTTATTCTCCTGATTCATTAGTATTGCTAGGTCCAGCATCACAACAGGACTTCGCCTGTCATTTGCCTGCACCGAAAGAATGGTTCGACTGGCGAAAATTACTTCTCGACTACGCCGATGATGTCGTCTTCACGCATGGTCAACAGTTCCTGACCGTCGATCTTGAAGGCTTGACCGGAATATTTGCCGAACAGAACGCGATCGCCGACCTTCACATTCATGGGCAGCAACTTGCCGTCGTCACCGACTTTGCCGTTGCCAATGGCAACGATTTCGCCTTGGTCGGGCTTTTCGGTAGCGGCATCGGGAATGATGATTCCAGATGCAGTCTTGGTTTCTGCTTCCAAACGCTTGACGATGACACGGTCGCTCAAGGGACGAATCTTCATTCTTATTCTCCTAAATTCAGTGATTTGACTAATTGCGGAAGCGGAGGGTTAGCACTCTCCACCTGCGACTGCTAATGATAGGGGCTGCCCCACGCTATTTCAAGGGCGATCTGAACTTTCTTCTTCCGAGCGGCCTGTCAGCCGTAAAGGTCTTTCAGCGCTTCTTCCAGCTTTATGAAACGGATGACCTGCCCCGCTGCCAGCATTCGTTTCGGCATCACGCGCTGCCCTTCCAACAGCAGACTGGCGGCTTCGCCCAGGCTCAGTTTCAACAACGATGCAGGGGCGACGAAAGCTGCCGGGCGATGCAGCACGGCGGCGAGTGTCGCCGTGAATTCCTTGTTGGTAACCGGCACTGGCGATGTCATGTCGTATGGGCCGCGCATCTGCTCATCGCGCAACAGCCGCAACACCAGCTCGGCATAGTCATCGATATGTATCCAGCTCATCCATTGTCTTCCGTCGCCGAGCCGTGCGCCCATACCCATCCTGAACGGCGTCACCATGCGCCCGAGCAAGCCACCGTCCTTGCTCAGGATCAGGCCGGTACGCAACAGGCACACGCGCACACCATATTTTTCAGCTGCCAATGCTGCCGCCTCCCAATCCACACAGAGTTGCGCGGGAAAGTCCGTACCCGCTCCCGAAGTTTCTTCCAGCATCTCATCGCCGCGACCGCCGTAATAGCCGATCGCCGAGCCGCTCAGCAATACGGATGGCTTGTGTTCGGCGGCAGAGATACGGCGCACCAGTTCTTCGGTCAGCGCGATTCGGCTGTCGCGCAGCACTTGTTTACGCCGCTCCGTCCAGCGCGCATCCACGATGGGTTCGCCTGCCAGATTGATGACGGAATCGAATACCTTGTCCGCTGTCCAATCGGCCAGCGTTGCCAGGGCATGCACCTCGGCACCACATTTCTGTGCAACTGACCCGGGATTGCGGCTGAACACCGTCACTTCATGCCCTTCCGCCAGCAGCACCCGGCAAAGACGCCTGCCGATCAATCCCGTCCCGCCTGTGATCAAGATGCGCATGGAAGCCTCCCGAAAATGGACTCGACATACATATCTTACTCTTCGCAAAGTCCGTTATGATTCCGCGCATGACAGCCACCTCAGACCTCCTTTCCCGCAGCCTGTCAGCCGTCTGGCACCCGTGCACCCAGATGAAACGGCACGAGACACTGCCGCTGGTCCCCATCGCGCGCGGTGAAGGCGTGTGGTTGTACGACCTCGACGGCAAGCGCTATCTGGATACGGTCAGCTCCTGGTGGGTCAATCTGTTCGGCCATTGCAACCCGCGCATTAACGCTGCACTCACCGACCAGCTTGGCAAGCTTGAACATGTGATGCTGGCAGGCTTCACCCATGAGCCGGTGGTGCAGCTTTCGGAAAGGCTGCGCGAACTCGCCCCCGCCGGACTGGGACATTGCTTCTACGGTTCGGACGGCGCATCGGCCACCGAGATCGCGCTCAAAATGAGCGCTCACTACTGGCGCAATACCGGCAAACCGCAGAAGACGCAATTCATCAGCCTGCAGAACAGCTACCACGGCGAAACCTTGGGCGCGCTGTCGGTGACCGATGTCGCGCTGTTCCGCGACGCCTATGGTGCGCTGATCAGACAGAATGCCACCGTGCCCAGCCCGGACTGGCGCGATGTCAAACATGGGGAAAGCGCGGAAAGTTACGCGTGGCGGTGTGCAGATGCACTGGCCGAGCATCTGCAGCAGCACCACGAACACATCGCCGCTTTCATCGTCGAACCGCTGATCCAGGGCGCGGCGGGAATGGCGATGTATCACGCAGCCTATCTGCGCCATGCGCGCGAGCTGTGCTCTCGATACGACGTGCACCTGATCGCCGACGAGATCGCCGTCGGCATGGGCAGGACCGGAACCCTGTTCGCCTGCGAACAGGCGAATATCCGCCCTGATTTTCTGCTGCTCTCCAAGGGCATCACCGGCGGTTACCTGCCGCTGTCGGTGGTGATGACGACCGACGAGATCTACCGCGCTTTCTACGCCGACGAGACCGCGCGCGGCTTTTTGCATTCGCATTCCTACACCGGCAACCCGCTGGCCTGCCGCGCCGCGCTGGCCACGCTGGACATCTTCGCGCAGGACGATGTACTCAACGCCAACCGCGCCAAGGCGGCGTTCTTCAACCGCATCGCCCAACCGTTGCGCGAACACCCCGCCGTGCGGAACTTCCGCAACACCGGCATGGTCTGGGCATTCGAGGTGGAAACGCCGCACGCCGATTTTGCGCAGCGTTGTTTCAGCCTCGGATTGCAGCATGAATTATTGTTGCGCCCCATGGGCAATACGGTATATTTCATGCCGCCTTATGTGGTCAGCGAAGACGAGCTGCAATTGCTCGTCGACCGCACCGTGAAAGTGATCGAATCCCTGAGATGAAACGCCTCAACATCTTTTTCCTCTTCTTCTGCATAGCCGTCGGTGCACAAGCCGAGCCGCTGCCCACGGCGGTGACCCAGGAACTGAAGAAAGTGGGCATCCCGCGATCCAGCATCGCGGTCGAAGTAAGGGAGGTCGGCAAGCACTCTTCCCTCATCAGCCTCAACGCCCAACGCGCGATGAATCCGGCTTCCGTCATGAAGCTGGTCACCACCTATGCCGCGCTCGATCTGCTCGGCCCGGCTTACACCTGGAAGACCGAAGCCTGGATCGACGGCGAATTGAGAGACGGCGTGCTCGACGGCAATCTGATCCTGAAAGGCTATGGCGACCCCAAATTCACCATCGAACAGTTCTGGTTGTGGCTGCGCGAATTGCGTGATCGGGGACTGCGCGAGATCCGCGGCGACCTCATACTGGACCGCAGCCATTTCGACCTGCCAACCTACGATCCGGCGGAGTTCGACAGCGACCCGGTGCGCGCCTACAACGTCGGCCCCGATGCGCTGCTGCTCAATTTCAACACCTTGCGCTTCCGCTATACTCCCGATGGCAACGGCATGAAGGTCATCACCGAACCGCGGCTGGAAGGTCTGACATTCGACAACCAGCTCGTTCCGCATCCGCCTTCCGGCGACTGCGACGGCTGGAATGACACCATCCTGACCCAGGCGACCGGCGACAGCGTCGTCCTGCAGGGAGGTTATCCCAGCGACTGCGGCGAACGCGAACAGAGTCTCAGCATCCTGCCGCACACCCGTTATGTGGAATCGGTATTCCGCGCCGTCTGGAAGGAAGTGGGCGGCACATTGAACGGCGGCTTGCGCGAGGCAGCTATCCCCGCTGACGCGCAGCTGTTTTCCACGCACCGCTCCGAACCCCTGAGCGGCATCATCCGCGATATCAACAAATTCAGTAACAATGTCATGGCGCGGCAGCTTTTCCTCACCCTGGGTTCCGCCTCTTACAAACCCTCTCTCGCCGCCGAATGGGGCATGAGCGATGTGCCGCTCAATACCGAACGCAGCATAGAAACAGTACAAAACTGGCTGCAACGGCTAGGTCTGGATTTCCCCGAACTGGTGCTGGAGAACGGCGCCGGTCTCTCGCGCAAGGAACGCATCAGCGCACGGCATATGGCGCAAATGCTGCAAAGCGCCGCCGACCATCCGCTCTACCCGGAACTGCAATCCTCGCTGCCCATCCTCGGCGTGGACGGCTCGGTGAAACGACGCCTCAAGGAAAGTCCCGCCGCCAGCCACGCCCACCTCAAGACCGGGACGCTGGACGGGGTAAGGACGCTCGCCGGTTACGTCCGCTCGAAGAGCGGCAGGGAATGGATCGTGGTGTTCTTCATCAACCATCACTATGCCAAAGCCGGTCAGGAAGCCCAGGACGCGCTGATCGAGTGGCTTGCACGCAAATGACGCCGCATCAGCTTCACTACGCCCAGTCAACAGGAATAAGTATCTAGTACTTCATCGTTCTTTACGCCACGATGGAAGTGGTGTGAGAATTCGCGCGTGCATTAGCCTGCACTGTTCCACCTGTCATCAAATCCACTGGAGATAAACAATTGAAGAAACTTCTTGCTGTCGCGCTTTTGAGTACCACCCTCTCTGCTCCGGCATTTGCAGCAGACTCACCGGTCTATGCCGGCGTCCTGCTGGGCGACTCTTACGTAGGTGTTCTGGGCGGTTACCAAATCGACAAGATGTTCTCTGTAGAAGCACATTACGCAACAGTACTCCACCCCAGCATTTCAATTGCGGGAACAACGATCAAGACAGACACCTCCATGATCGGCGTGGACCTGGTCGCCCTTCTGCCATGGAAAGTGCAAAAGGTTCCCGAACTCACCTTCTTCGCCAAGGGCGGAATGGATTACGTCTCCAATAAGGTCACCACCTCCAATGGTGGCGGCAGCACCAGCATGTCCACCAGGGAAACGAAATTGTCATTGGGAGGCGGCGCCCAATATGACCTCAACAAAAGCTTTAGCGCCCGAGTCGGAGCCGGTGTGATGGGCTACCGAAACGAACTGTATGTCACCGGCATCTTCCGCTTCTGATTTCAACATGGCGTAAAAAAGCCGGGCATGCCCGGCTTTTTTACCGTCTTGGCGTTACAACCCCAGCTCGCCCCACATCGCATCCACCTTCGCCTTCACCGCCGCATCCATCACGATGGGCGTGCCCCATTCGCGCTGCGTCTCGCCCGGCCATTTGTTGGTGGCATCCAACCCCATCTTGCCGCCCAAGCCTGACACCGGGCTGGCAAAATCGAGATAGTCGATGGGCGTGTTCTCCACCAGCAGCGTGTCGCGCACCGGGTCCATGCGCGTGGTGATCGCCCACATGACCTCTTTCCAGTCGCGCACGTCGATATCGTCGTCCACCACGATGATGAACTTGGTGTACATGAACTGGCGCAGGAAGCTCCACACGCCGAACATCACGCGCTTGGCGTGTCCAGCGTACTGTTTCTTGATGCTCACCACCGCCATGCGATAAGAGCAACCTTCCGGCGGCAAATAGAAATCGGCGATCTCGGGGAACTGCTTCTGCAGCAGCGGCACGAACACTTCGTTCAGCGCCACGCCCAGCATCGCCGGTTCGTCGGGCGGCTTGCCGGTGTAGGTGCTGTGGTAAATCGGGTCGCGGCGCATGGTGATGCGCTGGATGGTGAACACCGGGAACTTGTCCTGTTCGTTGTAGTAGCCGGTGTGGTCACCGTAGGGGCCTTCCAGCGCCGTCTCGCCCGGATCGATCACGCCTTCCAGCACGATCTCGGCGGAAGCGGGCACTTGCAGATCGCTGCCCAGGCATTTCACCAACTCGGTCTTGCTGCCGCGCAACAATCCGGCGAACTGGTATTCGGAGAGTGAATCCGGCACCGGTGTCACCGCACCGAGGATGGTGGCCGGATCGGCACCGATCACCACCGCGACAGGGTATGGCTGCCCCGGGTTCTTTTCGCAGTGGTCGCGAAAATCCAGCGCGCCGCCGCGATGCGCCAGCCAGCGCATGATGACTTTGTTCGGCCCGATCACCTGCTGGCGATAGATGCCCAGATTCTGGCGCGGCTTGTTCGGCCCGCGCGTGACCACCAGCCCCCAGGTAATGAGCGGGGCGACATCTCCCGGCCAGCAGTGTTGAATCGGCAGTTTCGACAGATCGACATCAGCACCTTCCCACACGATCTCCTGGCACGGCGCAGACGACAGCACCTTGGGCGACATGGTGAGTACCTGCTTCAGGATCGGCCACTTCTCCCACGCATCCTTCAGCCCCTTGGGCGGTTCCGGTTCTTTAAGGTAGGCGAGCAACTTGCCGACTTCGCGCAATGCAGCAGTGTTTTCCTCGCCCATGCCCAGCGCCACCCGACGCGGCGTACCAAACAGGTTGGCGAGCACCGGCATCTTGTGACCAACGACGTTCTCGAACAGCAACGCCGGCCCCTGCGCGCGCAACACGCGGTCACAGATCTCGGTCATTTCGAGATGCGTGGAGACGGGTGCGGTGACGCGCTTGAGTTCGCCAATACTTTCGAGTTGAGCAATGAAGTCGCGCAGGTCTTTATATTTCATCAGTAGTACCTCGCTTCGCCCTCGGGGCGCGTCTTGAACCGCTTGTGCAACCAGAAATACTGCTCAGGCATCTCCAGCACTCGCTGTTCGATGAATTCGTTCATGCGCCGCGCATCGGCGATCTCGTCACCGCTCGGATAATTCTCCCACGCCGGATAGAAGGTCAGCACATAACCTTCGCCGCCGGGCAGCAGACGCGTGATGCTGGGCACGATCTTCGCGCCGGTCATCCTGGCGATGCGCGGCACCGAAGTCATGGTGGCGGCGGGAACACCGAAGAAGGGGATGAATGCGCCTTCGCGCACGCCCTGGTCCTGATCGGGCGGGTAGATAAACGGCATGTTCTCCTTCATGCCCTTGATGATGGGGCGCAAGCCTTCCTGGCGCGCGAACAGGCGCTGGTTGCGGAAACGGCAGCGTTTTTGCAGCAGCAGGTCGGAGAGATAAAGATTCTTTTGCTTGGAGTACATGCACACGGTGTCCACCTGCTGCGCGATCCACTGCCCGCCGGTGTCCATGCCGACGAAATGCGGCGTAAGCAGGATCATCGGCTGGCCCTTGACGGCCTCGAAGTGTTCGACACCCTCGACGCGGATCAGCGAATTGATACGTTCCGCGCTAGCCCACCACACGATGCTGCGCTCGATCAGACCGCGCATGAACATGCGGAAATGCGCGCGCAGCAGTTTCCTGCGCGCCTTCTCGTCCATTTCGGGAAAACACAATTTGAGGTTGATGTCGCCCACATTGCGGCGCTCCGCTGCCAGAGGATAGGCCAGGGTGCCGAGCACGTTGCCGATGGCGACAATGACGCGGAACGGCAGGAAATGGATCAACCAGAAGATGAATACACCGAGACGGGCCAGCATCAATATTCCTTGTTTGCATCCGGCGGCAAGGCACCACGCGGGACTTTGTAACGGTTGTAACTCCACAGGTATTGCTCAGGGTGGTTGCGGATCACCGCTTCCAGCGCCGCATTCATCTGCCGTGGAATGGAAAAATTCATATCGAATGACAGCGGAGTGAAATGCAGCGCGTAACCCTCGCCTTGGGGCAAACGCTCGCTCGCACACATCACCACGCCCGCCCCGCTCGCTTCGGCCAGACGTCCGATCAGCGTCATGGTATACGCGGGACGCCCGAAGAACGGCGCCCACTCGCCCTCGCCGTTGCCAGGCACCTGGTCTGGCAACACACCGATGACCTGGCCTTTCTTGAGCGCCTTGAGCAGCTGGCGCACGCCGCCCAGATCGGTCGGCGCCAGCTTCATCTGCCCGCGTTCGCGCCCTTCATGCATCAAGGTATCCAGGAATTTCCAGCGCGGCGGACGGTACATGCAAGTGATCGGCATATGCGAAGCGATGTACAGACCGATGACTTCGAAACAGCCGATATGCGGCGTCAGCACGATCACTCCTTTGCCTGGCGCTTGCGCGGCCTCGAAATGCTCCCAGCCGTGACAGTGTCTGACGCTGGCGACAACCTTCTCAAAAGAGCGTCGCCATACCCAGGGCAATTCCATCACCCCTTTGCCCATTTCGCGGATATTGGTGTACAGCAGGTTTTTTGATTCAGATTCTGACCGTGTCAGACCGGCTTTATGCAGGTTTTCGCGCAAACGGAACGAATATCGCTTTGAAAACAGGTAGGTCACCCAGCCGAATAGCGCGCCGATCCGGTGCAATACCGACAGGGGCAGGCGCGCTAGCACATCAAACAGAATAACCATTCAAGAAACCCATTAAATCAGCAAGGCGGGGATTTGATATACTGCGCGCCCATTTAACCACTGAAGCAGCAATCGGAGAGCCATGAGCGAATACTTTTTTACATCCGAATCCGTGTCCGAGGGCCATCCGGACAAGGTAGCAGACCAGATCTCCGACGCCATCGTGGACGCGATTCTAGCGCAGGACAAGCATTCCCGCATCGCGGCCGAGACATTGTGCAACACCGGACTGGTCGTTCTGGCCGGTGAAATCACCACGGCCGCCAACGTCGACTACATCCAGGTCGCGCGCGACACCATCAAGCGCATCGGCTACGACAACACCGAATACGGCATCGACTACAAGGGCTGCGCCGTGCTGGTGGCCTACGACAAGCAGAGCCCGGACATCGCGCAGGGCGTGAACAAGGCCTACGACGACGGCCTCGACCAGGGCGCAGGCGACCAGGGCCTGATGTTCGGTTACGCCTGCACCGAGACCGACGTGCTGATGCCGCTGCCGATCTACCTGTCGCATCGCATCGTCGAGCGCCAGGCGCAACTGCGCCACGACGGCCGCCTGCCTTGGCTGCGCCCCGATGCGAAATCGCAAGTCACCATCAAATATGTCGACGGCCTGCCGCACAGCATCGACACCGTCGTGCTCTCCACCCAGCATGCGCCGGAGATGACGCTGGAGCAGATCCGCGAAGCCGCCATCGAAGAGATCATCAAGCCGGTATTGCCCAAGGAACTCATCAAGGGCGACATCAAGTATCTGGTCAACCCGACCGGCCGTTTCGTCGTCGGCGGCCCGCAAGGCGACTGCGGCCTGACCGGACGCAAGATCATCGTCGACACCTACGGCGGCGCAGCCCCGCACGGCGGCGGCGCGTTCTCCGGCAAGGACCCCTCCAAGGTGGACCGCTCGGCAGCTTATGCCGGCCGTTATGTGGCGAAGAACATCGTCGCCGCCGGCCTGGCCGACAAGTGCCTGATCCAGATCTCCTACGCCATCGGCGTGGCGCGCCCCACCAGCGTGATGGTCACCACCTACGGCACCGGCAAGGTCTCCGACGAGAAGATCGCCGAACTGGTGCAGAAACACTTCGACCTGCGTCCGAAAGGCATCGTGCAGATGCTCGACCTGCTGCGTCCGATCTATCAGAAGACGGCCGCTTACGGCCACTTCGGTCGTGAAGAACCGGAGTTCAAGTGGGAAGCCACGGATAAGGCCGCCGCATTGAGAGCGGACGCAGGACTGTAATAAACATGTAGGGTGGGCACGTTTTGTCCCCGCAGGGGGGAGGCCGATGGGGCCCAACGGCTGCGCCGTTACCCATTCGCTCTGCCCGCGCGGTAATCAATCCGACAAACGCGGGGGCACAAAAAACGGCCCACCCTACAAGAACGTAACACCCATCCCGCCGAGGGGCGCTGCAGCAGTCACCGCGTTGGTGAACCTGTCAGGCTCGGCGGAGATGGCTCAACATGTAGCAACGGCGCCCATTCATTAACTTGCCAAATGAATGGAGTGCATCATGTCTAAAGACTACGTCATCGCCGATATCAACCTAGCCTCGTGGGGCCGCAAAGAGATCGCCATCGCCGAAACCGAAATGCCCGGTCTGATGGCCATCCGCGAAGAATTCGCCAAGACCCAACCCCTCAAGGGCGCGCGCATCACAGGCAGCCTGCACATGACCATCCAGACCGCCGTGCTGATCGAGACTCTGAAAGCGCTCGGTGCGGATGTGCGCTGGGCTTCGTGCAACATCTTCTCGACACAGGATCACGCCGCAGCCGCCATCGCCGAAGGCGGCACACCGGTGTTCGCCGTCAAGGGCGAAACACTGACCGAATATTGGGACTACACCCACCGCATCTTCGAATGGGCGGACGGCGGTCTGACCAACATGATCCTGGATGACGGCGGCGATGCAACATTGTTGTTGCATCTGGGCGCGCGCGCCGAGAAAGACGCATCGCTGATCAGCAAGCCGGGTTCCGAAGAAGAGACCTGTTTGTTCGCTTCGATCAAGGCCAAGCTGGCAACCGACAAGACCTGGTACTCCAGGCGTCTCGCTGCTGTGAAAGGCGTGACCGAAGAGACCACCACCGGCGTGCACCGTCTGTATCAGATGCACGAGCGCGGCGAACTCAAATTCCCCGGCATCAACGTCAACGACTCCGTCACCAAGTCCAAGTTCGACAACCTGTACGGTTGCCGCGAATCGCTGGTGGACGGCGTCAAGCGCGCCACCGACGTGATGATCGCGGGCAAGATCGCCGTCATCGCCGGTTACGGCGATGTGGGCAAGGGTTCGGCACAGGCCATGCGCGCGCTGTCCGCACAGGTCTGGGTCACCGAGATCGACCCGATCTGCGCGCTGCAAGCCGCGATGGAAGGCTACCGCGTGGTCACCATGGATTACGCCTGCGAACACGGCGACATCTTCGTCACCACCACCGGCAACTTCCACGTCATCACCCATGACCACATGAAGAAGATGAAGAACCAGGCCATCGTGTGCAACATCGGCCACTTCGACAACGAGATCGACGTCGCCTCGCTGGAGAAATACCAGTGGGAAGAGATCAAGCCGCAAGTCGACCACGTCATCTTCCCGGACGGCAAGCGCATCATCCTGCTGGCCAAGGGTCGCCTGGTGAACCTGGGTTGCGGCACCGGCCATCCGTCCTACGTGATGTCTTCGTCTTTCGCCAACCAGACCATCGCGCAGATCGAGCTGTGGACGGAAGCGGTGAAGGGCAGCAACAAGTATCCGGTGGGCGTGTACACATTGCCGAAGCACCTGGACGAAAAGGTCGCGCGTTTGCAACTGAAAACACTGAACGCGCAACTGTCCACGCTGACCGACCAGCAGGCTGCTTACATCAACGTGCCGAAGGAAGGCCCGTACAAGGCCGACCACTATCGTTATTGATAAGGTAATGCAGGTATGATTGCGGGGGCGGACTTCCGCCCCCTAATTTTTATTACCGAGGACACCTCGAAGAACCGTAGCGAGCAGTTCGAGTGCAAGGCGCAAGGCGCGGAGAAACCGCAATGTATACGTAAGTACATGAGGATTTCGAGCACCGCGCAACGCGGCAGTCGGACTGCGCAGTAGGTTATTCGAGGTGAACTAAGATGCTGATACGACTGCTGCTCATCTGGACATTAAATTCGCTGGCACTGATTGCCGTGGCGAACTTCGTGCCGGGTATCCATGTCGACGGGTTCATGGCCGCGTTCATCGCTGCCTTCATCCTCGGCCTGGTCAACACGCTCATCCGGCCCATCCTGCTGGTGCTGACCCTGCCGGTCACCCTGCTCACGCTGGGACTGTTCATCTTCGTCATCAACGGACTGATGTTCTGGTTCGCCGGTTCCATACTGCGCGGTTTCGTAGTCGATGGATTCTGGTACGGCGTCATGGGCGCGGCCTTGTACAGCATCTTCTCCTGGGCACTGAGTTCAGCAGCCGCACAACTACTTGTGAGAAAACATGGGAAACACAACAACACCGATCAGTTTTGAGTTCTACCCGCCGCAGACACCGGAAGGTGTTGAGAAGCTGGCTGCTGTGCGCCAGCGCTTGGCGACCGTCAAACCGGAGTTCTTCTCCGTCACTTTCGGCGCCGGCGGTTCCACGCAGGACCGTACGCTGGACATCATCAAACAGATCCATGCCGAGGGTCACAGCGCCGCACCGCACCTCTCCTGCGTCGGCTCCACGCGCGACAACATCCGCGCGCTACTGTTCGCCTACAAAGAGATGGGCATCAAACGCATCGTCGCCCTGCGCGGCGACCTGCCTTCCGGCATGCACAGCATCGGCGAGTTCCAGTATGCCAATGAACTGGTGTCGTTCATCCGCGCGCAGACCGGCGAACACTTCCACATCGAAGTCGCCGCTTATCCCGAGTTCCACCCGCAGGCCAACTCGGCACGCGAGGACATGCTCAACTTCAAGCGCAAGATGAACGCGGGCGCCAATTCGGCCATCACGCAGTATTTCTACAATGCCGACGGCTACTTCCGCTTCGTCGAAGAGACGCGCAAGCTCGGCGTCACCGCGCCCATCGTCCCCGGCATCATGCCCATAGCCCGTTTCTCGCAACTCGCGCGCTTCTCCGACACCTGCGGCGCCGAGATCCCGCGCTGGATGCGCAAGACCATGGAAGGCTATGGCGACGATGTCGAATCGGTGCAGAGCTTCGGTCTCGATGTGGTCACACAACTGTGCGAGAAGCTGATCGCGGGCGGCGTACCGGGACTGCATTTCTACACGCTGAACCAGGCCAACGCCTCGCTTGAGATACTGAAGCGCCTCGGCTACCGATGAGCAATATGCGCGCACCCGAGTTATTACTGCCGGCCGGAACGCTGGACAAGATGCGCACCGCCTACGCCTACGGCGCGGACGCGGTGTACGCCGGGCAACCGCGCTATTCGCTGCGTGCGCGCAACAACGAATTCAAGCTGGAAGAGTTGCGCGCCGGCATCGAGGAAGCGCACGCGCTGGGCAAAAAGCTGTTTGTCGCCAGCAACCTGATGCCGCACAACGCCAAGGTAAAGACTTACATGGCCGACATGCAGCCGGTCATCGAGATGAAACCGGACGCGCTGATCATGGCCGACCCCGGCCTCATCGCCATGGTGCGCGAGCGCTGGCCGGAGATGCAGGTGCATCTTTCCGTTCAGGCCAACACCGTCAACTACGCGGCAGTGAAATTCTGGAAATCGATGGGCCTGTCGCGCGTGATCCTGTCGCGAGAAATCTCTTTGGATGAGATCGAAGAGATTCGCCAGCAATGCCCTGACATCGAACTCGAAGTATTCATCCACGGCGCGCTGTGCATCGCCTACTCCGGCCGCTGCCTGCTCTCCGGCTACTTCAACCACCGCGATGCCAACCAGGGCACCTGCACCAACTCCTGCCGCTGGGACTACAAGGTCGACAACGCCATCGAAGACGGCACCGGTCATATCGAGAAGATCGACTTCGATTTCGACAAAGCCCTGAGCGAATCCGAACTGTCCGAGTGCGGTTCGCAGCCGCGCCATCCGCTGGCCGACAAGGTGTATGTCATCTCGCGCAAGGACCATCCGGGCGAGCTGATGCCGGTGCTGGAAGACGAGCACGGCACCTACATCATGAACTCGAAAGACCTGCGCGCGGTGGAACATGTCGAACGGCTGGTGAAGATCGGCATCGATTCGCTCAAGGTCGAAGGCCGTACCAAATCGATCTACTACGTGGCACGCACCGCGCAGGTTTACCGCCAGGCCATCGACGATGCCGTCAAAGGCAGGCCCTTCAATCTGGAACTGCTGGGCGCGCTGGATGCGCTGGCCAACCGCGGTTACACCGACGGTTTCTACGAGCGTCACCACACGCATGAGCAGCAGAACTACATGCGCGGCCACTCCGAAAGCTTCCGCCAGCAGTATGTCGGCGACATCGTGGCGTGCGCGAACGGCATGGCCGAGATCGACGTGAAGAACCGCTTCAGCGTCGGCGACAAGCTGGAGATCATCCATCCCTCCGGCAACAGCATCGTCGAGCTGAAAGAGATGCTCGGCCTTGAAGGTGAAACGCTAACCGTCGCCCCCGGCAGCGGGCATCGTGTTCGCATCCCGCTGAGCGGCGAATACCAGAATGGCATGATCGCCCGATTCATCTAATTCATTTCACAACATGATCCTCTCCGCCCTCTCCCAGTCCTCCCGCTACGCCGCCCTGCACCCGCTGTTCCAGCGCGCATTCGACCACATCCGCAGCACTGATCTGTTCGCCATTGCGCCGGGACGCTACAACATCGTCGGCGAAGACCTGATCGCCATCGTGGAGCAGGTGCCCGCGAAAACAAAGGAGATGGCGAAGCTGGAAGCGCACCGCAGATACATCGATATCCAGCTGGTGCTGGAAGGCGACGAGACGATGGGGTGGAAACCGCTGGCGGATTGCCTCAATCCGGTGAGCGAGCACAGCGAAGAACGTGACATCCGCTTCTTCCACGATGCGCCAGCTTCATGGGTGCCGGTGCCGCCGGATCATTTCTGCATCTTCTTTCCGGAGGATGCGCACGCGCCGCTGGTGGGAACGGGGACGGTGCGCAAGGTGATCTTCAAGGTGGCGGTGAGTCCGGCAATCTAATGTAGGGCTATGCGCTTCCCTCACCTCAATCCTCTCCCTGAGGGAGAGGAAGCAGTCGCCCCTTCTCCCTCCTGAATAAGGCTGGGATGAGGGCTAATCGAACGCCACATCCCCTTCATCCACCTTCGCCCCCAGTTGCATATTCCTGAAGTCGAACAGGGTGCCGTCGAGCAGATGCGATGGCCGCACGTCCTGCATGGCGCTGAAGATGGTCTGCGTGCGCCCCGGATACTGGCGCTCCCATTCGTGCAACATCTGCTTGATGTTCTGGCGCTGCAGATTCTCCTGCGAGCCGCACAGGTTACACGGGATGATGGGGAATTCCATGCCGCGCGCGTAGCGGGCGATATCCTTCTCGGCGCAATAGGCCAACGGGCGGATGACGATGTGATCGCCCTTGTCGGTGACCAGCTTGGGCGGCATCGCCTTGAGCTTGCCGCCGAAGAACATGTTGAGGAACAGCGTCTCCACCATGTCGTCGCGGTGGTGCCCCAGCGCGATCTTGTTCGCGCCCAGTTCGCCTGCCACCTTGTAGATGATGCCGCGGCGCAGGCGCGAACAGAGCGAGCAGGTGGTCTTGCCCTCGGGGATCTTCGCTTTGACGATGGAGTAGGTGTCCTGCGCCTCGATGTGGAAATCGACGCCGATGCTCTTCAGGTAATTCGGCAACACGTCGGCAGGGAAACCCGGCTGCTTCTGGTCCAGGTTCATCGCCACGATCCTGAAATCGATGGGCGCGCGTTTGCGCAGCGTGAGCAGGATATCGAGCAGCGTGTAGGAATCCTTGCCGCCGGAGAGGCACACCATCACCGTGTCGCCCTCCTCGATCATGTTGAAGTCGCCGATGGCCTTGCCGACCGAACTCTCCAGCCGGCCCTTGAGCCGGTTGAAGTTGGTGGAGCGGTGTTCGAAATGGATGGGTTGGATGATGTCGTTCATTGCTGTCTCTTAAGTTCTAACCCCTCCTAACCTCCCCTGAGAAGGGGAGGTTAGGAGGGGTTGTTTTGTTTCTCTCAAATATTGATGGAGCGCCCGCCGTCCACCGCGATGATCTGCCCAGTGATGTACGGCGCATCCGCAATCAAAAATTTTACCGTCTTTGCGATGTCGTCCGGTTCGCCTGCGCGCTTGAGCAAAGTATGCGCGATGAGCTTGCGGCGTTTCTCTTCATCTTGCCACTCGGCACTCTCCGGCCAGAGGTTCACTCCGGGGGAGACGCCGTTCACGCGCACTTGCGGCGCCAGCTCCTGCGCCAGCGAACGGGTCAGCCCGGCCAGCCCGCTTTTTGCGATGTTGTAGAGCAGATGGCCGTGCATCGGCAGCTCGGCATGGATGTCGACGATGTTGACGATACAACCGTGGCGGCGGCGCAGCTCGGCGGCGACGGCCTGCGCGAGGAACAGCGGCGCTTTAAGGTTGGCACCGAGCAGGTCGTTCCATTGCTTTTCGCTCATCGACTCAAGCGGGGTCGGATAGAAGCTGGACGCGTTGTTCACCAGCGCGTCGAGATGACCGAACTGCTGCACGACCTCTTCCACCACGCGCGGCAGAGTGGCAATATCCAGCAAGTCGGCCTGCACGGTGATAGCCGAATCGGGCCGCTGTTCGTTCAGCTCCGCACGCAGCGCCAGCGCGTCGTAGAGCGAAGCACGGCAATGGATGGCGACGTTCGCACCCGCCGCATGCAAATAGCGCACGATGGCCGCGCCAACGCGCTTTGCCCCGCCTGTCACCAACACTGTTTTGCCTTGCATCGTCATACCTACTAAACTAAACGCCCGCGCGAATTATACCTGACCATGTCTGCCAATCTTCCCGCCCCTTCTGCCGATGCCCTCGCTCACAGTGCGAGATTGTGCGAGCTCATCCGCAGCGACATCGCCGCCCAGGGCGGCTGGGTACCCTTCTCGCGTTTCATGGAATTGGCGCTGTATGCGCCCGGCCTGGGCTACTACACCGCCGGGGCGCGCAAGTTCGGCGAAGCGGGCGATTTCATCACCGCGCCGGAACTCTCCCCCCTGTTCGGCCGCACTCTGGCAAAGCAATTGATCGAGGTGATGCAGGCCAGCGCGCCGCACATCCTCGAACTCGGCGCCGGCAGCGGCAAGCTGGCGCTGGACATCCTCGGCGCACTGGAGAAACGTGCCGAACTGCCCGAGAGCTATTCCATCCTCGAAGTGAGCGCCGACCTGCGCGAACGCCAGCAGGCACTGCTCAGGGAAAAGCTGCCGCATCTCGCCGAGCGCGTGCGCTGGCTGGATGCGCTGCCGGAGAAGTTCTCCGGCGCCGCCATCGGCAACGAAGTGCTGGATGCGCTGCCGGTGCACCTCCTGTACTGGTCCGACGGTCGCATTCTGGAACGCGGCGTCGCCAGCAAGGGCAGCCAGTTCATCTGGCAGGACAGGCAGCCCGGCTGCCAGGCGCTGCACGACATCGCTCAGAACATCAAGGTACCGGACGATTATCTGAGCGAAGTCTCCATCGCCGCACGCGGCCTAGTCGCCAGCCTGTGCGAACGCATGGAGAAGGGTGCGATGATCTTCATCGACTACGGCTTCGGCGCGAAGGAGTATTACCACCCGCAGCGCAACCGCGGCACGCTGATGTGCCACTACCGCCACCATTCGCACGACGATCCCTTCTACCTGCCCGGCCTGCAGGACATCACCGCGCATGTGGATTTCACCGCCGTGGCGGAAGCGGCCATCGACTGCGGTGCGCACTTCCTCGGCTATGCCTCGCAAGCGCATTTCCTCATCAACAACGGCATCACGGAACTGCTCGGGGAGGTCTCGCCCAATGAAGTGAAAGCCTACGCGCCGCTCTCCGCGCAACTACAAAAACTCACCAGCCCCGCCGAGATGGGCGAACTGTTCAAAGTGATCGCGCTGGGCAAGGAACTGGACCAGCCGCTGGCCGGATTCCTGCGCGGGGATCTGTCGCGGCTGCTGTAAACCAAAATATTCCATTAGCCCGTCATTCCGGCGAAGGCCGGAATCCAGTGATGACAAATGCCCGCGAAGCGGACAAGACGAGCCACCTGCGGCGTGTTTTGAGGAACGGCCAAACCTCACTCTTGTCTCGCTATCGCGGGGATTTCTATTCAGCTGGATTCCGGCCTTCGCCGGATAACCAGCGACTTGCCCGCTTGCGGGCTTAGTCGAATGGCTAGTTGTAATATCAATGACAAAGTTTCTTCTAATGAACTCTTTGAGATTTTTTTAGATATGTCGCCTATCCATAGCTTCCCACCCGTCGCCGACAAACAAGCAACCGCCCTCATCCTCGGCAGCATGCCCGGCAAAAAATCGCTGAAACAACAGCAGTACTACGCCCACCCGCAGAATGCCTTCTGGAAGATTATGGGCGACCTCGTCAGCGCGCATCCAACTTTGCCCTACCCGCAACGCCTGCACGCACTGACTGCTGCGCACATCGCGCTATGGGATGTGCTGCACACCTGCGAGCGCGAGGGCAGTCTGGATAGCGACATCGAGCAGGAAAAAGCCAACGACTTCGTCGCCTTCTTTGCGCGGCATCCAAACATCACACGCGTGTACTTCAACGGCGCAAAGGCCGAGCAGAGTTTCAAAAAGTTTGTGTTGGAAAAACAGAAATTGCCGCCGCTGGTATTCGTGCGCCTGCCATCCACCAGCCCGGCGCATGCGGGGATGCGTTATGAGGAGAAGTTGAGGGTGTGGGGTGAGGCTATTGGTTTGCGCAGTTGATGCATGAGAAATCTATTGTGATACGCCCATAACGCTGGTCAGGGATACGTCTATTATGTAGAACGCAAAAACGCTGGCGAAGATGGCGGCAACGGTACCGATGAACCCAAGCATTCCTTTGCCGCGCGCCAGCGAAAAGAAAATGACGCAGAATAAAACGAGGAGCACCCCCACTGCCGAAGTAATCCATACACAATAAGCCATAGCCAATAGAGCAAGATTTTTCATGGGTAGCTGCTATTTGAATAGTTCGCCCACCAATGAACTACCACCTTTTTCAATATCGAAAGGTGGCGCCACCGTAGTACGGCCAAACAATTTTGTCATATGAAACCCTATGCGTGGTTTGTGCGACCGTCATGTTCGTACATGTGCGCCAGATTCGCTATTGCCAGTTTGTTGCCTTGTTTGGCAGACCGCTTGCACCATTCAATTGCAGCTGACAAATCTTCTGCGACACCCAAGCCAAATCGATAACAATCAGCAAGATTGTATTGCGCCACATCGTAGCCATTCTCTGCAGCCTTGCGGTACCAGAATGCGGCTTTTTCAAAACAGTCCTCTTCCTCCTGTTGTTGGCACAATTCACCCAGGTCGTTCCAAAGATGCATATCATCATTGTCTTGATTTGCATGACACCAATCCAAGGCCAACCTTTCAAAATTCAGAGCGCGATCTTGATTGCCATCGCCATCTTGCTTGGCGCTGTAGAGCAATGAGAGCAAGTAGTATGCTTTCCCGTATCCCGCAGCAGCCAGTTGTTGACATGTGTTCAGGACGAAATAAATGCCTGGATTATCTATCTCATTCCAGTAATCAATTTTCTGGATCACTACTGTACGTGCTTGGTGGTATTTCTCATCTTGGCTGAGGCGATCCAGTTCGATCATTTGAGCAGACTGAATCTCGTCGCCGTAATACAGCAGAATATTGTTTTTTACACGATCGCTTTCGTCATTAAGAGCGCGCATGAGTTGAAATGGGGTGAACTTGTATTCCCTGAATGCAGATGTAACATAGTCACGGATATGAACATTGTTATCTGTTAACGCCCTTTCCAGTTGCTCAGGCGTGAAAGGATGTTTCTCCTTCCGCGCATGCATAATGAATGCCATCCTGACCTTACCGTCTTCGTCCAACATGCCGCGCTCAATTTGTTCAGGTGTTGGCATATAGCCATCTAACGAATCGGCAAACTCACGCCGAACATATACATCTGTACTGGTGAGACCAATCTCGATTGCATTCGGGGTTAAAGGATACTTCAAGACAACCTCTTCCGAAATCAAGATACCAGACTGGAAAGCGAGCTTTAATGTTCTCTCAACAGCCACCTGATCATCGTCGCCATCTCGCTTTACTGCATCGTTTAGTGGCACATTGATTTCGCCTGAATACCAGTGTGCAAAGATGCAGGCAGTTTGGCCAGGGAATACTGCCTCATGGTTAAGTGCTTCTTTCCCCTTAACGAGGATATCTTCGATATTACTCAGGTAGAGGCGACCATCTTCTAGTGCCCAAGTTGCAACATAACCATTCCAGCAGAGGGACGTCCGCCCTCTGTTCTCATCACCGTAGGGATTGTCAATTCCGGTCAGTTTGAAATATTGGTTGAGAGGATAAGTTTCAATCTGAAACTCCTCATCGCGATACAACATGCGATCACGTAATTGTTCTGTCATGGTTTATTGCCCTTAATAAATTCAACCGCCCTCTGCCATGTAGGGCACGATCATTATCCACACAGGATGCACAGTGCAATTTCTAATGGTGCCAGCCCCAAAACACATCCGAAACCGCCTTAGTCGAAACGGTACCCAGATTTTGGGTTGCCCTGCTGGTATCTATGGTGTGCCGTCAACTCGTTATGGAAAATTGAGTTAATGCATTGTTTATTTGTTAGATTGTTGCAACTCGCCACCAACGGCCCCGCTGAAATAGGTATCAGGATTTAAGGCTTTTGGCAGATTTGTTACCAGTTAGAAGTGACGCACTTATACTTTTATCGTGAACCGTTTTCCTCGTTCCGCGAATTGCATCTCGCTCACGCCCTTTTGATTTGGGAAAGGGGGGCAGTTTTCTTAGCAAGTCATAAAGCTCTAGATGCAAGGCAGCTGCTAGTTTTTCAAACATCTGCGGCGTAGGCCAATCTGCTCCAACCTCAAAACTTGCGATGGTTTCAGCATCAATGCCGACACGTTCCGCTAGCCGCATCTGGGACAATGCCAGTTGCTGGCGCCGATCAGCAATATTTTTGCCGACCCGCACTTTCTTCTCCGTAAATTTATTCTGCTTATCCACGCTATTTGTTGTGGTTATCTGCTGCATTCGACTTTTCAACTGCTTCAATCAAATCGTCAAGCTGAAATGAAGTGTAGATAATTTCTCTTTTGCCCTTCGGAGATATGGATGCGACATTATTGTTTTCTGGCACAAAGGTGTATCCATATGAAATCAACTTCCTATATTTGCTGGCCTTGTGCTGATCTTCGGCCCATGGCACATCTGGAAATAATGGCGCCTTCGTTCTTATGATATCCGGTGGGATATTAATTTTGGCTTGTGTGCCGGTATTTGCAGCATCTGAGCTAGGTATATGGACATATTGATCGGCGACAGCGTTGGCCTTTTGTTTAGCACAAAATTTTTCAGGGTCAATTCCAGTTTCTTTTAAGTGGTGTTCAACAGCTTCAATTAACTGAGAATTAACCGAGAGGTTAAAGTACTTTGTTTCTTTGGCCTTCTCCCAGTAACTATCATGCATAGTGTCGTCATGAAAGATTACTTCAGCAGTACCGCTTGGATAGCAGATGAGCGCGGCATATTTTCCGGATTGCATATATCCATCGTAAGTTTCTATAAGACCGGGGTACTTCTCACACAGCTGGCTTCGAAATACATCGGCCAATGCGGCCTTCCTTATTTTTTCACCATGTGCCTTACTCAACCACACCCCGTAAATGAATAGCATTAAGATAATTGGTAGATATTCCACATGCCCCCCTTAGTTCAGCCGTAGATCCGCGCCAGAGGAAACCAGAAGAACCGGTCTGGAATATATTCCTTCAGCCATTTCATGTTCACTAATGATCAATTTGACACCGGCGCCTTGCATTCTTAAAGTTTTCGATGGATATGAGCTTCAAATAAGTATCGAACACTGTCACGGTTCATAGCCGATTTGCGACAAGAACGGATACCATTTGATGAGAACAATGCCGATAAGAGATCAAAAATTGCAGTCAGGAAATATCTAGTTCCTTGTCCGCGAATAGGTGGTGTAATTTTGCCGTTGCTATAGATTTTAAAAAGTTCAGTCGCAGCATCAACAAACTCACAACTGTAAGAGGTTGCCCAACCACGATTGAATACGCCCACATATTCACCCTGCATTTCCTGGCAGATGACCAGTAGCTCTTTCACTCGCCTCTCTTCGTCCTCAGTTAATTCTATGGTATGCCTCATTGATAAGTCCCTTCCACAAATAAAATATACAGGAGTTGATTTATTCGGAAATGAGCCTTGCCTCGGCACGCCAGGAACCACGGACCCCGCTTCGTACTTGCAGACGCTACCCGACATTGAACCCCACAGCAATATGCCATTTGGCCTAGATAGTTTCTGCCTGAACCCTCAATTGCCGCGCCACATCAAGGCACAATCTGCAATTGCGCCGGATCAAGCAACAGGTAGCGCGCATAGCGCCCCTCTTCCCTGCTCCCATCATCACTCACAATCATGATGCGCTGCTTGCCGTCGATCACGGCGGGGCTGACGCCTTCCGCGTGTTCGAAACCTTGCACGCCGGGTGCCGTGACGCGGCGGGCCGGGGCATCCGGTTGGCCGTTCCAGAACCAGAGCTGGAAGTGGACCTGTTCGCGCGCGACCGGGCCGCTGATGAGAAGATAACCGCCGAGCGCGGGAATGTAGGACATGCCGCGCAGGCCGTTGCCGCCGAGGTCCAGCGTTTGCAGGGTGGCGGAGATGCGCGGCTTTGCGCCACGGTCGAAGACCGCTGCGGGATTCTCGACGCGGGCGATGATGGCGCGCTTGTTCAGCAGCGGGCTGCGCAGGCCGATCAGCAGTTGCTGATGGTCGGGGGTGATCTCCAGTGCTTCGATGTTGAGTCCGCCGCTGTTCTTCACATCGCGTATCTCTGCGGCATGCGCCAGTTCGGGATGCGCCGCCCTCAACGCTGGCTTGAGCCCTTTGACCACGGTGGTGTCCACCACGCGCTCGCCGTCGATGCGGAAGCGCACCAGCTTGTCGCGAGATTTTTTCTCGTCGCCGTCACCGTCGCGCGAGTGCGATGTCAGCGCATAGATGAATCCAGCACGGTCGATGGCCAGCCCTTCCAGATCATCCAGTTTCCAGAATTCGTCGTCGCCCTGAAACAGCGCGGGACCCAACGGCGTGCTGCGTACGCTGCCGTCGGCATTGAGCGCAAACAGACTGAGCGGATGTTTCTTCTCGTCTTCAACCACCAGGAAGCGCCCGTCCGGCAATTGCTGGACGGCGGAGGGTTCATAGATGCCGGTGAGGGCGAGGAACACGAGCAGGTTGTTGAGCGTCATGACGGGCTTGCCTCCTGTTGCGGTATCAAAAGCACTCATGCGTTTGGCATCGACTATGCCATCCAGGGTGTAACAACTCGCCCGACTGAAAATCAGTGCTTGATGACTTTTTCCACCGCCAGGATGCGCGCTTCGCGCACCTTGTCAGCAATGAGGTTCTTGTCGGCACAAGCGCGCGCGATGTCGCCTGCGTTCACCGCTTGTGCGGCTTTGGCGCATTCCAGCATGTAGGCGGATTGCGGGTAGGCGTCGTTCTCGTGGCCGGTACGGCCGTGGGCGTCGGATTCGCAGGCGAGCAGTATCTGGGCGAAGCGTTCCGGTTTGCGCCAGAGGTCGCAGCGGTCGAACACTTTGACGATGGTGTCGGCGCGCAGTTCGCGCACCTTGTGCACGTGGCTGTGATATTGCGCGACGAGCAGGGCGAGGTCGCGGCATTCGCCGGGCACGCGCAGGCGTTCGCACACGTTCTTGAGCAGGTCGACGCTGCGCTGTTCGTGGCCGATGTGGCGCGGCAGGGTGTCTTCCGGCGTGGTGGCTTTGCCGAGGTCGTGGCCGAGTGCGGCGAAACGCACTTCCAATGGCCGGTCATGTTTGGCGGTGTCGTCCACCACCATCATCACGTGGACGCCGCAGTCGATCTCGGGATGGTAGTGCGCGGGTTGCGGCACGCCGTAGAGCGCATCGACTTCGGGCAAGATCTTTTTCAGTGCGCCGCATTCGCGCAGGGTGGTGAAGAAGCGCGAAGGATGTTTTTCCATCAGGCCGCGCGCGAGTTCCTGCCACACGCGTTCGGCGACCAGTGCATCCACTTCGCCGTTCTCCACCATCGTGCGCATCAAGGCCAATGTCTCCGGCGCGAAGGTGAAGCCGAAGCGCGCGGCGAAGCGCGCTCCGCGCAAGATGCGCACCGGGTCTTCGGCAAAAGCGTCGCTGACATGGCGCAGGATGCCCGCCTTGAGGTCGGCCTGGCCGTTGTAGGGGTCGATGAGGTTGCCGTCAGCATCCTGCGCGATGGCGTTGACGGTGAAGTCGCGGCGCAGCAGGTCCTGCTCCAGTGTCACGTCGGGCGAAGTGTAGACGGTGAAACCTCTGTAGCCCTGCGCCACTTTGCGCTCGGTGCGCGCGAGCGCGTATTCCTCGTGCGTGTCGGGATGCAGGAACACGGGGAAGTCGCTGCCCACGGGTTTGAAGCCGCGCGCTTCCATCTGCTCCGGCGTGCTGCCGACCACGACCCAGTCGTGATCCTGCACCGGCAGACCGAGCAGGCGGTCGCGCACCGCGCCGCCGACGCAATATATCTGCATGTCTTTAATGCCACTCATTTCTGGCTCCTGGCTTCGATCGTCCCCAGCCGCTGCTTGAGCGATTGCGACGTTTGTCCGAACAGCATGGAGTAATAGATTGTGTTGCTCAGCACTTTTCTCACATAGTCGCGCGTCTCGTCGAAGGGGATGGTCTCCACGTAGATGGCGCCTTCCAGCGGCTGCATGCCGCGCCATTGTTTCGCCCGTGCCGGCCCGGCGTTATAGGCGGCAGAGGCCAGCGCGGGATTCTCGTCGAACTGTTTGAACACGGTCTTCATGTAATAGGTGCCGAGCTTGATGTTCACGTCCAACTGGTGAATGAGACCTTTGCGGTAGCTTTTCATGCCGATCTGCCTTGCCACCCAGCGTGCCGTGTCCGGCATGATCTGCATCAGACCCGCTGCGCCGACATCGGATTTCGCCCTGGTGGCGAAACGGCTCTCCTGCCGCATCAGGCCGTACACCCAGGCCTCTTCCAGGCCGTGCTTGTCCAGGTTCTCGCGCAGCGCCTCGCGGTAGGGCGCGGGGTAGCGCAGGTTGAAATCGTGCACGCTGACCGTGCGGTCCGCCGCGTTGATGGATCGGTCATACATCTCGTTGCGCTGCGCCACTTCGGCAGCGGCCAGCAACTGCCGGTCGCTGAACTTGCGCGTCGCCCATGCCCATTCCTTTGCCGCTTCGGTGCGCATCTCCATACGATAGAGCTGCAGGGTACGCTGTACTGCGGGCATGTTCTGGACGGCCTCGACCTCTGCCACGCTCGAGCGGTAGCTTGCTGCCGACAACACGTCCGCTCCCGGTTCTTTACCCAGTTCTTCGGCGGCGAGTTGACCGTAGTAATTGTATTCGCCGCTCAATTCTGCGAACAGTTCTTCCGCTTCGGCCGGCCGCGCCAATTGCTGCAGCGCGCGCCCTTTCCAGTAACGCCATGCACCTTCGCTCTGCTGTTGCGGCGACATCGCGCTGATGCTGGACCACACCTCGTGCCAGTTCTGCGCGCGCAAGGCGGCACGGGTGCGCCAGGCGAGCTGCTTCGGATTCAGCGCGGCATCACCCGCGACCGCATACCAGAGCAGTGCGCGCTCGTCATGAGACTGCGCACCGGCGAAGCCGACCCAGCCGAAAAAATAGCGCTGTTCTTCCTCGGTGAAATAATTGGCGATCTTCTCCCAGCGCGCGAAGGCGATCTGCGGCGATTGTCTGGCCAGCCGCAACAGGGCGAACAAGGCGGTCAGGCGCCGCCCGGTACCCGCGTTCTCGAATTTGGTCTTTTCCAGATAGCGGCGCGGATTGCCCGAAGCCACGCTCAACTCGGCCGCCGGGAATTGCTCCGACTTGGGCAACTGCCGGATGAGCAGCTTTGCGAACGAGATGTTGCCGCCTTCCAGCGCCAGACGCATGCGCTTCCACACGTCCGCATCCGTGATGATGCCGAGTTTCCGCGCGCGCTCGAACAACGGCGTGCAGCTCTCCGGCATCTCGTCGTCGCGGAACCAGAGCTTGCGCGCTTCGGCCAACGCGCCCGCATCATCGCTTTGCTGGCGCAACTGCAGGGCATAGCAGGCCAGCTCGTCATCCATGTTCACCAGATGCGGGTATTCGTCGGCGAAGGCCTCCCAGCTCTGGTGTTTGCCGAGAAATTTCAGCCAGTCGCCACGGAATTGGTCGACCACCGGGCTTTCGTCGCCGCGTGCCAGGAACGCCTTGATCGGCGCGGTGGCGCGTGTGCTCAAACGCGCACGCAACTGGAAATTGGCGCCATAGATCTCCAGCGGTGTGTCCTGAAGGTTCTCCACCGCCTTGTCCAGACGAGCGAGGTTGCCGACACGCAAGGCCTCGCGTGCGGCGCGGAAATCGCTCTCGGGTTCTGCCAGCGCGCACAAGGGCAGCGCCAGCAACAGCGGCAACAGAAATCTCATGGGAATGGTCTTGGAAACACTGTCTGAAGAATAACACAGAGCGCCCTGTGGCACTTCGGGCTGACACCCCGAACGGGGCACAGGATAAGGCTTGCAACAAGAACGGCTGCGCCGGCGCGACCGCCCCCGAATCAGACTGTTTAACGCTGGTATGCGTACATCCTGCTCAAAAAGGCATCGACATCCGCACTCGCCAGATCGCCGGGCATCGCTCCCCGCTCGGTCACTCGGGCATGCTCACCAGCCAGCGCCAGTTGCGGATTCCATCCCGCGCACATCACCTCGTCGCCGTACTGTTCGACCGCGACCTTGTCGCGCTCGATCTCGTATCCGCTCATGTTCATCACGATGGTCATGGCACACCTCCTTGGTCCGGGAGCGATCGGCGCCCCTGTAGATGTAGTATCGGCTCAGGTGCGGGAAAGTTTAGCGCGCACCAGCTCGATGTGGCTGCGCAGTTCGTACAGGTGGCTGGAGAAGGCCACCGGCAGGCGCAGGTGGTTGACCTTGTTCTCGGTGACGTCGAGTCTCTTGCGGAAGCTCGCCAGATCGACCGGCTCGGCGGCGTTGCGCAGTTGCAGCTCGAGGAAGCGCAGCTCTCCATACAGCTTGTGGATGCGCGACTTGACCAGCCAGTTATAGGTGGCGGGAGCGATGCGGCTGAGCGGGATGGCCAGTGCCAGCAGCGGCAGCAAAATGATGAGTACGCGGTTGACGAAGGTGGCCGCCCAGAACGGCAGGTAGCGGTCGAGGAAAGGCGGGCCGGATTCGTAGAAATGCGCAGCCTGGCTGCTCATCTCGAAATCGGTGTCCTTGTCGGACGGGAATTCGCGCTCCTGCTGTAGCATGCCCGCCCCGCCGTGAACGCGGGTGAGCACCTTGAGCACCAGATACACCAGCGCCGGATGCATGGATTCGCGCGCCACCAGCGTGACCGTGGGTGCCAGCAGATGCACCTCGTGCGGGGGCACGTTGGATTCGAGACTCAGCGCGCCTTCCGGCAGCACCAGATGGCGCAGGAAGTTGAACTGGCGCGAGTAGGCCTCGGCCTCGTCCAGATCGACCAGTGTCACTCCGGGCAGGGTCGCGATCTCCTGAACGAGCGGAGAGGTGGGCACGCCGGAAATGAAGATCACGTCCGCCACGTTGTGGCGCAACGCTTCCCTGGCATCGTCTTCGCCGATCTCGTAGAAGGTGCTGTTCTGCGCGTTCACCCCGGCCGCATTCAGGATCATCTGCGCCAGGATGCCGGTACCGCTGCCGGTCCTGCCGACCGCGATGCGTTTGCCTTTCAACGCCGACAGATGCTCTATCCTGCGTTGTCCCTTGCTGAATATCCACAGCGGTTCGTAATACAGGCTGCCGAGCGAGACCAGGCCCACTGTCGACTCCGCCCCCGCCACACCGCCCGGAACGAACGCCATATCTGTGTCCGTTCCCTCTTTGCGCAATTCGTCCAGACTGGGCAGCGGGCCTTCGGACTCGCGTATCTCCAGCGCCACCCCGTCCTGTTTGAGCAGCGCTCCGTAAAGGCGCGCGTAGGCCTGGTAGTTGCCGTCCTCCTTGCTGATGGAGATGACGATCCTTTTGGGCGGGGCGGGATCGATGAGCCAGTAGCCGACGATGGCGATGAGGACCAGCGCGAGCAGGTACGGCAACGAAGCCTTGAACGCCTCGTGCGGCAGCGACACCCGCAGATCTTCATGTTCGGTATCTGGCTTCGCGTTCATCGTCATCGGAATGTGTCTGTGGTGCGCCCGGCGGGTGGCTTCGGAAACCACTGAAACTAATCGTATAATACTAGTTGCTCAGCGACTGCGAATGCCCACAAAAGCAGGTCCATCCCTTCGACTGCATAACCGTTAGCTGCTGCACGCTTATAAATTTTTTGGTAAAAGTCATGATGCTTGTTCAGCAGGACTGCCGGCACATGGCCACTATCGCCTGTGCTCCGCAGCGCTGGCTGCCAAAGCTCTCCAGTAGTTATATTCTCCGCGGCTTCCACATAGATCGTTTCGGAACTCACATAACTTTGTATAGGCACCTTGAGCCGGATCTTGGGTCCCATGTTATTCGACACTACTGCAGATTGCGTCTTCTGATCGACCGAATCCACTTGCGGCTTTTCAGCATTTCCAGTGTCTGCAATATTTTTGTTAGCGCTAGTGTGATCTATCGATTGAGCATTCGCATGCTCGCGGTTTTTCCTGCGATAACGGTGACCTGCCTCACGATAAATCGGCTGTAGCAATTCATGTAGGCCATCTGCAAGTTCCGGGTGAAAGAGAATGCGAGACTTCTTCACATCTATTCGAAAAGCATCGTCCAGCTTATGCCCGAAGTCGAATTCAATGCGCAACAGCGAGTAGTGAGGCTCGGGGACACCAAAAACCTCCATCCATCCGCCGTCTTGAATTAGGCGTCCTTCTCGATAGATATAAAAACCCTGAGCGCGGTTCGCAATGCGAGCATGGATCTTTTCCTCATCCCTCGTCATGTCATTCCGATGAGGCAGAATCCATGCTCTGATTTTTGCAGTCTCGACAGAGCCATCTGGCAGTTCCACTTCGAGAGTCTGCTTTTTTTCTGCCAGCACTTGGTCTGAACGCTCGGGGTAGAAGGGGTTCCAAGGCTCTACAGGAATCTGATTAATGACAATCTCGATGTCGCGTTCTCGTTTGTCTGTCTTGTCGAGGAATCGGTGGAAGACAAGCGAAAGGTGCTTGGAAAGACTGTCAGCAAGCCTGTTAATTGCAGCCTTCTCCTGAGTCCCGCCTGGCTCATAGTCTTTGGTTAGGATCCTGTCGCATTTTTCCCAGATAACAAGCGTGCCGCTATCGCCACACAATTCGTCGAACATCTCATGCTCATCTGCTGTGAGCGGTTCATGTAGCATTTCCCACTTTTCTGCCTGAGCGACATGATCAAGGTCCCATGCAAATTTGGCCAATTCCTGATCTGCGGATTTGCGAGAAATTAGGGTGTACTTGAGACAGACAGAACTTGAAGCGGTCTTCAGTCCGAGACCGAACTTTCCAAGGCTTTCAGGAGTTTCTCGCTCAGGAGCCCCATAACGCATCGCGCGATAAATACCATCAGCGTCCATGCCTTCGCCGTTGTCTCCAAAGTAGACTAGTTTTCGCCCATCATCGCGAAGGACGATTTCAACCATAATCTTGTCCGCTTTGGCGGCGATGGAGTTGTCGATGATATCCGCAGTCGCTGTCTTGACGTTATATCCTGTGTCGCGGAGTCCAAAGATCAGCCTTTGGGCATCGGGTTCATTGATTAAATCTTTCATTCTGAATCCCCTTAGTTCTCTGTTTTCTTGCTGCTCCAGCATTTCTATTTGTTCTGAGCGCTATTAAACGACCGCATATTTCGCCTGAGGCGAAAATCATAGCTCATTTTCCAGGTGGGAACGTAGCGCCGTGAAGTGGCGCATCTACTGATTCTTTGCGGTCAAACTTGGGGGCGCTCGCACCTAAAGAACCTGCGCAGCCATAAGCAACGCATGAAACGCTACGACAGGGCAGATAGGAAGGAATAATTCTTAAGCACCAAACCATCAAAACTGCCGGCCATAGGCAATGCATGCAACCTGATAGACGCTTGTGAAGTCGATTCTTGATGGAGTTGTGTAACTTGGGCCATGGTACTGCGGACTACGGCTGATACTCGAAGAAGGGCTCGGAGAGCAACAGTCAAAATTCTCGCCCTAGCCAACAAAAGAATACATTGCGGGCACAAGCTGGGCACAATTTGGGCACGGGAAGGGCACGGTAAATCTAATTGAAAAACTGATGACCTAGAGTCGCATGACCATAAGTCTAAAATTGGTGCGCTCGGCGGGAGTCGAACCCACGACCCTCGGCTTCGGAAACCGATACTCTATCCAGCTGAGCTACGAGCGCGTATTTGAAAAAGGCACGAAAACTGCAAAGTGAACCTTCGGTCATTTTACCTCAGAGCACCCGAATGACCGTAAGCTTCGGAAACCAATACTCTATCCAGCTGAGCTACGGGCGCTTTGAACGGCGCGCAGTATAGCGGTTTTTGTGCTGCCCCGCCCGCGCCGGACGGGACAAAAAATGCTATCGTGCGCACCATGAACTTCAGCAATCCCGGCCCCGAGGACATCTGCAAACTGCTGCGCGAGGTAAAGACCGTCGCTGTGGTGGGGTTGTCGCCGAATGCCGGACGGCCCAGCTTCCGTGTGGCGCAGGCCCTGCAGAGTTTCGGCTACCGCATCTTCCCGGTGCGCCCTTTGGTGAGCGAAGTGCTGGGCGAGAAAGCCTACCCCGATCTGGAAAGCCTGCCCGAAGTGCCGGACATCGTGGATGTGTTCCGCGCCCCGGAGCATGTGCCCGCCATCGTGGAAAACTGCATCAGGCTTGGCGTCAAAAATATCTGGCTGCAGGACGGCGTGGTGCACGAGGAAGCGGCGTTGCGCGCGCAACAGGCGGGCATCACCGTGGTGATGGACAGATGCATGTTCCGCGACCACACCCAGCTTTGCGACAACGTATAATCGCCACCATCTGAAAGACCGAAGCATATGACCCTCAAATTCACCAAGATGCACGGCGCCGGCAACGATTTCGTGGTGCTGGACGGCGTGCGCCAATCGATCGCGCTGTCGCCGGAGCAGATCCGTTTCATCGCCGACCGCCATTTCGGCATCGGCTGCGACCAGATCCTGCTGGTGGAGAAGACGCCGCGCGAGGACGCCGATTTCCGTTATCGCATCTTCAATGCCGACGGCAGCGAAGTGGAGCAGTGCGGCAATGGCGCGCGCTGCTTCGTGCGCTTCGTGCACGAGAAGAAACTCACCAGCAAGCGCGAGATTGTGGTGGAGACCAAGAGCGGACTGATCTCACCCAGCCTGGCGGAGGACGGTCGCGTCACCGTGAACATGGGTGCGCCGATCTTTGAACCCGCGCGCATCCCTTTCCTCAGCGACAGTAATGAGGTGATCCAGCCGCTGCAGGTCGGCCGCAAGACCGTGCAGATCACCGCCGTATCCATGGGCAATCCGCACGCGGTGCAGGTGGTGAAAGACGTCAAGACCGCAGCGGTGGAGACGCAGGGGCCTCTGATCGAGAACCACGCCAGTTTTCCCAAGCGTGTGAACGCGGGCTTCATGCAGATCGTGGACCGCTCGCACATCAAATTGCGCGTGTACGAACGCGGCGCGGGCGAGACCCTCTCGTGCGGCACCGGCGCCTGCGCGGCCGTGGTCGCCGGTATCAGGCGCAAACTGCTGGACAGCACGGTGCATGTCGCCACGCGCGGCGGCGTGCTCACCATCACCTGGGCAGGTGAGCATTCGCCCGTAATGATGACCGGCCCGGCCATCACGGTGTACGACGGCGAGATCAACCTTTAAGAGGCTAACGATGAGATCGGAAGATGTAGCGCAATACTTGCTGGACAACCCGCTGTTCTTCGAGGAACACGCCGAGATGCTGTCGCAGATCAACCTGCCGCACCCGCACGGCGGTCGCACCATTTCGCTTTCCGAGCGTCAACTGCTCACGCTGCGCGAGCGCGTGAAAGAGCTGGAGAAAAAACTGCACGAATTGCTGGAGTTCGCCAAGGAGAACGACTCGCTGCAACTCAAGGTGCACCAGTTCAATTGCGCGCTGTTCGGGCCGCACGACCGCTCCACCCTGCAAAACCTGATCGTGCACAACCTGCGCGACATCTTCGCCATTCCGCATGTGGCGCTGCATCTGTGGAAGGACGAGCCGCCCAGTTCGGAAGTGCTGGCCTTCGCCGACCTGCATCAACAACCGGTCTGCGCGCACCATGCCGTGCACGACACGCTGCCCTGGTTCGGCGAATCTGCCGAGCATCTGCGCTCCTTCGCCTACCTGCCGCTACGAGCGCACGGCCAGACCATCGGCCTGCTCATCCTCGCGAGCGAAGACAAGGAACGCTTCTACCCCGAGATGGGCACGCTGTTCCTGCAGCGCATCGCAGAGACACTGGGCAGCGCGTTCAACCTGCATGTGTGATGCCCACTGCTGAAAAAGTACCCGCCACACTGCAAGGCTACCTTGCTTACCTGCATAACGAGCGCAATTACTCCCCGCTGACTGCCGAGAACTACGCGCGCGACATCCGCCGCCTGCTGGCATTGGCCGGGGAAACCCCATTACCCGACCTGAAGAGCCACCACATCCGCCGCTACATCGCGCAGCTGCACAGCGGCGGTCTCGGCGGGCGCTCGCTGGCGCGCGTGTTGTCGGCATGGCGCGGTTTCTACAGCTACCTGATGCGCGACCACGGCTGCAAGAGCAATCCCTGTGTCGGTCTGCGCGCGCCGAAAGCGCCCAAGACCCTGCCGCATGCGCTCTCGCCCGACGAGGCGGTGAAGCTGGTGGAGATGAAAGTGGAGACACCGCTGGATGCGCGCGACAAGGCGATGTTCGAGCTGCTCTACTCCTCCGGCCTGCGTCTGGCGGAACTGGTGAGCCTCGACCCCATCGACATGGATTTCGCCGACGCCTCGGTGCGCGTCACCGGCAAGGGCAACAAAACGCGCATCGTGCCCTTGGGCAGCCACGCCATTGCCGCTTTGCAGGCGTGGCTGGCAGTACGCGATCAGGTCGCCAGACCGGAAGTGACAGCATTGTTCGTCGGTACGAAAGGCGCACGCATCTCGCCGCGCACCGTGGAATTGCAACTGGATAAATGCGCGCTCAAGCAAGGTCTCAACACCGGTGTGCACCCTCACATGCTGCGCCACTCCTTCGCCACCCATGTGCTGCAATCTTCCGGCGACCTGCGCGCGGTGCAGGAGATGCTGGGCCACGCCAGCATCTCCACCACGCAGGTCTATACCCACCTCGATTTCCAGTACCTTTCCAAAATCTACGACGGTGCGCATCCGCGTGCCAAGAAAAAACCATGAGCCAGACAAAACCAAGATCGCCCTCGACCCCGCACCGCCAATCGCAGGGCGGCAAGGATTTCCGCAAGCGTGTGCAGCGCAGCAAGGAGCAGGGCGAAGCACCCGTAAAGCAAACCGCATCCAAGCCCCGAGCCGGCAATCCCGCTGCCAAACCGTGCATCATTCTCAAGGCCGGGCGGGAGAAATCTTTGCTGCGTCGCCACCCCTGGATATTCTCCGGCGCGGTCGAGTGCATCGACGGCGCACCCGCCAGCGGCGACACCGTGCCGGTGCGCGACAGCGCGGGCAACTTCCTGGCGTGGGCAGCCTACAACCCCGACTCGCAGATCACCGCGCGGGTGTGGTCCTGGAACGAAAAGGATGTCATCGACAAAGCATTCTTCCGTCAGCGCATCAGCGATGCGTTGGCGGCGCGCCGTACGTTGGGGCTTGAGCGCGATAGCAGCGGCATGCGCATCGTTCACGGCGAATCGGACGGGCTGCCCGGCCTCATCGTGGACAAGTACGACGACGTGCTGGTGATGCAACTGGGCAGCGCCGGCCCGGAGCGCTGGCGCGAGACTATCGCCGACATCCTTCAGGAATTGTGTACGCCAGCATGCATCTACGAGCGTTCCGATTCCGACGGGCGCGAACTGGAAGGATTGCCCAAGCGTTGCGCCATCGTGCGCGGCACGTTACCGGAGATGGTGGAAGTGATCGAGAATGGTTTCCGCTTCGCCGTGGATGTAGCGGAAGGACAGAAGACAGGCTACTACCTCGACCAGCGCGACAACCGCGCACTGACAGGCACCCTGGCTACCGGACGCGATGTGCTCAACTGTTTCTGCTACACCGGCGGCTTCTCGCTCTATGCACTGCGCGGCGGCGCCAAGTCGGTGCTCTCCATCGACTCCTCGCAGGAGGCATTGGAACTCGCACAACGCAATGTGGAACTGAACGGACTCGACGCGTCGAGAGCGGAATGGCAATGCGCCGACGTGTTCGAAGCCCTGCGCAAGCTGCGCGACCAGAACCGCAAGTTCGACCTCATCGTATTGGACCCGCCCAAGTTCGCCCCCACCGCCGCTTTCGCCGAAAAAGCCTCGCGCGCGTACAAGGACATCAACCTGCTCGGGTTCAAGTTATTGCGTCCGGGCGGCCTGCTGTTCACTTACTCCTGCTCCGGCGGCATCAGCGACGACCTGTTCCAGAAGATCATCGCCGGTGCGGCACTGGATGCGGGCGTCGATGTGCAGATCGTGAAGAAACTGCATGCGGCAGCGGACCATCCGGTGCTGTTGAGTTTTCCCGAGGGTGCCTACCTGAAGGGTTTGGTGTTGCGGGTGGCGGGCTGAATGCCCGCACCGCGATCATTGCTGCTTGATGACTTCCAGTCCGGCCTGTTCCCAGGCTTGGATACCGCCCTGTACGTTGCTGACCTGGGTGAAGCCGGCTTCCTGCAATAGCGCGACCGCCTTGGCCGAACGCCGACCGGAACGGCAGATCACCGCAACGGGCTTGTCCTTGTAAGCCGCTAGCTCTTTCAAGCGCAGAGCCACCTCACCCAAAGGAATCAGTTTCGCGTTCGGCGCATGGATAGCTGCATACTCGGCCGGCTCACGCACGTCGAGCAATAGCGCGCCCTGGCTGCTTACCATGCTCTGCGCCAGTTTCACGTCCACGCCCTGGCTGGCTGACAATTGCTGCGACAGCAGCGCAAATCCCAGCAATGCGGCCAGCCCGATAAATATCTTCGATCTCATAACGACCTCAAGCCAAACGGTAAGCCGGGAAACCGCTCTGCACCCAGCCCATCATCCCGCCGCGCAGGTTGAACACATTGTCGAAGCCCTGCTGTTGCAGGAACATGCAGGCCTGCGCCGAGCGCGCGCCGCTACGGCATACCATGATCAGCTTCTCGGCCTTGTCCAGCTCGTGCACCTTGGCGGGCAGGACGTGCAGCGGCAATGCCTCTGCTTTGGGCACGGTACCGTGCATGATCTCTTCCATCTGGCGCACGTCGATCACGCGCATCTTGTGGCCGTCGTCTCCCACCCATTGTGCGAGCTGGGTTGCGTCGATCTCTTTTACGTTCATTCCAAACATAGTGAAGCCTCCTTGTTCAGCAAGGTTTGCATATTAGCATATTCTAATATTATGGCAACGTTGCGGGGAGTAGGGTTTTGAGATGGGGCTGCCTGCCGGAGATCGGTCGCCACGCGAAGCCCCCCGGAGGAAGAGGGAACTGCCTGAGTAAAGGCGTTACGCCAACCCCACCAACACCAACCCCGCCAATGCCGGCACCGCCTGCACCCACAATATCCTGGCATTCGCGGTGATCGCGCCGTAAAAACCTGCCGTCACCACGCAGCCGAGGAAGAACTGCTGCACATCGACATTGCCCGAGAACAATCCCCAGATCAATCCCGCGGCAAGGAAGCCGTTGTACAGACCCTGATTGGCCGCGAGGATACGCGTGGCGGCGGCGAAGTCCTTGTCCATGCCGAAGGCGCGCAGGCCGGTGCGGCTTTCCCACAAGAACATCTCCAGCACGAGGATATAGATGTGGATGAGTGCGACGATGCCGACCGCGAGATTGGCCGCCGTCCTCATCAGTGTTTGCTCATGAACGGTTTGAAGCCGAGGCGATCCTCCAGTCGGGACGCCGCGTTACGGGCTTCGATCTCGCTGGCATAGGGGCCGAGGTGCACGCGCGTGAGGCCTTGCTTCTCATACAGCATCAACGGCTTGCTGCCTTCGCCCATTTCGGAGCGCATCCTGACCAGAAGGCTTTCTGCCCCTTGCGGCGATTTGAATGCGCCGAGTTGCAGGTAGATTTTGCCGGTCGGTTTGCCCGCCGATTCGATCGGCATGACAGGTGCGGGAGGCAACGGCTCGACTTTGACGGCGGGCGGTTCTACCGGGGCGGTGCCGGAGACAGCGATGCTCTCGACTTCCACTTCGGCGCTGCCGCTGTTGATGTAGCCGAGCTTGGCGGCGGCGACATAGGAAAGATCCATGATGCGCTGGTGCAGGAAGGGGCCGCGGTCATTGACGCGCACGACGACCGATTTGCCGGTGGCGACATTGGTCACGCGCGCATAGCTGGGAATGGGCAGCGTCGGGTGCGCGGCAGTCATGCCGTACATGTCGTAGATCTCGCCGATGGAGGTGCGCTGGCCGTGGAATTTCTTGCCATACCAGGAGGCGACACCGCGCTCTTTATAGTTGCCCGTGGTTTGCAGCGGGGTGTAGGTCTTGCCGAGCGCGGAATAGGGGCGGTTGGCATAACGGTGCAGCGGTTCGGCCTTGGGCGCGGCGTCGGGGATGGAATCCAGATTCACCGCGGTGTCGCCGCCGGGGCCGTCGCCGGGCAGATAGCCACCGCCCGATGTGGCGGTCGCTGTAACCGTGGCGGGAGCCGAAGCGGCGCGGGCCGTTTTGCCGCTGGGGCCGGAAACCGCATCGACGATGGGTGCCGCGCTCTGCTGCTTGTCGTCCGCTTTTTGCGTGGTGGCGCAACCGGCCATTGCCAGCAAAGCGACCGGCAACAACAACGATAGTCTTTTCATTTTCCGACTCCCCTCAAGTTTTAACGAGCTGTTTGTGCGTGTTGATGCTCATCAGCATACCAAAGCCGAGCATCAGCGTTAGCAAGGACGTACCGCCGTAGCTGACCAGCGGCAGCGGCACGCCCACCACCGGCAGGATACCGCTGACCATGCCCATGTTGACGAAGGCATAGGTGAAGAAGGTGAGCGTGATGCTGCCCGCCATCAGGCGCGTGAAATAGGTGGAGGCGTTGGCGGTGATGATGAAGCCGCGGCCGATGACGAAGACATACAGTCCCAGCAGCAGCAGGTTGCCGATCAGGCCGAACTCTTCGGACCAGACGGCGAAGATGAAGTCGGTGGTACGCTCGGGCAGGAAATCCAGATGCGTCTGCGTGCCGTTCATGTAGCCCTTGCCGAGGATGCCGCCGGAGCCGACCGCGATCATGCCCTGAATGGTGTGGTAGCCCTTGCCCAGCGCATCCTGCGACGGATCGAACAGCATCTCGATACGGTGACGCTGGTAGTCATGCAGCGCCGACCACAGGAAAGGCGCACTTGCCAGTCCCGCCAGCGCGGTGCCGATCATGATGCGCCAGCTCAATCCGGCGAGGAACAGCACATAGAAGCCGCTGGCGGCGATGAGGATGGAGGTGCCGAGGTCGGGCTGGCGCACGATCAGCGCGACCGGCATGACCAGCAGGATGACCGCGACGAAATAATTGCGCAGCTTCAGGGTCGCTTCATTCTTTTCGAAGTACCAGGCCATCATCAACGGCACAGCGATCTTCATCAGTTCGGAAGGCTGGATGGTGGCCACGCCGATGTGCAGCCAGCGCCGCGCACCGTGGCTGATCTCGCCGAACAGCGCGACCGCGATCAACAGCAACATGCCGAACACATACATCGGTACGGCGATACGCATCAGCCAGTGCAACGGCATGTTGGCGACGATCCACATCGCGCTGAAGGCGACCGCGATGTTGCCGAGCTGGCCCAGCACGCGCCACCAGTTGCCGTCGCTGGCACTGTAGAGCAGCACCATGCTGATGAACAGGAAGCCCCCGAGCGCGGCCAGCAGCACAGGGTCGAGATGCAGCATGAAGCGGTTCTTGAGTTGTCTTGCGTTCATTCTCAGTCGCTTTCCGATCCGGCCTTTTCAGCCACTGCCTGCAACGGCTTGGGGACTTTGCCGAGCAGGTAATAATCCAGCACCTTGCGCGCGATCGGCGCGGCGGTTGAACCGCCGTGACCGCCGTTTTCGGCCAGCACCGCCAGCGCGATGCGCGGCTTGTCGGCCGGCGCGAAAGCGATGAACCAGGCGTGGTCGCGGTTGTATTCGGAGACCTTTTTCACGTCGTATTTCTCGCCCTGTTTCATGGCGATCACCTGCGCCGTGCCGGTCTTGCCCGCCATGCGGTATTCCACCCCGTAACCCGCCCCCACCGCCGTGCCGCCGGGCTTGGTGACAGCTTCCATCGCACTCTTCACCAGCTTCAGGTGCGCGGGATCGATCTGCAGATCGAACATCATCCTGGCCTCGGCCATCACCGGCTCGCCGCGTGCCGGCCGGATCTCTTTCACCAGATGCGGCTTGAACGCGATGCCGTCGTTGGCCAAAGTCGCGGTCGCAAAAGCCAGCTGCAACGGGGTCACCAGATTGTAGCCCTGCCCGATGCCCGCCGAGACGGTATCGCCGGGATACCAGATCTGCTGGTAGCGCTTCGCCTTCCATTCCGAGGACGGCAGCAGGCCCGATGTCTCGCCGTCCATATCCAGCCCGGTCTTCTTGCCGAAGCCGAAACGGGAAAGGTAACTGTGCATGTTGTCGATGCCCATCTCGGTGGCGAGACCGTAGTAATAGGTGTCGCAGGAGACGACGATGGACTTGTACAGGTCGACGCTGCCGTGCCCCCCGCTCTTCCAGTCGCGATACTGGTGGCGGCTGCCGGGCAGCATGAAATAACCGGGGTCGCTGATGGTGCGCGCGGGCGCGCGGGTGCCGTAATGCAAACCGGCCAGCGCCATGAACGGCTTGATGGTCGAGCCGGGCGGATATTGTCCGCGCAGGGCGCGGTTGTTGAGCGGGGTGTCGAGCGAGCCGTTCAGTTCTTCCCATGTCTCGGTGTCGATGCCGTCGATGAACAGTGCCGGGTCGTAACCCGGCTTGCTGACGAAGGCCAGCACTTCTCCGTTGGTGGGATCGATGGCCACCAGCGCACCGCGATAAGCGCCGAAGGCCTGCTCCGCCACTTCCTGCATTTTCGCATCCAGCGTCAGCATCAGGTTGTTGCCGGATTGCGGCGCGGTGCGCGACAGCACGCGCACCGCCCGCCCGCCCGCGTCCACTTCGACCTGTTCGAAACCGGTGGTACCGTGCAGTTCCTTCTCGTAACTCTGCTCGACGCCGGTCTTGCCGATGTAGTCCGAGCCCATGTAGTTGGAAGCGATCTCGTCTTCTTCCAGTTGCTCGATGTCTTTCTGGTTGATGCGCCCGACATAGCCGATCAGGTGCGAGGTCACATCGGAGAAGGGATATTCGCGGAACAACCGCGCCTTGACCTCCACAGCCGGGAAACGGAAGCGCTGCGCGGAGACCCGCGCCACTTCTTCATCGCTCAACTGGCTGCGCAACGGCATGGTCTCCAGCGCTTGCCGTTCGGTCAGCAGTTTCTTGAAGCGCTTGATGTCCTTGGGGGTGATCGTCACCAGTCGCGACAGCTCGGCGATGAGCGCGTCCATGTCGGTCACTTTGGCGGGGGCGATCTCCAGCGTGTAGCCGGAGTAGTTCTGCGCCATGACGACACCGTTGCGGTCGAGCAACAGTCCGCGGTTCGGCACGATGGGCACGACGTAGATACGGTTGCTGTCGGAAAGCGTGTGGAAGTACTCGTACCGGATGACCTGCAGGTAGAAGAAGCGGGCCAGCAGGATGAACAGCATCACCCCCACGAATCCCAGACTCAACACCAGTCGCAAACGGAAATAATAGATTTCGCGCTGATGGTTCTTCAGCTCGATGTAACGATTCATAGTTCGTTCGGATCACGGCGCGGACGGCGCAGTGCTTGCAATAGCAGGGTCATCGGTGTCCACAGCAAAGCCGACACTCCCGCACCGAGGAAATATTCCCACGCCACGAAACCGCGCACCTGCCAATGCACTGCGGCATACGTCGCATAGCTCAGCAACAGCAACGGAAAAACATGGAAAGACTGCTGGCGCAGATCGAACATCTGCACGCGGCGATGCAGCACGATGCCGCCGAAGGCCAGCACCGAGTAGGCCAGCGCGTGTTGCCCGAACAGGCTGGCATCGGCCACATCGGCGAAGATGCCGACCAGCCAGGCGATGCCGATGCCGATCCGGTGCGGTTTGTGTGTGCACCAGTACAACAGCACCAGCGCCACGAAATCGGGGCGCAACGCCAATGCCCAGCCGTTCCAGGGCAGCCAGTTGAGCATCACCGCGATGAACAGGCTGAAGGCGATAAAGCCCGTGCTGGCGGGCAGCAGGAATTCCTGGTCTTTGGCAAACCCGTTGCTCACGGTTTCCTCCGTTTGAATCTCTTCCTGGCACGTTCCTGCTCGGCAGTCGATTCGACCGCCACTTCCGGAAGTTCCGGCAATTGCGGCAGTCCCGACACGATCATCAGGGCGCGGTGCCTGTCCACACCGGCCAACGGTTCGCAGGTGATGCGCGCGAAAGGATAAGCCGGATCGCGCTCGACCCTGGTGACCTTGGCCACCGGCAGATTGGGCGGATAGGTACCGTCGATGCCCGAAGTGACCAGCACATCGCCCTCGACGATATCGGCACTCACCGGCATGTAACGCAACGCCATCTCGTTGATGTCGCCGGAACCGAACACCACCGCGCGCAGTCCGCTGCGCTGGTTCTGTATCGGTACGGAGTGGTCCTTGTCGGTGACCAGCGTGACCTCGGACAACCACGGATAGGTGCGGGTGACCTGGCCGACCACGCCGAAATCGTCCACCACCACCTGGCCGGGCATGACATTGGCCTGCGAGCCCTTGTTCACGAACAGCTTGCGTTTGAAGATGTCGCGTTCGACGTAGACGATCTCCGCCATCTGCATCGGATAGTCGACACGTTCCTTGAGGTCCATCAACACGCGCAGTTGTGCGTTCTCCGCCAGGATGGCCTGCAGTTGGGACAATTGCGCCGCATCGGTGTCATGCTGCTGGCGCAGCTGCTCGTTCTCGGTCAGCAATCGTTCCTGCGTCTCGAAATAGACAGTGACGCTGCCCACGGCCTCGCCCGGTAAAGCGGTCAGGCGCTGGAACGGATAGATCATCACGGCCAGAACTTTGCGCGAGGATTCCAGATAGCGGTAGCGCGAATCGACGAACAGCAGCAGTAGCGAGAGAACGCAGAAGAAGATGAGACGAACGACCGGACTGGGGCCGCGATTAAAGAATCGAAGGGTACGGGTATCGTCCAAATCGCCGCCGTACGATCAATCGCTGGTGAAGATGTTGTTGAATTTATCCATGCGCTCGAGCGCCTTGCCGGAGCCGCGCACCACGCAAGTCAAAGGATCGTCGGCGATCACCACCGGCAGGCCGGTCTCTTCCATCAGCAGGCGGTCGAGGTCGCGCAGCAGCGCGCCGCCGCCGGTCAGCACCATGCCCTTGCCAGCGATGTCGGCACCCAGTTCCGGCGGGGTTTGTTCCAGCGCGGTCTTGACTGCGCTGACGATGTTGTTGAGCGGGTCGGACAGGGCTTCGAGGATCTCGTTGCTGGAGATGGTGAAACTGCGCGGCACGCCTTCGGCCAGGTTGCGGCCGTTGACTTCCATCTCGCGCACTTCGCTGCCGGGGAAGGCGGAACCGATTTCCTTCTTGATCTGCTCGGCGGTGGTCTCGCCGATCAGCATGCCGTAGTTGCGGCGGATGTAGTTGATGATGGCTTCGTCGAACTTGTCGCCGCCGACGCGCACCGAGCCGGAGTACACCGCGCCGCCCAGCGAGATCACGCCGACTTCGGTGGTGCCGCCGCCGATGTCGACCACCATGGAACCGGTCGCATCTTCGATCGGCAGATCGGCGCCGATCGCGGCCGCCATCGGCTCCTCGATCAGTTCGACGCGGCGTGCGCCTGCGCCGTATGCGGATTCGCGAATGGCACGGCGCTCAACCTGGGTCGAACCGCAGGGCACGCAGATGACGATGCGCGGGCTGGGAGTGAAGATGCTGGATTTGTGCACGCGGCGGATGAACTGCTTGAGCATCTGTTCGGTGACGGTGAAATCGGCGATCACGCCGTCCTTCATCGGGCGTATGGCGGTGATGTTGCCCGGCGTGCGGCCCAGCATCTGCTTGGCGGCGAGACCGACTTGCTGGATGACTTTCTTGCCGTTGGGGCCGCCTTCCTGACGGATTGCCACGACCGACGGCTCGTTCAGCACGATGCCCTGACCTCGCGCCCAGATGAGGGTGTTGGCGGTGCCGAGGTCGATCGCGAGATCGTTGGAGAAATAGCTGTCGAAATAACTAAACATGTCGAGTCCTGAAAGGTAGAAGGGGTGCGCCTGTAAACCGGTTTATGATACCCTATCACGCCCGATTTGATAAAGCTTTAAGCCCGTTTATGTCCCTAAGTTTAGCCGATGTCGAAAAAGTCGCCCGCCTTGCACGGCTGGCGATGAACGACCAGGAACTCCAAGCCGCCCAGGCGCAATTGAACAACATCTTCGGGCTCATCGCCGAGATGCAGGCCGTTGATACCAAAGGCGTTGAACCCATGTCGCACAGCCAGGACCTGGCACAGCGCCTGCGCGAGGATATGGTCACCGAACCCGACCAGCGCGAGGCCTTCCAGGCTGTCGCCCCGCAGGTGGAACAGGGCCTGTACCTGGTTCCGCAGGTCATCGAGTAAGCACCATGATCCATTCCAGCCTGACCCAACTGGGCGCCGCCCTGCGCGCCAAAAAGATCTCCAGCGTCGAACTGACGCAGAGCTACCTCGACCGTATCGCCCAGCTCAACCCCAAGCTCAACGCTTTCATCACCGTCAACCCGGAGATGTCGCTGGCGCAGGCACGCGAGGCCGACACCCGCTTCGCCTCCGGCAAGGTCGGGGCGCTGACCGGCATCCCCATCGCGCAGAAGGACATCTTCTGCGCCAAGGGCTGGCTGACCACTTGCGGCTCGAAGATGCTGCACAATTTCGTTTCGCCTTACGACGCGCATGTCATTTCCCAATTCAACAACGCGGGTGCGATCAACCTCGGCAAGACCAACATGGACGAATTCGCCATGGGCTCGTCCAACGAGACTTCGCATTACGGCCCGGTGAAGAACCCCTGGGACACGGCGCGCGTGCCCGGCGGCTCTTCCGGCGGCACAGCTGCTGCAGTCGCGGCGCGGCTGTGCGCGGCAGCAACCGGCACCGACACCGGCGGTTCCATCCGTCAGCCTGCGGCTTTATGCGGCATCTCCGGCCTGAAACCCACTTACGGCGTGTGCTCGCGTTACGGCATGATCGCCTTCGCTTCCAGCCTGGACCAGGCCGGACCGATGGGCCGCAGCGCGGAAGACCTCGCGCTGATGCTGAACGTGATGGCAGGGTTCGACGAGCGCGATTCCACTTCGCTGCAACGCGAGAAAGAAGATTACACGCGCGATCTGAACAAGCCGCTGACCGGCCTGCGCATCGGCCTGCCGAAGGAGTTTTTCGCCGCAGGCATGGGCAGCGACGTGGCGCAAGCGGTCGAGGCGGCCATCGCCGAATACAAGAAACTCGGCGCGACGATCGTTGAGATCAGCCTGCCGAATTCAAAGCTGTCCGTGCCGGTGTATTACGTGCTGGCCCCGGCGGAAGCATCCAGCAACCTGTCGCGCTTCGACGGCGTGCGCTACGGTTACCGCGCTCCCGAGTACGGCGACCTCGCCGACATGTACGAGAAGAGTCGCGCGCAGGGCTTCGGTGCGGAAGTTAAGCGCCGCATCATGATCGGCACCTACGTGCTGAGCCACGGCTACTACGACGCCTACTACTTGCAGGCGCAGAAGATCCGCCGCCTGATCGCGCAGGATTTCACCGAGGCCTACAAACAGTGCGACGTGATCATGGGCCCGACCTCGCCGTCTACAGCTTTCAAATTAGGCGAGAAGGGTGATGATCCGGTGCAGATGTACCTGTCCGACATCTACACCATCGCGGTGAACCTTGCCGGTCTGCCCGGCATGTCCATCCCCTGCGGCTTCGGCGCGAACGACATGCCGGTGGGTCTGCAGATCATCGGCAACTATTTCGACGAAGCGCGCATGCTGAACGTGGCGCACCAATTCCAACTGGCGACCGACTGGCACAGTCACGCGCCGCAAGGGCTGTAAAAGCCATAAGGATCGACATAGACATGACTTGGGAAATCGTCATCGGGCTGGAAGTGCACACCCAGCTCTCGACCAACACAAAAATCTTCTCCGGTGCATCAACGGCGTTCGGCGCAGAGCCGAACACGCAGGCCGATGCGGTGAGCATCGCGCTGCCCGGCGTGTTGCCGGTGCTGAACAAGGGCGCGGTCGAGCGCGCGATCAAGTTCGGGCTGGCCACCGGCTCGCATATCGCGCCTCGCTCGGTGTTCGCGCGCAAGAACTACTTCTACCCCGATCTGCCCAAGGGCTACCAGATCAGCCAGTTCGACCTGCCGGTGGTCGGGCAAGGCGCGCTGACCATCCAGGTCGAGCCGCTTTCGGGTAACGCAAAACCCTACGAGAAAACGGTGCGCATCACGCGCGCCCATCTGGAAGAAGACGCGGGCAAATCCATGCACGGCGACTTCCACGGCATGACCGGCATCGACCTCAACCGTGCCGGTACGCCGCTGCTGGAGATCGTTTCCGAGCCGGATATGAGTTCCGCCGCCGAAGCGGTGGCCTACGCCAAGACACTGCACACACTGGTGCGCTGGATCGGCATCTGCGATGGCAACATGCAGGAAGGTTCGTTCCGTTGCGACGTGAATGTGTCGGTGCGCAAGCCCGGCCAGCCGCTGGGCACACGGCGCGAGATCAAGAATCTCAACTCGTTCAAGTTCATGCAGCAGGCCATCGACTACGAAGTGCAATGGCAGATCGACACGATCGAGAACGGCGGCAAGGTGCACCAGGCGACCATCCTGTTCAATCCCGACACCGGCGAAACGCGCGCCATGCGCAGCAAGGAAGACGCGCACGACTACCGTTACTTCCCCGATCCCGACTTGTTGCCGCTGGAGATTTCTTCGGAGTGGATCGAACAGGTACGCGCTATGCTGCCGGAATTACAACAGCAAAAATATGCACGTTTCATGATCGAACTCGGTGGAGACAGCGGACTGTCATCTTCCGATATTCGTTTCCTCACCGCATCGCGCGAGATGGCCGACTTCTTCGAGACCGTGCTGGCCGCCGTACCCAAGGATGCCAAGATGTGCGCCAACTGGATCATGGGCGAAGTGAGCGCGCAGTTGAACCGCGACGGCTTGGACATGGCGCAATGCCCAATCACTGCCCGGCAACTCGGCGGCATGTTGCAGCGCATCGCCGACGGCACCATCTCCAACTCGGGGGCGAAAGAAGTGTTCCGCACCATGTGGGCGGAAGGCGGTGACGCGGATGCGGTCATCGAAGCCAAGGGATTGAAGCAGGTGTCGGATTCCGGCGCGATCGAAGCGCTGGTGGATGAGATCATCGCGGACAACGCGGACAAGGTCGCGGAATACCGTAGTGGCAAGGACAAATTGTTCGGCTTCTTCGTCGGTCTCGCCATGAAGGCGAGCAAGGGAAAAGCCAACCCGGCGCAGTTGAACGATATCCTGAAGAAGAAGCTGGAAGGCTAATCCAGCTTCACGGTTCTGGATTTGTGCGGCGCTTTGCTGAACGCAAGGTCATACAACCAGTTCGGCAGGCGCCTCATCACCCATCCCACCAACCCCATCTGCCAGGGCACCACGGCGAAAGAAGTGCCGCGCGCGATGACGCGCGCCATGCGCCCCGCCGCGTCGTCGGCATCCAGAATGAACGGCATCGGATAGGTATTGATGTCGGTCATCGGTGTCCTGATGTAGCCGGGACAGAGGGTCACCGCTTTCACACCACTGCCGTATAACTCGACGCGCAGACTTTCCATGTAGGAGATCGCGGCCGCCTTGGAGGCGGAGTAGGCACCGGAGCCGGGCAGGCCGCGGAAGCCGGCCACGCTGGCGATGCCGACCAGCGTCCCTTGTTTAGCATCTCGCATCGCCGTGATGAATGGCTGGAAGGTCTTCACCATGCCGAGCACGTTGATGTCCATCACGTTCTGGAACACTTCCTCGTCCTCGACATATTCGGTGAGCGTGCCGCGGCTCACGCCCGCGTTGGCGATGACGATGTCGGGCACGCCGATGCGCGCCATGAAGTCACCGGCTGCGCGCTGGAGGGCTGGTGCATCGCGCACATCGAGTGTGTAACAGAATACTTTTTCGGGAAAATCCGCCGCCAGGGCTTGCAGGAGTTCGCCACGGCGGGCGAAGGCGGCGACGGTGGCACCACGCTCAAGATAATGGCGCGCGAGGGCGAGACCGATGCCGCTTGACGCGCCGGATACGACGACTTTCATCAATGCTTGCTGCGTTCCTTGCGGGCGATCTTGATGACCTCATCCAGCACGCGGACGGTATCTTCCGGGTGCAAACCGGTGATGATGTACTTGCCGTCGACCGCGATGGTCGGCGTACCCATGACCCGGTAGCTGTTCACCAGCTGGTTGCTGCGGTTCAGCTTGCTGGCGATGGAGAAGGAGTTGTATGCAGCGCTGAATTTCGCCCTGTCCACGCCGTTCTTCGCCACGAAGTCGGTGATCTTCGCTTCATCTCTCAGGTCGACGCCCTTCCTGTGCATCGCGTCGAAGAACGAGTGATGCAGGCGCTTGATCTCGCCCATCGCTTCCAGCGCGTAATAGGTGCGCGCCATCGGCTCCAGCGTTTCACGGAAGATGACCGGCACCATCTGCAGTTCGACATCTTTCGGTTTCTGCTTTTCCCATGCGGCCAAGGGACCTTGCAGATCGTCGCAGTGCGAACACTCGTAGAAGAAGAACTCGATCACCTCGACCTTATTGCCGCTGCTCACCGGCTGCGGCGGATTCAGCACCTTGTAACCCGCACTTCCAAAGTCCCCGGCTTGCACCTGGATCGCACACAACAATGCCAACGCCGCAAAAAGTTGCCTGGTCAATCTCATGCTCTTCTCCTTATCGATTCACTGCGCCCATTCACTGGGCATGTACCTGGGTGGCGATGATGCCGTTCTGTTTCAACGCGATGATGGTCTTGCCCGCTTCGCTGCCGTTATACGGGCCGAGTCGCACGCGGTACCATACCCCTTTATCCGGGATGGTCGCGGTCTGGATGGCCGCCTCGAAGCCTGAGAACGCGAGTTTGGCTTTTAGTTTCTCCGCGTCGCCCACGTTCTGGAAAGAACCTGCCTGCACGAAGTACATATCCTGCGCGGTACTCGCCTGTTGGGCAGGCTGCGGCTTCGGTTTCGGCGGGGTCGTCTTGCGCACCGTGCTGTCCGATTTGTCGGTCAGCACTTTATAGAACTCGAAGTGCTGCTTGGTCTCGGCCACGCCCGATGCCGGCGCCGCAACGGGCGCGCTCGCCGGAAGCGCCGCGACGGGCGGAACCGGTTTGGCTTTTTCCCTGCTGGTGAATTCGGACGGGTTCTTGTTGACGACGTACCACGCGACACCGCCGGCGATCGTTATGCCCAGCACCATACCGATCACCACGCCCGCCACTACCTTGGATTTTTCGCCGCTCATTTCGCCACCCTTCGCTTCACATTTTTTCCGGCGCGCTCACACCGAGCAGCGCCAAGCCGTTCTTGATCACCTGTGCCACCGCCGCGATCAGCGCCAGCCGCGCCAGCTTGATGCGCCCGTCCTCGACCAGAAAGCGCGAGGCATTATAGTAGCTGTGAAAATCGGCTGCCAATTCTTTGAGGTAGAAAGCAACCTGGTGCGGTGCGAGGTCTTCCGCCGCCGTCTCGATCACCTGCGGGTAATCGATCATGCGCTGCAGTACAGCGGTTTCGTATTCGCTGTCCAGCACGCTCATATCGGCGTGCAGCAATGCCAGCCTGTCGCCGCCCCATTGCGCCAGCACTGTGCTGATGCGCGCGTGGGCGTACTGGATGTAGTACACCGGGTTGTCGTTGCTCTGCGATTTCGCCAAGTCGATATCGAACACCAGCTGCGAGTCGGGATGCCGCGCGGCGAGGAAATAGCGCGTGGCATCGCAGCCCACTTCGTCGATGAGGTCGCGCAGCGTGACATAGCTGCCCGCGCGCTTGGAGATCTTCACCTCTTCGCCGTTCTTCAACACCGTCACCATCTGGTGCAGCACATAGTCCGGCCAACCCTTGGGGATACCCGCATCCAGCGCCTGCAAGCCGGCACGCACACGGGTGATGGTGGAGTGGTGGTCAGAACCCTGCTCGTTGATGACGCGCACGAAACCGCGCTTCCATTTTTCCAGATGATAGGCGACGTCCGGCACGAAATAGGTGTAGCCGCCGTCGCTCTTGCGCATCACGCGGTCCTTGTCGTCGCCGAAATCGGTGGTGCGCAGCCACAGCGCGTCGTCCTGCTCATAAGTGTGGCCGCTGGCGATGAGCTTCTTCACCGTCTCTTCCACCTTGCCGTCGGTATACAGCGCGGACTCCAGCGAGAACACGTCAAACTCCACCTCGAAGGCGCGCAGGTCCAGATCCTGTTCGCGGCGCAGATAGGCCACGGCAAAATGGCGTATGGCCTCGGCATCGTCCGCATCGCCCTTGCCGGTGATGTGCTGGTCGTCGGCTTCGACGGTTTCCTTCGCCATGTAGCTGCGCGCCACATCCATGATGTAGTCACCGCGATAGCCCGATTCCGGCCAGGACGGATCGTCCGGCGTGATGCCCTTGCAGCGCAGCTGCACCGACAAGGTCAGGTTGTCGATCTGCGCTCCCGCGTCGTTGTAGTAGAACTCGCGCGTCACGTTCCAGCCCGCCGCATGCAGCACGTTGCACAAGCAATCGCCCACTGCCGCACCGCGCCCGTGACCGACATGCAACGGGCCGGTCGGATTGGCGGAGACGAACTCCACGCCCACCTTGCGTCCGGAGCCGACATGCACATGGCCATAACCCGCACCCGCCTGCAAGACGCCATGCACCACGTCCTGTTTGGCGGAAGTGGTGATGAACACGTTGATGAAGCCCGCGCCCGCGATCTCGACTTTTTCGATGACGTCGGACTTGGGCAACGCAGCGATCAACGCATTGGCGATGTCGCGCGGCGATTTGCGCAGGGGTTTGGCCAGCTGCATCGCCAAGTTGCATGCGTAATCGCCGTGCGAGGCCTGCTTGGGACGCTCGATCAGGACGGTCGCGCCGACATGGTCGGGTGCTACCTCGCGCAAAGCCTGCGCGAACAGATCGGTCAGATGGGATTTGAAATTCAGGACTGCGGACATTGCTTTACGCCTTCAAAAGAGGCGCGGATTATAGCATTTGAGGGCGGGCGGGTTGTTTATGAACTTACTCCCGATCTCCGCGTGGGCACTATAACGTGCCCACCCTGCTTGGCTGTTGGCATCGCAAACAGACCGGCGGCTTTACACCGCCTTCCGCCCCAGCCCTTCTGCCACATAGGCCAGTACCAGCGTGTTCAAACTGACTCCTTCTGCCTTGGCACGTTCAGCTAATTTTGCGTGAACGGATTTGGGCAGGCGCGTAACGAACTTGCCCGATACTTCCGGCACGGTGTCGGGGCGATAGAAGGGTGCGGGAATTTCTTTGCCGGTATCTTTGCGCGCGGACACCCATGCCTTGAACGCGTCCCTGCCGTTGGCAACCGCCTCGGCTTCGGTCGCACCATCCGACATACAGCCGGAAAGATCGGGAAAGGTGATCAAGAATCCGCCGCCGTCTTCCTTCGGAAGCTGGCTGATGATGTGGGAATACGCCTCGAACGGATATGGCGACTTGACGCTTTTGATTTTTTTGACGGTAGCGGTGGTCATTTCTTCAACTCCTTCACAGCATCCACCAGCGACAGAAACTGGCGGATATACACAGGTTTGACAGGACGATGTGCGGGCACGGTGACATCCATTTCCACACCGGGAAAGCCAAATACGTGATGGCTTCCGCCGCTGTTCCGGCATTCGATGTCGAACTGCTTGGCCACAACCAGCAAGTCGTCGATGCGCCAATCCCGTGGGTTGTTATGCATGGCATCGAGTAACTTGGCTCGCTTGTTCATGGGTGAATAGTATCTTATCTGATACTACGCATCAATCTGCGCAAACCAGGAAGGAATTGCGCTCCCAAATATTCCGGGTCAGTCTGCTACAGGTAACCGGATGGTGTACTGCCCCGACTTCTCATCCTTCACCAGCACGACCAACTTGTGCTTCTGCGCATCCTCGATCAATTCCTTGAATGAGCGGTAGCCATAATACGACTCATTGAAGCCGGGTTTGCGGCGTTGCATGGTGGGTTTGACCATGGAGCCCCAGAGTTTTTCGTCGGAGCCGCGCTCGGAGATGAGGCCTTCGACGGTTTCGACCAGGAAGTCCATGGCCTCCTGCTTCTTGTCGTCCTCGCTCTTTGCCGCAGCGGGCTTTGCTGTTTCAGCTTTCACCTTGGCAGGCGCTTTCTTGGCGGCCTGTTTCTTCTTGGCTTCCTGCACGCGCACCAGGTCGTCGTAGAAAATGAACTCGTCGCAGTTGGCGCTGAGCAGGTCGGAAGTTGAATCCTTCACGCCGATGCCGATGACGTATTTGTTGTTCTCGCGCAGCTTGGAGACCAGCGGGGAGAAATCCGAATCGCCGCTGATGATGACGAAAGTGTCGACGTGCGATTTGGTGTAGCAGAGGTCGAGTGCATCGACGACCATGCGGATGTCGGCGGAGTTTTTGCCGGACTGGCGCACATGCGGGATTTCAATTAATTCAAAAGCGGCTTCATGCATGGTGGCCTTGAATTCCTTGTAGCGGTCCCAGTCGCAATAGGCTTTCTTGACCACGATGCTGCCTTTGAGCAGCAGGCGTTCCAGCACTTTTTTGATGTCGAACTGCGCGTACTTGGCGTCGCGCACGCCCAGCGCCACGTTCTCGAAATCGCAGAACAGGGCCATGTTGGTGATCTCGGGCTGGTTCGCCATGTCTGCTCCCCCTTTTGAAATCTGCTGCGGCAACATCACTATACTTTAGAAGCTGGTGCAGTTGTAAAACCCGCGCTGGCCGAAGCAGGTGGTGGTGACGGGACGGTTGCGGTAGCGATCGTCGTCGTGGGCACGCATGCGCAGCAGGCAATCGCGCCAGGGGTCGGTGTCCTTGGTGAAACCCAGCTTGTCGCAGGCCGGGCCGTACACTTTGACCATGCGATCCACTTCGGCCTTGGCCGCATCGGCCCGCTCGGCGGGTGTCATGCAGGAAGCGAGTGTGGCAAGCAGCAGTATCGATATTCCGTAACGAAACATGATGCCTCCTTGCTCTTGGGTGGCGGGCTAGATGACCTTGCCCGGATTCATCAACCCGTGCGGGTCGAGTGTGCGTTTGATGTTGCGCATCATCTCAAGCTCCAGCGGGCTCTTGTAACGGGCGATCTCATCGCGCTTGAGCTGGCCCACGCCATGCTCGGCGCTGATACTGCCTTCCAGCCTGACCACGACTTCATGCACCAGTCGAACCACCTCGCGTTCGTTATCTTCGATGAACACCTTGTTCTGCGCCTTGTCCGGCATGGAAGCGTTGTAGTGGATGTTGCCGTCGCCGAGATGGCCGAAAGCGACGATGCGGATGCCGGGATAAGCGTTGCGCAACCCGGCGTTGGCCAGCATGATGAATTCGGCCACGCGGCTGATCGGCACGGAGACATCGTGCTTGATGCTGACGCCCTCGGCCTTTTGCGCATCGGCGATGCTCTTGCGCAGCTTCCACCAGCGCTCGGCTTCTTCCTTGTTGGTGGTGATCTCGAATTCGACAATGCCGCTGCCGAAGGTGTTGAGCGCGTAACGCAGCGGACCATCCAGCGGCGCGGGCAGCACATCGGCCAGCTGGGCGATGACGATCCACTCATGCGGAGTGGCAAAAGGTTCATGCGTGTCGGCGACATGCTTGAACACCAGTTCGAGACAGGAACGCGAGACCAGCTCGAACGAGCTGATGGTGTCGCCGCAGGTGGCGCGCAGGTGCGCCAGCAGCGCGACCGCCGCCGCCGGATCGCGCACCGCGATGCAGGCGGTCGCCATCGACTTCGGCCTCGGGAACAGTTTCACCACGGCGGCGGTGATGATACCCAGCGTACCCTCCGCACCGATGAAGAGTTGCTTCATGTCGTAGCCGCTGTTGTCCTTGCGCAGACTGCGCAAGCCGTCCCAGATGCGCCCGTCCGGCAGCACCACCTCCAGCCCGAGCACCAGACTGCGCGCCTGACCGTAACGCAGCACATTGACGCCGCCCGCATTGGTGGAAAGGTTGCCGCCGATCTCGCAGTGCGGCGCGATGGCAGTGAGGCCGAGCGGGAAGATGCGGTCGGCCTGCTCCGGCGCGTCGTACAACGAGGCCAGCTTGCAGCCCGCCTCGACCGTCATGGTGTAGTTCACGGCATCCAGCGCGCGGATGCGGTTCATGCGCGAGAGATTGATGACGACCTGTTTCAGCTCCTCCGCCAGCGGCACCGAGCCTCCGCACAGGCTGGTGTTGCCGCCCTGCGGCACGATGGCGATCTTGTTAGAAGCACAGAATTTGACCACCTCGCTGACCTGCTGCGTTTCAGAAGGGAACACCACTCCGATCGCCTTGCCCGTATAGCGCCCGCGCCAATCCTTGAAATGCGGCGCCGCCGCCTCGCCCGACAGGACGGCATCGCTTCCGACGATGGCAGCGACGGCCTCAAGCAATTCTGCATCGGTAGTCATGGTGATTTGTTTGGGAATGGGAAGTTTGATTGCGAAGACTTCGCTAATTTTCGTGGCACGCTTCAGCCGATCTGGATGATCTGGTTCAATCGTTCGCACACCTGCACAAACATCGCATCCGGCAGGCGCTTGAGCGGGTGCGCCTTGGCCTTGCGTTGCCGCCAGTCGAAAGACTTGGGTTGGTGGCACAGCACGTAGCTGGCCTGGCCGCTCTTGCGTCCCGTTGCCGCGCCCACGGCGATGGCAAAAGGATTGTCGGCATTGTATTCAGCCGTGGTCATGGGCAGGCCGATCACCAGCGAGGTTTTCTCATTGAAGATGCGCGGCGAGAGCACAAGAAAGGGATGGACATCGCGCATCTCGCGACCCGCCTGCGGGTTGCAGTCTATCCAGATGATGTCCTGCCGCTCCGGTGCCCAGCGCTTGCTTCCAGCAATGGCTACCACCGCTCGGCTCCAAGCGTTTCGGTTGTGGGCATCTGTTCGCCCCCGTGCCGTTTAGGATCGTAGGCAGCAAGGCGCTGCTCCAGCGTCAATGGCTCATCCTGCACCGGAGCGATGATGACGTAATTGCCATCGACGGTGATGCGTACCCGCTGGTCTGCATGCAGGTGAGCCTTGCGCGCCACCCCGGCAGGCAAGCGCACACCGAGGCTATTGCCCCAGCGCTTGATATCAAGAATGGCTTCGGACATGCGATGACTCCTTAATGTTTAAACGCGAGTCTATACATTGCGCCGCGCGAGGTCAACCTAAAAGCAACTCCGCTCCGACGCCTTGGAGTTCGTGACTGCAAGCTGGGTTAAGGAAAAGCCCCCCTCTACGCGAGTGAGTAACCCGCAAGATTGGTTTGAGGAAGTAATGCGATTACGGCCCTTTTAATTCTTACCTCGCTGACCTGCTGCGTATCAGAAGGGAACACCATTCCGATCGCCTTGCCCGTATAGCGCCCGCGCCAATCCTTGAAATGCGGCGCCGCCGCCTCGCCCGACAGGACGGCATCGCTTCCGACGATGGCAGCGACGGCTTCAAGCAATTCTGCATCGGTAGTCATGGAGATTTGTTTGGGAATGGGGTGGAAAGATTATAGCGCTGTGGGTATCGCATGCGACGCAATGCCCTTTGGTTATTGCGCCGCGGACTCAGCCATCCCTACGGAGGCTGAATCAGAGCGAACATTCCAATGGAGTTTGGACCACGACGCAATGCTCAAAAGCGCCGGGCTTCATAGTACCGTTTACATTTTGATAGGGAGCGAAGCAATCCTGGCTCTGATGATAGCGTTCCCATTTTTTCGCACAGGTCTTGTCGTCGCTTGCATTCTCATCAATGGTTGCAGAATTGGCCGTAGATGCCGCCTTAACGTCGTTCTGGTCTGCCGCGAGGACATTGAGTGAAAACAGTAATACAAACACACCCCAGATCATCTTGTACATTTATGCTCCTCCGAATCTGAAAACGATAAAGTGCAGCCCGCTCCGCATCCTGCTCTTAGCCAGAATAAATTACAAGAAACAACCCCTGTCTGACACTTCGAATTTCGACGGGGTATACCGGGTGAAACAAATATATCTCCCCCACATGCAGAGAGATGCCCGCAGATTATTCAAAACTCCATCGGATCGACATCCAGCACCCAGCGCAATTTCTGCGCAGGCAACGCATCCAGTGTCGGCTTCCACGCGCGTAAAAATTCCCCCAGCGCCTTGCGCTTGTCGCTCTGCACAAGCAACTGCGCGCGGTGGTGGTTGGCGCGTTTGGGCATGGCGGCGGGGACGACGCCGTAGATCTCGACGGGCATCTGCAATTCCTTCGCCGCGTTGCGCGCCTGTTGCAGGAAGGCGTTCACCTCGCCCAGTTGCTTGCCTTCCGCGCTCAGCAGCACCTGATAGACGAAGGGCGGGAAGCCCGCCATCTGGCGCTCGGCCAGCAGGGTCTGCGCCCAGATCTCGTAGTCGTGCGCGCGCAGGGCCTGGAACAAAGGATGGTTGGGGAAAGCGGTTTGCACGATGACTTCGCCCGCCTTGTCGGCGCGACCGGCGCGGCCGCCGACTTGGGTGAGTTGGGCGAAGAGTTTTTCCGAGGCACGAAAGTCGGCGCTGTAGAGCGCGCCGTCGGGGCTGATGACGCCGACCAGGGTGAGGTTGGGGAAGTCGTGGCCTTTCGCCAGCATCTGCGTGCCGATCAATATATCGGCCTCGCCGTCGTGGATCTGTTTGCGCATGGCGCTCCACGCGCCTTTGTTGCGCGTGCTGTCGCGGTCCACGCGCAGGATGCGCGCTTCCGGAAAACGAGTCTGCAATGTTTCTTCCAGGCGCTGCGTGCCGATGCCGACCGGCTTGAGATCGGCATCACCGCAGGTGGGGCAGGCGTGCGGCACGCGCTGCTGAGCGCCGCAGTGGTGGCAGCGCAGGCTGCGGTCTTTCTGGTGCAGGACGAGCTTACCCGCGCAGTGCTTGCACTCGGACAGCCAGCCACAGGCGGTACACATCAGCACCGGCGCATAGCCCCGGCGGTTGATGAAGATGAGGCTTTGTTCCTTGCGTTGCAGGCGATTCTCTATCGCGGTGAGCAATGGCTCGCTCAGGCCGTCCTGCAGCGGTAGCACTGTCACGTCCATGCAACGCACGATCGGCAGGGTGGCGGGCTGCACTGCGCGCTGTTTCAGTTGCAGCAAACGATACCGCCCGCTTTTGGCGTTGTACCAACTCTCCAGCGAGGGCGTGGCGGAACCCAGCACGATAGGCACGCCGCGCTGGTTGGCGCGGAAGATGGCCACATCGCGCGCCGAGTAGCGCAGACCGTCCTGCTGTTTGAACGAGGGGTCGTGTTCTTCATCCACCAGGATGAGACTCAGCTTGGGCAGTGGTGTGAACACGGCGAGACGCGTGCCGAGCACGATGCGCGCTTCGCCGGATTGCGCCTTGAGCCAATTCTGCGCGCGCTCGCCGTCAGCCAGGCTGCTGTGCAGGCTGACCAGGTCCACGTCGGGGAAACGGCTACGGAAGTAGTTCTCCAGTTGCGGCGTAAGGTTGATCTCGGGTACCAGCAGCAGCACCTGCCCGTCCCTTTGCAACATCTCGTGCATCAGGTGCACATAGACCTCGGTCTTGCCGCTGCCGGTGATGCCGTGCAGCAGGAAGCAGCCGTAGCCCTGCTGTTGTGTGACCGCATCCACTGCGCGCTGTTGCTCGTCAGTGAGTGCATGCGCATCGTTGAAGGTGTGCGTGGTACGGGGTTGCGGCGAGCATGTCTCGACCCAACCCGCTTCAAGCAGCACCTTCAGGGCAGCAGGCGCAGTGGCTGACAGACTGCGCAGTTGCGCGCCGCTGAGCGGCGCTTCGCGCAGGGCTTGCAGGATGCGCTGCTGCACCACGCGGCGCTTGGGCAGCGTTGCCAGATCGAGCGCACGACCCGCAGCGCTGAGCGTGTAGTCCAGCGATTGTTTCACGGCGATCGGTTCCACGGTGCGCAGACGCGTCGGCAAGGCGGACAGCACGGTCATGCCGAGCGGGTAGTGGTAATAGTCGCTGCAAAAACGTAACAGGGTGAGTAACTCTTGCGGCAACGGCGGCACATCGTCCAGCGCCTGGGTCAGCGGCTTGATGCGGTCTGCCGCAAGACCGGAGCTTTCTGCCCATTCCATCGCCACGCCCAGCACCTGTTTGCGCCCGAACGGCACGAGCACGCGCTGGCCGATCTCGAGCTGCGCCTTTTCACTCCCGACGTAGTCGAAAAGTGTTGACAGTGGCACGTCCAGCGCGACGCGAATGATGGGCATGTTAAGGAAAATCTCTCCGGTTGTTTCTGCGAAGTTTAGCTAATGCGCTTGAGCGGATTGGACATTTTTTCTTATGCACATTAGCTGTGGATAACTGTGTGGGCAACTGCCCGATAAGCGCACTAACTCCTAATCGTATATACGGTTTTTTTCTTTCGCCCAAATTCTGCTCAGGCCGATAGGCTTATAATAAACAATAAGTTATGACATTAACAAAAAAGGCCACGGGGATTGTAATCCGTGGCCTGATGCACAAAAACGTGCTGTTTATAAGAATTGGAACTGGGCTTGATTCTTAATGGTATTTTTTGCTCAGTTCATGCACTGCCTGAACCAGTGCGGCAGCGTTGTCCGGGTTGGTGAATTGCGAGATGCCGTGGCCCAGGTTGAAGACATGGCCGCTGCCGTAACCGTAACTGGTCAGGATTTTCTCGACCTCGTTGCGGATGACGTCCGGCGTCGCAAACAGCACGTTCGGATCGAGGTTGCCCTGCAGCGCGACCTTGTGGCCGACCTTCTGGCGCGCCACACCGATGTCCATGGTCCAGTCCAGGCCGACCGCATCGCAGCCGATGTCGGCGATGCTCTCGATCCACAGACCGCCACCCTTGGTGAACACGATGCTGGGGATCTTGACGCCGTCTTTTTCGCGCTTGAGTCCCTGCACGATGCGCTGCATGTAGGGCAGCGAAAACTCATGGTAAGCCGCGTGCGACAGCGCGCCGCCCCAGGAGTCGAAGATCATCACGGCTTGCGCACCCGCGTCGATCTGCGCGTTCAGGTATTGCGTCACCGCATCCGCCGTCACTGACAGGATGTGATGCATCAGCTTCGGTTCCTTGTACATCAAGGTCTTCACCTTGGCGTAATCGCTGCTGCTGCCGCCTTCGACCATGTAGCAAGAGAGCGTCCAGGGGCTGCCGGAGAAGCCGATCAGCGGCACGCGGCCATCCAGCGCCTTGCGGATCTGTGACACGGCATCGGTCACATATTTCAGGTCTTTGCCGATGTCGGGCACTCGCAAGGCCTTGATGGCGGCCTCAGTCGTGAGCGGACGCTCGAACTTCGGGCCCTCGCCTTCGGAGAAATACAGGCCCAGACCCATCGCATCGGGCACGGTCAGGATGTCGGAGAACAGGATCGCCGCATCCAGCGGAAAACGATCCAGCGGCTGCAGCGTCACTTCCGTCGCCATGTCCGGGCTCTTGCACAGTTCGAGGAAGCTGCCGGCGCGTTTGCGCGTGGCGCAATACTCGGGCAGGTAACGACCCGCCTGGCGCATCATCCACAGCGGGGTGTACTCGGTTGGCTCACGCAGCAGGGCGCGCAGGAAGGTGTCGTTCTTTACTTTGAAGTTCATTTTTATCTTTTCTTGTTATCGGGGCAGGACGCTGCTGCCCATGAGGAACTCGTCGACGGCTCGCGCCGCCTGACGGCCTTCGCGGATGGCCCACACCACCAGCGATTGGCCGCGGCGCATGTCGCCCGCTGCAAATACTTTCTTCACATTGGTCTGGTAGCACTTGGCGCCTTCGGTGTCGGCCTTGGCGTTGCCGCGACCATCCTTCTCCACGCCGAAGGCATCCAGCACCTGCGCCAGCGGATTGGTGAAGCCCATGGCGAGGAACACGTAGTCGGCCTTCAGTTCGAATTCGCTGCCGGGCACTTCGTTCATCTTGCCGTCCTTGAACTCGACGCGCACGCACTTGAGTGCCTTGAGCACGCCGTTCTCGCCGACGAATTCCCTGGTGGCGATGGCCCAATCGCGCGTGCAACCTTCTTCGTGCGAGCTGGAAGTGCGCAACTTGAGCGGCCAGTTCGGCCAGGTCAGCGCTTTGTTCTCGTGATCGGGCGCGCGCGGCATCACTTCGATCTGGGTGATGGATGCGGCACCGTGACGGTTGGAGGTGCCGACGCAGTCGGAGCCGGTGTCGCCGCCGCCGATGACCACGACATGCTTGCCGGCGACGTTGATCGGGTTCTTCACATCGCCCGCGACTTCCTTGTTCTGCGGGATCAGGAATTGCAGCGCGTAGTGCACACCCTTGAGTTCGCGTCCCGGCACCGGCAGGTCACGCGGTTGTTCCGCACCACCCGCGAGGATCACGGCGTCGAATTCCTTGGCCAGCTCTTTGGGTGTGACAGTCTTCTTGGCATCGTTGACGATACCCTTGCCCGGCGCATCCTTGCCGACGAAGGTGTTGGTCTGGAACTTGACGCCCTCGGCCGCGAGCTGTGCCATGCGCCAGTCGATCAGACGCTTGTCCAGCTTGAAGTCGGGGATGCCGTAACGCAGCAGACCGCCGATGCGGCTGTTCTTTTCGAACACGGTGACGCTGTGGCCGACGCGCGCCAATTGCTGCGCGGCTGCCAATCCGGCAGGGCCGGAACCGACCACAGCGACCTTCTTGCCGGTCTTTTTCTTCGCCGGTTGCGGAACGACCCAGCCGTTCTCGCCGCCCTTGTCGATGATGGCGTGCTCGATGGACTTGATGCCGACTGCTTCGTTGTTGATGTTCAGCGTGCACGCCGCTTCGCACGGTGCTGGACAGATGCGGCCGGTCACTTCGGGGAAGTTGTTGGTGGAGTGCAATACATCCAGCGCCTGTTTCCAGTGGCCGCGATACACCAGGTCGTTCCAGTCGGGGATGATGTTGTTGACCGGGCAGCCGTTGTTGCAGAACGGGATGCCGCAATCCATGCAGCGTGCGCCCTGCTGTTTGGCCTCTGCATCGCAGAGATGCGCGACGAACTCGCGATAGTCCTTCACCCGTTGTTCGACCGGCGCGTAACCTTCGCTGACGCGCTGGAATTCCATGAATCCGGTTGGCTTACCCATGATGAACATCCTTGGAAATTTGATTTTGCGGGATGAAGCGCAAGGAGTCGCGCAGCGAGCGACGAGACATACCGCGTTGGTAGGCGAGGAGTGAGCGAGCACACGACGCAGCGATTCGCCCGCAAAACAAATTTACGGGGATGTTCATGTGGCCTCCTTCTGCTGCGCTGCAATCTCGAGCAACGCACGACGATATTCGGTCGGCATGACCTTCACGAACTTGGGCAGATACGTCGCCCAGTTATCCAGTATCAGCTTGGCGCGCGCACTGCCGGTGTAGCGCAGGTGCTTCTCGATCTTGCCGCGCAGGGCCGCTTCGTCGGCCTTGTTGAGATGATTGAAATGCACGCGTCCCTTGCTGTCCACTTCGCCGGTCTCGCTGGCGGCCGCTTCTTCCGGTACGGCTTCCAGTTGCACCATCGACATGTTGCAGCGCTGCGGGAAGCTGCCATCCTCGTCCAGCACGTAGGCGACGCCGCCGGACATGCCCGCGGCGAAGTTGCGCCCGGTCTGGCCCAGCACCACGACCATGCCGCCGGTCATGTATTCGCAGCCGTGGTCGCCCACGCCTTCCACCACGGCGATGGCGCCGGAGTTGCGCACCGCGAAACGTTCGCCCGCCACACCGCGGAAGAAACATTCACCGCCGGTCGCGCCGTACAGCACGGTGTTGCCGACCACGATGTTGTCTTCGGCCACCAGTTTGCTGTCGTCGGACGGCTTGACGATGATACGTCCGCCGCACAGGCCCTTGCCCACGTAGTCGTTGCCTTCACCTTCCAACTGGAAGGTGACGCCATGCGCGAGGAATGCACCGAAGCTCTGACCAGCGGTACCCAACAGCTTCACGCGGATGGTGTCGTCGGGCAGACCGGCATTGCCGTGGCGCTTGGCCACTTCATGCGACAGCATGGTGCCGACGCTGCGGTTGACGTTGCGTATCGTTGTCTCGATGGTCACCACACGCATCGCGTCCAAAGCCTCTTTGGCTTCGGCGATGAGGTCGTTGTCCAGCGCGTGTTCCAGACCGTGATCCTGCTCTTCGGCATGGCGGCGTGCCACGCTCTTGGGCATGTCGGGCTGGTGGAACACCTTGGAGAAATCGAGTCCCTGGGCCTTCCAGTGCGTGATGCCTTTGCGCATGTCGAGCAGGTCGCTGCGGCCGATCAGATCCTCGAATTTGCGGATGCCCATCTGCGCCATCAGCTCGCGCACTTCTTCGGCGAGGAAGAAGAAATAGTTCACCACGTGTTCCGGCTGGCCGGTGAATTTCTTGCGCAGCGCCGGGTCCTGTGTGGCGACGCCGACCGGGCAGGTGTTGAGGTGACACTTGCGCATCATGATGCAACCCTCGACCACCAGCGGTGCGGTGGCGAAACCGAATTCGTCCGCGCCCAGCAGTGCGCCGATCAGCACGTCGCGGCCGGTCTTCAACTGACCATCGACTTGCAAACCGATACGCCCACGCAACTGGTTCAGCACCAGCGTCTGCTGCGCTTCGGCCAGACCCAGTTCCCAAGGTGTACCTGCATGCTTCACCGACGACAGCGGGGATGCGCCAGTGCCGCCGTCGAAGCCGGAAATGACGATGTGGTCGGCTTTGGCTTTGGACACGCCCGCAGCCACGGTACCCACTCCGACTTCCGACACCAGCTTCACCGAGATGGATGCGGCCGGATTGGAGTTCTTCAGGTCGTGGATGAGCTGCGCCAGGTCCTCGATGGAATAGATGTCGTGGTGCGGGGGCGGCGAAATGAGACCGACGCCGGGCACCGAGTGTCGCAGCTTGCCGATGTATTCGGACACCTTGCCGCCGGGCAACTGGCCGCCTTCGCCGGGCTTCGCGCCCTGCGCCATCTTGATCTGGATCTGGTCGGCGCTGGAAAGATATTCCGCCGTCACGCCGAAACGCCCCGAGGCGACCTGCTTGATGCGCGAACGCAACGAGTCGCCCGCCTTCATGGTCTGGTCGGCTTCGATGCGACCCTTGCCGATGATGTCGGATAGTTTCTCACCTCCGTGCAGCGTCTTGTAGCGGTTGGCATCTTCGCCGCCTTCGCCGGTATTGGACTTGCCGCCGAGGCGGTTCATCGCGATGGCCAGTGTTGTGTGTGCCTCGGTGGAGATTGAGCCCAGCGACATCGCGCCGGTGACGAAACGCTTGACGATCTCCTTCGCCGATTCGACTTCATCCAGCGCAACCGGCTTGCCTACAGGCTTGATCTCGAACAGGCCACGCAGCGTCATCTGACGCCGGGTTTGGTCATTGATCAGCTTGGCATATTCCTTGTAGGTCGCGTAGTTGTTGGAGCGCGTGGAATGCTGCAGCTTGGAGATGGATTCCGGCGTCCAGGTGTGATCTTCGCCGCGGGTGCGGTAGGCGTATTCGCCGCCCGCATCCAGCATGGTCGCCAGCACCGGGTCGTTGCCGAATGCGGCAGTATGCGTGCGCACCGCTTCCTCCGCCACTTCCTTGAGGCCGATACCTTCGATCTGCGTGGCCGTGCCGGGGAAATACTTCCCGATGAAATCGCTGTTGAGGCCGATGGCCTCGAAGATCTGCGAGCCGCAATAGGACTGGTAGGTGGAGATGCCCATCTTGGACATCACCTTCATCAGGCCTTTGTTGACGGCCTTGATGAAACGCTTCCTGGCGTCCTTCGCATCCAGACCGGCGGGCAGTTCCAGCATGGCGATGGTGTCGAAAGCCAACCACGGACAAACGGCTTCCGCGCCGTAACCTGCCAGCAAGGCGAAGTGATGCACTTCGCGCGCCGAGCCGGTATCGACCACCAGGCCGGTACTGGTGCGCAGGCCTGCAGTCACGAGATGGTGGTGCACGGCGGCAGTCGCCAGCAGAGCCGGGATCGCCACACGAGTCGCGCTCATCGCGCGGTCGGACAGGATCAACACGTTGCTTCCCTTGGCAACGGCCTTCACGGCCGACTTGCACAGGGTAGTGATCGCCGCTGCGCTGCCTGCGGCACCGTTCTTCACCGGATAGGTGATGTCCAGCACTTGCGACTTGTAGGCACCCCTGGTGAGCTTGTCGATGTCATACAGTTTGGCGATGTCTTCCTGCGACAGCACGGGCTGGTGCACTTCCAGGCGCGGCGCGGGCTTGCTCTCGTCGACGCCGAGCAGGTTGGGCTTGGGACCGATGAAGGAGGTCAGCGACATCACGATCTCTTCGCGGATCGGGTCGATGGGCGGGTTGGTCACCTGCGCGAACAGCTGTTTGAAGTAGTTGTACAGCACCTTGTTCTTGCTCGACAGCACCGGCAGCGCGGCATCCGCGCCCATGGAGCCGATGGCTTCTTCGCCTGCCGTTGCCATTGGCAACATCAGGAACTTGGTGTCTTCCTGGGTATAGCCGAAGGCCTGCTGGGTATCGAGCAAACCGGCTTCGCTCTTCAACTCGAGCCTGGATTTCGGCAACTCGTCGAGATAGTGGCGTGTTTTCTCGATCCACTTGCGGTATGGCTTGGCGGTGGCGAGTTGCTGTTTGAGTTCGTCATCGCCAACGATGCGTCCGGCTTGCATGTCGATGAGGAACATCTTGCCCGGTTGCAGACGCCATTTTTTGACGATGTTCTTTTCGGCGAAATCAAGCACGCCCATCTCGGACGCCATCAGCACGACATCTTCATTGGTGATCAGATAACGCGCGGGACGCAGGCCGTTGCGATCCAGCGTGGCGCCGATCATGCGCCCGTCGGTGAAGGCCACGGCGGCGGGGCCGTCCCACGGCTCCATCAGCGCGGCATGGTATTCGTAGAACGCGCGGCGCTCTTCGTCCATCAGCGGATTGCCGGCCCAGGCTTCGGGGATCAGCATCATCATCGCATGCGGCAGCGAATAACCGCCGGCCACCAGCAGTTCCAGCGCATTGTCGAAACAGGCTGAGTCGGACTGGCCTTCGACGATCAGCGGCCACAGTTTGTCGAGATCCTTGCCGAGGAACTTGGAGGACATCGCGGCATGGCGCGCCGCCATCCAGTTGACGTTGCCGCGCAGGGTGTTGATCTCGCCGTTGTGCGCGATCATGCGGAACGGGTGGGCCAAGTCCCAGGTCGGGAAGGTGTTGGTGGAGAAGCGCTGGTGCACCAGCGAGAAGGCACTGACCAGCTCCGCGTCCTGCAGATCGAGGAAGTATTTGCCGACCTGGTCGGCCAGCAGCATGCCCTTGTAGACAATGGTGCGGGAAGACATGGAGGGGATGTAGAAGCCTTTGCCCTGTCCTTTGGGCAGCGCACGCACGCCATGCTCGGCGGTCTTGCGGATGACGAACAGTTTGCGCTCGAAAGCGTCCTGATCGGCGGTCTTCTTGCCGCGGGCGATGAACACCTGACGCACCACTGGCTCTACGGCTTTGACGCTCTCGCCGAGGCCCTTGTTGTCCACCGGCACGTCACGCCAGCCCAGCAGGGTCTGGCCTTCGGCCTTGACCTTGGCTTCGATAATCTTTTCGCAGGCAGCACGGGCGGCCTTGTCGCGCGGCAGGAACAGCATACCGACGCCGTATTCACCAGCCGAAGGCAAGGTGACTTTGTTCTTGAGGAGTGCTTTGCGCAGGAATGCGTCGGGGACTTGGATCAGGATACCGGCACCGTCGCCCGCCAACGGATCGGCGCCGACCGCACCGCGATGCGTCAGGTTCTCCAGTATCTTCAGACCCTGGCTGACCCGGTCGTGACTTTTCTGACCTTTGATATGTGCGACGAATCCGACACCACATGCATCATGTTCATGGCGCGGATCGTATAGACCCTGCTGCGCCGGCAACGAAGAATTGCTCACCTTGCTCCTCACCTCGATCATCCGATAAAAACGGCGGCATTAGCCGCCTTCCAATTATTTTTGCGAAAGGGCGGGAATGCTACCTTAAGACGGGGGTGGAGGGCAACTTACTGGCTAGATTTCTTCTATTGCAAAGATGCGGCGGTGCTCGCGTATGGCATAGCGGTCGGTCATGCCTGCGATGTAATCCGCCACCGAACGGGCCCGGTCGGACTCCGCCTGCGGATTGAATTGCGGCGGCAACAATCGCGGATCTTCCATAAAAGCCTGGAATAGATCGCCGATGATACGGCGCGCCTTGGCAGTCATCCGCATGACGCGGTAATGCCGGTACAGATGGGTACGCAGGAAACTTTTCAGCTCCCGGTTGAATTCATGCATCTCTGTACTGAAAGCCACCAGGGGCGGCGCTGCACGCACGTCATCCACGCACCTCGGGGCGTGTTCCCGGATGTTGTGTTCGGTCTGCCGAATAAGGTCGGTAACCAAAGTGTTGATCATACGGCGTACGGTTTCGTGCACAACGCGGCGCTCGGCCAAATCCGGATAGGCTGTACGCACTTCTTCCAGATGCTGCGCGAACAGGCGCACCGAGGAGAGCTGCTCCAAAGTCAACAGACCGGAACGCAGGCCGTCATCCACATCATGGTTGTTGTAAGCAATTTCGTCGGCAAGGTTGGCGACCTGCGCCTCAAGGTTGGGGCGTCGGCCCTTGAGGAAGCGCTCGCCCACGTTGCCGAGTTGCGCGGCATGCTCCCGCGAGCAGTGTTTGAGTATGCCTTCGCGCGTTTCAAAGCACAGGTTGAGGCCGTCAAAGGCGGCATAGCGTTCTTCCAGCAGGTCCACCACGCGCAGGGATTGCAGGTTATGTTCGAATCCACCATGATCCTTCATGCAGTCGTTCAGTGCTTCCTGTCCGGCGTGACCGAACGGGGTATGCCCGAGGTCGTGCGCCAGCGATATGGCTTCCACCAGGTCTTCGTTCAATCCCAGCCGCCGCGCGATCGAACGGCCGATCTGGGCGACTTCGATGCTGTGGGTGAGGCGGGTGCGGAACAGGTCGCCTTCGTGGTTCACGAATACCTGGGTCTTGTATTCGAGGCGGCGGAATGCGGCGGAGTGGATGATGCGGTCGCGGTCCCGCTGGAATTCGCTGCGCCCCGGCGGTGACGGCTCGAGCACTCTTCTGCCGTGAGTGCTTTTAGTGACTGCATAGGGGGCGAGTTCCAGCTCAGGCACTGCAGGACTCCAGGGTCTGTTCCAGCAAAGCTTGCGGTACGTCTCCGGTCATCACGGCTTGCCCCAGTGCTTTCAGCAACACGAAGCGTATCTTGCCGTCCGCCACTTTCTTGTCCAACCCCATCAGGTCGAGATATTTTTCCGCACCAAGTTTGGGAGCGATGATTGGCAGCCCGGTCTGCTCGAACAGTTTGCGTACCCGTGCCACTTCCTGCGCACTCAGCCATCCCAGCCGCTGCGACAGGTCAGCCGCCATGATGGTACCTGCGGCCACGGCTTCGCCGTGCAGCCACACGCCGTAGCCCATGCCGTTCTCGATGGCATGGCCGAAAGTGTGTCCCAGGTTGAGCAAGGCGCGCTCGCCGCTTTCCCGCTCGTCGTTGCCGACGACTTCGGCCTTGTTCTGGCAACTGCGCGCAATGGCATATTGCAGCGCTGCCGTGTCGCGCGCGAGCAGTTCTCCAATATTGCCTTCCAGCCATTCGAGGAACGGCAGGTCGCGGATCAGCCCGTATTTGATGACTTCGGCGATGCCTGCGCGCAACTCCTTGTCCGGCAGCGTGTCGAGCGTGGCGGTGTCGGCCAGCACGACGCGCGGTTGGTAGAAAGCGCCGATCATGTTTTTGCCCAGCGGATGGTTGATGCCGGTCTTGCCGCCTACGGATGAGTCGACCTGCGACAGCAGCGTGGTGGGTATCTGGATGAACGGCACGCCGCGCAGATATGTCGCGGCCGCATAGCCGGTGATATCGCCAATCACGCCGCCACCCAAGGCGATGAGCGGTGTGCTGCGTTCGCTGCGCGCGGTGAGCAGCGCATCGTATATCGTATTTAGCGATTCTCCAGATTTGTATTGTTCGCCATCCGGCAGGATGACGGACTGGACTTGCACGCCGTTCGCGCTCAGCCTCTCGCTCAATTGCCGCAGGTACAGCGGGGCAACAGTGGTATTGCTGACGATGACTGTGCGTTTGCGCGGAATATGGGGCAGCAGCAGTTCAACATGCCCCAACAAGCCGCTTCCGATATGGATTGGATAGCTGCGCTCGGCCAGTCCCACGTTCAGGGTTTGCATCGTTCCTTGGGTATCTGTCATTGTTTCCAAACCTTCCAATTTCTGTTGCAACTTCTCCAGCAATATCTGCACACTCTGCTTGCCGGTATGCATGATCAGATCTGCTGTTTCCGTGTAAAGCGGGTCGCGCAGGTCATGCAACTCCTGCAGTTTGGCGCGCGGATTCTCGGTTTGCAGCAAGGGGCGGTTGTGGTCGTGGCGTGTGCGTTGCCAGAGATCATGCACGTTGCTTTTCAGGTATACCACCACGCCATGCTTCTTCATCGCTACACGGTTCTGCTGACTCAGTATCGCGCCACCACCCGTAGCCAGCACGATGTTGTCGCCCTCGAGCAATTCCTGGATCACGCCGCTCTCACGCGCGCGAAACCCCGCTTCTCCCTCGACATCGAATATATGCGGGATCGTCACACCGGTACGGCGCTGGATCTCTTCATCGCTATCAATGAATTGCTTGCCAAGCTGCTTGGCAAGCAATTTACCCACCGTAGTCTTGCCAGCACCCATCATGCCGACAAGAATAATATTGCTGGAATTGCGTCTGTTTGTTTTGCCGCTCGTGATCATTTTCGAATTGTATCGGAAAAGCCATCATCCAAAAAAGAAAGCCCGGCTTTGCCGGGCTTTCTTTTTGATCCACTCTTGCTTTAATTCATTCCAAGAGTTTCTTTCAGAATCTTGGGTGTGATGAACACTAGCAGTTCTTTCTTGTCCTTTGTGGTTGTATCAGTTTTGAATAGCCAGCCCAGGATCGGGATGTCCTTCAGGCCCGTGACACCGCGAACGTCATCAGTCTCTGACTGTGTGTATATACCGCCGATGACTACCGTTCCGCCGTTGTCCACCAACACATCAGTATTCACTTTCTTGGTATTGATGCTGGGGATCCCGAAATAGATAACGCCAACGGTATCCTGCTTCACCTGAACTTTCATGGATACGTGATCTTCCGGGGTGATCTGCGGTGTAACTTGCAAACTCAGTACCGCCTTCTTGAAGGCAACGTTGGTCGCACCACTGCTGCTCGCCTGCAAATATGGAATCTCGACACCTGATTCGATATTCGCTTCGGTCTTGTCTGCCGTGACCACTCGAGGACTCGCGATATTCTTGCTTGTGCCATCTGTCGCCGATGCATTGAGTTCCAGGGTCAGCGTCTTGGTTGCCGCAGCGTTGAAGAGCGTCAAAGTCAACCCGCCAAACCCTGAAGAAGCACCAGGCAAGTTCACATTTCCATCGATCGCACCGCGTTGTCCATTGCCGGCATTGAACCCGCCACCGGAAGCCGATGTAGGACCTATGTATCCCAAGCGTCCACCCAAAGTATGATTGAAGGTCTCGGCAGCTTCCACAAAGCGCGCTTCAATTAAAACTTGCCGGACAGGAATGTCCAATATCTTGATAAACCTGCGAATCTCATCCAGATTTGAGGGCGTATCCTGCACGAAAAGCATGTTGGTTCTTGTATCTGAGATCGCGCTCCCTCGTTTGGAAAGAAGTTTTTGTTTGTCATCCGAGAACAGCTTTACCAAATCTGCAGCTTTTGCATATGCAAGGGGGAATGTTTCTGTGCGCAATGGTTCGAGCTCAGTAATTTCCTGACGCGCCGAGAAATCAAGTTTTTCTTTGGCGGCAATTTCTTCGCGGGGAGCGACTTGGATCACGTTCCCGTTTTTACGCATGTCCAGCCCCTTGCTTTGCAGGATGATAGCCAGTGCCTGATCCCATGGCACATCCTTCAAACGCAAAGTCAAACTTCCCGAAACCGTATCGCTGATCACCATGTTCAGACTGGTAAAATCCGCAATAACGCTCAACGCTTCGCGGGTCGAGATGTTCTGGAAATTCAAAGTCAGTTTCTCACCCGCATATCCGGGTTGGCTGCTTTTTACCAATCTGTTCGGGTCTTCGGCGATCGACTTGATCTCAATGATGAATTTGTTATCAGTCTGATATGCGGAATATTCCCATAACCCCTTGGGTTCTACAGTCAAGCGAGCGTTGTCGCCCTGGGTGAAAGCATCAACTAACTGTACTGGTGTCCCGAAGTCAGACACATCAAGCTTGCGCTGAAGATTTCTAGGAAGACTCGTGTTTTGAAAATCGACCAATAGCAGACGTCCTTGCTGCTTGATATCAATACCGATATCAGTATCCGACAAATCTATCTGCAAGCGCCCTTCGCCGTCCTTGCCCCGATGAAAATCCACATCGCGCAAACTGTGCTTCTGGGTACTGGATTTGGCATCCGCAAAATGGGTAGCCCTGACCGGGTCCGCTCCGACTACCCCTTTCTTTTGCAATGTGATCAAAACATTGCTGCCCTCTACCTTGGCATCATAGCTAAGCATCTGCGCCAGATTAATCACCAAACGCGTACGTGTGCCCGCTTGAACGATGTTGGCGCTTCTCAAATCCCCCTCGCCAAATTCCTGCGTCGATTTCCCCAATCCATTCTCTGTGTTGGGGAAATCGAAAGCGATTCGAGGCGGAGTATTGATTGCGAAAGCCGCCGGTTGTCTGTCCGGAGCCAATTTCATAGCCACGGTGATGACGACTTTGCCACCCGTCTCATTGCTTGCGCTGATCGATTGGATGCTGTTCGACTCTACTGGAGAGGGAGCTTCTTGAGCTTGCGCACCCAACGCCAATACAGAAAAAATGACTGCAACGAGCCGAGGCACGCTGTAAATTGGGTTCTCGAACTGTGTCATAATTTTGCTCCTTATTGCTCAACCAATAGCAGTGTGCTTTCTCGCTCGGACCAGTCACCCGCGCTATCCTGCACCATCTCTTTGATCTTCACTTCGTTTTCTGTTACGGAAATGATCTGACCGAAATTCTGGCCGATGTAATTTCCAGCTTTGACACGATAAATCTTGCCCTCGGAAGAGCGAACCACAGCGTGTCCGATATTCCTCTGATACAAGTAGCCCACCATCTTCAAGCTTTCCAGCGGAAAGTCTTCCAGTTCTTCCTTGGGGCGATCCAGATTAGGCTGGTTATTCCCTGCCCGGCTTGAATTTCTTGCGTCTGGCTTGCGCGGTTTGAATGGGTCAGGCAGCGCTGTGTCGTTATCGTATGTGAATGGTTCGTAGGGTTTGATATCGGGCGGTGGCTCGACCTTGCCGCGCATTTCAGCGCCTGCATTCTTGACAAAATCTCGCAAGTCCTGGAATTCCTCTCCACCGCAGGCTGCCAGAAGCAATGTTGCTGCCAATATCAGTGAATATGATGCCGTTCTCATTTTTTTGCTCCGGCTGCTTGGGTGGCACGTTTCTGTGCTGCTTTCTGTGCCGCCAATTCATCTTCGTCCAGATATCGGTATGTCTTGGCCGTTGCGTCCATGGTTAGAACCCCGGCTTTGCCCGGGCTCACGCTGATATTATTCAATGTCACGATGCGCGGCAATTGCGAAATATCGCTGGCAAATTTGCCCAGATCATCATAGTTTCCAGTCACCTTGAGAGTGATAGGCTGCTCGGTAAACACACCTGTGGCGACTTCGGCTCCAGGGCGGAATAGTTCGAATTGCAATCCTCGTCCCAAACCCGCCTGATTGATGTCGGTCAGCAAGGCATCCATCTCCGACTTGCTCGGCAATTGTTTAAGTAGCGCCCCGAAGGATTGTTGCGTATCGATCAATTGTTTTTTGATGATATCCAGATTGATGGCTTCGCGTTTTTTCGCTAAAAAGACCTCGCGCAACTTTTCTTCTTTCTCGCGTACCGATTTCAAAGTGTCCCACTGTTCCTGCCAGTCGAGTGCGGCGCCGGCTGCGATCACTACAATGAATATCGCGAGAAAAGCTGTGATCTTTATGAGCCAAGGCCAACTGCCCGGCGTTTTGGGATCGACATTTTTTAGTTCCTCAATAAAATTCATGCCGCCCCCTAGCCTTTTGCGCCTGCTGGCGCCACTTGTTTGGTCAGGTTGAAGTTGAGAGAAAACTCGCTAACGCGCCCCCCTTCAAGTGTCGATGCATGAATCTCAATCAACGTGGGCGTATCCAGCCAGGGCGAATCCTCGATTGAACGCATCAATGTCGAAACGCGTGCATTCGACTGCGCGTAACCAATTACGCTAATTTTGTATCCCGCCTGTCTTACGCTTTTCAGGTGCACACCATCCGGCAGAATGCGTAACAATTGGTCAATCAAATGAACCACATCCGAACGTGTGCTTTGTAGATTCTCAACCACCGTTTTTCTGGCTAATAAAGACTGGGTCTGTTCACGCAGTTTTTTGATTTCATCGATTTGCTTGTCGAGCACCGCAATCTCCTGATCCAGATATGCGTTGCGACGTTCTTGGTAGGATATCTGGGTACTGATGGCGACGTGAACAAAACCGACGACCACCGCACCCAGTACCAGGGAAAGAGCACTCAGCACAACGAATTGCAGCTGCTTGGCTTTTCGTTTTTCCGCGCGGTGGGGTAGAAGATTGACGCGTATCATGATGGATCGAACCTCCGCATGGCCAAGCCGCATGCCACCATCAAGGCTGGTGCATCCATTTGCAATTGGCGCGGCTTGATACGACTGGACAGTGTCATCAATTCGAACGGGTTCGCCACTAAAGTACTGACCTGCGTACGCGTCGCGACTGCCTCATCGAGGCCCGGCAACGCGGCACACCCTCCCGCGAGGACCACGTAATTCACTTCGTTATATTGGGTGGAGGTGAAGAAAAACTGTAGCGCGCGCGAAACTTCCATGGCGATGTTCTCGCGGAATGGCGACAGTACATCGCTTTCATAATTCTCCGGCAACCCGCCATTCCGTTTGGCCGACTCGGCTTCTTCGGCAGACAGGCCGAACACGCTCTGGATCTGTTGCGTAAGTTGAATTCCGCCGACTTGCTGGTCTCGCATGTAGACCGATTGTCCATTGCGCAATACGTTCACGTTCATCACGTATGCACCGATATCCACCAGTGCGATACATTGGTCCGCCGCGCCGCCGGGAAGCTGGGAACGTATCATTTCGAATGCGGCTTCGGCAGCGTATGGCTCAACGTCCACCACGATCGCTTTCAAGCCTGCCGACTGGGCGGCCGCCACTCGGTCTTCCACGTTCGCCTTGCGCGATGCGGCCAGCAGGACTTCCACCTCATCAGGATTGTTTGGTGCCGGACCGATCACCTGAAAATCCAGATTGACTTCTTCAAGCGCAAAAGGGATGTATTGGTTCGCCTCGGTCTCGACTTGATATTCCAGATCATCCTCGCGCAAACCGGCCGGCAGCAATATCTTCTTGCTGATGACCGCTGCCGCAGGCAAAGCCAGACTGACGTTCCTGATACGGGAACCCAGACGTTTCCAGGCACGTTTGACCGTGTCCGAAACAGCATCCAGATTGTTGATGTTGCCGTCGCTGACGGCGTCGGAAGGAAGCGTTTCGATTGCGTAACGCTCAACCACATAACCGTTCTTCTTGGGCGCTTCGCTCAACTCCACCATTTTGACAGAAGACGAACTGATATCCACCCCGATCAAGGGTGGCGTGGAAGTGCTTAGAAAGTCTAACGGGATATCAAAATTTCCTTTGATCATAGGCTGGTTAGCGCTTTTTCGTACAAAGTGGTTTAAATCCTAGCAATAACTCCCGCGGGTGTAAAGTTTTTTCTATGTTATCGAAATCCCAGCTTGGGACGATATAATCGCACAATATTTTTCAAATTCACGTCATGACCTCTCGCTGGTGGTTCTACCCTGCCCTTGTTGTACTCGCTCTGCCGCTGTTGCCTATCTTGCTGCTCGTCTTCGCGGCGATACTTACATATCCGACACTGCCCACGCTGGAGACGCTGACCGATTATCGCCCCAAGATGCCGTTACGCGTGTTCAGTGCCGAAGGAACGCTGATCGGTGAATTCGGCGAAGAACGCCGCGAACTGGTGCGCATCGAGGATGTCCCGGAACTGATGAAGAAGGCCATTCTCGCTGCGGAAGATGATCGTTTTTACGAACACGGCGGTGTCGATTACATCGGGGTGCTGCGCGCAGCCTACTCCAACTTCACCTCGGGCGGCGTGAAACAGGGTGCCAGCACGATCACCATGCAGGTCGCGCGCAATTTCTTCCTTTCCAAGGAAAAGACGCTGACGCGCAAGTTCAACGAAATGTTGCTCTCCTTCAAGATCGAGCACAATCTCACCAAAGATGAGATCCTTCAGCTGTACATCAACCACATCTACCTCGGGCAACGTTCCTACGGTTTTGCTTCCGCCGCGCAAGTCTATTACGCCAAGACGCTCAATCAGCTCACGTTGTCGGAAATGGCGATGCTGGCCGGCTTGCCCAAGGCACCTGCCGCATTCAATCCGGTAGTGAACCCGGAGCGCGCCAAAGTGCGCCAGATGTACATCCTGCGCCGCATGCATGACCTGCGTTATATCACGCCTGAAGAACTTGACTTGGCCCTGAACGAGCCTCTCGAAACCAAACAAGTCGCACATCATCAGACGTTTGCGGTGAATGCCAATTATGTGGCCGAAATGGCACGTCAGGAGATGTATGACCGCTTCCAGGAAGAGGCATACACACAGGGTTACAGCGTCTACACCACGATCCGCGCGCAGGATCAGGCCGTCGCTTATGCCTCTTTGCGCAAGGGAGTGCTGGAATATGACCATCGCCATGGCTATCGCGGCCCGGAAGGCTATGTCGATCTGAAGAAGAACAATACCGATGAATTACTGGAAGAGGCGCTGGAAGACGTTCCGGACAGCGACGACCTCATCCCGGCCGTGGTGCAATCGGTCAACCCCAAAGGCATACGCGCATACTGCAAGAACGGGCAGGTCGTGGAGATCCGTGGCGAAGGCTTGCGTTTCGCGCAGCAGACTCTGGGCGAAAAACTGGCGTTGAACCGCCGCATCCGCGTCGGCTCGCTGATCCGTGTGTACAAGAACGAGCAGGACTTCTGGGAGATCACCCAGCTTCCGCAGGTGGAAGCCGCCTTTGTGTCGGCGAACCCGCGCGATGGTGCGGTCTTCGCGCTGGTCGGCGGATTCGATTTCTACCGCAACCAGTTCAATCACGTCACCCAGGCATGGCGTCAACCCGGCTCCAGTTTCAAACCGTTCATCTACTCCGCTGCGCTGGAAAAGGGCTTCACCCCGGCTTCGGTCATCAACGATGCGCCGCTGGTCATCGACCTTGCCCAGACTGGCGAAGAGTTGTGGCAACCCAAAAACTTCGATGGCGAATTTTCCGGCCCGATGCGCATGCGCCAAGGCCTGACCCGCTCCAAGAACCTCGTCTCCATCCGCATCTTGCAGGCCATCGGACTGGACTACGCGCAGGACTACGTCACCAAATTCGGCTTCGAAAAACAGAAGATCGGCGCTTATCTCACCATGGCGCTCGGTGCCGGCTCGGTCACGCCCATGCAAATGATGGGCGGTTATTCCGTCTTCGCCAATGGCGGATATCGCGTCATGCCCTACTTCATCCAGCGCATCGAAGACGGCCAGGGCACTATCGTTGCGCAAGCGGCACCGATTGTCGCCGGTGAAGGGGCGGAGCAGGTCATTGATGTGCGCAACGCATTCACTATGGTCAACATGATGCAGGATGTGGTGAAACACGGTACCGCCATGCGCGCCATGGAACTCGGACGGCAAGATCTTGCCGGCAAGACCGGCACCACCAGCGATTCGATGGATGCATGGTTCGCCGGTTTCCATCCCACCCTGGTCGCGGTCACCTGGATCGGCTACGACAATCCTCAAAGCCTGGGCGAGAAAGAAACCGGCGGCGGCGCGGCGCTGCCCATCTGGATGGGGTATATGGGACAGATGCTGACAGGCGTGCCGGAAGTCGAGTACACCATGCCGGAACATGTCATCACCGCCCGCATCAACGACAGCGGCTTGCGCGACCCCAACGGCAACCGCATCGAATATTTCTACGAAGAGAACCCGCCCGCGGAACAGGGCGATGTCATCCCGGAAGAGAACAAACCCGCCGACACGGTAAACGACCAACTATTCTGATGAGCAAGCCCCATCTGCAACGACGCGACCTGATGCGCGAACAACTCGCTCATCAGGCCGCAAAACTGATGGCCGAAGACGGCATCACCGACCATGCCATGGCCAAACAGAAGGCTGCCCGCCAACTTGGAGCAGCGGACACCCAGCACCTGCCCAGCAATCAGGAAGTGGATGAGGCGCTGCACAGCTACCGCACCCTCTACCAGCAGGATAGCCATCCGGAGTCACTTTATCTGCTGCGCGAGGAAGCGCTTGCCGCCATGCGCCTGCTGGAACAGTTCCACCCCTACCTCACCGGCTCGGTATTGAGCGGCACTGCTGATGAGCAATCCGATATCAACCTGATGCTTTTCAGCGACGACACCAAAGCCGTGTTGCTGTTCCTGCTCAAACACAACCTTGAATTCGAGGATGGGGAATGGAGAGTGCGGGTTTACGGACGCGAGGAAACCGTGCCCAGCTATACGCTGACGGTCGAGTCAGGGATTCAGATACACATCATCGTTTTGCCCGAGAACGCCCGCCACAGCGGCAGCAGGCATCCGGATACCCATGCTGATATCGCCGCAGTGGAAGCATTGTTAGCTGCCTGACTTCAGCCAGCGCGCCGCATCCAGCGCAAAGTAAGTCAGTATCCCGTCCGCCCCGGCGCGTTTGAATGCCAGCAGGGATTCCAGAACGCACGCCTCTTCGTTAAGCCAGCCGTTCTGCGCGGCCGCTTTCAGCATCGCGTATTCGCCGCTCACCTGATAGACGAAGGTCGGCGCTTTGAATTCGTCCTTCACGCGGCGCACGATGTCGAGGTAAGGCATGCCAGGTTTCACCATCACCATGTCCGCACCTTCCTGCAGGTCGAGACCGACTTCCCATAGCGCCTCATCGGAATTGGCCGGGTCCATCTGGTAGGTGTATTTGTTGCCCTTGCCCAGGTTGCCGCTGGAACCCACCGCATCGCGGAACGGGCCGTAGAAACTGGAGGCGTATTTAGCCGAGTAAGCCATGATGCGGGTGTGAATATGGTTGTGGGCGTCCAGTGCCGCGCGCACTGCGCCGATGCGCCCGTCCATCATGTCCGACGGTGCAACGATGTCGGCACCGGCAGCCGCATGGGTCTGCGCCTGCCGGGTCAGCACGGCGATGGTTTCGTCGTTGAGGACGTAACCGCTGTCGTCGATGAGGCCGTCCTGGCCGTGGCTGGTATAGGGATCAAGCGCGATGTCGGTCATCACGCCGAGTTCGGGAAAGTGCTTTTTAAGTTCGGCCACCACTCGTGGCACTAGGCCCTTGGGATTGTAGGCTTCTTCCGCCCCCAGACTCTTCAACGGCGTGTCGATCACGGGAAATATCGCCATGACCGGAACGCCCAACTTCATGCATTGCTCGGCATCTTTCAGCAACAGGTCCAAAGTCTTGCGTTGCACCCCCGGCATGGACTTCACATCCTCGACTTTGTTGCTGCCTTCGAGTACGAAAACAGGGTAGATGAAATCTGCCGGAGTAAGTATGTGCTCTCGCATCAAGTCGCGTGAAAATTGATCGCGACGCATACGGCGCATTCTGGTCTGTGGGTATTGTCCGAGTGTTTGCATGGTTATTCCTAAAATTTTCCAAGTCGCCGGAACTATTCTCGCATAGTCCCGTCTGAACATCCGAGTAGCGAAAGCTGCTTCCCGTTTCTCCTCCCTGAGCGGGTGTCTTTACCCTGTAAAGACTTTATGCCCCTGACCTCCCCCTTTGGTTCAGGGGCGTTTTTTTGCCTGTCAGTTCTTGAACCAGCCCGCGATCACCGCTTCCGCTTCATCCGTTCCCAGTTTCTTCAAACTGGAAAACAGTTGCACCGTGCATTGCGGGAAATGCTCCGCAAGAAACTCTTTTACCTCGCGCAAGGTCTTGGTGGACTCCTGGCGGCTCAACTTGTCGGATTTGGTAAGCAGGATGTGGATGGGTTTGCCGGTCGGGGCGAACCAGCCCAGCATACCCTGGTCGCGATCGGTCAGCGGATGTCTTGCATCCATGATCACCACCAGGCCTGCCAATTCCTCGCGGGTCTGTAGATACTCGCTCAGCAGATGTTCCCAATGCGCCTGCACATCGGGCGGCACTTTGGCGTACCCGTATCCCGGCAGGTCCACCAGATAGTTACTGTTACCCAGTGAGAAATAATTCAGATGCTGCGTCCGCCCGGGCGTCTTGCTGGTGTAGGCCAGCCGCGTGTGGTTGGCCAGCGTGTTGATCGCGCTCGACTTGCCCGCGTTGGAGCGGCCGACGAACGCGACTTCCTTGCCGCCGTGCAGCGGCAAGTCTTTCATGTGATTGACCGTGGTGTAGAACTCGGCTTGAGAGAAGAGTCCCATTATTTCCAGGCCGCGAAGATCTTGTCGGCTGCGGCAATCGTGGCCGCGATATCGGCCTCGGTGTGCGCCGCAGAGACGAAGCCCGCCTCGAACGCGGACGGTGCGAGATACACACCCTCGGCCAGCATGGCGTGGAAAAAACGGTTGAACGCAGCCTTGTCGCTCGCCATCACTTCAGCATACGAGGTCGGCACATTTGCGCTGAAATACAGGCCGAACATGCTGCCGATGGATTGGGCGCTGAACGGGATGCCGTGTTTCTTCGCGCTCGCGCTGATGCCTTCGGTCATCTGCTTGGCCAATTGCGTGAGGCGTTCGTAGAAGCCGGGGGCTTGCACCAGTTTCAGCGTGGTCAGGCCCGCCGCCACGGCGACCGGATTGCCGGACAGTGTACCGGCCTGATACACCGCCCCCAGCGGGGCCAGACATTGCATGATGTCGCGGCGACCGCCGAATGCGGCAGCGGGCAGGCCGCCGCCCATCACCTTGCCCAGCGTGATCAGATCAGGCTTGATACCGTAATGTCCGTGCGCACCCTGCAGGCCAACGCGGAAACCGGACATCACTTCGTCCAGGATCAGTACCGCACCGTGCTGGGTGCACAGCTTGCGCATCGCATCTAGGAACTCGCGCTTGGGCAGGATCAGATTCATGTTGCCGGCAACCGGCTCGACGATCACTGCGGCGATCTCGTTGCCATACTCGGCGAAAGCTTTTTCCAGACCGGCCGCATCGTTGTAATCCAGCACCGTGGTCAGCGCGGCGATCTCGGCGGGTACGCCGGAAGAGCTCGGCTGACCGAACGTCAGCGCGCCGGAACCGGCCTTGACCAGCAGACCATCGGAATGGCCGTGGTAGCAGCCTTCAAATTTGATGATGCGCGAACGTCCGGTGAAGCCGCGCGCCAGACGGATCGCGGTCATGGTCGCCTCGGTGCCGGAGCTGACCAAGCGCACCATTTCCAGCGACGGCAATATCTTGCACAGCGTCTCGGCGATCTCCAGTTCGGCGGCAGTCGGTGCGCCGAAGCCCAAACCTTCGGCGGCGGCGGCCTGCACTGCTTTCACCACTTCGGGATGGCAATGACCGACGATCATCGGTCCCCAGGAATTCACATAATCGATATAGCGCTTGTCGTCCGCATCCCACACATAGGCACCCTTGCCGCGCTTGAAGAACAGCGGCGTACCGCCCACCGACTTGAACGCGCGCACCGGCGAGTTCACACCGCCGGGGATGATTTTCTGGGATTGATCGAAGAGTTCCTGGTTATGCGATGTCATGCTGTTCTGCCTTGCCTGAATAGATTGGAAAATTCCCTTGCCGCCTGTTCGATGTCCGCCGCGTCCCACAAAGCCGTGATCACCGCCAGCGCATCCGCGCCCGCTTCGACCAGTGCCGCCCCGTTCTGTAGCGTGATGCCGCCGATCGCAACGATGGGCACATTCAATTCGGCACGCACTGTCCGGAGCAACTGCACATCCGCCTTCACGGCTTCGGGCTTGACGCTGGACGGGAAGAACGCGCCGAACGCCATGTAATCCGCGCCTTGCCGCACTGCTTCCCGCGCCAGGGGAGCGTGATTATAGCAAGACACGCCGATGATCCCCGCACCGCCCAACACGGAACGTGCTGCGGCGATACTGCCGTCCCCACCTCCGAGGTGGACACCATCCGCACCGACCTGCAAGGCCAGATGCACGTCGTCATTCACGATGAGGGTGGTATCGAACTCGCGGGTGAGTTGGCGCAAAGCCAGCGCCTGCTGCGACCTCAATGCTGCGTCGCCCAACTTGTTGCGGTATTGCAGCACCTGCGCGCCGCCCTGCAACGCCAGCCGGGTCTTGCGCAACAATTCCGCCGTATCCGCCCAGTCCGGCGTAATGGCGTACAAACCCTTAATGACGCGTCTCTTCGCCGACGTCGTCTTCATCGCGCGCCCAGAAGAGGCGGTCGGGGATATGTTGTCCCATGCCGGGACGGAAGCCGTACTTCAGCGCTTCCCAGGTGAATTCCTGCGCTTCGTGCACCGCCTCTTCGATGGTCAGGCCATTCGCCAGCAATGCCGCGATGGCAGATGCCAGCGTGCAGCCGGAGCCGTGATAGATGCCGGGCAGGCGCGGCCAACTGTCGCTGCGGATCAGGCCGCGTTCGCCGTACAGGTTGTTGACCACCTTGGGCGTGTTCTCGTGCGTGCCGGTGATCAGCACATATTCGCAACCGAACTGCAGAATGCGCTTGGAGCATTCCGCCAGGCTGGGATCGTCCGCCTCGTTGTCCTCGTCCTGTACCAGACGGCGAGCTTCCATGCTGTTCGGGGTAAGGATGGTGGTCTGCGGCAGCAGCAGCTCGCGCAGCGCATCCAGCATGTCCTCGTTCGCCAGTTCGTCGCCGCGACCGGACGCCAGCACCGGGTCGAACACCAGCGGGATGTCGGGATAATCGGAGATGATCTCGGCGATGACGGCGATGTTCTCGACGCTGCCCAACAGGCCGATCTTGAACGCCGCGACCGGCATGTCTTCCAGCACCGCGCGTGCCTGATCCGCCACCCAGTCGGCATCCACCGGCTGCACGTCATCGACGCCGCTGGTGTCCTGCACGGTGATGCCGGTGACCACGGCCAGCGGATGACAGCCCATGCTGGCGATGGTCAGGATGTCGGCTTGCATACCGGCTCCGCAACTGGGGTCGGTGGCCGCAAAAGTGAGAACTATCGGTGGAACATCGGACATGATGGATGGGCGGCCTGCTTTGATTGACGAGTGCCGATTTTACCCGAATCCGGCGGAAGAAGGAGTCGCGCGCACCAACCTGCCTTCCCTCACCCGCGCGTAGCTGTTGCCGCTTTAGCGGCTTTACAGCCACGGCCTACTCCTTGCGGGTGCAACCCTCTCCCATAGGCAGAGGGAGCAATCGCTGTCGCTACGCGACAGGATCGCTAACTACCTGCGTCCGCTCAGGTGATTGGCGATGCGGGTGAATTCATCCACACCGAGATTCTCCGCACGCAACTGCGCATCGATGCCAAGCTCGGCAAACTCGCCTTCTGACAGCCAAGCCTTGAGCGTGTTGCGCAGGGTCTTGCGCCGTTGCCCGAAGGCGGCGGAAACCACTTGGGCGTACAACGTCTCGTCCTTCACTTCGATCTTGTCGGCAGGGATGGGGATCATGCGCACGATGGCCGAATCGACCTTGGGTGCGGGCCGGAACGACTCGGGCGGCACATCCAGCAGTTTTTCCATGTAGAAGCGGTATTGCAGCATCACCGACAGCCGCCCGTAGGCGGGTGTGGAAGGCTCGGCCACCATGCGCTCGACCACCTCGTTCTGCAACATGAAATGCATGTCGGTGATACGCGCGGCATAGTCGGCGAAGTGGAAGAGCAGCGGCGACGAGATGTTGTAGGGCAGGTTGCCGACGATGCGCAACGGTGTGCCCAGTATGGCGAAATCGAATTTCAGCGCATCGCCTTCGTGGATGACGATCTTGTCCTGCGGATAGTCGGTCTTCAGGCGCGCGATGATGTCGCGGTCGATCTCCACCACGTGCAGCTTGTTCAGTTGCTTCAACAGCGGACGCGTCAGCGCGCCCAGGCCTGGGCCGATCTCCACCATGTTGTCGCTGGCTTCCGGGCGGATGGCGCGCACGATGTCGGCGATGATGCTCTGGTCGACCAGAAAGTTCTGGCCAAAGCTCTTCTTGGCCTTATGCCCGTTCATGCTGCGCCATCTCCGTTGCGACCTTGATCGCCTCCAGCAGGCTGCCAACGTTGGCCTTGCCCGTTCCAGCCAGTTCCAGCGCGGTACCATGATCCACTGAAGTGCGGATGAAGGGCAGACCGAGGGTGATGTTCACACCTTCGCCGAAGCTGGCGTGCTTCAGTACCGGCAAGCCTTGGTCGTGATACATCGTCAGTACCGCATCGCACTCGCGCAGTCTGTGTGCCGCAAACAGGGTATCGGCGGGAATGGGAACACTCACATCCATGCCCTCCGCGCGCAGTTTGTCCAGAACCGGGATCATCACCTCGATCTCTTCGCGCCCGAGATGGCCGCCCTCGCCTGCATGGGGATTGAGTCCGGCCACCAGGATGCGCGGATTCGCGATGCCAAAACGGCGTTGCAGGTCGCGCTGCAGGATGCGCAGGATGTCTTCCAGCAAGGGTTGCGTGATGGCATCCGCCACCTCGCGCAGCGGCAGGTGCGTGGTCGCGAGTGCCACGCGCATTCCTCCACCCGCCAGCATCATCACCACCAAGGGTGTATGCGTCTGCTCGGCAAGAAATTCGGTGTGGCCGGTGAAGGGAATCCCGGCATCGTTGATGACGCCCTTGTGCACGGGCGCAGTGACCATGCCGGAGAACTCGCCGGACACGCAACCCCGCAGCGCGCGGCGCAGGATTTCAAGTACGTAACGCGCGTTCGTGTTGTCCAGTTTTCCGGCTTGAGCAGGGCTCGCCAAAGGAATGTGCAACACACTCAACTTGCCTGCCGCTTGCGGAGCAGCAGGTGTGTAGTCATGTATGGAAATTTCGATGCCAAGCTGCGCCGCGCGCTGTTGCAGCAATGTTTTGTCGGCGATCACCACCAATGGTTGTTCGAGCTGCTGCAACTGCAGGCAGAGATCGGGGCCGATCCCTGCGGGTTCGCCTGCGGTGATGGCGAGCGCTCGCTGCATTACTTGGCGGCGGTGTGGTATTCGACAAAAGCGCGGTCGCGCAACTGGCGCAGCCAATCCTGGAAGGCCTCGTCCGACTTGAAGGTGCGAATGGCATTGCGGGCGCGCTGGCGTTTCTGTTCCACGCTCACGTCGGTGTTGCGGCGCTCCATCACCTGGATCAGATGCCAGCCGAAACCGGACTGTACCAGGCCGCTTACTTGGCCGACTTTCAGGGCATCCATCGCGCCTTCGAATTCCGGCACGGTCTCGCCCGGCGACAACCAGCTCAGATCGCCGCCCTGCGGTGCGCTGCCATCCTCGGAATGCAGTTTTGCCTGTTCGGCAAAATCCGCGCCCTTGTCAATGCGCTGTTTGATCTCCTGCAAACGGCTCTTCGCTTCGTTCTCGGAGACCAGTTCGCTGGTCTTGATCAGGATATGGCGCGCATGCGTCTGGATGATGACGACGGGAGTATCCTTGCTGCGCCGGTCCAGCAGTTTGACGATATGGAAACCGTTTGGACTACGCAGGATCGGACTCACCTCACCCGGCTTCATCTTCTGCAACGATTCGGCGAACAACGGCGGCAAACGGTCCGCCGGACGCCAGCCGATCTCGCCGCCCTTGAGCGCGTCCTGCGCATCGGAGAATCCTGCCGCCACCTGCGCGAACGAGTCGCCGCCGCGCAACTTTGCCAGCGCCTGTTCGGCACGGTTGCGATAGGTCTGTATCTTGTCGGCACTGGCCTGCTCGGGAACAACGATCAGGATATGGGCCAGCTGCAGCTCCTCGCCCTTGCCTTCCTGGCGCTCCTGGTTGCTCAGATAGTTATCGACGTCGTTCTCGCTGATGACCAGCTTGCTATCGACTTCGCGCTCGCGCAGGCGCACCGAGATCATTTCGTTGCGGATCTCCTCGCGAAACTCCCTGAAGTCGGTTCCGTCCTGCTCCAGCTTGGCGCGGAACGCGGCGACCGTGGCGAATTTGTTCTGCTGCGCGATACGCAGGATGGTCTTGTCCAACTGCGCATCATCCACGCGCACACCGCTCTCTTTGGCGAACTGTACCTGCAATCTCTCGATGATCATGCGCTCTTGCACCTGCCGCTCCAGTATGTTCCTGTCCGGCAAGGCAGTCTTCTGCTTTTGCAGCATCCTGGTGACGCTGGCAACGCGCAGATCCAATTCCTTGCGGGTGATGACATCATCGTTCACGACCACTTCGACGCGATCGATGGAAACAGGCTGCTTCTGCGATTCCTCCGCAGAGGCAATCGCGGAGCTGGCAAGCAGGGATACAACGAAGATTTTTCTCAGCATGTTCTCTTTCAGTTATCGTTCATTCAGCGCAGGCCCTCTACAGGCTGCTCGGCAGGTAAGCTGTTCAGTTTGGAATAGCCGGTTACGCTGCTGCGCAAAGCATCCAGCGGATCGGACCCGATACGCACCAGGTCGTTCAACTCCAATTGCAAAAAGACCCCTGTTGAACGCTCACGGGTAGCGGATGTGAAGCTTTGCGCCACGAAACGCATCGCCCAGCAGTCCTGATTATACTCAAGCCCCGCCAACGCCTCCAAAGAACGGTGGTCTTGCAGCGAATAGTTCAGGCGCGCCACACCATGCCAGCGCGAAAGCAGCGGCCATTGCCCAGAGACATCCGCCTGGCGCAAGGTATTGCGTGTGAAGCGATAACCGAGATTGAGCAGCTTGCCCGCTTCGGGATTGTAACGGGCCATCGTGTAATACGACTCGGTATGCGACTGGTTGGGGTTGTACTGGAACAGGCTGTCCAACGACCACGCCTTGCTCAGCTTGCCGCCGATGCTCAACAGGATATCCGAACGGCTGGTGTTGGTGCTGCCTGTCGTTGTGACCAGGTTCACGCGCGGTGCGGTGAAGCTGAAACGCTCTCCCACCATCACGCGCAACCGCTCGCTGCCGTCATCCGCATCGATCGCGCGCGATGTCAGCGCCAGTGTCGCCATATTGGCATCGCCGACACGGTCGCTGCCGAAGAAACGGTTCTCGGTGAATATCTGCCCAAAGTTGAAGGGAGCCTGCGCCGTATCGAAATCGGGTATCAGGCTCTGGTCGCGGTAAGGCACATAGACATAGAACAGGCGCGGCTCCAAGGTCTGCACATAGCCGTTCCCCAGAAAGGAATCATCACGTTCGAACACCATACCCGTGTCGGTGCTGAAGATGGGTACCGTGCGCGAGGCGTCCGGCAACGATTTTTTGTTGTTCAAACCCATCCGGTATTCCGTGTGGTGCATGCCCAACTTGGGCGTCAGGAAATAGCCGGGGTCGCTCAATAGCGGATAACTCAACGAAGGGTAGAGCACCAGCCGTTGCGCGTTGATCTTCGTATCGTGGCGAAAATCCACATACTCGCCGGCGACAACGATGTTGGCGTCTGCCAGCGTATTTTGCGCGTTCAGGCTAACCTGCGGCTGACGGCGATAGGGAATGGCCACGGGACGGACGGCCAGCGGGTCTTGCAATGTCTGGTAACGCTGCACTCGCGCGGAGGCATTCCACCATCCAGCGCCATAAGACAACACCCCTTCGCGCAAGAGGTTGGTCTGCGACGTCCCGCTCACCAGCGTAGACAAGTCGCGAAAATAATCGTCGTCCGAAACGCGGTTGATCTTGAGTCCCGCTGCAACTCCGCCCCCCAATGCCTGGGAATGAGTCAAAGCCACGCGATTTCGCTGCGTCCGGCTCGCGCGGTCATATGGCAACACATCGTAATGGATCTCGCCTGTATAAGAAGGATTCAGATAGCGGAACTCGTTGTTGAACTGAGTCCCGCGCCTGGCGATCATGCGCGGCACGATGGTCGCATCGTAGTTGGGTGCGATGTTCCAGTAATACGGCAGCGTCATCTCGGTACCGCCTTTATTGGTGTTGCCGAAAGTCGGCCCGAGGAAACCGGAACGACGAGTACCATTCAGCGCGAAATCCATCCACGGCGTATAAAGTATCGGCACCCCCTTGAATTCGACCCGGGCGTGATGCGCCACACCGACCTGCGTGGTGCGATCGATATCCAGACGGCTCATGCGCAACAACCAGTCGTCATTCCCCGCCGGGCAGGTGGTATAGGTCGCATCGGCAAAGACATAATTCATCTTGCCCTCGATCTGTACGTTCTCGGCCGCGCCGCGCGCGTGGTTCTCGCTGAACTCGAACTGCGGCTGGAGCATCTCGCCGAGGTAAGTATCCAGATTCAATTTCAGCACCGGCCCGCTAACCACCGAGCCGGGCTGTTCGATGCGGACATCGCCCACCGCAAGCACGTCCTTGTTCACCTGGCCGTAGACCAGGTGTCCGGCCCTGATCACTTGTCCGCCCTGGCGCAGTTCGACATCGCCGTTCGCTTCCAGTTGATCGCCTTTTTTGGCTTCCACATGCCGTGCACTGATGAAAGCGGCCGTCCCCTCGGACGAGAGCGGGGTCTGCTTGAATGTACGATCCAGCTTCAACGGCAAGGCCGCCTCTTCGGCAAGGCCGGGCAGCGGGAATGTTGCGAGCAGAATGAGAGCGACAGGACTAAGACGAAAACGCATGGTGCGGGGCGGATAAATTAAGGTGCTAAAATCGCACAAATTCACCATTAAGGCAATCAAATGCAGCGCCAAAAACAGCTTACCGACTGGCTTTCCAGCCTGTACCCGAACGAAAAGTTCACCCTCGCACCCGCTTCTGCCGATGCCAGCTTCCGCCGTTACTTCCGCGCCACCTTTGCCGATGGCTCAACCAAAGTCGTCATGGACGCCCCGCCGCAACACGAAGACTGCAAGCCATTCCTGCATGTAGGCAAGCTGTTCGAAGATGCCGGAACCCATGTGCCGCATGTGTATGCACAGGACCTGGCGCAGGGTTTTCTGCTGTTGTCCGACCTCGGCAACACCACCTATCTGCAGGCATTGGGCACGGGCGATGCAAAACAGCTTTACGGCGCGGCGACCGATGCGCTCATCAAGATCCAGCTCGCCTCGAAGAAGGGCGAACTGCCCCCCTACGACGAAGCTCTGCTGCGCCGCGAACTCAACCTGTTCCCGGAGTGGTACATCGCCAAGCATCTCGGCGTGACGCTCAGCGACAAGCAACAGGCCAAACTGGAAGAAGTGTTCAAGCGCATCCTCGCCAACAACCTCGCCCAGCCCTGCGTGTATGTGCACCGCGACTATCACTCGCGCAACCTGATGTATCTCGAATCCCCTCTCTCCAACTCTCTCCCGCCCGCAGGAGAGAGGGCAAACGTGAAGGACGATTTTCAATCCTCGCCCGGGATATTGGATTTCCAGGATGCCGTCTACGGCCCCATCACCTACGACCTCGCCTCACTGTTCAAGGACGCCTACATCAAGTGGGAAGAGGAAGAGATCATGGACTGGCTCATCCGCCATTGGGAAAAGGCGCGCAAGGCCGGGCTGCCGGTGCGCGAAGACTTCGGCGAGTTCTACCGCGATTACGAGATGATGGGCGTGCAGCGCCACATCAAGGTGCTGGGCATCTTCGCGCGTCTGTATCACCGCGACGGCAAGGACGGATATCTGAAAGACATGCCGCTGGTGATGGAATACCTGGTGCGCGCCTGCGAGCGCTATATCGACCTCAAGCCTTTGCATAATCTGCTGATCGAACTGGAACAGCACGTTGCCAAAGCCGGAGCTGCTTCTTGATGCTGCGCATCTCCCTCACCTGTGCGTGGCTGTTGCCGCTTCAGCGGCCTTACAGCCACGGCCTGCCTCTTGCGGGTGCAATCCTCTCCCGATGCCCTCTCCTCAATCCTCTCCCGCAAGCGGGCGAGGAAGCAATCGTGAAAGACAATTTTCAATGCTTGCCATGATCCTCGCCGCCGGACGCGGCGAACGCATGCGTCCGCTCACCGACCGCACACCCAAGCCGTTGTTGCTGGCAGGCGGCAAGCCGCTCATCGTGTGGCATATCGAACATCTGGTGCGCGCAGGGATCACCGACTTGGTCATCAACCATGCTCACCTCGGCATACAGATCGAACAGAATTTGGGCGACGGCAGCCAGTTTGGCGTGCACATCCGCTATTCGGACGAGGGCACGGCACTGGAGACGGCGGGCGGGATTGCCTTCGCGTTGCATTTGCTGGGCGATGAACCATTCGCGGTGGTCAACGGCGACATCTGGTGCGACTACGATTTCTCGCATCTGCCCTCTCGTGCAGCCGCACTCGCCAATAGCAACGACATGGCGCATCTGGTGCTGGTGGACAACCCCGAACATAACCCCAGGGGCGATTTCGGCCTGCGCGATGGCCGCATCTCCAACCCGGCACTCAGCACTCAGCACTCAGCACTGACTTTTTCCGGCATCGGCCTGTACAAGCCACAGTTGTTCGCAAACATCGCACGCGGAAACAAGGCTCCGCTGGCCCCGCTGCTGCGCGAACAGATCGCGCTGGGCAAGGTCAGCGGCGAACATCATCGCGGCATCTGGGTTGATGTGGGCACCCCGCAGCGGCTGGCCGAACTCGACAAGCAACTGCGCGAGTCGCAGAATGCAGGACATGACTGATTTCGCACCCTTCCAACAACGCCGCAACCGCCTCGTCGAAAAGATGAAGCACGGCATCGCCGTCATCCCCACCGCGCCGGAAGTGGCGCGCAACGCCGACACTCATTACGACTACCGCCACGATAGCCATTTCCACTACCTCACCGGCTTCGCCGAGCCGGAAGCCGTGCTGGTATTGATCGCGGGTGACAGGATGGAATCCATCCTGTTCTGCCGCGAGAAGAATCCCGAGCGCGAAGTATGGGACGGTTTCCGCTACGGCCCCGATGGTGCGAGCGAAAAGTTCGGCTTCGATGCCGCCTATCCCATCGCGCAGCTGGATGAGAAACTCGCCGAACTGTTGGGCAACCAGCCTGCGCTGTTCTACCCGGTCGGCGCCGATGCCTCATGGGATGCGAGCCTGCTCAAACTGCGCGAAGCGGTGAAGGCCAAGTCGCGCAGCGGCATCCGCGCGCCGAGCGAGATCCGCGATGTGCGCGAACTGCTCGACGAGATGCGTCTGCTCAAGGACGGGTTCGAACAGGACATCATGCGGCGTGCCGCCGCGATCTCCTGCGGGGCGCACCGCCGCGCGATGTGCTTCACCCGCCCCGGCCAGTTCGAATACGAGGTGGAGGCCGAGCTGCTGCACGAGTTCTGCCGCCACGGCGCGCGCCAACCGGCCTACACCAGTATCGTCGCGGGCGGCGCCAACGCCTGCACCCTGCATTATGTCGGCAACGATGCGCGCCTCAACGACGGCGACCTGCTGCTCATCGACGCCGGTTGCGAACTGGACAGCTATGCCTCGGATATCACACGCACCTTCCCGGTGAACGGCAAGTTCAGCCCCGCGCAGAAGGATGTGTACGAGATCGTACTCGCCGCGCAGGCGGCGGCGATCTCCGCCGCAAGACCCGGCAATTTGTGGGTCGCGCCGCACGATGCGGCCTTGCGCGTGTTGGCGCAGGGATTCATCGACCTCAAACTGTGTCAGGGTTCTGTAGAATCCGTTCTGGAGAGCGAAAGCTACAAGCAGTTCTACATGCACCGCACCGGCCACTGGCTGGGCATGGATGTGCACGACGTCGGAGAATACAAGATCGGTGACCAGTGGCGCCCCCTGCAAGTCGGCATGACGCTCACCGTCGAACCGGGCTGTTACATCCGCCCGAGCGACAGCGTGCCGAAGGCATTGTGGAACATCGGCATCCGCATCGAGGACGATGTGCTCATCACCGCGAAGGGCAATGAAGTGCTCACGCAGGATGCGCCGAAGACGGTAAAGGAGATCGAAGAGGTCATGCGTCATGAATGAAACCAGTTGCGATGTCGCGATCATCGGCGGCGGCCCGGTCGGCGCAGCGCTGGCCATCGCCCTGCAAGGCAACGACCTGAATGTGGTGCTGCTGGAAGCCCGCGAATCGGCGATCAACACCACCGACCCACGCTCGCTGGCGCTGTCCTACGGCTCGCGGCTGCTGCTGCAGCGCCTGCACGCCTGGGACACCATCCCCAATGTCAGCGACATCAAGTCCATCGAAGTGACGCAGAAGAATTCTCCCGGCCATACCACCCTGCGTGCCGATGAACTGGGCGTGTCGGAGATGGGCTACGTATTGCCTTATACCGCGCTGCACGCTGCCCTGCAGCAAAGCCTGCAACGCTCCGATATCCATTGCCTGTACGGCGCGGCGGTCAGCGACCTGAACAGTTCGAAGGAGCACACCACGCTCACCTACACGCATCAGGGCAAGGAACACAAACTCACCGCGCGCCTTGCCGTGGTCGCCGAGGGCGGCAAGTTGCTGGAAGCCACGCATCCGCCCGAGATCACCGACTACGGCCAGAGCGGCATCATCGCCCATATCACTTGCACACATCCGGACAACGGCGTGGCCTTCGAGCGTTTCACCCCGCAAGGCCCGATGGCGCTGCTGCCCTACACCGACGGCTACGAACTGGTGCTGACCGCCGCGCACGAGCAGGCGCAGCAGATGCTGACCTGGGATGACGCGACTTTCCTGCGATATCTGCAAGACCATTTCGGCGACCGCGTCGGATCTTTCACTGGCGTCGGCAGGCGCGACTGCTATCCGCTGCGCCTGAAGCGCGCGCCCGACCTCACCTTTCCGCACACCGTACTCATCGGCAATGCCGCGCAGACCCTGCATCCGGTGGCGGGCCAGGGGTTCAACATGGGCATCCGCGACGCGTGGGAACTGGCGCAAGCCATCCTCGACAGCGCGCCGGACGGCATCGGCACGGCGGCCATGTGCGCGGCGTACCGCAAGTCGCGTCGCTTCGACCGCAACGCCGGCATCCGTTTCACCGACGGCCTCGTGCGCCTGTTCTCCAACGACCTGCCCTTGCTGGGTCACATGCGTTCCGCCGCGCTCACGCTGCTGGACCACTTCCCTCCGGCGAAACGCTTCGTCGCCAAGCGGATGATGTTCGGAGCCAACGGATGACGACCTCCGCCCTACAGGAGAACGCAGCCGTCCTGTTCGCCGATATCAGCGGCAGTACGGCGTTGTACGAAGAATTGGGCGACGAGCTCGCGCTGCAACTGGTGACCCGCACGCTCGGCATCCTCACTCAGGAGATGACTGGCCATCAGGGCACACTGGTCAAAACCATGGGCGACGAGATCATGTGCACCTTCCCCGACGCTGTGACCGCTTTCAATGCGGCCTGCGAGATGCAGGAGGCGGTTGAAAAACAGCGCCCCGGCGGTGATCTGCCGATCCATGTGCGCATCGGCCTGCATTACGGCGAGGTACTGCACAAGAACGGCGATGTGTACGGCGACACCGTCAACATCGCCGCCAAGGTGACGGCCATCACGCGCGCGCGCCAGATCATGACGACCCACACGGTGGTGAAATCGTTGAGTGATGAGTTGCGCAAGAAGACCCGACCCGTGATGCGCACCGTGTTTCGCGGCAAGACCAAGGCCTTCGATGTCTTCCATGTCCACTGGGAACGCGAAAGGTCGCCGGACGCACGCATCGGCAGGCCAACTTACCGCAAACCGGCCGAATCCAGGCAGGAACTGATGCTGCGCTATCGCGACAGGGTCGTGACGTTGAACGAACAGTCGCAATATGCCGTGCTTGGCCGGGGCGAGAACTGCGACCTGATCATCAACAACTCCCTGGCATCACGCCAGCATGCCCGCATCGAATACAGCTTCGGCAAGAACCTGCTCGCCGACTCCAGCAAAAACGGGACTTTCGTGCAATTCGCCGACGGCACGGTCATCCGCCTCAAAAACCAGCAGATCATGTTGCACGGAGCCGGGTTCATCAGCCTGGGTCAACCCTTCTCCAAGAATCCGACCGAAGTGATCGAATTCCTCATGCAATGAGATTCAGGATGAACAAATCGATGACCGGAGCAAACGGCTGATGGACGCTTCGCAGGAGAATGTAGCCGTTTTGTTTGCCGACATCAGCGGCAGCACCTCGCTCTATGACAAGTTGGGCAACGAGCGGGCGCTGCAACTGGTGAAGCAAACACTCGCCATCCTCATCCAGGAGATGGCCACCCACCGGGGCTCGCTGGTCAAAACCATCGGTGACGAGATCGTGTGCATCTTCCCGAAACTCGCCGATGCATTCAATGCGGCCTGCGCCATGCAAATGGCGGTTGAACAACAGCGCCCCGGCGGCGAGCAGCCGATCCACATCCGCATCGGGCTGCACTTTGGCGAGGTCGTCCTCGAAAAGGGCGACGTGTACGGCGACACCGTCAATATCGCCGCCAAGGTGACGGCCATCACGCGTGCGCGCCAGATCATGACCACGCACAAGGTGGTGGACATGCTTTCCGAAGAATTGCGCAAGAAGACGCGCCCGGTGATGCGCACCGTATTCCGCGGCAAGGAAAAGGCTTTCGACGTGTTCCATATCCTCTGGGAACCGGAGGACACGACCAGCACGCGCATGCGTATCGGCATGTCGGCATCGCGCAAACCCGCCGAATCCCGCCATGAACTGATGCTGCGCTACCACCAGCAGATCATCACGGTGAGTGAAAATCTGAAGCATGTCGTCCTGGGCCGCGGCAACGATTGCGACATAGTGATCCGCAACAACCTGGCGTCCCGCCAGCATGCCCGCATCGAATACAACTTCGGCAAGTTCCTGCTCAACGACCAAAGCGTGAACGGCACCTATATCCGCTTCAGCGACGGCCAGGTGATCCAGCTCAACCAGCAGCAGATCGTGCTGCACGGAGCGGGGACGATCAGCCTGGGAGAGCCGTTTTCCGAGGAACCCGGAGAGGTGATCGAATACCTTTTGCAGTAACGGCAACACCATATTCCGCCACCAAACAGGGTAATAGCGGGAGCCCGGTTCATAACGCTAACGGGTAATAGACCGGTATCCCTGTAGGGTATATCTTTGGCCTTGCTTTTCTTGGAGGCGTTCATGTTCGAAAAATTCATCTCGGCACTTGGCATGAAACAGCAGGCCGAGATCACCCAGGTCATTAATTTATATGATGCAGTGCTTGCGCACTCTGCCTGGAAAAGACGCCTGTTCCTGTATCTGGAGGGACAATCCAAGGAAGACCTGCAACCGGCAAAGATCGGTGTGGATTACCTTTGTGTATTGGGCAAGTGGATACACAGCGACGGCAAGGCCCATTTCGGAGATCAGCCGGAGTTCGTCGAACTGGTGGAAGAACACGCGAAATTCCATGCCCACGCTGCCAGCGTCGTCGAGGCGCACCAGGCCGGAGAAACCGATCGTGCGATGGATATCCTGACCGGCAGCTTTGATGAACAGTCGAGAAGAACGGTGAAATGCCTGACCAAGCTCAATGCGATAGTCGAGGCGGGGAAAAAATAGTTCGAGCCTTACTGTAGCCGCTTCAGCAGCTTCTCGTGTATGCCGCCGAACCCGCCGTTGCTCATCACCAATATCTGATCGCCTGACTTCGCCACTGCGGCGATGGCTTCGATGAGTTCGTTGAGGTCATCCTTCACCAAGGCCTTGTCGCCCAGCGGCGCCAGCGCACCGCGTGCATCCCAGCCCAGATTCCCCGCGTAGCAGAAGGTCAGGTCGGCATCCTTCAGACTGCCGGGCAGCGCGTCTTTCATCACACCCAGTTTCATGGTGTTGGAACGCGGCTCCAGCACGGCGAGGATGCGTGCCCTGCCTACCTTTCGGCGCAAGCCTTCAACTGTCGTATCGATGGCGGTGGGGTGGTGCGCGAAGTCGTCGTACACCGTGATACCGTTGACCGTGCCGCGCACTTCCATGCGGCGCTTCACGTTCTTGAACTCGGCCAGCGCCGCCAGACCCTGTGCCACCGGTACACCGCCATGGCGTGCTGCAGCCAGTGCAGCCAGCGCGTTCATGCGGTTGTGTTCGCCCATCAGATCCCATTGCAGCTTGCCTTGTGCTTTGCCGTTCAGCGAAACCTGTTCGTTCGCGTCGATGTTCCAGCCGTCGTCAGCGCCGAACTTCTCCACCGGTGTCCAGCAACCGCGTTGGATGACGCGTGCCAGCGATTCCTCGCGCCCGTTGCACACCACCAGCCCGTTACCGGGCACGGTGCGTACCAGATGATGGAACTGCGTCTCGATGGCCGCGAGGTCGGGGAAGATATCGGCGTGATCGAATTCGAGGTTATTGAGGATCGCAGTGCGCGGATGATAATGCACGAACTTGGAACGCTTGTCGAAGAAGGCGGTGTCGTATTCGTCCGCCTCGATCACGAAGAACGGCGACTCGGTGATACGTGCCGAGATGCCGAAGTTCTGCGGCACGCCGCCGATGAGGAAGCCGGGATTCAGCCCCGCGTGTTCCAGAATCCATGCCAGCATGGACGAAGTCGTGGTCTTGCCGTGCGTACCCGCCACGCCCAACACCCACTTATCGCGCAACAGCGTATCGGCCAGCCATTGCGGGCCGGAGGCGTAGGGCAGGTTGCGGTTGAGAATCTCTTCCATCAGCGGATTGCCGCGCGACACCACGTTGCCGATGACGAACACATCCGGCTTGAGTTCCAACTGCTCCACGCCGAAACCCTCGATCAGCTCAATGCCCTGCGCTTCCAGTTGCGTACTCATCGGCGGATAGACGTTGGCATCGCAACCGGTGACGCGGTAGCCCGATTGCTTGGCGATGGCCGCGATGCCGCCCATGAAAGTGCCGCAGATGCCGAGGATGTGGATGTGTTTCGGTTTGCTCATCGTCAATTCCGTCATTCCGGCGCAGGCCGGAATCCAGTGAAGTTATCAAAAATGCCGTTGGGTTTTGTCCCGCTTCGCGGAGTTCGTTTTCCGGCTGGGTTCCGGCCTGCGCCGGATAACCAGCGACTTGCCCGCTTGCGGGCTTAGTCGAATGGCTAGTAGTTCTATCAACGACGGCCTACGTCCTGAAAATAAAATACACCGCACCCATCAGGCACAGCCCCGCCCACAGATAATCCAGCTTCAACGGCTGGTTCATGTACATCACCGCGAATGGCACGAAGATCGTCAGCGTGATGACCTCCTGCATGATCTTCAACTGCCCGAGACTCAGCTGGGTGTAACCGATGCGGTTCGCCGGCACCTGGATCAGATACTCGAACAGCGCGATGCCCCAGCTCGCCAGCGCCGCCATGTACCACGGCGATGAAGAGAAATTCTTCAGGTGCCCATACCACGCGAAGGTCATGAACAGGTTGGACACCGCCAGCATCAGCGCGGTAACCAGCAGCGGGTTGGAGATCAGGTTCATGTGTGTTTCGTGACGGGTCTTTTCTTGCTGATCTTGGCCAGTCGCAAGAAGCTGGCCAACTCTTCCACCCAACGCAAGCGCTGCTCCGGTGTGAGCGCCTTGAATGCGCGCAGCCGTTCGTCGCTCACATAGTAGGTGCGGTCGCCCGGATTGAATGGCTGTTTCATTCGGATAGGATCCTTTGCAGATGCTCCACATCGGAAATATCGATGGGTCGTCCCACGGCGCTCTTCAATGCGATCAGGTCTTCGATCGAGACCACCTTGATCGCCGTTCCGGCAATCTCGAACTCGACTGCACGTGCGATCATTCCGGCGAAATCAACCGGAGGGAACAGCAGTACGTCTATCGTCACTCCCGCCAGTTCCGGTGTGCGCAATGCAAAAGCTTCTAGGTCGCGTTGCGCATGCCAGTCGCGCAGCAACTCGATATTGCTCAAGGACTCCAGCGGTACCGGAAGCACCGGCGTGAGCTTCAGCTCTTTCGCAGTATCGATCAGCGCCGCTAGGTTGTCGGGATTCATCTCCACCGTGATATCCACATCCATCGTGGAACGTTCCACGCCATGCAAGGAGACCGCCAACCCGCCTATCAGCAGGTAGTCCACTTTGTGTCGATCCAGCGCAGCGAAGAGTTCGAGATAGAACATGGAGACAGTCTAGCAGCGAGCCTCAGTTGATTCCAAGCAACTCGACCTCAAACACCAACGTCGCATTTGGCGGAATCACGCCGCCCGCGCCCTGTTTGCCGTAGCCCATCTCCGGCGGGATGACCAGCGTGCGCTGTCCGCCCACCTTCATTCCCTGCACGCCCTCGTCCCAGCCCGTGATGACATGACCTTGGCCTAACGGGAAATCGAAAGGCTCGTCGCGGTCGCGCGAGCTGTCGAACTTGGTGCCCTTGTTCTCCGGCGCGTTCTTGTCGAACAACCAACCGGTGTAATGCACGATCACGGTCTGCCCGGCCTTGGCCTCTGCGCCCTCGCCGACCTTGGTATCAACCATGTCGGTCTTGATCACCTTGAGCAGCTTCACGTCGAACACCAGCGTCGCATTCGGCGGAATCACACCGCCCGCGCCGCGCGGACCGTAGCCCATCTCGGGAGGGATCACCAACGTGCGCTGCCCGCCTTCCTTCATGCCCTGCACGCCTTGATCCCAACCCTTGATGACGCGCCCACCACCGAGCGGAAAGTCGAACGGCTCGTTGCGGTCAAGCGAGCTGTCGAACTTCTTGCCCTTGTTGTCGAGTGCGCTCTCGTCGAAGAGCCAGCCGGTGTAATGCACGATGACGGTTTGTCCGGCTTGGGCTTCGGCGCCTTCGCCCAGTTTGGTGTCGGTTTTGATGAGGGTGGTCATGTAACTTAATTCCTTTTGTTATTGCAATTTGTTATGGATAAATTCATAAACTTCATTCGGTGAGTGAATAACAAAGCTATCTGCATGCCCTAAAGTTTTGTCTGCGCTCAAAGAACGTAATGCCTGAAGCAGTTTTACATTTGTTGGCTCCAACCGTTGTGTCGTAAAACCGGGATTCACTTTTAATACTTCCGCTAAAACTCTTTCAGCATCCAACTTGCTAAGAAAGAATCGGATTGGTTTTCTACCTGGATATCGGTTGTCTGGAATTGTGAGGTACTTTCCATTCTTCTTGCTTTGAATTACCCACGCTTCACTGTCTTCCGAAAATTCGGATAGCACAGTATCAAGTGACAATGGTTCCATCATGAATATCTCCTGTTAGTAACTCAACACCGGTGCCAACCACCGCTCCGCCTCTTCCAGCGTCCAACCCTTACGCCGCGCATAATCCGCCACTTGGTCCTTGTCCACCTTGCCAGTGGCGAAGTATTGCGCCTGCGGATGCGAGAAGTAGAAGCCGCTCACGGCGGCGGTGGGCAGCATGGCGAAGCTCTCGGTGAGGGTGATGCCTGCATTCTTCGGTGCTTGCAACAACTCGAACAACGGGCCTTTCTCGCTGTGCTCGGGGCAGGCGGGGTAGCCGGGGGCGGGGCGGATGCCGCGATATTTTTCGGCGATGATGTCTTCGTTGCTCAAGGCTTCATCCGCCGCATAGCCCCAGAATTCGCGGCGCACACGCAGGTGCAGGTGTTCGGCGAACGCTTCGGCCAGGCGGTCGGCCAATGCCTTGAGCATGATGGCACTGTAGTCGTCGTTCTGCTTTTCGAACTCCGCCACGCGCGCGTCGATGCCGATGCCGGTGGTGACGGCGAAGCCGCCGATGTAGTCCTTCACGCCCGTTTCCTTGGGCGCGATGTAGTCGGCCAGACAGAAGTTGGGGATGTCGGCGGGCTTCTTGGTCTGCTGGCGCAGGTTGTGCCAGGTCATCGCGACCTTGCTGCGCTTGTCGTCGGTGTAGATTTCGATGTCGTCGCTGTTCACGGTGTTGGCGGGGAACAAGCCGAACACGGCGTTGGCGGTGAGCCATTTTTCTTTGACGATCTTTTTCAGCATGGCCTGAGCGTCAGCGAACAGCTTGCGGGCTTCTTCGCCCACCACTTTGTCGTCGAGTATCTTCGGGTAACGCCCCGCGAGTTCCCAAGCTTGGAAGAAGGGGGACCAGTCGATGAAGTCGACGAGGATATCGAGCGGGTAGTTTTCGAGTTTTTGGATACCCATGAGGTTCGGCTTGGGCGGAACGTACGGCTCAAATCCCTCCTTGCCTCCCTTTGCAAAGGGAGGTAACTGCGGTGCGCTCCCTTTCTTGTGGGAGGGGGAAGTGGGTGTGGCGGATTCCTTGGATGCGGCTGCATTACCCCCCTTTATTGAAAGGGGGGCAGGGGGGATTTGGTCTCCCCAGTTCGTCTTCAAGCCATGTTTGCGCGCCTCTTCCAGCGAAACATGCACCGCCTTGCCCTTCTTGCCCTCGTGCTGCGCACGCGCTGCTTCGTAGTCGGCCTTGATCTCCGCAATGTAGCTGTCGCGCGAGGTGTTGCTTAGCAGGTTGCTGCACACGCCCACCGCGCGTGAGGCGTCGGTGACGTACACGGTCTGACCGCTTGGATAGTTCGGTTCGATCTTCACCGCGGTGTGCACGCGCGAGGTGGTCGCGCCGCCGATGAGCAGCGGTATCTTGAAGCCCTGGCGTTCCATCTCTTTCGCCACGTGCGCCATTTCTTCCAGCGACGGGGTGATGAGGCCGGAGAGGCCGATCACGTCGGCATTGTGTTCGCGCGCGGTATCGAGGATCTGCTGGCACGGCACCATCACGCCCATGTTCACCACTTCGAAGTTGTTGCACTGCAACACCACGGTGACGATGTTCTTGCCGATGTCGTGCACGTCGCCCTTCACCGTGGCCATGACGATCTTGCCCTTGGTGCTGGTGTCGCCCGAGCGCAGTTTTTCGGCTTCGATGTAGGGAATCAAATGCGCCACGGCCTGCTTCATCACGCGCGCCGACTTCACCACTTGCGGCAGGAACATCTTGCCCGCACCGAACAAGTCGCCGACCACGTTCATGCCGGTCATCAGCGGGCCTTCGATCACTTCGACCGGGAATTTGGCTTGCAGGCGCGCTTCTTCGGTGTCCTCGACGATGAAGGTGGTGATGCCGCGCACCAGCGCGTGGGTCAGGCGTTCCTGCACCGTGCCTTTGCGCCACTCCAGGTCTTCGACTTGTTCCTTGCCGCCGCCTTTCACCGACTCGGCCAGCTTGACCAACTTCTCGCCCGCATCGGGATGACGGTTGAGCACCACGTCTTCCACCGCGTCGCGCAGGTCTTTGGGGATCTCTTCGTACACGCCGAGTTGTCCGGCGTTGACGATGCCCATGTTCATGCCGGCCTTGATGGCGTGATACAGGAACACGGTGTGGATGGCCTCGCGCACCGGCTCGTTGCCGCGGAAGGAGAACGACACGTTGGACACGCCGCCGCTGACCTTGGCGTAGGGCAGGTTCTTCCTGATCCACGCAGTCGCGTTGATGAAGTCCACGGCGTAGTTGTTGTGCTCTTCGATACCCGTTGCGATGGCGAAGATGTTCGGGTCGAAGATGATGTCTTCGGGCGGAAAGCCGATGCCCTGGTCAAACTCCGCGGAACTGTTCCCTCCCCCTGCAAGGGGGAGGGTTAGGGAGGGGGTAGAAGTGCTAGTGTCCCCACCGTTTCTACCCCCATCCCAACCTTCCCCCTGCAAGGGGGAAGGGGCGGAATTCCTGAATCTCGCGGGATCACCTGCCAGCAAGCGATACGATCTCTCGCAGATTTCGATCTTGCGCTGGTAGGTGTCGGCCTGACCGGCCTCGTCGAACGCCATCACCACTGCGGCAGCACCGTAGCTGCGCACCAGGCGGGCTTGCTGCAAAAACTTTTCCTCGCCTTCCTTGAGCGAGATGGAGTTGACGATGGACTTGCCCTGCACGCACTTCAACCCGGCCTCGATGATGCTCCACTTGGAGGAGTCAATCATCAGCGGCACTTTGCTGATGTCCGGTTCGGAGGCGATCAGGTGCAGGAACTTCACCATGGCGGCTTCGCCGTCGAGCATGGCTTCGTCCATGTTGATGTCGATCACCTGCGCGCCGGTCTCGACCTGCTGCTTGGCGACTTCCAGTGCTTCGTCGTATTTTCCTTCCAGCACCAAACGTTTGAACTTGGCCGAACCGGTGACGTTGGCGCGCTCGCCGACGTTGACGAACAGCGATTCATCACCGATGTTGAACGGCTCCAGACCGGACAGGCGGCATTCGACCGGGTTCTGCGGAATCTTGCGCGGCGGGATGTCTTTGACGACTTCAGCGATGGCCTTGATGAAGGCGGGCGAGGTGCCGCAGCAACCGCCGATGATGTTGAGGAAACCGCTCGCCGCCCATTCCTTGATGTGGCCGGACATATTCTCCGGCGTGTCGTCGTAGCCCGTTTCGGCCAGCGGATTGGGCAGGCCTGCATTGGGGTGCGCGGAAACATAGCAGTTGGCGACGCGCGACATCTCTTCCACATACTGGCGCAACTCTTCCGCGCCGAGCGCGCAGTTGAGGCCGATGGAGATGGGGTTGGCGTGTGCCAGCGAGTTGTAGAAGGCTTCGGTGACTTGACCGGTCAACGTACGCCCGGAGGCATCGGTGATCGTGCCGGAGATCATGATCGGCAGCGATGTGCCGCGCTCCGCGAAGACCGACTTCACGGCGAAGATGGCCGCCTTGGCGTTCAGCGTGTCGAAGATGGTCTCGATGAGGATGGTGTCGGCGCCGCCGTCCATCAAGCCGCGCGTGGCGTCGGAATAATCCGCCACCAGTTGGTCGAAGCTGATGTTGCGCGCGGCCGGGTCATTCACATCGGGCGAGATGGTCGCGGTCTTGTCGGTCGGGCCGAGCACGCCCGCGACGAAGCGCGGTTTGTCCTTGGTGGCGAATTCGTCGCAGGCCTCGCGCGCCAGCGCAGCACCGGCCTTGTTGAGTTCGTAGTTCAGCGACTCCATGCCGTACGCTTTGAGCGTGGTGGCGTTGGCTCCGAAAGTATCGGTCTCGATGATGTCCGCACCTGCTTCCAGATATTCACGATGAATGCCCTTGATGACATCAGGTTTGGTCAGCACCAGCAGATCGTTATTGCCCTTGAGGTCGCGGTGCCAGTCCTTGAAGCGTTCGCCGCGGTAATCCGCCTCGGTCAGTTTGTGGCGCTGCACCATGGTGCCCATGGCGCCGTCCAGGATAAGGATGCGTTGCTGGAGGAGCTTCTCGATAGGGTGGGGGGGCTGGCTCATGATTTGCAAGTCGATAAATAGGCGCGGATTTTAGCATGCGCAACATCGCGACTTGATGCGGCCAGGATTTGCCAATACTATCCCTGAGGTTTTAGCTCCTTGCATTGCCGGAAATACTGCGTCATCGCATAAACTCTTGGAGAATCAATGGGTAAGCTTGAATTAACCGAGCAATTCGTGGTCGGGATCCCGGTGATCGACCAGCAGCATCTTCAGCTTGTGGAACAGATCAACCATGTGATCGATGCGTATTCCGGCGGCCTTTCCCGCAAAACGATCGGCCATTTGATCGACAAGATGGTCGATCACGCGATCTTCCACTTCGGTTTTGAAGAACAGTTGCAGGAACTATCGGGCTACCCCTTCCTGAAGGCCCACCAGAAGTCGCATGTGCAATTCGCCAAGCGCATCTCCGATTTCCAGACCCGCTTCAACAACGGCGACGACATCTCCGAATATATCAATGGTCTGCTGGTCGAGTGGCTGTCGGACCACCTCAAGCACGACGATTCGGACTATGTCGCGCTGGCAAAGGAATATCTGCTCAAACATCCCGAGTGTTGGTGCGCGTTTAAAACTACCCAGCCCTGCGCGTTGAATTTTACCCAGGCACTTTAGCCGCCATTTTGGGTGACGGCTGCAAATAAGTGTAGCTCAGTTTCACTACTTTTGACTTCCAAGATGGCCGAGTGGAATG